>NZ_JQKO01000011.1 GCF_000746085.1 Methylocapsa aurea | reverse complement strand
CCGGCCAGCGGATGGGCGATTTTTTGCGCCAGCATGTCGGCCATCAGGTCCGGAGCGGCCCACATCCCCTTGCCGATCTGCGCCCGCCCCGGCAAGCCGCAGGCGAGGCCCACATCGACATTCGCATTCTCGTAAGCCGCGATCCACGGCGTCGATTTCATCTCGTTCTTGCGGATCATCGGACCCGCCTCCATCGAGGTGTGGATCTCGTCGGCGGTGGGGTCGTGGAAGCCGGTGTTGATGAAAAACACCCGGTCGGCGGCGGCCGCGATGCAGGCCTTGAGATTGAGCGTGGTGCGGCGCTCCTCGTCCATGATTCCCATTTTCAACGTATGCCGCGGCAGGCGGAGCAGGTCCTCGACGCGGCCAAAAAGGTCGTTGGCGAGCGCGGCCTCGGCCGGCCCGTGCAGCTTCGGCTTGACGATATAGACCGACCCAGAGCGGCTGTTGCGCAAGGCGCGGCCCGGCGCCAGATCATGCATGGCGATGAGGGCGGTGATCGCGGCGTCGAGGATCGTCTCCGGGACGGGCCGTCCCTGCGCGTCCAGCACCGCGTCGCTGAACATGTGATGCCCGACATTTCGGACCAACAGCAGGCTGCGCCCATGCAAGGCCATCGGCTCCCCGTCCCGCCCAATGTAGCCGCGGTCCGACGCTAGACGGCGGTCGATGATAAGTCCCCTCTTCTCGAGCGAGGCCGAGAGAGTTCCTTGCATCAGGCCGAGCCAGTTTCGATAAACGGCGACCTTGTCCGGCGCGTCGACCGCCGCGGTGCTGTCCTCAAGATCAATAATCGCGCTCAGCGCGGCTTCGAGAACGACATCGGCCACCCCCGCGATATTGTCGGCTCCGACCAGGCTGCCGTGATCGATCTGGAGCTCGATATGCAAGCCATGCTGGCGCAGCAGAATGACGAAGGCGTCGGACGCCGTCTTTTTATAGCCGGCGAAGCGGCCGGGATGCTTCAAACGCGCATCGAGGCCATTGTCGAGCGTCGCGACGAGTTCGCCATTGGCGACCCTATATTCCGTGACCGCCTTGTGGGAGCCTTTCGAGAGCGGCGTCACTTCGTCGAGAAAATTGCGGACCCATGCAATAACCCGCTCGCCGCGTTTCTTATTATAGCCCTTGCCGCGTTCCGCTCCGCCGGTTTCGGGAATGACATCGGAACCGTAAAGCGCATCGTAGAGGCTGCCCCAGCGCGCATTGGCGGCATTGAGGACATAGCGAGCGTTCGACGCCGGAACGACGAGCTGCGGCCCCGCGACCCTGGCGATTTCCAGGACATTTTCGGTGCGAATCGCGAAATCGGCCGGCTCCGGCTCGAGATAGCCGATGTCGCGCAGAAAGGACTCATACTCCGCCGGATCGAAGGGCTGACTGGCGCGGGCGCGATGATATTGGTCGATCTTTTCCTGCAGCTCGTCGCGAATTTGCAGTTGGGCGCGGATGCGAGGCGCAAAATCAGCGATCAGATCGGCCACCCCGCTCCAAAAATGCTCAGCGTCGACGCCCGTCCCAGGCAAGACTTCATCGCGGATAAAATCATGCAGAACATCGGCAATGCTGATTTTTCCGATTTGCGCGTAAGCCATCGTTGTCTCGTCCCTGTGAGATTGATCGCTCCTCGCGTCGGCGCGCCGCCCCATAGCTTGATCTTTATTCTTTGCTTGAGCTTCGCAGCGCCCTGGCGTGCAGGAGATACGAGAACGCGTCAGCTGCCTTTATAGGCTGTATATAACTCAGGCGCGAGACAAGGCCAGATGCGGCTCCCGTTCAATCAGCCGCGCTGCAGCATGGCGATGAAGAAACCATCGGTTTCGCTCGTCAATGGCGTGAGGCGCAGCCCCGGCCCGAAGGGCGAGGCGAAGCCGCCAAGCTGCGGCAGCCCCGCCTGTTCGGCCATCTCAACGCCGGGCAGGCCCTTGAACTCGGGATGAGCGGCGAGAAAGACCACAAGCCGCTCTTCATTCTCCTCCCGCAGCACCGAACAGGTCACATAGAGAATCCGCCCCCCCGGCTTGACGAACCGCACCGCCTCCTCCAGCGCGCGATCCTGATCCAAGATCCGCTGCTCCAGCGCGCCGGGCCTAATCCGCCATTTGGCGTCCGGATTGCGCCGCCAGGTCCCGGTTCCGGTGCAGGGCGCGTCGACCACGACGAGGTCGCAGCGCCCGTCGAGATCGGCCAGCGCGTCCTGCCCACGGCGCGGCGCCCGAACTTGAACGTTGCGGGCTCCGGCCCGCTCCAGCCGCTTGAAAATCGGCATCAGCCTGCGGCCATCGCTGTCGGTCGCGTAAATTTGTCCCTTGTTCTGCATTGCCGCGGCGAGCGCCAAGGTCTTCCCGCCAGCTCCGGCGCAAAGATCCAGCACCTGTTCGCCGGGCTTCGCCGCAGCCAGAAGCGCAGCGAGTTGCGACCCTTCGTCCTGAATTTCGATGAGACCTTTGACATAAGCCGGCTCGGCGGTGAGCGCTGCGCCGCGTCCGTCCAGCGTCAAAGGGACGCGAAGCCCTAAAGGCGAGAGGCTGGTTGGTTGCGGCTGGAGATGCGCCAGGCTCGCGAGCGCCTTGTCGCGCGTCGCCTTCAGCGTATTGACGCGAAGATCGAGCGGCGCCCTGGCGGCGAGCGCCGCGGTCTCGCCGACGACGGCCGCGCCAAAGACGGCGATGAAGGACGGCTCCAGCCATTGCGGAAAATCGCCTGCGACATGGGCTGGCGCGCCGGTCAGGTCGGCAGAAGCGAGGCGTTCGGATTCGCCGCCATCCAGCGGCGAAGGCGCATGCGCCTCGCCAGAGCAAAGCGCGCCGATCTCATCGACGCTCATCCCCCGGACCTGGCGCAAGGCGCCGAGCATGATGGCGCGAGCGGTTTCTTCCCCCATGATATAGGCCGAGGACGCCCTTCGGCGCAGCGCGTCGAAAACGAGCGAGCCGATCGCTCCGCGGTCCTTGGAGCCGGCGAACCGATGCGCCAAGCCCCATTCCTTCAAAACCTCGGCGGCGGGTCTTTTGCGCGCTTCAATCTCCTCGAGGACCTCGATCGCGGCGGCGATCCGTGCGCCAGGAATCATAGCGGCATCACAGCGGTCCGAGAGCTGGAGCGATGAGAATGCGGAACGCAAAGAGCGCCCACATCAAGAATAGGTCGATGACGCCTAAAATGAAAAACTGGCCGCGCATCGGCACGTAGTTGGACGTCGTGAAAACATAGGCATGCGCAATGCGCGTGACGACGAAAACCCACTCCATGACGACAAAAACGAGATCCGCCTTTTTGGTGATAATGGCGAGAATGACGAGAACATAGAACAGGATCGGAATCTCGAATTGGTTCTGGAAGCAATTGCCGACCTGCTGCGCGGGCGCGGGCCAGGGCGTTTGCTTCAAAGCAATATCCCGCCAATGCATTTGACCGCGCGTGAAAAGGCTCCAGCGCCGCTTCGCCATCCAAAAGCTAAGGAAAAAGACGAGGCCAATCTGAACGAACAGCGGCAGAAGAATCATTTGGAGAGTCATGCGGCCTCATCGCGCAATAGACGCCAGGAATTCACTTCAAGCATTAAATGCCGGTCGGGTAGTTCGGGCTCTCACGCGTGATCGCGACGTCATGGACATGGCTCTCGCGCAGGCTCGCGGATGAGATTCGAACGAACCGCGCGCGGGCGTGAAACGCCGCTATGTCGGGCGCCCCGACGTAGCCCATGGCGGCGCGCAATCCGCCCGCCAATTGATGCAGGATTGGCGCGACGGGGCCGCGATAGGGCACCTGCCCCTCGACGCCTTCGGGCACCAGCTTCAGATGGTCCTTGATGTCCTGCTGGAAATAGCGGTCGGCGGAGCCGCGCGCCATCGCCCCGACCGATCCCATGCCGCGATAGGATTTGAACGAGCGGCCCTGGTAGAGATAGACCTCGCCCGGGCTCTCGTCGGTTCCGGCGAAGAGCGAGCCAATCATGACGCTGTCGGCGCCCGCCGCGATCGCCTTGGCGAGATCGCCAGAATATTTGATCCCGCCATCGGCGATGACCGGGATATTGGAGGCGTGCGCGGCTTCGGCGCAATCCATGATGGCGGTGAGCTGCGGCACGCCGACGCCGGCGACGATCCGGGTGGTGCAAATCGAGCCGGGGCCGATGCCCACCTTGATCGCGTCGGCTCCGGCGTCGATCAGCGCCTTTGCGCCATCGGCGGTCGCGACATTGCCGGCGATCAGCGCGACTTTGTTGGAGGCCAGCTTCAGCCGCGCGACCTGATCCAGCACCGATTGCGAATGACCATGCGCGGTGTCGACGACGATGCAATCGACGCCGGCGTCGATCAGCATCAGCGCGCGCTCGAAACCGGAATCGCCCACCGTCGAGGCGGCAGCGACCCTGAGGCGTCCCTCGGCATCCTTGCTGGCGAGCGGATGCAAGGTGGCTTTTTCCATATCCTTGACGGTGACGAGACCGACGCAGCGGCCGTCCTCATCGACGACAATCAGCTTTTCCAGCCGGTGCTGATGCAGCAGCCGGCGGGCCTCGTCCTGGCTCACGCCCTCGCGGACCGTGATGAGGGTTTTGGTCATCAGCTCGGAAACCGGCTGCAACGGATTGTCGGCGAACCGGACATCGCGATTGGTCAAGATGCCGCAAAGCCGCGCCGGCTTGCCGCCAGGACCGCGCTCCACCACCGGAATGCCGGAAATCCCGTGCTGGCGCATCAGCGCCAGGGCGTCGGCGAGCGTTTCATCAGGGAAAATCGTGATCGGATTGACCACCATGCCGCTTTCGTAGCGCTTGACCTTGCGGACTTCCTCGGCCTGTTCGCTCGGCTCGAGGTTGCGGTGGATGACGCCAATTCCTCCGGCCTGAGCCAGGGCGATCGCGAGCTTCGCCTCGGTGACAGTGTCCATGGCCGAGGACACCATGGGAATGTGCAAGCTGATGGTCGCGGTGAGCCGCGTCTTGAGGTCCGCCGCGCCCGGCAAAATCTCGGAATGGCCCGGAAGGAGGAGCACATCGTCGAAAGTGAGCGCTTCGTTAAGAGACGGTCGGGTGATCAAAGCCAAATGCCAACTCCGTAATTTGCTTCCGGGGGCGACGCCGCCTGAGTTCGTGCGGAAAGCAATTTCCAAAGGAATTACGTCGACCGAGAGTTGCCGGGGGCTCTTAGCACGCATGTGACGAAGCGCAAAGGCGGGAGCGATAAGTCCCGGGAGGCGCGATTGCCCGATTCAGGCGCCTGGAGCGCCGCGGAATCCGGTGGCGAGCACGTAAAGCTCCGCCGAATCGGCGCGGCTGGCCTGCGGCTTCACGTGGCGCACGACCGCGAACTCGCGCTTCAGCCGCGCGAGCAATTCATGTTCGGTCCCGCCCTGGATCACCTTGGCGAGGAAGCTGCCGCCCTCGGCCAGAACCTCGCAAGCGAAATCGGCGGCGAGCTCGACAAGGCCGATGATCCGCAAATGATCGGTTTTCTTATGTCCGGTCGCATTCGCCGCCATATCGGAGAGAACCACATCCGCCTTTCCGCCGAGCCATTCCATGAGCTGGCGCGGCGCTTCCGCTTCGAGGAAATCCATGACTTTGAATTCGACGCCGGGAAGTGGCTCCATTTCGAGGAGATCGATGCCGAGCACCCTGCCCCGGCCAGCCTCGGCGCCGACCGCGCGGGCCGCTACCTGCGACCAGCCTCCAGGCGCGGCGCCGAGATCGACGACCCTCTGGCCTGGTTTCAAGAAATGCCAGCGCTCGTCGATTTCGATCAGCTTATAGGCCGCGCGCGAGCGCAGTCCCTCCCGCTTGGCCCGCGCCACATAGGGGTCATTGAGCTGGCGCGCGAGCCATAGCGTCGAGGAGAGCGAGCGCTTTCGCGCCGTCTTCACCCGCGTCTTCAGCGAGCGTCCGCCTTCGCGGCCGGAGGAGGACGGCGTTTGGGTCATCTGCGCATCCGCACGGAGGCCCTGTCGGCGCTCATGAGTTGAAGCAAGATTCCCTCGCGCAGGCCGCGGTCGGCGATGCGGACGCGATCGGCCGGAAAGGCGCGGCGGATGGCTTCCAGAATAGCGCAGCCGGCGAGCACGAGATCGGCGCGGCCGAGCCCGATGCAGCCATTCGCGGCGCGCTCACCATAGGTCATCTTGCGCAACGACGCCACGGCCTCGCTCACTTCCGCGCTCGACATCCATAATCCGTCGACGCGGCGGCGATCATAACGCGCCAAACCAAGAAAGACGCCGGCGATGGTCGTGACCGTTCCGGACGTCCCAAGAAGATGGAAGCGCGGGCAGCGCTGCTCCGCGCCGACCGTAACGACAAAGCTCCGCAGCTCTCCGGCGACATGCTCGATCATCGCCTCGAAAGTCGCGTCGGAAACCTCGAGGCCGCCGAATTTTTCCGCCAAGGTCACGACGCCAAGTTTCAGGGAAACCCAGCACCGGATCCTTTCGCGCAACGCCATGTCCGTCGGCTCCGCGCCGGCGCGCGCGCCGTTATTGTCGCGGCCAAGCCAAACGATCTCGGAAGATCCGCCGCCAATATCGAAGAGAAGCACGCCAGCGGCCGCCGAATCGGCGAGAGAAGCCGAACCTGCAGCGGCCAAATGCGCTTCGGTTTCGCGATCGACGACTTCAAGTTCGAGGCCGGTCTCTCCGCGCACTTTGTTGAGGAATTCGGCCCCATTTTGCGCCGACCGGCAGGCCTCCGTTGCGATCAGCCGCGCCCGCGTCACGCCGCGCGCGGTCATTTTATCGCGGCAAATCTCCAGTGCGCCGAGCGTCCGGTCGATCGCCGCCGCGCTGAGCCGACCGGTTCCCGACAGTCCTTCGCCGAGCCGAACAATGCGCGAGAAGGAATCGATGACGCGAAACCCTGCGCGGCCGCCGCCTCCGGGCGTCGGACGGGCGATCAACAGGCGGCAATTATTGGTGCCAAGATCGAGCGCCGCATAAAGCTGCTCTTCTCCTGGCCGATGCGCCAGAGCGAAACGGCTGGCTGCGACGCGCGCCGGGCTGGCAGTCTCGGGAGGGACCGTCCCGCCAATGGGCTCGGCGCCGCACAAGCCGGAATTTTGCGCCCGAGTCGCGAGGCTGACGGCCAAGTCCGTGCTTTCGACCGGTCCCATTTCCACCTCCCGGAGCCTTTGACGGGACATTTCGCTCCGTTGCGGCCTAGGCGAGTGTAACAACGGCCGGAGCAAACGCCAAGCGCCACGCTTGGCGGCGCGGCTTGCGTGGCTATTGGTCCGGGCGCTGCGGCGTCTCGGCGGGCTTTGACGCGGGTTTGGCCGCGTTTCCGGAAGGCGCTTATTGCTGCGAAGCCGGGGCATTCCGGCCGGCCTCCGGCTCCGGCGCTTTCGGCTTGATCTGCGGCGCGGCTTTCGGCGCGATTGGCTCCGGCGCCTTTGGCTTGGAGCTAGGCTCTGGCTTGGAACTTGATTCAGGCTTGGAGCTTGGTTCAGACTTGACGGCAGGCGCCGGCTTGGCCGAAGGCGCCTGGGTCCCCGACGGCGAATGCGGCGGGCGGACGCCGGAAGGCGGCGAGCGCTGGTCTTCCGTCGGGACGCGGCTCGGCTCGCGCTTGGGTTGAGCCGGAGGCAGGGTCTTTGCGGCGGGCGGAGCGGTTTTCTCCTTTGGCTGCGCCGCAGGCGGAGTCGCGGGAGAAACCGGCGCCTGATCTGGCGCGGGCGCCCCCGGCGGCGGAGGCGCGCGGCGTCCCTTGGTTTCGCTTGCCGGCTGCGCCTCTTTGCCTTGCGGCAGAGCGTGGCTTGGCGCGCCCTTCGGCTCAGCCTTGGGATGAGCCGGAGCCGTTGACGGCCGCGTCGTGGGCGCGATCGGCGTTTGGCCGGGCTCCTGACCAAGTTCCTGGCCAGGACCTTGGCCTGGAGCCTGGCCAGGCTTGGCGCCCTGCGGATGGCCGCCGGGCGCAGGCGCTCCCGATGGTCCTGCCGGGAGCCGTCCTTTGGGTTCGCTTGCGGCGGGCAGATCCTTGCCTTGCGGCAGAGCGTGGCTTGGCGCGCCCTTCGGCTCGATCTTGGGCTGACCAGAAGCCGCTGAAGGCCGCGTCGTGGGCGCGATCGGCGTTTGGCCGGGCTCCTGACCAAGTTCTTGGCCAGGACCTTGGCCTGGAGCCTGGCCAGGCTTGGCACCTTGCGGATGGCCGCCGGGCGCCGGCGCACCCGATGGTCCCGCCGGGAGCCGTCCTTTGGGTTCGCTTGCGGCGGGCAGATCCTTGCCTTGCGGCAGAGCGTGGCTTGGCTCGCCCTTCGGCTCGATCTTAGGTTGAGCGGGAGCCGTTGACGGTCGCGTCGTGGGCGAAACAGGCTCTGAGCCCGGTTCTTGACTTGTCTTTTGGCCCGGCTTGGCGCCCTGCGGATGGCCGCCGGGCGCGGGCGCTCCCGATGGCTCGCCTGGGCGCTGGCCATTGGGTTCGACCGCCGGCGGCAACCCCTTGCCCTGCGGTAGCGCGTGGCCGGGCCCGGCAGCGCCGCCGACGGGCGCAGGAGCCGGTCCTTCCGATTTCGCGGGTTGCCCTTGCTGTGCAGGTTGCCCTGGCGGCAAAATAGCCGGGCGTCCCTGGAAAGGCCTTTGGTCAGGCGCCGACGGCGCCTCGACAGGCTGGCCCACCTCTTGGCCCACCCCCTGCTCGCGATGGCGCGGCGAACCTTCGCCCTGGCCGAAGCCGGCGGGTCTTTGCTGGCCGAAATTTTGCTGAATCACGACGCCTTGCGGGACATTCGGACGGGCATAGGGCAGCGGAATTGGGATTGGAATCGGCAGAAAGCCCTGGCTTTGCGGTGGCGGCGGCGGCGGAAGCTCAATGAAAACCCTCGGGCGCGGCGGCAGGAAATAAGCCGGGGGCGGCGGCGGCGGCGCGTAGACGTCTCCATCGAACAAAAAGATCGGGCGATCCACGATTCTATATTCCGCCTCGGGCGGCGGCGGCAAACCGCCGAAATCATAATCATCGAACCGCGACGGCGGCTCTGGCGGAGCCGAAAGCAGGATAAGCCTGCGCCGGGCGTCGGCAAAATGCGGCCCGCGCGGATAGCGGCGCATATAGGTCCAATAGCTGTTCGGCGTATCCGCCGCGACGGTGCGCCGCCAGGTCAGCGCTTCGCGCCGCGCCGCCAGCAAGGCGCGCACGCGGCCGGCCAGCCGGTCGTTTGGATAGACCGCGAGAAAATCCTGATAGCCGGCGAGCGTGTCCCGCTCGATCGCGGCGGCATAGGCTTCCGCAACCGGGAACTCCCGGATCGGGCGCGAGCGCGAGGCGGCATAGGCTTGCGCCGTGGCCTGCGGCGGCGCATCCGGCCGGCCGGGCAACAGGACGACCGGCGGATCGAGCTTCGAGACATCCCACGGCACGAAGGCGCCGCGGGTGACTTCATCAACCCGCAGACGAATGCGGGAAAAGACTTCATCGACCGGGATGCCGCCTTCACGCAACATTTCTGCCAGCGCTTGTGCATAAGCGCCATAGGGAGCGGGTTCGTCGGGAGCGATGGTGCCAGGCGCCGTATTGAAGGCATAGAGCGCGCCGGGCTCGGCGTCGACGAGCGCAAGGCCGCTGGCGAGCGGCTGACCGCTTTTCGCGAATGGATTGGCGCGGGCCGCGTCCAGAACGACAATCCGCGCTTTCAAAGGCTGCGCCGCGAGCGCGCGGGTGAAATCGGAGACGCGCAGCGCCTCGATTGGAACATCGGCGTCGCGCGCAATGGTCGCCTCGATCGGCGCGAAATAATTTTCGCCTTCATATTGAAGTCCGCGCCCGGCGAGATAGACGAAGACGATTGCGTCGGGGCCCGCCTGCGCCGTCTTGGCGAGAAATTCCCTGAACGCCCGGCGCAGCGCGTCTTGGTCGAGGTTGGCGGCGCCGCTGACCTGGAAACCCGCGGCGCGCAAAGTTTCGGCGACGAGCCCAGCGTCATTGGCGGGCGTCGCCAGCGGCGACTCGCGATAGTCCGCATTTCCGATCACAAGCGCCAGACGGGGCTCGCCGCCTTGCGCGAAAGCCTGCCGGGACAATGGCAAGGTGAACGCCAGACAAAGGATCAGGAGGCCGCCAATTGCTAATTTTCTCATTTTCATCCTTTGGCGCCGCGAGACAAAACAGGAGGGTCTCTTAGAAACGGCCAATATGGCTGAACATTGGCTGAACGTTGGAGCGCTTTCCGATAGAATGCAGTCATTCGATCGATCAGAAATCGCTCCGATGTTAAAACGTCTGAGCATATTCTCGTCGAACAGATTGAACCAATCTGTTCGGAATAGGCTCTAGCCGCCGATCGCGCGCGCCACCTCGGCCCGCACCATCGGCAGGACATCCGCTTCAAACCAGGGGTTGCGTTTGATCCAGCCGCTGTTGCGCCAGGACGGATGCGGCAAGGCGATGAGTCGCGGTCCCTGCTCCCCAGACCCCTGCCCGCCGAAATCCTTCCAGCGCCGCACGACGTCGTCGAGCCGCGCGCCCTTCGGCAAGGGCCGCCCGAGCCGGGCGAAATGATAATCTTGCGCGTAGCGCCCAATCGCGAGGATGCAGTCGAGCTGCGGCAAAAGCCGAAACAGGTCGTCGTGCCAGGTCTCGCGGCACTCCCGCCGCGGCGGCAGATCGCTCTTGGCTGCGCCATGGCCCGGAAAGCAAAAACCCATTGGAATGATCGCCACCCTCGATTCGTCGTAGAAGACGTCGCGGGTGAGGCCCATCCATTGCCGCAGACGATCGCCCGAGGCGTCGTTGAACGAGAGCCCGGTCGCATGCACTTTCGTCCCCGGCGCTTGGCTAGCGACGAGGAGACGCGCGGTCATTGAGGCGCGCAAGACCGGCCGCGGCTGGTGCGGCAGCGCCGGGCCGCGCGGGGATTCGACGCAGAGCCGGCAGGCCCTGATGCGATCAGCTAGCGCTGCGAGCTCAGAGATCGAAGACCTGTCCGTCATAGGCGATCGTCAGCCCGGCCTGCTCCATCTCGCCGCGGCGCGCCAGCGCCGAGTCGCCCATATGGGTCACGACCATCCGCTTGGCCGAAAAGCCGGGCAAATTGGCTTTGAGCGTCGGCCAATCCATGTGATTGGGCGTCGGCGCGGCTCCGGAATAGCACTCGACGAGAAAAATATCGGCATTGGCGGAGAGATCGAACAGGGTTTCGGTCCAGGCGGTGTCGCCGGAATAGGCGAAGACGCTGTTTCCGTCGCAGAGGCGAACGCCCGTCGACAGGCCGCCGGACTCGTGAACCACCTCGAACGTCTCGAGGCTCATTCCGGCGGCTTGCGTCTTTCGTCGGGCGAGAAGCTCCTCCACCCGCCACGGAAACCGCCACGCCGCATTCCTCGCGCCGGGAAAAAACATGTCCAGCGCGACATCGAGCCGCTGCTTCAGGCCGGGCGGGCCAATCAACGTCAGCGGCTTGGTCCTGCGCTCAACGAACTGACAATCGAGCAAGAGGAAAGGCAGTCCGCCGAAATGATCCCCATGGAGATGGGAAACCACAACCGCATCCACGGCGTCGAACTGGAAGCCAAGGCTCTTCCAGGCCCCGATCGAACCGGCGCCGAAATCGACGATGGCCGTCGTCCCGGACGCGTCGACCCTGAAGCAGGTATGCGCCCTTCCGCCTGATCCAAAGGCGTCTCCTGATCCGACAATAGTTACTTTCATTGAACGCCCGCATCAAACCAAAACACCGAAACTTATATTCTTTATGTTCAGTAGATATTTTTTACCTAACCAAAGTTACTTAGTATAGAAGAACTCAATAGCCTCACGCCAGCCTATCACTATCAAAAATGCCCGAAAACGGCTTTTTTGTCTAATATTTGCGAATTTGGCGCAGCTTTTGAGCATGTTCTAAAAAAGTTGCTCGACTTTTTCAGTCGCAACATGCCCCAACTCTTTGAATCTGGCGATTTCTTTTCGAGCGGATGGGTCCATCCCATCGGGAAGCGCTTTAGGCTGCGTTTCTTGGAAAATCGGCAGGTGCGGCGGGACATCGATTAGACCGCCTGCGCGGTTCGCTATGTGCGTCCGCACACATTCAATTGATAGGCGATGGCGCAAGCGCCGATACGCGGAACGGATGCCGATTCTCGTGACAACAACGGGATAAAACAAACTCTTACAGCGTTTCTTGTTTGCTTTTGAGACAGGTCGGCGCGACGGCGCGACGGGTCCCGAATGAGCCCGCGGGAGCAGCGGCCCGGCTGGCGGCGGCGCATCGCCTTTCGGTCGAACCCAAACAGCGCCGGTCAGCCTCGGGTCCGCCTCGGATGCGATCAATTCAGCCGATCGCGTGAGGCTGTCATTAATCTTTTTCGGGCATCGTCCACGAAATCTTTCCATTGACGCGAGAATTGAGCGGGTCTTCCAAAGGATGACAGAAGTCACCGCAGAAATGATCGCAGGCCGGAGGGCGGCGGATCCGAGGATCGCGGCGAAACCCAGCAGCCTCGCCATCGCCCTTCGCAAGGCGCGGGAAAAGCTGAGCCGGTCGGGTTCTGGGCATCGCGATTTCGATATTGCATTGTTGCGGCTTTTCGCCAAGGGACGGCGCGCGTCCGGCTCCGCCATGGCCATCCTCAGCGGAGTCGCCGCTGCGATTGCGGTCGCCTGGGTTCCCCTCGACGCCGTCCTGATTTGGCTCTGCGCAAATATCGCCGCATTAAGTTTGGGGCACCGGCTCGCCGGCAAATTCCTGAACGCGCCCGACGCCAGCATTGACGTCGATCGTTGGCGCCGAAATTTCGTCATCGCCGAGATGGTCCAGGGCGTCGCATGGGCGATCCTTATTTGCCTCATCAGCCACCCGGCGGATCCCGCCGCGCGCGCTTGCGTCCTCGTCATGCTGTTGCTGGTCGCCGCCATGAACGCGACCATCACCGCATCGATTCCCGCAGCGGCGCAGGCAGGCTTGACCCCGGTGGCTCTGACCATCCTCATTGTCATGCGGCCGGCGAGCCTCTCGGACGGAACCTTGCCGCTTGTCGCCGTCGCCTGCGGAACTCTGCTCTATTTCATGCATCTTGCGAGGAAGCTGCATGCGGCCTCGCTCGAAGCGCTCTCGTTTCAGGCCGAAAAAGACGAATTGATCGCCGAGCTCGAACAGTCCAAGGCCAATAGCGATCTGGCGCGCCGCCGCGCCGAGGAAGCAAACCTCGCCAAATCCCGTTTTCTCGCCACGATGAGCCATGAATTGCGCACGCCGCTCAACGCCATTCTCGGCTTCTCCGAAGTCATGAAAGGCGAATTGTTCGGTTCGCACATCATAGCTTCCTATAAGGAATATTCGACCGACATCCATTCGAGCGGCCAGCATCTGTTGATGCTGATCAATGAAATCCTCGATCTGTCGCGAATCGAGGCTGGGCGCTTCGACCTCAAGGAGGAGCCCGTCGCGCTCCCCCATATCGTCGAGGATTGCCGCCATCTGCTGAGCCTGCGCGCCAAGAAGCGCAATATCGACATCGAGGAGGCCGTGGAGCCCACCTTGCCTCGACTTTGGGCCGATGAACGCGCGGTCCGTCAGGTGACGTTGAATCTTCTGTCCAACGCGATCAAGTTCACGCCGCCAGGCGGAAAGATCACGATCAAGATCGGCTGGACCTCGAGCGGGGGCCAATATTTCGCGGTGCGCGACAGCGGCCCTGGGATACCCGAAGAGGAAATTCCGATCGTCATGTCTTCCTTCGGCCGCGGCACGCTCGCCCAAAAAAACGCCGACGAGGGCTCCGGCCTCGGCCTGCCGATCGTCAAAGGCCTTGTCGAGCTCCACGGCGGCAGCTTCACCTTGAAGTCCAAACTTCGCGAGGGCACCGAAGTCATTGTGATCTTCCCGCCTGAGCGGGTTATGGACGCCGCGCCGATCGCCGAGCCCGACGCTTTCGCGGCAAAGGCCCGGCGCAAGACCCGCTCGGCGGCGTGACCCTCAAACGGGAAGTTCGAGGAGCCTGCGGATCCTTCCCCATCACCGCTTTGTGCAAAGCCATTTGCCGAACCGTCTGTTAGAGCGCTTCCCGATTGCGCAGAATCACGTGATCGAAAAGGAATCGCTCAAATTCAAAGAGTTGGAGCATGTGAGACATCGGATATATTCGATGTCTCAATATCGAAAAAGTCGAGCAACCTTTTCGGGACATGCTCTAATGCGGACAATATATCCAATTTCCGAAGGAGATCAGCACGCGTGGCCTCTCGATCCATGACAGCGACGCCCGGCAATTGGAAATCCATGCTGGCGGCAATTCTTTTCGGCTGCGCCGCCATCGCGCCCGCGACAGCGCTGGAGCCGCCCGCGCCGGCCAAACCCGAAGCGGCGGAGCCCACGCAGACGCCGGCGACGACCCCGCCCAATCCGCTGCCGCCAGCCGCGACGACATCCCATTCGCTCGATCTTCCCGGACGCAACCTTCGCTTCAAGGCAATCGCCGGCGCGATCCGGCTGAGCGATGGGCAGAATGGGACGCCGCAAGCCGACATCGGCGCGCTCGCGTTTCTCTTAGAGGGCGCCGATCCGGCCAAACGCCCTGTCGCCTTCGCCATCAATGGCGGGCCCGGCGCGGGCTCGGCCTGGCTCGACCTTGGCGCATTGGGACCGTGGCGGCTGCCGCTCGATGGCGCGCCGCAATCGCCCTCCGCGCCGCCGATCGCGATCGACAATGCCGAGACCTGGCTCGATTTCACCGACCTCGTCTTCATCGATCCGCCCGGCGCCGGCTATAGCCGCATCTTGGCCAAGGGCGAGGACGCGCGCCGCCATTTCTATTCGGTCGGCGGCGACATCGACGCGCTCGCCGTGACGATCCGCAAATGGCTGGTTGCGAACAAACGGCTCGAAAGCCCGAAATTCATCGTCGGCGAAAGCTATGGCGGCTTTCGCGCGCCAAAGCTCGCCCGCCGCTTGCAGGATCAAGAAGGGATCGGCGTCGCAGGCCTTGTGCTGATTTCACCGGTCCTGGACTTCGGCTGGTTCGAGGGCGCCAATAATCCGCTGACCTTCGTGACCAGGCTGCCCTCGCAAGCCGCCGCCGCGCGGAGCCTCAACGGCGCCGATGGCCGCGCCCGCCTCGCCGATGTCGAAGCTTACGCCGCCGGTCCCTATCTCGCCGATCTTCTGCGCGGAGAGCGCGATGCGCAGGCGCTCAATCGAATCAGCGAAAAAGTCGCGGGCTTCACCGGCCTCGATCCGGCCCTCGTGCGCCAACTCGGCGGGCGGGTCGACATGGCGAGCTTCTCCCGCGAACGCAGCCGCGCCGACGGCAAGATCGCAAGTCTTTACGACGCGAATATCAGCGGCTTCGACCCGGCGCCCCACTCGGCTTCGAGCGACTATTCCGATCCCGTCCTCGACGCGCTCAAGACGCCGCTCGCCAGCGCGATGGCCGACATCACTGGAAACCGCCTCGGCTGGCCCATCGAGGCCCGCTACGAAATCCTCAACGAAAACGTCAATCGGCAATGGGATTGGGGCAGCGGCCGGAGCCGCCCCGAGGCCCTTGGGGATCTCAAGCGGGCGATGGCGATCGACCCGCATCTGCGCGTGCTCGTCGCGCATGGGCTGACCGACCAGGTGACCCCCTATTTCGCGTCAAAGCTTCTGTTGGATCAGGTTCCGCCCTTGGGCGATCCGGACCGCCTGCGGCTCAAGGTCTATGGCGGCGGACATATGCTCTACCTTCAGGACAAGCCCCGCGCCGCCCTGCGCGAGGACGCGCGCAAGCTGATCGAGGGCAAGTAGCCCCAGGGAAGGGGACTATTCTTCGGCGTCGGTGGAAAGAATGACTTCGTCCGGCAGCCCCTCCGTCACGCTCTTTTCGAGAGCGACCCCGGCGACGCGGGCAAAGGCGCCGTCGCCTTCGAGAAGCACCACGGCCTCGCCGGGCATTTCCCGCAGCCGTTCGATCAATTGCGCGACCGTCATCCTCTGTCCTTCGCGTTATTTGCCACCGGCGCGCCATCTTGCGCCGGCGGCAAGAAGCGGCCTGTATAGAGCCGCCTCCAACCAAGGCAAATCCTATTCCGCCAGCCGGCCCGCGACGCCCGCCTGCGCAAAAGTCGCCATATCCGCGTGGCAGGCGAGCGCCGCCTTGACGATCCCGACGGCGAGGGCCGCTCCGGAGCCTTCGCCGAGCCGCAGGCCAAGATCAAGCAGCGGCTTCTTGCCGAGCCGGCGCAGCGCCTCGGCATGCGCGCCCTCGGCTGAAACATGCGCGGCGAGGCAATGGTCGAGCGACGTGGGATCCAGCGCATGGAGAATGGCGGCGGCGGCGCAGACCACATAGCCATCGAGGATGACCGGGATCCGCTGCAGGCGCGCGGCCAGGATCGCCCCCGCCATCGCCGCGATCTCGCGCCCTCCGAGGCGGCGCATCACCTCAAAAGGATCGGCGAGATGCGGCTTGTGGAGCGCTATGGCCGCCTCGACCGCCGCGACTTTGCGCGCAAGGCCGGCATCATCCACCCCGGCGCCGCGACCAACCCAATCGGCCGCCGCGCCGCCATAAAGGCCATGATAGATCGCGGCGGCGATGGTCGTGTTGCCGATCCCCATTTCGCCGAGGCACAAAAGATCGACGCCGCCGGCGATCGCCTCCATGCCGAAAGCGAAGGTCGCCGCCGCCTCAGCCGCCCCAAGCGCCGGAGCCTGGGTTATGTCTTGGGTCGGGATGTCGAGCGCGAGTTCAAAAACCTTCAGACCAATCCCGTAGGTTGCGCAGATCTGGTTGATCGCGGCCCCGCCCGCGGAAAAATTCTCCAGCATGGACCTGGTGACCGAGGCCGGATAGGCCGACACGCCCTTGGCCGCGACGCCGTGATTGGCAGCGAAGACCGCGACAAGGGGATGGTCGACCGTCGGCTGGGGCTTGCCCTGCCAGGCGGCGAGAAACGCGACGATCTCTTCGAGCCGGCCAAGCGCGCCTTGCGGTTTTGTCAATAGCGCGTCACGGGCGCGGACCGCCGCAACAGAGGTTTCGGACGCCTCGGGCATCAGCGCGAGAAGATCGCGGAGGGAGTCGAAGGGCAATCCCTTTGCGGACATCGAAACCTGAAAAATGGAGGAGCGGTAGATCACTTAGAGCAGGCAAGGACAAAGTTGCCAGTGTTTTTCCCCGGGGCCGGTTCGACGCGCCGATTTTCCGAGGCTCGGGGATCAAGTGCGGGGCGAGCGCCAAGCGGAGACGCCGCGTTGCGTTTTTTAGCCCGCGCTATCGCAATGCAGCAAAGGAGGACTATATTGTCATTTGCAAGAGCCGCCGGAGGACAGGACCTAAGCCCAGCCCCGGCGCCGGGATCCGCGTGGAACGCCCCCTCCAGAGGCTGTGTTCTAGCGCCGATACAGAAACAAAAATCGCAAAAATTGGTCCGCGGCGAGATGCCCCAGCCTGTTTCGCTTTTGCTATATTGCAATGCAGCATATGACAGCATATCTTACCTTTATAGGGAGAAAACGTCTCAATCTCAGATCTTGGATTGGAGACCAATATCATGCGTAAGCTTTCTTTCCTCACGGCCGGCCTCGTTCTCGCCACCACGGCCTGCGGCTTTGCCGCCTCCAGCGGCATATCGAACCTGGGTCAGGCGGCGGCGTACTCGATCGTGAGCTCCGCCTCGGCGTCAGAGACAAAGCGCGTCCGTTGCTATTCCGGCGTCAGAGACGACCGTAGCAATTTCTACAACGGCATTAAGGCGGACCCGGACAATCTCTATCGAGGCTGGGTCTGTGAGCCCGACCGTGGCTCTGCGCCGGCGGACTGATGCGCGCCGGGCAAGCAAATGTCTTGACGCAATCCGCTTGCGGGACGTCTCGACAAAGGCCCGCCAATAACCGATGAGAAGCGATGCGCCTTGGCTCGTCGCTTCTCATCGACCTTCTGATTTGCCTCCGTTTCACCACGCGGCTTCCCCTCCCCATCCTCGCCTTCGAGCCCGCGCCGCATGCATTTGCGGGCTTTTCCCGCGCCGTGCGAATGATTCCGGCGGCGGGCGCCTTGCTCGGAGCCCTGGCGGCGGGGGTTCTCGCCATGGCCGCGAGCATCGGCTTGCCGCCGCTGATCGCGGCGCCGCTCGCCATCGGCGCCTTGCTGCTTCTCAGCGGCGCATTGCATGAGGACGGCCTCGCCGATTGCGCCGATGGCTTCGGGGGCGGCTCCAGCGCCGAGCGAAAGCTCGAAATCATGAGAGACAGCCGAATCGGCGCATTTGGCGCTTTGGCGCTCGCGCTGGCGCTCTATTTACGCGTGGCGAGCCTGACGGTCATGGCAGGGCACAAGCTCGCTCTGGCGGGCGCCGTGCTGATTGGCGCGGCGGCCCTCTCCCGCGCGGCCGCGCTCATCCCCCAAGCGCTCCTTCCTCCAGCCCGCAACGATGGCGCGGGCTTTTGCGCGGGAAAGCCCGAGCCGGAAGCGCTCGCCGCCGCCGCATGCCTTGCCATCCTATTCGCGCTGACTCCAATTATCGCAGGGGCCGGACTTGGCAAAGCGCTGGCCGGCGCGGCTGCTGGGATCGGCGCCGCGCTTGCCTTCACGGCACTGGCCAAACGTCAGATCGGCGGCCAGACCGGCGATGTCGCCGGAGGCGCGCAGCAGTTGAGCGAAATCGCCTTTTATCTCGTTTTCGCGGCCGGGAATTGACGCGGGCCAGAGGGCTTGCGCCTGAATCGATTAGGCTTTTGAGCTCATCGCCGCCAAACATTGGCTAAGCCAGAATGCCGCGCCTAAGGACTTTCACACAACAATGATGCAAGAACAAATGGCTCCTGGCGAGGACTTCGCTTAGGTGTCGTCGCCATGCAGATTGCCGCCAAATGCGGCCGATCGAGCGGACTTACGCAATCGCCAAGAAAGCGCTTCTAATGATCGAACGATATCTCGAGAAAATCCTGTTTGCGAGCCGGTGGCTGCTCGCCCCGCTTTATCTGACCCTTGCCCTCGGCCTGGTCGCGCTCCTCGTCAAGATGGTGCAGATGATCTATGAAATCGCGCCCCATCTTTGGGAGGCGCGCGAAGCCTCCGTGGTCCTCGATGTGCTCGCCCTCGTCGACCTGACCTTCGCCGGCTCGCTCGTCGTCCTCGTCATTTTTTCCGGATATGAGAATTTCGTCTCGAAGATCGACGCCGCCGAACATAAATCCTGGCCGGAATGGATGGCCAAGATCGACTTTACCGGCTTGAAGCTGAAACTGATGTCGTCAATCGTCGCCATTTCCGCCATTCAATTGCTGCGCGCCTTCATGGACGTCAGGAACACGCCGGACCGCGAGCTTTATTGGTATGCCGGGATTCATATTGTTTTTGTCGTATCGGCGTTCCTCCTGGCGCTGACGGATCGCTTTACAGCCGAGAAACATTGAAACCTGCGAAAGAGTCCCAGCCCAACGCCGCAGCGAGAACGCCACATCAGCGCAATTCTCGATCGGAAGGCCTCCGATCGATCCCTTCAGGAAAAACGCGAGGCCGATCCGATCAAAGTCCCGCGAGATAGAGCGTCGGATCGACCGGCGTCGCGCCTTTGCGCAGCTCGAAGTGGAGCTGAGGCGAGGCGACATTGCCGCTTTGCCCGGATTTCGCGATGGTCTGGCCCCGCTTCACCGTCTCGCCGCGCTTGACCTCGATGTCGCCATTATTCGCATAGGCCGACACAAAGCCATTGGGATGGCGGATCAGGATCAAATTGCCATAGCCCTTCAATTCACTTCCGGCGTAAGCGACGACGCCGCTTTCGGCCGCCTTGACGGACGTGCCCTCTGGAACCGCTATATTGATCCCGTCATTGCCGCCGGGCTTGAAGGCCTGGATGATGCGTCCCCGCGCCGGCCAGCGAAATTCCGGATTGGCGTCGGCGCTGGCCTTGACGGCCTCGGTCGGGGCGCTCGCGGCCTCCTGCGGCGGCTTTTTCGCCTCCGCGACGGGCGTCTCGACTTTTGCGACTTTCTCCGTTTCCGGCTTGGCCTTCGGCTGGCCGGCGACCACCGGCGGCTTGGCCGCGACCGCAAGATTCTTTGCCGGCTCCTTGACAGGCTCCTTAGCGAGCCCCTTGGCGGCTTCCTTTACCGGCTCCTTCGTCTGGTCTTGACCATGCGCCGCGACGAGTTTGGCCGGCGGCTTGGGCTGCGCCGCCTCCTTCACGGGTTTTGGAGGCGTTCTTTCGGGCGCCGCCACTGTGGATGCAAGCTTGCTCGCGGGCGCCGCGCCGGTCAGGATTTTCACCTTGGCGGCATGGCTCGCCGCCGCGGGGGCCGGAGCCGGCGCTGCGCTCGATGCGGCCAAAGAGGCATTGTAGACTGGGATGACGACGCGGGCGCCCGGCTGCACCTGGGCGGCTGCGCTAAAACCATTGGTGCGAACGAGCGCATCGACTGGGATGCCGTAGCGTCGTGAGAGGATTTCGGCGTTCTCGCCCTGCGCGACGGTGATTGGCGATCCGCCCGTGGCGGTCCAGCCTGCCGTTGTCGGCCCTGACGGCGCCCCGGCGCTCGTCCGTGGGCTCGATTGCGCGAATTTCGAGGGTGCGGGATTTGGTTGCGCAAAGCTGGGCTGTGGCTGCGGCGACGGGCTTGCGCTGGGCGCCGCGAGCGGGCGCGACTGCACGGGAGAGACCGGCGCGGCGGGAGCAATGCTCGATGTCGGCGTCGGATCCACGGCGCTCGCCGTCGCCTGGAAAGGATTGCCGAAAGGATCGGCAAGACGGTCGGAGCTGGCGCAGCCCGCAAGCAAACCGGCGGCTGCGCTCGTCAGGGCGAGACGAAACGCGAGACGGGAGCAATAGATTGAAACGGAATGGCTCATGACGCAACCCACTGACGCAGTACCTGTCTAGGCATTAAATGGGGCGCGGGTTAAGGGAGGGTTTAGATGAACGAATATTCACGAAAATCCCTATGAAATGAACTTTCTTTCACGGCGAATGGCTTGGCCTGAGCTTAGAGCGCCCGCGCTTCGCCGGAAAGGATCGCCTGAAGCCGACATGGACAGATCGGCGTCTCGGCAAGGCCGCCTTCTTCGTCGCGCACGATCCGCACTACATGCTGGCGCATCGGCGCTTCAGGATCGGGACGCGCCGCGACAAGCACGCCGTCTTCAGCCAGCGCCGCGACGAGGCTTTCAGGAATCTCGCTCAACGAGCCTTGCACGATCACGCGGTCGAACAAACCGATTTGCGGCAACATCGCAAGCCCGTCGCCCCATACGACGCCGGCGTTTCGCACCTCCAGCCTTTCAAGCCGGGCCCCAGCTTCGATCGCAAGGCTCTGGAACCGCTCGATCGAGAGCACTTCGCGCGCGATGCGGGCGAGAAGCGCCGTGGCGTAACCTGACCCGGTGCCGATTTCAAGAACGCGGTGCTGCGACGCCGGCGCCAGCACCTCGATCATGCGCGCGGCAAGCCAGGGTTCGGGCAGCGTCTGGCCGCAGCGCAGCGGGAGGGCTAGATCGCGGCGCGCGAGGTCAACATAGCGATGCGGCACGAAAATTTCACGCGGGATCGTCTCAAGCGCGCGCAGGACCTCCAGATCCTGGATGCCCCTCGCCCGCAGCGCCAGCAGAAACACCGCTTTGGCCTGCGCCGCTGCGGCGGCCTCGCCCGATTGCGCTCCTGCGGCTTCGCTGCGGCCGGGCTGCATGGGGCTCAATCAGCATAGCGCCCGCGCATAGCGCGCGAGCGAGGGTTCGTCGGTCAAATCAAGCCTGAGCGGCGTGACGGAAATGAATTTTCGCGCCAAGGCTTCAAGGTCGGTGCCTTCGCCTGGAACCAATTGATTGCGATCGAAGGCGATCCAATAATACGGATTGCCGCGTCCATCGGCCCGCGCGTCGATCTTGACGAGATAGCCGCGCCGGCCCTGCACGGTCACCGCGACTCCCTGAACCTCCTCCGGCCGGCACGCCGGGAAATTCACGTTCATTACGATATGTGGCGCGATCCCCTCGGCCAAGAGCTTGTCGATGAGCGGCGGCGCATGGGTCTCGGCGCAACTCCAGATCGCGCCCTCGCGGCCGGTATCGGAGCTGTAGGACTGGGACAGAGCAATCGATGGGATTCCTAGGATCCCGCCTTCCATCGCGCCCGCGATCGTGCCGGAATAGACCACGTCCTCGGCGACGTTCTGGCCGCAATTGACCCCGGACAGGATGACGTCCGGCCGGACGCCGTCAAGAATCCTACGCACGCCCATGATGACGCAATCGGTCGGCGTGCCCTTCACAGCGTAATGGCGCTCGGAAATCTTGCGCAGGCGCAAAGGATCATTGAGCGACAATGAGTGAGCGACGCCGGATTGGTCGTTTTCGGGGGCGACGACCAGAACATCGTCCGTCAGCGTTTTGGCGATCCGCTCCAAAGCGGCGAGTCCAGGCGCGTGAATGCCGTCGTCATTGGTCACCAAAATACGCATCTCGTCCGACTCCCGCGCAACGGCCCGAATGGATCGGCTCGGTCATACGGCGCCCATCTGTCAAGGGAAATCGCCGCCCGCGATCAAAACGATTTAATCGCGCTGCGCCAAGATCAGGAAGGCGGCGCTGCAATCGGAACGCTTTGGCTAAGGCTGCCGCAGATCGCCTATTTATGGCAAGCGGGCTCGTTCAGCAGCTCAAGGCTGGACATTTCGCCGGCGAGCACGAAATCGCCGTAGTCGAGCTTCAGCGCGCGCGAAATGCCGTTCTCATAGAGATCGAAAGACAAGGTATAGCTCGGTCCGTCATCCTTCTTGCCGGCGTCGAAATAGCTGATCGACACCGGCCAGCGCCGCATGTTTTCGAGCACTGGAATCTTCGCCGCCTGCTCGATGACCGGCGCGGCGATCGGATGACCGATGAAAGTCGTCGTCTCATAAACCTTTTCGCCGGTCTCGGATCCGTCGAAGACCTTGACCTCGATGGAGCTCTTGCCAGCCTGGGCGGCGGCCAGGATCCGTCTCAAATGTTCCGTCGGAAACGCGATGTCAGGCGCGAGATCGAACTTGCTCCGCTTCGGCTTGGCGAGATGGACCGACAAAGGGCCATTGGCGATTTTCGACGCCTTGCCGTCGACTGCCTCGGCGGCTCCGTCATCGACGCTGGTGCGCATCTTGAAGTCGAAACTCTTGCCGTCGGGGTCTTCAAAGGTCGCCGAATGCATGTCCGATACGCGCGTTGGCCCTTCGGCTGGCTGCAATTCGGTCAATTGCCGGAAGTTTTGCACATAGCCCTCGCAGGGGGAGCCCGCGAAATCGAAGGCGATGCGTCCATGCGCCGCCGTTGGACTCTTGCTGCCGACCGATTTTGACAGCGTCAGCTCATAGACCGCTCGATGCGAGGCGAGCGCCACGGCGCCGCTCATGTCCATTTTTGCCTGGGTCTCCGGCGCGGAGCGGGGCGGCGCGGGTTGCGCCGGGGCCGATTTGGCGGCGAAGGCCGAAGGCGCGAAGGGACCGACCGTGATGAGGGCCAAGGCCCACGCGCCTGAGGCCAGGAAACGGGCGTGCGAAGCAAGCATTATCGATGTTCCTCGAACGACTTGGGTCAGCGGCGTTAGGAAACGAATCCAGACCGCGAAGAGTAAAATTAGAGTTAAGGCGCGCGACATGCAACCCAAACCGTCCGGTGTGCGGATTTGCCCTTCGCGCTCCAGCGTTTTACGCTTTAGCAGCGTACTATAGCGCACAGGCAAAAGGAGTTCTCATCTATGAGCAAGACCGAAGAAAGATTGGCTGCTTTGGGCGTATCGCTTCCGATCCCCGCCGCGCCGGTCGCCAATTACGTTCCTTTTGTAGCGACGGGCGCTCTCCTTGTCATTTCCGGCCAGCTCGCCTTCGGCCTGGACGGCAAACTCGATCCCGCCCATGTCGGCAAGCTCGGCGCGCAGGTTTCGAGCGAAGCGGGACGCGCGGCGGCGCGCAATTGCGCAATCAATATTCTTGCGCAAGCGAAGGCCGCCTTGGGCGATCTCGACAAGATTTCGCGCTGCATCCGGCTCGGCGGCTTCATCAACACGGCGCCGGGGTTCTCGGCGATCGCCCCGGTGATGAACGGGGCCTCCGATTTCATGGTTGAGGTTCTCGGCGACAAGGGACGCCATGCAAGATCCACCGTGGGAGTCGCCGAATTGCCATTCGATAGCGTCGTGGAGGTCGAAGCCCTGTTCGAAATCGCCATCTGATGCCGCGGCACATGATCGCCGCGCCCGATTGGCTGACCGCGCGGCCGATCGCCCATCGCGGCCTTCATTCGAAGGCGCGGGGATTGGTTGAAAACACGCCCGCGGCGGCGGCGGCGGCGATCGCCAAAGGCTACGCCATCGAATGCGACATCCAGCGCGCCAAGGACGGCGAAGCCATGGTGTTTCACGATTTCACGCTCGACCGCCTGATGCGCGCACAAGGCCGCCTCGACGCCTATAGCGCCCGCGAAATCGCGGCGTTCGCCTACAAAGACAGCGACCAGTCGATTGCGACCCTGCCGGCGTTTCTGGCCTTTGTCGATGGACGCGCCCCGCTCATCATCGAGGTCAAGAGCCGGTTCGACGGCGATCAGCGCCTCGCCGAACGCGCCATCGCCGTCGTGGCGGATTATCGCGGTCCGGTTTGCCTCAAAAGCTTTGATCCCTTGATCCTCGCCCATATCCGCGCCGCTGGCGTCGCCTGCCCTCTCGGTCTCGTCGCGGAGGCCAGCTATGGCGAGGCCGACTGGCCCGAACTCACGCCACAGATGCGCGCCCGCCTGACCGATCTCCGCGATTACCCGAGAATCCTGCCGGATTTTCTGTCCTGGCATGTGAGCGATTTGCCGCATGCGGTCCCACAGCTCTGCCGGAGCGGGATTGGCATGCCGGTCATGACCTGGACGGTTCGGTCGGAGGCCGACGGAGCCTACGCGGCGCCATGGGCCGATCAAATTATTTTCGAGGGTTTCGAGCCTTGAGCCAATCTTATTGCGCACCCCCTTCGCTGTTTCACAAACGGCTTCCGAAACAGTTCCTGATTGGGCCTAAGGGGCGCGAAACGTCTTCGATTCCGGGCGCATCGGATCATGCGATCCAGATTAAGCCATGACGCCTTTAGCAAAAACAAATTTGCGCTCTATTTCTCCGCTTTAGTGCAGGTCTTGCTCAAGGAGCCATCCTCCGGGATTGCGTTCTAACCCACTGACGCTGGCCGGCTATGCCGAGAACCGAGATTTAAGCGATGGATGAACGGCGCATGGCGACCAATATTTCGGGCTTGGACATCGACGCCGCGGAAGACGCCTTTCGCCCGCCCTTGGTGAGCGTCATTGTCGTCAATTTCAACTACGGACGCTTCCTTCGGGCCGCGGTAGACTCGATATTCGCGCAGACCTATCCGAATATCGAATGCGTCATCGTCGACAACGCCTCGACCGACGAGAGCGATGCCGTCCTGCGCGCGATCGAGCGCGATCGCAAGGGCGTTAGGATCATCCGGCGCGCCGAGAATGGCGGTCAAACGCTGGCGACGCTGGAGGGTCTCGCCGCATCCAGCGGACCCTATGTCATCTTTGTCGACGCCGACGATTTCCTGCTCCCCCACTGCATTGAGACGCATATTTTCGTGCATCTCTCGCTTCGCATCCACGTTGGCTTCACCTCCGGCGACATGCTCCAGGCGCTCGACGACCAGGTGGTTCTTGGAACCGAGAACGCTTTCAATCGGATCATGCAGACCGAGACCGGAAAGAAGTCCAATGCAACGCGGCCCTATCGTCAAGTTTGCGGTTCTTGGCCCGGCGAGGCTTTTGACCGTTCGGTTCTGGAAAAAATCCGCTTCGTCGCGCCGATGACCAATGAGTGGGTCTGGGCGCCCACGTCGGGCAATTGTTTTCGCCGCGATGCGCTTTCCCTGTTTTCGGACAATCCCGCCTTGGCCAGCCTCCGCACCGGGACCGATCTTTACTTCTGCCTCGGAATCAACGCCGTCAGCGGCAGCGTCCTGATCGATGACGCGGTCGCGGTCTATCGCCTCCACGGCGGCAATATGTTTTCGCGGCGCCCGCAATTGAACCACGTGCTCTGCTACGAACCCGGCGGCGCCGGCGACAGCAACGCGCAAGCGAAAGCCATTCTGATCGACCATTTGATCGAACATGCGGCGCGGTTCGTGGACCGAGGCTGGACCCGGTTCGATTACGCCCGGCTCCTGCGGCGGACCGATTGCTCGAACCCCGGCGTCGATGCGCCGCGATGGCTGAGCCGCTCTCGCGTCGCCGACCAGCTCATCGCGCGCTTCGGCATGGTCGCGGCGGTGCTCGGCGTCTGGCAAACCAGGGCCTTGATGTTTCAGAGCGGCGTTCCCTGGAAGCTGATTTGGCGCTCGCGTCAGGTTTCACCGACCGGCTAGAGCATTTTCGAGCGAAGTGGATACTGGTTCGCGTTAAGAAAATGCGACAAAACAAAGACCTAGAGCTGCTTTTTGATTCCGCCGAAACTGAAAGCGCTCTCGGTCCCCGACCGGCCCCTTGACGACCGCCTTAGGAGAGCGCAAGTGCGGGGCGCTGCTTTCAACCAGGGGCGCGCCCAGCCGATGCCTTCGTCCTCATCTCGAAATGCAAGCGCCGCTCCTGCCAAACCCAAAGCGGCGAGCCCGAGATCCGCGAAGCCAAAGTCCGCCGCAAGCCCCAAATCCAAAGGCGCCAAAGCCGCGAACACCAAAGCCGTCGGGATCTCCAAGGCGGCTGCCGAAACGCCATTTTGGAAGCAAAAGCCGCTTGAGGCCTTGAGTCAGGCCGAATGGGAAAGCCTTTGCGACGGGTGCGGGCGCTGTTGCCTCGTCAAATTGGAAGACGAGGACACCGGCCAAATCCATTATACGGATATCGCCTGCAAGCTGTTTTCGGCGGAAACCTGCCGCTGCGCCGATTATGGGCAACGGCGGCGCAAAGTGCATGATTGCGTCAAGTTGACTCCGGCGGCGGTGCGGTCGCTGAAATGGCTGCCCCGCTCTTGCGCCTATCGGCTGATCGCCGAGGGACGCGACCTCGCCTGGTGGCACCCGCTGGTCTCCGGCTCGGCTTCCACGGTGCATGAGGCGGGCGTTTCCGTGCGCGGCCGCGTCGCGCTCTCGGAGACAGAGGTCCAGCTCGCGGATTATCCTGATTACATCGTCTCCTGGCCCGGGCAGGCCCCGAGGCCGGCGAAGACTCGAGGCTCCGGCGCGGAGAAACCGCGACGGCGCGCGGAGCCCGCCCCAGAGTAAGGCGCCCCAATCGGTCGCCCATCCGATTCGGAGGCTATTGCCTGCCGCTTCCCCCGGTTCGCACACTGACCCAAGGCGGAGCCGACGCCCCTGCGCAATCCGCGCTTGCAATCCGGATATCAATAAGCTCTATAATTCTTATAGTCTAACTAGCGACTGTTTGACGATGAGCTCAATGAGAATCATGGACGCGATTGACCGGCGGATTTTGCGCATCGTGCAGAAAGACGCGTCGCTGTCGATCTATGAAATCGCGACGCAAGTCGGACTTTCACAAACGCCCTGTTGGAAGCGGCTGCAGCGGCTTGAAGCCTCCGGCGTGATCAAGCGCCGCATCGCTTTGCTCGATCCGGCGAAAGTCGGACTCGGAATCACGGTTTTCGTCTCGATCCAGGTCGGCGACCATTCCGGCAAGGCTTTGGCGCGCTTCGCCGCCGAGGTCTCGGCGATGGAGGAAGTGCTGGATTTCTATCGGATGGCCGGCGATGTCGATTATGTCTTGCGCGTCGTCGCTCCCGACACATCGGCGTTCGACGCCTTTTACAAGCGATTGATCGAGATGATGCCGCTTAAGAATGTGACGTCGCGTTTCGCTCTCGAAAGCATCAAGTCGGAAACCGCCCTTCCGATCGCGACCTGATTGTCGCCGCTTGTCGAGGGACGAGACTTCGGCGATCCTGGATTGGGAAACATGGGCTTGGAATGGCCATGACGCGAGCGCCGCAATACTCCTCCCTGCCGCTCCTCGACCTTCGCCGGCTTGAGGACGCCGACGAACGCGCCGGATTTCTCGCCGATTTGCGGTCGGCCGCGCGCGACGTCGGATTTTTCTATCTGGCCGGGCACGGCGTGGAAGCCGAGCAGAACGCCGAGATTCTCAGCATCGCGCGCCGGTTCTTTGCCCTTCCGGAGAAGGCGAAACAGGCGGTCGAGATGATCCATTCGCCGCATTTTCGCGGCTATGCCAGGGCCGGCGCGGAGATCACGCGCGGGCGCGCCGATTGGCGCGAGCAGTTCGACATCAACTCCGAGCGCGAGGCGGTTTGGCGACCCGGCGCTCCGGCCTGGATGCGCCTGCAAGGCCCCAATCAATGGCCGGCGGCCCTGCCCGAGCTGCGCCCGGCGCTGCTTGCCTGGCAAAGCGCGCTGACCAAGGTCGCAGTCCGGTTGCTGCACGCTTTCGCGCAAAGCCTTGAGCAAAGCCCCGACGTTTTTGAGCCGACCTATCGGGACGCGCCCAACCAGCATATCAAGATCATCCGCTATCCAGGCCGCGACGCGAGCTCGACCGACCAGGGCGTGGGCCCGCACAAGGACAGCGGCTTTCTCACTTTTGTGCTCCAGGATCGCCAGGACGGCCTCGAGGTCGAGGCGGCGGACGGCCAATGGATCAAGGCGGAGCCGCGGCAAGACACATTCGTCGTCAATATCGGCGAGCTCTTGGAGCTGGCCTCGAACGGGTATTTGCGCGCCACCGTGCATCGCGTCGTCGCCCCGCCTCCCGGCGCGGAGCGGCTTTCCGCCGCCTTCTTCCTAGGCGCAGGGCATGATTCGACAACGCCTTTGCTGGCGCTTCCCCCAGCGCTGGCCGGCGAGGCGCGCGGCCCCTCGAGCGATCCCGCCAATCCGCTTTTCCGGCATGCCGGAGAGAATTATCTCAAGGGGCGGCTGCGGTCGCATCCCGACGTCGCCCAACGCCATTATGGCGGCCTGATCGAAGTCAGTTAGGCTCAGATCGATTGGCGTTGCAGGTTAAATTTCGCTATCGCTTGGAGAAGGCGAAATTTAAAGAGAAGCCATGATCGATTCTCCCGAGCGTTCCGGCGCGGCCGAACCGGTTCGCACCCCCGTCATCGTCAATCAGGGCGGCCGCAAGCTCGGCGAGCGCTTGGCCGCGCATTGGTCCCGTCCGCAAATACTCGAACATCCCAAAGACGCGCCGGCCTGGGCGATCCCGCCGCATGCCGACGTTCTCGTCACCCAGCCCTCCGCCTGGAATGGGGCGGGACAAAGCCCACCGCCGGGCTGGCCCTTCGGCCTGCACTTCATTCAAGTGATCACGGCCGGCGTCGATCCCTACCCCTCATGGCTGTTCGAGGGCGCAATCGCCGCTTGCGCGCGCGGGGTCGCCGCCATTCCGGTCTCGGAATTCGTATTGGCGACGATCCTCGCCTACGAAAAGGATTTCGACGCCATCCGCATACATAGCCCCTCGCAATGGAAAATGCGGCCGCTTGGCTCCCTCCAGGGGCGTTGCCTCGGCCTTGCGGGCTATGGGGCGATCGGGCGGGCGATCGCGGTCCGGGCGCAGCCGTTCGGCGTGCGGATCGTCGCGTTGCGGCGCGGCTCCGGCCCGCTCGACGCCAATGTCGAGCCCGCATCGGATTTCGCCTCCCTCGTCGCCGAGGCGGATCATCTGGTTCTGGTCTTGCCGCTGACGCCGCAAACCCATCATATCCTCGATGCAGCCGCCTTGACCCACGCAAAAAACACGCTGCATGTCATCAATGTGGCGCGCGGCCCCCTCATTGATCAGGAGGCTTTGCTGGCGGCTCTCGATCAAGGCCGCATCGGCGCCGCCAGCCTCGACGTGACCGATCCCGAACCGCCGCCTGAAGGGCATCGTTTTTATGCGCACCCAAAGGTCCGGCTGACGCCGCACATTTCCTGGGGCGACGTTAAGGCCACCGATCGGCTGGTCGAAAAGATATTCGCCAATCTCGATCGCTACGCGCGCCGCGAGCCGATTGAAGATATTGTCGATCCAGCGCGCGGATATTGAGTTTGGCGCGACGTCTCGGCGATCTTCAAACGCCGAAGGACAGGTAGCGTTTTCGCATCGAAGCTTTCGAGCTGAGCCTCTATGGCCGCGCGCTCCGGCGCGCAGGCGGGCGCGCCAGCGCTCCCCGGCGCGTCCTTCAGGAAGCCTTCGACAAAACTTAACCGATCCTCGATCCCCTCCCGCATCGCCAGCAAAGCGAGCTGTCCGATCCGGTCGACCGCGACCCCAGCTCCTGTGACCGGCGAAGCCAGGAATTCAAAATGCGCGCCCAGCCGCGCGCGGAGCAGGACGGCGCGATTGAACGCGTCCGTCGCCTTCTCCCGCTCCCTCTCTCCATGCGCGGGCAAAGCGATCTGACAGGTCTTCTGCGCGACAAGAACCAGAAGGTGCTGGCGCAAATTGGCCCAGCCCATGGCTGCGATGCGCGGCTCGGCGAGGAGCTGTCCCACGCTCGCAGGGCCGGCGTCGAGGCGATCGAGGAGCGGCCCGTAGGTTTCCGGCGCGAGGGCGGCTTCCGCCAGCGTTCCCTTGACTGTCAGCGGAATATCCTGGGCGCGGGCCGTCAGCGCGAAGCGCAGATCCCGCCAGAGGTCCCAGGCGTTCTCGACGGGCTGAAAGGCGCCCTTGATATAGATGTCGCTCCTGAAATCCTGGTTGACGATGAGGTCCCGCAGCGATTCCTTGCGGATGGGGTCCTTGACCTGATTCAAGATGTACTGCTGCCGGTCGGTAAGGTTCAAGGGATCAAGATGATCGGCGATTTGGGCTGAGCCGACAAACTGCAGCTTGGCTTGCGCAAGCTCCCGGCTGACGTCGGCGGAGTGAAAAATCGTCCAGTTCGCGTTAAGAAATTCATGCGCAAGATAATTGCGCGGCAGAGTCTCCATCTGTCTGAAGCGCTCGATGACGCCGGGATTCGCATTAAGGCAGCGCGCGCCCATATCGCCAAGAAGCTTGAATATTTTGAAGAATTGATCGATCCGAACGTCGATCGGCTCCTGCGGCGCCCCCGCCGCGATATCGGCGAAAAGGCGCTGGATTGGAATCGACGGCGCCCAGCCAGGGTGACAATTATACGAAAGATATAAAATCCCGCCCGGACGAAGCTTCTCGCGCGCGATCTGCACAATCTGGGCCCGACTCTCCGCCGACACCCAGCTGTAGATTCCGTGCAGAGTTATAAAGTCGAATTCGCCGGCGCCGGGATCGGCGGCGAATTCCTCGAACGAGGCTTCGCTGAAATGGACATTGTCGACGCCGCCGGCGCGGGCCAACGCTTTTGCGCTGGCGATATGTCCCGGGTTGAAATCGATTGCCGCATATTCAATATGCGGATTGGCGGCGGCGATGACATTGGCCGAAAATCCCTGCCCGCATCCAAGCTCCAGCACGCGAAGCGGACCGCCATCGAGCCCCGGCGCGGCGACGCCTTTGGCCAAAGCCGCCAGCGCCAGATTTTGCGGCGCAAGGGCGCGGAAATAGCCCGCGCCGCAGCCGACTTCGGTGACGTAGCCAGCGGTCCAGTCCGTCATGAAATAGCCTTTCCAAAATTCGAGGCTCGAGGGGCGCGCCGGCGTTCCGAGGCCTTCCGCATACTCTCCCCGATCAAGCTGGCGGCGGGCTGGCGGGTGCTTCAGGGGCCGTTTCCGAAAAGCCCCGGCCTTGCGCGGCGGGATTGGCTCAACATATTGATCTGGAGTGGGCTTTTATCGATTAGACGAGACAGCCGGACGGATCGGCGCACTGGAGCGCTTCCCGATCAGATGGACTCAGGGGATCGAAAAGGAGCCGCTCAGAGTCGAAGGGTTAGCGCGCCGTTCGCCTGACCTTGAAAATGTTCTATACTGAAGCACTTCCGACCTCCCGCGTCGGTCAGTTTGGGAGCCTCAAACTTTGTTCGATGGTCTGCGATCGTCGCGTCTTGGCCGGAAAATCGCGCGGGGGCTGCTCGCCTTCGACGCCTATGTCGATTCGCAGCTCTACGCCAGCGGACAAAGCGCGCGCGAAAACTACGCCGCCTTTTCCGCCTTCATGGACCGGTTCCATATCGCTGGCTGGCGGCGCGTCCTCAATGAACTCGCCTGCGAAACAATGACGATCGGGATCGGCGTCGGCCTCGTCGCCCTCGTCCTGGCGGGTCCCGCCTTCCTGGAAACCTCGGACGATTGGCTGAAGCAGCAGGACCTCTCGGTGACCTTTCTCGACCGCTATGGCCAGGAGGTTGGGCAGCGCGGCATCAAGCACGACGATTCAGTCTCCTTCGATCAATTGCCCGAACATCTGATCCAGGCGGTCCTAGCGACGGAGGATCGGCGTTTCTTCGAACATTTCGGCATTGACGTGATCGGCACGATGCGCGCCCTGACCGTCAATGCGCGGGCGAACACCGTCGTCCAGGGCGGCTCCTCGATCACCCAGCAATTGGCGAAAAACCTGTTTCTGTCGAACAAGCGGACCTTGGAGCGGAAAATCAAGGAGGCCTATCTCGCGGTCTGGCTGGAATTCCGCCTACCCAAGCGCGAGATCTTGCGGCTTTATCTCGATCGCGCCTATCTCGGCGGCGGCGCCTTCGGCGTGCAAGCCGCCGCCGAATTCTACTTCGGCAAGTCGGTGCGCGACCTCTCGCTCGCCGAGGCCGCCATGATGGCCGGACTCTTCAAGGCCCCGACGAAATATGCGCCGCATGTCAATCTGCCCGCCGCCAGAGCCAGGGCCAACGACGTCTTGAACAATATGGTCGACGCCGGCTACCTGACCGAGGGGCAGATCTACGCCGCGCTCCGCAATCCGGCGACGGCGGTCGATCGCAACCGCGACGCCAGTCCCGATTGGTATCTTGATTACGCCTATGATGAAGTGAAAAAACTCGCCGAGGCGAAGAAGCTCGGCGACGATCGCGTGCTCACGGTGCGCACCGCCCTCGACGCCGGCCTGCAAAAGCACGCCGACGCGACCATCGAGGATCAATTGCGCCAATATGGGAAGGGCTATCACGCGAGCCAAAGCGCTATGGTGGTCGTCGAACCGCTCGGCGCGCTGCGGGCGATGGTTGGCGGCCGCGACTATGGCGCGAGCCAGTTCAACCGCGCCACCGACGCCCTGCGCCAGCCGGGCTCATCGTTCAAGCCTTTCGTCTATCTGACCGCGCTGATGACCGGCAAGTTCAAGCCCACGACCATCGTCGTCGATGCGCCGATCTGCATCGGCAATTGGTGCCCGCATAATTACGGCGGCTCCTATGCCGGCTCCCTGCCGCTGGTCAACGCCTTGGCCCGGTCGCTGAACACTGTCGCGGTCCGATTGTCGATCGCGATAGGCGACGGCAGTCCGAAAGCGGGCCGCGCCAAGATCATCGACACGGCGCGGCGGATGGGGCTGACGACGCCTTTGGTCGATACGGTCTCCTTGCCGATCGGCGCCGCCGAAGTCACCGTGGTAGATATGGCTTCGGCCTATTGCACCTTCGCCAATGGCGGCCTGCGCGCGCCGCCTTATTCGGCGGTCGAGATCGCCAACAGCCGCGGCGAGGTGATCTACCGGCATGATCGCGACGCCCCGCCGCCGCGCCGGATCATCGAGGCCGACACGATCGCCACGATGGACTCGATGCTGATGCAGGTGGTCCTCGCCGGCACCGCTCGAAAGGCCCAACTCGACAATATCGACGTCGCCGGGAAGACGGGGACGACGAATGGCTACAAGGACGCCTGGTTCATCGGCTTCACGGGAAACTATGTTGGGGCGATCTGGTTCGGCAATGACGACGACACCTCGATGAAAAACATGACCGGCGGCAGCCTCCCCGCAGCGACCTGGCACGAAGTCATGGCCTATGCCCATCAGGGCATCGAACTGAAGCCTTTGCCCGGCCGGCCGACCCCGGTCGCCGCGGCCGCTGAACCTTTGGCGGCCGGATCCAGCGCCGCCACGGACGGCGCGCATCGGCGCCCCGCCACATTATCCGTGCGCGCGGTCGAAGTCCTAGGCGGGATCGAAGCCGCGATGAAAGCCAGCGAAAAACAACGCCAGGAGGCCGGCCTCGTATCGCGTCCCATTGACGAAGGCGCCAAGGGCCGCGACAACGCTGTCGGGCGGGGCAAAGGCGCGGGCGGTGGGGGCTGAGCTTTGCCGTTGCCGCTGTCCGTGAGCAATCATGGACGCTATGCGGCGCCCCTGAAGCAAATTGCGAGCGAGCGTGGCGACTTTCTTCAAATTCCTTCTAGTCGGCGCCATAGGCTCCGTTCTTGGACTGGCCTTGACCTTCGTGACGATCCAGCGCGGAACCGGCTTTAGCGCCGTCAAGGCGGGTCCTTGGGTGGCCTATCCAAAGATTGGCGCCGGCGACGTCGACCCTTACGCGCGCGCCATGCTCGCGCATTCGGGCGAAATGGCCTTGGGCGCATCGGAAGGACTAAGCTTCGTCGCCCGCCGCGACAGCACCGGCGCGGCGCTCGACCCGGACTGTGACTACACGCTGACCGGCCAGCCGCCGAAGGCCCGTTACTGGACCCTGACTTTGCTGTCCCCGGCGGGTTTTCTCGTCGCCAACGCGGCGCAACGGCACGGCTTTACGTCGAGCCAGATCCTGCGCGGGTCGGATGGCGGATTCGAGATCGCGCTCTCGCGCCATGCGCGACCGGGCAATTGGCTGCCGATCGGCGAGGACGGCAAATTCATCCTTGTCCTACGTCTCTACGACACCGAACTCAGCGCGGCCACGGTTGCGCTCGACGCGACGAACCTCCCAAGACTCGTCAAAGGCGCTTGCCGATGAGCTGGCTCGATCGCTTCCTCGCCGGCCTGCTCTGGCTGCTTGGCGTTGTTTTCGTGGCGGGAATCGTCCATCTGGTCGCGATTTTCACCCTGCCCGGCCTCGAAGCGAATGATGCGTTCGGGCGGCTTTCGAAGCTGGCGAAGCCGGCCAGCCTGACCCTGCTGCCAAGCCCGCGCCCGGGCGCGCAAAACATGCCCTTCGAGGATCCCGCCTTGGCGCAGGGCGTCTGCCTGTTCGATCTTTCTCAACGCGCCCTGCGTCTCCATGGCGACGTCGACGCCGACCGGCTGCTCACGCTTTCGTTTCGCACGCCTGCGGGCCAGGTCTTCTATTCGATGACAGACCGGGGGGCCCAACATGGCAAGATCGACGTTCTGCTTCTCAGTCCGGAGCAACTCGAAACGCTCGAGGCTGAAGCCGACGATGAAGACGAGCCGCCCCAGGAATTGCGGCTTCTCTCCCCAACCCGCCAAGGAATTATCTTTATCAGCGCATTGGCTTCCCTCCCAAGCGAAAGGGCGGAGGCCGAGGAGCGGATCAAAGCCATTTCTTGCGAGGCGGAGGAAGCGCCCCAGGAGTAGCGCTCCTCGGTCGCATCTCAGGACGCTCGAAAGCGTCGGCCCCGGCCGGGCGCGGCCTCCGGGCAGGAGCATGATCGCATCACGGCGATGCGATTGTCGTTTACTTTCGCGCCTCGCTCAAATCTACTTGGAAATCGTATCCTTGGCGCGGCCAGAGCGCGACTTGCCTGGGCTCTTGCCGGAGGCTTTGTCCGCCGTCCTGCCCGCGCGTTTCGATGCCTTGCTGGGATCAATCGCGCGTTCGCGCCAGACGCCGTTGAAAAAGAGGATTGTCGCGGGCTGGATCGGCCCCGGACTCGGGCGCGGGGCGCCTTTCGCTACTTTGAAAGCTATGAGTTCGCCCATTGGCCTCGCCTCCAAACATCCATTTTGCCGCCGACAGAGGGCCAGGCCCAATTCGTCCGCAGACATCAAAATCTACCGCGCGCGCCTTGATAAAGTTTCAGAACCCAATGAAAAATCCCAACAAAAGCATCAAGGATTTCCCCAACGCGCAACCGGCAGCCAAATCTCCGTCCGTGACGCGGGCGGATTGCGAACTTTGGTCCACGAAGCGCTCACAGATCGCATGATAGATTGCACGTTCGGCGCCTTTCGAATGTGATCAATCGCACCTTCCTGAACGGCGGCGCCTATGAAACACATAGGCGCCGCCCTTGGTTGCGAATGGGCCGGGACGACGACGCGACTCTTTCGGGCCTCGCACCTCCAAATGCATCAATCGGGAAGAGAAGTTGCAGCCCTCTTGCGAAAAATCCTACGCCAAAACAGACGGACAGCCGGCAGTTCGATCCCGCTCAAAATGGCCCTAGAGCGCCTTCGGCTTCGGCGGAATCAGAAAGCAGCGCTAGAGCCGGATGATTTTGGACGGAATCGCAAGGCGATCTCGTCCAAAGTCTGAATCCGCCTCTTCTCAAAGAGTTAGAGCATGATGTCGTCCGAAAACCGGTTTCCACTTTTCGGCATCATGCTCTAGGTCCTTGTTTTATCGCATTTTCTTAACGCGAACCGGTTTCCACTTCGCGCGAAGATGCTGTAGACTTTAAAGAAACTGGCTAAGGCCAGGAATCGCCGCGGCGACTTGGCCAACGCGCTCGTCGCCAGCCTTTTCGCGAACAAAGGCGAAGACCTCTTTGCCAGTCGCCTGCATCTGGCCCATGCCGAGGCCAAGCGCGGTAAGCCGAGCGGCGAGTCCCATGAGGCCGCCTCCCATCATGCCGGCGAGGCCGCTCAGCGCGCCGCTGCTGTCCGCAGCGGTCGCCGCCGCCTCCGCCGCACCGGGAACGCTTGCAAATAATTCGTCGACCTCGGCTTGCGGCCCTTCCTTGCGAAGAAAGTCAAGAATGACCCCGACCGCCTTTCTGGCGACCTCCGGCTCGCTGCCCGAGGCGGCAGCGATGCGCGCAATCAATTCATCCATTTGAGCCTCTTTCATGCTCCGCGTCTTCGTCCTATCGCCGTTCACCCGCATCGGAGTCCGCTTCGCCTTGAAACGCCCCAGCGACTCCCGCACTTGCCACCTTGGCTGGGAGAAAATCAAGGCGCGCTCCGTTGCGAAAAATCTGCTGGCGAGGCGATCGCACGTCGTCCCATAATGGCTTTTGTCCTTTTGTGGTTCCCAAGAGCTAAGGAAAGCCGGATGGCCGATGACCCCGCACAGGCTCCTGGCCGCATTCTCGTCGGCAAGGGCGATCGATACGAGCACCTCCTTCTGGCGCTCGGCAACCGCCATGGCCTCATCGCCGGCGCGACCGGAACCGGCAAGACCGTGACGCTGCAGCTTCTCGCAGAAGGGTTTTCACGCGCAGGGACGGCGGTTTTTGCCGCCGATGTCAAAGGGGACCTCGCCGGAATCGCGATGCCCGGCGAATCGAAGCCGCATTTCATCAAACGGGCCGAGGATATCGGGATCGCCTATGCGCCTGACCATTTTCCGGTCGTCTTTTGGGATCTTTTCGGCCAGCAGGGCTGCCCGATCCGCGCGACCATATCGGATATGGGGCCCTTGCTTCTCGCCAGCCTTCTCGAGCTCAACGAGATTCAGGAAGGCGTCCTCAACATCGCCTTCAAGATCGCCGACGAAGCCGGGCTTCTTCTTCTCGATCTCAAGGATCTGCGCGCAATCCTGCAGCACCTCGGCGAAAATGCATCGGCCCTGACCAAGACCTATGGCAATGTCGCGCCGGCGACGATTGGCGCGATCCAGCGCCAATTGCTGGTGCTCGAAAATCAGGGCGCGGCGGCGTTTTTCGGCGAGCCGGCGCTCGACATCAACGACTTCCTGCGCATCGGCCCCGATGGGCGCGGCGCCGTCAACTTGCTTTGCGCCGACAAATTGATGCGCTCGCCGCGTCTCTACGCGACGTTCCTCTTGTGGATGCTATCGGAATTGTTCGAGCAATTGCCCGAGGTCGGCGATCTCGACAAGCCCAAACTCGTTTTCTTCTTCGACGAGGCGCATCTGCTATTCAACAAGGCTCCCAAGAGCCTCCTCACCGCAGTCGAGCAGGTCGTCCGCCTGATCCGCTCGAAGGGCGTCGGCGTCTTTTTTGTCACGCAAAATCCGCTTGACGTGCCCGACGCCGTGCTAGGACAACTCGGCAATCGGGTGCAGCACGCGCTGCGCGCCTTCACGCCGCGCGATCAGAAAGCGGTTCGCGCCGCAGCCGACACATTCCGTCAGAATCCTGCGTTCGAGACGGCTGCGGTCATTACCCAGCTGGGCGTTGGCGAAGCCCTGGTCTCGATGCTTGACGCCAAAGGGACGCCTGAAATCGTCGCGCGGGCGCTGATCGCGCCGCCTTCAGCGCGGGTCGGGCCGATCAGCATCGAGGAACGCCAGGCGCTGATGCGGGCAAGCGGATTTTCCGCCAAATATAAGGCGACGATCGACAGGAAGTCGGCCTTCGAGGATTTGCAAGAGGACGGCAACCGGCTCGATCGAACCGCCGCGACTCCTCCAGACGCCACATCCGAACAGCACGCGGCGGGCGGATTTCTTGGTTCGCTCGCCGGGGCCATCGGCGGACTTTTCGGCAGTTCTCCGGGGGGCAAGCGGCAACGCATGTCGACCGGAGAACTCATCGTTCGTTCGGCGGTCCAGTCCGCCGCGCGTTCGGCTGGAACCCAGATCGCGCACGCTATCGTGCGAGGCCTTCTTGGCGGCCGGTCGAAATAGCCTTCGAGCCCTTTCCGATTCAGCGGAATTGGAAAGCAACTCTAATTTCCTATTCCATCGCATTTTCTTGACGCGAGCCGGTATCCACTTCGCTCGAAAATGCTCTAGAGCCGGATGACTTTTGATGGAATCGCAGCGCGGTTCCATCAAAAGTTTGAATCCCCCTCTCATCAAAGAGTTAGAGCATGATGTCGCCCGAAAACCGGTTTCCACTTTTCGGCATCATGCTCTAGTTGACCGGAACGCCCGACGCGGCGCTCAATTGCCTCATCAAGGCCGGCGTGAGTTCGCCGCGCACCGGCAATTTATGGTCGCGCTCATAGCGTTCGATGGCCTGCCGCGTCGCCGCTCCCGCCACGCCATCGGCCTTCAGCACATAGCCCAATTTGATGAGCGCCCGCTGCGCCGCCATCACCGCTTTGCTCGGCTCAGCCGATGTCTTGGCGGCGGGCTCGTGAGCCGGCGTCTTCAACAATTGAGAAATCGGGTCGTGCTGGCGCGGCTCCGCAGCCTCGCCCGGCGCGGCTGGGAGCGCCGGATGCGGAGCGCGCTCGACTGGTTTGTCGGCCGCAGGATTGGCGGGCGCCGCCTTTGGCGCGGAGCGTTGCGCCGGAGCGCGGGCCGTCTCGGCGATCGATGGCTCCTTCACGCGCGGAGCCGGGACCGTGCGCCCGAAAAGAGGCGCCGGATGACGAGTCTTTTGCAAGGTCAGCGCATTGACCAGAATGCCGCAGATGGCCGCGACGGCAAGGGCTCCTGCGAACCAAATGGCGTAGCGCCGGGTTCGCCGCGCCGAGCGGCCTGAGCCGCGCCGCTTCACCGCGGTTATCTTGTCTCTCAATCGCTTCGATTTCGAAGCCGGTTCGGCCAGAACGAAATCATGATCGGCGGCAGCCAGAGCTTCACGCAATTTTCTTCACCATCATTTGCTGGAATAGGTCGCGCTCGTCTTCGCCTCTGCAATAGCGCGGGATCGTTTCGATCTTGACCGAGGCGCGCATCTTGTCGATGGAGCGCCGGCAGTCGACCGGCAGACGGACCAGAACGCAGGTCCCCTTGTCCGGCTCGCTGGCGAGCGCGATGGCGCCCCCTTGAAGGCCAACAAGGCCGCTCACGATCGAAAGGCCAAGGCCTGTTCCCTCGAATGGACGGTCAAGCGAGGCTTTGACTTGAAAGAAAGGATCGCCGAGCCGCGCCAGATCGCGGGCGTTGATGCCGATGCCTGTGTCGGCGACAAGGATCAAAAGCGAATTTCCCTCCAGTCGCGCGCCGATGCTGACGCTGCCCTTGGCGGGGGTAAATTTAACCGCATTCGAAAGCAGGTTGATCAAGATCTGCTTGAAGGCCCGCTTGTCGCCGATGATGTCCTCAAGCCCTTCGGGATAGGCGCGCTGCAGCTCGACGCCGGCCTCTTTGGCCTCGAGCTGGACCATTTCACAGCAGCGATCGATCAGCGGTCCGATCGAAAAAGGTTCGGGCAGGAGATCGAAAGAGCCCGACCGAATCTTCGACAGGTCGAGAATCGAATTGACGACGGCGAGAAGATGCTGCCCGGATTGATGGATGATCGCGGCGTATTCGCGTTGTTTGGCGGGGTCGCTTGGGGCCAGTTGAGCGTCGCTGAGGATTTCTGAAAATCCGATGATCGAATTCAGCGGCGTGCGCAGTTCATGGCTCATATTGGCGAGGAAATGATCTTTGGAAAGGCTCGCGTCCTCCGCGCTCGCGCGGGCGGCTTCAAGCTCGTCCTGGCGCAGCTTGGCTTTGGTGACGTCGCGAAAAATGGCGATCGCGCCCTCGCCCGGCCTCCCCCGGCGCTGGGCGTTTGCGTCTTCGCTCCAGCGGCTCGCGCGCATGTCCAGCCACAGAAAGACCGGCTCGGCGTAAGCTCCCCGATCGACCAGCGCGGACGTGCGCAGACGCAAGGTCGTATGGACCGGTGCGGCGCCGTGGCTGGCGTCGGCAATGGCCTTGAGAAAGGCGGGCCTGTCGGCGACATGAACATGTTCGAAGAAGCCGCGCCCCATCAGCTCCCCCGGCGGCAGGCCGAACAGGCTCTGGCAATTCCGGCTGAGCGAGGTCACCGCGCCTGACCGATCATGGGTGACGACAAGCTCGCCGACCGTCTCAATCAGGACGCGGAAGCGCTCGGCCTGGAGCTGCTCCGCCGACGAGCGCCTGACTTGAAGCCTGACAAAGCCTATTGCCGCCGCCGTGGCATAGGCAAGCGCCGGAGCGACGAAAAAAGCGGCGCTGGCCATGCCCGCCGGGGCGCCGGAAAACCCGAGGGCGTCAGCCGCGGCGAGCGCGAGAACGGCCAGGATGGCGAAGCCGCCGCTAAGGCCGACAAGGACAGCGTTCAGGGTGAAAATGCTGTCGAGCGGCGCGAGAACCAGCCAGGCGAGCGCAGTCTGGTCCGCAGCGCCCGCACCGCAAGCGGCCGTCAATCCCGCCGCAATGAGGGCGAAGGTGGAGATTGCCTCGGCCGCAAGCAGCCGGCCCGTGGCGGAGAGAAAGGCGATGGCGCCAAGCGGCGCGATCAGCCAGACGAAGACCAGCGCCTCAAGAAGGGTCGGCGCGCCATGCAAAGCAAGGTAGAGGGGCGCCGCCGCCGCCGCCGCGAGCGAACTCGCCAGCCGGCGCAGGATGAAGCTCTCCTGGCGCGCCCGCTCGATCGGACGCGTCAAGGCGTCCGGATGGACCAAATTGGCGATCTGGCCTTCGAGGCTCAGAGAATAACCCAAAACCCTCTCCGCGCTGCGCTGCGCCAAAGCATGTTCTTTGAGTAACGCGATCGAGGTTAAGCGATCGGAACATGCTCTATTTCTTGGATCCGGACATTTCCGTTGCGAGCGGATCAGTCGATCTGCTCGGGAAGCGCGCCAGCTCCAGCAGCCCATTTGACAAGGAGGAGCGTGCCAGACGCATATTAAGGCGGCCCTAAGCGGTGCCGGCCCTGGCCCCTCGGATCCGCGCCAAAAGCACGAAATCGCAGGCGCCCGAAGCGGGCAAATGGCGCCATGGTATAGAAATCGTTGCGATTTAGCCGCGACTGGGCGAACAGCGATCTTTATTGACCGGTTTCGGGCCGTCGATTGCGGCGGATCTTAATAAAGGGCGCGTAAAAAGGCATCCAGAGTCCCATCCGAGACTGATCGATGCTTTTTCTGATTCGCTCCGCCTTCTGGTTGACGATTGTCTTCGCCTCCATGTCTTGGCCGGACGATGTCCCGCAGCAGATTTCATCGGCGGCCACAAATCTTCCCAAGACGCAGGAAATCCTGACCCGGACGCTCGTCAACGCCCGCGCAGGGATCGGCAAGGCCTGTTTCGAGGCGCCGGCGGCTTGTTTGGAGGCGGCGGCCCGCCTGAGCCAAATCGCGGGCGACAAGCGCGAAGGCCCGCTCAAGGCTCCGCTCGACCGTCTGGAGCATGTTCGGTAATCGACTTTTTCGATCAGAGCGCGTTTCAACACATTAGAATTAAAGCGCGTCTCTAAACCAGCACCCGCTTTGAGGGGGCGGCGGCGCGTCGCTGCAAAGGCCCAATTTGGCGCTGGTCGGAAAAATGCATGGCGCTGGGCGCGCCTCGCGAGGGGAGCGTTTTTGATAGCTCCGCGCGCGCCGCGCCGCTATAAAGACAGATCAACCTCTTTGCCCTTCGGACAGCTATGAACCTCGACGACATCATTGAGAACTTCAACTATCTCGACGAGTGGGAAGACCGCTACCGCTATCTGATCGAACTTGGCCGCATGCTCGAGCCGCTGGACGAGGCCGCGCATAATGATGCGAACAAGGTTCTTGGATGCGCCAGCCAGGTTTGGCTGGAAACCCGCATTGCGGCGGGCGATGCAGGAAGCCCGGTCCTCAATCTGAAGGGGGACAGCGACGCCCATATCGTGCGCGGGCTTGTCGCTCTCGTGCTGGCCCTCTATTCCGGCCAGCCCGCCGCCACGATCCTGACAACGGACGCCCAGGATCTGTTCCAGAGCCTCGGACTTTCGGCGCATTTGACGCCGCAGCGCTCCAATGGCGTGCGCTCCATGGTCGAACGGATCAAGACAGACGCCCGCGCCGCCGTCGCCGCGCACGCCTGACGCGGCGACCCCTTGTCCAATTTAAGGGCGAAGGGGGACTTCGGGTCTGGTTGTTGGACAACGCCAAGCGTTGGACTGGCGCACTTCAACTCGCCAATAAGCGCGTCGGAAGGAGCTCTCGCGCCAGCTCCAAAGATCTTTCCGGTCCGCTGAAATGAGAAATCGGCGAACTCTTTGCTTTTCGCGCTCGCATCAAGCGAGCCGGTCTCCGCTTCGGCTGACGCGAACGCGGTCTGGAAAAGCAACAGACTTTTTAGGGAAGATCATGCGTCAGAGCGAAAAGATCAACCGCATAATCGCTTCGCTTTGAAGCAATCATGCTCTGACGGATCGGCGTAATAAAAGCAGATCTTAGGCGCCCTGCGCTGCAGCGAAACCGCATGAACAGGCCAATGGCCCAATCCTGACGCTTTGCCCCGCGCCTCAAAACCGCTTCGGCCCGCCAAATTCAAAGAGCCAGCCACTTGTTTAGCCCCGATCGATGGGAGTTATCCGTCGATCGGGATGCTAGCGCACGCGCCGGCGCTGCTGCCCGAGGCCCATTTGTTTGGCGAGATTGGAGCGCGCCTTGGCGTAATTTGGGGCGACCATCGGGTAATCGGGCGCCAGACCCCATTTCTCGCGGTATTCGTCCGGCGACATATTGTATTGCGTGCGAAGATGCCGCTTCAAGGACTTAAACTTTCGTCCGTCCTCGAGACAAACGAGAAAATCGTTGGTCACCGATTTCTTGGCGGGCACCGCCGGCTTTGGCACTTCGACCGCAGCGACCACAGTCCCCGAGGTAACGCGCAGCAATGCCGAGTGAACCTCATTGATGAGCGAGGGAAGATCGCTCGCCGGCACTGAATTGTTGCTGACATAGGCCGACACAATGTCGGCGGCCAGCTCTATGTAACTGTTAGAACCCGACGTCTCGCTCATAGCGCTCAATATCCCGAGTAGAAGGCGCCACCGATGGAATGTGGGTCAAAGAGCGACCCCATGGTTTCCGCATGTGGCGGCAAGACCCCACCAAACAAAAGTTCCTTTAAGCGACCTTCGCGAATCGACCCGTAAGAACATTTTTCTTTTCTAAGACCGAATCTTCGTATCTGCAAGTAGCTATGAACTCACTTTATTGTTTTCAAGAAAAAAAACCTTCTTCACGCCGATTCGAGCAAATGAACGCAGAGCTGATAAAGGCGGCGTTACAGATTGATTGTCCTGGCGCGCGAGGGATTCCTCCCCATATGACTGATCGCGCAGTTTGAGGATCGCGGCCCCGCAAGACGGCTTGCCGATGGCGCCGCCCTTGGAATAGTTTGCAGCGATAGGAGCGAAGCCATGACAAAGGATGCGGCCAAGGAGAAGATCTCGAAAAGCGAGGCCGAATGGCGCTCTCAACTTACGCCAGAGCAATTTGAAGTCGCTCGCAAACACGGCACCGAGCAGGCCTTTACCGGTCCGAACTGGGATCAGAAAAAGCCGGGGCTCTATTCCTGCGTTTGCTGCGGCGAGCCCCTGTTCGACGCCAAGACTAAGTTCGATTCAGGCACCGGCTGGCCGAGTTTCTACGGGCCGGTGGCCGAGGACGCCGTCGAGGCGCATGAGGACAATTCGCATTTCATGCGCCGCACCGAAGTCCGCTGCGCGCGGTGCGAGGCGCATCTCGGCCACGTCTTCCCGGACGGGCCGAAGCCGACCGGCTTGCGTTATTGCATGAACGGCTGCGCCCTGAAATTCACCCCCGCGGACGCCTGATCATGCATTCTTCTCTCGCTTCTCTCGTCGCCGCGAGCCTCGCCCCATGACTGGGCAGGCTCCTGACAATCCGCCCTCGCCCCCGCCGGCCATCCCCAAACAGGTGGAGCAAAGGATAGTGCATGGCGTCGCGCTGAGCGACGAATACGCCTGGCTGAAGGCGGCGAACTGGCAGGAGGTCCTGCGCGACCCTGCTGCGCTTCCGTCCGACATTCGCGCCGTAATCGAGGCGGAGAACGCTTTCGCCCGGACGGTTCTCGCTCCGGAGGAAGGTTTGCGGGCAACCCTCGTCAAGGAGATGCGCGGCCGCATCAAGGAAGACGACGCGGAGGTTCCTCTCCCCGACGGTCCCTGGCTCTATTATTCCCGCCACAGGGAAGGCGGCCAGCACCCGCTCTTCTGCCGCGCCACGCAGGCAGGCGGCGAGGAAGAGATCCTTTTGGACGGCGACGAGCAGGGCGCCGGCAAGAGCTTTTTCGAGCTGGGCGAGGTTCGCCATTCGCCCGATCACGCCAAGCTGGCCTGGAGCGTCGACGAGAAGGGCTCGGAGCTCCATTCCATCCGGGTCCGCGATCTCGCCCTCGGAACGGATGGCGCGGAGACCGTCGTCGATACCGATGGCGGCTTCGTGTGGATGGCCGATTCGAGCGGTTTCTACTATGTGCGGGTCGACGAGAACCACCGACCATCCGAGGTCTTCCGGCACGTCGCCGGAACCGATCCCGCGAGCGACGTCCTCATCTTCGAGGAACGCGATTCCCGCTGGTTCCTGCATGTCCGGCGCAGCCAGTCGGGCGCCTTCGCGATCATCGTCGTCAGCGATCACGATTCATCCGAGTGCCATCTGCTCGATCTTCACGATCCCGCCGCGAGGCCCCGCCTCGTCGAGCCGCGCGCGGCGGGGCTGCGCTATGAGGTCGAACATCGCGGCGACAGGCTCTATTTCCGCACCAATGCCGATGGCGCCGAGGATTTCAAGATCGCCAGCGCCCCCTTGGCGACCCCTGGCAAGGCTTTCTGGGTCGACGAAGTTCCTCACCAGCGCGGCCGGATGATCGTGAAGGCGGCGCTCTATCCGGATTATCTCGTGCGCCTCGAACGGGAGGCCGGACTGCCGCGCATCGCAATCCGGCATTTCGAGAGCGGCGCGGAGCACGCCATCGCCTTCACTGAGGAGGCCTATCATCTTAGCCTCGGCGAACGTCTCGAATATGAATCCCGCGAGCTGCGATTCACCTATTCGTCGATGACGACCCCAAGGGAGACCTACGACTATCATTTCGCAACCCGTGAACGCCGCCTGCGCAAGCGGCAGATCGTGCCCTCCGGTCACGATCCCGCGCAATATGCAACGCGTCGGCTGTTCGCGATCGCGGCGGATGGCGAGGAGGTCCCGGTCTCGCTCCTCCACCGGGCCGACTTGCGCCTCGATGGCTCCGCGCCCGTTCTGCTCTACGGCTATGGCGCCTATGGCTCGCCGATGCCGGCGTCATTCAGCGCCAACCGCCTCTCCCTGGTCGATCGCGGATTCATTTACGCCATCGCCCATATCCGCGGCGGAACGGACAAAGGCTGGCATTGGTATATTGACGGCAAGTTAGACAAAAAACCCAATACATTTGCCGACTTCATCGCGGCGGCCCGGCATTTGATCGCGGCCGGCTACACCAGCCAGGGACGAATCGTCGCCGAGGGCGGCAGCGCTGGCGGCATGCTGATGGGCGCGGTCGTCAACATGGCGCCCGAGCTTTTCGCCGGGGTGATCGCCGACGTGCCTTTCGTCGACGTCTTGAACACGATGCTCGACGCCGACCTGCCGTTGACGCCGCCCGAATGGCTCGAATGGGGCAATCCAATCGAGGACAAAGCCGCCTTCGCGACGATCCGCGCCTATTCGCCCTATGACAATGTCGCGGCCAAGCGCTATCCGCCAATTCTCGCCCTTGGCGGCCTCACCGATCCCCGCGTCACCTATTGGGAGCCGGCCAAATGGGTGGCGCGCTTGCGCGAGCGGATGACCGGAGGCGGCCCGATCCTCTTGAAGACGAATATGGGCGCCGGGCATGGCGGCGCGTCAGGACGGTTCGAGCATCTCGAGGACATAGCCCTGCAATTTGCTTTCGCCTTGGCCTGCGTCGAAGGACGCTACGCGGCGACGCCTGAACCCGCTTTGGCTTGAGACGCGCGACGACCCCGGCCGAATTCATTGGGCTTCGATAAAGGCTTTGAGTTCCGCCATGGACTCGAAATGGAAAGCGCCGGCCGCCGATTGGGCGTCGATCGATCCATCGGCATACATGACATAGGACGTGCCTTCGGATTGATAGCGCCCGACGATGGCCGGCTTGCCTGCGTCCTGGAGCGACGGGCCTGATGACGCAGGCTCTGCGGCGGCGTCCGACGCAGCGTCGGACGAGACCTGCCGCCGCAGGAACTGCGGCCCAACCGAGAGGAAATCTCCTTCGGAGACGGTGACTGGCGCGCCGGTCTCGGCGGGCGGCGCGCGGGTTTCCGCGGGCGACGCATAGGTCTCCCTCGGGAGCGCATTGATCGCTGGCGGCGCCTGGTCGGCGCTCGTCGCCTCCTCGATTTTCGCGCGCGCAATGAAGGGGGCGGCGATTGGCGCCGTTCCGGCTACCCCGCCTTCTGGCGCATTGGCGCCCAAGCGACGCAGCGGCGTGGGTTCGACCGGGCGCGGGCTATCGACCTCGTCAATGGGCGCGCCGACGGAGCGACCCGGCTCCGCGGCGCCGCCAAAAACGCGCTCCGGCGCCGCCTCGGCAAGCGGTCCCCGCAGGGCTCCGGCGGCCTCTTGCGCGCCGGAAGCGCGCCTGGCCTGCGTCGACGATGCATTCTTAAGCCGTTCGGCGACGACCCGGCGCACGTCCTCGATCGACGCGCGCGAGATGTTCGGAGAAGCACTGGGCGCGATATCAGGAAATTCTGGCTGCGGCGCTGCTTCGGCGCGCTCGCGATAAAGGCCCGCAGTTGCCGCGGGCGGCGCCGAGGCATTCTGATCCGCTTCGCTGAGATGCCCGACATGGGTCGCGCTGAACGGCGCGCTGCTCCAGGGATCCCCCGAAGGCGGGAACGCGAATTGTTCCGCATCGACGGCGGGCGCATCGTCTAGGCGCGGCAGGCTCTCCTCGCGCCCAGACCCGCTCTTGCCCTTAACCGGCTTGAGTTGATTTTTCGCGACAAGCAAGGCCTGTAACTTGGCGAGACGGCGCAAGATGAACGCGAGCGCGATCGTCACGACGCCGCAGGAAAGCGCCATCGCGCCGGCGATGACGCTGGCCCAGCCGCGCTCGACCGCGATAATTCCATAGCCGAAATAGATGGCATAGGCGCCGCAAGACGAGAGCAGGAGCCCGAGGCCGAAAACAAGATAGCTCATTTTCCCCTATCCACGCGTTGTTTCCTGTCGAGGGCCGAGCCGATTGGCCAACGCGCCAAGCTAGCTGCAAAACAAGCGCTTGCAAATTCCTCCGGCCTCAAAGGCCGGCCAGACTGCGCCGCCTTAATCGCAAATGATATAATATGACACAACTAAAGTTAGCAGCCGGAACGGTTGCTGCGCTGCGCAAGGCCGTTTACTTATGGAGCCCGCGCCACCAGCCAAGGCGCCGCCTTTGGCGGCCGCATATCGTTATTTCAGGAGCCTTCAATGTCGTTCACTCTGCCTGACCTCCCCTATCCCTACGAGTCTCTTGCGCCTTACCTTTCCAAGGAGACGCTCGAATACCATCACGACAAGCACCATGCGACCTATGTGACCAACGCCAACAACCTTCTGAAGGATAGCGGCCTGGAGGGGAAATCCCTGGAGGAGGTCGTCAAGGAAACCCACGGCAAGAATGTCCCGCTTTTCAATAATGCGGCGCAGCATTACAACCATTCCGAATATTGGAAGTCGATCAAGCCGAACGGCGGCGGGAAAATTCCCGGCTCTTTGGAAAAGGCCCTCGTCGACAGTTTCGGTTCGGTGGACAAGGCCAAGGAAGACTTGGTTCAGGCCGGCGTGACCCAATTCGGTTCGGGCTGGGCCTGGCTGGCGGTCAAGGACGGCAAGATCATCGTCTCGAAGACCGGAAACGCCGAAAACCCGCTGGTTCAGGGCGCGACGCCGATCCTCACGGTCGACGTCTGGGAGCACACTTACTATATCGACTACCGCAATCGCCGCCCCGACTATCTCAAGGCCTTCGTCGACAATCTCGTGAACTGGGAATATGTCGAAGAACGCTACGCCGCCGCGATCAAGTAGCATTTCCCTTGGTTTGCTTCGTCGCGGACAAGACCGCACGCGACCAAGCTCGGCGACCAAGGTCTTGGCTCGACGGCCAAGCCTCGGACGCCCCCAATCCACCGCGTGCGTTCAAACGCACGCGGTCAATCAGCGGAGCTGACTCGCCTCAAGATCGGCGATGCACGATCGCGGCAAGATCCTCGAGCTGGCGTCTGGCGGCGTCGAAGACGCGGTTGATCACGTTCTCCCCGCCCATTCCGGCATGCGGGGCGGCTTGCGATCTGGCGACGAGCTTGGGCCGGCCGGGCACTTCAATCTCCACGGCGATCGCGAGCGGCTTTTTCACCGCCCGACTCCCATGCGGGAAGCCTTCCGCCACCACCCGGCAGCCGATGATATGAGAATAGAAATGTTCGAGGCGCTGCGCCTTTTCTCGAATGAGCCTCGCCAAAGACGCCGAACGCTCGATATCGCGGAAGACGATTTGCAGCGGTCTGTCCATGCCTGTTTACTCCCCGAATGAAATTTCAGCCAAACGCGCCGGTCGATTTCTAAAACGCGCCGCGCGCTGGCTAGGATTTCAACATTCGGCCGGACGGTAAGTTCCACGCCCCAGCTCCCGCCGAACCTTCCTGGAAAAGGACGCGTCTCCGCCCGAAAAATGCGTTGACGCTCTTGCGGAACGCAGCACGAACAGATATCGTACGTTCACTATTTGTGCAGATTCATCTGACAGGGTGCGCCAACTGGCGAACCCTGTTGATTCGGGGCGCCGTTCGCGGTTCGCAAGAAGGGCCAAGTCTATGTTGACCAAGAAGCAAAGCGAATTATTGCGCTTCATTCACGAGCGCCTGAAGGAGACCGGGGTTCCACCTTCCTTCGACGAGATGAAGGACGCTTTGGATCTTCGCTCGAAATCCGGCATTCACCGGCTGATCATCGCGCTTGAGGAGCGCGGCTTTATTCGTCGCCTTCCCAATCGGGCCCGCGCGTTGGAAGTCCTGCGATTGCCCGGCTCCTCGACGCCGCCCGAGATCAACCGGGGCAAGAAATTCGAACCAAGCGTCATCGAGGGCAATCTCGGGCGCGTCCGCGCTCTGCCGCCCAGCGCCGCCGATGACGATCTCGGCCGCTCCATTGTCGCCATCCCGGTGATGGGCCGGATCGCCGCGGGCACGCCTATCACCGCTCTGCAAAACCGCAGCCACACAATCAGCCTGCCGCCTGAAATGCTGCCCCAGGGCGAGCATTACGCCCTCGAAGTCCGCGGCGATTCGATGATCGAGGCCGGAATTTTCGACGCCGACACCGTTGTGATCCGCAAACAGGAGACCGCCGAAACCGGCGACATCGTCGTCGCGCTCATCGACGATGAAGAGGCCACGCTGAAGCGGCTGCGCAAGCGCGGCGCGTCGATCGCGTTGGAGGCCGCCAATCCCGCATATGAGACGCGAATTTTCGGCCCGGATCGCGTCCGCATCCAAGGCAAGCTCGTCAGCCTCATTCGCAAATATTGACGCGTTCGCGCATGGGACGGGGCGCCGGCGCTACTCCAATGGCGAAGCGTCATCGGCCTCAGCTGCATATAACGGCGCGGCTTCCCGCCAGGGATCCGGCGCCGGCGCTTGACTCGATGCTTGGCTCGACTCCTGCCGAACGTATTGCGCTGGCGCATAGGTCTCGCCGAACGCGATCGGCGCGCTGCGGCCCCAACGGCGCTTTGGCGCGCGCGACCATGGCCGATCCTCATCCTCGGCCCGCGCAGTGCGGATTCGCCATCCTTCCTTCGCGTTAGATAAGGTGAGCGCGCCGGTTTGCTTGAGCCTGTCCCGATCGATCACAAGTTTGGCGGCGCAGCCGGTTGGCGCGAACAGCGGCGTAACGACAATATCCGCGCGCAGGCAATCCTCGGCGAAAGCGCGCTTGTCGAGGACGACCGCGACCGCCCGCCCATCGGGCAGGCGCCCGATGCAGCCGATCCCATCGCAGCCGGTTCGCTGCAACGCTCGCGCGCCTGGGCGGCCGTCGGCGTCGGCGCGAAGCCATTGTTCGGCCGAAAAGGCGCTGGGACGGGCGCCGATGACCGCCAGCCGGCCATCCGGTCCCCGCAACGCCACGGCGTCGCCGGTGGCGGGCACGGCGATGTCGAAAGTAGGACCCGCCGCCGCGCCGCAAAGTCCGATCGCCGCAAGCGGCAGCGCCATGGCGCGGAAGAGCGCGGTCCGCCACAACACCGCGCACAGCACTGCGAGCGTGAGAAAGACGATCGCCCAAGGCGCGAAGGCCGGCAGATGGATCGTCGCCCCGGGCAGCCCTCCCGCCGTCCGCGCCGCCCACATGATGCCGTCGATCCCTAAGCCGACGTAGCGCCAGACCCAGGGATCGAGCCCAAGCGGATAGAGCAGCGCGCCAATGAGCGCGCCTGGAACCGCGAAAATCTCGATGACGGTCAAGGTTAGCGGATTGCCGATCAGCACATAGGGGCTCAGCTCGTGGAAATTATAGGCCATGAAGGAAGCCGTCGCCGAGGTCGCGCAAAAGGTCGCGAACAGGACCCCGCCGGGGCCCTGCCGCAGATTCCGGAATACAGCGTCCCAGAACAAGCGCTTCCGCTCGCCTTTGACCGGCCGCGCCGCGAGCAGAAATGGCTCGTCGCGCTCGCGGGCGATCGCCGCCATGCGCGCCTCGTACACCGCGACCAGCGCCGCCACCGCCGCGAAGGACAATTGAAAGCTGGCGCCCATGATGGCTTCCGGCTCAATCAAGATGACGATCAAGGCGGCGAACGCGAGATTGCGCATGGTTAGCGCCTGGCGGTCCAAAAGAACTGCGCCGAGCATGATCAAGGTCATGAATAGAGCGCGTTCGGTGCCGACCCTCGAACCTGTCGCGATATCGTAGAAAATCGCCCCGGCCATGGCGAGTCCGGCGGCCCATTTCTTGATCGGATAACGCAAGGCGAGCGTCGGGCTCAAGGCCAGAAGCCGGCGCAAGCCGACGAAAAAGATCGCGGCGACCAGCGTCATCTGGACGCCCGAAATCGTAATGATGTGAAAAATTCCAGCCTCGCGGATCACCTCCTTGGCCTGATCGGACAGCAGATCGCGCTTGCCGGTGACCATGGCCGCCGCGATCGCCCCGGCGTCGCCGCCAACGATCGCATCGACGCGCCGCGCCAGGGCGTTTCGGCCGCGATCGATCGCCATCGCGAAACCGAGCGCCAAGCCGGGCGCGGCCGGCGGCGTCGCCACGTCGATCCGGCCGAGCGCATTGCCTACGGCGCCAAGCCGCGCGAACCAGGCGTCCTTGGCGAAATCATAGCCGCCGGGGAGGCTGGCGCGCGCCGGCGGCAGCAGCCGCGCCTTGAGGCGCACATAGGCGCCCGCATCGAAGGGCGGCGCGCGGCGCATCGAAAGCCGGACCCGGAAGGGCGTTTCCTCGGGCGTCAGTCCGGCCGCCGAATGGACCCGCAAGATGAAGCGGGCGCCGGTGCGGCGGAAATCCATTTGCTCGATGAAGCCCTCGACCGTCGCGATCCTGACTCCGCCGACGACGGGGGCCGCGACGCGCGCGGTGCGCCATGCCGCTGAGAGTTCGCCAACGAAAAAAGCGCATAGGCCGCAGAGAATCCAAAAGGCGACTCGGCGCTCGCGCGCCAGATAGGCGAGACCCGCCAGCGCGGCGGCAGCCGGCGCCGCCAGCCACAAGGAGGGTTCGCGGTCAGCGTAGACATAGCATACGACGCCCGCGCCGGCGGCGACCGGCAGCCAAAGAAACAGCCGGCGAAGCGCGACCTCGGTTTCAAAAGCCTGAGCAAATTGCCCGCGCAATCGGGCAAGCCGGCCGCGGAGCTTGACGGCGAAGCCGCTCGCTTCGGTCAGGCCGCCATCGGCTATCGCTGTTCCGCTTGTGTCCCCCATTCTAGAAGTCTAAAGCGCATTCATGATTTATGAAAATGCGAAAGTCTTCATTCGTTATATGTTTTGACGCTTTCAGGCAGAGGCGACGCCGAAGCCCCTTTTCTTCCGGCGTTTCCATGTTACACGACGCGGCGCGGCGCCTACGGCCAGCGGGGGATCTCGCCGGCGTTTTGAACTTTCAGCCGTGCAGGAATTTGCTCATGCCCGATGCGGTGGTTACCCGTTTTGCTCCCTCCCCGACAGGTTTTCTTCATATCGGGGGCGCCCGCACCGCGCTGTTCAATTGGCTCTACGCCCGCGGCCAAGGCGGCAAGATGCTGCTGCGCATCGAAGACACCGATCGCGAACGCTCGACCAATGCGGCGATCAACGCGATCCTCGACGGACTGAGCTGGCTCGGCCTCGATTGGGATGGCGAGGCGATCTATCAATTCCGGCGCGCCGACCGCCATCGCGAAGTCGCCGAAAGCCTGCTTGCCTCGGGTCATGCCTATCATTGCTACGCAACGCCGCAAGAGCTCGAGGCGATGCGCGAAAAGGCCCGGGCGGAGGGGCGCGCGCCCCGATACGACGGGCGCTGGCGCGAGCGGTCGGCGTCCGAGGCCCCTTCCGGCGTCAGGCCGGTGATCCGGCTGAAGGCGCCGCAAGAGGGCGAAACCGTCCTCGACGATAAAGTGCAGGGCCGGGTGAGTTTCGCCAACAAGGACCTCGACGATTTCATCCTGCTGCGTTCGGATGGCACGCCGACATTCATGCTCGCGGTGGTCGTGGACGATCATGACATGGGCGTCACCCAAGTCATCCGGGGCGACGATCATCTCACCAACGCGGCGCGGCAAATGCAGATCTATCAGGCGCTCGGCTGGACCGCGCCCGGCATGGCGCATATTCCACTGATCCATGGCGCGGATGGCGCGAAGCTCTCGAAACGCCACGGCGCGCTTGGCGTCGACGCCTATCGCGGCATGGGCTATCTGCCGGCGGCGCTGCGCAATTATCTGGTGCGGCTCGGCTGGAGCCACGGCGACCGGGAGTTTTTTTCGACGCAGGAGATGATCGAGGCTTTCGATCTCGCCCATGTGGGGCGCTCGCCGGCGCGTTTCGATTTCGTCAAGCTTGAGAGCATGAATGGTCACTATATCCGCTCCAGCCAGGACGCCGAACTCGTCGCCGCGCTTGAGGCCACCCTCCCTTTTCTTCCCCAAGGAGAGAACGCCAAACTCGAGCTCGACGCGGCGAGCCGGGCGAAGCTGCTCGCCGCCATGCCCGGTCTGAAGGAGCGCGCCAAGACCTTGATCGAATTGCTGGACGGCGCCGCCTTTCTGTTCGCGCAGCGGCCCCTCGCCGTTGATGCGAAGGCCGCCGCCATTCTCGATGCCGGAGGTCGGGCGCATATCGCGGCGCTGCTGCCGCGTTTTGCCGCTCTGTCGGAGTGGTCCGCGGCCAGCACGGAAGCCGCGGTGCGGGACTATGCCCAGGAAACCGGGATCAAACTCGGCCAGATTGCCCAGCCTCTGCGCGCCGCGCTCACCGGCCGCACGACATCGCCGGGCATTTTCGATGTGCTGGACGTGCTGGGACGTGAGGAAAGTCTCGGCCGGCTGCAAGATCAGGCCGGGTGACCCCGCTTTCGTCCACGCGCGACGGCCTGTTCCTTGCTTTCATGCTAGAACATTCTTGAGCGAAGGGGACGCCGGGGCCCGGTAAGCAAAGAGGGCAATTCAAAGTATTGAAAGGCGGCGGCGGTTCACGGGAAAGCTGTCCGCGAAGGCGTCGGCGAGGCGCCTTCGATGGCCCTGCATCGAACCGAGAAGCTAGCGCATTCAGGCTTCCGCCTCTGCTCCAACCGCCGTCCCGGCCTGCGCTTGAATGGACGGCGCGTATGCGATAGGGGTGTTGCGCCGCATCATCTATACTCTGCGACCGGAATTTCCATCCTCCCACGAACACAAGACTCGCCAATTAGGCGAAGACACGAACTTAGAGAAGGCAGTATCCATGAGCGCGACGACCGGCTCCTTTAGTCTCGGCGACACGACGGTCAGCATGCCGGTCAAGGCCGGATCGATCGGTCCTTCGGTCGTCGACATCAGCAAGCTCTACGCCCAAACCGGGATGTTCACCTTCGATCCCGGCTTCACGTCGACGGCGAGCTGCGAATCCGAGATCACCTATATCGACGGCGACGAAGGCGTCCTGCTGTATCGCGGCTATCCGATCGCGCAGCTCGCCGAACACGGCGATTTTCTCGAGACCTGCTATCTTTTGCTTTATGGCGAACTGCCGACCGCGGTTCAAAAGAAGGATTTCGACTACCGGATCACGCGCCACACGATGGTGCATGAGCAGATGGCGCGGTTCTTCCAGGGCCTGCGCCGCGACGCGCATCCGATGGCCATCATGGTCGCAAGCGTCGGGGCGCTATCGGCCTTCTATCACGATTCGACCGATATTTCGGATCCTCGGCAGCGCATGGTCGCCTCGTTCCGCCTGATCGCCAAAATGCCGACGCTGGCGGCGATGGCCTATAAATATTCAATCGGGCAGCCTTTCATCTATCCGAAGAACGAACTTGGCTACGCCGCGAATTTCCTGCGCATGTGCTTCGCGGTCCCGACCGAAGATTATAAGATCAATCCGGTTTTCGCCCGAGCGCTCGACCGCATCTTCATTCTGCATGCGGATCATGAGCAAAACGCCTCGACCTCAACCGTGCGGCTGGCGGGCTCGTCCGGCGCCAATCCCTTCGCCTGCATCGCGGCCGGCGTCGCCTGCCTCTGGGGCCCCGCGCATGGCGGCGCGAATGAAGCCGCGCTGAAAATGCTGACGGAAATCGGCACTGTGGATAATATTCCGAAGTTCGTCGCGCGCGCCAAGGACAAGAATGATCCTTTCCGGCTCATGGGATTTGGCCATCGCGTTTACAAGAACTACGATCCGCGCGCCAAGATCATGCAGCAGACCTGCCATGAAGTCTTGAGCGAACTCGGCATCAAGGACGATCCCTTGCTCGACGTCGCGATCGAACTCGAGAGAATTGCGCTCAGCGACGAGTATTTCATCGAGAAGAAACTCTATCCGAACATCGATTTCTACTCGGGCATCACCTTGAAGGCGATGGGCTTCCCGGTTTCCATGTTCACCGTTCTTTTCGCCGTCGCGCGCACCTCCGGCTGGATCGCGCAATGGAAAGAAATGATCGAGGATCCGGGGCAGAAGATCGGCCGCCCGCGCCAGCTCTATATCGGCGCCCCCCAGCGCGACTACACGCCCCTCGACAAGCGCTGAGAACTCCCGCCTGTCGCCGAAAGCGACGGGCGCCAGGTTCGGATTTGGGTTCGAGCGAAGACGCCGCCGAAGCCGCGCGGCCAGAAAAAACGCGCGGCGCCCGCTCGCCAGATCCGCTTTGCCAGTCTAAATAGACCGGCAAAGGACTCCAAATGGCGCTCTCGACCCACGACACCCATGCCGATATCCTCGTCGCCGGCGCCGGCGCCGCGGGCCTCTCGGCCGCGCTCGCCCTCGCCCAGGCCGGATTTTCGGTCATCTGCGTCGGCCATGTCGATCGCCGCGCCAATGGCCGGACCGTCGCGCTTTTCGAAGCCTCCCTGCGTTTCTACAAATCGCTCGATATCTGGCGTCGCTTTCGCGGCAAGACCGCCGCGATCGAAAAGATCAGGATGATCGATGCGACCGGGTCGCGGTTTCCTGCGCCGCCGGCATCCTTCGCGGCCAGCGAGATCGGCCTCGCCGCTTTCGGCGAGAATATCGAGAATGACGTTCTGGTCGACGGCCTCGCCGAATTGGCGGCGGCCCATCCCAACCTCGTTCTGCACGAAGGAATGCTTGACGACATTCGCTTCGAGCCCGAAGCGGTCTCCGCTGCTTTGGCCAACGGACATCGCGTGAGCGCAAAGCTCGTCGTCGCCGCCGACGGACGCGGCTCCCTAGCCCGAACCAAAGCCGGGATCAGCGCCCGCAGCTGGACCTATCCGCAGGTCGCCCTGACGGCGCTGCTGTCGCATGAAAAGCCGCATCGGCAAATTTCCACCGAGTTTCATACGCGCTCTGGCCCCTGCACTCTGGTGCCGCTGCGGCCGCTCCCAGATCGGCCGCATCGTTCGAGCCTGGTCTGGCTGATGTCGGCGGACGACGCCGAACGTCGGCGCGCGCTGGGTTTGGTCGCCCTCGCCGACGAGATCGAGCGCCAAACCGATCGGATCGCCGGGCGGATCGAGGTCGAAGACTCATGCGGCTTTTTTCCGATGGCCGGGATGAGCGTCAGCCATCTCTTCCGCCACCGGATCGCGCTGATCGGCGAAGCCGCCCATGTCTTTCCGCCGCTTGCGGCGCAGGGCCTGAACCTCAGCTTGCGCGACATCGCCGCTCTCGTCGAGACTGTGGAGGACGCCCGCGCGCTTTGCCTCGACATCGGCGGCCTGGAAGCGCTCGCCGGCTATGCAAAGGCGCGCCGCGGCGACATTTCCCTGCGCACCAATGGAATCGACATCCTCAATCGCTCGCTGCTGTCTAACCTGCTTCCGATCGATGTCCTGCGCGGCGCGGGATTCTTCGCCTTTTCGCTGATTGGGCCATTGCGCCGGGCTGTGATGCGCGAGGGCGTCCTGACGCATGGGACATTGCCGCGCCTGATGCAGGAGCGCGAACGCCCGCGCCGGACCTCGTCATCGAGGGGCCCCAAGCCGTGCGACGAAGCCAATCGGCCGGTTTGACGGACGCCAGGCAGCCATCGGCAGGAGCCCCAATTTCCATTTCAAGGACTGTTCTCGTGCAAATCGCGACCTGGAACGTCAATTCGGTGCGGCAAAGGACCGAGCATCTCCTGCGCTATTTGAAAGAAATCTCGCCGGAAGTCCTCTGTCTGCAGGAGTTGAAATGTGTCGACGAGGCCTTTCCCCACACGGAAGTCGAGGCGCTTGGCTATAATGTCGCCGTGCATGGCCAAAAAGGATTCAACGGCGTCGCGATCCTCGCCAAGGCGCCGATCGAAGTAACGCGCGGCCTCCCCGGCGATCCGAATGACGAGCATGCGCGCTATATCGAGGCGATCGTTCCCGCAGGCGCCGGCATCGTCCGCGTCGCCTCGATCTATTTGCCGAACGGCAATCCGCCGCAGACCGACAAATATACATACAAGCTCGCCTTTATGGATCGCCTCATCGCCCATGCGAAATATCTGCTGGCGCTGGAGGAGCCGCTGGTTCTCGCCGGCGACTATAATGTGATTCCAGCGCCGCGCGATTGCTACGACCCCGCCGCCTGGAAGGATGACGCCCTTTTCCTGCCGCAGACCAGGGAGCGCTTCAACACCCTGCTCAACCTCGGTCTGACCGACGCCTTGCGGGCGACGACCGACGAGGCCGGGCTCTATACGTTCTGGGATTATCAAGCCGGCGCTTGGCAGCGCAATAAGGGGATTTGCATCGATCATCTGCTGCTGTCGCCGCAGGCCGCCGACCGGCTGGTCAAGGTGACGATCGACAAGCAAAGACGCGGCGAGGACAAGCCCTCGGATCACGTGCCGGTGCGGATCGAACTGGCCTGAGAGCCGGCTCGGCGGCGCCCGGCCGCGCGCCAGTTCAGGCGGTCTCTTTGTCTGGCTCCAAACGCCCGATGAGCGCGCGACCCGCGGCGGGATTGCGCTCCTTAGCGCCGGCGACGAAAAAGATGAAGCTGTCGCGCCCCTCGGGCAGCGCCGCCGCGGGCTCTGCAAGATAGGGCAGGTCTTCGGGCTGCATGCCTTTAGCCCAAAGCCGGGCGCGCTTCGCCCAAGCGTCGATTTCGGTTGCTGGATATCCGGCCTCAAGCGCGGCGGCGCTGCGTTGCAGCCGGACATAGACGAAATCCGCGCCGATATCGGCGATCATTGGGTATTTGTCCGAATCCGCAAGGCAGATCGCGCAAGCCTGCCGCCGCGCCAGCGCGACGAAATCCTTATCGCAAAAGCTCTCGTGCCGGACCTCGACAACATGCCTGAGTTTGATTCCGCCGGCCTCCCGAGGAAGAGCGGCGAGAAAGGCTTCGAAATCGTCGGGCTCGAATTTTTTCGTCGGCGCAAATTGCCAGAGCAGAGGCCCAAGCTTCGTCCCCAGTTCCAACACCCCGCTCGAAAGGAAGTGGTCGATCGATGGCCCTGATTCGGCGAGGCGCTTGCGATGCGTCGTCAGGCGATGCGCCTTTACCGAAAAGACAAACCCGTCCGGCGCCTCGCCGGCCCAGCGGCGGAAGCTTTCGGGCGATTGCGTCCGGTAAAAGGTTGCATTGATTTCAATCGCGCTGACCTTGCGGCTGGCATAGGAAAGCTCCTGGGCATGCGTGAGGCCGCGCGGATAGAAATTGTCGCGCCAAGGCGCGAAACTCCACCCGCCGATGCCGACCCGGATCCGCGCGGGCGCCGAATGAAAGCTGCTTCCTGGCTGTCTTTGCAAGAGATGCCGCCTTGATCAGAACAGCGCGGGACTTAGAGCGCTTCCCGATCAGATCGAATCATATGATCGAAAAGGAATTGCTTAAATTCAATGGATTAGACCATGTTCTTATGAGACATCAGAGATATCCGATGTCAAAATATCGAAAAAGGCGATCAGCTTTCTTAAGAACATGCTCTAGCAGCGCCGTCAAAATGATCGCAACGAGGCCCATAGAAAGGCGCCCGTCGCCGACGCGCCGAGAGCGCTGCGCACCGCGTGAAGACGACCCCATTTTTCGATCAGCGCCCGGCTCCGCGCGCCGGCCTTCTCCGGTTCGATCGCCATCAAGAGGATGTTGGTCGGCATAATGGCGATGAGGGTGAAAGGCCAATTGGCCAGAAGTAAAAAGGCGCCGGCCAGCCAAGCCCCGTCTTGGCCGCGCCAAGCGGCGACAAAGCCAAAGAGAGAGCCGATTGCCGCCAAGGACGCTTGCATCGCGAAGCCGCGTTTGTAGGCGGGTTTCCATTCGGCGAGGAGGGCGCGGTCATCGAGGCCGAGGCGGGCCGGTTGTTCGGCAAAGCCGATGTAGGCCGCCCCGCCCGTAAAAGCAGCCGCGACGACAAGAGCCAGTTGTCCTTCAATCATCACGCCCCCGCCTTGGCTGACGATCGCGCGGCCGCCCGTCTTCGGCGATGGCGAACGTCACCTCCTGCGCTTGAGGTGGTCCTCCAAATACGCAAGGGCGTTCTGGCGATCTTCGTCATTAGCGGAGGCCATGGCGTTGTCGTAGAGATCAATGATCCATTGATCCTTCTTGGAATCGCTGGCGGCTTCCCGCGCCAAGGTCAGCCACATCAGCGCATGGGCGCGCTGCGGCCGGATGCCGTCCTGGCCGGCGAAAAGCATTTGCCCGAGCAGCGCCTGAGCCTGGAGATGGCCTTTTTCGGCCGCCAATTTCAGCCAGCGCAGCCCCTCTCGGCTATCCTTGCCGACGCCGGCGCCATCAAGATGCATCCTCGCCAAGTTATATTGCGCATTCGCGTCACCAAAATTCGTCGCGGCGAAGCGGAACATCTGCATCGCCCGCGCGGGGTCCGGCCGAACATTCGTGTCGGCGATTCCGTTCAAGCTATAGATGCCGACAGCAACGAGGGCGCTCGAGACGATCGAGACGTCGCGCCGATTCGGGCTGTCTTCATCATAGCTGGCGACGATCTGGGAAAAATAATCGTAGGCCTTCACGTCGTCCCGCGGGACGCCGTCGCCGGTTGCGTAGATTTTCGCGAGCTTCCACTGCGCCGCGAGTTCTCCGCCGGTCGCAGCATATTTCAGGGCTTCGATCGCGGCGCCAGAATCACCCGAACGAAAGTCTTCGAGGCCGGCGCGCAGCGCCGCCCGCGGCGTCTGAAATCTTTGCAGCGGCGCTTTCTCGGCGGCCGAACTGTCGGCGCCTTCCAGCGCAAAAATATGCGTTCCCCAGAAAGAGGCCGCCAGTCCGAACAACGCGAGCACTGCAATGCGAGATTTCTGCATCGACATTCTTCCAAAGCACCTAAATGCAAAGCACCTGAATAGAAAGAAAACTGAATGCTTCACCGCTGCTGCGCCGACGGCTTGGGCATATGCCCATAACGCGCCGGAACCGAATTTAGTTTTGCGCAATCAGCAATAATTGTTTGCGTTTTGTAAATTTCGCATCACCCAAATGGAGGTAGCCAGATGCGGCGGCGAAAAAAAGCGAAAGGCGGCCGGAGAGGCAAATCGCCCGTCGCCCTTCAGCTCCATGCGGCGAAGATACGAGGCCGCCGGCGGCAATGATGTGCCCTCCGTCACATGCCGCGCCGAAAGCCTATTTTGGTCAAATGCGCGAGCGTCCATGGACAACCGCCCTGGGTGTGTTTGGAGATAAATCTGATGCTGTGGAAGAATCGCCGTCGAGCGAAGCTTGTTGGCCCGCGGGGAAGCGGGTCGGAAATCCTGTTGCCTGCGCGCTCGGGAAGCTCGACGCCGCTCCGATCGAAACCTGTGTCTGCTATAGAGTAGCAAGTTGTTTCGAGCTGAAAAGCGACATTCTTCTTTCCACGCCAAGTCGAAGTTAACTTGCCGCTTTCTGTGGCTGAAAAGGCACAAATTTTTCTCGTCGGCCGCTCCGCCGCTGCGCCAGACTGGACCCTGTCGTCCAACCCGACGATATGCTGGCTGGATCAGGCCTCTTTGGCTTGGGCCTTGAGGAACCGGGAGAACGCCGCCAGCGCGACATCCGAGACATGGTGTTCGATCCCCTCGGCATCAAGCTCGGCGCAGTTCCGTGGCACCCCGACCGCGATCAGAAGATCGACGACGATGCGGTGACGGGCGCGGACGCGGGTGGCGAGGCCATGCCCCTCGGGGGTCAGGAACACGCCTCGGTAAAGCTTTGATGTGGCAAGCCCCTCGCGCTTCAAACGGGCGATGCTCTTGATCGCCGTTGCATGCGAAACGCCAAGCCGGCGGGCGATGTCGGTTGGACGGGCCTCGCCGCCGGTCGCCAAAAGATCATCGATCAATTCGACGTAATCTTCGAGCACCGCCGTCGCCTGCGCCGAACGCGCTTTTTCAAAGCGCAACGCCTGGTCCGCCACGGGCGGCAACTCGGCGGGAGCTTGGGCCAGAGCGGCCTTTTTCGCGGTCATTCAGCTTTTGCTCCCCAGAGCATTTGCGCGCGAAGCCGGCGCCGATCCGCGCGCAAATGCGAAAGTCCCTTGGAACTGAAGGCGCTCTAGAGCGCCTCCCGATCGGATGGAATCATCTGATCGGGAAGGAATCGCTTAGATTCAACAAGTTAGAGCATGTTTTAATCGAAAAAGTCGATCAACTTTATCGGAACATGCTCTAACGAAATCTTGGCGCCATTTCGCTTCCTCGGTCCCTTGCTCCAGGAAAAGTGATGATAAGTCAACAAAGCTTTACCATTGGATTTTTTTGTAGCTGATGCTACATCTTGGGCGTCGAGACTCCAGGATCAATGATGATGACGTCATCCGCTTCCCCATCGCTTCCGCCTGCGGCCGCTCGCTCGCTCGGGGCGGCGTTCGGCAGCGTCCACGTTCCCCGGAGCGGGTCCTCGCTGCGCCGCTTTCTCGCCTTCGCCGGTCCTGGCTATCTCGTCGCCACGGGTTACATGGACCCCGGCAATTGGGCGACGGCGCTGGCCGGCGGCTCGCGTTTCGGCATGGCGCTCTTGTTCATCGCGGTTCTGTCGAGCCTCATGGCGATCGTCCTGCAGGCGCTCTCGGCCCGCCTCGCCTTCGCGACCGGACTCGACCTCGCCCAGAACTGCCGCCACGCCATGCCAAGGCCGGTCAGCTTCGCATTCTGGCTGATCGCGGAGACGGCGATCGTCGCGACCGATCTCGCGGAAGTCATCGGCACCGCGATCGGTCTCGAACTGCTGTTCGGCGTGCCGCTCGGCGTCGGCGTGATCCTGACGGCGCTCGACGCCTTGCTCGTCCTCGCCTTCATGCGGTTCGGCTTCCGCAAGCTCGAGGCCTTCGTGGTCAGCCTCCTGGTGCTGATCGCATCCTGTTTCGCGATCGAGCTCGTCCTCGCGCGGCCCGACATGGCGGAGGTCGCGAAGGGCCTTGTGCCGACCAGAGCCTTGTTCACCGATCCGCAAATGCTCTATCTCGCGCTCGGGATTCTTGGCGCGACGGTCATGCCGCATAATCTCTATCTCCATTCGGGCATCGTCCTCACCCGCGACGTCGGTCCGCGCCGGGAGGACAAGGCTCGGGCCATCCGCCTCTCCATTCTCGATTCGACGATCGCGCTGCTTTTCGCGCTGACGATCAATGGATCGATCCTTATTCTCGCAGCCGCGGCCTTTCATGCGCATGGTCATCAGGAAGTCGCCGAACTGCCGGAGGCCTATAAGCTCATCGCGCCTCTTCTCGGCAGCGTCCTCGCGGCCAAGCTTTTCGCCATTGCCCTGATCGCCTGCGGCCTGAACTCGACCCTGACCGCGACCCTCGCCGGGCAGATCGTTATGGAAGGCTTTATCAGGATCGGGCTCAACCCCGTGGTCCGCCGGCTTGTCACGCGCTCCGTCGCCATCGTTCCGGCTGTCGCGGTGATCTTCATCGGCGGAGAGGCCGCGATGAACGGGCTGCTGGTCCTGAGCCAGGTCGTCCTCAGTCTCGCCCTACCCTTCGCCGTCGTGCCTCTCGTCTGGTTCACAGCCTCCGGCAAGCGCATGGGCGATCTTGTCGCGTCGCGGACAATGAGCGCCGTCGCCGCCCTGATCGCCGCCGTCATCATCGCCCTGAACGGCAAGCTCCTCTTCGACGCCCTCGCCGGGTGATAGGGGCTTTAGGCCCAGGCGGACTTTAAACTTCGTCCGAAAAGCGCTCGCTTAGCCCAGTTTCCCCAGGGCAGCCTGGAGTTTTTCCGCGCGGGCGCGCGCCTCGGCGAGTCTTTCGCGATTTTCCTCGACAACCTCCTCCGGCGCGCGGGCGACGAAATCGGCATTGCCGAGCTTGGCCTCGGTCTTCTTGGCGTCGGCCTGCAATTTGCCGATCTCCTTGGCGAGCCGGATTTTTTCGGCGTCGAAATCGATGACGCCCTGGAGCGGCAGAGCGGCGATGCTTCCACGCACGATCGCCTGGACGGATTTTTCCGGCGGCTCGGCCGCGAAGGAAAGTTCCGACAGCCGGGCAAGGCGCTTCAGCGTCTCCTCCCAGATTTTCGCCCGCGCCTCGATCTCGGCATTCGCGCCGACAAGGACCAAGGGAATCAGCGCCGCCGCCGGCACATTCATTTCGGAGCGCACCGACCGCACCTCGGACACCAAATCAACCAGCCAACCGATCTCGGCCTCGGCTGCGGGATTCTCGCATCCGTCTAGCCAAGGCCATTCCGTCAGCGCCAGGAGGCTTGTCCGCGCCGGCCCCTCGGCGCCCTTGATCCCCCAAAGCTCCTCGGTGATGAATGGCATGAAAGGATGCAGGAGCTTGACGATCTCGTCGAGAACGAAGGCGGTCGCCGCACGGGTCTCGTCCTTTTGCGGCCCGTCGGCGCCTTGTAGAAGCGGCTTGGCCAGTTCGAGATGCCAATCGCAGAAAATATTCCAGACGAAACGATAGACGGCGTTGGCGGCGTCGTTGAAGCGATAGGCCAGGAGCGCCTCCGTCACTTCCGTCCCAGCCTTGGCGGTTTCGCTGACGATCCAGCGGTTGAGCGTGACTTTGACGCCCCTGTGGTCGAAGCCCTCGACCCGGACGCAACCGTTCATTTCGGCGAAACGCGCCGCGTTCCAGAGCTTCGTCGCGAAATTGCGATAGCCTTCGACGCGGGCCGGCGAAAGCTTGATGTCGCGCCCCTGCGCCGCCATGGCGGCCAGCGTAAAGCGCAGGGAATCCGCGCCATATTGATCGATGAGGTTCAAGGGATCGATGACATTGCCCTTGGACTTCGACATTTTCGCGCCCTTCTCGTCGCGGACGAGGGCGTGGATATAGATGTCGTGGAACGGGACCTCATGCATGAAATGAAGGCCCATCATCATCATCCGGGCGATCCAGAAGAAGATGATGTCGAAGCCGGTGACGAGGACGCTGGTCGGATAATAGCGCTTCAAGTCGGGCGTCTCATCCGGCCAGCCGAGCGTCGAGAAGGGCCAGAGCGCGGAGGAGAACCAGGTGTCGAGGACGTCCTCGTCGCGGATCAGATTGGTTGGCGCGCCGTAATGGGTGAGGGCGGCGATTTCCGCCTCGCCTTGCGACAATTCGACGAAGACCTTGCCATCCGGTCCATACCAGGCCGGAATCTGATGTCCCCACCAGAGCTGGCGCGAGATGCACCAGGGCTGGATATTCTCCAGCCAATCGAAATAGGTTTTTTCCCAATTCTTCGGGATAAAATTGGTCTTGCCGCTGCGGACAGCCTCGAGCGCAGGCTGCGCCAATGTCTTGGCGTCGACATACCATTGGTCGGTGAGCCAAGGCTCGATGACGGCGCCGGATCGGTCGCCATGCGGGACCATATGCGCGTGCGGTTCGATTTGGTCGAGGAGGCCCCGCGCCTCCATCATGTCCACGATCCTGGTTCGCACCGCCTCGCGCGGCAATCCATGCAAATGATCGAGGACGTAGCCGGCGTCCTCCGAAGAATCGAGCCCAACCAGAAAGGCGTCATTCTCCTGAAGCGCCAATTCGGCTTCGGCATTGAAGATATTGATCAGGGGAAGCCTGTGCCGCCGCCCGACCTCGAAATCGTTGAAATCATGCGCCGGCGTGATCTTCACCGCGCCGGTGCCTTTTTCCGGGTCGGAATAATCGTCGGCGACGATCGGGATCAGCCGGCCGACCAGCGGCAGCCGGACGCGCTTGCCATGCAGATGGAGGTAGCGTTCATCGCGCGGATTGACCGCAACAGCGGCGTCACCCAGCATCGTCTCCGGCCGGGTCGTCGCGACCACGATGAATTCGCCGGTCTCGGCTCCCTCCTCATCGACAACCGGATATTTGAAGTGCCAGAGGCGCCCCTTGGTCTCGACCTGCACCACTTCGAGGTCGGAGATCGCGGTGAGCAGTTTCGGGTCCCAATTGACGAGCCGCTTGTCCTTGTAGATCAGACATTCCTTGTGGAGCTGCACGAACACTTTGACGACGGCGCGGGACAGACCTTCGTCCATCGTGAAACGCTCGCGCGACCAGTCGCAGGAGGCCCCCAACCGCTGCAATTGGTTGATGATTTCGCCGCCCGATTCCGCTTTCCACTCCCAGACGCGATCCAAGAACTTGTCGCGGCCCATGTCGCGCCGGCCGGGTTTCTGGCTCTCCATCAATTGTCGCTCGACGACCATTTGCGTCGCGATGCCGGCATGGTCCGTGCCCGGCTGCCAGAGCACGTCCTTGCCGCGCATCCGCTCGAAGCGGCAAAGAATATCCTGCAAAGTGCTGTTGAGCGCATGGCCCATATGCAGGGAGCCGGTAACGTTCGGCGGCGGGATGACGATCGTGAAAGGCTCCGCCCCGGCGCGCTCGGGGCGTCCAGCGCGGAACGCCCCAGCCTCTTGCCAAGCGGCGGCGATACGGCCTTCGACCGCCTTAGGATCGAAAGTCTTGTCCATCATGAGATATTTTTCTTCCGTCGTTCGCGCGCCTGCCTTGGGCGAACTCTTGCGGCCTAAGCGCTTGCGTGAGCGATTGCAAACGCGCGGGCAAAAGGCAAGTTTTTAGAAGATGTCGCGCAATGGAATGCGCGCAACCCACGCCGCCCTTGCGCGCATGACGTGGGATCTTGCGCTGAGCTTGTCGATTGCGCCCTAATCCCCTCGCGCAACCCGCTCGATTTCGGCGCGCACCAGCCGCTCCACAAGGGCCGGCAGATGGGCGTCGAGCCAAGCCGTGAGCATGGGCCGCAAAAGCTCGCGGGTCAAAGCCGCGATCGCATCGGAATTCTGGACGAAACGGGTGGCGACCAGCGCATTGAAAGCCGAAGCGACGGAAGCATCGGTCGCCGCCGAAACGAGCCTTGGCTCCACGCCGACGGCAGGCGAAGCCGGCTCCCCCCCGGCCGCTGGCGCCGAACCATCCTCCGGCTCCCAGCCGGTGGAACGCGGCGACGGCTCCAGGCCGGCAGCCTGAGGCTTGGAATCAGGATCGAGCCCGCCGCGCAACCGATGATCCTCCGATGCCCAAAGGGCCAGGTCCGGTTCGAGCGCGCGCTGTTCTTCGTCAACGGCATACGAGGCTCCGCTCGCTCGCCCAATATCCGCTGCAGCCGGCGCAAACTCCTGCCTCGCTCCCTTGGCCGCCTCGCCAATGTCGGGCGCTTGCGCATCAAGCTCCGGCCGCGGCGCGTCGAGATCGAACCCGTCGCGGTTCGCAAATAGCGCCTGATCGTCGGCGATGATTCGCCGGATCGAGGCGAGAATTTCCTCCATCGAAGGCTCGCGCGGGCGCATTTCGGGTAAAGGGCTGCTGTTTTGAAGGGGACTGGCTGCGCTCATGGCCTCAATACTTTCAAAACGAAGATGCGCCGATCATGCCCGCCGCGCTCCCGAGGATGTTGACGCGATGGAATTGGCTGGCCGATGAAATCATAGAGCCGGTGAACAAAGGGATTCAAACGGATGGGGCGATCTGCTTGGGCTTATCCACCAGCGAATCGGAAGCCCCGCCGACGCCCGCCGCAAATTCGCGTGGGAAGCGTAGTCCTGGCCTGTCGCTGCTGGCAAGGAGAAGCGTCGGGCGCGCTCAACAAGACCCCCATTCTTGGCAAGCGCGCCGGACGCCAAGACTATTCGCAGGTCTATCTTGGCCGAAGCTGACGTCCGGCCCAATCGCGCTAGAGCATGATGCCGAAAAGTGGAAACCGGTTTTCGGACGACATCATGCTCTAACTCTTTCATGAGAGGCGGATTTAAGACTTTGGACGAGATCGCGTCGCGATTCCGTCCAAAATCATCCGGCTCTAGAGCATGTTCTTATGAGATATCGAATATATCCGACATCTCATAAGAACATGCTTCAACTCATTGAATTTGAGCGATTCCTTTTCGATAAGGTGACTCCCTCTGATCGGGAAACGCTAGCGTCCGTCGGGAGTGCGAAGGCCGATCCACTTGTCCTTGACCTGATCGAAATGAATCGTCGGATCATATTGCGCGACATTGAGGCTGAGATTCGCCGCCGATAGCCGGCCGATGGCCGCCATCACGGCATAGGACGCGACAACCCGGTCGCGCTGCGCGGTGACGAGACTCACCCTCGTATTCAGCAAGGTCTGCTGCGCGAACAGGACGTCGAATGTCGTTCGCTGGCCGACTTTCGCCTCCTCGCGGATGCCTTCGAGCGCGATCTCGGCAGCTTTGACTGCGGCCCTTGAGGATTGAATGACCGCGCGGGCGGAGTCCAGCACGCCCCAGGCCGAGACCACCGAGGCGCGGATGAAATCGCGCTGCAGGTCCGCCTGCAAGCGGGCCTGGCCAAGCGTTTCCTTGGCTTGGCGCGCCCGCGCGTCGACCTCGCCGCCCGTATAGATCGGCACGGTGATCTGGCCGATGAGCGACGTATTAAACAATTGCTGTTTGGCAAATCCCGCATAGGCCCAATTTTGTTGGACATTGGCGGTTATGCCGACCGTCGGATAAAGTTCGCCCTCGACCACCTTGACCTGCAAAGCCGCCGCGTCGACGGCGTGCAACGCCGCCTGAATCGCAGGATGTTCGGAGAGGCCGACGACAACCGCGCTATCCAAGCTACGTGGCAAAAGGTTCTCGATCGTTCGAGCCGGCTCGAGCCGGCCTGGCTGGATGCCGATGATCTGCCGGAAATTGGCGACGCTATTTTGCAGATTGGCTTGCGCCGTGAAATAATCCGAACGGGAGTTCGCGAGGCTCGCTTGCGCCTGCGCGACGTCGGTCCGCGTCACCTCGCCAACGTTGAAGCGGTCGCGGGTCTGGCGCAACTGCTCCTCGAGCACGGTGATGTTGTTCTTGCGCAATTCGACAATAGCGGTGTCGCGCAAGACATTCATATAGGCCGTCGCGCCATTTTGCAGAACATTCAGCTCGGTGTTGCGCAAGCTCTCGCGCGCGCCGAAAATATTTGATTCCGCTTGCCGCACCCCGTTCAAGGTGCGGCCGCCGTTGAAAAGATTCTGGGTGACGGTGAGCCCGACGCTCCTCGGAATGGAGCTTTCCCTCTGCCGCAACGCCGCATCGCCCGAGATTGAATCAAGATAATTATAACCGGCCTGTCCGCTCGCGCTGGCCGATGGCCGCCATTGTGAGGAGACGCGCGGCAGATCTTCATCGGTGGCGCGAACATAGGCGCGCTGCTGATTGAGATCCGGGTTGCCGACATAGGCGCGCGACAAAGCGCCCGACATCGTTTCCGCCACGCAAGGCGACGAGAGGAGCGCAAACGCCCCGATGATCACGCCGCGAGCAATCCTCATGCGATCAGATCCCAGATCGGCATTCGAGCAAATTGAAAACGCGCAGCGCGATGCATGAAAAATTCCTGACGTGTCGTCCTCTTCGCGGCTACGGCGCAGGTCCGCGGGCGGTTCCGACAAAAGCTGTCCGGCCGAGGAATTCCTTTGCCGAACAGGCGCGATGGTTTCACGATTCAGCGCAACATGAAAGTAAGCTCTTCTTTGATTTTGTGGCATTTTCTTGTCGAAAGCCGCCATCCCGCTTGCTAGGCGAAGGCTGAAGACTAACTTTCGACAGATGGTTGCGGATATTCAAGATGAAGATCAATCCGCCAAATGACAAAATCTTTGAAGTTTCCATTCATCCGCCGCCGGACCGTTTGAGGGTTCGCTCTGACCAGAGGCATTATGTAAAATAGCAACGAAAAATGTGGCGCGGAACAGCTTTCCTTAAGCTTCAAGCAAACGTGAATTCCCCGGCCGCGCGGAACGCGTCGAGCACCGGAGCGGAGGCGCTGAACAAGACCCGGTAGCCCGTCTCGCCGGCAACCTTCTCGTAACATATCGCCTTGCCGGCGCCTCCGGCGGGATCCTCGGGGAGGCGCAGAACCGCAAGCAGCCGGCCGCCTTCCTTGAGTTGCGCGAACAGCGATTTGAAATTGGCTTCGACCGCGCCATTGATGAAAATGATGTCGAAAGGAGCCTCTTTGGGCGCGCCTTCGGCGAGCGGCGCCATGATCGCGCGAACCCGCTCCAGTCCGAACCGATCAAGATTGGCGCGGGTCATCTCGAATAAGACGCGATCGGATTCAAGCGCGACGACCGCGCCGGCAAGACCGGCAAAAAGCGCCGCCGAATATCCGGTCCCGGATGCGATGTCGAGCACCTTGTCCCCGGAACGCACTCCCGCGCCTTGAATGAGGCGCGCCAAGACGAGCGGCGGCAACAGCGTCCTTGGCTTTTCGCCAGGCTCGCCCTTCACGCGCAGGGCGGCATCCGAATAAGCGAGCGGCGCAAGATCCGCGGGCAAAAATTGTTCGCGCGGGACCTCGAGCAGCCGCGCGAGCAGCGCTTGATCGGTGACGTCGAAGGTCCGGATCTGACAATCAACCATCGTGCGGCGCGAATGGGATGAAAAATCGGCGCTGCTCGCGTCTTGGATGCTCATGTCCTGCATGATTCCTCAAAACCCTCCTCGGGCGAGCGCTCCGGGTCCGCCCCGCCTTGGCGCCAGCTTATAGATGGAGCGCTCGATGCTGTCTATTGGAAGGGTCCATTGTCGGACAGCGCCAATCACGCCCTTTCGGCTTTGTCCGACCCGCCGGAGCCCACCAGCGCATCAAAGGCATGGGGCCAGGACATGAACCGATTGATCGCGCGGTTTTCAAGGCGAGGCAACTCGGGATTTCCTTTTGATCTGGCTGGCCCCCTTTTCTTTCGCGGCTCCAATTGATGGCGGGCGACAAAAGGGACCAAAATAGCTATGACGCCCAACGCAATTCCTTGCAGGAGGACAAAGGTTCATGACGGATTCTCCGACCGAGCATTTCGAGCACGTCGAACATGCCGAGCATGTCGCGCATCTTGGCGATGTTTTCTTGACTCAGGTGTCGATTACGATCGCCATCCTCGCCGTCGTCGCCGCAACCGTCGGCAGTCTTGAAACCATCGAAACCGCAGCGACGATCGGCGACAAGAACGCCGCCGTGCTCTTGCAAAACAAGGCGACGGACAATTGGAATTTCTATCAGGCAAAAAGCATCAAAAAAAATCTCTACGCGATCGCCGCCGCCAATGGCGGTCCTTCCGTCGAAGACTTCAAGAAGAAGGCGGAGGGCTATGGCGCAGATGAAAAGGAGCTGTTCGCCAAAGGCGAGGAACTCGAACATCAGACCGAAGAAAAACTGCATGCCAGCGAACGGCACGAACATCGCCATCATATATTGACGGTTGCAGTGACGTTTCTTCATGTCGCGATCGCGATCGCGACCATCTCGATCATCATGCGCGGTCAGCGCTGGCCCTGGTATAGCGCGCTCGCTCTCGGGGCGATCGGGGCGGCAGGCGCCACTTACGCCTACTTTTGAGGGGATGAGAGGAGCGGCGGACGGACCGATCCAGGTTGCTCCCCCGAACGCGCGGCGCAGTCAACGTCGCGCGGAAACCGCAACTCTTTCGTTTTTGCTGTTTTGACGGAAGGGCCCGAAACGCCGCGACGTTTCGGACTTGCGCTATTCGCCGCCCTTCAGGCGCTTGTTGCATTCACTGTAATAGCCGCCGCCCTTCTGGATCCACTTCAGGCCGCCATTGGAATTGGTCGCCTTGTTGGCCCTATATTGATCGGCGCAGGTTTTTTGGCGCGCCACGCCGGGCTTGTCCTTGGCATGCGCTGGCGCAATTGCGGCTGGAAAAACAGCCGGCCCAGGGGCGGGCGCTGCAGCCGGGGCTGGCTTCGGGGCGGGTTTGAGCGGATTGGCTGCGACCGGAGCCGCGGGGACAGCCGGAGGAGCCTGAGCCGGCGCGGCCGTCGGGGCGGCCGCTGGATCTGTGGCCTTGGTCTTAGCCTCCGCCATGCATTGGCTGTAGAACTGCGGCCAGGTCTGTCCGGCGAGCGTCCCAGCGGCCTTTTCGGCCTGGTACTTGGCGCTGCACTGCTGCTGCGCAGATTGAGCCGAAGCTGGCTCCAAGAGCGCGAGGGCGAAGCAACTCGATGCCGCCGCGATGCCGATCACTGAAAATGCGGAACGAAAAGACATAGCAGATCTCCATCGAAATGGGTGCGAATCGGCGCGGCGCAAAATGTATGGGCCGAACTTCCTGCGAAACCAGACGGAGGTCAAATAAGAATAGAAAACAACAGCTATGCGACGGGGGGACTTATGAAGGGGCGAAGCAGGCGCGCATGGGTCGCTTCGCTCCGCCGCCTCAACGATTCAGGCTTGACCTCCGGCGGCGGCGGCGACTTCCGCCGCGAAATCCGTCTCCTGCTTTTCGATGCCTTCGCCGAGCGCGTAACGCACGAAAGCCTTGAGGGTCACCGGCGCTCCGGCGTTTTTCTCAGCGTCCTTCACCACTTGTCCAATTGTCTTATTGGCGTGTTCCGCGTGAATCGACGGCTGATCGACGAGGCAGACTTCTTTATAATAGCTTTTCAGGCCGGACTCGATGATCTTCTCGAGAACATGAGGCGGTTTGCCGGCGTTCTTGTCAGCAAGCACCGCCTTTTCACGCTCGACGACTGAAGGATCGAGGCCAGCGGAATCGAGCGCCAGCGGACTCGCCGCCGCGACATGCAAGGCGATCAACCGGCCAAGCGGCGCCAGTTGCACGGCGTCGCCGGTCGACTCCAGGGCGACGATGACGCCGATCTTGCCAAGGCCTTCCGACACCGCATTATGGACATAATGCCCGACGAACCCCTGCGCGACACGGACAGCGCCAACCCGGCGCAGGGTCATGTTCTCGCCGATCGTCGCGATGGCGTTGGCGATGGCTTCGGCCACAGTGCCGCCGCCCGGATAATGGGTCGCCTTGATCGCCTCGACGTCGGTCAGGCCCTTTTCGACCGCGACGAGGGCGATGGTGCGGGCAAGCGCCTGGAACTCCTCGTTGCGGGCGACGAAATCCGTCTCCGAATTGACCTCGACGACAACGCCGTCAGGGCCGTGAACGGCGACGGCGACAAGGCCTTCGGCCGCGATCCGGCCGGACTTCTTGGCCGCTTTGGAAAGGCCCTTCTTGCGCAGCCAATCGACCGCGGCTTCGATGTCGCCGTCGGTCTCGGTAAGGGCGTTCTTGCAATCCATCATGCCGGCGCCGGTCTTCTCGCGAAGATCCTTCACCAGCGCGGCTGTGACGCTCGCCATGTTCGCTTTCCTTTAGGTTCCGGCGGGCTTGTCCAATTTCCCGCCGTCAAATCGACTCGGATCCGAATTGCTTGCCAATAGGGCCGCGCCGCGCGCGCGCCAACGCACGCCTGACCGCGCGGCGGCGATCAAGCGGCGGCGAGACCGCGCGCCAAAGCGATCCAGCCATCGCGCTCGATGCGGCCGGCAAGCTTCAAGTCGTGATCGGTCTTGGCGGCGTCGGCCGGGGTCATGGCGGCGATCTGCCAAAAATGATAAATGCCGGCGTCATTGAGCTTCTTGACAATTTGCGGACCGATGCCGGGCAGTTTGCCGAGATCGTCAGGAGCGCCGCGCGGGGCGGTCAGAAGCTCGAAAGCCTCGGTCGGGGCTTCGACCGCCTCGGCGGCCTCAACCGCGGCTGCCTCGATGGGAAGCTCCTCCGCCAGAGGCTGCTCCGCTTCGCCGAAGTCGATCCCGGCCGAGCCTTGGCCGCGCGAAATGCCATCGAGCGCGGCGCGCGCGATGAGATCGCAATAGAGCGTGATGGCGCGGCCAGCGTCATCGTTCCCCGGAATCGGATAAGTAATCCCGTCCGGATCGCAATTGGTGTCGAGGATCGCCGCGACCGGAATATGCAGCCGGGCCGCCTCCTTGATCGCCAATTGCTCCTTGTTGGTGTCGATGACGAAGATGAGGTCCGGAATGCCGCCCATCTCCTTGATTCCGCCGAGCGCCTTTTCGAGCTTGTCGCGTTCGCGCGACATCATCAGGCGCTCTTTCTTGGTGAGGCCGACGGCGCCGCCGCCAAGCAATTCGTCGACCTTGCGCAGACGCTGGATCGACGCGGAAATCGTCTTCCAATTGGTCAACATGCCGCCAAGCCAGCGCGAATTGATGTAATATTGCGCCGAACGTTGCGCCGCATCGGCGATGGAGTCCTGGGCTTGGCGCTTGGTTCCGACGAAAAGCACGCGGCCGCCGCGCGCCACGGTATCGGACACGGCCTTGAGCGCCTGATGCAGCAAAGGCACCGTCTGGGCGAGATCAATGATATGAATATTGTTGCGGGCGCCGAAAATGTAGGGCTCCATTTTCGGGTTCCAGCGATGCGACTGGTGGCCGAAATGAGCCCCTGCTTCGAGAAGGCCGCGCATAGTGAATTCAGGCAATGCCATGATGGATCTTTCTCCGGTTGAAGCCGCCGCGGAGCGTTATGGACTTCTTCGCCGCGGCGCTCCCGAAGGAACTCCATAGGAAAAAGCCACCGGGAGCGGCCCTTCAAGCAGGGTCGCGCGATCCGCGTGTGGAATGGTCGGGTTATAGGATGCCCCGGGCGGGAATGCAAGGCGCGGCTTCGTCGGCGCGGTTGCGCCGTGATGCGGCGCGGGCGTGGACTTCCCTGGCGTCGATGTGATAAATGATGAAAATACTCAGTTATCATATCTGTGGATAAGAACGAGTGATGCGCACAACATTCCGTGTCTGGTTAGAGCGACGGACCAATAACAGCAAGTCCATTTCTTCCAGGTTATCAAACATAGACCGTGTCGAAAAAGCCTATGGAGATCTCGACAAGCACTATGAAGCCAGCAGGCTTGAAGATATAATTTCTAATTTGCAATATACGAAAGATGATAAGCGGATTGGACGCCGCAACCCTTCCAAATTGCAGATCCAGGGCGACATATACGATGGTCTCGCAACTTGTAGGTCCGCGACCCGCCTCTATCAGAAATTTCGCGACTCTGGAGACATCGGCATTGACGTTTCAGACGCAACCGGCCTCCTCCCAGCGTCAGAGCAAAACGAGAAGCGGCCCTCGCAGAAAATCGATCTCGAGCGCGACATGCGGGTTGCCCTTAGATGTTCGATTGAGCAACTCGAACCCGGATTGGTCATCGTCGACGGCGGCGCCGAGCGTTTCGTCGCCTCTGGATTCATCGACATCACCGCGCGAGATCCTTCCGGAGTTCTAGTGGCGATCGAAATCAAGACCGGCGCCGCCGGACAAAGGGCTGTTGCTCAGGTGCTAAGCTGCATGGGCGATCTCGCGAACGAAGAAGGAACCGGCGGACGCGTCAGGGGCATTCTCGTCGCGGCGGATTTTGAAACGAAGGCCCTGGCGGCCGCCAAAATGGTCCCAAATCTATTGCTTCGCCGCTATCAAGTGAATTTTCAATTTGCGGAAGCGAGTTTGTAGCTGACGCGGACGATGGGAACGTGGCCAAGAGATGAAACCGCTCGATGTCGATCAAGCAACCCTCGCCCGGCGCGACGAGATCGTCGCCGCCTTGCGGAAAATCGTTCCCGGTGAGGGCGTCGTCGACGCCAAAATCAGCCGGCGCGCTTATGAGAGCGACGCCCTGACCGCCTACCGGGCCCTTCCTATGGTCGTGGTTCTGCCGGAGAGCGTGGCGCAGGTTCGCGCGGTCCTCGCCTATTGCCATGAGAATAATGTCAAGGTTGTCGCGCGCGGGGCCGGAACCTCGCTGTCGGGCGGCGCCCTGCCGCTCGAGGACGGCGTTCTGCTGTCGATGATGAAATTCAACAAAATCAAGGAGATCGATTTCGAGAACAGAATCGTGGTCACGGAGCCGGGCGTCACCAATCTCGCGATCACCCGCGCGGTCGAGGCGCAAGGCTTTTATTACGCGCCCGATCCCTCCTCGCAGATCGCCTGCTCGATCGGCGGCAATGTGGCGGAGAATTCGGGCGGCGTGCATTGCCTGAAATATGGCCTAACGACCAATAATGTCCTTGGCGTCGAAATCGTCCTTATGACCGGCGAAGTCATCCGCCTCGGCGGGCGCCATCTCGACCAGGACGGCTATGACCTGCTGGGACTCGTCACCGGCTCTGAAGGGATGCTCGGCGTCGTGACCGAGGTCACGGTGCGCATTCTGCGCGCGCCGGAAACCGCCCGCGCCTTGATGATCGCCTTCGATTCAAGCGAATCGGCCGGCGCCTGCGTCGCCGACGTCATCGCGGCGGGAATCATTCCAGGCGGCATGGAAATGATGGACAGGCTGGCGATCGAGGCGGCCGAGGATTTCGTCCATGTCGGCTATCCGCGCGATGCCGAGGCGCTGCTCATCGTCGAACTCGACGGCCCCTCCGTCGAGGTCGATCACCTCGTCGGCCGCGTAGAGGCGATCGCTTTGAAGCGCGGCGCGACGCAGTGCCGGATCTCAAACTCCGACGCCGAGCGCCTCGCCTTCTGGGCCGGACGCAAGGCGGCCTTTCCGGCGGTCGGGCGGCTCTCGCCGGATTATTTCTGCATGGATGGCACGATCCCGCGCAAAGAACTGCCGCGCGTTCTGGCGGGGATGCGGCAATTATCGGAAAAGCACGGGCTGCGGGTCGCCAATGTGTTCCATGCCGGCGACGGCAACCTGCATCCGCTGATTCTTTATGACGCCAACAAGCCGGGTGAACTTGCACTGGCCGAAGAGTTCGGCGCCGACATCTTGCGCCTTTGCGTCGAGGTCGGAGGCGTGCTGACCGGCGAACATGGCGTTGGAATCGAGAAACGCGATCTGATGCCGGAAATGTTCAGCGACATCGATTTGAGCCATCAGATCAGGGTCAAATGCGCCTTCGACGCGAAGCACCTGCTGAACCCCGGGAAGGTGTTTCCGGTGCTGCATCGCTGCGCGGAATTGGGTCGCATGCATGTGCACGGCGGACGGCTGGCGTTCCCGGAGATCCCGAGGTTTTAGTGCTTCCGGTTAGAGCGCCTGTAGCCGGTTGTCACCTCCGGCGCCGACTATCCAGATGCTCAGTGGCACGACGAAAACTTGAAGGAGCGAATGCGAGTGCTCCAATTGTACTTGCCTGACTTCGGCAGATACTCCGTCGTGTACCAGAAGGTGCAGTCGTCAACCGGATCGATGCTCATGCTGCTGTAATCGCCCCAGTTGTCCAGTTTGAGCTGGGAGCCTCCTCCTGGGAGGATTGTTTGCTCCGCCTGCAGTGTACCCAGCTTGTCGCCCGCGAGGCGGCCGGTAAAGCGGATCGAGGGGTACATGCCGCTACTTGAGACGCTATAGCCGATCGCCATGTCCCCGACTTTGTCCATCGCCACGCTGCCCATCCAGCGGAAGTTCGCGTCCGGGGCAAAAGTGCCTTTCTGGAACACGGTCGGGACGCCGTTCGGATCTCGAATCTCATACCAGCGCACCCCTACAGTCGACACTGTCGACCCTGTCGGCACTGCGGTTACCGAGTGGTTCACGACCAGCGACTCATGGTCTCTGAAGTTTCGGTACGCCAGGCGGTACATCAGTCGGTCGCCGAGCGAGTCGAGCAGTTCCTTGGTCCCCGCCTGAGGGATGCAAATTCCACCGCCGCAGGCTTCCGTAAAATCATCCACTTGGATGTTCGTCGGCCCCGTGACCTGCGTTTTCTGGGAATCGTTAAAATCCACATGGAATTTCCAAAGTTTCAGCGAGTTTGTCCCAAAAAAACTCAAGAAGTAATTGGGCGAACCCTCGGGAGGCGGCATGTTCCCGTCGAGGTCCGAGGGCAAAAGATGCGCGTAGTCCGGATTCAATGAATTCGATGGAGGCCAGCACTGCATGCTGGCGTTTTTGTCGCCCTTGAGCATAAGCGAGCGGTCGAAGGCGCAGAGGTAGGGCCCCTTGAACTTGCCCCCATATCCCTGCCCCTGCGTGTACAGATCGATCGACATGTAATAAGCGTCCGGCCAGATCCCCAGTTTGGGGTAATCAGGAAACGCCGGCATCGAGAACGCATAACGGTGAAATTGGCCTGTGTACTCGGATGTCGTCGATACGGCGAAGCATATAGCAAAAGGGTTGGTGAAGACGGGCTGGGTCAAGACCCACCGGCCTGCCGTTTTATCGTATTGGGCGATGGGATCACCGCTGTTGTTGGTTTCGCAAGGACCGCCGAAGCCCTTCCACAAGGTTTTCCCGGCGGCTGGACCGTAGACCATCTCCCCCGAGGTTTTATCAAATACCGCAAAGGCATAATTAACCCATTGGACAAACTGGGTGGCTCCCACCGCCCCATTAGTGTCGGGCGGGATGGCGAGGAGGCCACTCGCACCTTGCTGAGCGGCTTCGTCGATGCCATCAAAATTTAAGCCCGGGGTCACGGAAATTAGTGGACCCCGCGAAGTCTGAAGGGCTGGGTCTGGCTGGGCGGGGGTGGTGATTTTGGGTGGGTGCGCCCACAGGCGCTGAATCACGCGCGGAGGCCCAGGCTCTGGCAGAGCGGGTTTTATATCCCGGAGCGGCGGGGACACATCGTGCTTGAGCGGCCGATACACATCGGGGTGGATCTGGACGGGCTGGCAAAGCGCGGCAGATCGCGACAATAAGGTCAGGCAAAGCGCGCCAAAAAAGATCTGTGCGACACACGTTATTCTCGTGCTCACGGATGTCCCCATCAACCAAAGGCGCTGCCGCGATTTCGGTTGGAATTTGTTTTGGTGAGATCGCCAGCATGATGAGGTTACCCAATCATGCAGCGAGGTCAATGATCTAGGTCATGTGCGCCCGATCCAATTCCGCCGGTTGGTGCGAGCCCCAGACCTTCCCCAAAGCCGGATGCTCCGAACGTCCGAAATGGGTAGATACTGTTGAAAAACTCGAATTTCGTTGTCGATCACAATTCTCGAGGCCGCGGGCTGGCCCGAAAAAGAAAGCGCTGGGGATTCATTTTGCGGCGTGCCGCTGTCGTATGAGATTGGTCACGACGATGAACAGCCATAAGCGCTTTCCGCGCGCAAAGCCGAGATTTTTGTCCCCGCCATTTTCTGAGTTTTTCAGTATCGGTAAGGATCGGCCCGATCATGGGATCGCAGTCGCAGCCCTGTCATGAAAATGTCGAAGAGTGCGGCCGGACCGGCGCCATTGGGCGCCGTCGCTTTAGCATGTTCTATCTTCTCCGGGAGTTCCCACAAATGGCCCTCGCTCTTCGCTCCGCCGCCGCCCTCTTGGCTTTTCTCCTGGCGGGGACCCAGACACACGCCGAGTCTCTGTCCGAGCGCCGCGCCGCCAAGGAGAAGGTTGAGATTATCGAGGTCGAGGTCGCCTGCGGCAAATTGGATAAGGAAAACTGCGCCATCGTGGTTCCGGAAATCGACGCAAAGACGGCGTCGAAGGGCGTTCGCCTAAAGCCCCTGGAGTCCAAGGGCAGCGTCGAATCCCTCAACGGCCTCTGCGACGGCGACGTCATGGTGGCCGTCGTCCAGGCCGACGTTCTGGCGGCGCGCGTCGGCAAGCCCAATTGCACCGGAAAGGTCGTCGCGCTCGGGCCGCCGGTCTACCCTTATGAAGGATTCGTGGTCGTGCGCGCCGAAACGCGGGAAGACAAGTTCGGCGACATGATCGATAATTTGAAGCCGGGCACGGTGCTGCGCGTCGCCGCTGGAGGCTCGGGATCGGGCGGCGAACTGACGCTGCGCAACATTCTCGCCAACGCGCCGGAATGGAAACAGACCATCGACATCCAGCCGGACGGCTCGGCCACCGCCCTCAACAAATTGCGCGATCGCCAGCTCGACGCCTTTTTCGTCATGGACGGCCCGCAGTCGCCGCTGCTGCAGGAGGTGCGGGAGACCGTCGACCTGAAGACCAAGCAGAGAGTGTTCAAATTCGTCGACATTCGGCCGAGCGCCAAACTATTGGGCGTGCAATTCAACGGCCGCGGCCTCTATGCGACGGCGACCATCGAAGCCGGCTGGTTCAGCGCCATTAAATCGATTTCGACCCCCGCCGTGATCGCCATTCGCGACGATTTCTATAAAAGCCAACCGGCGGTCGCGGCTAAAATCAGACAATCGACCGAAGACGCCTTGCCGGCGATTGCCATCCGGGCGGGGGCCCGGCCCGATTGGCGCCAGGATTTCGATCGCCCCTGAGCGTTCCAGGAGCGCGCGCCCAGGCATGGGCATGGACTTAAATGCCGACGAGCGCTCAAGCTCTCTGCCCTGCGCCATCCTTGGCGGCGGCGAATTGGTCATAGGCGGCAAGGGCGTGGCTTGAATACATGACGGAGGGGCCGGCACCCATGTAGATCGCCATGCCGAGCGTCTCGAGCACCTCGTCGCGGGTCGCGCCCTGTTCGAGCGCCCCCTTGATATGAAAGGCGATGCAATCGTCGCAGCGCACCGCCACCGAAATGCCGAGCGCCAACAGTTCCTTCGTCTTAAGGTCGAGCGCCTTGGGCGCCAAAGCGGATTGTGCGACGGCGGAGAAAGCCTTCATCACCGCAGGGGCCCCGCCGCGCAAGGTCTTAAGGTCCGCGGAAAGCGCCTGGGTCAGTTCGGGCCAGTTGGTGGTCATGCATGGGTCTCCTTGTGGGATTGTCCGGCCGGCGCGGCCTCGGCGTCGAAGCCCTTTCCATCGTCCCGCAGCCAGACATAGATCGCCGGAATCACGAGCACCGTGAGCGCCGTCGAAGAGGCGAGCCCGAACACGAGGGAGATGGCGAGGCCTTGGAAGATCGGATCGGTCAGGATGAACGCCGCGCCGATCATCGCCGCAGCAGCAGTGAGAAAGATCGGCTTGAAGCGGATCGCGCCGGCGTCGATGAGCGCGCGGCGCAGGGTAACGCCCTCGGCGCGGCGGTGGCGGATGAAATCGACAAGCAGAATCGAATTACGCACGATGATGCCCGCGAGCGCGATAAAGCCGATCAGCGACGTCGCCGTGAAGGCGGCGCCCAGCATCCAGTGGCCGAGCACGATGCCGATCAGCGTCAGCGGCACGGGCACGAGAATCACCAGCGGCAGCTTGAACGAACCGAACTGGGCGACGACCAGCAGATAGATGCCGAGGATCGCCACCATGAAGGCGGCGCCCATGTCGCGGAAGGTGACATAGGTGACCTCCCATTCGCCGTCCCAGAGAAGCGTTGGCTCAAGGTCAGCGATTGGCTGACCGTGATATTTGATTGTCGGCGGCCCGCCGGGGCCCCAGTCAATCGAAGCCAGCTTGTCCTCGACGGCCAGCATGCCATAGACCGGCGCCTCGAAACGGCCCGCGACTTCGGCCCTGACCATTTCCGCGAAACGTCCATTGTGCCGGAAGATCGGGTAGGAGGCCGGCTCGCGGGTTACCTTGACAACGTCGCCAAGCTCCACATTGGCGCCTTGGCGCGGCGTGCCGCCGGCGGGGAGCGGCGTCGACAGCAAACGTTCGCTCAGCTCCAGCGCGGATTTTGGCAGCGCCAGCGCAACGTCGATCGGCTTCAATCCGCTGCCGCGCTGGGAATAGCCGATCTTCACTCCACCGACGATCGCGGCGATCGTGTCATAGACGGCCTGTTCCTCGACGCCGTGGTATTCGAGCGCCTCCTGATCGATCGAGAACCGCAGCCGCTCGGCGCGAACGCCGTAACTGTCATCGATGTCCACGACGAAGTCGACCGCCTCGAAACCCTTGCGAATCTTCGCGGCGAGATCGCGCCGCGCCGGCGCATCCGGTCCATAGACCTCGGCCAGCAGCGTCGCCAGGACGGGGGGACCCGGCGGCGCCTCGACCACCTTGAGCGCCGAGCGCGGCGGCAGCGGCAAGCCTTCGAGCCGCTTGCGAATATCGAGCGCGATGGCGTGGCTGGCCCGCGCCCGCTCGCCCTTGGGGACGAGATTGATCGAGAGGTCGCCAAGCTCCGGGCTTTCGCGGAGATAATAATGGCGCACGAGTCCGTTGAAATTGAAGGGCGCGGCGGTCCCCACATAGGCCTGGATCGACGTCAGTTCGGGGAGGTCCTTCAACCGGTCCGCGATGGCGGTGAACATGCGGTCGGTCTGCTCCAGCGACGCCCCGCGCGGCAGATCGACGACGACCTGAATTTCCGACTTGTTGTCGAAAGGCAGAAGTTTGACGCGCACATCCTTGGTCGCGAAAAGCGTCAGCGAGCCGAGCGTCGCCGCGCCGACAGCGAGAAGAAAGATCTTCGAGCGGACGCGTCCGGCGAGCAGCGGCGTCGCGATCCGCGCATAGAACCGGCCCATGGCGCCGACCTCATGCCCGTGACCATTGTCAGCGCCATCGGCATTCGCGCCGCCGGCGGCTTCGAAGCGTCCGCGCGCGATCTTCAGGAGCAGCCAGGGCGTGATGGTCATGGCGACGAAATAGGAGAACAGCATCGCCATCGAGGCGTTTGCCGGAATGGGGCTCATGTAGGGGCCCATCAGCCCGCTGACGAACAGCATCGGCAGGAGGGCGGCCACGATCGTGAGAGTTGCGACGATGGTCGGGTTGCCGACTTCCGCGACCGCCTCGATCGCGACCTCGACGAGATCGCGCCTGCCGCGCATCTGCCAATGGCGGACGATGTTCTCGACGACCACGATGGCGTCGTCGACGAGGATGCCGATCGAAAAGATCAACGCGAAAAGGCTGACGCGGTTGATCGTGTAGCCCATCAGCCAGGAGGCGAAGAGCGTGAGCAGAATCGTCGTCGGAATGATCACGAAAACGACGACGCCTTCGCGCCAGCCGATCGCAAGGGTGATCAGCGCCACGATGGAGACGGTGGCGAGCGCCAGATGGAAGAGCAGCTCATCGGCTTTTTCGCTCGCCGTCTCGCCATAGTTTCGCGTCACCGTGACGTCGATGTCGGCTGGAACGATCCGGCCCTTCACCGCCTCTAGGCGGGCGAGGATCTCATGGGCGACGATGACCGCGTTGGCGCCCTTGCGCTTGGCGATGGCGATGCTGACGGCGGGGCGCTTGTCGAGGCCTCCGCTCGCGTTGCGCGTCAGGGTCCAGGCGCGCTTGTCGAGTTCGGCCGATCCCACGCGCACGTCCGCAACGTCTTTGACATAGACGGGCCGGCCATCGCGCGAGGTGAGGAGCAAGAGGCCAATATCGGGAACGCCCTGCAGCGTCTGGCCGGCGACCACCGGGACCGCGTGGTCTTTCTCCCGCATATTGCCGACGAGGAAGGCGCGGTTGGCGTTGGTCAGCTTTTCGGTGAGTTGCGCGAGGGTCATGCCGTAGAGCGAAAGCCGCTCGGGATCGGGCTCGACGCGGATCTGGTTCGGGCTGCCGCCAACAATATAGCTCGCGCCGACATTCTCGACCTTGGTCAGATCATGCTGCAGTTCTTCGGCGATCTGATAGAGGCCATTGTCGCTCCAGCGATCCGCGCGCTCCGGCTTGGCCGCGAGCGTGAGGACGACGGTCGCCACATCGTCAATGCCGCGGCCAATGATCAGCGGCTCGGGAATGCCTTTCGGCAATCCGGCGATCTTGCCGCGAATCTTTTCGTGGATGCGCAGCGCCGCCGTGTCCTGATCGACGCCGACGAAGAAGCGGGCGGTGACGACGACCCTGTCGTCCTCGGTCTGCGAATAGACATGCTCGACGCCATTGATGCCCTTGACGATGTCCTCCAACGGCCGGGTCACGAGCTCGACCGCCTCATCGGCCTTGTAGCCATTGGCGGCGACGAGAATGTCGACCATCGGCACGCTGATTTGCGGGTCCTCCTCGCGCGGCAACGCGAGGAGCGCCAAGCCGCCGACGATGAGCGCGGCGAGCAGCAGAAGCGGCGTCAGCGGCGATGTGATGAAGGCGCGGGCGAGCGCGCCGGAGAGGCCTTGCTTCATGGGCGGACCACCACATCGCCGTCGCGCAACCCGGAAAGAATCTCGACTCCGTCCGGCCGCGTCTCGCCCGGCTGGACGACGACCTCCGTTCCGTCCTTGAGCTTGACGAAATTCACGCCAGCGCGCCGGTAGACATAATCGCGCGGCGCGACGATCGTGTCGCGCTTGCCCGTCGTGAGATAGACCCGCGTGCGCTCGCCGACGAAATAATTGCCGAGCTCCTCCACGTCGACATCGGCGATCACGCGGCCCCCCCGGAGCTCGGGATAGACGATGCGCACCTTGCCTTGGCGCATGGTCTCCCCGTTTTCGGTCCGCTCGCCGCGCGCGCCGATCAGCACCGCATCGCCGGCCCGCATGAAGCGCGCATGCCGCTCCGGCAATGCAAGCCGCAAGATGTAATTGTCTTCGGCGAGCGTCGCGATCGTCTCGCCCGGCAGGACCACCCGGCCGACCGACACAGGCAGCGTCAAAACGCGCCCGGCGCCCGGCGCCAACACGGCGCCCTCGGCGGCTTGCTGCACGATGACCTCGCGATCGGCGCGCATGGCGGCGGCGGTCCGTTCGGCGACATCGAACGCCGTGCGCGCCTGATCGAGTTGCTTCTGCGTGCCGACGCCGCGGCGCATCAGCTCCTCGGCGCGATCGAGATCGATCTTGGCCTGATCGCGCTGCGCCTGCTGCGACCTGATCCGCGAATCCAGCGCCTGCATCTGCAGCGCGAGCTTCTGGTCAACGACGACGGCGACCTCCGCGCCAGAGGCGACCAGGTCGCCCTCCCGCACCTTAAGGCGGATGATCGTGCCGCCGATGCGCGCGCGCGCGGCCAGAAGATGGACCGGCTCGACCGTGGCGATCACCGCCTTTCGGTCGTCGACCTGGCTTGAATGAATGCTAAAATCTTCGGCGGACGCCCCGGAAGCGAGGCAGACCGCCGAAAGCAGAACAAGGGCAAAGCGCATGGCTGGAACCGGCAAGAGAGAACGCTTGACACTTAAAACAGAAAACTCTAATTTAGTAAATATGAAATTAGAAGAACTTGGATCAAGGGCCGGCAAGGCGGAGGCCTTTCTTAAGGCGCTGGCGAACCGTCATCGGTTGATGATCCTTTGCGAATTGCACAAGGGCGAGCAATCGGTCGGCGTTCTTCATGAGGCGATCGGGTTAAGCCAGTCGGCCTTGTCGCAGCATCTCGCCCGCTTGCGCGAGGACAAACTCGTCAAGACGCGTCGGGAGTCGCAGACAATCTATTATTCGCTTGCGAGCAAGGAAGCCACCCAAGTCATCGCATTGCTCTACGACCTGTTCTGCTCGCCAGGGTGCAAGAGCTAACGAGGATCAACAACATGAGTATCGATCGCGCTGTCATGGCCTTCGCCGGAACGATGATTCTACTGAGCCTCGCGTTCTCGCACTGGATCAGTCCCTATTGGTTGCTGCTGACAGCCTTCGTCGGCCTCAATCTCCTACAGGCGGCCTTCACCGGCTTCTGCCCGGTGGCGATCCTCCTGAAGCATCTCGGCTTCAGGCCGGGATGCGCATTTCTATAACGCCGATGCGCAAAGCAGCGCCCACAAAGGCGCTGGCGGGCAACCAAAGCAAAACCACAACAAACCGGAGAGGAAGCGCTATGCCCAAGGTAGTTGTCATCGGCGCCGGAATTGGCGGGATTCCGATGGCGTTCGAATTGCGCGACATGCTCGGACGCTCGGCCGACGTCACCGTCGTGTCCGATACGGATTATTTCCAATTCGTCCCCTCGAACCCCTGGGTTGCGGTCGGCTGGCGGCGCCCGGAAGACATCAAGATCGCATTGCCTGAAGTCTTCGCCAAGAAAGGCGTCGCCTTTTCCTCCGCCGGCGCAACGCGGCTCTCTCCCGATGAAAACAAGATTTATCTCGGCGATGGGACGACTCTCGATTACGATTATCTTGTCATCGCGACTGGGCCGAAGCTCGCCTTCGACGAGGTGGAAGGCCTTGGCCCGCAAGGCCACACGAAATCGATCTGCGCCGTCGATCATGCCGACCAGGCCTCAAAGCAATGGGAGGCCTTTTGCGCCGACCCCGGCCCGATGGTGGTCGGCGCGGTTCAGGGCGCCTCCTGTTTTGGGCCCGCGTATGAATATGCGCTCTGCGCTGTCACCGACCTTCGCAAGCGCAAGATCCGGGACAAGGTCCCGATGACCTTTGTGACCTCCGAGCCCTACATCGGGCATCTCGGATTGGGCGGCGTCGGCGACACCAAAGGAATGCTGGAATCGATCCTGCGCGACCATGACGTCAAATGGATCACCAATTGCAAAATCGACCGGATCACCGCCGATGGCGTCGAGGCGACCGAGGTCAACGAGGACGGCAGCGTCAAGCGCGCACATAAGCTCGCGTCGAAATTCTCGATGTTTCTGCCGGCATTCCGAGGCGTCGACTGCTTCCGGACCGATGATGGAAAATGGATCGAGGGACTGACCAACCCGCGCGGATTCATCCTCATCGACAAACATCAACGCAACCCCAAATACCGCAACATCTTCGCCGTCGGCGTCTGCACCGCCATTCCGCCGGTCGAGCAGACTCCGGTGCCGACGGGAACTCCAAAAACCGGCTACCTGATCGAGTCGATGGTGACCGCGACTGCCCATAACATCGCCGATCTCATCGCCAATCGGGAGCCGACCCATGAGGCCACCTGGAATGCGGTCTGCCTCGCCGATTTCGGCGACAGCGGCGTCGCCTTCGTGGCCCTGCCGCAGATTCCGCCGCGAAACGTCAACTGGTCGAGCCAGGGCTATTGGGTGCATCTGGCGAAGGTCGCTTTCGAAAAATACTTCCTGCGCAAGATCCGCACCGGGTCGAGCGAACCGGGCTATGAGCGCTATGTCATGAAGAAGCTGGGAATCGAAAGATTGAAACCGGCGGGCAAGCACGCATCCTGAGGCCGCTTGACCTGCTTAAACCCCCGCCGCCTCGATCGCCTTGGCCCGCTGAAGCGCCGGGCGGGCGAGGCAGCGGTCGACATAGGCGCGCAGGGCCGGGCGCGAGGGGACAAGCTTGAAAATATCGATCCCGAAATGGAGATCGAGGCCGATCATGACGTCGGCCGCGGAAAATCGCTCGCCGAGCAGCCAAGGGCCTGTGGCGAGCGCATTTTCCAGCACGTCGAAGACCCGGTCAAAATCGCCAAATCCCGCGCTCTCGGGTCGGACCGAGATATTGGCGGACTTGGCAAGCAAGGCGGGCTCGATGCAGCCCGGCGAAAAGAACAGCCATTGCAGATAGCGCCCGCGGGCCGGATCCCCAATCGGCGGGGCGAGCTCCGCGTCGGGATAGGCCTCCGCGACATAGGCGCAGATGGCGCCAGATTCCGCGACATTTAGCGGCCCGTCGGTCAGCGCCGGAACTTTTGCCATCGGGTTGATGGCGCGAAATTCCGCGCTCTTTTGTTCGCCCGCGGAAAGATCGAGACGAACCCGCTCGTAAGGCGCGCCCGCCTCTTCGAGGACCCAGAGCGCGCGCAAGGACCGCGTTCGCGGCGCCCAGTAAAGCTTGATCATGCAAACCTCCTCCGCTATCGCTAAAGCGGGATGCGAAAGTGGAATCCGGTTTTTCGCGTCAAATCCCGCTCTCTTCTCAACAAGAGATCACGTTTCATGCTTTTAGATGTTTCCATCCAAAAGCATCGTGACCTAAAGCTTACACATGCTCCACCGCGACAATCCCCGGAATGGCCTTGAGCGCGCCGGCAACCTGCGGCGACACCAGATATTTGCCGGGAAGCTTCATTTCGACTTCGCCATTCGCGGTCAAAAGAATCAGCGCGACTTCGCCATCGCCCCGCGCGCTCAAACGCTGCGCGATCTGGCCGAGCGGGTTTTCATCGCGCAGAAAAAGCCGCAACCCTTTTTGCACGCGGCTCGCAGCAAGGTCCAAGGGCTCCGCCGAGGCGATCCGGGCGCGGACGTCCTCGCCTTCGACATTGGCTTGCAGGCCAAGCAGCAGGCAGGCGCCCTTTTCCAGCACATCGCGATATTGGTTGAGACCCTCCTGGAACAGAATCGCTTCATATTGGCCGGACTGATCGGAGAGGGTGACGATCCCCATTTTCGTGCCCGACTTGGTGCGCCGCTCGTGCCGGTCGAGCACCGTCGCGGCGAGGCGCCCGGCGCTGGCGCCTTGCTTGACCGCTCTGGCGAAATCCGCCCAGCGCTGCACCCGAAGCCGGGCGAGAATGGCGCCATAAGCGTCGAGCGGATGGCCGGAGAGAAAGAATCCGACGGCGTCGAACTCGCGCTGCAGCCGCTCCGCCAGCGGCCAGGGGCTGGTTTTTGGAAGCGGCAATTGATCTTCCGCCCCGGCGCAAAACAGCGCGGTCTGGCCGGCGCGGCGCTCCTCGTCGCGCCGATGCGCGAAGGCCAAAATCGCTTCGATCGCGGCGAAGACGCGGGCGCGGTCCGGTTCGAGTTCATCGAACGCCCCTGCTGAAGCCAGACTTTCGAGCATCCGCTTATTCACTTCGCGAGGATTGATCCTGCCGGCGAGATCGCCAAGATCGCGAAACGCCCTTCCTCCTCTCGCCGCGCCGAACGCCGCCGCATGGCCCTCGCCGACGCCCTTGATCGCGGAGAAGGCATAGCGGATGGAAAGGTCGCCCGCCTCATCCGCATGGACGTCGAAATCCGCTCCCGAGGCTTGCACCGAAGGCGGCAGAACCTTGATCCCCAGTCGCCGCGCCTCGTTGCAGAATTCGGCGAGCTTGTCGGTGTTCGATTTATCGAGCGTCATCGAAGCGGCGAGAAATTCGACCGGGTAATTCGCCTTGAACCAGGCGGTCTGATAGGCGATCAGCGCATAGGCTGCGGCATGGCTCTTGTTGAAGCCGTAATCGGCGAATTTGGCGAGCAGGTCGAAGATCTCGTCCGCCTTGGCTTTGGTCAGCCCATTGTCGATGGCGCCGTTGACGAAGCGATCGCGCTGCGCGTCCATCTCGGCCTTTATCTTCTTGCCCATGGCGCGGCGCAACAGGTCCGCTTCTCCGAGCGAGAAGCCTGAGAGCACCTGCGCAATCTGCATCACCTGCTCCTGATAGATGATGACGCCAAAAGTCTCCTTCAGGATCGGCTCGATCATGGGATGGATGTAGTCGGCCTCCTCCTCGCCGAGCTTGACCGCGCAATAGGTCGGAATATTCGCCATCGGGCCTGGCCGGTAGAGCGCGACGAGGGCGATGATGTCCTCGAAACGGTCGGCCCGCATTTCAACCAGCGCCTTGCGCATGCCGGCGCTTTCAAGCTGGAACACGCCGACCGTCTCGCCCCGCCCAAGCATTTCATAGGTCTTCTTGTCGTCCAGCGGAATCTTGGCGAGATCGACGGCAACCCCGCGCCGCGCCAGAAGCTTGACGCAGTTGGACAGCGTCGTCAGCGTCTTGAGGCCGAGAAAATCGAATTTGACGAGACCCGCCGGCTCGACCCATTTCATATTGAACTGGGTCGCCGGCATGTCGGATTTCGGGTCGCGATAGAGCGGCACCAATTCCTCCAGCGGCCGATCGCTGATGACGACGCCGGCGGCGTGGGTGGAGGCGTTGGAGTAGAGCCCTTCGAGCGTCTGCGCGATCTGCAGCATCTTGGCGACGCGCGGCTCGCTGGCGGCGGCTTCCTTCAGCCGCGGCTCGGTCTCGATCGCCTGTTTGAGATTGACCGGCGCCGCCGGATTTTGCGGCACTAGCTTGGCCAGCCGATCGACCTGCCCCAGCGGCATTTCGAGGACGCGGCCAACGTTGCGCATCACCCCGCGCGCCAGAAACGAGCCGAAGGTGATGATCTGCGCCACTTTGTCGTCGCCATAGCGGCGGCGGACATAGGCGATGACCTCGTCGCGCCGGTCCTGGCAAAAATCGATGTCGAAATCGGGCATCGATACGCGTTCGGGATTGAGGAAGCGCTCGAACAAAAGGCCGAATCGGATCGGATCGAGATCGGTGATCGTCAGCGCATAGGCGACCAGCGATCCCGCCCCCGAGCCGCGCCCCGGCCCGACCGGGATGTCTTGCGACTTCGCGTATTTAATGAAATCCGCGACGATCAGGAAATAGCCGGGAAATTTCATCTTGACGATGACGTCGAGTTCGAAGGCGAGCCTTGCGCGATAGTCGTCCGGCGAAAAGCCCGAAGCCGCGCCATGAGCGGCAAGCCGCGCCTCGAGCCCCGCCTCCGCCTCGCCGCGCAGAGCGGCAGCCTCGTCCTCTATGGCGCCGCTTGACCCAAAACGCGGCAGCATTGGTTTGCGGGTCAACGGCCGATAGGCGCAGCGCAGCGCGATCTCGACGGTGTTGGCCGTCGCCTCGGGCAGATCGGCGAAAGCGGCGACCATTTCCGCCCGCGTCTTGAAGCGATGCTCGGGCGAAAGCTGGCGCCGGGCGCCATCGCCGATCACGGTTCCCTCTGCGATGCAGATCAAAGCGTCATGCGCCTCATAATCCGAAGCCGCGGCGAAAAACGTCTCGTTGGTTGCGACCAAGGGAAGAGAAGATCGATAGGCGAGGTCGAGGAGGCGCGGCTCGACCTCGCGCTCGCCGGCAAGGCCATGGCGCTGGAGTTCGATATAGAACCGGTTTGGGAAAAGCCCTTCGAGCGCCGCGCTCCGGGCAAAGGCGCGTTCCGGCCGCGCCGCCGAAAAGGCGCGATCGAGCGGACCGCCAGGACCTCCCGAGAGCGCGATCAAGCCCTCGGTTCGCCCCTGCAGCCGGGCGAGGCGGACATGGGGCGGCTCGCCCGGGTCTGGACCCAGCCACGCGAGCGAGGCGAGATGCATCAGATTGAGATATCCGACGCGGTCTTGCGCCAGCAGCACAATCGGCGCGCGTCCGGCTCCGCTCTCCTCGCCGCGCGGCGCCATCGCAGCGCCATCGCCAAAGTCTAGGGCGATCTGCAAGCCGGCGATCGGCTGCACGCCTTCCTTGGCGAGCTTTTCGGAGAACTCCAAGGCGCCGAACAAATTATTGCTGTCGGTGATCGCCAGAGCCGGCATCCGGTCGGCGAGCGCGAACTTGGCCAGATTGGAAATCGACATCGCTCCTTCGCGCAACGAATAGGAGCTGTGAACGTGGAGATGGACGAAGCCGACATCGGCTGGGACGCGGGCTCGCCGCTGGCCTTCCGGGTCCAAACGGGGCGGAATCGGAGCGGTCACGTCGAGGTCCTTTCGGGATGATCCAACTTAATTTCAAAATGACTTGATCTGACCGACATGATCAAGGGCGCAGGCCAACTCCAAAAAATGTCATTCTTCCTGGCGGATCTTTTTTATACTTTTCAGTCGCCATACTATACATTCGACGATTATTGATGCAAAGCGCTGGCGGACCGAAACTTCTTTCGCTGCGCGCTTTATGTGGCGTTTTCCACAGATCGAAGCCGGCCTTGCCGAGCGCCGCCAGATTTGCTTCGCAAGCTCAAAAGACAGGCGCGCGCGTCCGCTCTATTTCGCGATCGAGCGATTTGAGATAGAGTTTTCGCAGCCCCCTAAGCATTTCCAGTGTTGAGAGCGACCGATGCAAACGCAGATCACCCCCTCGCCCGACCTGGCGTCTGGAAAGTGGACCACGGTTGATCCGATCGAGGCATGCCGCCTGGCGCTCCACAAGAAACCATTCGCCGCGCGTCACCCCCTTGCCGGCCATCCATTGTTTACGATCGACGCCCTGATTCCCGTGGCCGAGGAAGCAGCCAAACGCCGCGGCGATCTCTACGCGGATGTGGGCGACCTGACGATCACCGACAAATGGGGCACGACCCCCGAGCCGACTATGCCCATCCCGAAGATCATCGACCGCATCGAAACGGCGGGCGCGTGGATCGTCATGAAGCATGTCGAGGTCGACCCGAGGTATAAGGCGGTGCTCGATGACTATGCCGATTTCGTGCGCGGGATCGCCGGTCCGGAAGGCGCGAAGCTTCTCCGCAATCCCGAAATGCTGGTGTTCATCACCTCGCCAAACCGGATCACTCCCTTCCATTTCGACGCGGAAGTGAACTTCCTCGTCCAGTTGCAGGGGTCGAAGGATCTCTGGGTGTGCGATCCGTCCGACCGCAGCATCACCACGGAAGAGGAGATCGAGCGCTATTACGGCGTATCCATCACCGCCGGGACGTACAAGCCGCATGCCGAGGAGCGGGCGACCAAGTTCTCGCTTGGGCCAGGGGATGCCGTCCATATTCCCACCCATGCCGGGCACTGGGTGAAGAACCACGACAACATCTCCGTGTCGCTCAGTCTCAACATGGAGTTCCCCAACTGGATGCAGGCGGATGTCCACCGGGCCAACCATTATCTGAGGCGGCTCGGCCTTTCGCCGCGTCCGCCGGGCCGCTCGATCCTCGTCGATAAGTCGAAGGCGGCGGTGATCGACGCGATGCGCACTGCCAAGCGCCTCGTTCGACGCTAACTAAAGGGTTTCCCTGGACAGCCTTGCGCAAGGCGCGATCCAACCCAGACGCGGTCCAATCGCCGCTGGCGGACAAAAACGAACCCCGACGCACGACCGGCATCGGGGTTCGCCTTTCAGATAGGCCAGCGGGAGAAACCTGGCTCGATCAATCTACACGTTCGGGCTTGCGCGCAGCTTTCTTCACCAATAATGCCGATGATAGTAGCCGCCCCATCCATATCCATGGCGGCGCCAGCCGCCATAGCAACCATAGGGACGCCACGGCCGCGGCCCCCAGTAGCGCCAGCCAGGAACCCAGCGGCAGCCGCCATAAGGGCCGCAGATCCAACGCACATTTTCAACGCTTTGCGCGATGTCCTCGGACATCGCGACGGCCGGAGCGAGCCCATTCATAGGCATCGCAGAGGCGGCCGGCGCAGCAAGGCCAAACCCGCCAAGGCCGATCCCGGCGGCCAATATCAAAGTTGGAAATATCCGCATGTTCTCCTCCACCATTCCGGCCAAAGTCTTGGCCGGTCATGAGCCTATGAAGGAGAGCTTCGCGAATCGGCGCTGAAGCTCACATGAGCGGTTCGTTCACGTCCGGTTTAAGGTTTGGGCTTGAGCCCACGCTTACAAGCCGACTATTTCAAAATCTGGCCGAGGAAGGCCTTGGTCCGCTCGTGCTGCGGATCGCTGAAAAAGGCCTCGGGACCGTTGATCTCGACGATAGCGCCGGCATCCATGAAGATCACCCGGTCGGCGACCTGCCGGGCGAAGCCCATTTCATGGGTGACGCAAAGCATGGTCATGCCCTCCCTGGCGAGTTCGGCCATGGTCTCGAGCACTTCCTTGACCATTTCCGGGTCGAGCGATGACGTCGGCTCATCGAACAGCATGATCTTTGGGTTCATGCAAAGCGCCCGCGCGATCGCGACGCGCTGCTGCTGGCCGCCCGACAATTGGCCGGGATATTTATGCGCCTGTTCGGGAATGTGAACCTTGCCGAGGTAATGCAAGGCGATCGCTTCGGCCTCCGCGCGCGCCATCTTGCGCACCTCGATTGGGGCCAGGGTGCAATTCTCCAAAATGGTCAGGTGCGGAAACAGATTGAAATGCTGGAACACCATGCCGACCTCGCGGCGGACTTCGTCGATCTTGCGCAGATCGCCGGTCAGTTCGGTTCCCTCGACTATGATCTTGCCGCTCTGATGCGCCTCCAACCGGTTGATGCAGCGGATCAGGGTCGATTTGCCGGAGCCGGATGGGCCGCAAATGACGATCCTTTCGCCCGGCGCCACGGACAGGTTTATGTCGCGCAGAACATGGAAAGCGCCGAACCATTTATTGACCGCGATGATCTCGATCGCTGGCTTTTGGTTATCTTGCGGCATTGCGGGGTCCATCAGCGGTCGCGCCCGCGCGACAATCGGCGCTCGACAAACAGCGAATAGCGCGACATGCTGAAGCAGAAAACAAAGTAAAACAGAGCAGCGAAGACATAGCCCGTCGCCGAGATCGTCGGACCAGCCCAGACCGGATCGAGGCGCGCCGAATCGACCGTGCGCAGAAAATCAAAAATGCCGACGATCGCGACCAAGGTCGTATCCTTGAAAAGCCCGATGAAGGTATTGACAATGCCCGGGATCACATGGCGCAGCGCCTGTGGCAGGATGATAAACCGCAGCGTCGGCAGGGCGCGCAAGCCGAGCGCCTGCGCGCCCTCGAACTGCCCTTTGGGGATCGCCTGCAAGCCGCCGCGAACCACCTCCGCCATATAGGCCGAGGCGAACAGGGCGACGCCGATCAAGGGCCGGATCAGGCGATCAGGCGCCAGACTTTCCGGCACGAACAGCGGCAGCATCGTATTGGCCATGAACAGAACCGTGATCATCGGCACGCCGCGCACGCATTCGATGAATCCGGCGCAGGCGAGACTGAGCACAGGCAAAGACGAGCGCCGCCCAAGCGCGAGGAGGATGCCCAAGGGCAGCGAGGCGACGATGCCGACGGTCGCGACGAGAAGGCTGACGAAAATGCCGCCCCAGAGGTCGCTGTCGATGGTGGGCAGGCCGAAGCTTGGCGCGCCATGCAGCAGGAGGAAGGAAAGAATTGGATAGGCGAAGAAAAACAGAAACGCGGCTAGCCGCCGGCCGGGCGCATCGAGCCAGAGCAGCCAGACGATCAGCGCGGCGCCAAAGGCAAGCGTCAGATCGACCCGCCAGCGTTGGCCGATGGGATAGGAGCCATAGGCGAAATAAGGCAATTTTCGCGCGATGAAGGCCCAGCAGGCGCCCGCCCCCGGCGCCCGGCAGAGTTCGCCATCGGGCGCCGACCAGACCGCATCGAAAATCAGGAATCGCAGCAGCGGCGGCAGGGCGAGGCCAAGCAGCGCCAGCGCAGCGATGGTCATCATGCTGGAGCGCCAGCCGCCGAACAGATTGTCCCCGATGGCGGCGAAAACGCCTTGGCCGGAAGGCGGCGGCGGGCAGGCCGGGGCGGGGTCTTGCCGAACGAAGGCCGCGGCCCTTGCCGGCGTCGCGGAGAGGGGCTCGCCCGGCACGGCTAACGCTCCACGAGGGCGAAGCGCCGATTGTAGAGATTCATCGCCAGCGACGCGAAAAGCGAGATCGCCAGATAGACCGCCATGGTGATGAAGATCACCTGCACGGCGGCGCCGGTCTGATTGAGCACCGTGCCGGCAAAAACCTGCACGAGATCCGGATAGCCGATGAATACGGCGAGCGATGAGTTCTTGATGAGATTCAGATATTGGCTCGTGAGCAAAGGCGTAATGATCCGCATGGCCTGCGGGACGACGACGAACCGATTGGTCTGCCGGCGCGACAGCCCGAGCGCCGCCGCCGCCTCGCTCTGTCCGCGCGGCACCGCCTCGACGCCGGCGCGCACGATCTCGGCGATGAAGGCGGCGGTATAGAGGCCTAGCCCGAGGACCAGCGCGACGAACTCGGGAAGGAGCCGGACTCCGCCGCTGAAATTGAACCCCTTCAACTCTGGAACGATGAAACTGACCGGCTGCCCGGCAAGAAAATAGGCCGCGACCGGGAGACCTATGAGCAAAGTCGGCCAAAATCGGCCAAGCCGCGCGCCAATGCCGGTCAGCCGCGCCAAGACCGCGACGAGCGCCGCCACAATCACGGCCGCGCCAATCCATTGCGCGCCAGGCCCAAACACCAGTTCGGGCGCGAAAAGCCCACGGTTGTTGAGATACATGCCGAAGGGCAGGACATAGGATTGGCGCGGCGCCGGCAAGGGCTTCAGGACGGCGTTATACCAGAACAGGAGTTGCAGAAGCAGCGGCACATTGCGCAAGGCTTCGACATAGACCATGGCGAATTTGGCGACGATCCAGTTTTTCGAAAGCCGGGCGATCCCGATCGCGAAGCCGACGACCGTCGCCAGAATAAGCCCGAGCGCGGCGGCTAGACCCGTGTTCAAGAGCCCGACAAAGAAGGCGCGGCCATAGGTGGACGTCGCGGAATAAGGGATCAGGGTCAGGTTGATGTCGAACCCGGCGACGTCGTCCAGAAAATCGAAATCGGTCGGTATGCCGCGCGCCTGCATGTTGGCGCGGACATCGACGATGGCCTCGAACAGCACAATTCCGAGCGCGAGAACAAACAGGGTCTGATAGATCCTGCCGCGAATGGCGGGGTCATACCAGAACGCAAGCGGGCCATTTTCGGACCGCGGCGCCATTTCCGGCCCGCTCCCGCCCGGCGTCGAAGGCCTCGCCCCGGATATCATATGGCGCGAGTGCTCGACAGATCAGCGTTGGCGCGCCGACGCAGACCTGCATGGACATCCTGAAGCCGCATCATTTTCTTCCGAAAGCCGGCGGCCGCTTTTCGAAAAATATGCTTAGCGAATCGGCGGAGCATAATGCAGGCCGCCTTTCGACCAGAGCGCATTGACGCCGCGCTTGATCTTCAAACTCGACCCCTCGCCGAGATTGCGGTTGAAAACCTCGCCATAATTGCCGACCAGCTTGACGATGCGATAGGCCCAATCCTCGGTGAGCCCCAGCGGATCGCCGAAATTTCCTTCAAAGCCCAGCAACCGCTTGATCTCGGGATGGAGGGACTTCGCTTTCTCATCGACATTCTTCGACGTCACGCCAAGTTCTTCCGCGTTGAGCATGGCGAAATTCACCCATTTCACGAGGTTGAACCATTGATCGTCGCCCTGCCGAACGAGGGGTCCCAGCGGCTCCTTGGAGATGATCTCGGGCAGCACGACATGCTCATCCGGATTGGCGAGCTTTGGACGCTGGGAATAAAGTCCTGAGGAATCAGTTGTATAGGCATCGCAGCGGCCGGCGTCATAGGCTTTCAGCGCTTCGTCCGCGGTGGCGAAATTGACCGGCTCGTAGTTCATGCCATTGCCGCGAAAGAAATCGGCGAGGTTCAATTCCGTCGTCGTGCCTTGCTGAACGCAGACCGAAGCGCCGGACAATTCCAACGCCGAGGACAGGTTCAGCTTCTTGCGCACCATGAAGCCCTGGCCGTCGTAGTAAGTGACGCCGGCGAATAGGAAGCCCTGGCCTGTCTCGCGCGACATGGTCCAGCTGGTGTTGCGGGCCAAGACATCGACCTCGCCCGATTGCAAGGCGGTGAAGCGATCCTTGGCGCTCAAGGGGATGAATTTCGCCTTGGCGGGGTCATTGAAGATCGCGGCGGCGATGGCGCGGCAAAAATCGATGTCGAGGCCGGTCCAATTGCCCTTGTCGTCCGGCAGGCCGAAGCCAGCCAGGCCGGTATTCGATCCGCACGCCAGGAACCCGCGCTTCTTCACCTGATCGAGCGTGCCCGCCTGCGCAATGGCCGCGACAAGACTAAAGATGGCGGCAAGCGCCAAGGCATTCAACTTGAACATTCAAACGAATCCGAAATGATGCGCGCGAGGACGCGGGGAGCGACGTTGCGGTTGTCGGGCGCAAGCGCGGCCGGCACGTTGAGGCCTTTGCCAAATTGGGTCAAGAGGCGCGCCTTTTTGCGGCCGCCGCCCTTACATTTTGCTTGGCAGCTTGACGGAACAAGGATCAAGCCCCCAGTTTGCGGCGCACGCAAGGCAGACTGGACGCGCCAATGACCGAGACGACTCCCGAAGACCGCACCCGATTGAAGAACCGGACCAAGCTGGTTCACGCCGGCCGCCGCCCGTCCGACCAGCATGGTTTCGTCAATACGCCGATCTATCGCGGCTCGACCGTGCTTTATCCGACATTCGAGGATATTCGCGCCCATAAGGCGCGTTTCACTTATGGCACGAAAGGGACGCCGACGACGGAAGCGCTCGAGGGCGCCTGGACAGAACTCTCGGGGGCGGCGGGAACCGTTCTCGCCCCTTCCGGCCTCGCCGCCGTCACGCTCGCCCTCTTCGCGGCGGTCAAGGCAGGCGATCATATCCTCGTGACCGACTCCGTCTATGGTCCCACCCGCCTGTTCTGCGGAACGGTTCTGGCGCGCATGGGGGTCGAGACGACCTATTACGATCCCTTGATCGGCGCCTCCATCGAAGCGCTGATCCGGCCGAACACCAGCGTGATCTTCCTTGAAACCCCGGGTTCGCAAAGCTTCGAGCTTCAGGATGTTCCGGCGATCGCGGCGGCGGCGCAGGCCAGGGGCATCTGCGCGATTCTCGACAATACCTGGGCGACGCCGCTGTTTTTCCCGCCCCATGCGCGCGGCATGGACATGGCGATCGAAGCCGGAACGAAATATCTCTCCGGCCATTCCGACCTGCTGCTCGGACTCGTCTCGGCCAATGCGCGATGGTTCCCGCGGCTTCGCGCGACCTATGACGCCTTTGCAATGTGCCCGGGTCCGGAGGATGTCTTTCTGGCGCTGCGCGGCCTGCGCACGCTCGACCTCAGGCTGCGGGAGGCGGAGCGGCAAGGGCTCGATCTGGCGCGATGGCTGGCTGGGCGCCCGGAGATCGTCCAGGTCCTGCATCCAGCGCTCCCTTCCTGTCCGGGCCACGCTCTATGGAAACGCGACTTTCTGGGCTCGTCGGGGCTTTTTTCAGCGCTCCTCGCGCCCTGCTCCGACGCCGCGCTCGCGGCGATGCTCGATGGACTGAAACTATTTGGAATGGGCTATTCCTGGGGCGGCTTCGAGAGCCTCGTCATTCCCTTCGATTGCCGCTCCTATCGCAGCGCGACGGTCTGGAGCCCGCCAGGGCCCGCCTTGCGGTTTTCCGTCGGCCTCGAGGACATCGAGGACCTGAAGGACGATCTCGACCAGGGGTTCCAGCGGTTGCGCTCCACCGCCTAAACCCGGCCGCCAATGAAGCGTCGGAGGCGATGAGCCGGTTAAAGACCTAGAGCTGCTTTCTGAGTCCGCCGAAACTGAAAGCGTTCTAGAAGGCTTGCCGGACCTCGCGGTTGTGGGCAAAGTCCAGATCCCTGTCGCGGAGATCCGCTTGCATGCACATCTTGAGGATCGCGCTGCTCGGCCTCGCCGCGATTGTCGCGATCGTTCTGGGTTTGACTTTTCTGCGGAAAGCCAGCCAGCCTGAAACAACTCCTTCCGCGCATCTCGCAAGGAAGCACGCCTCGCCGGAGGCGATCGCCGCGGCGCGGCCCCGCATCGAAGCCAAGCTTGCGGCGACGCCGGAATATTCTGACTTTTTCAACCGCCTGAAGGCCGATTTCCCGGCGGAATATGAGGCTTTCCTCGCCAAGGCGTCGCGGCGCTCGGCTGTCACGGGCGAGACGGGAAGCCCCGATCTCCTCATGATCGAAGCCGCGCGCGCCTTGCGATCCTCGCACGGGATTCTCGCCGCCAAAGCCGAGCGGCCCGCGCTGGATCATGTCTTCGAGATGCAGCTGGCGATGCTGCGCGTGCTCGCCGAAAGGGATCAACGCCTCTGCGTCGATTTCCTTTTCGGTGGCGGCAGCGGCGATTTTCTGAAATTTTCCGCCGAAAATCGCACGCTCTTCGCCGCCGTGGCGAAAGCCGGGATCGACGCCATCAATGACGGACAAAACAAGCGGATCGTGAGAGAGGCGCCGACCCAGAAGGATTTCCAGATGCTGGAAGACCAGCTTCGCGCCAAGGGCCTGGGCAAAGCCGAGATCGAGGCGCTTCTCGACGCGAAAACCACCGATCCCTCGCTCGACGATGTCCGGATGTGCCGCGCCGGCGCGATCTATCTCGAAACGCTGGCCGCCCTGCCCGAACCCGCGCGAATGCGGATTTACAGCTTCGCCGTCCAGCTCATGGCACGGTCGTAGCGTCTGAGCGATTCATCGCTCAGACGCTTTATTTTGGCGCATTCTCCCTGACGCGAATCGGCGTCCACCCGGTCGAAAATGCTCTAGAAAAGCCCCACGACCTTGCCGGCGTCATCGAGGTCGATCTTGATCGCCGACGGCGCCTTGGGCAGGCCCGGCATGGTCATGACGTCGCCGCACACCAGGACGATGAACTCGGCGCCCGCCGCGAGCCTAACTTCGCGGATATTGATCTCATGATTGGTCGGCGCGCCGCGCAGCTTCGAATCCGTGGAGAAGGAATACTGGGTCTTGGCGATGCAAATCGGGTATCCGCCATAGCCCGCTTCCTGCAATTTCTGGATCTGATTGCGGATTTTCGAGTCCGCCGTCACCCCGCTCGCGCCATATAGTTTGGTGGCCACCGCAACCACCTTGTCCCAAAGCGTCGCCGATTCCTCATAGACGAAACGGAAGTCAGCCGGCGTCTTGTCGACGATATCGACGACCAGGCGGGCCAGATCCTCGGCGCCGGCGCCGCCTTGCGCCCAATGCCGGCAGACCACGACCGGGGCTTCGTGATGCGCCATTTTCTTCTTGAGAAGATCGATCTCGGCTTCCGTATCGAAGGTGAAATGGTTGATCGCGACGATGCAGGGAAGGCCGTAGTGGTTGCGAATATTGTTGACGTGACGCTCCAGGTTGGCGATGCCCTTCGTCAAGGCCTCGAGGTTTTCCGCGTTGAGTTCCTTGAGATCGACGCCGCCATGATATTTGAGGGCGCGGATGGTGGCCACGATCACCGCCGCCTGCGGACGCAATCCGGACTTGCGGCATTTTATGTCAACGAATTTTTCGGCCCCGAGATCCGCGCCGAAGCCGGCTTCCGTCACCACATAATCCGACAGTTTCAGCGCCGTCTTGGTGGCGAGAACCGAGTTGCATCCATGAGCGATGTTGGCGAAGGGCCCGCCATGGATGAAGGCGGGGTTGTTTTCGAGCGTTTGCACGAGATTGGGCTGCAAGGCGTTTTTCAGGAGCACGGCCATGGCGCCATGGGCGTTCAGGTCGCCGGCAAGGATCGGCTTCTGCTCCCGCGTATATCCCACCACGATCTTGGCCAAACGGTCCTTCAGGTCCTTGATGGAAGTCGCCAGGCAGAATATCGCCATCACTTCGGAGGCGACGACGATGTCGAATCCGTCCTCGCGCGGAAACCCGTTCGCCGGACCGCCGAGGCCCACGGTGATCTGCCGCAGCGCCCGGTCGTTCATATCGACGACGCGCTTCCAGGCGATGCGCCGGACGTCGAACCCCAACTCATTGCCATGGTGGATGTGATTGTCGATCATAGCGGCCAGCAGATTATGGGCCAGTCCGATCGCGGCGAAGTCGCCCGTAAAATGAAGATTGATCTCCTCCATCGGAACGACTTGCGCATAGCCGCCGCCCGCCGCGCCGCCCTTCATGCCGAAGACCGGGCCGAGCGAGGGCTCGCGCAGGCAGATCGAGGCCTTCTTGCCGATCCGGTTCAGCGCATCGCCAAGGCCAACCGTGGTGGTGGTCTTGCCTTCGCCCGCGGGGGTTGGACTGATCGCGGTCACCAGAATCAGCTTGCCGTCGGGCCGGTCCGCGAGACTATTGATATAGTCCAGCGATATCTTGGCCATGAAGTGGCCGTAGGGCTCGAGATTTTCATCCGCGACGCCTAGCTTTTCGAGCGCCACCTGGGTGATGCGCTGCATCTTGGCTTGCTGGGCAATTTCAATGTCCGCGGGCATGAGTCCCTCCTCTCGAAGCTGCGCTTGCGCCGATTTCGCCGGGCGTCGAATCGGTTCAGCTTTTTCCCTTCGTCGACCCTGCGTTGCGCGCCACCGGCAGCATGGTTCGACTGACGTTCAAATCGATCTAGAGCATGTTCCGAAAAAGTTGATCGACTTTTTCGATCAGAACATGCTCCAACTTATTGATCTGGAGCGAGTTCTTATCGATTAGATGATTCCATCCAATCGGAACGCGCTCTAAGTCAATGCTGCGCCTGAAATGCCAGCCAGCATCCGCGTCGCTTACAACGGTCGAAAGCGTGACCAGATATTGTCGGAGCCGATCACGCTCTCAATCTTACCGACTCGCCGCATGGTCTTATCCAAAAAGCCCCCAGCATCTTGGGACCATGCCTCTAGAGCGCTTTCAGTTTCGGCGGAATCAGAAAGCAGCTCTAGGTCTTTAGTTTTATCGCATTCTCTTAACGTGAACCGGCATCCACTTCGCTCGAAAATGCTCTAGGCTTCCACCACGTTTTGCGGCTTTCCAGCGACAAAGGCCTCGACATTATCGATGAGCTGATCGGCGAGGATTTGCATCGCCTCGCGGCTCGCCCAGGCGACATGCGGCGTTATGATGAAATTCGGCAGCTTCAGATCGAGCAGGATATTGCCCTGCTTGGGCGGCTCCGTGGTCAGCACGTCGAAGCCGGCCCCGCCAATGACGCCCTGCGTCAGCGCTTGCGCCAAGGCCTCCTCGTCGACGAGGCCGCCACGGCCGGTATTGATCAGAATGGCGCCCGGCTTCATCAGCTTCAATTCACGCTCGCCGATCATGTTTTTTGTCTCGGCCGTCAGCGGCGCATGGAGCGTGATGATGTCGCTCTCGCGCAGCAAGGTTTCCAAATCGACGAGGCCCGGTTGCGGGAACGCGTCATAGGGCAACACCTTCATCTCGAAGGCTTCCGCAATTCGCGCGACCGCCTTGCCGATCGCGCCATAGCCGATGATGCCGATGGTCGAACCGCGCATGTCGTGGATCGGATGGTCGAAGAAGCAAAACTGGTCGCATTCCTGCCAGCGCCCGGCGCGCACATCGTCTCGATAGGCGAGGATGTTGCGGCGCAGCGCGAACGCAAGCGCGAAGACATGCTCCGGAACTGTATTGAAGGCATAGTTGCGGATGTTCGAGACGATAATGCCATGCGCCTTGGCGTAGCCCTTATCGACCACATCGGTGCCGGTCGCCGCCACCGCGATCAATTTGAGATTGGGAAGCTTGGCGAGCGTCGCCTCGCGCATCGGCACCTTGTTGATGATTGCGATCGTGGCGTCGCCGAGCCGGTCGACGATCTCGTCGACCGTTGTGACCGGATATTCCTTGTAGCTATGCGGGAAATTGGGCGTCCGCAGATTGGCCTCGAGGGTCGAACGGTCGAGAAAGACGATCGAGTGTTGCACGGCGTGATCTCTCTTAAAGCGCGTTGTCGCTCTTCAACAATTGCCAAGGGTTTAGGCCATGCTCGCGGCGGCGCGCCGCCCGCGCTGGGGCGCTTCGAGCCTGAGCGGCGCAGCGCGACCGGACGCGGACCGCCGCGGACGACGCGAGACATTCTTGAAACCTGAGCGGGCTCCCGATCAACCTTGATCGGAAACCCGCTTTGGGACGTTAGGGTCTCAGCGGCTTAGTCGTTGAGAACGCCTTCCGGATGGACTTCGGCGAAGCGCTCCTGTTCGGTCGGCTTCTTTTCCTTGGCCATGACATGCGCGCGGAAATGCGCCTGCGCCGCGCCGACGCCGCTGCCGAGTTTGACGTCGATGCCGACATCGGCCATCGCCATTTCCGCGCCGCCAATGGCACCAAGGACCATGAGGTCGTTGAGATCGCCAAGATGGCCGATGCGGAACACTTTTCCGGCGACCTGCGACAGACCGGCGCCGAGCGACAGATTATAGCGGCGATAGGCAGCGTCGATCACGTCGGCGCCGTTGATTCCCGGCGGAACCACAATCGCGGTGACCGTGTCCGAATACCATTTCGGCTCCGTGGCGCAGGGCTTGAGACCCCAGGCCTTGACCGCAGCGCGGACGCCGCCGGCCAGAACATGATGACGTTCGAACACGTGTTCGAGCTTTTCCTCAAACAGGATCTTGAGCGACTCGCGCAGGCCGTACAGCATCGGCAGCGCCGGCGTGTAGGGGAAATAGCCCGTCGCGTTGGCCTTGATCATGTCGTTGAAATCGAAGAAGACGCGTTTCAGTCCAGCGGTCTTGCTGGCCTCGAGCGCGCGCGGGCTGGCGCAGACGATGCCAAGGCCCGCCGGCAGCATAAGACCCTTTTGCGAACCGGCGATGGCGAGATCGACGCGCCATTCGTCGGTGCGGAAATCGAGGCTGCCGATCGAGCTCACGCCGTCGACGAAAAGAAGCGCCGGATGATTGGCGGCGTCGATGGCCTTGCGCACGGCGCCGATGTCGCTTGTGACGCCGGTCGCGGTCTCATTGTGAACCGCCATGACGCCCTTGATCGCATGCGCCTTGTCCGCGCGCAGGATCTCCTCGATCTTCTCCGGCTTCACGCCGGTGCCCCACTCCTCCTCGAGCACCTGCACATCGAGGCCGAGCCGCTGGGCCATGTCGATCCACAAATGGCTGAACTGGCCGAAACGCGAGGCGAGCACTTTGTCGCCGGGCGACAAAGTATTGCTGAACCCAGCCTCCCAAGCGCCAGTGCCGGACGATGGAAAAATGAACACCTGTCCGTCGGTGCTCTTGAAGACCTTCTTCAGATCCTGGAATAACGGCAATGTCAGCTCGGGAAATTTCGAGGACCGATGGTCCTCCATCGCCACGAGCATGGCCCGCAAAACGCGGTCTGGCACATTGGTCGGTCCAGGGACAAAAAGAAAGTGGCGGCCCGCCATAGTGAATCCTCCATTTTATTGCCGGCGGCAATATCCACGAAAATAACGCCAACCACAAGTCAGCGCCAAACAGCCTTTCGCCGCGCTAAAAAATGCGCGCGCGTTGTCCTATCGCACAGATTCGCATCTCACAAGTGACCGTCCGCCGTCAGCAACGCACGAGGATGGCGCGAAAATCATTCACATTGGTGCGCGTCGGTCCGGTGACGACGAGATCGCCAATGGCCGAAAAGAATCCATAGCCATCATTGTCCGCAAGTCGCGCCTTGGCGCCAACGCCGATCGCGGCGGCGCGCGCTATGCTGTCAGGCGCCAGCACGGCGCCTGCGTTATCTTCCGTGCCATCGATCCCATCGGTGTCAGCGGCGAGCGCATGGATGCCAGGATGGCCGTCCAAGGCGACGGCGAGCGCCAGAAGGAATTCCGCATTGCGGCCGCCGCGGCCCGTCCCGCGCACCGTGACGGTGGTCTCGCCGCCCGAGATCAGGACGCAGGGAGGAGCCAAAGGCTGATCGAAATCATAGGATTGACGCGCGATCGCCGCATGCACCAAAGCAACGTCGCGGGCCTCGCCCTCGATCGCATTGGCGAGGATGAGGGGCGTCGCGCCCGCGCTCCGCGCCACCGCAGCAGCGGCTTCAAGGGAGGATTGCGGCGTTGCGATCATGACATTGGCGACCCCAGCCAGCCGCGGATCGCCGGGCTTCAGCGTCTCCGCTTGCGGCGAGCCAAGATGCGCGAGGACGTTATCCGGCGCGGCGATCGCATATTTGCGCAGGATGGCGAGCGCCTCCGCCGCGGTCGTCGGATCGGCGACCGTTGGCCCGGAGGCGATGACGCAAGGATCGTCGCCCGGCACGTCCGAGATCATCAGCGCGACCACCCGGGCCGGCGCCGCGGCTGCGGCAAGCCTGCCGCCCTTGATCGCCGAGAGATGTTTGCGCACGCAATTCATTTCGGAAATGGTCGCGCCGCTCTTCAACAGGGCTTTATTAATGGCCTGCTTATCGGTCAAGCTCACGCCGGGCGCCGGCAAAGCGAGCAAAGAGGAGCCGCCGCCCGAAATGAGGCAAAGCACCAGATCGTCGGCGGTAAGACCTTGAACCATTGAAAGAATGCGCTCGGCCGCCTCCCTTCCAGCGGCGTCCGGCACCGGATGGCCCGCCTCGACGACCTCAATGGCCCGGCAGGGCGCGCCATGCCCATAGCGGGTGACGACGAGTCCTTCGATCGGCCCCGGCCAATGATCTTCGACCGCCTTGGCCATGGCGCCCGCCGCCTTGCCGGCGCCGACCACAATGGTTCGGCCAGCGGGCCGAGGCGGCAGATGCGGCGGAACGCACCGCTCGGGCGAGGCCGCGCCCACCGCCGCGTCAAACATGTTCAAAAGCAGTTGGCGAGGATCGAAAGCCATGGCAAGTTGAATCCGCCTTAACGTCGTTTGCCGGGTTCTTGAAATCGGCGATTTCTTGGGCGCGATTTCTTTCAGAGATAGGAAATTCGAGACAAGAGAAATCGGAAGAAGAGAATTAGGAAGCTGATCGATCGGCAATCGACCGCGCCGGTTTCAAAATGGCCGCCGCGTCGCGCTTCCCCCTGGAGCCGCCCCGCAAGCCGGGTCTTCTTATTGCGCCTGATGACGCCGTTCTATAACCGCAAATGTCGGTCTTTCAACCCTTTTCTCATCCAACCGTTTCTGATCCGACCCTTTAATGTTTCTGCTCCGGCTCCCGCCGCCTTTTGAAAACTTAGCGAGACCAAGCCCCATCCGAGACAAATAAATGCGTTACAAAGTGATGTTACGGGACGTTCTCGTTTTTACGGGCGCCGGGACTTCAGCCGCCAAAACGCCAACCACAAAATGCCCGCCACGAAGACTCCGGCGGCGGAATTTCCCGGCTGCGAAGACTTTTGGCAGTTGCGGTCGGCCAAGAAGCGCCATTTGTCGGACGGCGCGGTCGGGAACGCGACAGGCTGCTTGCCCCGCCGCCGCCGCCGGTCTAGACAATGATGAAAGTTAACGGTCGCCACAGTCAGGATTGAAGGAAAAGCTTTCGCGTGGCGCCGTGGCGGCGATGTTTCGGCCGGCGGCGCCCGCGTCAAGACAAGCAAGCTGAAAGGGCAGCACGAAAGTTCCGCGAGCGCGCGATCAAGGGATGTGTAACGGGCGAGCCCGCGCCAAGCGGAGGGGCCCCGCAATGTGGAGGAGGCGAAGCTGGACATTCACGAATATCAGGCCAAGGAAATATTGGCCAACTTCGGCGTTGCGACGCCCAAGGGCGCTGTCGCCTATAGTCCCGAACAGGCCGTCTATTGCGCCACCGAGCTTGGCGGCTGGCATTGGGCGGTCAAGGCGCAAATCCATTCCGGCGGCCGCGGCAAGGCCGGCGGCGTCAAACTGTGCAAGACCTACAATGAAGTGCGCGCGGCCGCGACCGAGCTCTTGGGCGCGACCCTCGTCACCAATCAGACAGGCCCCGAGGGCAAAGTCGTCCAGCGGGTCTATATCGAGGTCGCCGAACCTTTCGATCGCGAGATCTATTTGGGCTTCGTGCTCGACCGCAAAGTGGAGCGCGTGCGGATCATCGCCTCGCGCTTCGGCGGCATGGAAATCGAGGAAATCGCCAAGGATCATCCCGAGGAGATCCTCCAGGTGGTGGTCGAACCGGCGGTCGGCCTGCAGGCTTTCGAGGCGCGCGAAATCGCATTCGGCCTCGGGCTCAATCTCAAGCAGGTCAGCCGCGCCGTCGCCACCATGCTCGGCTGCTATCGCGCCTTCCGCGATCTCGACGCGACCATGGTCGAGATCAATCCCCTGGTGCTGACGCCAGACGATCGCGTTCTGGCCCTCGACGCCAAGATGTCGTTCGACGACAACGCGCTGTTTCGCCGCGGCAATATCGCCGACATGCGCGACCACTCGCAGGAAGACCCGCGCGAGGTGCAGGCCGCCGAGCATAATCTCAATTATGTCGGCCTCGATGGCGACATCGGCTGCATCGTCAATGGCGCCGGCCTCGCGATGGCCACGATGGACATGATCAAATATGCCGGCGGCAATCCCGCCAACTTCCTCGACGTCGGCGGCGGTGCTTCGCCGGAGCGGGTCGCGGCGGCGTTCCGCCTGGTCTTGTCCGACCGCAACGTGAAGGCCATTCTGGTCAACGTGTTCGCCGGGATCAATCGATGCGATTGGGTAGCCGAGGGCGTCGTCCGCGCCTGCCGCGAAATCGACGTCGACGTTCCGCTCGTGGTGCGCCTCGCCGGCACCAATTTCGAAGCCGGCCGAGAGATCATCGCGAAAAGCGGCCTGCCGATCATCTCCGCCGACACGCTCGCCGAAGCCGCGTCGGCGGCGGTCGCGGCGGTGGCCACGGCGCCGAAGCGTCGCGCAGCCGCGACCTGATTGGCGACCTGAATTTGGAATGACCTAACCCGCGACGGCCGGGGCTCCCTCTTGCGCGCGATCAGTGGCGCCGCCCCGCCGTTTTGTTTTGGCGCATTTTCTTGACGCGAATCTCTCTAGCTTCGCCGGAAAATGCTCTCCGCGAGTAGCCGATATGAGCATATTAATCGATGAAAACAGCCGGATCCTGGTGCAGGGCTTCACCGGCGACAAAGGCACATTCCACGCCAAGGAAATGATCGCGTGCGGGACCAAGGTGGTCGGCGGCGTCACGCCCGGCAAGGGCGGCTCCACGCATCTCGGCCTGCCGGTGTTCAACACGGTGAAGGAGGCGGTGCGGGCAACCGACGCGACCGCCAGCATCACCTTCGTCGCGCCGCCCTATTGCGCCGACGCGATCATGGAGGCCGCCGATGCGGGGATCCAGCTCGTCTGCTCGATCACCGATGGGATTCCGGCGCAAGACATGATGCGCGTGAAGCGCTATCTGCTGCGCTATCAGCGCGGGCGCAGAACCTTGATGGTCGGGCCCAACTGCGCCGGCATCATCAGTCCCGGCAAGGCCATGCTCGGCATCATGCCCAGCAACATCTACATGCGGGGGGCCGTCGGAATCGTCTCCCGCTCGGGCACGCTCGGCTATGAAGCGGCGGCGCAGATGAAGGACCTTGGCATCGGCGTTTCGACCAGCGTCGGCATCGGCGGCGATCCGATCAATGGCAGCTCCTTCCTCGATCATTTGATTCTCTTCGAGCAGGATCCGGAGACGCAGGCGGTCATGATGATCGGCGAGATCGGCGGCCCGCAGGAAGCCGAGGCCGCGGCCTGGATCAAGGACAACATGACCAAACCCGTGGTCGGCTACGTCGCCGGCCTCACCGCGCCGAAGGGCCGGCGCATGGGCCACGCCGGCGCGATCATCTCGGCGACCGGCGACAGCGCCGCCGAGAAATCCGAAATCATGAAATCCTACGGACTAACGGTGGCGCCAAGCCCAAGCGAACTCGGCGCCACGATGGCGAAGGTCCTAGGCGCGGCGCGGCCACACTGAACGGCGGGCGACCGCTTTCTAAAAGACCTATTTCCAAGAGCCGCCGAGACAGGCTCGGCGCTCTGAAAATGCACAATGCCCGGACGCCTTTCGCTCAACGCGATCGGACGGCGCCCGGCCCCTCCAGGGTTCTTCGCACGACAAAGGCCAGCAGGCCGAAGCCACGCGAACGATCGTCGCGAGCGGCTTCACGCAAATGGTCTTGAGCGGGAGCTCCCTTGCGGATCGGATCGCGGCGGAATGCCCTCCCCGCGGCCGCGATCAAACCATGGATTTCGACATGATCAACGCCGACATGATGAATGGAACGGGAAGCCTGGCGGCGCGTCCCGGCGGGCGCCTCCCATGATAGAGCGCGATCTCACCACCCCTGCCGGACGGATCGCCGCCGAAGCTGGCGCCGACTCCGCATTGAGCGGCGATGAAGCCGCCGACATCCTCTTTCAACTTCTTCTCGACATCGCCCACCGTCTGCATCCGGAGATCGAGTCGGTGCTGGTCGGCGACGCCAAAGTCGCCGATTTAACGCCGGAGTTGCTCTCCCGGGTGTTCCAGGTCCATGGAATCTGGTTCCAGCTGCTGGCGATCGTCGAACAGCATTCGGCCATGCGCGAGCGGCGGCATGTCGAGCGCGAGCTCGGCGCCGAGGCGGTGCAAGGCACATTCTCCAATCTGGCGAGCCGGGCCGCGGAGCTCGGCATAAAGGCGCCGGAGCTTCGCGACAAGCTCGCCTCGATGCGCATCCGGCCTGTCATCACCGCCCATCCGACAGAGGCCAAGCGCGTCACCGTTCTCGAAAAGCACCGCCGGATCTATCGGCTTCTGGTCGAGTTGGAGCAGCCGCGGTGGACGGCGCGCGAACGCGCCGCCCTGATCGACCAGTTGCGCGACGAAATCGAACTGCTCTGGATGACCGGCGAACTGCGTCTCGAGAAGCCCTCGGTCGATCAGGAGGTCGCCTGGGGCCTGCATTTCTTCCACGAGACGCTGTTTGACGGCGTTCCCGAACTCTTGAAAAAGCTCGATCGGGCGCTCCAGCGGTTCTATCCCGGCGAACGTTTCCCGCTGACGCCATTCTTCCAATTCGGCTCCTGGATCGGCGGCGATCGGGACGGCAATCCCTTCGTCACCAACGAAGTCACGGCCCGCGCCCTCACCGAAAACGCGCTGGCCAGTTTGCGCTACTATGACGAGCGGCTCAGCCAGCTCCTCGAAAGAATGTCGATCACCGAACGCGCCCTCCCTCCGCCGGACGCCTTTCGGGCGACGCTCGCCCGCGCTTTGGCCGAGACCGGAGAGGGCGATGGGATCGCTCAACGCAATCCCGGCGAACCGTACCGGCAATTCCTGTCCTGCATGCTGCGCAAGCTCAAGACGACCATTCTTCGCGCCGACCATAATTGGTCCGGCGGCGCCGCCTACTACGCCAATGCCGATGAACTGATCGCCGACCTTGCCGTGATGGAGGAAGCGCTGGGCGAAAGCGGCAGCGCCGCCCTCGCCGGCGATCTCGTGCGGCCCGTCCGTTGGGCGGCGGAGGTCTTCCGCTTCCGCACCGTCCGGCTCGATCTGCGCGAGAACACGACGCGGCTGACCCAGACATTGCAGGCGCTGTGGCGCGCCACCGCCGGCAAGAATGGAGGCGAGCCGCCCGATCCCGAAGGCGAGGCATGGAAGGCCTGGATCATGGCCGAACTGGCCCGGCCGCGTCAGGGTCTTGGAGCCGATCCCGCGTTGCCGCCGGAAGCTTTGGAGACCTTTGGAATGTTCAAGCTCGCGCGCGATCAGCGCGAGGAATTCGACCGCGAAGCCTTCGGCAGCTTCATTTTGAGCATGACCCGCTCGGCCGCCGATGTTCTTGGCGCCTATCTTCTGGCCAAGGAGGCAGGGCTGTTCCGCGACGCCGCCGGGGTCGAGGCCTGCACCCTGCCGATCACGCCGCTCTTCGAGACCATCACCGATTTGCGCGCCGCCCCGGCCATCATGCGGGAATTGCTGGCGCTTCCCCTGGTGCGGCGCAGCGCCCGCGCCCAGGGCGGGGTGCAGGAAGTGATGATCGGCTATTCCGACTCCAACAAGGACGGCGGATTCCTGTCCTCGAATTGGGAATTGGCGAAGGCGCAAACCCGGCTGACCAAGATCGGCAACGAAAACGGCGTCGCCATCGCCTTTTTCCACGGCCGCGGCGGCTCCGTCAGCCGGGGCGGCTCGCCCACCGCGCAAGCGATCGCGGCGCAGCCGGCCGGCTCGATCCGCGGCGGGTTCCGGGTCACCGAACAAGGCGAGGTCGTATCGTTCAAATACGCCAATCGCGGCACTGCGGCCTATCAGATGGAAGTGCTGGCGGCCGGCGTGTTCGAACATGCGCTGATCTCCGAGCGCGAGGAGGCGCTGACGCCTCGGGCCGAGTTCGACGAGGCTATGGAGGCGCTGTCGGGCACGGCGCATGCTGCCTATGTCGGCCTGATTAGCCACCCGGGGCTTCTGGCCTATTTCCAGGCGGCGAGCCCGCTTGACGAAATCTCGCTGCTCAATATCGGCTCGCGCCCGGCGCGCCGCTTTGGCGCGCGCACCTTGAGCGATCTCAGAGCCATCCCTTGGGTCTTCGCCTGGTCGCAGAATCGGCATGTCATCACCGGATGGTATGGGGTCGGGAGCGGAATCGCGAGCTTCCTCGACGTGCGCAAGGAACGCGGGCTGGCGCTGCTGCGCCGCATGTTCGCGGAGTCGCGCCTGTTCCGACTGATCATCGGCGAGGTCGAAAAGACATTGTGTCTGGTCGATCTGGAGATCGCCCGCGACTATGCGAGCCTCGTCCCCGACGCCGAAGCGCGCGGCGCCATCTTCGGCATGATCGAGAACGAACTGGCGCTGACCCGCGACATGATCCTCCACATCAGTCAGGAGGGCCAGATCGCGGAGAGGTTCCCGGCCTACCGGTCCCGCCTCGAACATCGGCTGCCGACGATCAACAAAGTCAATCGCGAACAGGTCGAGTTGCTGCGCGGCTTTCGCGCGTCAACGAATGAACTGGCCAAGGAAGCCTATAAATCCAACCTGCTGCTGTCGATCAACTGCATTGCCAGCGGCCTTGGCGCCACCGGCTGAGACCGGCCGGGCCATCTGCAACAAGCACCCGAGAGAGAGGAACAAAGGCCATGAGCTTCACCATCATCGAACAGGCGACGCCGCGCCTCCATCGCTCCGAACTCGCCGTTCCGGGGTCGAATCCAGGCCTTTTCGAAAAAGCGGCGAGTTCAGCCGCCGACATTATCTTTCTCGACGTCGAGGACGCGGTCGCCCCCGATGACAAGGAGCAAGCCCGCAAGAACATCATCGCCGGGCTGAACGAAATCAACTGGGGCGCCAAGACCATGATGATCCGCATCAATGGTCTCGACACGCATTACATGTACCGCGACGTCGTCGATATCGTCGAGGCCTGCCCCCGGCTCGACATGATCCTCATTCCGAAAGTCGGCGTTCCAGCCGACGTTTACGCGCTCGACATGCTGGTGACCCAGATCGAGGCGGCGAAGAAGCGCGACAAGCGGATCGGCTTCGAGGTGCTGATCGAAACCGCGCTCGGAATGGCCAATGTCGAGGCCATCGCTCAATCGAGCCCAAGGCTCGAGGCTATGTCCTTCGGCGTCGCCGATTATGCCGCCTCGACGCGGGCGCGCACCACCGTGATCGGCGGCGTCAACGCCGATTACGGCGTGCTGACCGACAAGGATGCGAAGGGCGAGCGTCAATATTACTGGGCCGATCAGTGGCACGCGGCGCAGACCCGCATGCTGGTCGCCTGCCGCGCCTATGGCTTGCGCCCGATCGACGGGCCGTTCGGCGATTTCTCCGATGCCGATGGCTTCACCGCCGCGGCGAAGCGCGCCGCAGTGCTTGGTTATGAGGGAAAATGGGCGATCCATCCCTCGCAGATCGAACTCGCCAATGCCGTGTTCACGCCCTCCGAGGCGGAGGTTACGAAGGCCCGCCGGATCGTTGCGGCTATGGCGGATGCGGCGAAGGCCGGCAAAGGAGCCGTCTCGCTCGACGGCCGTTTGATCGACATCGCCAGCATTCGCATGGCCGAGGCCCTGCTGGCCAAGGCGGAATCGCTCGGCGTCGCTGGCTAAGACACGTCTCTCATTTAGGCGTTGAGCTTGACCCGGATCAATGCGGCGTTCCGCCATTGCCGTATCGATCCGCTCAAGCGGACCTTGTCCGCGCGCGGCTTGGGCATTCCTATATCGCCTTGTTTCAAAGGATAATCTGAACCGCAAGGGCCGCGCCATCGGAACCTTGCGTCTAGAGAATGTTCCGAACAGAACATGCTCCAACTCGTTGAATTTGAGCGATACCTTTTCGATCAGATGATTCCATCCGATCGGGAAGCGCTCTCGGTCAAGTCCAAGCTGCTCCAAGCGCTCCGGAACCTGCGGCGCGCGTTATCGCCCGCCAACAACGAGGATAATTCAATGGATTGGGATCATATCGAAGACAATTGGAAGCATTTTTCCGCCACGGTCAAAGAGAAATGGAACAAGCTGACCGAGGAAGAGATCGCCGATCTGAAGGGCAAACGCGAACATCTGGAAGCCAAGATCCATGAGATCTACGGCCACGCCAAGGACGAGGTCAAAAAGGACGTAGACGCCTGGTTGGGCGCTCTCAAGAAAAAATGACGGCGGCGGAGGCAACCTGCGCCCGTCTCTCCGGGGCGGAACGATAGTCGCCGCCTTTTCGCGGCGGCGCGGCATGACGCGGGCAGACTATCGGCTGGCGCGAAGACCAAACTCCTTCGCGCCAGCGGTGGGCCAAGTTCAGTATAGGACGTTGAACGGCGCCAGCCCGGCGAGCCGCTAAGCGACTTTTGCTGGGCATTGTGACGCCTTGCGGCCTATCCTTATTTGAGCGCCAAAGCTTTGCAATTGGCGACGACCGACGTCGTTGCCGGCGAATTCAACTTGGTGAAGACCACGCCTTCGGAGAGTTTCTCCTCGCCCTTGGCGGAAGACCCGGTATCATACACAAAATCGAAAGCATACTGCTTGTCGACCGGTCCGCCGGTTGGATTATTGACCCCAACCGGAACGACGACGAACCCGTTGATCTCAGCTTTTTCGCCTTTCGAAACCGTAACTTGTCCGGCGGCAGTAACGCCCAGAGCCTGCGCAAATCTCGGATCCGTGGTCACAAAGCGACGGTTCCATTCCCACACATTCCCGGCCTTTTGCTGCGGCGAGGATTGGTCCACATAAAGAAGCGCTGGATCGAAGAAGAAACCTTTCGCGGGCTTGGAATTATCCACCGACTGAATTTTGAAAATGGCGAATGCTTCGTCAGCCCCGGCGGTCACCGGGCCGCTCGAAGCATCATATCCTTTGCATAAGCCAATTTGGCTAAAGGAGATATTCGCAGCCGGCTCGGGACCCCGATCGCATCCAGAAAGGGAGATCGACAGCGTGACAAGCATCGGAATTGACACATAGAACAACCTTGACGTTTCCATGATACACTTTCTCATAAGACTTGGTTAACTAGCAGCGTCGCTGAACAGGACAGAACAGGGCCAGATCTCTCTATGCGGACCGGGGCCAGGCCTATCGGCTCGCCCATTCAGCCCCAGTTCTGCGATGGATCTTCCCGGCCGGCCGCCGATAATCGGAACCACCGCTGGACGCCAGCCTTCATTTTCCTCTTTGCCGGCTGGCCTCTCACTGAAACGTTCAAGCTCGCCCCAACGCGCCAAAAAAAGCGTGGCTCAGCTCAAGTCAAGAGGCCAATCGAGGCGACTTGGACTATTGTGGGCGGCTTCCAGCTTTTCTGGATCGCCAGACCGGCCCCGCGCTGACAAGCGAGGATCGAATTCAGGTCTCCTTCACGCCCACGACCATCGAATTTGGCCCGTCCAGGCTCTGCACCTGAGTCTTTGAAAAGCCAGCCTTCCGCATCCAGCCGATGCATTCCGCGCCGGTGTAATCATAGCCCGCCGGCGTTTCGACCAGCATGTTGAGGCTCATCAGAAGGCCGAAGGCGTTTTCGCGGCGCTCGTCGTCAATGATCGCGTCATAAGCGATGAGGACTCCGCCCTTCGGCAAGGCCGCGTAAGCCTTGGCGATCAGCGCCTCTTTCTGGTCTAGCCCCCAATCGTGCAGAATATGCCCCATGATCAGGACATCGACCTGCGGCAGCGGATCGACGAAGAAATTCCCAGCCTGAAATTTCAATCGGTCCGCGACTCCATTGGCCTCGACGTATTTCTCGAAAACCGGTCCGACCGCCGGCAGATCGAAACCAACGCCGGCAAGATGGCGGTGCGCCTGCACGATCGCGACGCCGAGCCCGCCCTCGGCGCAGCCAATATCCGCGAAGGACCGGTAATCGCCCCACGGAAATGCGGCGGCGAGAGCATGCGCCGTCGGCAGACTGACTCCCGTCATCGCGCGGAGGAACTCCTCCAGAACCTTGGGATCGGCGTAGATCGCCACAAATGGGTCCTCACCGCCGCTTTTGGCTTCATTCTGGGGCTTGCCGGTGCGCAGCGCCTCCGTCAATCCGCCCCAGAACGGATAAAGGCGGTTGTTGGCCATCTCCAGGAGGCCGCCGACATACGAGGGTTTGTTGCGATCCAGGAAGAGATCGGCGTCGGGCGCATTGGCGTAAAGGCCGTCGCGCCGATCGAGCATCCGCAGCGCCACCAGGGCGTCAAAGAAGTCGCGCGCACCGCGCTCGTTCAAGCCTAGTTTTGACCGAAGCGCCTCGAGGGTTTGCGGTCCCGAGGCAAGTTCGGTGAAAAGGCCAAGCTCGACCGCGCTAAGCAGCGTTTTGGAGCCCCAAAATCCCATGCCGAGTTGCAAGATCGCAGCCGGCGTCGCCGAATCCGTTGCCATTATTGATCCCCCCATATCGCTTGCAGCAACCGCCTTTCGACCCCGCCTGTGGCAGAGGCGCCGCGGCGCGAAATCGACTTTCGAACGCAGCGCCTTAGCGCTGCTTGCAGCGGCGATCAAGCGCCTTTATCCGCTTTGCAGGCCCGCCCTCATCAAGGACCGAACAGGCGCCGAGAATCCGCTCGCATCCAGGCTTCAAAACTGCAACAGAAATGCCATCGACGCCGCCTTGAAAAGCGAACCGAAAATGCGCTCCCTGGCAATTCCATTGGGTCTTTGCCTCGCCATACTTGTTCCGATCGCCGGACGCAGCGAGACAGCGCGTCCCTGGAGCGGAAGGATCAATGGCTATGACGCGTATGTTCCAGATCTGAACCAGCCGATCCGCGCCGCCGCGATCAATAATGGCGTCCCCTGGCTCCCTGACAGCGATCCTGATTGGCGCGCGGTGGCGATGCAGTTCAATTGCATTCAGCTCGATATCCCACTCGATTATTCGGCGCCGGACATCAGCGCGGACCGGATCATCGCCACGCTAAACATTGCCGCCAAGGACATAGCAGGCCATGCCGAGATTCAATATGTTCCCGTGATTCTGTTTGGCTTTTCCGCAGGCTCCGCCGCCGCCGCCATCACCGCATCGAGCCCGAAGCTCTCCAACCCCGATCCCGAGAAGCCGCCGCAACGCGTGCTGGCGGTCGTCGCGCTCCACGAGATCAGCCGGCCGCCCTATCTTCCGCCGCTGTCGACTCCCCATCTCGTGCTCTCGGATCCGGGCGATAAATATTCCGGCTTGCTGACCAATGTCGAGGACCTGACGCCCGCTATTTCCCACGACGCCTTCGCCCGCAATCGCGCCGCCGAAGGCGCGCCGCTGACGCTGATCAGTCAGCCCGGCCATTGGCATGGAGGATCAATTTTTGGCCTTCACAACAAGGTAGATTACAAATTCGCTCGTGTCTGGCTCGAGGAGGTCTTGAAGTTGCGTCTACCGGCTGAGGCGCCGACCAACGCCCCCGCGATGATGTCGAACTGGCGGCATCATCCCGGCTGGCTGGGAGCCTACGACGTCGTGATCAACGCCAACACGCAGCCGTGGGGCAATCAGGAGCGCATGAGCAATGTCGCGATTTCTCCGCGGGCTAGCTACGGCGATCGGCGTCCCTATATCTGGCTGCCCAGTGAATATTGCGCGAAAGTCTGGCGGACCTATGCCAGCACCGGAAGCATGCCCTCTCTCACCCCGGAGCAACCGACGGTTGCGGTCAACGCATTCGCCCGCACCTATCGGGCGGCGTTTTTCACCCTGCTGGCCCGTTCCTTCGGCGAAAGGCGGCTCCAAAAACTCTCCCCAATCTTCGGCGAGCGATTAAAGCCGACCCGCGATCAACCGATGCGCGTCGTCGCTGGCGCGAAACCGGCTCTCGGCTCCACACCCGATCGATGCCGCTTTGGCCCCTTTGGCCCCTTTGGCCCCTCCGGCGAACGATCGCTGATCGTGACCTTTGACCGCGCGATCGTTGCCGGGCAAGCCGCAATCGGAGCCGGATCGGCTGCCCTTCGCGGAGCGCCGATTTTCTGGTCCAACACGATGACGATCAACCTCGCCAATGTGGCTAAGGCGCAAACGCTTCAGGTCGTTTTGTCGAATATTACGCCGGCGGACGGCGGCCCGCCGATCGAAGCGACCGTGACCTCGCTTTGTCCATGAAGTCCAGGCGTTTTCCTTTACGGCAGGGATTCCCGCAGGGTCGACGCGCTATGGAACAAACGATAGGCGAAATACACGCAGATCGCGGCGACATAGATTTCCGACACCACCAAAGAGGCCACGATCCCATCGATCTGCCATAGCTTTCCAAACGCCCACGCCAGGATGAGCGAGAACGCGCCGCCGACAAGCGACCAACCCGCCAAGCCGACATGTTGATTTGTGGACAGCAACAACACGCGGGGGATATGGCTGAAGCCGCTGACCGCGGCATAGGCCAGCATCCATGCCATGAGACCCGGCACAAAGGCAATTTGACCATGTGTCCAGACTTGCAGCAGCCAGGGCGAAACGAAATAGAGCACAATGCTCAACGCCAATGCCTGAGCGGCGCCCAATAGAGCGGAGTGGCGATAGAGTTTTTCAACCGCTTGCGGGCCGCCCCGCCCAAACAGCCGAGCGAACTCCGGCCACAAGGCGTGACTGAACATTCCGGTCAATTGCACCGCGACGCGCGCCAAAGTCCGATAGGTTGTGAAGAGCGCAACCGTGGTCGTGCCCGCGAGCGCGCCAACCAAGAGCGTCACCCCTTGAAAACTGAGGGCGTTGACCAGCGGAAACGCCATAAAGGACACCGCAGGCCGGATCATGATCAACAATTCGGATTTCTGCGCCAGCCGGGTTCCCCAAATGAGACCATGATCGCCGCTTTGAGCGAGGATGACGCCAATGCCGGTGCCCATGGTGCGCGCCAACAGGCCGCAAATAGCCACGCCTGCAAAATTGCCGAATAAGACAAGGCCCAACAGGTAGCCGGCCCATTCGCCGAGGCGAACGGCATTGGCCAAGAGCGTGCCCATGGCGTAACGGCCCGTCGCCTTGAACGCCGCCTCATATAGACCTCCAAACATGGCGACCAGAATTTCCAACAGCAGCGCCGCCAAGGCGATCCGCTGATCTGTCGAGATGAAATCGGACAAGGGGACGAAGAGCGCCGCCGGAGTCATCAAGACCGCGAGGGATCCGCAGACGACCATCATGAAGACTTGCGCGGTCTGAAAAATCCGATTGGCTTCAGCAACGTCAGACCGCCCCATGGCCATTGTCATTTTATTGCCTGCGGCGTGCACCATGCCCACGTCCGCCATCGCTAAAAAGGAAGGCAATGCCGACAAAATCAGCCAGGACCCATAAGTAGCCGTATCCCAGTACAGCAGGAACATAGGTAAAGAAAAAATTTGTATTACGATGGTGACAGCTTGACCAAACGCATTGGCGCCAAAACCAGAAATTATCCTGCGCATCATCACCGAAGTCATCCTTCAAGCAGTACGGCATCCATCTCAAGTCGAAGACGCAACGACAAACCCTACATCTGTCCAACGACCCCGCCGCGGCTTCAGCCGGCGCGCTCCGGCGCTTTCAGCCGGGAACATGCGCGCAAGACCATGCGCCCAAGGGCATGACGCCAAAAAGGTGCGGACTTCTTAGATGGAATCATGCATCAAAAAATAGCGAAGAGAGCAAGCGCTGTTCCGCTTATAGCATCATGCGCCAGGCGCCAACCGAGGTCGAGAGCCCGTTGCCAAGACAGATAGAGGGAGAGCATTGCGAAAGGGCATTTATTTCGCCCTTAAGTCAAACGCGTGACGATCCGGGCACAATCAGGACGTTCGCGCGACCGCGTCGCTTCTGGGATCGTCCTCAAACCTCCACGGGCGTCGCGGCCATGGCGATCATCCTTTTCACCTCAGGGAGACAGGACCCGCAATTCGTCCCGGCCTTCAGCCGCGCCCCGATCGCATCGCTCGAATTTGCGCCATCTGCGATCGCCATCAGGATGGCGCGCGATTTGACACCGAAGCAGGCGCAGATCGTCGGGCTGGCGTCGAAATTGGCGGAGGCGCTCCTGCCGGCGAGGAGAAAGCGGCGCGCGGCGGCGTCGAGCCGCTCCAATCCCCAGGATTCGCTAAGACCGCTCCATGGCGGGATCTCGCCCTCCGGCCCAAGAAACAAAATCGTCTCCAGACGTCCTGCGACGATCCACGCCGCGCGAAAAGTCCCGCGCCTTGGATCGTTGTATCTGGCCTGTTCGGCGGGACGCAAATTTTCGCCGAGCGCCTCGACCAAAGCCGCGTAGGATTCATTCGTCGCGATCCGCGCGGCATAGCCGCCCTCGATCGCGCTCCACGCCCATGCCGAATCGCCGGGAAGCCGCAGTGTGTTGCGCGCAAGAATGAAGCCATGCGCCGCATAGGAAACCGACGCCAGCCTCGCAGGAACGGCCTTCGAATCCGGCTGCCCCGACACGGAATCGGTGAATCCATGAACCAGCGCGCCGATGCGCGCCGGCCCTGCTGTCGCATCGCTCCAGTGAATTGGCGCGAAGATGCGGCCGGGAACCTGCGCCTCGGTGACGGCGACGCGCAGGACGGCGCTTCCATATGCGGTCGCGACCCGCGCGAACCCGCCGTCAACCAGATCGAGCCGGCGCGCATCAGCAGGGTTCACCTCGACAAATGGATCGGGCGCATGGCCGGCGAGGCGAGGCGAGAGGCCGGTTCGCGTCATCGTATGCCATTGGTCGCGCACCCGCCCGGTGTTCAAAAGAAATGGAAATTCGACGGTTGGCGCGACAGCGAGCGCGGGCTCCTCGATCGCAGCGAAGCGGGCGCGGCGAAATGGCGTGAAGAAGCGCCCATCGCCGAAGAGCCGCGCCCGCCCGTGTGGGGCGCCCAAGGGGGCGGGCCATTGCAGCGGCGCCAGCGCATCGTAAGCAGCGTCGCTCAGTTCGGCGAGAGCGCCGATATCGAAGCTTCGGGCGCCGTCGTTTTCAAAGCCGGAAAGCGCGGCATGTTCGCGAAATATATCCGCCGGACCGGAATAATCGAACGCTTCGCCAAAGCCCATCCGCTTGGCGACTTCGGATGCCGCCCACCAGTCCGGCTTCGCTTCGCCAGCCAGGGGCAGGAAAGCCCGTTGACGCGAGATCCGCCGCTCGGAATTGGTGACCGTGCCATCCTTCTCTCCCCAGGCCGCCGCCGGCAGCAACACATGCGCGCCAGCTTCGATCGTATCGGTCGAGCGCACATTGTCCGAGACAACCAGGAGATCGAGCCGGGAAAGGGCTGCCCGCGCATCGTCGGCGCGCGGCAGGCTTACCGCCGGATTGGTGCCGATGACCCACAAGGCCTTGATGTCGCCGCGCGCAATGGCTTCGAACATGGGGACGGCTTTAAGTCCCTCCGTCCGCGCCATGCGCGGCGCGCCCCAAAAGCGCCCGACGCGGTTGATGTCTCCAGGTGAAAATCCCATATGGGCGGCAAGCTGATTGGCGAGGCCGCCGACTTCGCGCCCGCCCATGGCGTTCGGTTGCCCGGTCAGCGAAAAGGGTCCGGCGCCAATCTGGCCGATGCGGCCAGACGCAAGATGGCAGTTGACGATGGCCGCAACCTTGTCGACGCCCTGCCAGGATTGATTGACGCCCTGGCTATAGAGCGTCACGACCCGTTCGATCCGCAACCAAAGATCGAAAAACTCCGCGATGGCGCCTGTATCGACGCCGCATTTTCCGGCGGCGGTCGCGATATCAGGCGCGATGAGGCGCGCCTGGCTCAAGGCCGCGTCGAAATTCTCGGTATGGGCGCCGACAAAGGCGCGGTCGACGCCTTGGCTGTCGGCGAGATGGACGAGAAGGCCACAGAACAAAACGCCGTCCATGCCCGGCCGGATCGTCAGCGCGAGATCGGCGGTCTGCGTCGTCGCGGTCCCCCGCACGTCAATGCTGACGATGCGCGCCCCGCGCTTCTCGCGCGCCCGAACCATGCGCTGGTAGAGCACAGGGTGGCACCACGCCGCGTTCGATCCTACGAGCACGAGGAGATCGGCCTCGTCGAGGTCTTCATAACATCCCGGCACCGTATCCGACCCGAAGGCGAGGCGATGGCCGGCGACGGACGAGGCCATGCAGAGCCGCGAATTGGTGTCGACATTGGCCGAGCCGATGAAGCCTTTCATCAGCTTGTTGGCGACGTAATAATCCTCGGTCAGCAATTGGCCGGAAAGATAGAACGCCACAGCGTCCGGACCATGCCGGTCGATCACGCGCTTAAATCCATCCGCGACATGATCGAGGGCCGCGGCCCAGCTCGCCCGCTTGCCCTCGATCATCGGATGCAGAAGCCGCGTTTCAAGCCCTAGCGTCTCGCCGAGCGCGGAGCCCTTGGAGCAAAGCCGGCCGGCATTGGCTGGATGGCTTGCATCGCCAGCGATTGCCGCGCCGCCAAGCCCATCGGGCGTCGCGACGACGCCGCAGCCAACCCCGCAATATGGGCAAGTCGTGCGCACGCCCGGCGCCGGCGCGTGAACGTTCATCAATAGACGTCCGTCTGATAGCGGCCGCCTGCGCGCAGCTCCTTCAGGAAGGCCTTGGCGGCGGCGGCGTTCATGCCGCCATATTCGGCGCAGATCGTAAGAAGCGCCGCTTCGACATCGGCCGCCATGCGCTTGGCGTCGCCGCACACGTAGAAGTGCGCGCCTTGCGACAGCCACGACCAGAGCTCGGACGCCTCCTCGCGCATCTTGTCCTGCACATAGACTTTCCGCTCGCCATCGCGCGACCAGGCGAGGGAGATTTTGGCGAGCGTCCCTGCCGCCAGGAAGCCGGACATCTCGTCCTCGTAGAAATAGTCTGCGTCGCGCCGCTGATGGCCGAAGAACAGCCAGGCCGGTCCTTGCGCCTTGGTCGCCACGCGTTCTTGCAAAAAGGCCCGGAAGGGAGCGACGCCGGTGCCGGGGCCGACCATGATGATCGGGGTTTTTCCATCGGCCGGCGGCGCAAAGGCATGGGCGCGCTGGACATAGGCCTTCACCGGCGCGCCCGGCTGCAAGCCCGCGGCGAGAAAGGTCGAGGCGACGCCAAGGCGCTCGCGCCCAGCGATCGAGTAACGCACTTGATCGACGCAAAGCGACACCCTGCCGGGGTTGGCCTTCAGCGAGGAGGCAATCGAATAAAGGCGCGGCTGCAGCGGCTCTAGCGCTTCGACGAAGGCCTCGGGATCGGGCCGCAGCCCGGCGAATTTTTCCAGCGCCGCGAGCACGTCGAGCGTCGCGGCGTCGCCGTCCGGATCTTCGCCTTTCGCCAAGGCCTTCGCCTTCGCCCGACGCGGGCCGCCAGTGATGTAGGAGATGAGCGAGAACAGCATGTCGGGCGCGGCGCCCAGCGAAACATCCTCCATCAACACGCGGCGGAGAGTCTTATCCGCGACCGGGAAGTCCTCGGGCGCGCCGATCGCTGCGATCACGCGATCAACGAGCCCGGGATCGTTGCGCGGAAAAACTCCAAAACTGTCGCCCACTTCGTAATCGAGCCCCGCGCCCGAAATATCGAACTCAACATGGTAGGTCGCCTTTTCGGAGCCTTCCCGATTGAGCCTTTTTCGCGAAGCGAAGATCGCTTGCGCCGGGGCGTTTCGCGAGCGGCCGGGACGCTGGTCGGCGTCCCGCGATTGCGCCATCGCCTTGGTCTCGGCTTTGAGCTTGGCTTCATCGGGATCGATCGCGCCGCCGCCCATTTCCTCGACGAGGCCTTTCAACATCCGGGCGGTTTCCTTCGCCCCCGGCGCACAAAGGTTCAGACGGTCCTCGGCCTGCGCTGCGATCGCGTTCGCGTAATCCTCGCAATTATAGCCGCATTGGCCGCAGTCCTGTTGCGCCATCGCCGCCATCATGCGCCGCCGCATCGGCCGGTCCGCGGCGAGCTTCATCCGTTCGGGCAACGGCAGCGTCTGATCATGCCAAGGCGCCCCGTCATCGTCTGGCGCACTGAGAGGCGGCTCGCTCTCATTGGCGGGGACGGCCGTAGCCGGCGCTCCGTCAAGCGCGGTGAGCCCCGCAAAAAATCCGTTCAGCCAGCCGCGTTGCTCGGGGCTGAAAGGCGCGGTCTCCGGAATGATCGGCGCGATCGCGGAAGAGCGTGAAATGGCGTTCATGCGTTAAGCCCCTCCGCGAAAGCCTTGAGCGCCGCAACCTCGCGCCGCGCGGCGAACTCTTGAAAATTTTCCGCCGCGCTGGAGCGCTGCGCCTGATAGGCCGCGAGCAGGCGCAGGACCGCATTGGGCGCATCCTTGGCCTTCACATCGCGCAAGATCTCGCGCCCGATCGCGCCAGAGCCGCCATGGCCGCCTCCGACAACGATGTGATATCCGTCCACCGTATCGCCATCCTCGTTCACCGCGACGCGGGCGCCGATGAGTCCGATGTCGCCGATGTAGTGCTGCGCACAGGAATGGTGGCAGCCGGTGAGATGGATGTTGACCGGTTGGTCGAGCGCGATCCGCGATTCGCACCAGGCGGCAATCTCTTCGGCGTCGGCCTTCGTCGCGGCGGCGGAAAACTTGCACCCTTGCGAGCCGGTGCAGGCGACGAGCCCCGCGCGAATCGAGGAGGCCCGCCAACCGAGGCCGGCGGCTTCAATCGCCGCCTTGGCTGCGTCCAAATCTCGTTCGGAGACGCCGGAGATCAACAGATTCTGCCAGACGGTAAGGCGCAGATCGCCATCGCCGAATTCGCGCGCAATGGCCGCCAGCGCGCGCATCTGCGCGCAGCTCATCCGCCCGACCGGAAGGACCACGCCAAGGTAGAAAAGACCCGGCTGCCTCTGCGGATGCGCGCCGATATGCGCGTGTCGATCTTGCGCCGGGCGCGGCAGGATAAAGGATGCATCGACGCGGGTTAGCGGGCGGCCGAGGCGCTCCTCCACTTTGGCGAGAAAGCCGGCAAGGCCGCGTCCGTCGCTCGCATAGCGGTCGAGCACATATTTCAGCCGCGCCTTGTTGCGATTGGCGCGGTCCCCCTCGGCAATGAACTGACGCACGATCGCATCCGCGACATCGGTGGCCTCGCCGGGCCGCACGATGACGCCGGTCTCGCGCGCCAGATCCTTGTGGCCGGTGATGCCGCCGAGGATCAGCTTGAACCAGACGCCTGGCTCGACGCCGGCGCCCGCCGCGACCTCCACAGCCTGGAAGCCGATGTCATTGGTGTCTTCAAGCGTCGGGATCGCCCCGCCGCCGTCGAAGGCCACATTGAACTTGCGCGGCAGGCCTGTGAGCGCGCGCTGGTTGAGGATATGAAAATGCCATTCGCGCGCATACGGGCGGGTGTCGATCAATTCGGCGTGGCCGATGCCGGCGGTGGCGTCGCCAGTCACGTTGCGGATATTGTCGGCGCCGGCGCCGCGCGAAGTCAGGCCGAGATCCTGCAATCCCTCGACAATGCAGATCGAATCCTTCGCGCCGATCTCCCGGATTTGCAGATTGGCGCGCGTTGTCGCATGCGCATATCCGCCGCCGAACCGCTCCGCGAGATCGGCTACTCCCGCAAACTGCCAATGCGACAACACGCCATTGGGGATGCGCAGCCGGCACATGTAGCTGTCTTGCGCCGGCGCCACATAGAAAAGCCCATGATAGCGCCACCGGAAATTGTCGGCCGGCTTTGGAAACTCACTTCGCGCAGCCTGATCCCGCAGTCTCGGATAGGCGTCGAAGGGATGTTCCTCGCGTTTCCATTTTTCCTGGTCGGCGAGCTTCTTGCCGGCCTTCGTCGCCTCATCCTGGGCGAGAAAATGCGGCGCATCGGGCCCGATCGGCTTGGCCTCGGAGCCTGCAAGGCCAAGCGCCGATAAGCCTTGTTTCTTGCGCGCGGCGTCGAGGCCGAAAACGAAGCCTTCGAGATAGCGCTTCTGATCGGGGGTGAAATCGCCGTTCATGGGGCGCCTCACGCCGCTTGCGCGAGGGCGAGCGCCGGCCCGAACGCCAGGAGATCGCGCATGTGGGAAACATCGGCGCCGGAACGGATCAGATCGAGATACCAGAGCCCGTCCGCCGCATCGCCAAACAGCACCGCCCCGGCAAGCCGGCCTTCCCGCAGAACCAGCTTCTTGTAAATTCCAGCTCCCTCATCCTCGAGCATAAGACAATCGTTCGACTCATTTTCGATGAATTGCCCAGCCGAAAAGACGTTGACGCCGGAGACCTTGAGGTTGGTTGCAAGGGTCGAGCCCAAATAGCTCGCGGCAAGATCGCCGGCGAGGCGATGGGCCAGGATTTTCGCCTGCTCATAGGCCGGCTCGACCAATCCATAGACATTGCCTCGGTGTTCGGCGCATTCGCCAAGCGCGAAAATATCGGGGTCGCTGGAGGCGAGCCCGTCGTCGACGACGATCCCGCGATTGACCGCGAGCCCGGCGTCCTTGGCGAGCTGCGCCCGCGGCCGGATGCCGACCGCGCAGACCACGAAATCCGCATCAATGAGACGACCGTCGGAGAGAGCCACAGCCCGCGCTCGCTCCTCTCCAACCACCGCCGCCGCATCAGCGCCGAGCACCACATCGACGCCCTTCGCTTCGATGGCGCGCTTCAGCAAGGCGCCCGCCCTCGCGTCGAGCTGGCGCTCCATCAATTGATCCATGAGATGAATGAGCGTGACTTTCACGCCCGCCTTGGCCAGGCCATAGGCCGCCTCGATGCCGAGAAGGCCGCCGCCGATCACCGCGGCGCGCGCGCCGGGCGCCATCATGGCGCGCATCGCCTCGACATCGGCGAGGTCGCGGAAGGTCAGGACGCCGGGTAAGTTCATGCCGGGCTTTGGCAAACGGATTGGAGCCGAACCGGTCGCCAGCACAAGCTTCGAATAGGAAAGGCGCGCGCCGTTGGCGAGCGTCAGCCTCCCGCCCTCACGGTCGATGGATGTGACCGCCTGCCCCGTGAGCGTCGTCGCGCCGCGCGCGCTCCACCAGTCTTGCCCCTTCAGCTCGATCGCCGATTCGTCGATTTCGTCGGCGAGCAGCGACGACAGCAGAACCCTGTTGTAAGACAAGCGCGGCTCGTCGCCAATGACGACGACGCTGTAGCGGCTAGGCGCGCGCTGCGTCAGTTCATCGACAAAGCGCGTCGCGGCCATGCCGTTGCCGACAACGATCAGAGTTTCGCTCATGGAATAGCCCTCGCGGCAAGCATCAAGGCGAACGTTTGGTCGGCCGCATTGGGGAGAACTCCAATGCGCAAGGAATCGGTCCGGCTTGACGTGATCGGACATCTCCGCGTTCAACCGACTCGTCGGACTCTACGCCGCTTCGACAACCCGGTGGCGCTCGTAGAGGAATTTCAAGACAGTCTCCCTGGCGCGGATATAGGCCGGATCGGCGGCAAGCTCGACCCGCTCACGCGGCCGCTCCAGCGGCACATCCAGCACTTCGCCAATGCGCGCCGAAGGGCCATTGGTCATCATGACGATGCGGTCGGACAGCAGCACAGCCTCATCGACGTCATGGGTGATCATGATCGCCGTGTTGCCAAGCGCGGCGTGGATGCGCATGACGCTGTCCTGCAGATGGGCTCTCGTCAGAGCGTCGAGCGCGCCGAAAGGCTCGTCGAGAAGCAGCACCTTGGGCTCCATGGCGAGAGCGCGGGCGATGCCGACGCGCTGCTTCATGCCGCCGGAGATTTCGGCCGGCTGCTTGTCCTTGGCATGGGCCATTTGCACGAGATCGAGATTATGCATGGTCCATTGATGCCGTTCGGCCCTCGACTTGACCCCGGCGAAAACCTTGTCGACCGCGAGCCTCACATTGCCATACACAGTGAGCCAGGGGAGCAGGCTGTGGTTCTGAAACACGATCGCGCGGTCGGGTCCGGGGCTGTTGACTTCGCGGTCCTCGAGCAGGATCGCCCCAGTGGTCACGCGGGTGAGGCCGGCGACGAGATTGAGGAGAGTGGACTTGCCGCAGCCGGAATGGCCGATGATGGAGATGAACTCGCCGCGCTCGATCGCGAGGTCGATGTCGGTCAAGACCTCCGACGTCGCGCCGCCGCGCGAAAAGCTCTTCGCCACATGATCGATCTTGAGATAATGGCGGGCCATGATGGCTCCTCCTTAATTCGCGGGCGCGCCGCGGGTGACGATTGAGCCGACCGCGCCAACGAGGCGGTCCAGCGCGAAGCCGGTGAGGCCGATGTAGCCCAGCGCGACGATGATGTCGGGCAGGCGCGAGGAATTCCAGGCGTCCCAAATGAAGAACCCAATGCCGACGCCCCCTGTCAGCATCTCAGCCGCGACGATCGCGAGCCAGGCGAGGCCAATGCCGATCCGCAACCCGGTAAAAATATAGGGAGCGGCCGCCGGCACCATGATCTTGGCGAAGAATTCGAGCGGGCTGAGGCGGAGCACCAACGCGACATTGCGGTAGTCCTGCGGGATGTTGCGAATGCCGACCGCCGTGTTGATGATGATCGGCCAGATGCAGGTGATGAAAATGACGAAGATCGCCGACGGGTTGCTGTCGCGGAAGGCGGCGAGCGCGAGCGGCAGCCAGGCGAGCGGAGGCACCGTGCGCAGCACTTGAAAGATCGGGTCGAGTCCGCGCATCGCCCAGACCGACTGGCCAACCAACGTCCCCAAGAGAACGCCGACGATCGCCGCCAATCCGAAGCCGATCATCACCCGCTGGACGGAGACCAGCACGCGCCAGCCGAGGCCGAGATCTTGCGGGCCGTTGTCGAAGAAAGGATGCTTGATCAGATCGCCCGCTTGCGTCCATACCTCGGACGGTGCCGGCAAGGCGGCGCCCGGCCGGCCGCAGAGAATCTGCCAGGCGATGAGGATCAGCGCGAGCATGATCAGCGGCGGAACGACATTGCGCGCGAGCCGATTGAACAGCGACATTGTGCTGGTCCAAAGCGATGGTTTGTTGGACGAGAAGCGCGCTTGTTTCGACTTGCGCTTGACGCCATCTGGCGCGGCGCCCGCTTCCCGCCGCAATGCCGTGAGGGACATGGAGGTCTCCGTTGTATTGCGAACGAACGATTGGCCGCGCATCAGGCGATGCGCTTGATGGCGAGGCTCTTCAGATAGGCCCCCGGGTCGGCGGGATCGAAGACCTTGCCGTCGAAGAAGGTCTCCTTGCCGCGCGAGGACGTCGCGGGAATGTCCGCGGCGCCAAGCGTCTTGGCGGCCTCGCGCCACAGATCCTCGCGGTTCACCTTCTCGACCAGCGCCTTGACGTCGGTCGAGGGATCGAACTTGCCCCAGCGGATGTCCTCGACGACAAACCATGCGTCGTGACTCTTGTAGGGATAGGACGCGCCGTCTTCCCAAAACTTCATGTAGAGATCGGTGCCCTTGGCAAACCGGCCGTTGCCGTAGTTGATGTCACCCTTCAACCGGCCGAGCACGTCGGCGACCGGCACGTTAAACCATTGCCGCTTGCCGAGAATGGTCGCCATTTCCTCTTTGTTTTCGAGCTTGTCGCACCATTGCTGCGCCTTCATCACGGCAATGAGGAGCGCCTTGGCGGCTTTCGGATTTTTGTCGACCCAAGCCGCGCGCATGCCTAGGGCCTTCTCGGGATGGCGGCGCCAGATCTCGCCGGTCGTGCAGGCGGTAAAGCCAATCCCCTGGTTGACGAGCTGCTCGTTCCAAGGCTCGCCGACGCAGAAGGCGTCCATGTTGCCAATCTTCATGTTCGCCACCATCTGGGGCGGCGGCACGACGATGGTCGAGACGTCCTTATCGGGATCAATGCCGCCAGCGGCGAGCCAATAGCGGATCCACAGATCGTGGGTGCCGCCCGGGAAGGTCATCGCGATCTTGACGTCTTTGCCTTCGGCCTTTTTCTTGGCGAAAGCGGCCCGCAGCGGCGAGGAATCGAGGCCGACCTTGGTATCCTTATATTCATTGGCGACCGAGATGCCCTGGCTATCGCAATTGAGCCGCGCCAGGAGATACATCGGCACGGGGACGTTGTTCTGCGTGACCTTTCCGGTCGAGATCAGATAGGGCATCGGCGACAGGATATGCGCGCCATCGATGCCATTCGCCTCCGAGCCGAGAACAAGATTGTCGCGCGTCGCGCCCCATGACGCCTGCTTGGAGATCGACGCTTCGGTCAGGCCGACCTCATCAAGAAAGCCCTTCTCCTTGGCGACGATCAGCGGCGCCGCGTCGGTCAGCGCGATATAGCCCAGCACCACCTTCGGCGTCTCAGGTCCGGCCGCCTCCGCGAAAGCGCCGCCCGGGAATGCGCTCTGCGCGGCGGCCATCCATGCGGCCGCGCCGGCGAGGCTGGCCCCGGATGTGAGAAGCGTGCGACGCGTCAGACTCGTCGCGCCGGTCGAGGTTCTGGCCTTCATGCCTGGGCTCCATCAAAAAAAAACGCCGCTGGCGAACCCCCGTTTAAGCGAGGGTTTGTCAGCGGCGTTGCTGGATTTAGGCCCATCGTTGGACCCAAAACAGACTGCGCGAGGCAATCTTATGTGGCTACCTATACGCAAGATGGATGCCAGCCGGGAAAGCTGTGTATTGGCGTGGGAATGCAAAGGCAAAGCACCCAGCCCCACGGCGACAAGCCGCATATCCTCGCGCCATTTTGCCCTTAGCTGAACAACCTGCGCGCTTGTTGTGCAGCCAGAACGCGCCTAGAGCCCGATGACTTTGGACGGAATCGCAACGCGATCTCGTCCAAAGTCTTAAATCCGCCTCTCATCAAAGAGTTAGAGCATGATGTCGGCCGAAAACCGGTTTCCACTTTTCGGCATCATGCTCTAGCCGCGCGGCGCAATCCCCATTGCTTTCAGATAAGAAGGAAGATCGTCGGGCGTAAACTCCGGCCCATCGAAGACAAGCGGCGCGTCGATGGGGCCGGCGATCGCAGGACCAAGAATCGGCTGATAGACAGCGGCCGCTGTCGCCGCCAGGACCTGCGAATAGGCGACTTGGCCGGCCGCCGCCATCTGGGCGAAAAGCCAAAGCGCATGGGAGCGATGCGCAGCGATCGCCGCCGGATCGAGCCGCAGGCCGGTGGCCGTGGCGGCCGAGACGCGCGGCGGCGCCTGATGTTCGGGAGGCTGGCTCTCAAGGATCTGGTCGATTGTCTCGGCGCTCACGCCGGGCTCGGAGACGGAGGCCAGCAGGACCACCAAGGCCGTGCGGTTGGAGGGCTCGCTCGCCCATTGCGATGCCTCGCCAATGGCGTGGGCGAGCGCGCTGGCCTCGGCTGGACGCTCCAAAACCCATTCGGCCCGAAACGCCAGAACCTTCTCGGGGCAATTGCGCACGATGGCGGTCCCTGAATGGAGGATCGTCCCGACGCCGGCGGCCACCGCCAGCGAATTCCAGGGCGCGCCGACGCAAAATCCATCCACATGGCCCTCGCGCAGCGTTTCGACCATGAAAGGCGGCGGCGTCACGATGAGCCGCACGTCATTTTCGGGGTCTAAGCCGCCCGCCCGCATCCATAGCCGCAATTGATAGTGGTGACTGGAAAAGGGGAACACATGGCCAAACGTCAGCGCCGCCTCTCCCTTTTCCTTGCGCTTCCGGGCGATCCCGGCCAGCGCCTTCGCCGTGACGCGGGGGTCGGCCAGATCGCCTTCCGCGCTGCGCTGCAGGGAATCAAAAAGCGCCCGCGAAACCGTGATCGCATTGCCGTTGAGCCCAAGCGCCACCGGGGCCACAAGCTGCGTCTGCATCTGTCCGACGCCGATCGACGAGGCAATGGCGGCCGGCGCCAGCATATGCGCGGCGTCGAAATGGCCGAGCGCGAGCCTGTCCCGGATATTGGCCCAGGAGGTTTCGCGCACGAGGTCGAGCTCAAGCCCGCGCGCGGCCGCGAAACCCTGCGCCTTGGCGACGTGAAGCAGCGCCGCGTCGGTCAGAGGCACATAGCCGATGCGCAGCTTCATCGTCATCGCAAGAGCTCCGCGGCGGTAATGATGGAGCGCGCTATATCGGCAATCTTCTTGTTTTCGTTCATCGCCGTTTTGCGCATGAGGGCATAGGCTTGCTCTTCGGAAATCGCTTTGGCGCGCATGACCAGCATCTTGGCCCGGTCGATCGCCTTCCGGTCTTCGAGCTGCGACTTCGTCCGCTCCAACTCGTCCTTGAGCCGGGCGAAAGCGTTGAACCGGCTGATCGTCATGTCGAGGATCGGCTTGACCCGATCCTTGCGCAGGCCGTCGACGATATAGGCCGAGACCCCTGCATCAACCGCCGCGTCGATCATCGCCGCATCGGAGCGGTCGATGAACATCGCGACCGGCCGCGCAACGGTGCGGCTGACCTGGAACATCTGTTCGAGAACGTCGCGGCTCGGACTTTCAAGATCGATCAGGATCACGTCGGGATCGATGACGCGGATCCGATCCAGCAGATCAGCCGTATCGTCGATGCGCACGACGCCCGAATGCCCGGCCTCGCGCAGACCCTCTTCAAGAATGGCCGCGCGCAGCGGGTTCTTGTCAATGACGGCGATGCGCAGGTCTCGGTCCATTGACTCTCCGGCCGCGCTCAAGATCGTCTCCAGACGCGCCGCGTCCTGATCCCATTGTCGAGGCTCGCCGTCAGTCTATAGGACGGCCGTCGGCCTGGTCCAATCGCACAAGGGCGAGCTAGAACTTTATTTTCATTTGGCGCTCGCTCGGCGTCCAAACCTTGCCCGTTCGCCGCCGCCATGCTTTATGCTCCAGCCGTAAAATCGACGCCAGTCGATCAAGTTGGAGGACGTTCAATGAAGGTTTCGGTTTCGCCGATCATGGTGTCCCTTGCGCTCGCGATCGGGCTCTGCGCGCCAGCCTGGGCGCATCAGGAGAGCGCCGGCAAATTGAAGATCGCGCATCCTTGGGTCCGCGCCTCGGCGGAAGGGGCGCCTGAAACCTATGCCTGCATCATCGAAATCAGCAATGAAAGCGACGAGCCCGAAACGCTTCTTTCGGCCACGATCGAGGGCGCAGGCAAGGGCGTCCTGTATGAATTGACCGAGGCCAATGGCCATTTCACCTCGAAGCCGCTCGAACAAGGCCTCGTCATCAAGCCGCATGGGAAGATCGAGCTGACGCCGACTACCTATCAATTCAAATTCGGCAAGGTGACCAAAGCCTTGAAAGAGGACACCGAGGTCCTCGGAACGCTGGTCTTCGAGAAACTTCACAGCGTGCCGATCCATTTCATGGTCGAATCGGACGACACCGCGCCGAAGGAAGATGCGGATGCGTCCAAGGAAGACCATTCCGGACACCAGCACAAACACGGCGAGTGACAATTGACGGCGGCTATGACGAAAACGGCCGGCGGGACGGAGTTCGCCGGCGAGAAAGCCGAGCGGCTTTTTTCGGGGCAGCTCAGCGCCGAATATGAAATGCTGAAGCTGATCTGCCCCGCGGCGGCGGCGATGAGCGGGCGGGTCGGAGATTTCGTCGCGCATATGCCCGCCGCGCCCGCGCGGCCGCTGAACGCCGTCGAGATCGGATGCGGCACTGGGATCACCACCCTGGCGCTGCTGCAAGCGCGCGAGGATCTCGTCATCGCCGCGCTCGACAATGAACCCGGCATGCTGAGCCAGGCGCGCGACAATCTGTCCGCCTTCATCGACCAAGGACGGGTGCGCCTTATCGAGGCGGATGCTCTGGCCGGCCTGCGGGCGCTTCCGACCGGAAGCATCGATCTGGTTGCGTCGGCCTATGCGGCGCATAATTTTCTCGAACCCTACCGCGTCAAGGTTCTGGCCGAGATTTACCGCGTGCTGGCCCCCGGCGGCCTGTTCGTGAACGGCGACCGCTACGCTCTCGACAATACGGCCGAACAGACGCGGCTGACCCAGCAGGAGGCGCGCCACTATTTCAAGACTTTGTCGGCGATCAACCGCCACGATCTCCTGGAGCAATGGGTGATCCATCTGTTCAGCGATGAATCGGCCGATCACATCATGCGACTCGGGCCATCCCTGGCGGCGATGCGGGCCATCGGCTTCGATCCGATCGACGTGCGTTTCCGCGACGGCGTCAACACGCTGCTGACCGCCGCCAAACCTGACGCGTGAGCGGCGCGAACGCATTCTGCGGGATTTAGGGGCAGCTCTAACTCTTTGTTTTATTGGATTATCTTAAAGCGAACCGATGGCTGCTTCGCTTGAAAATGCTCTAATCGCAACTGGATCCGGTTTTTCCCCTGGACTATAAGAAAACTGGCTTTCATAAGCTCGGGTTTTCTTGGGGTTGATGCGGGCTCGCCCGGCGCAACGAAATTGCGCCTGAGACGAGCATTCCGCGCCAAGCTGAAGTCAGCAGCCAAGATCAGTGGCCAGAACCATCCGCCAAGACAAGGCATAGCATATGGATAAGATTTTCCCGGATGCGCGTTCGGCTTTAGCCGATATCGTCAAGGACGGCATGACCCTCATGGCCGGCGGGTTCGGCCTTTGCGGCATTCCGCAAATCTTGATCGACGCCCTTCGCGATTCCGGCGTCAAGGATTTGACCGTGATCTCCAACAATGCCGGCGTCGATGGCGCGGGCCTCGGGCTTCTGCTCGAGACGCGGCAGATCAAGAAAATGGTTTCGTCTTATGTCGGCGAGAACAAATTGTTCGAGCAGCTCTTTCTTTCCGGCGAACTTGAACTCGAATTCAATCCGCAAGGCACGCTGGCGGAGCGGATCAGGGCCGGAGGCGCCGGCATCCCGGCGTTTTTCACCAAGACCGGCGTCGGAACCGTGATCGCCGAGGGCAAGGAACTGCGGGACTTCGACGGCGCGACCTATGTCATGGAGCGCGCGCTGGTCGCCGATGTCGCGCTGGTCCACGCCTGGAAGGGCGATGCGGAAGGCAATCTCGTCTACCGCAAGACAGCGCGCAATTTCAATCCGATGATGGCCTCCGCCGGGAAGGTGACGGTGGCGCAGGTCGAGCATCTCGTCCCGGTCGGAGAAATCGACCCAGACGCGATTCACACGCCCGGCATTTTCGTGCAGCGCATCATCCATGCGCCGAACATCGTCAAATTGATCGAGAAACGCACGACCCGCCCGCGCGCCGCGGCTTGAGGAGCACAGCAACGATGGCCTGGACCAGGGATCAGATGGCGGCGCGGGCCGCCAAGGAATTGCGCGACGGGTTTTATGTCAATCTCGGGATCGGCATTCCGACGCTCGTCTCGAATTACATTCCCGTGGGAATGGACGTGCAATTGCAGAGCGAGAACGGGATGCTCGGCATGGGGCCGTTTCCTTTCGAGGGCGAAGAGGACGCCGATCTCATCAACGCCGGCAAACAGACCATCACGGAACTGCCGACGACCAGCTATTTCTCCTCCTCGGATAGTTTCGGAATGATTAGAGGCGGCCATATCGATCTCGCAATTCTTGGCGCGATGGAGGTCACCGAAAACGGCGATCTCGCCAATTGGATGATCCCCGGCAAGATGGTCAAAGGCATGGGCGGCGCGATGGATCTCGTCGCGGGCGTCAAGCGCGTCGTCGTCGTCATGGACCATACGGCGAAGGGGGCGCCCAAACTTCTGCATCATTGCACTTTGCCGCTCACCGGCACGGCTGTCGTCGACATGGTGATCACCGACCTTGCCGTGTTCACGATCGACAAAGAGGGCGGAACCGGCATGACCCTCGTCGAACTCGCCGATGACGTCACGATCGAAGAGATCAAGCAAAAGACCGAAGCCACCTTCAAGGTCGCGCCGGAGCTTGCGGCAAGGGCGGCCTGACGCCGGGCGACGGCGACTTGCTCTCTACGCCACCAGCGCGAAGACCAGGACATCGACCCGCTTGGCTTTGGCGCGAAGCAGCGCGCGCGCCGCGGCGTTGAGCGTCGCCCCCGTGGTCATGACGTCATCGACGAGAACGATGGCGCGGCCCTCCACCTGCCCCGCCATCTCATCTGGCACGCGAAACGCCCCTTGCAGATTAAGCGCCCGCTGCGGGCGAGACAGCCCGACCTGGGACGCTGTCGGCTTGACGCGAATGAGCACGAAAGGATCGGCGCTCACGCCGCTCGCCGCCGAGACGGCTTGCGCCAAAGCGTTGGCCTGGTTAAAGCGCCGCTCGATGAGCCGACGCGGATGCAGGGGAATTGGAACGAGAAGATCGGCATCGACCAGAAGCTCGGCGCCGGCGCGCGCCATCCAGGCCCCGAGCGGCTTGGCCAGCTCCATTCGATCGCTGTATTTCAGCTTGTGCAACAATTGCCGCACAGGGCCATCCTCGAACCCCGCCACTGCCCGGGCGCGAGCATAGACCGGAGGGTTGGCGACGGCTTCCGGCGAAAGGAGGCCCTCGGCGCCGAGATCGGCCGCGAATGGCGTCCCAAGGCGCTCGCAAAAGGGGCGCTCGATGAAGCGCACTTTCGCCCAGCAGGCGGCGCAGAGCGAACCAGCGACATCGGTGGCCTGCCGGCAATTGAGACAAGCGGGGGGGAAAACAAGATCGGCGGCGACGCGCCCGAAGCCCCGCAAAATCGGCATGAGCGTCGGCAAGGCCCGCGTCGCGAAGGCCACACGGAGCCGGCCCGGAAGTTCCCGCAAAGCGTTTTGCGCCCGCAGCATGCATTTCACCTTTGGCGCGTTCGCGCATATTTGCAGTTAGAAAGCATATCAGATCCCGCGAAACTGGTCTAAGGAGCGCCGTGGACAGAACACCGACAAACATCTTCGATCGCGCCCTGATCCGCCGCAGGCTCGCCCGCGCGCGCCGCGCCGGCCCGGCTGATTTCCTGACCCAATATGCCATCGAGGAGCTTTACGAGCGGCTTGCCGGGATCAAACGCGATTTTACGGCCGTCGTTGAACTTGGCGCATCCACCCCGGAACTGGCCGCGCGGCTCGCCGACGACGGCGCGCGCCTCGTCTTGCGCATCTCCCCGCTCGTCGAGGAGGCCGGTCCGCGCGCGCTCCTGCGCCTCGTCGGCGATGAGGAGGCCTTGCCGCTGGCGCCGGAGCGGTTCGATCTCGCCGCGTCGGCGCTGGCGCTCCATCAGGTCAATGATCTTCCGGGCGCCCTTATCCAGATTCGCCGCGCGCTCAAGCCGGACGGGCTGTTTCTCGGCTGCCTCCTTGGCGGCCGGAGCCTTGCCGAATTGCGGACGGCCCTTGGCGCGGCGGAGAGCGAGCTTTGCGGCGGGATCAGCCCCCGCGTCGCGCCTTTCGCCGATGTCCGCGATATGGGCGCCCTTTTGCAGCGCGCGGGCTTCGCCTTGCCGGTGGCCGACAGCGAGCCCCTGACCGTGCGCTACAAAGACATGTTCGGGCTCATGGCCGATTTGCGGGCGATGGGCGCGACCAATGCGCTCGAAGCGCGTTCGCGAAAACCCGCGCCGCGCGGTCTCTTTGCGCGCGCGGCGAAGCTCTATGCCGAGCGTTTTAGCGATCCCGATGGGCGCGTGCGGGCGACGTTCGAGCTGATCTTTCTGTCCGGCTGGGCGCCCCACGAAAGCCAACAAAAGCCTCTGGCTCCCGGTTCGGCCAAGATGCGGCTGGCCGATGCGCTTGGCGCAGGCAAGATTGCGCCCGGTCGCGACGCTTGAATCGCTGGCTACTGCGCAAGCTCCCAAGTGACGTCAACCTCGGCCTGCAAGATCTGGACGCCGGATTCCACCGGGATGGCGGCTGCGCCATCGCGTTGCGCGGCCCTCGCCATTCCCATCGGCGCCGGCGCCCGGCCCGAAAAAGCCGAATGAGGCGCGATGACGAGAACGCGCCCAAGTCTCAACGCGAGCGCACTGACGTAGGAATTCGCCTTCCTCAAGGCGTCGCGCATCGCCTCGCTGCGCAAGGCGTCATATCTCACTTCCTTTTGCTCGAAGTCGAAGGCGATGCCGCCAAAATTATTGGCGCCTTTTTCGATCCATTTTTGCGCCAGGGCGCCGGCTTTCTCGACCTGCCTGAGCCGGACGCTGATGTCGTTGCGAGCGCTGTAGCCGCGCAGCGTCCGCTTCGTCGCGCCGCGCGCGTCCTGGGTCTCGTCATAGACCGGATCGAGCGTGACCGACAAAGTGCGGATGTCCCGCGACCCGATCCCGTCCGCCTTGATCTCTTCGACCACCGCCTGCGCGGCGCGGGCGTTTTCGCTCATCGCCTCGGTTGCGGTCCGGCGCTCGGTTTCGACGCCAAGCGAGATGATCGCAATATCAGGGGCAACCTCGGCGCTCGCAAAACCGCTCGTCGTGATCGAAGGCACGGTGTTTTTCAAAAGGAACTCCGCTGCGCGGACCTGTTTCGAAGGCGCCCCAGCGGCTCCCAGCAAGACAAAAAGGCCGAGGCAGGCGGGCAAAGCGCGAAAGAGGAGGGTTGGCATTCTGCGTCCTTTGGCGGGCTGGAGAGACCGGCGATCAAACTGGCGGCGCCGCAAAAAGAACCGGTTGGGCTCCGCGGCTTTGCGCCGGCCTGCACACGACTTTCTGGAGAAATCTTCGGCGCCATGGTAAGAACGCCCGATGAACGCGTCCAGTCTCATCGAATCCCTTTCCCCGCTTGCCCAGCCCACTGGCGCCGCCTTGCCGTCGCTGGCCGGCGCAACCCGGCTCCAGCTCGCAGCGGCGCTGGCCGAGGCCGGCGTTCCCGAACGCGAAATTAGGATGCGCGTCGCCCAGCTCTGGCATTGGATCTATTTTCAGGGCGCGACCTCTTTCGACGCGATGCTGAACATCGCCAAGCCGCTTCGAGCGGCCCTCGCCGAGCGGTTCGCTCTGACCCGGCCACAGGTCGTCGCCGAGCAGATCTCCTCCGACGGCACGCGCAAATGGCTGGTTCGGCTCGATCCAGCAGGCGCGGGCGACAAGGGCGCCGAGGTCGAATGCGTCTATATTCCCGAAAGCGATCGGGGAACCTTGTGCATCTCGAGCCAGGTCGGCTGCACTTTGACCTGCTCGTTCTGCCACACGGGAACGCAAAAGCTTGTTCGCAACCTAACATCGCAGGAGATCATCGCCCAGTTGATCATCGCGCGTGAAAAGCTTGGCGATTTTCCAGGATTGACGCCGCCCTCCGACGGACTGCTGCCGACGGAGGGCTCGCGCTTCATCTCCAATATCGTCTTCATGGGCATGGGCGAGCCGCTCTACAATTTCGACAATGTGCGCGATGCGGTCGGAGTGTTTTCCGATGGCGACGGGCTGTCCATCTCGAAGCGGCGGATCACAGTGTCGAGCGCCGGCGTCGTCCCGCGCCTGGAGGATCTCGGCCGCGAGACCGGAGCGATGCTCGCGATTTCGCTCCACGCCGTGCGCGACGAATTGCGCGATCGGCTGGTGCCGCTCAACAAGAAATATCCGATCAAGGATCTGTTGCAGGCCTGCCGGACCTATCCCGGCGCGTCCAATGCGCGGCGCATCACCTTCGAATATGTGATGCTCAAAGACGTCAATGACTCCCCGGCGGAGGCGCGCGAATTGGTGCGGCTCCTCAAAGGCGTCCCGGCGAAAATCAACCTCATCCCGTTCAATCCCTGGCCCGGCGCGCCTTATGAATGCTCGAGCTGGGAAAGAATCGAGAAATTTTCCGACATTGTGTTCAACGCCGGCTATGCGAGCCCGGTCCGCACGCCGCGCGGGCGCGATATCCTCGCCGCCTGCGGTCAGTTGAAAAGCGAAACGCAAAAGCTCAGGGCCAGAGCGCTGCTTTCCGCCGAGGACTGAAAAGGCCGCCGCTTCGCCGTGCGCCCCACCCGGCGAGCGCCGCCAATCCCACCGAGATCACTGCGTTCCATCCGGCGAGCGAGAGGCCCAGAATGCGGATCGCGACGGCGTCGCAACGCACCACTTTGACGGTTTGCAGTTGCTTTAGGAAATCCTCGACCGAGCGCGTGTGATCGAGAACGCCCGTGCAATCCATGGGCCCCGGCCAAAACCCCCATTCGACCCCGGCATGATAGGCGCCAAACGCCGCGCTCGCCGCGAAAATCAGGGCAAGGCCCGCGAAAGCCGCCGGCAACAGGCTCGCTGGCCCCTTTGCGGCGAGGAACAGGGCGAGGCCGGCCAAAGCGATGCCCGCGTAATAGGGAATGCGCTCCTTGAGGCAGAGTTCGCAGGGCGCATAGCCCAGCGCCTCGAAAATAAGGGCCCCGACGATCGACCCCGAGGCGACCAGCAGGATGACGAGAGCGATGCGAACCGGGGTCAGATTCAACATGGCCGCGATCACAGCACGCGCGCGGCGAGCCAGAACCCCACGATGACCATGACCACGAGACCGAGCAGAAACCAGGCAAAATATTTGTCGAGAAGCGCTTTGATCGGCTCGCCATAATGCTTCAAGAGCAAGGCGAGCGCGAAAAAGCGCGCGCCGCGCGTCAGAATCGACAAGACGATGAAGACCGGCAGGCTATAGGCCAAAAGCCCGCTCGTGATGGTCACGATCTTGAAGGGGATTGGCGTCAAGCCCTTGAACAGAATGACCGCCCAGCCCCAATGCGCATAAAGCGTCTTCATTTCCTCGACGCGCGCGCCATAGCCGTAAATATTGATCAGCCACTTCCCCACGGTCTCGAACAGCAGCGCGCCGATCGCATAGCCAAGCAGCCCCCCGGCGACCGAGCCGACCGTGCAGATCAGCGCGTAATACCAAGCGCTCTTTGGCCGCGCGAGCGACATGGGAACGAGGATCGTGTCGGGCGGCACGGGAAAGAAAGAACTTTCGGCGAAGGCGATCGCGCCGAGCGCAAAAGGCGCGTGGCGGCTCTCCGCGAGGCTCAGGGTCCAACGATACAGCTTCTGAAACATGTTTCTTCGCTCGCCAGGGAAAGCCGGCGCGCGAACGCACGGCGAGGAGAGCGGGGCCGCCGGAGCCGATGGCCCGTTCGAACCCGCCGGAGTTTGAGGTTCCGTGTAGCGCTCTTTGGGGCGCAAAGTCCATATGATGGCGCAAGCGATAGGGCAAGGCGGCCAAGGTATGGTATGAGTTTGACGCGTTCTATTGCCGCCCGCGCGGCGAAAGGCGATGTGGGAAGACCCGCGTGCATTTTCTTCAGGCGATTGGGATAGGATTCATGCTCGGCCTTGGCGGCTTGGCGATTTCAGGCGACAACGCCGCGACGCGGACGGCGCCTGCTTGGCCGGATACGATGCTCGCGCGCGTCGAAGCGCTGGCTTTGCTGGAAACCCTCAACGCAAGCCTGCTCGCCTCGCATAGCGCGACAACGACGCTCGACAAATGGTGCGCCGATCACAAATTGGCGAGCGATCCGACAATTCGGGCAAGACTCGTCTCCGGCATGGAGAAGCCGGCGTCGGCCGAACAGCGCCAAAGGCTGCGGATCGGCGAAACCGAACTTGTCAAATATCGCCGCGTCGAGCTCGCTTGCGGCGACCATGTCCTTTCGGAGGCGGATAATTGGTACGTGCCCAGCCGGCTGAGCGCGGAAATGAATGCGATTCTCGAGACGACGGACACGCCATTCGGCCGCGCGGTGCTGGATTTAAAACCGATTCGGCAGACTTTCGCGGTCGAGATTTTTTGGAAGCCCCTCGCCGACGGCTGGGAGCTGGGCCCCCCGCCCGCCGACCGGCCCGGCGCGGCGCTGACCATTCCCTGGCGGCTTTTCGAGCATCGCGCTCTGGTTTATAGCGCCGATCTTCAGCCCTTTTCCGAAGTCAACGAGACCTATACGAGCGAAATCCTAGCGTTTGGACCGCCCTGAGTTCATCCGAGTATTTTCAAGCGACGCAGCAACCGGTCCGCGTTAAGAAAATGCGCGGCTCAGATCGTGACCTGTTCGCCGAGTTCGACGACGCGGTCCGAGGGGATCGAGAAGAATTCGGTCGGATTGGCCGATTGCCGGAACAGGGCGATGAACAGCTTGTCCTGCCACGTCGGCATGCCGGAATTCTGGGCCGGCTTGACGCTGCGTCTGCCAAGGAAGAATGACGTCGTCATGATGTCGAACTTCAGGCCGGCCTTGCGCAAGCTCGCCAGCGCCGCCGGGATCCGCGGACTCTCCATATAGCCATAGTGCAGGATCACGCTGGTGAAATCCTCGGAGAGCTTATGGATTTCAAACCGCTTGCTTGCCGGCACGCGCGGCATGTCCTCGGTCAGAACAGACATGATCAAGACCCGTTCATGCATGACCTTATTATGTTTCAGATTATGCATGAAGGCCGCAGGCGCGACCTCGGGCGTATTGGTCAGAAAGATCGCGGTTCCCGCCACCCGGATCGGCTTCGATCTCTCGAGCATGCGGATGAGATCCTGCATCGAGATCGAATCGCGGCGGGTCTTCTTGGCGAGGAGCGCAGCGCCGCGGACCCAGGTCCACATCACGATCATCGCGCAGCCGCCAAGAAGCAGCGGCACCCAGCCGCCATCGACGATCTTCATGAGATTGGCGGCGAGAAACGCCAAGTCGATCGCGAGAAAGCCGGAAACGAAGAGCGCCGCGAGCCAGACCGGCCAGCGCCAGAGCTTCCAGACCACGACAAAGGCGAGCGAAGTGGTCACGACCATCGTGCCGGTCACCGCTATGCCATAGGCGGAGGCCAAGGCGCTGGAGCTCTTGAACAAGAGCACGAGCGCCAGCACGCCGATCAGAAGCAGCCGATTGATGCGCGGCACGAAAATCTGGCCCTCCTGCGTCTCCGAAGTGTGGAGGATCAGCATTCGCGGCAAGAGGCCAAGCTGGATCGCCTGCCGCGCCAGGGAAAACGCGCCGGTGATGACGGCTTGGCTGGCGATGACCGTTGCGATCGTCGCCAGGATGACGAGGGGCAGCAGCGCCCATTGCGGCGCGAGCAGGAAGAACGGGTTTTCCATCGCCGCCGGGTTGGAGAGCACGAGGGCGCCTTGGCCGAGATAATTCAAGGTCAGAGCCGGAAGCACGAACGCCATCCAGGCGATTTGAATCGGTCTGCGGCCGAAATGCCCCATATCGGCATAGAGAGCTTCGGCGCCGGTCACGGCCAAGAATACAGAGCCGAGCACCACAAAACCGATCATCCCGTGGCCGAACAGAAAACGCAGCCCATAGAGCGGATCGAAGGCCAGAAGGATATTTGGGGCATCGCCGACATGGATGGCGCCGAGGACGCCGATCACAAGGAAAAACACGCTCATGACCGGGCCGAAGAAAGCCGCCACGCGGGCGGTGCCATGGCTCTGCACCCAAAAGATCGAAATGAGAATGACGATGGTGGCCGGCAGGACATAGGGCGTAAACACTGGCGTGACGAGCTCAAGCCCTTCGAGCGCCGACAGCACCGAGATCGCCGGCGTGATGATTGCGTCGCCTGAAAACAGCGCCGCCCCGGCGACGCCGAGGAAAAATACCGCCGCCGCCTTATGCCCGACCGCGGATTGGGCGAGCGCCATCAGGGACAACGTTCCGCCCTCGCCCTTGTTGTCGGCCCGCATCAGGAACAGCACATATTTGGCGGTCACTGTGAAGAACAGCGCCCAAAGCAGCAAGGACACGGTTCCGATGACGCCTACGTCGGTGACGCCGCCATCCTTGATATGATGCAGCGACTCCCGCAGCGCGTAGAGCGGGCTCGTTCCGATGTCGCCATAGACGACCCCGAGAGAGCCTAGCGCCATAGCGGCGAAACTGCTTTTTTGAGGGACGGCGGAAGGCGGGCCGGGCGGCTGTCCCGCCTGCGTGGATGCGTCCTGGCCTTGTTGCGCGATCTGCTGCGCCATTTGAAAGTCCTTCGAGAGGCGCTTCATGCTGCATAAGGCCGCGACGGCCGTTCGCCGTGCGGGCATATAGCCTCTTCTGGCATTGGAGAGAAGGGGCTTGGGAAAGAAGAAGCCCGGCCGCAAATGCGGAACGCTCCGCCGCCGGCGCTTTCGTCGGGGCCTTAAGAATGTTGATCGACTTTTCTGGCTCCGACTTGCTTCAACTCTTTGAGTCTGAGCGATTCCTATTCGATCAGATAGAGGCGTCTAATCAGGACGCGCTCTAAATGTTCAAGTTGAAACGACGATGCGCTTCATGCCTATGTTCGAGCGCCTGATCCCACTTTCGAAACCGGCCTTAAAAACACATGTCGAGCCTTGCCCCCGCCCTTCCGATCGACGATGTCCTGGGAGAGCTCAAGGAGCATCTTTTGGCCCATCCCAAGGCGGTGCTCGTCGCCCCCCCTGGAGCCGGCAAGACGACGCGCACGCCGCTGATCCTCAGGGATGAGCCCTGGGCGAAGGGACGCAAGATCATCGTTCTGGAGCCGCGTCGCCTCGCCGCGCGCGCCGCCGCCGAGCGCATGGCGGCGACGCTCGGCGAAAGGACCGGCGAAACGGTGGGCCTGCGCGTGCGCTCGCAATCGCTGGTATCGGCCAAGACCTCGATCGAGGTCGTCACCGAGGGCGTATTCGCCCGCATGATCATCGAGGATCCCGCGCTCGAAGGCGTCGCGGCGGTTCTTTTCGACGAATTCCACGAGCGCTCGCTCGACGCCGATCTCGGCCTCGCCCTCGCCCTCGACGCAGCCGCCGCATTCCGCGAGGATCTCCGGATCCTCGTCATGTCGGCGACGCTCGACGGCGCGCGGGTCGCGCGGCTCCTCGGCGATTCGCCGATCATTGTCAGCGAGGGCCGCGCTTATCCGGTGGCGACCAAATATCTTGGCCGCGATCCAGGCGAACGGATCGAGGCCGCCGTGGTTTCCGCCGCGATGCGGGCGATGGCCGAGGAACCCGGTTCGGCTCTTTGCTTTCTGCCGGGCCAAGGCGAAATCGCCCGGGCCGCCGCCCTGCTGGGCGAGCGCCTTGATGGCTCGGGGATCGAGATCGCGCCGCTTTATTCGGCGCTCGAACGGTCGGCCCAGGATCGCGCCATCGCGCCGGTCAAGCCGCCGCGCCGAAAAATCGTGCTCGCGACATCGATCGCCGAAACCTCCTTGACCATCGAGGGGGTGCGGATCGTCATTGATTCAGGGCTCGCCCGGATGCCGCGTTTCGAGCCCGATCGCGGCTTGACCCGGTTGGAGACCGTCCGGGCTTCGCGCGCCGCCGTCGATCAGCGCCGGGGCCGCGCCGGCCGCACCGAGCCAGGCGTCTGCTACCGCTTGTGGGAAGAAGCCGCGACAGGCGCTTTCGAGGCATTCTCAACGCCCGAAATCATGGCCGCGGACCTCTCAGGCCTCGTCCTTGATCTCGCTCTTTGGGGCGTCCGCGAGCCATCGAGCCTGCAGTGGCTCGATCCGCCGCCGCTTCCGGCGCTCAAGGAAGCCCGCGCGTTGTTGCGGGACATTGGCGCGCTCGACTCCGATGGCGCGCTCACCGATGCGGGACGGACCATCGCCGGCCTCGCCCTGCCGCCGCGCCTCGCCAAGATGATCGTCGCCGCGCCGGAGGGCGATGCATCGCTCGCCGCCGAAGTCGCGACCCTCCTTGTCGAGCGAGGGCTTGGCGGTGACAGCCCCGATCTCGCGGCGCGCCTGGAGCGTTTCCGGCGCGATCGCTCACCACGGGCCGAGGACGCCCGCCGCCTTGCCCAAAACTTCGCCAGGCGCGCCGGCGCGAAGCCGAAGCCATTGTCGCGCGCGTCGAAAGGGAGCCCGGAGTGCGGCAGGCTGCTGGCGCTCGCCTTCCCCGACCGGATCGCCAAGGCGCGGGGCAAACCGGGCGAATTTCTCATGGCCAATGGCCGCGCCGCCAGCATCGAGCCGCACGAAGCCCTGGCGCGCGAAGCTTTTCTCGCGATCGGGGAAGTCGCCGGCCGGGCCGCGTCGTCCCGAATTCTTGTCGCGGCGGCGCTCAGCGAGGAGGATGTCGAAGCGGTCGCCGGCGCCAAAATCGCGACTGAGACGGACGCCTGTTTCGATGCCGGGCGAGCGATGCTGAGGGGTCGGCGCCGCCGGCGGCTCGGCGCGCTGACCTTGAGCGAACAGAATTTGCCGGTCGCGCCCGGCCAAGACAGCGCCCGCGCCCTCGCCGAAGGGATCGCGGGCCTGGGGATCGATCGGCTTCCCTTCACCAAGCCGCTGACGCAATGGCGCGAGCGCGTGCTTTTCTTGCGTCGTTTCGAGGCGGACGACGCCTGGCCTGATCTCTCCGAGGAGGCCCTGGCGAGAACCGCGGCGGAATGGCTCGCGCCCTTTCTTCACGAGCGGACCAGTCTTGCGGCGATCGCGCCGGAGGACCTAGACAAAGCCTTGAAATGCCTCTTGCCTTGGGATCTGCGCCAGCGCCTGGAAGAAGAGGCCCCGACCCATTTCGAAACCCCGGCGGGCTCGCGCATCGCGCTCGACTATGGAGCGGACTCCGGTCCCTCGCTTTCGGTGCGCGTGCAGGAGTTGTTCGGGCTGGCGCGCCATCCAACGCTCGCCCGGGGAAGGTTTCCCCTGACGCTTGAGCTTCTGTCGCCGGCCTCGCGGCCGATTCAAATCACCAGCGATCTACCCGGCTTTTGGCGAGGCGTCTGGGCCTCTGTGAAAACCGAAATGAAAGGCCGCTATCCGCGCCATTTTTGGCCCGACGATCCCGCTAGCGCGATCGCCACGACCCGCGCCAAACCGCGCGGGACATAAGGGCGCGGACGCACTAGGACGTCGCCTGAAAATGCGCCTGTCTTTCAAACGAAGCAGACTTTGACCAAGCCGAGGCGCCATTTTTACCGGGGCGGCGGCGGACAGTTATCTTGCGTGTCATCCGGGTCAGGCCGATGTTCCAGGATTTCCCCTGGCTGGCAATCAAGAACCGCGCAAATCTTCGACAAGGTGTCAAAGCGGATCCCTCGCACCTTGCCGGATTTGAGCAATGACACATTTTGCTCGGTCAAATTGATGCGCTCCGCAAGCTCCCTGGAGCGCATCTTGCGCTTCGCCAGCATCACGTCGAGATTGACGATGATGGCCATGGTCAGACGAAACTCCTGTTCTCATCCTCAAGTCTCGCTGCCTCCTGCATCACAAGGGCGAAGGCGAGGAAAAGAAGCCCGACGATCAAGGAGGAAACCTCATCCGAGCCAATTCCGATGACGAGATGCCGCTGGCCCGCCGGATTGGCGCTCGTCATGACCAGGACAACAAGGGTTCGCACGACGATTCCGGCAACGGCGGCGGCGATCGCCAGGACGCCAAGACGCACAAGACGGCGCGGGGCCGCCGAATCGAAAATCTCCGCCTTGCCGAGCAAACAAAAGAGTCCGCGAGCTTCCCACATCGCGGCGACAAAGATCGCGACGGGAATGAGGCTCAGCAAATAAGGCAGGATCAACGAGTTGCCGGACGGCGCGAGCGCGATGCCTGGAACATCCCTCTGCAAATAAGCCGTCAGGGCGCTCTCGTTGCTCCATAGGTAGGCGCAGTAGGCGACGACGAGCGCCATGCCGCCAAAAGCTATCCATTCCGCCGCCCGCGAGATGAGACGCAGCTTCCTGCGCTTATCGCTGGCGCTTGCGCTTGTAGCGCGGTCAGGATGGAGATCGTGTTGCATAGGGAAAACCTTCTCATATTGATTGACTAAGTTATCGTAGCACGATAAATTTTTAACTCAAACAGGCAATTTCTGTGAGCAGAAAATATGGCTTTTCCCCTCCGTGTTCTCGTTCTTCTGGCGACCCTAGCGCTCTCCGGCTGCGGCGCGATTCCATTGGGATCGCTCGTTCAGTTGAGCCGAATCAACTTCGATACGACCGATCTTGCAGCATTGCGCAGCGCCTTGCGCCTGCCTGACGGGCTCAGGCCGCGTCCCGGCGGAGTCAAATTGGAAGTGCTGGTCAAGGTAAGCGGCGAGCCGGACCGGACAACCACGTTCCTTTTGACCGAGAAACGGGACCCCGCTGATATTTCGAGGCTGCCAGAAGCCCGCCGGCCAGGCTTTTCGACCTATGTCTACGCTCTGTCGGCCGGAGATGTCGGGCGGCTCGAAGTCATCCGTTCCACGCTTTTCAAATATCGTCAGGATGGCAAGAGCGCGTCCCTGGGCCTTGGAGTCGCGACGAAAGAATTTTGCATCGAGAAGCCATTTTCGGCCGGGCCTCTCCTGTCGACGACTTACTTGCTGACGTCGGAGACAGGCCGCTATGTGATCGTCACGAAAGATCTCGATCTGCGCAAGGAGCCGGCGATGGCCGAAGAGATCTCCAGGCTGCGATCATGTTAGCGCAGAAAACGTGATCGAAGCGGACTTCGTCGACTGTCCGCGCCTGGCGCGCAACGCGGACCAGTTCGAACCGGCCCATCGCCCGGGGAGGACTGCGCCGGAAGGCCAGCGCGGTCCTCCCCGGTTTTTTGATTCGGCATCATTGCTTCAAGGCGAATTGATCACGCTTTCCACCCCGTTATTTCAACGCATGATCTCATCCAAAAAGTCCGCGCCTTTTTTTTGGACCATCCTCTAATTCTTGACCGGCGCTACGCCGCGGCCGACGCCGGAATAGGCGAAGTCGCGCCCGGCCATGTCGGTCGGTTCGTAGATATTGCGCAGATCAACCATGATAGGCGCCTTGAGCAGCGTTTTGACGCGGTCGAGATCGAGCGCCCGGAACGCATCCCATTCGGTCACGATGACCAAGGCGTCCGCCTTGTCGCAGCAGGAATAGGGATCGTAAAAGAACGTGAGATCGTCGAGCACGAGGCGGGCCTGGTCCATGCCCTCGGGATCGAAGGCGTTGATGCGCGCGCCGCCATCTTGAAGCGCGGTAATGATCGAGATCGCGGGGGAATCGCGCATATCGTCGGTATTTGGCTTAAAAGTCAGGCCAAGAACGGCGATCGTCTTGCCGCGCACCGATCCGCCGCAGGCCGCGAAGACCTTGCGCGCCATGGCGCGTTTGCGCTGGTCATTGACCGCCGAAACCGTTTCCACGATCCGGATCGGCGCGCCGAAATCCTGCGCCGTCTTGATCAGCGCCTGCGTGTCCTTTGGAAAGCAGGAGCCGCCATAACCTGGTCCCGCGTGCAGGAATTTGGAGCCGATTCGCTTGTCGAGGCCGATGCCGCGCGCGACATCCTGCACATTGGCGCCAACCTGCTCGCAAAGATCGGCGATCTCATTGATGAAGGTGATCTTGGTCGCAAGGAATGCGTTGGCCGCGTATTTCGTCAGTTCCGAGGTGCGGCGGCTGGTGAAGACGAAGGGCGCTTGATTGAGATAAAGCGGCCGGTAGATTTCCGACATCACGGCTTCGGCGCGCTTGTCTTCGACGCCCAGCACGATGCGATCCGGCCGCTTGAAATCGTCGATCGCCGCGCCTTCGCGGAGGAACTCCGGATTGGAGACAACAGCGAAATCGGCGTCAGGGCGGGTTTCGCGAATGATTCGCTCGACCTCGTCGCCGGTGCCGACCGGAACCGTGGACTTGGTGACGACGACCGTGAAACCATCGAGGCCGGCCGCGATCGCGCGCGCCGCCTGATAAACAAAGGAAAGATCCGCGTGGCCATCGCCGCGACGCGACGGCGTGCCGACCGCGATGAAGACAGCCTGGGCGTCCCGCACCGCCGTGACCAGATCGGTCGAGAACGATAGCCGCCCGTGACGGACGTTATTGGCGACGAGATCTTGCAGACCAGGTTCGAAAATCGGCATTTTCCCGGCTTTCAACGCCTCGATTTTCTGCGCGTCCGTGTCGATACAGATGACGGTATGCCCGAAATCGGCGAGACAGGCCCCCGAAACAAGTCCCACGTAGCCTGAACCAACCATTGTAATATGCATCTCTAACCCCCAGAAGACGGGCGACCCCGACCAACGCGCGCAGCCTTAGCATGCTTGGAGCGAGGCTTGAAGCAACTCTGGGTTCTGTTGGCCCAAGGATGCCGCTTCTCTTTCTCGCCTCAGCGCGATCCTTTCTTGGCGGCGTCGCCAGACTGTCATTAAGCTGTCGCAGACCCTCCGGCGTCGATTCCGCCGACAGATCCCGATATGCTTTTCCTGCTTTCTTTTCGGAATGTGTCATCCGGCACAGGCGGGCGAGGAAAACTCAGCAGGATTGCGTTGGCAAGCCGCCGCCATCCTGATTAGATTTTTTTGATTCTGCGTCATTTTCCGCCCCAAACCGGAACGGCATTTCGAAATGACGCCTCATCTCCCAGAGATTCAAAAAAGAGGCCTCGGCATGAGCGAGATTTTAGCGCCGGACATTTGCATCGTCGGAGGCGGGGCGGGGGGCCTGTCGCTTGCGGAAGGCGCAGCCGCGTTCGGCCTTTCCGTCGTGCTGGTCGAAAAAGGCGCCATCGGCGGCGACCGGCTCGCCCATGCCATTCCCAGCCACGCATTGCTCGCCGCGAGCCGCTTTGCCGCGAGTTTGCGCGCCGCCCAGGATTTCGGCATCGAAATTCAAGAGGCCAGCCTTGATTATGCGGGCGTGCGCGCGCATGTCGGCGCGACCGTCGCGGCGCTCGCCCCCAATTATGCGCAGGAGCGCCTCGAAGCCCTCAATGTGACCGTCATTCGCGCGTCGGGACGGTTCACGCGCGCCGATACGCTGGCCGCTGGCGGCGCGACGATCAAGGCGCGCCATTTCGTCATCGCGACCGGAGCGCCAGCGAAACCCTTGGCGATTCCCGGCCTCGACCTGATCCGGCCCCTTAGCTACGGTTCGGCCTGCGCCTTGGAGAGCCCGCCGCGACGGCTCATCGTGGCCGGCGCGGATCCGCACGGGCTCGCCCTCGCGCAAGGGTTGCGCCGTCTCGGCAGCGAAGTCGTCATCCTGGCGCCAGAAAAGATTTTTGCGGGCGAGGATGACGAACTGGTCGCGCCGGTTCGAACCGAGTTCGCCCGCGAGGGGATCGCCATTCACGAGCATGTGAGGATTTTGAAGGTCGAGCCGCAGGGCGAGGGCCTTTGCGCGGTCATCGCACGGGCGGCGCCCAAGCCGCAAACGGAGACAAAGACGATCGAAGGGTCGCATCTGCTCATCGCCGCCGAGGGCGCCCCTCACGTCGAGGGGCTGGGCCTCAAAGCCGCGCGCGTGCGCTACGACGCCGCAGGAATTGCGGTCAGCCGGACTTTGCGCACGAGCAATCGGCGAATTTACGCGATTGGCGCAGTTGCGCGCGGCGCGGCGCCAGCCGGGACCGCCGAACATCAGGCAAGTCTCGCGCTTCGCCAAATTCGGCGCGGTCCGCTTGCGCCCCTGCTCGGCCTGCTGGCCGGGCGAATATGGCCGGGGGCGATCGCCAAGGTCTTTGCGGTTGATCCCGAAATCGCCGTCGCCGGCCTTTCCGAGGCCGAAGCGCGGGAGCGGCGCTTGAAGATCCACGTGCTGCGCTGGCCTTTCGCCGAGACCGACCGGGCCCGAATTGAGGCGAGGCCAGACGGACACGTCAAGCTTGTCACCTCCGCCCGCGGAAGAATTCTTGGCGCCGGAATTGTCGGACCGGCGGCGGGGGAGTTGATCAATCTCTGCACGCTCGCCATATCGAAAGGCATGAGCGCCGCCGATCTTGCCTCGATCATGGTTCCCTATCCGACGCTTTCCGAGGCGGCGCGGCGGGCCGCCATGGCGTCTTGGCCTTCCGTCGGCGCGGCATGGACGCGGTTTGTTCCCGGTCTTTGGCATAGGCTCGATTAAGGGGCGGCCATGAGCGATCTCGTCATTCCTCCGGGTGATCGCCTCGCCGCAGGGGGCGCGGCTGTTGCGGCAAAATGTCGCCGCCCGATCTTTTTTGGCTTGGCGACTCGGGTGCTTGTCCTCGTCACGACCTTCGTCATGGTCGCCGCGACCATGATTTATATCCCCGCCATTGCCGGTTACCGCGACAATTGGCTGCTGAACCGGCTCAGCGCTGGCTATACTGCCGCGCTCGTGCTGGAGGCCGCCCCGCGCGCCATGGCGCCGGAGTCCTTATCGCGCCAATTGCTGGATAGCGTCGGCGCAAGGATCATCGTGCTCAGCAAGCGCGGGACGAAGCGGATACTCGCCGCCTCCGAACTGCCGCCCGCCGTTGACGAAGTCTATGATCTGCGCCAACCGAGTTTCCTGGCCTCGCTCGCCGGCGCCATCCGGACCCTCGCCGCCCCGAAAGGACGCGTTCTCACAATCGTTGGCGATGCGCCGATGGGCGGCGAGGCCATCGCCATCACCATGGACGAGGCGCCGCTCAAAAGAGCGATGCGCGGCTATTCGGTTCGGCTCCTCGTGTTTACGCTTGTCATGTCAGCGATCGTGGCGAGCCTTGCGACGGTCGCGATCCATATCATGGTGCTTCGCCCGGTGCGGCGGCTCACCACCAGTCTGATGGCGTTCGGAGCGGACCCGGCGAACGCCTCCGGCGTCATCGCTCCCTCCGGCGCCAATCACGAGATCGGCCATGCCGAAGCGGCGCTGGCGATCATGCAAAACGCCCTCGCGCGCGAATTGAACCAGAAAAAGCATCTCGCCGCGCTCGGGCTGGCGGTGGCCAAGATCAATCACGACATGCGCAATATGCTGTCCGCGGCGCAGCTTTTGTCTGACCGCCTCGTCAACGTGACCGATCCGCTCGCCCAGCGTCTCGCGCCCAAGCTCGTCGCCACGCTCGATCGCGCGATCCGCTTCTGCCAAGCGACCCTTACCTATGGGCGCGCCATCGACGAGCCGCCGAAACTGGGCCGCTTCGCCTTGCGCCCTCTTGTCGACGAGGCGGTTGAGACCATCGGCCTCGACACCGGCATCCGGGTCGAGATTGTGAATGAAGTTCCCGAGGCGTTTGAAATCGTCGCCGACGCCGAACAGATTTTTCGCATCCTCATGAACCTCATCCGCAACGGGGTCGAAGCGATGCAAAGCGCTGGCGCAACGACCGGCTGGCCGGCGGAGGTCCGCATCACGGCCTCTCTCGATGAAGCCGCCGCCGTGATCGAAGTCGCCGATACTGGCCCAGGGGTTCCGCCCGCCGCGAGGTCGAAGCTGTTCGAAGCGTTTTTCACGTCGAGCCGCGCCGGCGGCTCGGGCCTTGGCCTCGTCATCGCCGCCGACCTTGTTCGCGCGCATGGCGGAAGCATCATGCTTGTCGCCAAGGACGAGGACGAGAGACCCGGGGCGAAGTTCCGCGTGACGCTGCCCCTGCGCGAGGCGAATGGCGGCGCGTGACGGCGAAGGGACTTAGCGTATGTGGAAAATGCTCTATTGCCATGACGATTGAGAGCCGTTAAGTCTCGCCCCGGCCATTGCGGTCATGTCTCGTGCGGCCCGGCCGACGACGCGACGCGCAAAGGCCGACACGGCAGGCGCCCGTAGCTCAGCTGGATAGAGCACTAGACTACGAATCTAGGGGTCAGGAGTTCGAATCTCTTCGGGCGCGCCAATTCTCCGCCGGAGCTCGCTGGAGCACTATCGAGAGGCAGAGCATCTTGCGATGCACTGCCAAAGGCAGAGGTGCTTTTTCTGCAGTGCCGAATGTCATGGAGCCTTGGCTACCGCGTCTGGCAGCCTATAACCGCCGTTCAACACGGATTCGCCGGGGCGATAGACGCGCATCAGGAAGTTCCAGCCTTCCGTCACATCCAGGCGGTTTGGTACGTCGCCGCATGCTTTGGCGCTGCCGAAAAAAGCCGTGAACGTCCCGTCCGGATTGAGCCTGGTGTTGAACTGATTGAGCACGCTGTTCGCGCTCTTCATATAGCCGTCCGATCCGTAGACCGTGATGGACCAGAAGCCCTGATTTCTCGGCACCGTGTAGGTGGCGGCGTGGCACTTATCAGCCGGAAGCCCACCATTGTAGTTGATGTAGACGGCGTCCTTGTTGGGAAACAGGCCCCACGCTCCGGCGCAGGCAAGATGGCGGGTCTTGTCGTTCGCGACGCCGCGCGGCCCCATCCACTCGTCGGGATACTTGTCGTACTTGGCGAGCTCCGCGTTGTATGCGGCGGTGCGCTCAGCCAGCGATGCCTTGTTCCATTTCGGCTCCGGAAAGGGATCGGCACTGGCGGCATTGATGACGAACTGATCCTGCAGCTTGTTCACAAACGCGATGTCTGCGGGATCGTCTGGGTTGCGCAAATGGATGCGCAGGATGAGGCCGAGATATTTGGTATCCCGCGGGAGCTGGTGGACGCCGGATGTGTAGATCACACCGGGCGCATAGTGATCGTTGTCGACCATGAGCACGGAAAAGTACCGGCCGTCCGGTATCTCCGGAACGGTCAATGTTGCCCCCTTCGATGTGTCCACCAGAGCCGACGAATAGAGCGTATCCTTGTTCATTCGGATAACGTTCTGCTTGTCGAGCGGTGTGACCGCACGGTAGTGGAACCACTTGTTCACGCCGCCGGACAGTGTGAGGCCGCCGGCAAAGGCGCGGTCCGTCTCGGCACGGCAATAGTTCGCCTGCGTCACGACATTGGTGTTGTCCTGCGCCGGCGCCGGGGCAATGGCGCCGATGATCATCGCGGCCGAAATCAGCAGCAGCAGCGGGATCTGGGAGGCTCGCATCATGGGTTCCTCTCGGGAATTATTTCACGCGTTCGAGCGGCGGCTGTGTCCATCGCCCATCCAGTGCTTCAGGCTTCGGCCAATAAAGCCTTAGCGTCGCCCAGAACGGGCCAGCCGGGATCGGCAGCCAGTTCGCCTCCAGGTCTTTCCCCGGGGATTCATGCTGGAGATAGAGCGTAATCTTGCCGTCGGCGTCCCGCTTCAGTCCCGGCAGCATCGGCGAATTGATCAGATAGCGATCGATGGCATTGTCGTAAAGCAGACTCGCCGGCAGATCGTAGACGGTAAGCGACCAGAACGAGTTGACCGGCGGCAGCTGATCCAGTGTGAAGCTCAACCTGTAGCTGTGGGCGCCCTCGAGCTTCTCGGCGCCAGCATCGATGAAGTAGGCCGGATAGAGGGCTTCCTCTTTCGAGTTGCCATATATGCCCAGCGCAGCGGCCGCCTTGCGGGCCATGTAGTCGTTCTTCATGAACTCGCGGGCGCCAAAGCCCTCACTGGCGGGTCGCTTGCCCGTGTCGATCTGTGTCGCCTTGAACTCCGCAAATTCTTTCCAAGCTTCGGCCATGCCCTCCTGGACTGCCTTCTGCAGATCAGGCGACATGGCGTTGAAATCGAACTTCTTGCCGGCGCCAATGCCGAGCCTTGCAAAGCGCACCATCAGCCCGGTTTCGGACGGGTGAGTAGGACAGAACTGAAGAACGAAATTCAGGATGTTGAAAAACTCCGGCGACGTGCGCTGCTGCTCCGGCGACAGAGGCTTGATGAACTCGATGGGGAGCGGCGCGGCAGGGGCCGGCTGCCCAAGGAACTGCGACAGCGGCTGGACTTTGTACCCCGCCTGAACCTTCTTGACGTTGTCGATATCGCCGGCATCGAAAAGCTGCGTCCGATACTGCACGAAGTCGAAGTCCGTTTCCGACCGGATGACGGCCTTGATGCCTTCCGGTTCCTCGCCATTCCAGCGAGGACCGGCCAGCAGGAAGTTTGCAGCGCCGTTGCCTGTGGCACGGCTGCCGACATAGGCAAAGTTGAACGTGTACATGTCGACGAATTGCAGCGAGTAGTATCGCGCTGTCTCGACTTCGGGCACGCTAATCACGAGCGGCTCGGCGCGCAAATCAGCCCCGAGCTGCGAATATGGCGTATCCGAATTGGGCGTCTGAATTGCCTTGTCGGCCGGCGTGAACACCCGCCCAACGTTGTTGACGGTGTTCCATGGCGCCTTGAAGTCCGGATTGTTCCGGTCGACAAAATACGAGTACTGGACACGATAGTTGTCCACGAGCGGGAGGCCGTAAATGGTGGCTTCCTTCGCGATGGCGCGGGCCTCTGCAGGGGAAGGTTCCTGTGCGATGGCAGCGTTCGCCATCAGCAGGGTCATTGCTGCAAGAACGATTCTGACCATGGTCCGCTAGCTCCCGCATCGTTACATCGTCTCGAACTGCCGGCCGCGGTCATGTCGACGAAGCGATCTTCAATCCGTCGTAGTGGCCGCAGCGAGCCTCGGACGCTATCGGTGACAATTGCAGGCCGAAGGTCAGAATATCATAGCGCCCCAGCGGAGACATAGTTATCGGTTTCATCTACGCTGGGGCGCCAAATGTTTCAATCGCTTGGTTGTTTGCCGCCGTATTAAATGTGCAATTGGTACGGCAATTAATAATACGGTAAATTTTAGCTGCCGAGCCGAGACATTACGACGGCTTGCCAAGGTTGGCTTAAAGGAAGCGAATCCGCTCGCCCATTTCAAATTTTACATCATCAGACCCTAGCTAGGGAAGTAGCTCTAACGCTGGCTTCCCGCATTTGATCCCCTTCAAGTCCGCTATGGACTTGACCGTCGCCGACGCTAGTTTTTGATGCGTCAATTCTGACGTCTGTTGGGAGGGAATAAATGACCGCACTTGATCGCCGCGCTGCCTTGAAAACAATTCTAAGCGGCGCCGCAGCCGCCACCCTCGGCCTGACCATGATGCCGGACCTAGCCGAAGCCTCGCCGCTAGCGATGGGGCTGGCGCCTTCTGCGAAGACAGAAGATTTTATCGAAAAGGCAGTCGTCGTTGTACGTGGCCGCCGCGTGCGCCGCCGGGTTTGCTGGTGGCGCAGGAGGCGTCGGGTGTGCGGCTGGCGCTGAAGCCCCGGCGTGGTTGGTGACAATTACGCCTTGCCACCAGCCTAGAGCATGATGCCGAAAAGTGGAAACCGGTTTTCGGACGACATCATGCTCTAACTCTTTGATGAGAGGCGGATTTAAGACTTTGGACGTGATCGCGTTGCGATTCCGTCCAAAATCATCCGGCTCCAGAGCATATTCCGAACAAATTGGTTCAATTTGTTCGGAATATGCTCGGACTCTTCAAACACGGGAGTGTGAGCTAAGTCGGCGCTCGCCTCAGTCGGCGGCTTGCTCACGCAGACTCTCACAGGAGACGCCTCGCTTTTCCCGCGCTTACGCCGCAACGCGGTCGCGTCGCGGCTCCTTGACTCGGAACCATGCGACGTAGAGCGCGGGGAGGACTATCAGGGTAAGAACCGTCGCCACGAATAATCCGCCCATGATCGCGAAAGCCATCGGCCCCCAGAACACCGTTGGGGCAATCGGAATGAATCCGAGAACCGTCGAAATCGCCGTCAGCATGATCGGGCGGAAGCGGGAGAGGGTCCCCTCGACGATGGCGTCCCATGTTTGCCTCCCCTCCGTCCGCTCGGTCTCGATCTGCTCAATGAGGATTACCGCATTGCGGGCGATCATTCCGAGCAGCGCCAGAATGCCGAGGATCGCGACGAAGCCAAGCGGCTTGCCAAAGATGAGCAGCGCGGCGACGATCCCGATCAGTCCCATCGGGACAATGCTGACGACCAGAAAGAGGCGGCTGAAGCTGTGCAGCTGCGCCATCAGGAAGGCGACCATGAGGAACAGCATCAGGGGAACCTTGGCGAAAACCGACGCCTGCGATTGCCCGCTTTCCTCCACTGTCCCGCCTACCTCGATGTGGTAGTTTTTCGGCAGGCCTTCATTCAGCTTCGCAATCGCCGGCGCCAGCGACTGGACCGCGCTTTCCGGCGACGCACCGGAAGCGACATCGGCCTGGACCGTCAAAGTCGGAACGCGCTGGCGGCGCCAGATCAGCGGAAATTCTTGCTCAAAATCGAAGGTTGCGACTTGGCTGAGCGGCGCCGTGCGCCCGTTGGGGAGCGGAAGCTGCAGGGCGCGCAAGGTCGACAGCGAGACGCGCTGTTCATCCTGCGCCCTTGCGATCACGTTGACGAGATAGATGTCGTCGCGCACCTGGGTGATCGGCGCCCCGGTCATCACCGTGTTCAGAACCTCGGCGAGCGCTTGCGAACTCAGGCCCAAGAGCCGGGCTTGATCCTGATCGATATTGATGCGGACCATGCGGGACGGCTCGATCCAGTCGAAATTGACCTCCCTGACATTGGCGTTCGCGCCAAGGACTTCGGCGAGGCGCAAGGCGATTGACCGCACCTGCGCGATGTCGGGACCGCCAACCCTATATTGCACCGGCCATCCGACAGGAGGCCCAAGCTCGAGCGGCGACACTCTGGCGACAACGCTCGGCAGTTGCTCCGCCAGCGCTCTTTCGAGCTTCGTCTGAAGCCGCTTGCGCGCGGCGACGTCTTTGGCGACGACGACCGCCTGGGCGAAGAAGTCGTTGGCCAGTTGGACGTCGAGCGGAAGATAGAAGCGGATCGCCCCGCGTCCGACATAGGCGCTCCAGCGTTCGACGTCGGGATCGCCCTTGAGGATTGCGTCGAGTGTGGCCGTCGCCGCGTCGCTGGCGTAGATCGAGGCATTTTGTGGCAGGGTGAGATCGACGACGAGTTCCGGCCGGTCGGAGGCCGGGAAAAATTGTCGCGGCACATAGGGCAGCGCCAGGAGAGCCGCAACGAAACACGCCAGCGTCGCAGCGATGGTGAGCCAACGCATTCGCATAGCCCCGACAAGGAGCCGTTGAAAGAGCCGCAACACCAGCCCTCGTTGATCCGTCGCCGCTGCCTTCGGCTTGGCGAGGAGCGCGACGCCAAGCAATGGCGCGAACAGAACGGCGACGAACCAGGAAACGATCAGCGCGATGGTCACGACGGCAAAGATCGAAAACGTGTATTCGCCCGCCGCGCTCCGCGCAAAGCCGATCGGCACGAAGCCCGCCGCCGTGACGAACGAGCCCGTCAGCATGGGGAAAGCCAAAGTCTTATAGGCGAAAGTCGCGGCCTCCTCCTTGCTCTCGCCCTGAGCAAGGCGCGAAGTCATCACATCGACGGTGGTCATGGCGTCATCGACGAGAAGGCCCAAGGCGATGATCAAAGCGCCCAGCGAAATGCGCTGGAGATCGATCCCGAGCCCTTCCATGATGGGGAAGACAATGGCCATCGTCAGCGGGATCGACAGCGCGACAACCGCGCCGGCGCGGATCCCAAGACTGACGAAACTCACCGCCATGATGATGGCGATCGCCTGCCACAGCGAGGTCATGAACTCGCCGATGGCGGTGTTGACCACCGCGGGTTGATCGGACACGAGCGTCGGCTCGATGCCGAGCGGCAGATCGGCGATGGCCGCGTCAATCCCCTGGCTGACGTTCCGGCCGAGCGCCAGAATGTCGCCGCCATTCCTCATGGCGATGGCGAGGCCAATTGCGGGCTGTCCATTGACGCGGAACATCGGCTGCGGCGGATCGGCATAAGCGCGGCGCACTTCGGCTATGTCGCGAAGCCGGATCAAGCGCCCGTTGGACAGGAAATTGACGGCGAGAATGTCCTGTTCAGACCGGAAGGCGCCCGACACCCGCAGCGAAAGCTTCTCGTTGCCGGTCTGTATGGAGCCCGAGGGGCTGACTGCGTTCTGCGCCTGCAATGCGGCGATCAAAGCCGCTCGGTCGATCCCGAGTCCGGCCAGGTGCTGGATCGAAAACTCGACGAAGATCTGCTCATCCTGAGCGCCGAGGATTTCGATCTTCGATACATCCGGAACCTGCAGCAATCGCGAGCGGATGTCCTCGACATAATCGCGAAGTTCGCGATGGGTGAATCCATCGGCGGTAAAGCCGTAAATCAACCCATAGGTGTCGCCAAAATCGTCGTTGAAGCGCGGACCAACGACGCCCGGCGGCAGGGTATGGCGGATGTCGCCGATCTTCTTGCGAACCTGATACCATATGTCAGGCACCTCGGCGGCGGTCGTCTCCCCTTTCAAATTGACGAAAATTGTCGTGACGCCGGGACTCGTGTAGCTGCGCAGGTAATCGAGGCCCTTGGTTTCTTGCAGTTTGCGTTCAAGCCTTTCCGTGATCTGCGCGAGCGTGTCGTCGAGGGTCGCGCCCGGCCAGGAAGCCTGCACGATCATCGTCCTGAAGGTAAAAGCGGGGTCCTCGCTGCGGCCGAGCCGGAAGTAGGAAGAAAGGCCTGCGACGGTCACCGCGATCATCATGAAGATGACGAACGATCGGTGTTTCAGCGCCCATTCGGAAAGATTGGGGCCGGTCACGAAGGCGATCCGATCAGGCGTATCTTTTGCCCGGGGTGGAGCGCCTGAACGCCGGCGGTCACGACGATCTCCCCACCGTCCAGGCCTTGCGAAATCACCACCGATCCGGGATCGAACCGCAACACCTCTACATTGCGCAGCGACACCGTCAGGCTCGAAGGATCGACGATCCAGACTGCAGGCTGGCGATCGATCGTCGTGAGGGCGCTGGCGGGAACCGAGATGCCTGCGGCCGAATCCAACTCCATGCGTCCCGTCACCGTCGCGCCAAGCCGCATGGCGCTCGGAGGATCGCTCAAGCTTACCCTCACCTTGAATGTCCGGGTGATGGGATCGGCCTGCGGATCGACCTGACGCACCCGCCCGGTCGCCGTGACCGAAGGATCGTCGGTCAGGGCTACGATGATTTTAGGGTCGGGAGGAGCCGACCGTATCACCTGGGCTGGCGCGTCGAACACGGCGTCCCATCCCACCTTCCGGGCGACCTGGAAGATCATTTGTCCAGCCTGCACCACTTCGCCGGACTCGGCGCCTCGGGCGGTGACAGTTCCTGCGGCGTTCGCCTTGAGTTGAGTGTAGCTCACGCGATCCTCGGCGATTTCCAACTGCGATTTGGCGTCATCGACCCGGGATTGCGTGGTGCGCAGCTCCTGCTGCGCCTGATCGAAAAGGACCTTGGTGGTAAATCCCCTCGCCAAAAGAGTTTCCTGGCGCTTAAACGTATTGCGCGCCTGCGCCAATTGCGCTTTTGCGGCCGAAAGTGCGGCCCGCGCCGATCGCAAGGCGTTCAACTCGTTCTGCGGGTCGAGTTTGGCCAGCACCTGATCCGGTTCGACATGGTCGCCGACGCCGACCAATCTTTCGATGATCCGTCCGCCGATGCGAAAGGCGAGAGCGGCTTCGTTTTCCGCTTGAATCTGTCCGGTCAGAACGACCAATTCGCCGATCTCGCTTTTCTCGGTGGTGACCGTGCGGACCGGGCGCGGCTCGGGAGCCTTGGCTTCCGTCTCCGCCTTGTCGCACCCAGCGAGCAAAGGAGCAAAAGCCGGTAAAAGAATCAGGGTGCGCGCCAAAACGCGCCACGCTTTCGGATAAGGGCTGCATACTGCCAAGGCGCCGTCCTTTAACCTGGATATGCTCACATATCCAATCGCGACTGGCGCCCGGCGCCTCAATCCCACAACGTGCGACTTTGTTGGACCTGCCCGACGACGCCCTTAATTGTTCATCATCGGTCGATTTCCCTCGCCTACGCGGGGAGCCCCGATGGCTGCCTTGCGCAAGGGGTCGCCGCCTCTCGTTGCGCAAAGCCCGCGGACAATCCTTACGCTGCTATTGGCTTGAAATTATTCTCCGGCAATCGCCGTTTGGCTCTAAAGGATTTCAGTCCGGGCCTCTGGCGGCGCTCCCAGGGGCCCGGAGACAATTAAAACGCCGTCATTGAGCGGGCTTGGCGCGTCTGCGTCTCTGTTCGGCGCGGAGTCGTCTCCGCCGAGCGCGGCGCTCCCACCAGGAATGAGGATGAGCGGGCCGGCTGCGGCGGCGCGAAGTCGCGGGAGGGGCGCCCTGCGCTTCAGGAGCGGCGGCGACGGCTTCGGATGCGCCTGCCGCAAACACCGCAGCTGCGCCTATCGCAAAAAGACCATCTAAGAAAGAGCGGCGAGACAACATTTTCATGAACCCTTTCAGCAGGAGCGATCCTGGCTCTACAAGCTATATTCGCATCGGTTAAGTCGGGCGCCTTCAGTTTCCCAAGCTTTACCGGCTCAAAAAAACGGAAAGGCCCATGCGTCGAGCCGCTTTACCCGAAATCGTGACCCTCTTAGGTTGATCGAACGAACGCCCGAGAATACAGATCGGATGCCGAGTGACATCCTTTGATCTGATCTGTCCACGACGACGCTTTTTCTGATCAGTGTTGGTGAGTTGTATTGGCATACTTCAAATGCTCGCAGGTAAACGAGTTACCGCCGGGCAAATGGAGTTTTGCATGATTGAGGCTAAAGTCAAGACAGCGTCGAAAGTCAGCGGGCTCACCGCACGATGATCCGCGGATCACTTCGCAGCCAGCGCTTCGCCGCGGCGTGGCGCTGGCGGCTCTCCTGCGGGAAGCGACGGGATCTGATTTATCTTGCGGCGCGGTCTATGTGATCATGACGATGCGCTTGACGCCCAGCGCCCGTCATTGCAGGAGCGCGCCGGTCCTTTCCGGGCGCAGCCGGTCACGCAATGCGAAAACCGCAAGCGGACGGTCATCGGCAGCCACGTAAAGAAGCGACTTGCCTTCCGCCTCGAATGTCTTTGGCAGCTCGCGCGCGGGCGAGCGATATAAGTTCGTCATCCTGCAGGAAGCGTCGGTTGCCGAACCGGATGCGGCGTCCATCAATTTGAGCTTCGACGCCGTGGCCCACGATGAAGCTCACTTCCTCATGCGGGATATGAGCAAGTCGCCGTTGTCGCGCGAGGCGCGCCACGGCGCGCTCTTCGTCGACGTCTTCGCTGCGCGCTTGTCGCAGGGCTCGAAAGGCGTCTCGGGCAAGGCGCGCAAGACCGCAGCCGATCAGCCTCGCGATCACATATTTGTGATCGCCAAAGCTCTGTACTTCCGGAAATGCGGGTGTTGGGATGCAAAATCACCCCTGGGTGGGCCCATAGTCAAGCTCCAGTTGTCTTTGTAGCGGGCGTTGGCGGACCACTTCAGTGGAGGCAGTTCACTCCTGCCTGACCCCTGACCGTGGCTCCAGGTGCGCTGATGTTCGCATTTCACGCCATATCGGAGCTCTCAGGTGGGAAACTCGACGGCATCCACCTGCTCTGGTCACCGCCTTTTCCGACCGGCCATGCGCTCGAAGGCTTCACCATTGAGCGGCGAGTGGCCGAACGCCCCGACGGCAGTCACTGTTTCAGCCTCGCCCCCGCCGATCTCGACCGCGCCCGGCGCCTGGGGGTCCTGCCGCTGCCGGACGCGACCGTCTGGGCCACGCCGAACAATCAAGTAGAGCCGCTTAAGGGCTCTTGGACCTTCCGTTGCGACCTCGTCCGGCGGCGCGACACGGTCGACATCGCCGCAAGCCAGGGCATCGCCGCCTTCGCCGCCCGCGCCGACGGCAAGGTCGTCGCGGCAAGGACTTTCAGCGGCGGCGCCTGCCGCCTCGCGGCAGCCGACATCGCGACGGTCTGGTTCGTCCTCAAGACAATCGACGCGCCGGTCAGGATTTGCGGCGACCTGCGTGACAAGGTCGTCTGGGACGGCGCGAAGACCATCGTATCGGGGCTGCAGATGCCCTTCCGCGCTGTCAACCCGTCGCTGGCCTCGGTAAATGATGAGCATCAGCAGGCGATCGCCCAAGCCACTCCGGAAGACATCGACGGGGCGTTCGACGACCTCTCGCGCTATGCCAATGCGGCGCTCCGGCGGCCGTTCGCCAATGCGGCCTGGCGCGTCTCGGTCAACGACCCCACCGCCGATGCGAGCGGCTGGGACACGCTGCCCTTCGGCCTGGTCACGGCCCTGTCGGCCTCGTCGCCGTTGCGCCGCGGGCTGGGGCTCGGCTTCATCGACCGCTTCGATCTGACCCCCGGCGAGGCCTATGACTACCGCATCCGGGGAAAGGTCCCGCGCGCCGACCGGGACGAGCAGCGGGTCGATTTCCATACCGCGCCGCGCGGCTACGCGCTGCCCTCGCGCTTCGCCCTCGGCGAGGTGGTGCTGCATGTCACGCCCGCGCCGATCGTCGAGGCCGATGCCGCGGCCTCGGACACGCTGACCGCGCTCCGGAAGCTGATCCGGTTCAAGCGGATCAGGGCCAGCCTGCCGACGCCGACCACGCGGGTGGTCCTCGACGGCCGCTCGGAGGGACCGCTCGACATCCTTGGCCTGCGCTCAAGCCTGCCCGTCGCGAGCCTGTCGGCAGCGCTCGGTCAGCGGACGCTGGTCGAGTTCAGCACGCCGGTCGACGAGATCATCCTGAAGGGCGACGGCGCCTTGGCCGGGCTGGTCGCCCGGCCGCTGGGGCCGGGGCTGGATCCGAAGGAGCCGGTCGAAATCACCGCGGCGGTCTATGGCTTGGTCTTCGCGCCTGGCGCGCCGCCTCCGCCGCCGACAGGAATCGACGTGGAGAATCTCGGGAGCTCGGCGCGGGCAAGCCGCCGGGGACAGCGCGACGATCACCTCGGCTTCGAGATCGCCTGGGATCCGCCCAGCACAGCCGATCCGTCAGCGCTGGCGCTGTGGCCAGCCGATGCCCAGTCGGCCCCGCCGACCGAGGTGGCGGGCTATGTCCTCGAGCGCGCCGTGGGCGCCGGTCCGTTCGAAGGCCTGCAGGGGTCGGACGGGCTCCACTTCGGAGCCCGCAATTCCGACCCGGCTGTTGATTTCCACTGAGATGTGACCCTGGAAGGCCAGAGTTTTTCACTGAGAACTGACCCATGTTTTGACCTCCCCCTGGCTGATTTGTCGGGGGATCCAGGAGTGATCGACATGGCGTTATTGAGCGTAATCCGGCGCTGGCATTTCCGGCAGGACGTCCCGATCCGGGAGATCGAGCGGCGGACGGGATTGTCCCGGAACACGATCCGCAAATACCTGCGGGCGGACGCGGTTGAGCCAAAGTTCAAGGTTCCCGATCGGCCAAGCAAATTGGACCCATTCGCCGAGAAGCTGGCGGGTTGGCTGCGGCAGGAAGCAGTCAAATCGCGCAAGCAGAA
>NZ_JQKO01000010.1 GCF_000746085.1 Methylocapsa aurea | reverse complement strand
CCGGTGTTGATGAAAAACACCCGGTCGGCGGCGGCCGCGATGCAGGCCTTGAGATTGAGCGTGGTGCGGCGCTCCTCGTCCATGATTCCCATTTTCAACGTATGCCGCGGCAGGCGGAGCAGGTCCTCGACGCGGCCAAAAAGGTCGTTGGCGAGCGCGGCCTCGGCCGGCCCGTGCAGCTTCGGCTTGACGATATAGACCGACCCGGAGCGGCTGTTGCGCAAGGCGCGGCCCGGCGCCAGATCATGCATGGCGATGAGGGCGGTGATCGCGGCGTCGAGGATCGTCTCCGGGACGGGCCGTCCCTGCGCGTCCAGCACCGCGTCGCTGAACATGTGATGCCCGACATTGCGGACCAGCAGAAGGCTGCGCCCATGCAAGGCCATCGGCTCCCCGTCCCGACCAATGTAGCCGCGGTCCGACGCTAGACGGCGGTCGGCAAAGCGGCCCTTCTTGTCGAATCGCGCGCTCAAGCTCCCCTTCATAAGCCCGAGCCAATTGCGGTAAAGGGCGACCTTGTCCCTTGGATCGACCGCGACGACGCTATCCTCAAGATCAATGATCGCGCTTGGCGCGGATTCAAGAATGACATTGGCGATGCCGGCGAGATCGTCGCGCCCGATTGGGCTCTTGCGATCGATTCCGATCTCGATATGCAGGCCATGATTGCGCAACAGGGCGCAGGCAAGTTGCGTCGCGCGTCCCTTATAGCCGACGAATTGCTCAGGATGGCGCAGGCCTGCCTGTTGGCCGCCTTGCAAGCTTGCCAGGAGCGCGCCCTCCTCCACGCAGAAGCCTATGACGTCCTTGTAGGAGCCCGCCGCTAGCGGCGCCGTTTCATCGAGAAAATTGCGGACCCATGCGATGACAAGCTCGCCGCGTTTCTTATTGTAGCTTTTGCCGCGCTCCGCGCCGTCGGTTTCGGGAATGACATCCGACCCGTAAAGAGCATCATAGAGGCTGCCCCAGCGCGCGTTGGCGGCATTGAGGACATAGCGGGCGTTCGACGCCGGAACGACGAATTGCGGCCCAGCCTGCACGGATATCTCGCTGTCGAGATTTTCGGTGCGAATCGTGAAATCGGCAGGTTCAGGCTCAAGATAGCCGATGTCGCGCAGAAAGGACTCATACGCCGCCGGATCGAAGGGCTGACTGGCGGGGGCGCGATGATATTGGTCGATCTTTTCCTGCAGCTCGCCGCGAATTTGCAGTTGATCGCGGATTCGGGGCGTAAAATCCGCGATCAGCGCGGCGAGGCCGGTCCAGAATTTCGAGGCGCCGACGCCGGTCCCGGCCAAGACTTCACAGGTGATGAAATCACGAAGATCCTCGGCGATGCCGATGCCGCCGACTTGCGCGTAGGCCATGACTCTCTCGTCCGTTTTGCCGGCCGCCCCGCCCAACGCCCGAGCGTGGGCGAAGACTCATGCGCGATCTTAAGGAAGATGCGGATTTCCGGACAAGATCATGCGTAGGAACAATGAGCACGATCGCCTCCATTTGAAGGATCTTGCCCTTGGAGCCCTTTCCGCAAATCGGAAAGCAGCGCTAGCTCTTTGTTTTATAGCATTTTCCTGACGCGAACCGGCGACCGTTTCGCTTGAAAATGCTCTAGCAGCGAGCGTCGCCTATAGCAAGCTGCGCCGACTTGCCAAATCTCGGCCAAGTCTCGGCCAAGTCTCGCGCGTAATTGCCGACGGGCCCTCCGTCGCGGTGCGCTCAACGGGCGGCGCGGGCGGCTATCCTCGGCCCTATGTCGACGAGATTATCCTCGCGGCGCAACGGCAATCGGACGCAGGAGCGAAGGGCCTCGGGCGATAGCGCGAAATCGGAGGCGCCGTTGGCCGTCCATTCGCAGAGCATCATTTTGCGGGTCAGCGAAGCGTCGGCGCAGGAAAAGGCGCCATGCGCGATGGAGGGGTTGAAGAAGACGATATCGCCCTTGTTCAATTGAAAGGCGACTTTTTCCGCCTCCTCGATCCGGTCCGCCACCTTGGCGCTCACGAAAGGCCAAGCGCGGTTGTGGAGCCGCATCCAGGATTTGGCGTCGCAGGATTGAGGCTGAAGCACCATCTGCTCGTAGAGCGCCATCAGATCCGGACGCTCCGCCAGCACTTCTCCGCAGAGCTTCGGCGCGAGGCTGCGATGGGAGCCAGGCAGGAGATAGAACCGACCGCTTTCGGGGTGAATATCCTCGAGCGCGCACCAGGTTCGGCAAACGCCGTAGGGCGGCTCCGGCGAGCGGAAGGCGGTGTCGACATGCGCGCGCATGTCGCCTGGCCCCCACAAAGCGCTGCGCGCGAAGGCGAGAGAAGGCTCGGCTTCGAAAAGCTGACGCAAAAGCGATCCAATAATGCGATTGAAGATCAGGCCGCGCGCGGCTTCGCCCTCCTGATGCAAATCGAGCACGGCGACCATGAGCTCATCATCGACCGCCATCGGGAGCGCTGAAAGCGCCGCCGCGTCGAAGACGCCATATTTGCGCAGCAGCGCGGCGACGTCGACGATATGCGCATCGATAAGATCGTGCGGAAGAACATTCTCGACGACGACGAACCCCTGATCGCGGTACTCTTCACGCCAATCCATCTATTCAACCTCCTTTGCCGCCGCTATTGTGCGCCTCATCCAACGCGGATATGGCATTTGCGTGGTTTACGCGCCCTGTCGTCGCCGATTGAGCGACGCCCTCTTGCGCGCCGCAACGACGAAAATACGTGACGCGGCTGATATTATGTAATAATAATATATTTCGATGCGCAACCCCTTATCGCATCGCGAGATGTCCGCGCCGCGCCGTCGGGGGCCACCCAGAGGATGGCGGCGCATCTTTGGCATCTTGACGGCGCGCGCGGCCCCGGCTTTCTTCCTCGCTGGCCGCGTCGCGCGCGCCTGTCATTTACTTAAAGGCCCAGCCCGCGCGCGCTCCCGAGCTATGCCCGTCACTCGCAATTTCCGAAAATTGTCATTGACTCGTTATATATTATAACTTTATAGCGTGTCGCGACGAGCTAGACGATGCGGCTCTCACTATAGCGCCAGGAGCATAAAATGACGCAAGCGACCGAATCAACCATGGAATTAGCGGAGACCAACGAGGCCTCGGCGGCTGCCGAAGCCGCCACATCCCGCATCGGCCGGGGCGATGGGAAACTTGGCGAAGTGATCATCCACGCCCGCTTCCATCCGACCGGGCTTGTCAACTCCATCAACCAGCGCCCCGAACATCTCAGCCCACAGGAATGGTTCGATCGGCTGTGCCGGGCGGCGCCCCTGGCCTATCAGCCCTTGGCGGGCGGACGCGGCGTCTTTCGCATCAAGAGCGACATTTTCGACGCCATCTGGAAAGAAAACGCAGTCTGATCACGCTGTCCGACGCACGAGCAAGGCTAAAATAATGAGATAGAAGCAAGCGCGATTCCGCTCGAACACATCATGCTATCGGGCAGAAACCCGAGCGCATTGCGAAACGCCGTAAAAAGATGCAAGGTTATTAACTTGCCCCCTTGCTTTGCCGTATAATTAAGCGAAAGCGGCGCGGGTCCCCTCGGGAAATTGAAGATGCCAATCCTCGATCAGTCCAATCCCCTGCCGTTTTTCAAGTCCCTCTATCACGGCTTCAACGCAAGATTGGGAAGCCCGGCGGATCGTCGCGATTCGATCGAAGACATCTTGACCTATGCTTTTGAAAGCTTCGAGCGCGGCGTCGAGCATGCTCCAGAAAATCTCGCCGCGCTCGCCTGCCACGGCGGGTGCGCGAGCTGTTGCACGATCCGCGTCGCGGCCACGGCGCCAGAAATTCTGCTCATCGCGCGCGCCATCAAATCCTCGCCAAAAACCATGGAATTTGAACTCAGCCGCAAAATCGCCGGCGCCGATCGCGCGACGCAGCAGCTGGACGAGCGGCAACGCATGGAATCTGGCTTTGCCTGCCCTTTCATCGCCCGCGACCTTTGCGTCATTTATTCGGTGCGGCCCTTGGCCTGTCGCGGACATGCCTCTTTCGACGAGCGGGCCTGTATCGACGCCCTGGCTGGCCGCGCCTGCGACGTGCCGATCTCCGCGCTGCATATGACGGTTCGAAGTCTTGTGCAGAATGCGATGCAGGCGGCATTGCGCGACGCCGGCCGCGCCTGGGGCGTTTACGAACTCAACCAAGCCTTGCATATCGCTCTTGCGGATGACGCCTGCGAGACTGTTTGGGCCCAGGGCGTAGACGTCTTCGCCTCCGCTCTCATCGCCGATGTCAGCCTCGAGGAAATGGCCGAGACCTTCGACGCCCTCAAGGCGCATATCGCTTAAGAGCGCTCCTATCCGAGCCCGCATCTTCTCATCGCACTCGCCCGACGATGCAGTTCCTTGACGGGCGGGCCAAGCGGGATCAGGATGACGCGCATGCTGGCGGTCCTCAAAGCCCGCAGCGCTGCGGCTCACTTTTTAGGCGATGAATGGCTTCCCCCTCCACCCCGCGGAAAGGCGGCAGTTCCGCCTCGCTCATTCCTTTGATTGGCCTCGCCGTCTTCGTCTTGATCGGCGTTGGCGTCACCGGCTTCATGGAGCAAAGGCATTTGCAGACGGCCGGCTCCGTGAGCGACAGCTCGATCTTGGGAGAATGGCGGGCGGCCGACAAGCCCTGGCGCATCATATTTCGGGCCGACAAGACGCTTGGCATGACCATCGGCGATTCATCCGACCCGGAGCCCGGCGCCTATCAATTGGCGTCCGGCGGGATCGTTTCGGTCACACTGAAGAACGGAAAAACGTTCACGGCGACTTTTAGAGAGTTCACACCCAATCAGTTTGATCTCGTCGACTCGGAGAAACAGGCTGTAACGGTCTTCGCCAAGGCGCCTTAGGCCAGCTAGGGCGCTTTTAGTTTCGGCGGAATCAGAAAGCAGCTCTAGGTTTTTGTTTTGTCGCATTTTCTTAATGCCAACCGGCATCCACTTCGCTCGAAAATGCTCTAGCGGCCCGCAATCCGACTTGACCAAGATCAAGGCGGCGGGCAATCCGAAAGTCTAGATCCAACGAGCGCAGCCTGAAACCGACGTCGAGGGAAACCGGCCATGTCCTACGCAACATTGATGGTCTATCTCGACCTGGATCATTCAAACGACGCCCGCTTGAACATCGCCGGCGCCCTCGCCGAGCGCTTCGAGGCAAGCGTCATCGGCGTCGCCGCATGTTTGCAAACCATGCCGCTCTATTTCACCGATGGATTCGTGGCGGATTCGCTCATCGACCAGGATCGGGCGGAGATCGAAAAGCGTCTCTGCGCGACGGAAGAGCGCTTTCGCGCCAGTCTCGCGGGACGGGCGAAACGCATCGAGTGGCGATGCGCCATGACGCCGCCGACGGCCTATGTTGCCGAGCAATGCCGCGCGGCCGATCTCGTCATCATCGGCGCCAATCGCGACGGCGTGCGTCTCGATCCCTTGCGACAGCTGGTTCCAAGCGATCTCGTCACTGTCGCCGGCCGGCCGATCCTTGTGATCCCGCAGGAGGTGGAGGTCTTGGCAGCGAACCGGGTCATCATCGGCTGGAAAGACGCCCCCGAGGCCCGCCGCGCGGTTTTCGATGCGCTGCCATTGCTGCAGAGATGCGAAAAGGCGATCGTCGCCGAGATCGATGAAAATGATGATCCAAACGTCGCCCGCGCCCATGTCGACGACGTCGTCGCCTGGCTTCGTCATCATGGCGTGAACGCCTCAGGAACTGTCCGTCCCATGATCGCAAGGGCCTCCGAGGAACTCGATGCGGTCGCGCGCCAGGAAGAAGCCGATCTCATTGTCGTCGGCGCCTTCGGCCACAGCCGGCTCCGCGAATGGGTCCTTGGCGGCGTCACGCGCGATCTCATTTTGCGGACCCCGCGCTGCACGCTCTTCGCGCATTGAGCGCGAATATGCGATCAGATGAGGCCGCCTGATCGAGAAGCGCTCAGAGCATATTCCGAACAGATTGGTTCAATCTGTTCGGAATATGCTCTGACTTCTTGACGCTAAAGCGATTTCTGATCGATCGAATGACGCATTCGATCGGAAAGTGCTCAGAGCTTTTGCGCGGTCCATTGAACAAGTTCCGTGGCGCCCTGTATGAAAGCTTCATTGAGCGCCCGCGTCGCCGATGCCGGGTCCATGGCGCTCACAGGCGCCTCGGCGCGAAAGAGCTTGGAATCGGCGATCTTTCCATTCTGCGTCAGGATCTTGGCCATGAATTCGAGTTCGGCTTTCGCCGGCGGCCCGACCGAGATTTCAAATCTGTGGAGATCGATGAGAATCTGGGACTCGTTGCTCAGTCCGTCCGAAGGGCGTCCGACGGCGGCGAGGAAATTCGCATTCTCGAAGCTTTGGATGATCTTGGCCTGAAGCAGCTTGGACGCGCTGTCAGCCCATTGACCATTGTCCAGAAATGATGTCCCGCCATCGCTAGCCCGCAGGATTATGCGCTGCGTATCATTCGCCACCAAGGTCGTGGGATCGGCGATCACCAGTTGCTTGCCGGGTTTCTTGGACGGCGGCACCAAGACGCGGGGCGCGGTCAGATCGAAGGTCTGCGTCGGGCTTTTCGACTCGCCGCCGGTCATTTTTTCAAGGCCGGCAAGGATTCCATCGACGCGACCCGCATTGCGAGAAAGCGCGCTAGAGAATGTGTCTAGATTGGCGATCGCATCGTGGAGCTGGTCCGAATTGTCGGAGAGGATCTTATCGATCCGACCAAGCACCTGCCGCGCCGCCTGCGTGAAATCGCGACCAGCAGAGGCGTCGGCGATCAGCAAAGGCGGCTCGCCAAGTACGCCCTTGAGCACGGGCAATCCGGGCGATCCTCCTTCGAGCGCTACCGAGGGGCTGCCCATCAGGCCCTGGACATCGATTCGCGCCTTCGTATCGGTCCGCAGCGGCGTTGCCGGATCGATAGCGATCGTGACGAAGACCTGCTTGGGATTCTCGGCGCTCAACTGCAGATTGGTGACTTCTCCGACGCGGATGCCATTGAACGAAACTGCGGCGCCCATCAGCAATCCCGAGATCGAATCCTCGAAGCGCACGCGATAGACGGCGCGCGCGCCAAGGCCGCCTGTCGCATGCAGCCAGTAGACGAAGCCGAACCCGGCCATGCCAGCGACAAGAACGAACAGACCGACAAGAATATATCGCGCGCGCGTTTCCATCGTGACCTCAATGCGTCGAAGCGGGCGTCCCGGAAACGCCGCGGGCGCGTTTACCGCGAAAATAAGCTTTCACCCAGGGATGGTCGCATTCGAGCATCGCCGCGAGCGGACCGGAGGCGACCACTTTGCCGTCGGCCAGGGCGATGATGCGATTGCAGACGGTGTGGAGACTGTCGAGATCATGCGTGACCATGAACACGGTCAGGCCGAGGGTTTGCTGCAGCGTCTTGATCAGAAAATCGAACTCGCCCGCGGCGATCGGATCGAGGCCGGAGGTCGGCTCGTCGAGAAAAACGATCTCGGGGTCGAGCGCGAGCGCCCGCGCCAGCGCCACCCGCTTGACCATGCCGCCGGAAAGCTCCGCCGGCAATTTTCGCGAATCCTCGATGTTCAAGCCGACCATTTCGAGCTTCGCCGTCGCAACTTCCTCGTACAACGTTTGCGAAAGGGTGAGATGCTCGCGCATCGGAAATTGCACATTTTCCCGCGCGCTCAACGACGAGAACAACGCGCCCTGCTGGAAGAGAACGCCCCATCGCCGCTCCACCGCCTGCATTTCTTCAACGCTCGCGCGGTCGAGATCCTTGCCGAAAATAGCGATGCTGCCTCGGCGCTTGTGAATAAGACCGATGAGGGTGCGCAACAAAACCGACTTGCCGCCGCCGGAGGCGCCGACGATCCCTAAGATCTCGCCGCGCCGGACCTCGAGCGATACGCCATTGAGCACCGTTTGAGTCCCAAACCCCACCACAAGGTCGCGGACGCGGATGATCGCTTGATCGGATGAGACGCTCATGGCTCACATCCCGATCGAGGCGAAGAATATAGCGAAAAAGCCATCGAGGACGATCACCAGAAAAATCGACTTCACGACGGAAGCGGTGGTCTTCAAGCCAAGCGATTCGGCGCTTCCCGCGACCTGCATTCCCTCGGAGCAGGCGACAAGGCCGATCACAAGCGCCATGAAAGGCGCCTTGATCATGCCGACTTCAAAATGCTTCACCGAAACCGCCTCCTTCAGGCGGGCAATGTAGATCTCGGGGCTCATCCCGCCGTAAAGCCAAGCGACCAATCCGCCGCCGTAAAGAGCGCACATCGAGCCGAAGAATGCGAGGATCGGCAAGGCGCAAACCAAGGCGACGATCCGCGGCAACATGAGCACTTCCACCGGATCGAGCCCCATCGTGCGGAGGGCGTCGATCTCCTCGCGCATCTTCATCGAGCCGAGCTCGGCCGTATAGGAACTGCCGGACCGCCCGGCGACCATGATCGCGACGATGAGCACCCCAATTTCTCGCAGCACAAGAATGCCGACCAGATCCACGACATAATCGCCCGCGCCAAATTTCCGGAAATGAAAAATGCCCTGTTGCGCGATGATCGCTCCAATCAGAAGCGTGATCAGGAAAATGATCGGCAGCGCCTGCCAGCCAACCCGATCGAGATGATGGACGGCGGAGGTAAGACGGAATCTTCTTGGGTGGCGGAGAATCAGCGCCATGACCAGGCACAGACGTCCCGAAAGGTCGATGAGTCGGACAAGATCTTGGCCAAACTCGGTCGCCGCGACCCCGAGGCCTTCGAGCTTGGCGAGAATGGGGTTTTGCCTCTGCAGAACCGGCTGGTCCCGGCCGCAGGCGTGAATCTCATCGAGCAGATCGCGAAAGCGCGCGGGGACCTCGACCAGCCGCGCATCGAAACCCTGCTTTGCGAAATTGCGCGTCAGACGTTCGAGAAGCCAGGCGCCGAATGTATCGAGTTCGCCGATGCCAGCGATGTCAATATCAAGGCTGCCCGGGCGCTGCGCATCGATTTCGAGCGCATCAATCTTTCGCTCAAGCGCCTCCGCATGCGCGGCTGTCCAACTGCCGGAAGCGCGGACCGAAGGGCGCTGGCCACCGGCTCCCATGAGGATCAGTTCGGGCGCCAATTGATCGCTCCAGTCCCATCACAAGTCGCGCGCATTTCGCACTGCGCAAATCCTAGCGGGTTTGCCGGCCATGTCCAATCTGGCGCCTTGATTTTCTCTTGTGTTTTTTCCTGTATTTTCTCTTGTGTTTTCTACTCCATGCGGCAAGGGTCCTGACGCGTAGCTCGATCTACGAGCGCAAGTCTGGGAGACCAAGATCCGGGCGCGCAAGTAGACCCATCGTCTTGACTTGCTCAATATCTTGGAGATTCCGGCGCTATGCAATTTGGCGTTGCAGCCGATGCCCCTCTCCCGGAAGCTGGTCCAGTAACCAAGCCGATCCTGTAATGTCCAACAAGGACTCGTGAAGCAGCCTATAACCCAGTCGCAACCAACATTGAGGAGAGCCGCCATGCGCTATTTAATCGCCGCCTTGATCGCCCTGCCGATTTTTTATGCCGAAAGCGCATTTTCCGTGAAGGAAGCAGAAGCCGCGGTCTGCGCCCGTGGCGTGTACAGGGCCGGTTGCGTTGGCCCCAGAGGAGCTGTTGCGGTGCGGCGACCTCCGGCCCGGGCGGTCATCGTCCGCTGAGTCATCGGCGATCCGTAGCCATTACGATCCGCAAATTTGCAAGGTTAGCATTTTGCCGCGCTTCTTTATCGTTCGAATGGATCATTTGATCGCAAGAAGCTCGCTCAGGCACGCCGGGCGGGTTTCCTTGAAAGGCTGCTTTGCTATCGCATAAAGGGATTCAATTGGATCGGAAGACGGCTTCGGCGGTGCGATTGCAGAATGCCAAGGCCGCCCGCTTCAAATCAAAAGCCATGCCCTCGCCGGCCGGCCGGTAGTCGGGTAAGGTCAAGCCTGACGCCTGTTCCGCCCAAGCGGCGCGGCGGACAGGCGTCGCGATAATGCGCCTCCAATTGAAGGAAGAAACGCCTTGCTTGCACCAATCACCCGGTCCCCGCTCCTCATCGCCTCGATCCTGCTCAGCCTCATGAGCGGATCGGTCATGGCCCAATCCTACGCCAAGGCCGGCCTCCTGTCTTGCGACGTCTCCGCCGGAATCGGCATGATCCTCGTTCAAAAGCAGAAACTTCGCTGCACCTTCACCAACAACGCCGGGGGGCCGCCAGACCATTACATCGGCTCGATCTCGGAATACGGGGTCGCTCTTGGCGGCGTCGCCGCCGGACATCTTGTATGGGGCGTCCTCTCGGCCGTCTCCGGCGGCGTTCCGCATGGCGCCCTTGCGGGAAGCTACGGCGGCGTTGGCGGCGAAGCGAGCTTTGGAGCAGGCGTCGGAGCCAATGTGCTCGTCGGCGGCTCCAACCGCGCATTCTCGCTGCAGCCGATCTCCGTCGAAGGACAGGTAGGCATTAATGTCGCGGCTGGAATCACTGCGGTAATCCTCGAACCGGCGCCCTGACGCCCGGTTTTCCCTTGCCTGCGTGGCCGGTCCGTGCGCGTCATGGATCGACCACATGGTCGCTTCCGTTCGGGAGCCCTTTGCGCATCCGCCTCGTGCGCTTCCCAATCGGATGGAGCCATCCGATGGACAAGGGTTAAAAATGTTTGGATCGCAAAAGTCGACCAATATTTTTTCGAACATGCTCTGGTCGCTCAGGCTGATTGTCCCGTTTCCGAACGCTTCAACGCAATTCGCCTTCGGCGGGCGCAATGAACAAATTAAGCGCCGCAGGCTGAGGCTTCGCGGCGCTGATCGCCTTCGTAACCGTCCGGATCAAAGACCTTCGCAACCACCGAGGAACCATTCATGCCAAACTATTTCCGAACAGGGCTCTGCGGCCTTGCGGCGATAGCGCTAGCCTCGACCCTGCCGGGGGTGGCGGGATCGGCGCAGGCGCAGATGCGCAGGCAAGAACCAAAACCCACGCAAAAACAAGAGCAGACGCGCCCAGCCGCGCCAACTCCAGCGCCCGAGAACAAGCCCAATATCATCTTCATCATGGGCGATGACGTCGGCTGGTTCAATATCGGCGCCTATCACCAAGGCATCATGGCCGGCAAGACGCCGAACCTCGACCAGCTGGCCGCCGAGGGCGCACGATTCACCGACTATTACGCGGAGCCGAGTTGCACCGCTGGCCGGGCCAATTTCATTACCGGCGAATTGCCGATCCGCACAGGCCTCACCACCGTCGGCCAAGCCGGCGCCGACATCGGCATGCCGGCTGAAGCGCCGACCATCGCCACCGCTCTAAAGTCGCTTGGCTACGCCACCGGACAATTCGGCAAGAACCATCTTGGCGACCTCAACAAATACCTGCCCACCGTGCATGGCTTCGACGAATTTTTTGGCTATCTCTACCATCTTGATGCGATGGAGGACCCGTTCTGGCACTCCTACCCGCCCAAGTTGAAGGATGTGGTTGGACCGCGCAACTTGCTGCATACGTTTGCGACCGACGTCGACGATCCCGAGGAGCAGCCGCGCTGGGGCAAGATTGGCAAGCAGAAAATTGAGGATGCCGGGCCGCTGCCGCCGCACCCGATCCAGGGCGTCAAATATAATATGGAGACCGTGGACGACGCGATTCTCGATTTCTCCTTCAAGTTTATCGACAAGGCCGTGGAGCAGAAAAAGCCGTTCTTCGTCTGGCTCAATCCCACGAGAATGCATGTCATCACGCATCTTTCGCCAAAATATCAAGCGAAGCAGACGCCTGAGAACGGCTACTACACTGAAGAAGCGGGCATGACGCAGCTCGACGACATCGTCGGCTCCGTAATGAAGAAGCTTGAGGACTCTGGGCTCGACAAAAACACGATTGTCGTTTTCTCAACTGACAATGGCGCCGAGAATTTCACTTGGCCCGACGGCGGCAACACGCCTTTCGCCGGCGGCAAAGGCACCGTGCTTGAAGGCGGCCTGCGGGTGCCGATGATCGTGCGCTGGCCAGGCCATGTGCCGGCCGGAAAAGTCGAGAACGGGATCATGTCCGGCCTCGACTGGTTTCCCACATTCGTCGCCGCAGCTGGCGATCCCAACATCGTCGGCGAGTTGCTGGAAGGAAAGCAGCTTGGCGATCACACCTACAAGGTTCATCTCGACGGCTACGACCAGACCAGCTTGTTAACCGGCAAGGGCCCCTCCAACCGCCATGAGATCTTCTATTTCGCGGAAGGCACATTGGGCGCGGTTCGGATCGACGATTACAAATACCGCTTCATCGACCAGCCGAATGGCTGGCTTGGCGGCACGGTGAAGCTCGATTGGCCCGGCATCGTCAATTTGAGGCTCGATCCTTTCGAGCGGCTTGGCATGCCAACCGCCACCAACGGATCGCTCGCCTATTACGATTTCTTCGTCCATGAATTCTGGCGCTTCGTCTACGTCCAGAAGGAGGTCGGGGCCTACGCTCAAACCTTCATCGAGTTCCCGCCGATGCAGAAGGGCGCGAGCTTCAACATGGAGGCGGTGAAACAGCAGATCGAGGCCGCCCAGCGAAAATTCCAGGCTCAATAAGGCGATCCCGGCGCCGCGCCTTCCATCCCGGCGGAAAGGCGCGGCGCAACAAATAGGCGCACGCTTTATGAAAAGCTCGGCGCCCACATCTCACGCCGCTAGGAGACTTCGATGAAATTCATGAAGAACGCTTTTTGGCCCGGTCGTCCGGCTTCCGCGTTCTTCGCTCTGCTCCTCATCTGCTCCCGCGCGCAGGCGCAGAGCGACCCGCTGCCCTCCTGGAGCGAGGGTCCCGCCAAACAGGCGATCGTCGAAATCGTCAAGGCGACCACCGACCAAGCGAACCCCAACTTCGTCCCGCAGGAAGCCCGCATCGCCACATTCGATCAGGACGGCACGACCTGGGTTTCGCATCCCATATACACGCAGGTCGTCTATTGCCTGGAGCGGGTTCCCGCGGTCGTGAAGGCGAAGCCTGAACTGAAAAACGTCGAGCCGTTCAAGACTGTGCTCTCCGGCAACCGTGCGGCGCTGGCGAAGCTCTCATTGAAGGATCTCGAGAAGATCGCCGCGCTCACTCTCACCGGAATGTCCGTGGACGCATTCAAGGCGGAGGCGGAAAAGTGGATCGCGTCCGCCAAGCACCCGCGGTGGGATCGTCTCTACACCGAGTTGACCTATCAGCCGATGCTCGAGGTCATGCGCTATCTGCGCGATAATGGCTATAAAACCTACATCGTCACCGGCGGCGGCCAGGATTTCGTGCGGGCCTATTCCGAGCGCGTCTATGGCATCCCGCCCGAACAGGTCGTGGGCACAGCGGGCGCGACGAAATATGGCTATGACAAGAGCGGCAAACCCTTCCTGGTCAAAGAGCCCAAGCTGCTGCTGAACGACGACAATGCGGGCAAACCGGAAGGAATTCACCTGATGATCGGACGCCGGCCGATCATCGCCTTCGGCAATTCCACCGGCGACCGGCAGATGCTCGAATATACAAAGGCCGGCGACGGCGCCCGGCTGGCGCTCCTGGTCCTCCATGACGACGCGACCCGCGAATATGCCTATGGCCCCGCCCAAGGACTGCCCGGCACGAAGATCGGCGCCTTCACCCAAGCGCTTTACGACGAAGCGAAGAAGGATGGTTGGAAAATCGTCAGCATGAAAAGCGACTGGAAGCGGATCTTCTCTTTCGAATAGAGTTTCGGAAATAGCGGCCAGCAACCGGAGCGCGGTCACGCTCCGTGTCAAATCGGCAACTCTCTGGAAGAAAGCGGCCCAGCCGGTTGCGCTATATTGGGCCGCGCTTTCTAATGGCCTTCATTTTCTTCATTGTCGCCAGGGATGAGGTGCTGGAAATCCGGCAATCTCGATGGTCGGAGTGCAACATGAGAGCCATCGCGCGTCCCACCGCTCCAAGCGCCTTCTGCGCCGCATTGTGCCTCGCGGGCAGCTTGTCCCTCGGCCAGCCGGCGAGCGCGACGGAATATGGCCTCGGCAGCTATCTGCTCGGCTACAGTCTTCCTATGGCCGGCTATACGCCTCCGCCGGGAGTCTATTTCTCGAACACGTTTTATCTGTACCAAGGCAGCGCGAGCGCCAACGTCAAGTTTCCGGTTGGCAGGAACACCGTGGCCGGCGTGAGTTATAATTTCCTGTTCAACATCTCACAGGTCGCTTGGGTCACCGACGTCAAGCTTCTAGGCGGTTCGCTCGGCTTCGCCGCGCTGCTGCCTTTTGGCGGGGAGCGCACCTCGGCCAGCCTTTCCTTCACCGGGCTGCTCGGCGTCAACCGGAACTTAGGCCGGACCGCCTCCGTCGACGCCTTGGGCGACAGCGCCTTCGCCGCCTTCCTTGGCTGGGACGCCGGAGAGCATCATTGGAACGCGACCCTGACCGGCTTCGCCCCGACAGGCTACTATTCCTCCACAGCGCTTGCGTTCACCGGCTTGCACCGTCCCGGCGGAGATTTTAAGGCCGGCTATACCTACCTCAGCCTCCAGACCGGCATCGAGGCTTCCGCCGCGCTCGGCGTCACCGTCAACGCGATCAATAGCGCGACCAATTACCAGAGCGGCGCGGAGCTCCATTTCGAGGGCGCGCTCAATCAGCACTTTCCCTTTGGCCTCGCCATCGGCGCCGGCGGCTATTATTATCAACAGTTGACGGCGGATGGCGGCTCCGGGGACAGGCTTGGCGCCTTCAGGGGCCGCGTCGCCGCCATCGGACCGATGCTCAGCTATACGTTCAAGGAAGGGACGCAGCAACTGACCCTCAGCGGCCGATGGTTTCATGAGTTCGACGTCACCCATCGGGTCAGAGGAAACTCGATCTTCGCCTCGCTTAGTTTTCCGCTGTAGAGCGTGACGCCAAAAAAGCGTGGACTTTTTTGAATGAGATCGTGCGTTGCAAAGGAAGTTCGAGACCTGCGTCCGCCGACAGACTTACAAACCAGGCGGCGCCGAAATTGGATTTGCACGGTCGCGCGCGCATGCGCCAGCCAAGGATGCGGATGAGATCCGTCCATGCGCAAATGCGCTTCACTCTAATCCGGCGCATCGCCGTCCTCGCCCTCATCATATTTGCGGCCGCGGGCTTATCCGCCTGGCCAGCGAACGCCGAGGAGACGCCGGATTCCTCTCCAGCCAAATTCGTCGGCACCGCATCCTGCGCCCGGTGCCATGCGCCGGAGGCTGAGCGCTGGAAAAAGTCGCACCACGCCAAGGCCATGCAGGCGGCGACGCCGGCAACGGTCCTCGGCGATTTCGCCAACGCTACGCTCACCCATCACGGCGTCGTCACAACATTCAGCGGCGCCAAGGACAAGTTCATGGTGCGGACCGAAGGACCGGACGGCGCGCCGCACGACTATGAGATCGCCTACACATTTGGCGTCCACCCCCTGCAACAATATTTGATCGCCTTTCCTGGCGGGCGCTATCAAGCGCTCGGCATCGCCTGGGACAGCCGCCCCAAGGCGCAGGGCGGCCAACGCTGGCTTCCCCTTTACCCTGACCAGACCCTCAAAGCCGGCGAGCGCTTGCACTGGACCGGTGTGGACCAGACCTGGAACTATCAATGCGCCAATTGCCACTCCACCAATCTGCAAAAGAACTACGATCTATCGACCAATTCCTATGCGACCAGTTGGGCCGATGTGGATGTCGCCTGCGAGGCCTGTCACGGCCCCGGCTCCCGCCATGTAGCATGGGCCAAGGCGCATGCCGCGAGCCCATCCGGCGATATGGGCCTTGTCGTCCGGCTCGCGCCCGCCGACCACGCCCAATGGCGCATGAACGCCGCGACCGGGACAGCAGAGCGCGGCGGGCCATTGGCCTCGCAAACAGCCGCTGCCCAGGAAATCGACGTCTGCAGCGGATGCCACGCCCGGCGCAAAGCAATCGCCAAAAACCCCCTTCCCGGAGCGCCTTTCCTCAACTCCTACCTCCCCGCGCTGCTTGAGCCCGGCCTCTATCATGCCGATGGGCAGATCGATGGAGAGGTTTTCGAATATGGCTCGTTCCTGCAAAGCCGCATGCATCGCGCCGGCGTCGCCTGCTCGAATTGCCACGAGCCGCACGGAGGCGGGCTGCGCGCGGAGGGAAACGCGCTTTGCGGCCAATGTCACCTGTCGGCAAAATTCGACGCCGCCGAACATCACCATCACCAGGGGGGCGGCGCCGGCGCGCAATGCGTCAATTGCCACATGCCGCCGAAGACCTACATGGTCGTCGACGAGCGCCGCGATCACGGCATCCGAGTCCCTCGGCCCGACCTCGCCGTCGCGATCGGCGCGCCGGACGCCTGCACCCAATGCCATGCCGATAAGACCCCCGATTGGGCGGCGCAAAAGCTCGCAGTTTGGCATCCAAATGGCCGGCAGACCCAGCCCCACTTTGGGCTCGCCCTCCACGCCGGCCAGACCGGCGCAGCCAACGCTGAGTCTTTGCTCGACGCGCTCATTCTCGATCGGAGCCAACCCGCAATCGCGCGGGCAAGCGCCCTGCCGCTGCTCCCACCCTTCGCCACGCCAGCCTCGCAAGCGGCCATTGAGGCCGCAATCGCCGATCCTGACCCGCTTGTGCGGGCGGCGGCTCCGCGCGCCCTGCCCGCCGCTCCTGCCCGCGCCATGGTTCAGGCCATGGCGCCGCTGCTTGGCGATTCCGTCCGCGCTGTTCGGATCGAGGCGGCGCGGGCCTTGGCCGGGGCCGATCAACAGATGATGACGCCGGAGCAGCAGACCGCTTTCGCGGCCGCCTACCTTGAATTGTTCGACGCCGAAATGCTCGACGCCGATCGGCCGGAGGCGCATCTGAACCTTGGCCTGTTGGAGACCCGGATGCGCCGGCCGGCCGCCGCCGAGGAGCAATATCGAACCGCCTTGCGGCTCGACCCGAACTTCATTCCCGCGCTCGTCAACCTTGCCGATCTTGACCGAATGCGGGGCCGCGATGAGCAGGGCGCCGAACTCATCCGCAAGGCCCTGACGATCGAACCGAACAATGCCGATATCCGCCACTCGCTCGGTCTGCTGCTGGTCCGTCGGCGCAACTACGCCGAAGCGCTTCCCGAACTTCGCAAAGCCAGCGAGCTTGCCCCCGGCAATGCGCGTTACGCCTATGTCTACGCGATCGCGCTAAACTCCATTGGCGCGCGCGAACCGGCAATGGAGTTGCTGGAGCAAACGCATAAGCGGCATCCTTCGGACAGAGACGTGCTTCTCGCGCTCGTCTCGCTCGCGCGCGAATCCGGCGATCTCGCGACGGCGCTGACGCACGCGCGCGAACTCTCCGCGCTTTATCCGACCGACATTCAGCTTCGAATGTTGATTCTGGACCTCGAAAAACGCCAGGCGCGTTAGACTTAGGTGTTTGATTCCGGGATGAGGCGACGAGGATTGATCTTGAAGATTAAAGGATCCGCGCGGTCATGGTCCATGATGGTCGCCACATCCGGGGCGGCCGAAAGCGTTAACATGCGCCTCACGATCCTCTCTGAGGAGATCCGGGCGGCGAACGGTTTGGCGGAAGAGAGTGGGAGTCGAACCCACCAAGGACCGGCTCGCGGCCCCTCCCGGATTTGAAGTCCGGACGCCCCACCAGGGACGCTTCTCTTCCAAAACGCGCCGCCTCGTTCACGCCATGGCTCCGTTCAAGGTTTGGCTCTTGCCGGAAAAGATCGAGCCGGAGCCGATTGACGCGACGGAGATCGCCGCGCCGAAGGGTCACGCCATGGCGGTCGAAAAAATCGAGAATTTGGATCGCGACCTTACGGCCATTGTTCACGCGATCGCGGAATTGCGCCGCCGTGAACCAGCCATCGTCGGCCCTTGATGCGACATCGACGATGATCTCGACCATTTCGGCCACGACGCCGCGCGGAAAGAAATGGTCCTGCGCGATCTCATGCGCCAAGCCCATTCGGCTGGCGAGTTTCAAGAGCCGGCGAATCTCCGGCTCTGATGCGCCGACGAGCTTCTCGACGTCCCGTACGCGCGGCGGCCGGAAACGCTCCTCGCTGGAGAGCAAGGGCCGAATCGCGGACCAAAGCACTTCATCCTTCGCGCTCATCCGCGCCTCGTGGCCAAAGAGGCGCACCCACGCGCCGTCGAGACCGATCTCGCCGTCGCGGGCGAAGGCCTGCAGCGCGCTCCTGAACGCTGGCGCCGGCAGCCGCGGCTCGAGCTCCTGGCGCAGCCGCTCAAAGCCCATTCCGGCAAGGTCCGGGTTATCGAGATGGAAGACTGCGAGCCTGGCCAGCAGATCATCATGAAAGCGCGCGAAGGCCCCTGCCGACAGCGCGAAAACCGATCCGTTGCCCGAAAGCCGCGTCGCGCCGACAAGATTGGCAAGCGCGTCGGCTTCCGGGCTCGCCAGCGCCTGGTCGCGCGCAAACGCGGTCAGATCGAGGACGCGCGGCGGGGCGTCGAGCAGCGCTTTTAGCCTTTGTTCCGGTTCGGCCAGGGCAAGGGCGTCAAGCTGCGCGCTTCGCTCGGGCGTCCGGCGTTTGCGTCCGGGCGCGCGCAGATCGAGGAACCGGCCGCCGCCGATGGTGCGCTGGGCGGAGGTGTCCCGGATGACATAGCGATCCCCCGCCGCCGCCGCGATCGGCCGATCAAGCACAAGCTGCGCGCGCCCGCGTGTTCCCGGCGCGCCAGCGTCATCGGAAAGAAGCACGATGCGGGCCCCGACTTCGGCGGCGCCATGATGCAGCCGCACAGGAAACCAATGGCCAATCCGCTTCGGCTCATTCGGCAGAACCAGAAGCGTTGCGTCGATCCGATCGGTCGGCGCATGGAGATCGGGATCGAGCACGACGTCGCCGCGGCTGGTCGCATCCTTGGAGATGGCGTCGCCGGTAAGATTGAGCGCGCAGCGTTCGCCGGCCTCGCCGCGTTCGCTCGACCGGTTCTGGGCGTGAATCGAACGAACCCGCGCGGAGAGGCCTGAAGGACTGACGATAACGTGGTCGTCGACGCCGATCGACCCGGAAAGAACCGTCCCAGTGACGACAGTCCCCAAGCCGGCGAGCGTGAACGAGCGGTCCACCGCCAGCCGGAACCGGCCGGACGCCGCGCGCCGGTCGAACCTGCGGGCGGCGGCGAGGAGGAGACTTCGGAGGTCATCGATGCCGACTCCGCTCACGGTCGACACGGCGAGCGCAGGCGCGTCGGCAAGCGCCGTCCCGGCGAGTTCGCGCCGGACCGAAGCCTCGACCTCGGCGAGCCGGTCGGGCGACGCGAGATCCGCCTTGCCGAGCGCGATGACGCCAGCCTCGATGCCGAGCAGGTCGACGATCGCAAGATGCTCCCGCGTCTGCGGCATCACGCCGTCGTCGGCCGCGACGACGAGGATGACGAAGTCGATGCCGCTCGCCCCCGCGAGCATGGTGTGGACAAATTTTTCATGGCCTGGGACATCCACAAATCCAAGCGTTTGGCCGCCCTCCACCGGCAAATAGGCGAAGCCGAGGTCGATCGAGATGCCGCGCGCCTTTTCCTCCTTCAGACGATCGGTGTCGACGCCCGTCAGCGCCCTGACGATCGAGGTCTTGCCGTGGTCGATGTGGCCAGCCGTGCCGACGATCATCCCGCCGCCCCCCCAACCGCCGCCCTCAGAGGCAAGGCGGCGCGCCGCTTCGCCTCGCTCTCCTCATCGAGCGTCAGCGACGCCCGCACCGCCTCGAAGAAGGGCTGGGCGAGAGCGCTGCCGCCCTCGCGCGCCCGCAGCAGCCAGGCGAAGGCCTCGACGCCATCGCGCGGGACGCCGGAGCCGAGATGGCAAGCGGCGCCGAGCATCGCCTGCCCATCGGGCTCGCCCGCCTCGGCCCCTTGCCGCCACCAGCGCGCGGCCTCGACCGGATCGCGCTCAACGCCGAGCCCATTGTGAAAAATCATGCCCATCCGGGTCATCGCGGGGGCGACGCCCTGCTCGGCGGCGGCGAGCGCCAGGCGCCGCGCCTCGACGACGTCCCGCTCCATCGCTTCGCCTTCGAGCAGCATAAAGCTCAGCATGTCTTGCGCCGGTCCATCGCCCTGTTCGGCCGCCCTGCGATAGAGACCGGCGGCGCGGGCCTGATCCGGCTCGACGCCCTCGCCCTTGAACCAAAGCGCGGCCAGATTGCGCTGCCCGACCGGATCGCCGCCCTCCGCCGCCAGGGTGAGCCATTTTTGCGCGAGAAGAGGATCGCGCGGAACGCCGAGCCCTTCGGCGAAACAGGCGCCAATATTGTTCTGGGCGCGGGCCTGTCCCGCCCGCGCCAGCGGCTCCCAAAGATCAAGCGCCAGCCTGTAATCGCCCGCCTTCGCCGCGCTCAGCGCCGCCGCCATGGTCTCAGCGATGGTTTCGGCGGCAAGCGTCTTGGGAGCTTGCTTCTTGCTTCGCCCCAGGCCTTTGGTCAAATGGTCAAGCCATTTCATCGAAGCCTCCCGCGCCAAGCGCCGGATCGATCGAAGCGAGATTGGCGGCAAAGCCGGCCTCATCCTCCAGGCAGCGGAGATCGAGCAGGAGCGCGCCATTCTCGATCCGGCCGATCACAGGAATCGGCAGCCGCCGGAACGCAGCCGTTAGCTGATCCAGCGCCCTTCCGCCCCCCTTCTTCGGCGCAAGAGCGAGGCCGGCGCTCGGGAGGCTCGACAGCGGCAGCGCGCCCGAGCCGATCTGGCTGGCGCATTCGGCGCAAGATGTCATGAGCCCCTCCCCGAGCGCCTTCTGCACGGCTGGAGCGAGACGCTGCGCCATAGCCGCGATTTCCTCTAAAGGACGCGCCAGATGGCGCAGGGTCGGCAGACGTTCGGCGAGCCGGTCCGGATCGCGGTAGAGCTTCAGAGTCGCTTCGAGCGCGGCGAGCCGGATCTTGTCGACGCGCAGCGCCCGCTTCATCGGATTCTGATTGATCGTCTTGATCAGATTCTTGCGGCCAACGATAAAACCAGCCTGCGGGCCGCCGAGCAGCTTGTCGCCGGAAAAGGTTATGAGATCGGCGCCGTCGGCGACGGCTTCCCAAACGGTCGGCTCATGCGCGAGGCCGAAGCGGCGCAGATCAATGAGCGTGCCGGAGCCGAGATCGTTGACCAGCGGCGCGCCCGTGACGCGGCAGACTTCGGCGAGTTCGCGCGCGGAGACCTCGGCGACAAATCCCTCGATCCGGTAGTTCGACGGATGGACTTTGAGCACAACGCCGGTCTGCGGCCCGATCGCGCCGACATAATCCTTGAGGTGCGTCCGGTTGGTTGTGCCGACCTCGATGAGCCGCGCTCCGGCCCCCGCCATGATGTCCGGCATCCGGAACGCGCCGCCGATCTCGATCAATTCGCCGCGCGAGACGATCGCCTCCTTGCCAGCGGCGAGGCTGTTCAACACAAGCAGCACCGCGGCCGCATTATTGTTGACGACAGTGGCGTCCTCCGCCCCCGTCAATTCGCAAAGGAGGCCGCGCAAATGGTCGTCGCGTTCGCCGCGCTTGCCTGTATCGAGATCATATTCGAGCGCCACCGCCGCCTGCATCGCCGCCGTCGCCGCCTCGATCGCCGCCTCGGCGAGCACCGCGCGGCCGAGGTTCGTATGGAGCACAGTGCCAGTAAGGTTGAACACCTGGCGCAGCGGCGATCGCTCGCCGATCTCGAGCAGCTCCAACGCCGCGACGGCGAGGGCGTCGGTCTTGGGAAGCATCTGTCCCTCGCGAACGGCCAAGCGCGCTTCGGCGAGGACGGATCGGATCGCCGCTGTCGCGCCCGGCCGGCCGAAACGGTCGACGGCGGCGGCGCCAGCTTCGGTCTGCAGCAGCTGATCAACGGAAGGTAGTTTGCGCAGGCGCGCGATCGCATCCGACATGGTGGCCTCAATAGCCCGCCAAAAAGGGATTGACCCCGCCGCGCCGATAAGGACCGTCGCGCATCAACAAGTCTAGGCCAAGGCTCGCGACGTCGTCGGCGAAGGGGTCGATCCCGGGATCCTTGTGCTGATGCAGGATCTTTACCCAGCCGCGGCATTGGTCGCAGGTCTCGGCCTTGATGGCGCCCGCGCCGCCCTCGATCTCTTTATAGCCGATCCCCTTGGTCGAGCCGCAGAGCACGCATTTGATCCGAACGACGTTCCAAAGGGTCGCACAGAGCGAACAGGTGCAAAAACGCGCGCCATGGGCGCCCGGCCAGCCGACCACCATCGTCGCAGACGGAGCGCCGCCGCAGGCTGGGCAGGTCCCATCTCCGAGGGAAACGAGCGACCCCGCGGCGAGCCCGGCGGCGAGTCGGGCAAAGTGAATCTGGAGCGCCGCTGCGATATAGACGTGCTCGGCCATCGCCTCGACCGGCAGCGCATCCGCGAGCACGGCGCGCGCCATCGCTTCTTGCTCGGCCAGCCCCGCCTGCATCACGCGAGCAAGGGCGTCGGCCGCCGCCGCCGGCTGCTCGATTTTCTGCGCCGCCGCGAAGAGTCGGTCGAATGTCGCGGCCAAGGCCGCGTCGGCGAGGATGCGGCTTCGGTCCAGCGGCGGCATTTCGAATTTTTTTGCGCGGGCGAGCGCGTCGGCATCGGGGCGGGTTGGCTCGGGCAATCCGTCGAGAGTCATATTCTGCGCGGCGGCGAGATCGGCCAAGAAACGCAGATAAGGCGCAAGCGCGCTTGTTTCGGCCAAGGCGCGGAGCCGCGCGGCGCGCAGAGCGAAAAGGCGCATCGGGTCCGGCAGGACGACGAAGGGCGGCGCGGCGACATCGCCAATCGCCGTCGGATCCGGCGAGACCTCACCCTTGCGCGTCATATCGCTTCCTCACGAACCCACCGGGCCACGTGGACCTTATATCATGGGCGGCGGGGCCGACCCATGGTTCCCGCCACAAAACGTCGTCTCGTCAGAGCCGTCGCGACAGTTCGAGAGAGGCGCCGGCATGCGGCCCGAAATCCCGCTCATTTGGCATGAGTCGTTTTCGAGCGGCCATTCGGCAATTTCGCGGCGAGTTCACGCAGCCACTTGCGGTGATGACGCCACGCCCAGCCGCCAGTGACCGAGCCGCGCGTCATTGCCCGGATCGTGCCGCGCACCCAGATCGCCGCGTAGACATGGATGATCCAGACCGAGATCGCAAGCACCGCCGCGATCGCATGGACGAGCACCGCGACGCGCTTCTGCTCAATCGTGGTGAACTCGTAAAAATACTGATCCCAGATCACGACGCCGCTCGTAATCAGGACCAGGATCAGCGCCGACATCGACCAGAACACGAATTTCTGGCCGGCGTTATATTTGCCAAGTTCTGGCAGCCGCTCCTCGTGACCGGTCAGCACGTCACGAATCCGCGCAAGCCATGTGCCATCCTCCCGCTTCCAGAGATTGGCCTTCCAGAAACGCAGGAACAGGCCAAAGAAGCTGAAGAATAAGACGACGCCGATCCATGGATGAATCATCCGCGTGGTCTGGCCGCCGCCGAACAGGCCGGTGAGGAAGAACAGTTTTGGATGGAACAACGCCAGTCCGGACAAGGCGAGGAGCACGAGGCTCGCCGCCGTGATCCAATGGTTGATCCGGGCGCCCTTGGTGTAGCGGTCGACGATGACCGGATGACCCCGGTGAATGGCGTCGCCGGGCTCGATGTCGTCTGCGCTCATGATCTCCATCTCCGACCGTCCGCAAGCCGCTCGGCCGCATTTTCATCCGCGTCCGAAACGCGATTCGGCCCGGCGATGAGATGATGGACGAATCCGAAGGCCGCCGCGAAGCCGATGACGGCAAGGCCGGCATATTTGGTCACGCCCTTCCAAGCCTCGACGATCGGGCTGATCCTCGGGTTGTTCGGCAAGCCCGCGTAGATCTCCGGCTTGTCGGCATGGTGCAGCACATACATGACATGGGTGCCGCCGACGCCCGGCGGGTCATAGAGGCCGGCATTGGCGTAGCCGCGCGACTTCAAATCGGCGATCCGTCCTTCGGCATGCGTCTTCATCTCGTCCTTAGAGCCGAAGACAATCGCCTGGGTCGGACAGGCTTTCGCACAGGCGGGCCCTTGGCCAACGGCGACCCGGTCCGAGCACAAGGTGCATTTGGCGGCCTTGTGGGTGACCTCGGAAATGCGCGGGATGTTGAAGGGGCATCCCTTCACGCAATAGCCGCAGCCTATGCATTTATCATGGTCGAAATCGACGATGCCGTTCGAATATTGCACAATGGCGCCGGGCGCCGGGCAGGCCTTGAGGCAGCCCGGATCCTCGCAATGCATGCAGCCGTCCTTGCGGATGAGCCATTCGAGATTGTCGGTCTCGGGGTTCACCCATTCGGTGAAGCGCATCAGCGTCAAAGTGTTGGCGGTGAGGTCATGGGGATTGTCGTAGACGCCGACATTGACTCCGACCTCCTCGGTCAGATCGTTCCATTCGAGGCAGGCGGCTTGGCACGCCTTGCAGCCGATGCATTTCGAGACGTCGATCAGCTTCGCCACTTCGGTCTGGCGCTGCGCCGGCGGCGTGATCGTGGAGGCCGACCGGCGGATCAGATCCTGCGCGCCAAACGTCGGCCGTTGAGGCTTTGTCGTGGGATTCGGAATTGGTGGAAACATTACTCCGCCTCCCTCACGCTTCCGGCCAGTCGATAGGCTCTATATTGACCAGAAAAGCCTTGTATTCCGGCGTCTCTATATTGGCGTCGCCAACAAATGGCGTCAGTGCATTCGGTCCGAAGCCCTCCTTCGCCACGCCGGTGAATCCCCAATGCAGCGGAATGCCGACGATGTGGACGGCCTTCCCGTCGCAAATGAGCGGCCTGATCCGCTTGGTGACCACCGCCTTGGCCCGCACCGAGCCGCGTTTCGACCAGACCCGAACCCAGCCGCCCAGCTTGATCTTCCTCAGCGCCGCGAGCTCCTCCGATATCTCCACAAAGAATTCCGGCTGCAGCACGGCATTGACCCTGACGTGCTTGGTCCAGTAGTGGAAATGCTCAGTGAGCCGGTAGGAGGTCGCCGCAAAGGGGAATTCCGTCGACCCTGCTTTCGCGAATTGGCGGAGGTCGTCCTGGAAGATTCGGGCGACGGGGTTGCTCTGCATCCGCGGGGAGACCGGGTTGATGACCGGGCTCTCGAACGGCTCGTAATGGGCCGGGAACGGCCCATCGCGCATCATCCCGCGAACAAACAAGCGCGAGACGCCCTCGGGATTCATGATGAACGGCCCAACCTCGTTCGGTTTCGCCGTTGGCGCTATGTCCGGCACGTCGTAGCCCGACCACTTCGCCCCATCCCATTCGATCAGCTTGCGGCTCGGATCCCAGGCCTTGCCGTTGATATCAGCCGAGGCTCGATTGTAGAGGATGCGGCGATTGACCGGCCAGGCGAAGGCCCATTTCAGGTAGGCGCCGGTGTTGTCCGGGTCCGTCGTGTCGCGACGGGCCATGTTGTTGCCATTCTCATTGAAGCAGCCGGAGTAGATCCAGCAGCCGCAAGCCGTCGAACCATCATCGCGCAAGGCGGCGAAGCTCGGGACGAGCTTTCCGGCCTCGACCAGCACTTTGGTCGGATCAGCCGGATCCTTTACGACGCCAAGCGCCTTGCCGTTAATTTCCTTGGCGATCTCCTCCGCCGTCGGATCGCCGGGGTCGGCGTAGGGCCATTCGAGATTGAGGATCGGATCGGCGAAGGCGCCGCCCTCTTCCCGATAGAGCTGTTTCAGGCGGAGGTGGAGCTGCGCCAGAATCCAGGTGTCCCTCTTGGCCTCCGCCGGAGCCGTCCCGCCCGCCCAATGCCACTGCAGCCAGCGCCCGGAATTGGTCAGGGATCCATCGTCTTCGGCGAAGCAGGTCGAGGGAAGCTGGTACACTTCGGTCGCGATCTTGGCCGGGTCGACGTCGTTGATGTCGCCGTGCTTCTCCCAGAAACGCGCGGTTTCCGTATCGAGCGGATCCATCACCACAAGGAACTTCAACTTGGAAAGCGAATCGGAAATCTTCTTCCGGTTCGGAAACGACTGGAGCGGATTGAAGCCCTGGCAGAAATAGCCGGTCATCTTGCCTTGGTGCATCAGCTCAAACGCGCGCAATACGTCATAGAACGGCACATCGAGTTTCGGCAGCCAATCATAAGCGAAATGATTGGCGGGGGTCGCCGCCGCGCCATACATGGATTTGAGGAAGCTGACGAAGAACTTCTTATAGTTTTGCCAATAGCTCGTCTGGCCGGGCCGGAGCGGCTTGAAGCCCCTGGTCTTCATATAGGCGTCGAAATCGACTTCCTTCTCCGTAGGCAGGTTCATATAGCCCGGGATCAGATTCGACATCAGGCCGACGTCAGTCAGACCCTGTATATTGGAATGGCCGCGTAGCGCATTCATGCCGCCGCCGCGCACGCCGATATTGCCTAAGATCAGTTGCAACATCGCCATGGCGCGAATGTTCTGCGAGCCCTTCGAGTGCTGCGTCCAGCCGAGCGCATACATCGACGTCATCGTCTTGGTCGGCGACGAGCACTCGGCGATCATCTCGGCGATCTTGAGGAATTTCGCCTTCGGCGTGCCGCAGACGCGCTCGACCATTTCCGGCGTATAGACTGAGACATGCTCCTTAAGCAGGTTCCAGACGCAGCGCGGATTCTCCAAGCTGTTGTCAACGACGGCATAACCATCGGCGCCGATCACATAGTCCCAGGTCGATTTGTCGTAGTCGCGCTTCTTCTCATCATAGCCGGTGAACAAGCCGTCCTCGAAGGCAAAGCCATCCTTGACGATGTAGGCGGCATTGGTGAACGCCTTGACATAGTCCCACTGCACCTTGTCGTTTTCGATGCAATAGCGGATGACGCCGAGAAGAAAGGCGATGTCGGCGCCCTGCCGGATTGGCGCGTAGACGTCCGACACCGCAGCCGAGCGCGTATAACGCGGATCGACGACGATCAGCTTGGCGCCCCTATTGGCTTTCGCCTCCGTGACCCATTTAAAGCCGCAAGGATGCGCCTCGGCGGCATTGCCTCCCATGATGACGACAAGATCCGTATTCCTGATATCGGTCCAGGAATTGGTCATCGCGCCACGGCCAAATGTTGGGCCCAAACTGGACACCGTGGGGCCGTGTCAAACGCGCGCCTGATTGTCGAAGACCACCATGCCGGCGCTGCGCACGACCTTGTAGGTCGCGAAGGCCGTCTCGTTCGTTGTGGCGGAAGCGGCCAGGAACCCAGTGGTCGTCCACCGGTTCACGGTCACGCCATCGGCATTCGCCGCGATGAAATTGGCGTCGCGATCATCCTTCATCAGGCGGGCGATGCGGTCGAGCGCCTGCTCCCAGGAGATGCGTTCGAACTTGTCCGAGCCGGGCCTGCGGACCATCGGATACCTAAGGCGCGTCTCGGCTTTGACGAAATCGAGCAGCGCGGCACCCTTCGGGCAAAGCGTCCCGCGATTGGTCGGATGATCGACATCGCCTTCGATGTGGATGATCTCGGCGGGTTCGCCCTTTTTCAGGTCGCCCTTGGAATACATGATGACGCCGCACGCCACCGAGCAGTAGGGGCAGGTGTTTCGGGTCTCGGTCGTATTGACGAGTTTGAAGGGCCGAATCGAATCGGCAAAGGCCGCTTCGATCTCCCCGAAGCCAAAAGCTCCGAGCGCCCCGCCAGCGAGACCCGCGCCGGCCGTTCCGAGGAACTGGCGTCGCGAGAGGTCCATATTCATCGCGAAATGCCTCCCTTTCGATCCGCTCTGCGGCGACCCCACAGGGAGCATGCGCACCTTGCGATCGCCGAGGCATTGGACCTCATTTCAACTTGCGGTCGCATGCTACGCCAACTCGACCCGATGTCAAACCAATAAGGTTGTCTCTTCCGATGTCACGGAGCTACAACAGGGCAACTAATCGCGCGCCGTTCAAGTCTTATCGCATACACGCATCTGGCAATATATTATGAATACATAATTAGCGCCGCCTTTGTCATATAATGATTATGACGAGCGTATGAATTCGCGGCCGTCTAAGCTTGCTCCAACCTTCCACGCGACGAATTGACAGCGGCCTCCAGAACGCCGAAAATTCGCGCGTGACTATTTCCGCTGCTCCTGTGGATCAGGGCCGCTCTCTTGTGTTCGCGCGCAAGCTCCGCCGCGGCAATCGCCCATCAGGCGCTCGCCGGGTTTTCGCACGCCTTTGTCGCCTCCTGCACACGGCTTTCGCCGTGACCGCCTTCTCGGCCGCCGCCAATGCGGCGCCCTCGGCAATTCTTGAGCCCTGGACCAGCGGACCGACGCCTGCCTTTATTCTGGACGCGCTCGACGGCGGCGAGACGCGGCTTTCCAGCTATCGCGGCGCCGTTCTGCTCGTCCATTTCTTCGCGACCTGGTGCGCGCCCTGCCGGACCGAGTTGCCGGCGCTGGATCGCTTCGCCGCCCGCCGGGCGCAAAAGGGTCCGAGGGTCGTTGCAATCGCTGTCGGCGAGGTCGAGCCAGCCGTGCGGCGCTTTCTTGGCGCTGGCCCCCTCGCCTTTTGCGTGCTGCTCGACCGCGACCGCGCCGTCGCCAAGGCCTGGGACATCTATGCCTTGCCAACGACCGTCGTACTCGATGCGGCGCTAGGACCCCTTCGGGTCGCCGTCGGCGATGTCGAGTGGGACGATCCAGCGATCGATCGCCTGTTTGACCAGCTTTCGCCAACATCTCCAGCGGCGCGCTCGATCGGCGGGCGCCCGCCACACTTATCTCGATCTCGTCTGCTGCAACCACCTGCAGCGCAATCTGGGAGAACGCCATGATCGACCGTCGCAAATTGTTGGCGGCAGGAGCCGCGCTGTCCGCCACAGCGGCGACGCCGCGATTTGCCTGGGCGCAGGCCGCCTTCGCACCGCGTCCAGAAGGCTGGCGCAGCTTCGACGTCGTGACCCGCGTTGAACTTTTGAATGCCGCGGGGCCGTCCCGCGCCTTTGTGCCGCTGCCCGGCTTTACCGCCGAGGACTGGAACCGCCCCGCGAAAGTCAAATGGACGACCAACGCCGCCAAGGCCGCAATCGCAAGCGACCCGGCCTATGGAGCGAGGATGCTCGTCGTGGACTGGAAGGAGGGCGAGACCGCCCCGGTCGTCGAGGTGACGAGCCGCGTCGCCGTCCGCGACCGCGCAGTCGATCTGGCCAAGCCCCGCGCCGCCCGACTCTCCAGCGCGGAGCGCGCGCGCTACCTCCACGCGACCGATTTGATTCCGACCGACGGCATCGTGAAGGCGACATCCGACCAGATCGTTGGCGGCGCGGCGTCCGATCTCGACAAGGCGCGACTGATCTACGCCTGGATCATTGAAAACACCTTCCGCGACGCCAAGACGCGCGGCTGCGGCTCCGGCGACATCGCCGCCATGCTGCGAAGCGGCAATCTTGGCGGCAAATGCGCCGACATCAACGCGCTCTATGTCGGGCTCGCCCGCGCCGCCGGCCTTCCCGCCCGCGACGTCTATGGCCTGCGCGTGGCGCCCTCGAAATTCGGCTACAAGAGCCTCGGCGCGAAATCCGAGATTGTGACCAAGGCGCAACATTGCCGCGCCGAGGTCTATCTCTCCGATTTCGGCTGGGTTCCGGTCGATCCGGCCGACGTTCGCAAAGTGATGTTGGAGGAGGCCGACGGCGGCCTGCCGGCGAGTGATCCCAAGGTGATCGCCGTTCGCGAAAAGCTGTTTGGCGCGTGGGAGGGCAACTGGATCGCCTACAACGCCGCGCATGATGTCGCCTTGCCGAGGTCGGCCGGCTCGAAAATCGGCTTCCTCATGTATCCTCAAGCTGAGGTCGGCGCAGTGCGGCTCGACTGCCTCGATCCCGACGCGTTCCGATATACGATCAAATCGGTCGAGGTCGCGGTTTGACCACACAGGGCGAAAGGCTGGAAGAGAGAACAGGCGCCGACATCGGGACGCCATCGCCGTTCCGCCTCAGCGCGCTTGCCCATGGCGGCGGCTGCGGCTGCAAATTGGCGCCATCGGTGCTCCAACGCCTGCTCGCCGACCAGCCGCCTGCCGGCCCCTTCGCCCGCCTTCTGGTCGGCGCGGAGACCGGCGACGACGCGGCTGTCTGGCGGCTAGACGATAAATCGTGCGTGATCGCAACCACCGATTTCTTCATGCCGATCGTCGACGATCCATTCGATTTTGGCCGGATCGCCGCCGCCAATGCGATCTCCGACGTCTATGCGATGGGCGGGAAGCCGATCATGGCGCTCGCCATTCTCGGCATGCCGATCGACAAGATCCCGGCCGAGACGGTGCGCGAAATTCTGAACGGAGGCGCGGCGATCTGCGCCGAGGCGGGGATTCCGGTGGCGGGCGGTCATTCGATCGATTCGCCCGAGCCGATCTATGGCCTTGCGGTCATCGGCGTCTGCGCTTTAGCGGATCTGCGCCGCAACTGCGACGCGCGCCCAGGCGACGCCTTGATCCTGACCAAGGGCCTGGGCGTCGGCATCTATTCGGCTGCGTTCAAGAAGGGCGCGCTGACGAGCGACGCCTACGCCGAAATGATCGCATCGACGACGCAATTGAACCGCATCGGCGCCGATCTCGCCCGCGAACCCGACGTCCACGCGATCACCGACGTCACCGGCTTCGGCCTCCTTGGCCACGGCCTCGAGATGGCGCGCGGCTCCAAGGCGCGGCTCGAAATCCGCGCCGACGACCTCCCCCTCCTGACGCACGCCAGGAACCTCGCACAGCAAGGATTCGTCACCGGCGCCTCGGAGCGAAACTGGGCGAGCTATGGGGCCGAGGTCGCGCTGCCGGACGACTTTCCGACTTGGCGGCGACAAATCCTGACCGATCCGCAAACCTCGGGCGGATTGCTCGTCGCCTGCGCGCCCGGCCGGGCGGCGAGCCTGCTCCAAACCATTTGCGACGCCGGCTATCAGGCAGCCCGGATCATCGGGACTGTCGAGGCGGGCCCGCCGGAAATCCGGGTTCGTACGTGAAGGGTCGGCGGACTTCCAATCGCGGCGGGCGCCGCGGGCGCGTAGCGGTTGCAAGTGTGCGGCGATGAAGCCGATCTACCTCGACTTCAACGCCAGCGCGCCGGCCGCCCCAGAGGTCGTCGAGGCGATGCGGCCATATCTTGCCGGCGACTTCGGCAATCCCTCCAGCCTGCATTGGGCGGCTCATGGCGCGCGGGAGGCCATCAAGACCGGGCGCGCTCAAGTGGCTCGCCTCCTTGGCTGCCGGCCCGAGGAGATCGTCTTCACCAGCGGCGGAAGCGAAGCGAATAATCTCGCGCTCAAGGGACTGTTCTTTGCCAGGGCTGGGCGGCCATCGCATCTGATCGTCTCCAAGATCGAGCATCCAGCGACGATCGCGCCGGCCTGTTTTCTGGAGCGACTTGGAGCCAGGGTAACCTACGTCCCAGTGGACGGCGCGGGACTCGTCGATCCCGATGAGATCCGCAAAGCGATCACCAGGGACACATTCCTGATCAGCATCATGCACGCCAACAATGAGGTCGGCTCCATCCAGCCCATCGCTGCAATTTCTCGCATCGCCCGCGAGCATGGAATTTTATTGCATACCGACGCCGCTCAATCGGTCGGAAAGATTTCAACCAATGTCGGGACGCTTGGCGTCGATCTGCTCTCCATCGCAGGGCACAAGGTCTATGCGCCCAAGGGAGTCGGAGCGCTTTATGTGCGCGGAGGGCTGGAGATCGAGCCGCTGATTCATGGGGCGGGACACGAGGGCGGGCGGCGCGCGGGCACTGAGAGCGCGCTGCTGATCGCAGGCCTTGGCAAAGCCTGCGAGATCGCGCAACCCTGGATCGGCGCGCCGTCCACACAGCGCTTGCGAGACCTGTTTTGGGAGCAATTGCGCATGGCCTTCGGCGACCGGGTCGTGCTTAACGGCCATCCTGAGCATCGTTTGCCAAACACGCTCAATGTCTCTTTCGTCGGCCGCGTCGGCGCCGACATCCTCGCCCAGATTCCGAGCGTCGCCGCATCCACAGGCTCGGCCTGCCACTCGGGCGAGATCAAGCTTTCGCCTGTCCTTGAAGCCATGGGCGTCGCGCCCGAGATCGGCATGGGAGCGATCCGGTTCAGCCTTGGCCGCGCCACGACGCGGGACGAGATCGAGGACGTCGTCAACCTGCTCAAAGGCCTCTAGCTCGTAGCGGCACAAGATCGTTCAGCGCCCCACGCCGACTCGCTGCTGCGCGCCGTCATGGGCAAACACAACCGCCAACTCCCAGCATAGTTCGGGCTCGAACAATTCCGCAAAGGCGACGTTATCACCGATAAGTCGAACAGGAGCTAAGTGAGATGCTAGATCTTCGCGTGAATGATGCGGCGCATCAGGTCGACGCCCCACCCGAGATGCCGCTGGTCTGGGTGCTGCGCGACCTTATTGGGCTGCGCGGAACCAAATTCGGTTGCGGGATCGGCGCTTGCGGGGCCTGCATTGTCCATCTGGATGGCCAAGCCGTCCGCGCCTGCATCACGACGGCCGCCGAGGCCCATGGCAAGGCCATCACTACGATCGAGGGCCTCGCCGGCGCCCATGGCGACCATTCGCTTCAGCGCGCCTGGAAGCAAGTCAACGCGCCGCAATGCGGCTATTGTCAGCCCGGCCAGCTCATGCAGGCCGCGGCGCTGCTGGCGCAGACGCCAAAGCCTACTGACGAGCAGATCACGAGCGCCATGGCGGGGAATATTTGCCGATGCGGCGCCTACCAGCGCATCAAGGCCGCAATCAAGATCGCAGCAGGGGAGGCCGAATGATGGACGCCATTAAGAATCTGAGCCGTCGCGGCATGCTGCGCGGCGGCGTAGCGTCTGGCTTCGTCCTTGGCTTCCACGTAGCGGGCTACAATCCAATATTCAGCGCCGCCGCAGCGGGCCGCGACGCGATCTTGGCGCCCAATGTCTATGTCGCCGTTAACCTGTCGGGACGCATAAGCATCACCATCCATCGCTCCGAGATGGGCACCGGCATCAAGACCTCGCTGGCTCAGGCCTTGGCCGACGAGCTGGACGCCCAATGGAGCGATATCGAGATCATCCAGGCGCAAGGCGATGAAAAATACGGCGACCAGAACACGGACGGCTCGCGCAGCGTTACGCAGTTCCTGCTGCCGCTGCGGCGAGCGGGCGCCGCCGCGCGACAAATGTTGGTCGCCGCGGCCGCGCAACGGTGGAAGGTGTTGCCCGCCAAATGTCGAACTCAGGCCGGGGTAGTGATTGGACCGCAGGCGCCTCAACGCCTGCGATACGGCGAGTTGGTCGAGGCGGCGATGCGCCTGCCGGTTCCGGCGCCCGAGAGCCTCATTTTGAAACCGTCCAAGGATTGGCGCTATATCGGCAAGCCGCTGCCTGTCGTCGATCTCGACGACATCGTCCACGGCAAAGCCGTATACGGGATCGATTTCACCTTGCCGGGCATGAAATATGCCTCGATCGAGCGACCGCCCGTCTATGGCGCAACACTTAAGAGTTATGACGCAAAAGCGGCGCTGGCGACGCCAGGCGTAGAGCGCGTGGTGGAAATCCCCGTCGCGTCGCTGCCGGCCGGGTTCAGGCCGCTCGGAGGCGTCGCGGTTATCGCCAGCAACACTTGGGCCGCCGAGCAAGGACGCCAACAGCTTGAGATGGAGTGGGACGAAGGCCCGAACGGCAGCTTCGACACCGACGCGTACTACAAGGAGCTGGTTGCAACGGCGGGCAAGCCGGGGCGCGTGATGCGCCACAATGGCGATGTCGACGCGGCCCTGGCGGGCGCGGCCAAGCGCATCTCGGCCGATTACTTCGTCCCCCACCTGGCGCACGCCATGATGGAGCCGGAAGCCGCCGTCGCTCAGGTGACGAATGGCGCCTGCGAGGTTTGGACCGCGACCCAGAACCCGCAGCAGGCGCGTAAGACTGTCGCCGAGGCGCTCGGCGTCGATCCGGCCAATGTCACGATCAACGTGACTTTGCTTGGCGGAGGGTTTGGCCGCAAGTCGAAGCCCGACTATGTTGGCGAGGCCGCCGTGCTCGCCAACATGATCGGTGCGCCGGTGAAGGTGACCTGGACGCGGGAGGACGATATCAAGCATGACTACTTTCACGCCGCCTGCGCCAATCATTTGGAAGCCGGACTCGACTCCGACGGCAAGACTGTCGCCTGGTTGCATCGCAGCGTGTTTCCGTCCATTGCCACGACCTTCAAGCCTGACGTGACCTACGGCGCGCAAGGCGAGATGGACCAGGGCGTTGTGGACCTGCCCTACGACATCGCCAATGTGCGATGCGAGAACGGACCCGCCAAGGCGCATATCCGCATCGGCTGGTACCGCTCCGTCTACAATATCCCGCACGGCTTCGCTGTCGGCTCCTTCGTCGACGAGTTGGCGGCCGCCGCCGGCAAGGACCCGGTGGCGCATATTCTGGAACTGTTGGGCGAACCGCGTAAAGTTGATCTGCGCGCCATGGGCGTGAACTACGGCAACTATGGCGCCTCTCTCGACGACTACCCGATCGACACCGCCCGTCATCGCGCCGTCGTCGAACTCGCAGCGGAGCGCGCCGGCTGGGGAAGCAAGCTGCCGCCTCGCTCCGGATTCGGCATCGCTGTCCATCGCAGTTTTCTGACTTACGTCGCGGTGGTTGCGCGGGTGGCCGTAGATGTGCGCGGCAACGCCTCCGTGCAGAGGATCGATATGGCTGTGGATTGCGGCCAGGTGCTCAACCCTGACCGAGTAACGGCGCAATTCGAGGGGGCCGCGGTCATGGGCCTCGGCAACACGATGTTCAGTTCGCTCACGTTCAAGAATGGTCAGGCGCAGCAGACCAATTTCGGCGACTATCTGGTTGCGCGCATGGACTCAACTCCGGAGACGCGCGTGCATATTGTGCCAAGCGATGCGCCGCCGGGCGGTGTGGGAGAGCCCGGGGTTCCTCCGGTGTCGGCGGCGATATGCAACGCGATCTATGCGGCGACTGGACGACGGATCCGCACCCTGCCGGTCGATCCACAGGAGCTCGCGGTGATGTGAGTTGGACTCATGCGGTCTGCGTCGTATGACCTCCAAGTTCGGCGAGGGGCCGACCTGTTCGCGCAAAAAAATGAATGAGGGGCGGATGGCGACTCGATGTTCTTGGCTCGATTGGCGATAAGATTCGATCGAGATTTGATGCTGATGTCGTCAATGTTTGGAAGGCTCGGCCACATGCTGGCATCCGATGAAGACATTCTCCGCAAGGCGCAGGAATGGAAAACGGCGGGCCGCGGCGTCGCGCTTGCGACCGTCGTGGAGACCTGGGGGTCGGCGCCGCGGCCCGTCGGCAGCCATCTCGTCATTGATGGCGAGGGCAATTTCCTTGGCTCCGTCTCCGGAGGCTGCGTCGAGGGCGATGTCGTCGCGGAAGCGCTGGATGTGATCGAGATTGGCAGCCGGCGCATGCTCGAATTCGGCGTCGCCGACGAGACGGCCTGGCGCGTCGGCCTTTCCTGCGGCGGCCGGATCCGGGTCTATCTCGAAAGCGTTGACGCGAACCGGGCGGATCTCCTCGCGGTCTTCAATGCCGAGCGCGCCGCAAGGCGTCCGTGCGCGCTCATAACCGATGTCGCTTCGGGCGAGCAGCGCCTCGTCCGCGCCGTGGATCTGGCCGCCGATCCTATGGCCGAAATTCTGGACGAGCGGCTGCGGCTCGGCAAGAGCGACTCGGCCATTTGGGCCGGCAAGGAGCTGTTTCTCACTTTCGCAGCGCCGCCCGCGCGCCTTATCACGATCGGCGCCGTTCATATTGCGCAGGCGCTTGCGCAGGCCGCCAAGCTCGTCGGCTTCGACATGACCGTCGTCGATCCGCGCACCGCTTTTGCAACGCCTGAACGCTTTCCGGATGCGCAGCTTCTCGCCGAATGGCCGGATGCGGCGCTGCCGGCCCTGCGGCTCGATCGCTATACCGCCATAGCGCTGCTGACCCATGATCCACGCATCGACGATCAAGCCCTCGTCCACGCCCTGCGGGCCGATTGCTTCTATATTGGCGCGCTGGGATCGAGGAAGACTCACGCCAAGAGGCTCGAGCGAATGCGCGGCAAAGGTTTCAGCGAAGAGGGACTCGCGCGCATACGCGCCCCGATCGGACTCGATATAGGGGCGGATAGTCCGGGGGAGATCGCAATCGCGATCCTTGGCGAAGTCATCGCCTCCCTGCGCCGCAAATCTTTGCGCGCCGACACGGAGAAGGCCGCGTGAAATTTGGTCCCTTTCCGGTCGCCCAAAGCGGCGGCGCCGCAGTGGCGGTCGCCGCCGAATCGCCTTTCCGCGTCGCGCCATTTTGCCCGCCTCGCGCCGGCGTCGTCTCGACCCTGCCGCGATCCGATGGGTGAGATCGCGGCGATCATCCTGGCCGCAGGCCGGTCGTCGCGCTTCAACGCCGGTCCGCATGATACGAAGCTTGTCGTCCCCCTCTCAGGCAAGCCTTTGGTCCGGCATGTCGCCGAAGCCGCGCTGGCCTCGCGGGCAAGGCCGATCCTTGTCGTCACCGGCCATGCCGCTCCGAAGATCGCGGCGGCTCTCGCGGGCCTCGATCTATCCTTGGTCGAAAATCCGAAGCACCAGGCCGGCCTATCGAGCTCCCTGAAAGCCGGGATCGCGGCTTTGCCCGAAACGGCGCGAGGCGCGGTCATCCTTCTCGCAGACATGCCGCGCGTTTCAGGCGCCCTCATAGATCGCCTGATCCAGGCATTCGAAGCCTCGGTCAAACCTCCGCACGCGGTAGCGCCAGTGCGCGCCGGCTTGCGCGGCAATCCGGTTCTGATCGGACGCCCCTTGTTCGATCCTGTCGCTCATCTTGAAGGGGACCGCGGCGCGCGTCTCCTCATCGAGGCTGCCGGTGAAGGTCTGCTCGAATGTCCGGTCGACGATGACGCCATCGAAATCGACGTCGACACAAAGGATGCGCTCCGCCGCCTCGAAGCCGAGGAAGCAAACGCGGGGCGCCCTGTAAGCCATACGTAAGGGAGCGAAAGGACGCGGAGGCCGGAGACGTTCGCGCAGAAACATCCCTGAAGTTGGCGCCGCCTTCGCCATTTCGCGGTTCAGGACTATTGCGTCGAGTGGATGGATGACAAGAATAAGGGAAGATCGTAGGTAGCGGTGGCTTCTCGGATTCTTGAAGAGCCATGCCCCCTCGTCCGCCGAAGCCTCCCGATTTGGGTGACTGATGGAGCCGCCGCGGCACACTGTGCCTCTGCGATTTATAATTCATGTTTCGTCTGAGTTAGTGCGGTCTGGAGCACAAACCCTGAGGTGTCCCCTCCATGAGGCTCTTCTTACCCTCATGATTGCGGATTGGTCCGCAGCACTGCCAAAAATCGCGGAATCAGGCGTTAACAGCCCGTCATAGAACATCGCAAGAATGGTGAGCGCCAGCACGTGGCGCCTTGGCCACCGTCTTCCACACGATGCTTTTCTATCGATCGCAGCAGGATTCGTCAGCCCATGAGACCTTCAGACCAAAACCGCCGCCAATTCTTGCGCAATTCCAGTGTTTCCCTTGGTCTTGGAGCGCTCGGCGTCAGCACGCCCTCCATCGCATCGGCCGCCAGTCCGGCGGCTCCCGCGATCGTCTCCGCCGGCCGCGCTGGCTTGCCTTTGGGATTGCAGCTTGGCGATCCGTCCTTCGACGGGCTGGTGATCTGGTCGCGCGCGGATCGCCCGGCTCAAATGGTCGTCGAATATTCCCTCGATCCCGATTTTCGCCGGCCCATACGCCGCATCGGTCCTTTGGCCACAGAGGCCACCGACCTGACCGCCCGCATGTTTCTGAGCGGCGTCGCACCGGGGCGATCCTATTATTTGCGTGTGGCCTTTGACAACCCTAACGAACGCCGCGGACAGGGTCCCTACCTCGAAGGCCGGTTTCGCATTCCAGGGCTCACCACCCACCGCCCGATACGCTTTCAATGGTCCGGCGATATGGCTGGGCAGGGCTGGGGAATCAATCCAGAATTCGGCGGCGCGCGCATTTATGAGGCGATGCGTCAGCGCGACCCGGACTTCTTCATCCACAGCGGCGACACCATTTACGCCGATGGCCCAATAGCCGCCGAAGTGACCGCCGAGGATGGGCGCGTCTGGAAGAACATCGTCACCGAGGAAGTGAGCAAGGTGGCCGAAACACTTAAGGAATTTAGGGGCCGTCATCGCTACAATCTGCTGGACGACAATGTGCGCCGATTTGCAAGACAGGTGCCGCAGATCTGGCAATGGGACGACCATGAAGTCGTCAACAATTGGTCTGGGTCTAAGGATTTATCCGCCGATGCGCGTTACACGGAAAAGGATGTGAGCGTGCTGGTGGCGCGCGGCCGGCGCGCCTTCCTCGAAAATGCGCCGATGCGCTGGTATCCGGAAGCTCTGCATCGGACCACGGTTCTTAGGGAGTCATGGGAATCTAACTCGGACAAACTGCCCGAGCGCGTATATCGCCACATCCCTTATGGCCCATTGCTCGATGTCTTCGTCCTCGACATGCGCAGCTATCGCGGCCCCAATACCTACAACTTGCAAATCTCGGAAAGCAGCGAAACCGCATTCCTCGGCGAGGAGCAAATCAATTGGCTGGTGAAAAAACTCGCGTCGTCGCGTGCGACCTGGAAAGTGATTGCAGCGGACATGCCAATCGGCCTTTACGTGCCGGACGGCAAGGATGCCCAGGGACGCGCGCGCTGGGAGGCTATTTCCAACGGCGCTAATGGACCGGCGCTCGGCCGCGAGCTCGAAATAGCGCGGCTGCTCAGGCGCATCAAAGAGGCTCGCGTGCTCAATGTCGTCTGGCTCACCGCCGATGTCCATTACTGCGCCGCTCATTATTACGCGCCAGAGAAAGCAGCCTTCCAAAACTTTGACCCGTTCTGGGAATTCGTCGCTGGCCCGCTCAACGCGGGCAGCTTTGGTCCCAATACGCTGGACAATACCTTTGGCCCGCAGGTTGTATTCCAAAAAGCCCCGCCCGTCGCCAATATGTCGCCGTTTGCAGGTTTCCAGTTCTTCGGTGAAGTCAACATCGATCCGCAGACGCAAGCTATGACCGTGGACTTGCGGGACATAGATGGAATATCGCAATTCAGTCAAACGCTAACGGCAAGAGGCTGATTTAGGCTGCAATCAGCAATAGTATGTCGCTCGCGCGCTACAGGAATAGCAATTACTTGGCGCCGACGCGCTACGGCCATCTGGAGGTTGTGGCGCAGGGATATGCCGACCGGATCGAGATCGCTCGCCGCGCCGAGTCATCGCCGTAGCCCTGCGCTCGATCAACGGCGACGACTTGGCGCTGGCAAAGGCCGTGGGCAAGGATGTAAAAGGTAAAATCGTCGCTGCTAATCTACCTTGTTTCCTTATCATTGGCCTTCATTTACCCATACCTGAGCCCCGCCCGTTATGTGATCGTTGCGATAATCTGGTTCATTCCGAACAAACGGATAGAAAATGCGGTGGGGATCAAGTGGGCCTCGCTCATATGGGAGGGAACGTGCATATTTTTATCCTGCTCGGCCAGCGATTGACGTTGTCGCTGACTTCCCTGCTGCGCGCTTCCGCCATCCGAGAAGGCATCGCTAACGCGACGGCTAGCGCTAAGGGAGCGCCGTAGCAATGCGATCCATCTTCCTCACACTCATCCTAGCTATCGCGGCGACTGCCCCCTCCCGCGCGGCTGATTCGCCGCCGGCCGATCCGGTTCTCGCGGAAGCAACCGACCTCGCCGGCGCCGTCATGTTTATGGAGTCCGGCGCCCCAGGCATGGTCTTGGCGATCGTGCGCGGCGATCATAGCCTCGTCCTCGGCTATGGCGAGACCAAGAAGGGCAACAAGCGCAAGCCTGACGGAGACAGCCTTCTTCGCCTGAATTCAATCACCAAGGTCTTTGCGACCGAGGTGCTGGCCTCGCTCGTCGCCGAGGGCAAGCTGAGCCTTACCGATTCCCTGCAGCGCTACGCCGGTGACGCGACGGTCCCCACCTTCGGCGCGCGCCCGATCACGCTGCTCGATCTCGCCACCCACTCAGCCGCATTGCCGCGCGAAATGGGAGAAGCCCCATCCGACGCGCTCCCGCGCGCCTGGCCGACGCGCGAGGATCGCTGGAAGTGGCTCCCCAGCTACAAGCTCCCCTGGGCGCCGGGCGCCATCGCCGCCTATTCCAATATCGGTTTTGATCTCCTTGCCGACGCTATCGCATCCGCCGGCGGCCAAGCCTATCCCGACTTGCTCCGCAAGCATGTCACGGCGCCGTTGGACATGAGGGACACTGGCTTTGCGCCAACGCCTGAACAGTGCGACAGGCTGATGATCGGCACTGGCCTCGGCGGCGCAGGCCCATGCGTCAACACGCATGCGACGGACGGCAGCGGCGGGCTTTACAGCACGGGCAACGACATGGCGCGTTGGCTGCGCCACAATATTCAGGACGCGGACGGCGCGCTGGCGCTGAGCCATGCCGTCTATCGCCAGCGCCAGGCCCTGCAGGCGGCGATCGGCTTTGACGAGGCCGGACCAATGGCTGGCCTCGGCCTCGGCTGGGTGATCGTGGCGGGCCGAAGCATCCACCCGACGCTTGTGGCGAAGAGCGGCGGCGGCGTCGGCTTTATGAGCTACATAGCATTCGCGCCGGGCCGAAACGTTGGCCTGTTCGTCGCTGTGAACCGGGTCGATTTCGCGATGTTCTCCCGTCTCACCGATGCGGCGAACGCCCTGATCGCGACTCTCGTCACGCGCTGAGCCCGGAGCCGCCGCGCCCCATTGCGCTAATTGGCGGTAGGGTAATTTCTAAACGCACTGCAAGCGATTTGACGGACGGCGAATGGCGCAACGAGCTGGAGCCGCTGAGCTTGGCGAAGTCTCCGCCTCGAGGCAGCACCCTACATCGGGTATCGAAAAATCAATGGCTTGCTAGCCCACACTTTTTGGTTTTAGGCAATTGCGTCCAAGCCCTGACGTGAACAGCACCTGCCAATTGATTTTCTACCTACTCTCTTTGGGACCGTGACAAAGCCGATGAAGCCGGCTACCAATAGACGCCTCCCCCACGAAAAAGCCGATTAAATCGGAAACGTCGGCTGAGGCCAGCGAGGGAGGATGAGATGGCGGCCGGCAGCTTTACCACCGATATCACCCTAACAGGGAGCGGCCTCTCGGTCGAAAGACTGTATCAGGCGGCAGGCTTGACTCTGCCCTCCACGCCGGGACGAGTCGGCGTGTGCCTGTCAGGGGGCGGATCGCGCGCATTGACGGCTGGCATGGGCCAGTTACGCGCACTGAAGCAGTTGACAGTCAACGGCGCACCGGTGCTCGGACAGGTTCGTGCGCTGTCCACAGTGTCCGGCGGATCGTGGCTCGGAGTACCATTCACCTTCCTGCCCTCGACCGCCGCAAGCGACGACGCCTATCTCGGTCCCTATGTCGCCGAGCAGAGTAAGCTGACGCCAGCGGAGCTAGCGGTCCTGCCCGCCGGCAACGCGGGGACTCCAATAACATCCGATTCGTTTAGTGTTGCGATGCTCGCCCTGGAAGCGTTGATCCTGTACGAGGTGCTCGGAGTTACGCCGAACATGCTCTGGCAGACCCTAATCGCACTACACATTCTGGCCGCGCACGGCCTTTCCTCAATGTCCGCCAAGCTGATGCCGGATGACACCTTTACTTTGAACGCGGCGACCCAGGCCGCGTCCGTCACAAACTCCGCGGCAAATCCGCCACTGAATCCAACGATCGCGAACGAAATCATCGACCATTTTGCTGCGGCCACAGGCCGGGTGACGCGGCCTTACCTGATTTGCAACACGGCCATGTTCCTTGATCAAACGGGGGTGCTGCCATTGGCGCCGGTGCAGACGGGTGGCCTGATCACGGGCATTCTGGGCGCGCCGAGCGGCGTCGACGGAAATGGGCTGCCCGTTGGCGGTGGCGCGGTAACCTCATTCGCGTTCAACTCTCTGTTTGCAGGGGCGATAGCAACAACCGCAACAATCGCGCAGACGCGGCAATGGTCGCTGACCGATGCCGTAGGCGCCAGCAGCGCAGCTATCGCTTATGCGCTACAGAATCAGATTGCCATATGGGAGCAAAATCCTCTGGAATTCGCGGCGGAGATCGTAGAATACTTCGATGAACTTCTACAGTGGATCCGATCGCACCTGCCATTGCAGCAGCAAGCTGAGGCGCGCGCGATGATTCAGCGCTATGCGACGTCGACCGGGCCCTCCGATTTGTCCGCGCTGAAGTTCAGCTTCCCGAACCTGCAGGACCTGATCCCGCAATATTATTATTGGTCTCCCTCGCATCAAAAAGTCGTGCAGCAGCCGGCTCCGACCCGTTTCGCCGATGGCGGCAGCCTGGAGAATACCGGAATCAACGGCATGCTCGCCTATTCCGACATCGACAGCGTGATTTCCTTCGTGAACACCGAGGCGCCGATCCAGAGCGGCGACTTTGGGGTCTCGGATGGACATGGCGGCTTCATCCCGAACACTCAGATCGTCATCGACGAGAGCATTCCACCGCTATTTGGCTACAAGCCTTACGAAGCGGGCGGCCTCGGCCAATATCAGGGCTATGTCCCTTATGCCGACACTACGAACAACGATTTCAGCGCTTACGCGCAAAACCAAGTTTTTCCATCGGACCAGTTCCCGGCATTGCTTCAGGGGCTCGCCGCTGCGGCCGGAGCGGGCTTCACCAGGAATAGCGCGATCTTCACGCAGAGCCTGTCGGTGATGTGCAATACTTGGTTCGGCATCACCGGCGGCAAGACGGTGAAGGTAGTGTGGTGCTACTTGAATTTTGCCCAGAGTTGGGCGGACCTGTTCGCAAATAACCCGGACGTCGCTGCTCTTGTGACAGCGGCTCGCACGTCCAACAACTTTCCACACTATAACACGCTGGATACGTCGCTCACCGCGACTGAGGTGAACCTGCTGAGCAATTACAGCTGCTGGGCTGTAACCAATCAGGCGGCGACTTTCGCGGACTTGTTCGCAGGGCCAGGAGTTTGATATCCTCAGCGTGATCGTGGCTCCAGCCGCTGAAACGAGGCATATTTATCGCGAACTCGGTTTTTTTGAGGAAGCGAACCCGGATGTTGAGCGTCGATGATCTTTTCAAGGATCATCGTCCGTGTCGCGTAGCGGTCAGCGGCTCAACGACCTCGCTCGACGCCTTTCTTTCGATCAACAGCGGCTGGACAGTGGAATGAGCGCTTATCGGCGGCATGACGCGCCGAATGTTTCAAGCTTTCGGACAAAGCTCCAAACGTCTGTCCGCTTCATCATGGCATCTTCTAAAGCAAGCAGCGTTGAAACATCATAAAAGGCGAGCGAGCAAAGCTTTTCGCGGGGCAAATCAGCGCGCCCAGGATCGCCAATGAGAATGAGGGTTCCGGTCTTTGCCGGATCTTCGAGCCGGCCTGTAATTCGTGCGGCCATATCAGGTTGATAGAAAACATCACTCCCACTCGATCGTGCCCGGCGGCTTCGAGGTCACATCGTAGACGACGCGGTTGACGCCCTTGACCTCGTTGATGATGCGGGTGGCGGCGCGGCCCAGAATGGCCATGTCGAACGGATAGAAATCCGCCGTCATGCCATCGACCGAGGTGACGGCGCGGAGCGCGCAGACGAATTCATAGGTGCGCCCATCGCCCATGACGCCGACGGTCTGCACCGGAAGGAGCACGGCGAAGGCCTGCCAGATTTCATCATAGAGGCCGCTCTTGCGGATTTCGTCCAGATAGATCGCGTCAGCCTGGCGCAGGATCGCGAGCTTTTCCGGCGTGACGCCGCCAGGACAGCGGATGGCGAGGCCCGGGCCCGGAAACGGATGCCGCCCGACAAAGGCCTCGGGCAGGCCCAGTTCGCGGCCAAGCACGCGCACCTCGTCCTTGAACAATTCGCGCAAAGGTTCGACCAGCTTCATATTCATGCGTTCGGGCAGACCGCCGACATTGTGATGCGACTTGATCGTGACCGAGGGTCCGCCGCTGAAGGAGACGCTCTCGATCACATCCGGATAAAGCGTGCCTTGGGCCAGGAACTCCGGCGCGCCGCGCCCGTCGGCGGCGATCTTCTTGGCCTCGGCCTCAAAAGTCGCGACGAACAGCCGACCAATGATTTTACGCTTTTCCTCCGGGTCCCTGATCCCGATCAGCGCGTTGAGAAACAGCGCCTGCGCCTCGACATGAACGAGCGGAATATTGTAATGGCCGCGAAAGAGGCTGACGACCTCTTCGGCTTCGCCCTGGCGCAACAGACCGTGATCGACAAAAACGCAGGTCAGCTTGTCACCGATCGCCTCGTGGATCAACACGGCGGCGACCGCCGAATCGACCCCGCCCGAGAGGCCGCACAGCACGCGGCCAGAGCTAACCTGCGCCCTGATCGAAGCAATCGCCTCCTGCCGGAACGCGCCCATGGTCCAGTCGGCCTTGAGGCCGGCAATCTTATGGACGAAATTGGAGAGCAGTTTGGCGCCGTCCGGCGTATGCATGACTTCGAGATGAAACTGCACGCCATAAAGGCGCCGCGCCTCGTCGGCGATCGCCGCCATCGGCGCGCTTTCCGACGTCGCGATGACGGCAAATCCCGGCGGCAGTTGCGTCACGGCGTCGCCATGGCTCATCCAGACCGGGTAGCGTTTGGCCTTGTCCCACACCCCTTCGAAGAGGGCGCTGTCGGCGCAAACCGCGATTTCGGCGCGGCCGAATTCGCGATGGTCCCCTGGAGCCACCTTGCCGCCGAGTTGGAGCGCCATCACCTGCTCGCCGTAGCAGATGCCAAGCACAGGCGCACCCGCCTCAAACAGCGCGTCCGGCGCGCGCGGCGCGCCTTCGTCATGCACGGAGCAAGGGCCGCCTGAGAGGATCACGGCCTTGGGCGCCAGCGCCGCGAAGGCTTTCTCGGCCGATTGAAAGGGCGCGATCTCGCAATAGACTCCCGCCTCGCGGACCCGGCGGGCGATCAATTGCGTGACCTGCGAGCCGAAATCCACGATCAAAACTTTGTCGTGCAAAACCTTGTCGCGACGCCCGACAATGTCCTTATGCAGATCTTCACCCGCCATCGAGCGCGTCCTTCTGACAAAAAGCTCGATTAGGCGATCGCTCCTGCCCGCGCAAGGACCTCCTTTGCCAATGTCGCCATGGTGAATGCTTCAGCGAGACCTTCCATCGTCTGGTTTCGAGACGATCTGCGACTGGCCGACCAGCCGGCTCTCGATGCGGCTTGCGCGCGGGCGGCGCCTGTGCTCTGCATCTATGTCCTTGACGTTGCGGACAAAGGCCTTCGCCCCCTCGGCGGCGCCTCACGCTGGTGGCTGCATCATTCGCTGAGAGCGTTGGCGCAAGAGATCGCGTGCCGCGGCGGCCGCCTTGATCTTTTCCGCGGCGCGGCCGAAACGCTCTTGCCGGAGGTGGCGGCGCGATCAGGCGCGGGCGCGGCCTTTTGGACGCGGCGCTATGGCGGAGCGGAAATCACGCGCGATGCAAGGCTCGAGACCGCTTTGACCGCTGCGGGGGTGGAGTGCGCGAGCTTCAAGGGGCAGCTTCTCCATGAGCCGTGGGAGGTCAAGGCCAAGACCGGCGCGGCTTTCAAAGTCTATGCCCCTTTTTGGCGCGCTGTGCAGGCCATGTCCGACCCTGAAGAGCCCCTGCCCGCGCCGCTGACCGTTCGATCGGCGCGCTATCCGGATGATGGCCCGCAACGCGCGAGCCTGCCCGAGCTTGGCCTTTTGCCGACGCGGGCGGAGTGGACCAAAGGTCTCGCCAAATCTTGGACGCCAGGCGAAGGGGGGGCGGCCACGCGGCTAAAGACATTTGTGGAAAACAGTCTCGCAAACTATGCCGAGGGCCGCGACGATCTGGCGATTTTCGCGACGTCTCGGCTGTCGCCGCATTTGCGCTTTGGCGAGATTTCGCCGCGACAGGTTTTTACCGCTGCAAAGCCCGCGCGCCGAACGCCGGAAGTTAGGCAAGCGCCAGCGCGGCCAAAGGGTAGCGAGAAGTTCCTGGCCGAGTTGGGCTGGCGCGAATTCAATTATCACCTGCTGTTTCATCATCGAGACGTCGCCGAGACGAATTTCGACGCGAAATTCGACGCTTTTCCCTGGCGCGATCCGCCAAAGGCGGAGATCGCTGCCTGGCGAATGGGACAAACCGGCTATCCGCTCGTCGACGCCGGGATGCGCGAGCTTCGGACGACCGGCTATATGCACAACCGCGTGCGCATGGTCGCGGCGTCTTTTCTCATCAAACACCTGCTGATAGATTGGCGGATCGGCGAAAAGTGGTTTTGGGATACGCTCTGCGACGCGGATCCGGCCAATAATCCGCTCAACTGGCAATGGATTGCCGGCTCAGGAGCGGACGCCGCGCCGTTCTTTCGCGTGTTCAATCCGGCGTTGCAAGGCAAGAAATTCGACCCTTCCGGCGCTTATGTCCGCCGCCATGTGGCCGAATTGGCGGCCATGCCCGACAAATGGATCCACCAGCCCTCGTCGGCGCCGGCTGAGGTTTTGGCGAAGGCCGGCGTCGAACTGGGAAAAACCTATCCAAGGCCGATGGTCGATCACGCGAAAGCGCGCGCCCGGGCGCTTGCGGCCTTCGCGACGATCAAGGGAGGGCTTCAACGCAGCTAATGGCGCTTAAGGTTTGCCGCTCCATCCTTCCGCCCTTCCGGCGCAATGAAGATAATCCGAGCCCTGCCAGCACTCGCCGGCCTTGGACGTTCCTTCCGGGAGAGGGCAGCAATCCCTGTATCCAAGGCGAGCGATCGTAGAAGACCTTGCCGGCGACGACAAAGAGCGCAAGCGCCAAAAGAACGCCGGCGATCGTCATGAGCTTTTTCGCCGCGACGATTTCCCATGGCCTAAGGGGCGGATTGGGACCGGACATTCCGGTGAACTCCTCGGCTGTTGGAGAGGAGGCGTTGGCGCCGCTTTGATCAAACTAGAGCGCTTTCCGATCGAATAGAGTCATTCGATCGACCAGAAATCGCTCCAGCTTTCAGAGTCTGAGCATATTCCGAACAGATTGAACCAATATGTTCGGAATATGCTTTACCGCCGCGCCCGCTGAGTCGCACGCGCCATCAGCGGGAAAAACAGCGCATAGGGCAACAGGCATGCGGCCTTGAAGAGATAGGCGAGACGGCGCGGAAAAGTGATTTCGAACCCCTTCCCCGCAAATCCATCGCAGATGCGCTTTGCGGCGGCATCGGCGTCGATGATGAAGGGCATTTCGAAGAAATCATTATGCGCCGTCATCTCGGTGCGGACGAAACCGGGATTGACCACCTGGATGGTCAGGCCCAAAGGCTGATAGGTCAGCTTCAAGGCCTCGGCCATGGCGATCAGCGCCGCCTTGGTCGAACCATAGGCGAGCGAACCGGGAATGCCGCCATAGCCCGCCAAGGACGATGTGATCGCGATCTGGCCGCTCCCGCGCGGCTCCATCGCGGCGAGGACGGGATCGAGGCAATTGACCGTCCCGCCGACATTGACTTCAAAGGTGCGCCAGACGAGCCCGGCTTCGAACCTGTCCCGCTCGGCCGGAAAATAGACGCCCGCATTGAGGAAGGCGAGCGCGATCGGGCCATGGTCCGCCTCGATTTCGCTGACGATGGCCGCCATCTTGGCGCGGTCGCCTATATCGCCGGGGAAGCTGAAAATGCGCTCTGAATCGGCCGCCAGGGCGTTGAGATCGTCGGCGCGGCGTGCGGTCACCGCGACAATGTAGCCGCGGCTGGCGAGCTCGATCGCCACGGCGCGGCCTATGCCGGAGCTTGCTCCGGTCACCCAGGCGACGCTCTCGCCTGGGTTATCGCGAGACATGCGAATCCCCCCGCGAATTGCGCGCGGACTCCGCCGCGGTCGCGGAAGGCCGGCAAAAGCATTCTCCGATCCGCGCCAAATCCGCACGATTCTGCTCGAGCAGCCGGACGAAAGCCGGAGACAAGAGGAAGCTCAGCTCGCGCTCGCGGGTGAGCGTGACCGGGTCGGCGGACACAAGCTCCTCATCACAATAGCCGGGGTGGCACATGATGAGATGACGCCGGCCTGGCGCGCGCAGATAGCCGGCAAAGGCCGCGCCATAATCGCGGCACGGATCAAAGCTCGAAAAGCCCGAAAAACCGTCATTGGCGACAAAGCCGCGGGCGCGCGCCTCGCGGGCGAAGCCTTTGGCGAGCCATGCGAGGCCAAGCGCCTTTTTCAATTCGCCGCCGCGACGCAAGATGCTGAAGAGGCGATCGCCACTGTCGCGCAACCAGATTTTGCCGCCAAGCCCCCGGGATTCGAGGGCGTCGAACAGCCAATGCCGGATTTGCGGCAGGATCTGAACATGCTGATGTCCATCGACGAAATCAGGCGCGGCGCCGAAACATTCGACAAAACGGTCAAGCTGGCGCGAAATTTCCCGCCGGATCTCCGCTTCCGGCAGATCATGATTTCGAGCGCCTTTCAGGACGCGATTGATTTCGGGCAGATGGCCCGACGCGGCGAAATTAGGCATCGCGCTAAGCGGATCCCCGAGCGTGAGATTGAGGTGAAGGCCGATATCGGCCTTGGCCTTGAACGCGCGCAGATCCCGCGCTCCCTCGCGCCAGGACGGGCGCGTCGTCATCACGCTTGTCGCGCTCAAGCGGCCGGCGGCCAGCGCCTCGAGAATGCCCCGGCTGACCCCCGGAGAAAGCGCAAAATCATCGGCGCAGAGGCTGAATGAAAAGGAAGCTTCGGCCACGCCCATGACAATCAACTCCTCTCGCCTCGCGGATAAAATCGGACAGCAAAGAACCCCTGTCCGCAAGGCCCCGGCGCAGCTTGGCCGAATTTGCCTCTGTCTTGCGCAATTCGACGCCGAAGATTAGAGCATTTCAAGCGCGCTCGGAACCGGTTCGGCGCGAAGGAAACCGCGCCGGAATAGAAGCTATAGAGCCCTTCGCCGATTTGATCGATCATAAAAGAACCCCGAAGCGCGAAGGTCAATTTGAATTGGCGAGACGGGTCGCCTTGCCCCTGCCTTGCTTTCGCGCAGGGATCCCGTCGGAAGCGCCGCATTTTGTCGCAGATCACGCATTAGTGCATGTGCCGCCAAAGCTGATCGGTTTTTCGATGCAGATTTGCTCCGGCGCAATGACTCCTAAGCGATTCCTTTCGATCCGCCGATTCCATATGATCGAAAAGAATCGCTTATTTTCAAATGGTTGGAGCATGTTCTCATGAGACGTCGGATATATCCGATGTCTCAATATCGAAAAAGTCGATCACCTTTTTACCTGCCGCAAAGGCCCCGCGCCCAATGAACGAAGCCCGCTCTATGACAAGATCCGACGCCGTCTCGCGGGACCCGGAGCTTTCCGTCGTCGCGCCGGTCTGGAACGAATCCGAGAATATCGGGCCCTTGCTGGAAAGACTCGCGCCGGTCCTCGACTCTTGCGTGAGCTCGTTCGAAATCATCTTCGTCGATGATGGATCGACCGACGACACGCTCGAGATATTGCGCGCGGCGCATGGCGCGGACCCGCGCATTCGCGCGGTCTCGCTCAGCCGGAATTTCGGCAAGGAGGTCGCCATAGCGGCCGGCCTCGATCACGCGCGCGGCGCCGCGGTCGTGATCATGGACGCGGATCTGCAGCACCCGCCGGAGACGATCAGGACCTTCGTCGCGCGCTGGCGGGAGGGCTACAAGAATGTGTTCGGCCAGCGCATCGATCGCGCCGCCGACAGTCCGTTGCGGCGGCTGCTGACGCAGCGCTTCTATCGGCTGTTCGGCTCGGTCGGCGAAACCAGCCTGCCGGAAGGCGCCGGCGATTTTCGCCTCCTCGACGCGACGGCCGTCGCCGCGCTAAGGGTCATGCGCGAACATGCGCGTTTTTCAAAGGGGCTTTACGCCTGGATCGGCTTCAAATCGATCGGCGTGCCTTTTGAAGTCGAGGCGCGCGCCCATGGCTCATCCAAGTTCAGTTATCTCAAGCTCACCAATTTCGCGCTCGACGGGCTGATGTCGTTTTCGACGCTGCCGCTCAAGGTGTGGAGCTATGTCGGCGTCGCCATGTCTTTTCTGGCGCTCGCGATGGCGAGCTTTTATGTCGCCCGCACCCTCATTTTCGGCGTCGACGTTCCTGGATACGCCTCCTTGATGGTGTCGATCACCTTCTTCGCCGGCATTCAACTGCTCTCGCTCGGCGTCATCGGCGAATATATCGGCCGCATCTTCGCCGAGGTGAAGCGGCGCCCTCTTTATCTGGTCGAGGAGCGCGTCGGCCTCGCCCCGCTGGTCTCCGACGATTGCGGGCCGCCGGCGCAGCGCGATTGGACCTGAACCTCGATGTACAAAAGCCTTCTTTCGGTCGGCGGGCTCACTCTGGTCTCGCGCGGCACGGGATTCCTGCGCGATGTCATGCTGGCCGCCATTCTCGGCGGCGGCCTCCTCAACGACGCCTTTGTGGTGGCGCAGCGGCTGCCGAACCATTTCCGGGCGATATTCGGCGAAGGCGCATTCAACTCCGCCTATGTGCCGAGCTATTCGCAGGTGCTTCAATCCGAGGGCCTCGCTGGGGCCCGCCACTTCGCCGGTCAGATTTTCGTCGGCCTGCTTGCCTCGCAGATATTGCTGCTGGGCCTTGCCTGGGCTTTCACCCCTTTTTTCGTGGATCTTCTCGCGCCGGGATTTCGCAACGACCCGGAGAAATTCGAGCTTACGGTGACGCTGACCCGCATCACCTTTCCCTATCTTTTATTCGTGACTCTCGTGACGCTGCAGTCCGGCAGCCTGAACGCCCATAAGCGTTTCGTCGCCGCCGCCTTCGCGCCGGTCCTGATGAATCTCTCGATCATGGCCTTTCTCGGCGTGGCGTTCCTGTTCGCCAATGGGGCGATCGCAGCGAGCTGGGGCCTTGCCCTCTCCGGCCTGCTGCAACTCGCCCTGACCTCCCTCGCCGCCTATCGCGCCGGCATCCTGGAGCAATTCGCGCGTCCGGCGATGACGGAAAACATCCGGCATTTTCTGGGCGCGCTCGGCCCAGCGGTCATCGGCTCGGCCGGCATCCAGATCGCCCTTTTCGCCGATACGATCATCGGGTCATTGTTGCCGACCGGCGGCCCTTCCTCGATCTACTACGCCGACCGGATCTATCAATTGCCGCTGGGCGTCATCGGCATCGCGGCGGGGACCGTTCTCTTGCCGGAGATGAGCCGGTTCCTGGCGGCCGGCAATCCAGGCGCGGCGTTGCATGCGCAAAACCGGACCATGGCGCTCTCCTTGGCGCTTTGCGCGCCTTTCTCCATCGCATTTTTCATGATTCCCGACGTCATCATGCGGGGGGTCTTTCTTCGCGGCGCCTTCACGGCGGAGGCGGCGGAGGCATCCGCCGCGGTGCTCACGGCCTATGGATTCGGGCTTGTCGCGATTGTTCTCGTGCGTTCCGCCGTGGCGAGCTTTCAGGCCCAGAGCGACACCAAAACCCCGATGATGATCGCGTTGGGCGCGGCGGCGGTCAATATCGCCCTGAAGCTGGTCCTGTTTGAGCCCCTGGGCGCAGTAGGGCTGGCCGCCGCCACGGCGGTCGGAGCCTGGATCAATCTTTTGCTCTTGGTATTCCTTGCAATCCGGCGCGGCGCCATGAAGCCGGATTTGCTGTTGTGGCGCACGGCCGCTTGCGTCGTGACGGCATCCTGGGCGCTATCGGCCTTCGCGCTGTTTGCAGCCGCGCCCGCGCGGAGCCTCGTCGCCGGCCTCGGCCGTTTCGCCGATCTGTTTGAACTGCTGCTTCTCGGCTTTGCCGGCGCGGTCGCCTATGTGCTTGTCCTGGCCGCGGGACTGCGCATCGCCGGCGTCAGGCTGCGGCGGCCGCTCGCCTGAGCGACGGCCCGAGGCGCTTAAGGGGCGAGCGCGTTCAAGACCCGCGCCCAGCTCCGGGCGCCTTTGTGGAACGACGAGAGTTCGTATTTCTCATTTGGCGAGTGAACCCGATCGTCCTCGAGGCCAAAGCCGATCATTAAACTGTCCATGCCAAGATCCTGCTTGAACGCGCCGATGATCGGAATCGAACCGCCGCAGCCGGCGAGAACCGGGTCCTTGCCCCATTCGGCTTGGAGCGCGCGGCTCGCCCGCGACAGAACCTCCGAACTAAACGGCAGCTGCAGCGCGCGCGAGGCGCCATGCGAAATAAACTCCGCGCGGCAATCGGCTGGCAAGCGCTCTTGCACGAAGGCGCGGAACGCCGCGGCGATCTTATCCGGGTCCTGCGAGCCGACGAGGCGAAACGAAAATTTGGCGCGGGCCTCCGCCGGAAGCACCGTCTTCGAGCCTTGGCCGGTGTAGCCGCCGATGATTCCATTGACGTCGCAGGTCGGGCGCGCCCAAACCATTTCCAGAACGCCGCGGCCCTCCTCGCCGGCGCAAACCGAGAGCCCGACCTCCTTGAGAAACGCCGCCTCGCGGTAGCGCAAGCCCCGCCATTGCTCTGCGACAGCCTCCGGCAATTCGGCGACGCCATCGTAAAAACCGTGCAGGGTAATGCGCCCCTGCGGGTCATGGAGGTCGGCAATGATGCGCGCCAGCACCCGGATCGGATTGATCGCCGCGCCGCCGAAAATGCCGGAGTGCAGATCGCGGTTGGCGCCATGAATCACGACTTCCTCAAGCACGAGGCCGCGCAGCATCACGGTGATTGCCGGCGTCGCGCGATCCCACATGCCGGTGTCGCAGACGAGCGCCATATCGGCCTTCAGCTCGTCCTTGTTGCTCGCCAGAAATGCGGGAAGCGATGGCGAACCCGTCTCCTCCTCGCCTTCGATGAGGACGGAAATCTCGCAAGGCAAGTCTCCGGTTTCCTTGAAGGCGCGGCAGGCCTCGACGAAGGTCATGAGCTGGCCCTTGTCGTCGGCGACGCCGCGTCCGACGATCTGCTTGCCGGTTGCGGCCTCGGCCAAACGAGGCTCGAAAGGCGGCGTCTCCCATAATTCGAGCGGATCCGGCGGCTGAACGTCATAGTGGCCATAAAAGAGCACATGCGGCACATCCGGACGCGAGGCCTTGCCGCGCGCGACGACCATCGGATGGCCGGCGGTTTCCCGCAAGGACGCCTCGAACCCAAGGCTCTTGAATTCATCGACAAGCCACTGGGCCGCCTTGGCGCAATCGCCCGCATAGGCGGGATCGGTCGAAACCGACTTGATTTCAATCAGCTTGAAGAGCCGCCCCAGCGCGGGCTCGAGATTGGCGTCGATTTTCGCCAGGACTTTTTCGAGCGCGGCCATAGGATCTCCTTGCAACGAGACGCGAACCTATAATGCGTCCAATTCCTTTGCGATCGTTGTACAGATTGCGCACATTTCCCGCAAAGTCAGATTCTCGATTCGGGGTCCAGATGGGAGCGATCATGCGGCTGCGCGCGGATTTCTGGGTGAGCGCCTACCTCCGCCGCTGCGCGCATGAGGGCGCCGTCGCCGTCCTGCGTCGGCGCGGCGCCGCTGAGGCCGGCGCCATATTTATCAAGCTCGATCGGCTCGACGGCGCCGCCGCCGTGTTCGGCCCCGCGCCCCAAAGCGAATTGAAAGAGGATCAAGACCGGGTTTTTTCGCGAATGCACCGCGATCCATGGATCGATCCTGCTGAAGCCGAGCTGAAACTCGCGCGGGAAATCAGTTTTGACCCCGACCTTTGGATCATCGAGACGGAGGACCGCGAGGGACGGTGCTTTCTGGATGTCGCCGAATGATTTCGGCGACGCGTTCGATTTAAGCGCCGCGCGCCAAACCGCGGCAATCGCGCCGGCCTCGGCCCCAAATTCGCCGCTTATCCCCAGACAAGCCGCTCTTTGGTTCTTGCAGGAGCCGGCGACGCCGCGGCTGCGAATCCCTTATGGAGCGGACGACCGCCAAGCAGCCGAGCGGGCCGATGACGCAAAACAATGCCAAAGCGTCAGTAGCCGATTGTTGCCAAAATTTAATTACGAGATTAAATATGTATGACGCTATTAGAAAGAATATTAGGATCGTCATACGGGACTAGTCGATTCGAGCCTTATGGATTGTGATCGAATGAAAAACTCATCTGCGCAGAGAGAAGGCGATACCCAGCTCGACATCATCGGGGTGGCGGAGCGCTTGTTCCACGAGGTCGGCTTTCAAAAAACGACCGTCGGCGATATCGCGCGCGAGTTGCACATGTCGCCGGCTAACGTTTATCGATTCTTTGGCGCCAAAGCCGAAATCAACGTGGCCGTCTGCAGCAGGATTTTCGGCGAGATCGAAGCCTCCGCAACGAAAATCGCGAGAGCATCGGGACCGGCCGGCAAGTCTTTGCGCAATTTGATGGCCGCCATTGAGGATCTGAACTCACAGCGATTCCTGTCCGATCGGAAGCTGCACGAATTATTTGAGACGGCCTATAATGAAAATTGGCCGATCGTCCGTGAACACGCCGACAAGATGGACAAGATTCTCGCTCAAATTATCAGCCGGGGAATGGCGGCCGGCGAATTTAAGGCCGGCGATTCGGAGCTTGCGGCGATTCTCGTCCGCAGCGCCTGCGTCCGTTTCCTTCATCCGCGGCTGATGGTGGAATGCGCGCAGGATCCTGAGCCAACGCTCGATCAAATGATCGATTTCTGCCTCGCCGCGCTCGCTGAAAGAGCCTGATCGGATTGCCCCTCGTCAATGGCGGATGGGCTGGATGCGTCGCCGGACCAATGCCATCTATTGATGGCGCGTTGATATCCGCGATGATCAAATGCAAAAGTGAGTCGGTCTTGCAAACAGGCCCGAGATCGCCCCACATGGCCGGACTAAGTCGCGTCGCGCCCTAATCGGCGGCGCCTCTCCGCATGGCGAACTGGAGAGATCGTCGGCGGATCCAAAATGGAAACAGGCTCCAAAGGCATCGAAATTGAAGGCCTGTTCTCCCCGGCGGACGCAGTTCGATGGGCTCAGCTCGCCGATGCCGCGCTCAAAGGCGGCAGCTTCGAAAAGCTCGTCGCCTCGACGCCTGAAGGCCTCGCGATCAATCCGCTCTACCCGCGCGCCCCCGCTGGACTCGGCCGCGCCTTGCGGCAAAGGCCGGACGGCTGGCGCGTTGCGCAAAGAATGGACCACCCGGATGCTGCGAGCGCAAATCGACTCGCGCGGTCAGACCTCGAGGGCGGAGCCGCCGCCCTCACGCTTACCGTCGCGCAGGCGCCGGCGGCGCGCGGCTTTGGCGTCGAGATCGGAAGCGAAAGCGATCTCGACGCGGCGCTGGAAGGCGTCGAACTCGATCTGATCTCGCTTCGGCTCGACGCCGGGGCGCGGACCATGGAAATTGCCCCGGCATTCGCCGCGCTCGCCAGAAAACGCCGGCTGACCGCCGCCGCGCTCAACATTGATTTCGGCCATGATCCGATCGGCCATTTCGCCAAATCGGGAGCAATTCCAGCAACCATCGCCAAGATCGGGCGCACGGCGGCGGATATGCGCCAGACTCTGAGCGATAGCGGATTCGCGGGGCATTTCCTCCTTGCCGATGGGCGCCCCTATCACGACGCGGGAGCCGGCGAGGCGCAAGAGCTCGCAGCGGTGCTGGCGACCGGCGTCGATTATCTTCGGCTACTGGTGGCCAATGGCGTCGGCCTCAGCGAGGCCCGGGACGAGATCGCTTTTCTGCTTGCCGCCGACTCCGACGCGTTCCTGACCATCGCCAAATTCCGCGCCTTGCGGCGGCTCTGGGCGCGCGTCGAATCGGCCTGCGGCCTTGCGCCAAAGCCAATCCGCCTCCATGCCGAAACCTCCTATCGGATGATGACCAAGCGCGACCCTTGGGTGAATATCTTCCGGGGGACGATGGGCGCATTTTCCGCCGGCCTTGGCGGCGCGGACGTCATCACCATTCTGCCTTTCACTTTGGCGCTCGGCCTGCCGGACGAATTCGCCCGCCGGCTGGCGCGCAATGCGCAATTGCTGCTTCTCTTCGAGGCGAACCTCGCCAAGGTCGCCGATCCTGCGGCAGGCGCCGGCGGTTTCGAGGCACTGACCGACGGCCTCTGCGCGAAAGCGTGGACTTTGTTCCAAAGGTTTGAAAGATCGGGCGGCGTTTTAGAAAGCCTTAGGGTCGGTTGGCCGCAAGAGGAGATCGCGGCGACCGCGGCAATAAGACGCGAGCGCATTGCCCATAGGACGCAGGCGATCACCGGCTCCAGCACTTTTCCAGATCTTGGCGAAACGGCGGTGGAGGTGCTGGCCGTGGCTCCGCCGGTCGATGGCCCATCGGCGCGGGCGGGCGCCGGATGCGCGCCCCTCGCCTGCCATCGCGACGCCGAACCTTATGAAGGTTTGCGCGCGGCTTCCGACGCGGCCCTCGCCCAAACGGGCGCGAGACCAACAATCTTTTTCGCCAATCTAGGATCTCTGGAAGATTTTCTGGCGCCTTCGATCTTCGCCAAGAACCTCTTCGAGGCAGGGGGCATCGAGGCTGTGGCCAACGCCGGCTTCAAGACAGTTCAAGAGGTGGAGGCGGCCTTCCGCCTTTCAGGTTGCAGAATCGCCTGCATTTGCGCCTCCGACGCCATTGCCCCGGAGACCGCTCTCGCGACCGCGCGGGCGATCGGCGCAGCGGGCGCGGCGCTCATTTGTTTCGCCGGATCTCCCGCCAAAATGAAAGCCGCTTTGCGAGAGGCCGGGGTCGCTGAATTCGTTCATCCGGGGTGCAATGCCCTGGTCATTCTGGAGCATGCACTTGCCAGAGCCGTTTAGGATCGGTAATGATCTTGGTTAAAGTGCGAATTGGCTGTTGACTTTTTGTGGCGGGCTCGCGCTTTTTTCAAGGCGTAAGGACGAGAGCGCTTTCACGGTAAGCGCAAGGGCGTTGTTCGATTGCTTGATCATTTGCTTGATCATTTGCTTGATCGCATTTCAGGACGCCCTCTGCCCGTAGGCTTATTGGCGCCATGAGGCGCCATCCCGCTTCATGGGAGCCTGGGAAGCGCCGTGACATTCATTTGGCCGCATCGCGAAACGGCGAACCACGCTCCGCTTCGCCGAAAGCTTTATTTGTGCCGGAAGGCAGTTGGGAGAAAAATAGAATGAGCCCTGTTCGTTATTCACATCTTTTCACCGCCGCGCTCGCCGCCGCCAGTCTCTTGTCCGCGATTCTTATGGCGAGCGCGGAGAATAAGATCAGGTCCGCCGCCGTGGAAAATCACGATGGCGTCTATGCCGTCGAAATCGTCACCGAGCAAGGCGCATGCGACAGATCCTATCATTGGACAATCGCCGTCTCCGGCGGCCGCGTCAGTTCGGCTGGCGACGCGATCATGCAGGCCTCCGGTCAGATCGACCAGCGCGGCGTTGTCTCCCTGGCGTTTCGCCGCGACAATAACGTCGCCCATGTCGCCGGAAAGGTCAAAGGCAGCTCAGGCTCCGGCACCTGGTCGTCTCCGACCATGCAATGTGGCGGATCGTGGCGCGCCGCTCGGCAAAGCTAGAGCGTGACGCCAAAAGTTGCCGACTTTTTGGATGCATCATTCGTCAAATAGAACGACAGTAGATGCCGGCTCGCATTAAGAAAATGCGATAAAGTAAACAATGAGAGCTGCTTTTTGATTCTCGAAAATCCGAAAGCGCTCTGGACAATCGCGCCATCACAAAGTCTAGCGGCGCGCGCCGGGAGCGGCGTCTTCGCGTAGAAGGCGCGGTCCCGACAAGCGCAATGGCCATATTCGGCGCAACGCTCTATCATTTGGCTGATCCACGGTCTTGCCCAGCCGGGAGGACGCCTTGTGAGCCGCATTCCTGATTTTTCGGACTTGAGTTTCGCGCCCGCCGCAGGTCCATCAGACCAACTCGCGGGCGAAGATTGGGCGACGCCCGAAGGCGTCGTGGTCAAGCCAATCTACCATTCGGCTGACCTCGAAGGGATCGACTGGCTCGATACATTTCCGGGGTTGCCGCCCTATCTCCGCGGCCCCTACCCTCTGATGTACGCGCTGCGGCCCTGGACGATCCGCCAATATGCCGGCTTCTCGACGCCCGAGGAGTCGAATGCCTTTTACCGCCGCAACCTAGCCGCTGGGCAAAAAGGCCTCTCCGTGGCTTTCGATCTTCCCACCCACAGGGGCTATGATTCCGATCATCCGCGCGTCGCCGCCGATGTCGGGATGGCCGGCGTCGCGATCGATTCCATCGACGACATGCGGATGCTTTTTTCAGGCATTCCGCTGGATGAAATGTCGGTCTCGATGACGATGAACGGCGCCGTGCTGCCGATCCTCGCGCTCTATATCGTCGCGGCGGAGGAACAGGGCGCGCCGCTGGGCAAGCTTGCCGGCACGATCCAAAACGATATCTTAAAAGAATTCATGGTGCGCAACACCTATATCTATCCACCCGCTGCGTCCTTGCGCATCACCTCCGATATTTTTGCGTTTACCGCGCAAAACATGCCGAAGTTCAATTCAATCTCGATCTCCGGCTATCATATGCAAGAAGCTGGGGCGAGCGCCGACCTCGAACTCGCCTATACGCTGGCCGACGGCCTCGAATACATTCGCGCCGGGCTGAAGGCCGGTCTCGATATCGATCAATTTGCGCCCCGCCTTTCGTTTTTCTTTGCGACCTCGATGAATTTCTTCATGGAAATCGCAAAACTGCGCGCCGCCCGCCTCCTCTGGGCGAAGCTCGTGAAGGGATTCAATCCGGCCAACGAAAAGTCCCTGGCGCTGCGCACCCATGCGCAAACCTCGGGCTGGTCGCTGACCGCGCAAGACCCGTTCAACAACATCATCCGCACGCAGATCGAGGCCATGGCGGCGACGCAGGGCCATACGCAATCGCTGCACACCAATGCGTTCGACGAGGCGCTTGCGCTGCCTTCCGAATTTTCGGCCCGCGTCGCGCGCAACACCCAGCTGTTCCTGCAGCAGGAAAGCGGAACGACCCGCATCATCGATCCCTGGGGCGGCTCGTTTTACGTCGAGCGGCTCACCGCCGAGCTCGCCGCGCGCGTCGCAACGCATCTCGATGAGATCGAAGCCCTCGGCGGCATGGCCAAGGCGATCGAGGCCGGCCTCCCGAAACGGCGCATCGAGGAGGCAGCCGCCAGGACGCAGGCGCGCATCGACAGCGGGGCTCAAACCGTGATCGGGGTCAACGCCTATAGGCCCCAGAGCGAAACCGAGGTCGCGATCTTGAAGGTCGACGCGGCCGCCGTTCGCACCCGGCAGATCGCCAAGCTCGAACGGCTGAAAGCCGGGCGCGAGCCAGCCCTTGTCGCAGAAAAGCTAGACGCTTTGACGCAGGGAGCGAAAACGAGCGCCAATCTCCTGGCGCTCGCGATCGAGGCTGCGCGGGCCAAGGCGACGGTCGGCGAAATCTCCTTCGCGCTTGAAAAAGTGTTTGGCCGCCATCGCGCGGAGATCCAGGCCATTTCCGGCGTCTATGCGGCGGAAGCCGGCGTTGGCTCCGCCACCATCGCCTATATAAAGCGCCTGGTGGCGGATTTTGCCGAGAACGATGGCCGACGCCCCCGCATTCTCGTCGCTAAAATCGGCCAGGATGGGCATGATCGCGGCCAGAAAGTGGTCGCGTCGGCGCTGAGCGATTTCGGCTTCGCGGTCGAGATCGGGCCGCTTTTTTCGACGCCCGAGGAGGCCGCGCGCCAGGCGGTCGAGGCCAATGTCCATATCCTTGGCGTCTCCTCGCTCGCCGCCGGGCATCTGACGCTCATCCCGCAATTGCGGGCCGCGCTTGAGCGGGAAGGCCGGCCTGACATTATGATCGTGGTCGGCGGGGTCATCCCGCCGCAGGATTTCGACGCCCTGGCGGAGGCCGGCGCCGCTGCGATTTTTCCGCCGGGAACGGTGATCCCGGAAGCGGCGGCGCGTCTGATCGAGCTTTTGAACGGAAGGCTCGGCTATCGCCAGAAGGATGCGGCGGCGCGATGCCCGCGAGACGCCCCCGTCTCATCCCCCAAGCAGCGAACGGAGCTCCCGCCTTAATTCGTCCGGATCGCTCAAACGATGCCGCGCCGCGCTTGGCTCCTCGGCCGGGCCGATGCGGATCGAAATCCCGCCGAGCGCATTAACGAAGCTAAAGCCGCTTTCGTCGGTCAGATCGTCGCCGATGAAGACCGGCTGCCGCCCAGCATGGGGCGCCGCCTTCAGCAAGGCTGCAATGGCGGTTCCCTTGTGGTGGCCGGCCCGCTTGAGTTCGGCGACCATCTTGCCCTCCTGCACGGCGAGATCGCCCGCAACATCCCCTCGCGCAACGCCCATCAGCGCGGCCAAGACTTCGGGTCCAAGGTCCGGCCTTTGCCTGAAATGAACGGCGAGCGTCGCGCCCTTATCCTCAAGCCGCAAACCCTGATGCCGCGCGACGAATGCAAGGAGTTTCGGCCGGGCGATGTCCATGACGCCGCTTTGCGCCAAGATGCGCGATCCATCCGGAAACCGGATTTCCGCGCCATGCAGCCCGGCGGCGCAAAAGACCGCCGGCGCGAAAATGCGGTCGATATCGTCGATCTTGCGACCGCTGACCAGCGCCAGCGCGCCGCCGGCCGCGTCCGAGAGCCCCGCCAGCAGGCCAAGCAGGGACGCATCGGCGACGACATCCTCGGGCCGCGGCCTGATCGCAAGAAGCGTCCCATCGACATCGAGGAAATAGGCGCTCGAGGCGACCGGCGCCAATTGCGCCAAACCGCCAGGCGGCAAGATCTCGGAAACGGGGGGCAAATTGCTACCACACCCCGGTGCTGGGCATGGAAGCCCAGGGCTCTTGCCTTGGCAGCGGCGGGCCCTTCTGCAAAAGCTCGATGGAAATATTGTCGGGCGAGCGGATGAACGCCATAGCGCCATCGCGCGGCGGGCGGGCGATGGTGACGCCGGCCTTCATGAGCCTGTCGCAGGTTGCGTAAATATCCTCGACGCCAAAGGCGATATGACCGAAGTTCCGGCCGCTCTTATACGTCTCTTCGTCCCAATTATAGGTCAGCTCGATCAGCGGCGTTTTGAATTTGATGGCGCGGTCGACGTCGCCGGGGGCGGCAAGATAGACTAGGGTATAGCGACCGGTTTCGTTTTCGATCCGTCTGACCTCGATCAGGCCGAGTTTATCGGCGTAAAATTCAAGCGATTGCCCGAGATCGGCGACGCGGACCATCGTATGCAGATATTCCATGTTCGATTCCTCTGCCGATTTCGCCCCGTCCCGCAACCGGCGGCGCATTCGATTTGGATATAATATAGCATGGACGGCGGGTCTTGCCGCGTCTTGCAGGCCTCTGGCGCATCCGGCGACCGACCTCGGCCGCCGCACTGGGATTTAAGCATATGAGCCAATGGGGCCGCCGACAAAGCTGGAAAAGCCGATGACCGACGCCAATCGGCGCAAGGAGCGAGCGGCGATCGCCTCGATCGCGGTCAGCACCCTCATGACCTTGGCCAAACTCATCGCCGGCCTTGCTTCCGGCTCCTTGGCGGTCCTGTCTGAAGCTGGCAATAATATGGCCGATATCGCGACGACGGTCTTGACCTATTTCGCGATACGAATCGCGAATAAGCCGGCCGATGCGGATCATCAATTTGGACACGGCAAGGTGGAATCGCTGGCGGCCCTGGTCGAGACCGGGGTCCTCTTCGCAATGGCCGCCTATATTCTGTTTGAAGCGGTCAAGCGCCTCGCCGGCCACGACGCCGCGATCGAGGCCGGACCCCTCACCTTCGGGGTTCTGATCATCTCGATGATTGTGGATTTTTTCCGTTGGCGCTCCCTCAAACGGATCGCCAAGGAGACGCGCAGCGAGGCCCTCGGCGCCGACGCGCTTCATTTTTCGAGCGACATCGTCAGTTCGGCCCTGGCGCTCGTCGGGCTGACCGCGGCGCATTATGGCTATCCGGAGGGGGACGCCGCCGCGGCGCTGGGAGTGGCGGGGTTCATCGCCGTCGCCGGCTTCCAGATTGGCCGGCGCACTGTCGACACTTTGCTCGATGCGGCGCCAAAGGGCCTTACCGAGGCGATTACCTCCATCGCGCAATCGGTTCCTGGCGTGATCGACGTCACGACGGCGCGGCTGAGGCCAGCCGGCGCCGAGGTGGTCGGCGATATTTCGATCATGGTTTCGCGGACCTTGCCGCTTGAGAAGGTCGCCGCCATCAAGGCGAATGTCGCGGCGGCCATCGCCGCGCGGCATCCGGAAGTCGCCCTCACGGTCGCCGCCCATCCCGTCGCCCTCGACAACGAGACGATTCTCGAACGCGTCGCCTTGATCGCGGGCAAGCGCCATGTTCCAGTTCATCACGTGACCCTGCAGGAAATCGACGGCCGGACCTCGATCAGTTTCGACGTCGAACTCGACGGCCGCATGACGCATGGCAATGCGCATGAGATCGCGTCAGGGCTGGAGCTGCAGATCCGGCAGGAACTTGGCCCCGACATCGAAGTCGAGACCCACATCGAGCCCCAGGAGCCGCGTCAGATGCAAGGCCAGGATGCTTCCCCCGAGACATGCGCCGATATCGCCGCCGCCCTTGCGCAAAGAGCGCTGGAAGCGGGGCCGATCCGCGACATCCACAATGTCCGAGTGCGAAGAACGCCGGCTGGCCTGGTCGTCAATTACCATTGCTGCGTCGATCCTGATCTTCGCGTCGACGCAGTTCATGATCATGTCGATGAATTGGAGCGCAAGGTGCGCGGCGACTTCGCCGAGATCGTCCGGATCGTCGGGCACGCCGAGCCGCGCCCATGAGCCGCGACAGCGATCATTCCGTCCTCTCCGCGCCAAGGCCCATGCTGGCCGGCCTGTTGCGGACGCGCCGATTCGCGCCTTTGTTCTGGTGCCAATTCTTTTCCGTGTTCAACGATAATTTCGTTCGCAACATGCTCGCCATGCTGATCCTCTTCAGGCTTGGCGAAAAAGACGCCGGCCCGCTGATCACGCTGGCGGTCGGCATTTTCATGGCGCCATCGCTGCTCCTCTCCGGCCTTGGCGGCGAAATGGCGGATGCGCAGGACAAATCGCGGCTCGGGCGGCGGCTGAAATTCGCCGAGATTTGGGTGCAGGTCATTGCCGCCTTGGGCCTATGGCTGACCTCCTTGCCGCTGCTCTATGCCGCCCTGTTCGGGCTCGGCGTGATCTCGGCCCTGTTCGGCCCGGTCAAATATGGCATTCTGCCCGATCTTCTCAGGAGGCATGAGCTGCTCGCCGGCAATGCGCTGGTCGAAGCCGCGACTTTCATCGCCATCTTCCTGGGACTGATCGCCGGAGGCCTTTCCGCCGTCGGGCGCTCGCCCGAAGGAACCGTCCTGCAACTGATGCTCATCGCCCTCGCCTGCTGGGGCGCAAGTCTCTTCGTACCGCTCAGCGGACGCGCCGCGCCGCATTTGCGCATCAATCCCAATGTGTTCGCCTCGACGCGCGGCCTTCTGCGCGAAGTCCGGCAGGAACGAAATCTTTGGACGCGAAGCATCGCGGTCTCCTGGTTCTGGATGACCGGCGCGATCGCTCTTTCGCTGATCCCCGTCGTCATCCGCGACAAGACCGGCGGCGGCATTATTGTCGAGACGGCGATCAGCGCTCTTTTTGCGCTGGGGATCGGGATCGGGTCGATCGCGGCGGCGGTTATCGCGCGCGGCCGCATTTCCTTGACGCTCGTTCCCTACGCGGCCCTCGGCATGGCGGTTTTCCTGATCGATCTTGGGGTCGCGACCTGGAGCCTTCCCGTGGCGAGGGTTGAAGTCGGGCTTGCTGAATTCTTAAGCTCCGCCACCGGCATCCGAATCGCCTGCGATGTCGTGGGCCTCGCCTGCGCCGGCGGGCTTTTCGTCGTGCCCTTGTTCACCGCCATCCAGGCCGATGCGGCTAAGGACATGCGCGCCAGGATCGTCGGCGGCGTGAATATTCTCAATTCCAGTTTTATCGTTTTTGGCGTGCTGCTCACCGCCGCGCTGCAGAGCGACGCCATTGGAGCCTCGGAATCGCTCCTTCTCGGCGCTCTCGGCGCCCTGAATCTTGGCGCGGCCTTCTATGTGCGTAAGAATATTTTGCGCTCACCCTCCGTTCAGCTTTGAGCCCATCGAGATGCTGCTTTTAAATCGATGATACATTTTAATGGAGTTCTATAGGTTTAAATATATTGCGGCGTCTGCAACTGAAATGCGATGTGCGAGACCATCTTGCACGCGCGCTTTAGTTCTAGAGCGCTTTCAGTCTCCGCGAAATCAGAAAGCAGCTCTAGCTCTTTGTTTTGTCGCATTTTCTTAACGCGAACCGGCATCCACTTCGCTCGAAAATGCTCTAACTTGCAGGAATGGCGGCTATGATCGAATCGCCCAACATGTGGCACTATGCGATAGGAAGTGAACAGAAGGGTCCCTTCTCGGTCGAACAGCTAACCGCTCTCGCGTCAGCCGGCGCAATCAATGCGAATACCCTCGTCTGGTCGCAGAAGCTGACGAATTGGGAGCCCCTCGGCCGAACCGAACTTGCGTTACTCCTCGGAATCAGTCCGCTCCAACCCCCTCCGCTCGGATTCGCGCAGACGTTTCCGCAAGGCGCGATCGCGAGCCGCGATGCCCCGGTGACGACCTTCAGCCAAGCCATCAGCTCCTGCTTCGCGAAATACGCCACCTTCTCTGGCCGCGCGAACCGCCCCGAGTACTGGTGGTTTTACCTATTCGGAATTCTTACCAGTATTGCCGCTTCAGTGATCGACATCTCGTCTTTTGGAGCGCACTCCCAAATTCAGCCCATTTTTTCAATCGTCACCCTTGGCCTTTTATTGCCGAACCTTGCGGTCTCGATTCGGCGTCTGCACGACACCGACAGATCCGGATGGTGGCTCTTGATTATTCTGATTCCCATCGCTGGCTGGGTCGCGCTGATCGTCTTTTTTTGTCAGAAGGGTTCGCCCGGTCGCAATACCTACGGCTAAAAGTGACGATGAGTCCGTAAATAACTCAATGCGTCTGGCGCAAAAACGTCCCAAACGCGCGGGGGCCGTCGCCGACCGGCATTTTCGCCGTCACTTTCAGCGCGTCGGCGTCGATCGCCCAAACCTCGTTCGAGAACCAGTTTGTCACATAGACGCTGCCGCCATCGGCGCTGGTCTCGATGCCTTCCGGATATTCCCCAACCGCGATTCGCATCAAAGGCTGCAATGTGGCGAGATCGAAAATCGAGACCGTCCCGCCATATTGGTCGGAAGTGAAGCCGCGCCCCTTGGCCAGCGCCACGGCATAGGGCCGCTTGCCCACCGACGCCGCGCCAATCAGCTTGCGCGCGGCAAGATCGACCACCGAGACGCTATCGCCTTCGACATTCGCGGTATAGGCGCGCTCGCCGCGCGGATCGATGGTGATCCCGAACGGATGCGCGCCGACCTTGACGGCGCCGAGAATGGCAAAGCTCGCGGCGTCGATGATCGAGATTTGATCGTCGCCGCGATCGGCGGTCACAATCAGAGCGCCATCCGGGGTCAGCGCAACGCCGGAGGGCGATGCGCCGACGGTCACGGAGCCGACGACGGCGCCCGCCGCCAGATCGATCTTATAAAGGCGCGGCAGATAGAAGCCGGCGACATAGAGAAAACGACCCGCCGGGTCGGCGGCGATGCCGAGCGGCGTGTCCGGCATCATGATCCGCGCCGAAACCTTGCGCGTCGCCGCGTCGATGACCGAGACATATTTGCCTTCGGTGCTCGTGACATAGGCGGTCCGCCCATCGCGCGCCATAGCGATTCCGGCCGGCTTGCCGTCGACCCTGATCCGCGCCACGACCGCTTTCGCGGCAAGGTCGAGCACGCTGACCTCGTCGCCGGTTTGTTCGGGAATGAAGGCTTCGTCCGCCGCCGCCGCGCCGCAAAGCAGCACGGCGCCCAAGCTGGCAATGAGTTTCAATTGCCCTGCCCGGCTCATCAAGCGTCTCAACTTGGGCGCCTCATTTGGCTGCCTCGGCCTTCTTCTTCAGATTTGCCAGGCCCGATTTATACAGATCGCCCACGGCCTTCAGCGCCGCCTCGTCGCTCAATTCCGGCGGCGGATCATTATTGGGATAGCCGCGATAGAAAGCGCCGCGCCATTCGACCGTGCTTTTGCCGCCTTCGGCCGGGAGGACGATAATCGTCGCGGAATAATTATTGACCGGCAAAACCTTCACGTCGACCTTGTCGATGCGATAGGAATAGCTCATCTCGGCCGCGTCATATTTATAGAGGTTTTCGTCAATCGTCGCGCCGCTGTCGAGCGTGATCTGGCGTTTGGCGACGTCCGGCTGGTTGCCGCCTTCGCCAGTGGTCTTGGCGACGCCGGGAAGCCAGCTCATATCGTGGAAATCGGCGATGATCGCCCAAACCTTCGCCGGCGCGGCATTGATCTCGACCTTCTCGGTTATCTTCTGCCGGGTCGGTCCATGCGCCCCGGCCGGCAGAGCCGATGCGAGGAGGGCGGCCCCAACCCAAAGAAACTTCGCGATGCTTCCAGCCATTCTTTCACTTCCCTTATGACTTTTATCTAACAGCGCACGGCTTATCTAACAGAGCATGGCGGCGCATCTTGCGGAGCCTAGCGCCCCGCCTGCCCGCGCCGACTTTGCGCGGCAAGCGCGCAGGTTCTATGATCGCCCGCAACGGCTTTCTTCGCGAGCGTTCGCGCTCCGCATGTTTGAGGTTTCGATGCGCACCGACACTGCCGAACCCGTTCGCCTCAAGGACTATAGGGTCCCCGACTACTTGATCGACAAGGTCGATCTCGATGTCAAGCTGCACCCGACGGCGACGCGGGTCATAGCCCGCCTCGCCATTCGCCCAAACCCGCAAGGACGGCCGAATGCGGCGCTCGTTCTCGACGGCGATGGGCTCGTTGCGAAGAGAATCGCGCTGAACGGAACGGATCTGGATCCCGCCTCCGGCTTCGCGACCCCCGACCAGCTCACCATCGCCAGCCCGCCGCAAGACGCCTTCACGATGGAAATCGAAACCGAGATCAACCCCTCGGCCAATACAAGGCTGATGGGGCTTTACCGGTCCGGCTCCGCCTATTGCACCCAATGCGAAGCGGAAGGATTCCGCCGGATCACCTATTTCCTCGACCGGCCGGACGTCCTCAGCGTCTATACGACCCGGATCGAGGCGGACAGTATTGAGGCCCCTCTCCTCCTCTCCAACGGCAACAAGATCGGCGAGGGCAAGATCGAAGGGACCTCGCGCCATTTCGCGCTCTGGCATGATCCCTTTCCAAAGCCCAGCTATCTGTTCGCGCTCGTCGGCGGCGATCTCGGCTCCCTTCACGATGAATTCATCACGAAATCGGGACGCAAAGTCGCGCTCGGCATCCATGTCGAACATGGCAAGGAGCCCTTGGCGGCCTATGCGATGGACGCCTTGAAACGGTCCATGGCCTGGGACGAAGAAGCATTCGGGCGCGAATATGATCTCGATGTTTTCAACATCGTGGCGGTGTCCGACTTCAACATGGGGGCGATGGAGAACAAGGGCCTCAATATTTTCAACGACAAATATGTCCTTGCGTCCCCTGAGACCGCGACCGATGCGGATTACGCCCATATCGAGGCGGTCATCGCGCATGAATATTTTCACAATTGGACCGGCAACCGGATTACCTGCCGCGACTGGTTCCAGCTCTGTCTCAAGGAAGGACTGACGGTCTTCCGGGACCATGAATTTTCGGCCGACATGCGCTCGCGCCCGGTGCAGCGCATCGCCAATGTGCGCACCTTGCGCGCCGCGCAATTTCCCGAAGACGCCGGGCCGCTGGCCCATAATGTGCGGCCCGAAGCCTATCGCGAGATCAATAATTTCTACACCGCGACGATCTATGAAAAAGGCGCCGAGGTCATCCGCATGCTGAAAGTGCTCATCGGGGATGAAGCCTTCCGCAAGGGCATGGACCTCTATTTCGATCGTTATGACGGAACCGCCGCCACGATCGAGCAATTCATTTCCTGTTTCGGCGAGGCCTCGCAGCGGGACCTGACCCAGTTTTCCCGCTGGTACAATCAGTCCGGCACCCCGCTCGTCGAAGTGACGTCGGCCTATGACGCAGCCGCCAAGACTTTCACGCTCGATTTCTCGCAATCCAGCAAACCAACGCCCGGACAAGAGCATAAGGAGCCTTTCGTGATCCCGATCGCGCTCGGCCTCGTCGCCGCCGATGGCGATCTGACGCTGCGCACGTCGGACGAAGACGGCGCCAGCGCCAGCGAGCTTGCCCGCGGCGTGATCGAACTGACGACGCCGCATCGGCGGATCGTGTTTCGCGACGCGCCCGCACGGCCGGTGCCTTCCTTGCTGAGGGATTTCTCGGCGCCGGTGCAGATCAACTACGCTGCAAGCGAGCCCGATCTCATCACGCTTGTCGCCCACGACAGCGACAGCTTCAACCGCTGGCAGGCGGCGCAGACCTATGCCAGCCGCCTGCTTATCCGCTCGGTCGGCCTCGTGCGCGCCGGCGGCGCGCCCGTCCAGGACGAAGGCTTCATTAACGCGCTGCGAATCGGGATCGAGACCTGCGCCGATCCGGCTTTCACTGCGCAGCTGATCACCTTGCCAAGCGAGGCGGACATCGCCCGCGAGATCGGCGAGGATGTCGATCCCGATGCGATCCATGTCGCCCGGCGCGCGCTGCGCGAGGCGATTGGGCAAAGGCTCGCCGAACTCTTGCGCGCGACCTATGCGCGGCTCGCCGAAAACGCCCCCTATTCGCCTGACGCCGCAGCCGCCGGACGGCGCGCCCTGCACAATGCGGCGCTCGATTTCATCGCCGCCGGCGACCAGGCCGAAGGCGCGCGACTTGCCACGCGCCAGTTCGATGGCGCCGACACCATGACCGACGAGATCGCCGCTCTCGCCGTCCTCACGCTGGCGCCGGGCAACGAACGCGAAAGCGCGCTCGGCGCCTTCTACCGCGCCCATGCCGGCGACGCCCTCGTCATCGACAAATGGTTCGCGCTGCAAGCGATGATCCCGGAACAAGGCGTCCTCGGGCGGGTTAAGAACCTGATGACGCATCCCGCGTTTTCATTAGGCAACCCGAACCGGGTGCGATCCCTGGTCGGCGCCTTCGCCGCGGGGAATCAGACGCAGTTCAATGCTCGGGACGGCAGCGGCTATGATTTCATCGCGGGAATCGTCCTTGAACTCGACCGCAAGAATCCGCAGGTCGCGGCCCGCCTTCTCGCCGCCTTCAGAAGCTGGCGTTCGCTGGAGGCGACCCGGCGCGGCCTCGCCGAAGCGGCCTTGCGGCGCGTCGCCGGAACCCCCGGTCTCTCCGCCGATGTCAAGGACATCGTCGAGCGCTCGCTCGCCTGAAACGCGGATATGGGGCGATAGAATTTAGGAATTTTAGATGAGCGAAGCGCTTTGGACGGCGGTTGACGACTATATCGCGGATCTGCTCATTCCCGCCGACCCGGCGCTCGAAGCAGCGCTAGCAGCGAGCCGGGAGGCCGGCCTGCCGCCAATCGCCGTCGCGCCGAACCAGGGTAAGCTGCTCCATTTAATCGCCCGCCTGCAAGGCGCGCGGAACATCCTGGAGATCGGCGCGCTGGGCGGCTATAGCGCCATCTGGCTGGCGCGGGCGCTTCCTGCCGGCGGCCGGTTGATCACGCTCGAATCCGACCCCAAACACGCCGAAGTCACGCGCGCCAATATTCTCCGCGCGGGGCTTTCCGACGTCGTCGAACTGCGGCTTGGCCGCGCCCTGGACACGCTCCCGCAACTGATCGCCGAGGGCGCGGGCCCCTTCGACCTGATCTTCATCGACGCCGACAAGCAGAATATTCCCGCCTATTTCACTCTTTCGCTCAAGCTTTGCCGGCGCGGCGGCCTGATCATCGTCGACAATGTCGTCCGCAAGGGCGCGGTAATCGACGCCGACAGCCTCGATCCGGACATCCAGGGGGTGCGCCAATTCAACAAGCTGCTGGCCGCCGAGCCCCGCGTCAGCGCCACGGCGATCCAGACCGTCGGGGTCAAGGGCCATGACGGTTTCGCATTCGCGCTTGTCACCGCGGACCTGTAGCCGCGCGGCAACGGAACGCGTTTCAATCCTAGATTGCAGCGTGATCAATTTTTATTTTCACCCTTCATTAAGCTCTGGACAAAACGCCAAACTCAGACTCAGATGATCTCGATTCGGAGAGATGCGGCACATCGCTTCGGTCAGTTTCGAGGGGGCCTGACATGGCGCGTGCAAACGCGGCGCGTGCACCTGCGCAAGCAGAGGCATTGCAGGAACTTGCCTATACGCAAGGACTTGCTGATACGACAACGCAAAAGGCGTTCCTACGTCTGACCGCCCTCGAAATATGGGTGCGGCGTAGCGTTCCCGTTATGGTCGCATTGTTCATCGGGACCCTTGCCGCCATTACGACGGCGATGACCTTTGACGCCTATGATCGCGCAATATCCGACGCCAGATCCGATCTGGAATTGGTCGCCGGCGTCGTCTCCAACGCATTTCGCGCCGCCATGAAGGAAGCGCCCGCGGCCGATCCCGGCGCCGCGCTTGAACAGGCGATTCCCTCTCGCGCCCTGGCGCGAGGCCACCAGTTTCTCGTCAGCACTTCGGACGGCGACCTCGTCGCGTCCTATCCACCATTGCGCGACAGCGGCCCGCTTTCCGACTATTTGGGCGCCGCTCAGCCTTTGACGGTTTTCGCCGAAAAGGCTGGCGTCCTGCGCATCGATCTTTCGGATGGCGCGGAAGCCTTGGCGACGGTTCACACCTTGGCCCCGCCTTTTGGCCAAATCGCCATCGTTTATCCGATGAACGCGGTTCTCGCCGAATGGCGCTCCAACGCTTTTCGCATCGCCGTTCTTCTCATCTCCACCGTCACCGTTCTCATCGCCCTGGCCCTGGCTTATTTCTGGCAGGCGTCCCGCGCCCGCGAGGCCGACCGGATTTGCGAACGCGTGCGCGACCGCATCGACACGGCTCTAGGCCGCGGCCGCTGCGGTCTTTGGGACTGGGATCTTGCGCGCGGGCGCATCTACTGGTCCGATTCGATGTATGAAATCCTCGGCATGGCGCCGGCTGGGCAATTCTTGTCTTTTGGCGACATTAACGCGCTCGTCCATCCCCAGGACGGCGACCTCGCGGCGATCGCCGAATTGCTGACCGCCTCGAAGACCGACTCGGTCGATCATGCGTTCCGCATGCAGAACGTCAAGGGCGAGTGGATCTGGTTGCGGGCGCGGGCCGAACTTGTGCGCGAACGCCCCGGCGAGACGCCTCATCTCGTCGGGATCGCGGTCGACATCACCGAACAAAAGGCGCTCGCCGAGCGCACCGCGACCGCCGACATGCGCCTTCGCGACGCGATCGAGACCGTGTCGGAGGCTTTCGTCCTGTGGGACGCCGACAATCAGCTCGTCATGTGCAATTCCAAATTCCAGAAGTTTCACAATCTGACCAGCGAGGCGGTCCGCGCCGGAACCCCTTACGCCCGGGTTATGGCGGCCGGCGCGCCTCCGTTCATCCAGGCTCAGATTGCGGTCGGCGAACGCCCGCAGGCGGGCGCCCGCACCTACGAGGCCTGCCTAGGCGATGGCCGCTGGCTGCAGATCAACGAACGGCGCACCAAGGATGGCGGCTATGTTTCGGTTGGAACCGACATCACCGCGCTGAAGCGCCACGAAGAACAATTGATGGATAGCGAACGCCGACTCATGGCGACCGTCGCCGACTTGCGCCGGTCGCGCCAGACTTTGGAGGCGCAGGCGCAACAATTGGCCGATCTCGCCGAAAAATACCTGGAGCAGAAGGCGGAGGCCGAGACCGCCAACCTGGCCAAGTCCGAATTCCTCGCCAATATGAGCCACGAGTTGCGCACGCCGCTCAACGCGATCATCGGCTTTTCCGAATTGATGGAGCAGGAGACATTCGGCGCTTTAGGGTCGCAGAAATATGTCGATTACTGCAGCGACATCCGGCAAAGCGGCCAATATCTGCTCGGCGTGATCTCGGACGTCCTCGACATGTCGCGTCTGGAGGCCGGCCGGGTCCGGCTCCAAAAATGCGACTTCGACATCGACGCCGCGGTCTGCGGCGCGCTCGCGGCGGTCGAGGCGATCGCCAAGGAAAAGGAAATCGTCGTCGTCGCCGAAACGCTCCCGGACAAACGCATCCATGCCGATCGCGCCGCGTTCGAAAAGGTTCTGACGATCCTTCTCCGCAACGCCGTCAAATTCACGCCCCAACATGGCCGCGTCAGCGTTCGCACGCGGATCATTCAGGGCGCCTTGAACATTTATGTCGAAGATACCGGCATGGGCATTCCAGCCGCGCCACTGGCGCGCCTCGGCCGGCCGTTCGAACAATTGGACGGCGCGCTCGACAATGGAATGAAAGGCTCCGGCCTAGGCCTCGCGATCGCCCGGTCGCTGGTCGATCTCCACGGCGGCTCGATGCGCATCCGGTCCTCCGTGGGCGCGGGCACCATCGTCCTCGTCCATCTTCCGGAGTCGCGCGATGCGCCGCGGCAAAAGTTGCTCCAAGCGACCAGCGCGATGCGACGACTGCAGCCGCCGAAAAAAATGCGCGCCATGGTTCGGGGCTGAGCGCGCTTCGCGCCCGTCGTTTCAACTCAATCCTGCCCGCGCCCCAAAAGCCGGTTGAAGACGGCGCGCACCTTGCCCCGTGTTTCCAGAAGCTCCCCTTCCAGCGCGCCAATGCTCGGCAACGCCGCCACCCCGGCAAGGCGCCTCTTGACGGCTTCGCTCGCCGCGCGCGGGTTGTCGCCCGGCTCCAAAGTCAGGCGCAGTATTTGCGTCACATTGGTCAGGAGACGATGCGCCTTCATCAGAACGCCCGCATCCTCGGCGTCGATCAGGCCAAGACGACCAGCAATCTCGATGACGGCAAAGGTTGAAACGTTGACGAGTTCCGGTTCGGCATGGGCATGGCCCAGCAATAAATATTGCGCCAGGAATTCAATATCCATCAGACCGCCGGCGGCGAGCTTCAGATCCCAGCCATCCTTATCGCCCTTCGCGCGCGCGATCAGGCCGCGCATTTCATAGACGTCGCGCCGCAAGGCCTCGCCGCGCGGGCGCATCAGCACAGCGCGGATCGCCTCGTTTGTTTTCGCGCCGAGCCCAGGATCGCCGGCGACCACGCGCGCGCGGGTCAAAGCCATATGCTCCCAGGTTTCCGCCTCCTTGTTCTGATAGTCGAGAAAACTGCCGAGCTGCGTCGCGACCGGGCCTTGACCGCCGGAAGGCCGCAGCCGCATGTCGACGTCGTAGAGCCGCCCCCGCCGCGTCGCCACGGTCAAAGCCGAGATGAGGCGCTGCGCGATGCGCGTATAATATTGCACGGCGTGAAGCGGACTCGGCCCGTCCGAGTCCGGCCGCTCAAGATCGAAATCATAGATGAGCGTGAGATCGAGATCGGAGGCCGCGGTCATCTCGCGGGAGCCGAGCTTGCCGAGCGCGAGGACGATGCAGCGCCCACCCGGCGCGCGTCCATGCTCGGCGGTGAAAGCGCGTTCGACATAGGCGAGGCAGGTTTGAATGACGCTCTCCGCCAGGGCCGAATAGGCCCGCGCCGCCGCAATGGGCTCGATCGCGCCCGACAGCAGGCGCAGGCCGATCGGAAAGAGCTCCTCCTGCGCGAAATCGCGCGCGGCGTCGAGGAATTCCTCGGTCCCGAAACTGTTTTGCAAGAGATGTTCGGCGCGTTGCTTGAAGGCGGTTTCCTCGACCGACGCTTCGAGGATGCTTGGGTTGACCGTCGCATCGAGGAGATGCGGGTGGCTGATCACCATGCGCGCGAGCCGAGGCGCGCCGCCCAGAATATCGCCAAACAATTCGCAGATGCGCGGATTGGAGTTCAACATGGAAAAAAGTTCGATCGCCGCCGGCATGCGCGCCAGCGCGGAATCGAAATTGGCGAGGGCGGTGTCGGGATCTCCCGAGCCGGCGAAAGCCTGAAGCAGCCGAGGCGCCAATTCAGTGAGGATTTCGCGCGCGCGGGGGGTTTGAACGGCCGGGCGGCGGCCGAAATGCCAGCCGCGTATCGTCTCCACCGCCAGCGGCGCGTTCTTGAAGCCAAGCCGCGCCAAGGTCTCCAGCGTTTCGGGATCATCCGCGACGCCGGTGAAGACGAGACTGCCGAAGGAGGCGTCGAGCCCGGGCGCGTGCTCGAACAGCAGCGCGTAATGATGCGAAACGCGCGACAGATGATGCGTGAATTCGAGGCGGAAGCGCTTTTCCGAGCCATAGCCGCAAAAGCGCGAGAAACGCCGCAGAGCTTGCGGATCCTGCGGCAGGCGCTGGGTCTGCTCATCGCCGATCATCTGCAAGCGATGCTCGATTTCGCGCAGGAAAAGATAGGCCGCGCGCAAATCCGCCACGGCCTCGCCCGTCACCCGGCGCTCGCGCCCCAGTTCCTCCAGCATGTCGAGCGTGCGCGAGCCGCGCAAACGCGGCTTCTTGCCACCAAAAATCAATTGCTGCGTCTGAACGAAAAACTCGATTTCGCGAATCCCGCCACGCCCGAGCTTTACGTCGTGACCGTCGACCGTGATCTCGGCGTGGCCGCGGACCGCATGGATCTGCCGCTTCATCGCATGGATGTCGGCGATAGCCGCGTAATCGAAATATTTGCGCCAGATGAAGGGCGTCAGGGTCGCAAGAAACGCCGCGCCAAGCGCCTTGTCCCCAGCGACCGGGCGCGCCTTGATATAGGCCGCTCGCTCCCAGTTCTGACCGAGCATTTCGTAATAGCAATAGGCGGCGGGCAGCGCGACCGCGACGGAGGTCGAGCCGGGATCTGGACGCAGCCGCAAATCGACGCGCAGGACATAGCTGTCGCAGGTCCGCTCCTGGAGCAGCCGCGCCAGCCGTTTCGTGATGCCGACAAACAGCCGGGCGGGCTCCATCGTTCCTGAAATCGCGGCGCAATCAGGATCGAAAAAGACGGCGAGATCGACATCGCTCGAATAATTGAGTTCATAGGCGCCGAGCTTGCCGAGGGCCAGAATGGTCAGGCCGCAGCCGACCTCCGGCGTTGCAAGATCGCCCAGCCGCAGACGCCCCGCCTGATGCGCCTCTCGCAACAGAAAGCGCAGCGCCGCCGAGATGAAGCCATCGGCGGCGCGAGACAGGGCCGCCGTCGTCTCAACGACATCGAAGACGCCGCCAAGATCGGCGACCGCGATGAGCAGCGCGGTCTCCTGCTTGGCGAGGCGCAGAGCGCGCATGACCGCAGCCTCGTCCTGCGCCTGATCGCAGGCTTCGTCCAGCGTCGCGAGGCAGGCGTCGAGCCGCGTCCACGGCGCGCTCGCGAGGCAAAGCGCGAGCCGGGAAGGATCGGCGACCGCGAGACGCCAGAGAAAAGGCGAATGGTCGGCAAGCGCGGCGAGCAGCGCGCGCACGCCTGGATCTGGGGCGAGCATCTCCGCCGCCTCGGTCGCGGCTGGAAGCGCGGCGGACAATTCAGCATAAAATTCGGACAGCCGCGATCGGGCGCGACGCGGATCGGCGAGGCGGGGCGCAGACCGCAAGCGCCGCCAAAGCGGCAGGTCCAAACTGTTTCTGCCTTGGTCTTGGGTTTGGTCCCGGTCTGTCGCGCTCATGCCGCCGCATCCGGCTGCGCCAGGGCTAGCGGCGCGGGAGGCCGGCGGGGAAGCGGCGCGGCCGGAAACGAAACGACGACGCGAAGGCCAGGAGCGTTGTCCTCGATCCGCAAGGTTCCATTATGCAGGCGCGCGACCGCCGCCGCGAGCGACAGGCCCAGTCCCGAGCCCGGTCGCGAACGCGAGTTTTCCAGCCGGACGAAGCGTTCGAGCACGCGCGCGCGGTCTTTTTCCGCGATCCCAGGCCCCCGATCCGCGACGCTGATTTCGATCCGGCCGCAACGGCGCCGCGCCGACAGCTCCACGGTTTTGTCCTGAGCCTTACCGGCGCTTCCGGCGGCGCCTTTTGGCAAGTCCAAGGCGGCCGCCTTGTCCGGCGAAAGCGCGCCAAGCTCGTCCGGGCCGCCGTATTTCAGGGCATTGTCGACGAGATTGGCGAGCGCCTGACCGACCAGCTCCCGGCTTCCGCGCAGCAAAAGATTTGGCTCGGCGATAACCTTGAGCGCGATGCCGCGCTCTTCGGCCACCGGCTCGTAAAGTTCGCCGACGTCGCGGGCGACGGACGCCGCGTCGAAATCGATCATGCCCTCGCGCCCAGCCCCCGCCTCCGCCCTGGCGATGTTCAAGAGGGCATCGAAGATCTGGATCAGGCGGTCGGATTCATCGATCACTTTTTCCAGCGCGCCGCGATAGTCCTCCGGCGTCTTGGCGAAATGCAGCGCCTGCTCCGCCCGGACGCGGAGGCGGGTCAGCGGCGTCTTGAGGTCATGCGCGATATTGTCGGAGACCTCCTTCAGCCCCGCCATGAGTTCGGCGATCCGTTCGAGCATGGCGTTCAGATTTTGCACGAGGCGATCGAGTTCGTCGCCGGTGCCCGCCAAAGGCAAGCGTCCCGACAGATCGCCGGCGACAATCGTGCGAGCGTTGGCGTTGATGGCGTCGACGCGATCGAGGACCCGCCGCGCGACCCACAGCCCGCCAAGCGTTCCGATGATGACCAGCCAGAACAGCGACGTCAAAAGCGCCCCGCCAAGGATGCGGCGCAGGCTTTCGCCTTCTTCGAGATCATGCCCGACGAGGAGACGGAACCCGCCCGACAAGGCGAAAATGCGGGCGAGCGCGCGCCGCGTCTCGGTGCCGCCGCCTGGCGCCTGGTAGATGGTCTCGATAAGGCCGGGACGGCTGAGAACGCCCGGCGGCAAGCCGGCGATATTGCCGGCGATCGGCTCTCCGGCGGGGGTCGTGACCAGATAGAGGCCAGCGCCTGGCCGGCGGGTGCGCTTTTCGATGCTGTCGACGAGACTCCGCATGCCGCCTTGCGCATATTGCTCGGAGAGGCCGCTGATATCGGCCTCGACCGTCTGCCCGATCTGTTCGTCGATCAGCGTCTTCATGTTTCCGCCGACGCTGCCAAGAACGAGTCCCGCGCCGATCGCCGAAATCACCAGATAGGCGAGCGATATCTTGAAGACCGTCGTGCGAAAGAGCTTACCGAGAGCCATCACGGATCATATACCCCGCGCCGCGGATCGTCTGCAGAAGCGGCGGGTCGAAGCCCTTGTCGATCTTGCTCCGCAGCCGCGAAATATGGACGTCAATGACATTGGTCTGGGGATCGAAATGATAGTCCCAGACATTTTCAAGCAACATGGTCCTAGTGACCACCTGTCCGGCATGTTTCATCAAATATTCGAGGAGGCGGAACTCGCGCGGCTGCAATAGGATTTCCTTGCCTTCGCGCGTCAGCTTATGGGCGAGCCGGTCGAGCTCCAAGCCATTGACGCGGTAAACCGTGTCCTCGCCCGACCCCGGCTGCTTTCGCCGCGCCAGCACCTCGACTCGCGCCAGAAGCTCCGAAAACGCGTAAGGCTTGGCCAGATAATCGTCGCCGCCCGCGCGCAGCCCCTTGACGCGATCATCGACCTGGCCGAGCGCCGACAGAATCAGCGCCGGTGTCTCGATTTTCTGCGCCCGCAAGCCGCCGATGAGCGACAGGCCGTCCAGCTTCGGCAGCATTCGATCAACGATCAAGACGTCGTAGGTTTCCTCGCGCGCGCGGGCATAACCCTCGAGCCCGTCGTCGACATGATCGGCGACGTGCCCTGCCTCGCGAAAGGCCTTGACCATATAATTGGCGGCTTCGGAATCATCTTCGACGATAAGAATGCGCATGAACGACATATAGCATGTCCCGAAAAAAGCAGCAGGCCGGGAGCTGCCTCCCGGCCTGTCGCATCCTGGAGCCGGCGCCGTAACCGGGGGGAGTTCGACGCCAGCCCGCAAAGCCTCGGGGCGAGAGGCTTAGGAAGCTGGATTGATCGCAATAGCGACGAAACGCGTGCCTTCGCTGCCTTTGATCCGCAGCAGCACCGCCTTGCGGCCCTCTTTCTTGGCGTCGGCCAGGACCGCGCTGATCTCGGTCGGCTGGCTGACGGCATGGCCGCCGGCTTCGAGGATGACGTCGCCGACGCGAAGGCCCTTCTGCGCGGCGACGCCGTCGGGATCGACATCGGCGACGACCACGCCTTCGCTCCCCGCGCCCTGGATGGATGCGGCGGGAGCAAGCTTCAGGCCGAGGCCGCGGAAGGCGCTGTTATCGGCGCCGGCCGCGGGCCTTGCATTGGCTTCTTTTTCGTCGGGCAAGGTTCCAAGCTTCACGGCGGCGGTTTTTTCCGCGCCATTATGCCAATAGATCAGATCCGTCTTCTTACCGGGGCCGAGCGCCGCCACCTTGCGGGCGAGATCGCGCGGACCATCGATCCGCTCGCCGTCGATGCCAAGGATCACGTCGCCCGATTTGATGCCCGCGGCCGTCGCCGGGGAATTGGGCTGGGCTTCGGCCACGAGCGCGCCCTTGCTCGACTTCAAGCCGAGACTATCGGCGATGTCCGCCGTTACAGGCTGAATCTGGACGCCGATCCAGCCGCGCGCGACCGAGCCCTTGTCCTTCAGCGAGGCGATGACGGCCTGCGCGCTCTCGGCCGGAATGGCGAAGCCGATGCCGACGCTGCCGCCGGAGGGCGAGAAGATCGCGGTATTGATGCCGACAACCTCCCCCTGCGCGTTGAAGGTCGGACCGCCCGAATTGCCGCGGTTCACCGGCGCGTCGATCTGCAAAAAATCGTCATAAGGCCCGGCGCCGATGTCGCGCCCGCGCGCCGAAACGATGCCCGCTGTCACCGTTCCGCCGAGGCCGAAAGGATTGCCGACCGCGATCACCCATTCGCCGACGCGCGGCGTGGCGGAGGCGAAATTGACGTGCGGATAGGAGCCAGGCTCCTTGATCTTCAAGAGCGCAAGATCGGTCTTTTTATCGGTGCCGACGACGGTCGCCTGCACGCTCTTGCCGTCCTCCATGGTCAAGGCGACATCCGCCGCGTGTTCCACGACGTGATTATTGGTCACGACATAGCCGTCCGAAGAAATGATAAAGCCCGAACCTTGCGCCTGCGAAGCATGCGGCTTGCCGCGCCGCTCAAACGGCGCGCCTTTTTCGCCGAACCGCTTGAAAAAGCGTTCGAGCGGATCGCCCGGGGCAAATTGAGGCATCTCGCCATCATCGTCCGAATCGGCGGCCTCGGTGATCTTTACCTTGACCGAAACCACGGCGCCGCGAACGCGCTCGACGACATCGGCGAAGGAAGAGGGAGACACCGCCGGCGACGCCTCGGTCGCGGTTGCGGCAAGAGCTGGGGTGGACAGGCCGTTGGCGAGGCCGCCGGTCAGGGCGACAGCCGCAGCCGCGCCAAGCAGCGCCGCGCGCAGTGTTGGCCGCCGGCCCGGCGCGGCATGGGACGCGCTCATCGCTTCGGTCCGGGGAAACCAGGAACTAGCCATTGTTTGAATTCTCCATAGCAAAGACTGGGACTGCAAAGACTTCGACGGCGGCGCCGTGCGGATGACAATGAATATGGGGGAGCGCAGCTTACACCGCCATTTCAGCCGAATGAAACTTCGTTAAGGTTCACCTCGGCCGCTCGCTCGGCCAGGCTGCACGATACCGCGCGGCGCAATCATCGCCGCCAGGATAAGATCCAGCGCCCGCCGCACGCTCTGAGATAGGATTATCTGTCAAATCAATTAGATAGAGAGCTAGGCCGGCTTAACTGGAGCAATGCGTTCCGGTTCGACGGATGTTGAAACGACTGATTCTCAATAAAAATTGGGTTCGCCAACCAGAATACAAGAGGCGGACCGCGGCGCGAGGCTTCTGCGCCGCCCGGCGCCATAGGCCCGGGCGCATTCCCGATTCAATCAATGCTCTCGATCGGCGCGCCGCCGGAGCGCGTCCCGATCACATGGAATCATGTGTTCGACAAGGACTCGCTCAAAATCAAAGAGTTGGAGCATGTCCTGATGAGACATCGGATATATCCGATGTCTCAATATCGAAAAAGTCGGTCAACTTTTTCGGGACCAAAGCAAGACCCAACCGGCAAAGCCGGCGAATGCCATCTCTCGAAAAGATCGTTCGCGTTTACGGCAAGCAGCTCAAAAACCGCTTGCTCCGGCCGGATCCGCCGCGCCGCCGGGCGCCGTCGGATAGTAGCGCTGCGTCGGCGCGCGCCGCTGGCCCTGCGGCGCCGGTATCAGGCCCGGCGGCGGCCCGACCTCGATCGGCCCGCGATTTTGCGGCGCTCCGCCATTCAATTCCTCGATCGGCTGCGCCTTGCGGGTGCGCGGCGTCGGCTTTTGGGCCGGGGGCTTTGCAATCTCCGGCGCCGCCGGCGGCGGCTCGGCCTCGGTTGTTTCAGGACTGGCCACGACCTCGGCGCCGCCTTTGCAATCGGTCAGCCAAATATCATAGACGGGATGCTCGATGCCGTGCAGGCCCGGACTGGCGGCGAACATCCAGCCGGAAAAAATCCGCTTATACTCATTGGCTGCGCCGACCTCCTCGACTTCGATGAAAGTGGTCGTCTGCGGGGTCTCCGTCGCGGGCCTTGTGTAGCACACCCGCTCGGTGATCTGCAGCGAGCCGAATTGCACCGTTTCGTCGGTCGCGACCTCGAAAGCGATAATGCGTCCGGTGATCTTGTCCAAACCGGAAAACACCGCGATGGGATGCTTGAGCTTGTCGGCCAGCGCCGCTTCAAAGCCGATAAGAGTCAAGAGGCCGGAAAGACAGGCGGCGACGGCGACTTTCGTTAGGCCTCGCTTCACGCATTCGAACATGGGAGACCTGGCTGCCGCTTAAAAAATCGAATCATGAAGGAAAAGGCCGCCTCTGCGACAATGGGCCTAGCTGCAAACGAAACCTGTTTCCGGCCATCGTCCGCATCTGACAGCCACGAAATTCGGGCCGGAATAGGGCCCGGCGCTTCCCCGTTGCGTTTCGATCGCCCTTCATGCGCCGAGGCTCAGCCTTCAGGCGTCCAGGCCTCATAATCGCCAGTCGCGGCCGGCCGGGCATTGGCGCGCAGGGTGGAGCCCGGTGGACGCCAAGCCTCCGGCGTGCCGGTCAAATTCGGCCGATAGGGCAATTGCCATTCGCGCGCGACATAGGCCTCCTCGGTCGGCGGCGCATCGACCGTGTGATGGAGCCAGCCATACCAGCCGGGCGGCGTCATCGAGCCCTCGCTCTCGCCGGCATAGATCACCCAGCGGCGCTCGAAGCCCAGCGCCGGGTCAATCTTGCGGCGGCGGTAATAGCGATTGCCAAACTCGTCCTTTCCGACGAACTTGCCAAAAAGCAAGGTGTGAACGGCGGTGTTGATGGTCTGGCCGTTCCACCACGTAAAAAGTCGATAGAGCCATATCATGGGCTGAGCTGCCTTCGGCTTCGCGGAATTTCGCACGTCGGCGCCTTTATGGCTGGCGCCGACGGCGCTGTCCAGCCTTGCGGCGCCGGACGCGCAAACGCGCATTCCTCGCCGAGGGCGCAATTTATAGCTTAGCACTTGGGGCGACCGCCCGCCCGCCCTAAATGCGACTTCTCCACACTTTGAATTTTGCTGTGCACGGCGCTTGTTCCAGATTTGGAGATATACGACATTTACGTCATCTTAAGCGGATAGCCACAATATCTAGTGGCACCAAGTTTCAAAGGTCCGACGAAAAATGCATATCGAGCGCCGCTTCACCAAGACTGATCGATCCCCCTATGCAGACATCGAATTTCGCCTGACCAAGAGCGAAATCCGCAATCCCGACGGGTCGGTCGTGTTTTCGCTCGAAGGGGTCGAGGTTCCGGCAAGCTGGAGCCAGGTCGCGGCCGACGTTCTCGCGCAAAAATACTTCCGCAAGGCCGGCGTGCCGGCGCGCCTGAAGCGAATCGAGGACACTGCGCTCCCCTCGTTCCTGTGGCGCTCAGAACCCGATGAGGCGGCGCTCGCGAGCCTCCCCAAGACCGAGCATTATGCCTCGGAGACCTCGGCCAAACAGGTGTTCGACCGGCTCGCCGGCGCCTGGACCTATTGGGGCTGGAAAGGCAAATATTTCGACTCCGAGGCCGACGCACAGGCCTTTTACGACGAATTGCGCTTCATGCTCGCCAAGCAGATCGCGGCGCCCAATTCGCCGCAATGGTTCAACACCGGACTGCATTGGGCCTATGGAATCGATGGTCCGAGCCAGGGCCATTATTACGTCGACCACGAGACCAAAAAGCTCGTCAAGTCGAAGACGGCCTACGAACATCCGCAACCGCATGCTTGCTTCATCCAATCCGTCGCCGACGATCTCGTCAACGATGGCGGCATCATGGACCTTTGGGTGCGCGAGGCGCGGCTCTTTAAGTATGGCTCGGGCACCGGCTCGAATTTCTCGAAATTGCGCGGCGAGAACGAAAAGCTTTCGGGCGGCGGCAAATCCTCCGGCCTCATGTCCTTCCTCAAGATCGGCGACCGCGCCGCCGGCGCCATCAAATCGGGCGGCACCACGCGGCGCGCCGCGAAAATGGTCGTCGTCGACGCGGATCATCCCGACATCGAGGATTATATCGAGTGGAAGGTGAAGGAGGAGCAGAAGGTCGCCGCGCTCGTCGCCGGCTCGAAAATCTTGAAGAAGGCGATGAAGGCGATTCTCCGCGCCTGCGTCAATTGCGACGGTCCCGGCGACGATTGTTTCAACCCAGAGAAAAACCCGGCGCTGAAGAAAGAAATCAAGCTCGCGCGGCGGGCCTTCGTCCCCGACTCCGCCATCAAGAAGACGATCCAGTTGGCACGCCAGGGCCATGCGAACATCGACTTTCCGACCTTCACCACCGATTGGGATTCCGAGGCCTATCTCACTGTTTCCGGCCAGAACTCGAACAATTCCGTGCGCGTCACCGACGCGTTCTTGCGGGCGGTCGAGGAGGATGGCGATTGGACCTTGACCCGGCGCCTCGACGGCAAGGCGCATAAGGTGATGAAGGCGCGCGAGCTTTGGGAAAAGATCGGCCACGCCGCTTGGGCCTCGGCCGATCCCGGCTTGCAATATCACACGACGATCAACGACTGGCACACCTGCCCCGCCGCCGGGCCGATCGTCGCCTCGAACCCGTGCTCCGAATATATGTTCCTCGACGATACGGCCTGCAATCTCGCCTCGCTCAACCTGTTGCAGTTCCGCAATCCGGCGACCGAAGTTTTCGACGTCGAAGCTTACGAACATGCGGTCCGGCTCTGGACTGTCGTGCTCGAAATCTCGGTCCTGATGGCACAGTTTCCGGCCAAGGAAATCGCCCGGCTCTCTTACGACTATCGCACCCTGGGTCTTGGCTACGCCAATATCGGCGGCCTCTTGATGTCGTCCGGCATCGCCTATGACAGCGATCAAGGCCGCGCCATCTGCGGCGCGCTCTCCGCCATCATGACCGGCGTCGCCTATGCGACCTCGGCCGAAATGGCCGGCGAACTTGGGCCCTTCGACGGCTACAAGGAGAATGCGGGCGCCATGCTGCGCGTCATGCGCAACCATCGCCGCGCGGCGCAGGGCGAGAGTTTCGGCTATGAGGCCTTGTCCATCGCGCCGGTCCCGCTCGATCACGCGGCGCTCCCTACTAAGGCCCTAGGCGATCATGCCCGCGCCGCGTGGGAGCGCGCGGTGGCGCTCGGCGAGCGCCACGGCTATCGCAACGCGCAGGTCAGCGTCGTCGCGCCGACCGGCACGATCGGCCTTGTCATGGATTGCGACACGACCGGAATTGAGCCCGATTTCGCCCTCGTCAAGTTCAAGAAACTCGCCGGCGGCGGCTATTTCAAGATCATCAATCGCGCCGTCCCCGAGGGCTTGCGCATCCTTGGCTATGCGCAAGCCGAGATCGACGAGATCATCACCTATGCGGTCGGCCGCGCCTCGCTGCGCGGCGCGCCGGGGATCAATCCCGCGAGCCTTACGGCGAAGGGCTTCACCGAAGCCAAGCTCGCCGAGCTTGAGGCCAAGCTCGAAGCCGCCTTCGACATTAAATTCGTCTTCAACAAATGGACGCTTGGCGCGGAGTTTCTGACCCAAAGCCTCAAGATCCCAGCGGAAAAACTTGAGGATCAAAACTTCGATCTGCTGAGCTATCTCGGCTTTACCCGCGCCGAGATCGACGCCGCCAACATCTACGTCTGCGGCGCCATGACGGTCGAGGGCGCCCCCCATCTCAAGCAAGAGCATTACGCGGTGTTCGATTGCGCCAGCCCCTGCGGGCGCACCGGCAAGCGCAGCCTCTCGGTCGAAAGCCACATCAGGATGATGGCGGCGGCGCAGCCCTTCATCTCCGGCGCGATCTCGAAGACGATCAACATGCCCAATGACGCAACCATCGAGGATTGCAAATCGGCCTATCTGCTTTCCTGGCGGCTTGGGCTGAAGGCCAATGCGCTCTACCGCGACGGATCGAAACTGTCGCAGCCTTTGAACAGCCAGTTGATTGAAGACGATGACGACGAAGTGGATGATGCCGTCGAGGCGCTGATCGCCTCGAATGCTCCAGCGCGCACCAGCGTCGTCGCCGAGCGAATCGTCGAGCGGATCGTCGAGCGGATCGAACGGGTCAGGGAGCGCGAGCGCCTGCCCGACCGCCGCAAGGGCTATACGCAAAAGGCGGTGGTCGGCGGCCACAAGGTCTATTTGCGCACCGGCGAATATGTCGATGGCCGCATCGGCGAAATCTTCATCGACATGCACAAGGAGGGCGCCGCCTTCCGCTCCTTGATGAATAATTTCGCCATCGCGATCTCGGTCGGGCTGCAATATGGCGTGCCGCTCGAAGAATATGTCGACGCCTTCACCTTCACGCGATTCGAGCCGGCGGGGTTGGTGCAGGGCAATGAGACGATCAAGAACGCGACCTCGATCCTCGACTATATTTTCCGCGAACTGGCGATCTCTTATCTAGGCCGCAACGACCTCGCCCATATCGATCCAACCGACATCGGCCCCGACGTTCTCGGCAAGGGCGAGAGCCAGGGCCGCCCGCCGCAAGGCGGCGTTCCGGGCTCAACCGAAAAATTCGTCTCGCGCGGCTTCGTGCGCTCCAAGGCGGATAAATTGATGCTCGTGCAAGGCGGCGCGCAAGCGTCCGCGCAGGCCTCATCGCAGGCGGCCACGGCCTTGAAGAACGATCTCGAAATGGAGGTCGAAGCCGAACTCGGCGGACTGGAGTGGACCACCCCGGCCGAGCGCTCGGCGATAGCGGAAAAGCGCAGCCAAGCGCGGATGAAAGGCTACACCGGCGAGGCTTGCTCAGAGTGCGGGAACTTTACGCTCGTGCGCAATGGGACGTGCTTGAAGTGCGATGCTTGCGGGGCGACGACGGGGTGTAGTTGAGGGGACTCAAGATGCATAGCTTGGACGAGGACGAAATTGAAGCTAAAGCCCGTCAATTTCGTCTAGCGATTGGCGTGGACGATTCGGACTGGCTGGATGTACCTACGCTGGTCTACAAGCTGAAGCGGCTCCTTCCAGGGATAAGCTACGCGCTTGTTGAGGACTATGAATTACTTGACCCAGGGGGGCGTTGGGACGCCGACAAAAATCAGTTGCTTATTAGGCGCTCGGTCTTCGAAAAGGCGAATAGGCCAAACGCGGACCCACGGGCTCGATTTACGATTGTGCATGAAATAGCGCACGCCTACCTTGGCCATGCCGGAGTACGAAATAGAAGCGCCAAAGGCAGTCTTGAAAAAGCGATCTCGACCAAAATACGACGGATCGAAACTATAACAGATCGATTTGCAGCCGCTGTCCTCGCTCCCTTGCATCGAATAAAACCAAACGAAAACGCTGCATCAATTGCATTGCGATTCGGTCTGAGCAAACAAGCTTCAGAAATTCGAGCCGATCAAGCTGCAAGAGACTATCGCCGCAAAAACGGGCTCACGCGTCCCATTCCCAACTCTGTGCGAAAGATCATCGATGAATTGCGCTATGGCAAAAAGAACGAGACTTAGGCCACCCCGGCCACACCACCCCATTCATCGCACGGCCGACCCGAGCGCGTCTGGATTTTGAAGTCAAGGACGGCGCGTAGCGCCGCCGCCTCCGGCGGTCGAAGATCCTTGAGTTCAAAGTCCAGACGCGCTTTTCTGCCGCCATGCGATGAATGAATTTCTCCGCGCAAACACGCCCAGGGAGTGCGCCTCCTGCATTGACACCCTCGTGCTTCGAGACGATCGCTTCGCGATCTCCTCAGCATGAGGGCTTCGGCTCAATCGCTTGAACAGGAGCGATAAGGGCTTGTGTTAGACTGTTGAAAGGGCGCGAAAACGCGCCCCCTCATCCTGAGGAGCGCCTGCAGGGCGCGTCTCGAAGGATGGGCAAAGGCGCCGCCCTCGTGCTTCGAGACGCGGGCTTCGCCCGCTCCTCAGCATGAGGGCTTGTAACTGGATGAGGCTTAAAGGACGGACGCGACGACGCGAGGTCGGGTCGTCACTGCTGCTGGACGGTCGGCCGCCAGGAGAGGTCTTCGGACCACAGATAGATCGTGATCGCCGCCAAAAACAGCGCGGCGCCGACCCAGAACAGCGGCGAGTGATGAATCCGCCTCCAGTCGGGTCGATCGGCGGGCTTTGGCGCGGGTCCGTGATGATTTTGTTTATGCACCGACGGGCTCCCGACTTTTCTTGATTGATCCAGAATGGCGCGATGGCGCGCAAGAGGTCTAAATCGGCGCGGCGCTCCAGGCAATCCCGAACCTGGGCCGCAAACTAGAGCATGTTCTTAAAAAAGTTGATCGACTTTTTCGATCAGAACATGCTCCAACTTATTGATCTGGAGCGAATTCTTATCGATTGGATGATTCCATCCAATCGGAACGCGCTCTAAGCGCGCCGTGGACAGGCTATTACAGCTTGATCGCCTTGCAGTCGTCGGTCTGCGGCCATGTGGTCTGCGAGGCGTTGGTCTTGTTGAAGACAATGGCCGGATCTTTCGCGCCGACCGACTGGGAGTCATACAACAACTCGTAGGATGTTTGACTGGCTTCCTCCGCGCCATTTGGCTTGGCGGTGGCCACTGCAACAACGGCATAGCCTTTCGGCTCGATTTTCTGGCCTTGCGGCACGGTCACCGGAGCGATGCTGACAACGCCAAGACTTTGCGAAAATCTCGGATCGTTGGAGAGCGTGCGGTGAATGCGGTTGCCGATCCATTCCGCCTTTTGCTGCTCCGTGGATTGGTCCACGTAGAGGCGGGCCGGAACGAATGTGAAATCGATGCCGGCTTGCGAATTGTCCACCGCTTCGATCTTGAAGACGATAAAGGCTTCGTTCTGTCTCGTCGCCACCCGGCCTCCCGCCGCATCGTAGCCATTGCATGCGCCGACTTGACGATAGGATATGGTCGCCGTCCCACCCCGGCCCGCATCACAGGCGGAGAGCGCGAACGTCGCCGCGGCGAGAAGGGGCAACGATAGAAGAATTTGTCTGGAGATCATCCTGTCGCTCCCATAGCAGCTTGGCCGACCAACCCGGCTGAAGAAGCGGAGCGGATCGGGGACGCTCTGCGGCGTCGCTCGCATCACTCCGGCATCGGCCCGGGCGCGCCAGCTAAACATATATTATGACACGGATGGAGAGAGGCCGATATAGTCCGAGGTCAAATGATCGGACGATCCGGCAGAGGCTCCAAGCGCCTACGCTCCCGATAGGCCGAGGACCGCGCCTGGACCTTCGACCATCCGGCAAGGAGACGCAGGATTGTCCAGAGCGCTTCCCGATCAGATTGAGTCATCTGATCGAACAGGAATCGCTCGGATTCAAAAAATGGAGCATGTTCTAATAAAAAAAATCGATCGCCTTTTTTTGGAACATGCTCTTGCGATGAACGGACCGGGCGGCGTCGCCCTCAGCCGTCGGCCTCGATGTGAAGGTCGACTCGCTCGCGTTTTGCCGCGTTCGCCAGCGCCGGGCCGAGAGAATCCGGCTTCGGCCCGCTCGACGCCAGCCTCGGCGCATCCGCCTCGGAGTTAACCGCCTTCAACTCCGGCTTTGGCGCGTTCAAGGAAATATTGACGCACAAGGGAGTCGGAATTTCGACCTCGACTTCGAGCGTTGAAATCGCGTCGCCACGGTCCATGCGGATTTTGATCGCTTCCGGCTCGACCGGAAAATGCTTGGCGATCACCGCCACGATCTCGTCCTGAAGCAAAGCGATGACGTCCGAGGCGCCGAAGGCGGCGCGTTCATGCGCCAGCATGAGCTTCAGCCGCTCCCGGGCGACCGGCGCCGAAGTGTTCGGCCGTTTGAAAAAGCTGATCAGGTTCATGCGGCCCTCCGTCCAAAAAGCTTGCCAAAGAGCCCCTTTCGGTCGCTCGGAACAGTCATTTCCAGGGCTTCGCCATTGAGTCTGCGGGCGGCGTCCAGATAGGCCCGCGCCGGCGCGCTCGGCGTGTCACTGAGGGTTACCGGCGCGCCGACGTTCGAGGCGCGAAGCACTTCCTCGCTTTCCGGGATGATCCCCAGCAGCGGGATGGAGAGGATCTCCAGCACGTCTTCGACTTTCAGCATTTCGCCGCGTTCGGCCCGCGCCGCGTCATAGCGGGTGAGCAGAAGGTGCTTGTCCATATGCTCGCCCCGCTCCGCCTTTTCAGTCTTGGAGTCGAGGAGGCCGATGATCCGATCCGAATCGCGGACCGAGGAGACTTCAGGATTTGTCACCACGATGGCGACGTCGGCGTGGCGCATGGCGAGCGTCGCGCCGCGCTCGATCCCGGCCGGGCTGTCGCAGATGATCCAATCGAATTTCTCTTTCAGCTCGGCGATGACGCGGGCGACGCCTTCGTCGGTCAGGGCGTCCTTGTCCCGCGTCTGCGAGGCGGGAAGCAATGACAGCGTCTGGATCCGCTTGTCGCGAATGAGCGCTTGCGCCAGCTTGGCGTCGCCTTGCACGACATTGATCAGGTCGTAGACCACCCTGCGTTCGGCGCCCATCACCAGATCGAGATTGCGCAACCCAACGTCGAAATCGACGAGGACGACGTTTTTTCCGCCCTTCGCCAGCGCCACGCCCAGCGCCGCCGTCGATGTCGTCTTGCCGACGCCGCCCTTGCCGGACGTAACGACCAATACCTTGGCCATGCTGCTATCTCCCCATTAATCTTGAGCCGTCATCATCACCGTATTGCCGTCGAGCCAGACGCGGACGGACCGGCCGCGAAACTGCGGCTCCATGTCGTCGGCGGTCATGTAGAGGCCATCGATCGCAAGAAGCTCCGCTTCGAGCTTGCGGCAGAAAATGCGCGCGCGGGGATCGCCGGCGCCGGCGATCGCCCTGCCCCGGAGCGTCCCATAAATGTGGATCGAGCCGCCGGCGATGACCTCGGCGCCTGATGCGACGGAGCCAATGACGATCACGTCGCCTTGCAGATGTTCGATATATTGGCCGGAGCGGACCGGGCTGTCGAGCAGCAGGGAATTCGGCCGCTGGACCACCGGCGCCGCGACCGGTTCGCCATCATTCACGTCGTCCGGCACATCGGCGATCGCATTCGCCGGGCGCACGCCGCTCGTCAGCAAAGGCGGCAGCCCGAATTCAGCGAAGGACGGATCGGCGCCCTCCAAGCCCAGGACCTGGATTTTTCTCTCAAGCAGGTCTTTCGTCAAACTCTCCACATCGCTCTTGCTGAGCTTGCGGGAGAACAGGTCGAGGACGATCGGTCGGCTGGCGAAAAAGCCAGGCGAGCGTTCGAGCCAGGCGTCGAGCTCGGCGAGCCAGTTCGCGACGGGCGGCTCCGGCGCGAGGGCCATCGCATGGTACGAACGGCTGTGAAAACGGATGGAGTGACGCGGGCGGGTTACGGCTGTCACGAGCGGGCCTCAAGAGTGTGCTTCGTTCATTTACGCAACGTATGGTTAACGACCAGTTAAGCCGTCCGCGCCGCAGGAGGCCTAAAGTGGTTTTTTTGGCGTTGGAGCGGCTCCGACAGACAGCACCGGACCTTTTCGCCGCAGAGAGGCGCGGATTCCTCTGTCCCGATGCGGGTCCTCGAAACGCGAATGCGTCCCATCGACCGGACTTGCGCTGGCGAATCGCCAGACATTTCGGACAAGGCGCTAATGCCGCAAGAGCTCTGGGCCAGGAAACGCCCCTCGGATCATCCGGACCGGCGCGGATCTGTGGCGCGCTCCGCGCTGGCATGGCCGATGTGTCCCAAGTGGCTTCCGGACCTGAAATGGAAAAAGACCGACTGGCGACGCAAGACCGCGCCGCGTTCCCTGTAGAAGCACAAAGTGGGTAACAATCCCACTTTGTAACCTGTGGGATTGTCGCCCACTCAAACTTAGTCCATATGCTGCTGGGATGGATGATCCCTCCCCCCGCACGCTTCCGGACGCGGCAAGGCTGCAGGCGCCGATCGCGCGCCTGCTCCGTCCGCTGGTGCGGCTTTTGATCCACAGCGGAATCACATTTCCCGCGCTCTGCGATCTGTTGCGCGAACTCTATGTGAACGTGGCGGAATATGATTTCGCCTTGTCCCGTAAGGAGCAGACCGACAGCCGCGTCAGTTTGCTGACCGGCATCCATCGCAAAGAGGTGCGGCGGCTGCGCGGAGCTGGCGCGCCCATTAGCGCCGCGCCCGCCTGCGTGTCGCGCGCCAGCCGCATCATCGCGCGCTGGCTCGCCGCGCCGCAATTCACGGATGAACGAAAGAGGCCGCTGCCCCTGCCCCGGCTCAGCGAACATGACGGGGATGCGTCATTTGAATCTCTTGTCGCCTCCGTCACGCGCGACGTCCGTCCGAGGGCCGTGCTCGACGAGTGGCTCGACCGCAAGCTCGTCACAATCGACGCCGAAGGCCGCGTTGTCCTGGCCGAAGCCGCTTTCGTGCCGCATTCGGGCAGCGATCAGCAGCTTTACTATCTTGGCCGCAACCTGCACGATCATGCTGCGGCCGCTGTCGCCAATGTCCTCGGGGAGAAGCCCAGATTTCTGGAGCGCGCGGTGCATTATGAGGGGTTGTCCGAGGCTTTGGCCCAGCGCCTCGAGGAGCGCTCGCGCGATCTTGCCCTGGGAGTCTTGCAGGAGGCCAATCGCGAGGCGCATGACGCCTGCGAGACCGATGCGGGCGGCAAATATCGCTGGACCCTTGGCGTCTATATCTATCGCGAAAAGGACGCCAAGCCGCAGCCAGAATCACCCGCGCAAGAGAACGACGCGCGAGGGCCCAGCCAGTGAGCGATCCTCGTTTCCCGACTCGCCGGAGAGCTTTGGCTTTCCTGGCCACCCTTTCAACGGCTTTGATTCCATTCGGCCGCTTCGCCGCCGCGACGCCTCTCGATCAGGGGATCGGCGGCACAGGCGAGGCGGTCGCTCTGGACCCGCGCGAGGACGATGAGGCGTCGGCGGCACAGGCGTCATTGGCGCGATCGAGCAATTCGGCGGCATTATCGTCAACGACCTGCGAATCAGCTATCCGAAAGACGCCACCGTTCGCATCGATGGCGCCCGGGCAACCGCCTCCGCCTTGAAAATTGTCCATGCAGTGCGTCTGGAAGCCGGCAGCGCGGCGCGGATAGAACGCTGATCGGCGAACGCATGATCGGCGATGTTTTCAATGTCGCCACAGCCGAGAGCGGCCTTTTACAGGATCAAATGTAGCGAGGCTTTCGGTCGAAGCCTATGTCGAAGCCCCCCCCCGGGGGGGGGGCCAATATCCCCGGCGGATCGGATCAACCTGACGGAATGCGAGGCGTCGCCAGCCCGCAGGGGCCCGTCCGGCCGGCGCCGGCGCTCCGGCGGACCCGGCGGCCGATAGGGCCGCAGCCCATCGAGCGATCGCGATCGCCGTTTCAACATGAGGTCACCTTGACGCAGAGCCTTCTCGAGCGCCGCCGGATCGAAGCGGAATTCGCCAAAGAAATATTCAAAGCGCTCGCCGTCGAACTTGGGCGCGAACGGGCGCTCGAAATCCTGAGGAAAGCGGTGATCCGCCTTGCCGAGACAGCGGGAGCGGCCTTCGCCCGAAGCGCGCCAGGGGGTCGCGCCGACCTTCTGGCCTATGCCGAAATTCTAGCCGTCTGGAAACAGAACGACGCCTTACAACTCGATCTCAAGCTTCGCCAGGCGGACCGGCTGGAATTCGACGTCACCCGCTGCCGCTATGCGGACATGTACCGGGAGCTTGGCATCGCTGAACTCGGCGCAGTCCTTTCCTGCAATCGCGACGGCGCTTTTTGCAGCGGCTTCAATCCCGGCATCCGCCTGACCCGAACGAAAACCATCATGGCGGGCGATGATCATTGCGATTTTCGCTATGCGGCGCTGGCGGAGCCCGGTGGAGAGAATTGATCAAATGCTCAGCTTCGCGCCGACGACGGCGAGCGCGCCGGCAAGCACGGGTCGCAGCACGCGCTCCGGCACAAAAGCGGCCAGCCGACTGGCGATCATAATTCCCGGCACCGAACCGATCAGCAGCGACATCAGCAAGGCCCAGTCGATCGAGCCCAAGAACCAATGGCCTATGCCGGCGATCAAGGTCAAAGGCACAGCATGGGCAATGTCGGAGCCGACGATGCGGGCCGATAGGATATTCGGATAAAGGAGAATGAGCACAGTCACGCCAATCGCCCCGGCTCCGACCGACGAGATTGAGACCAGCACGCCGAGAAAGGCGCCGAATAGATTAGTCAAGAGCCGGGTTTGGCCATCCGACAAGCCTTCCACATAGGCGGCGAGACGCGAGAGCAGCCATTTGCGGAAATTCAAGGTGATCGCGGTCAGGATGAGGGCGATGCCGAGAACGGTCGTGATCAGTCCGCTCGCGCCGTGCTGGCTCGCGCCGATATAGTTGAGGAACAGCAAAGTCAGACCGGTCGCCGGGATGCTTCCGCCGGCGAGACGGCGGACGATGCGCCAATCGACGGTGCGGTTCAGGCCATGAACGAGGGTTCCGCTGGCTTTCGTGATCGCGGCGTAGAGAAGGTCGGTGCCGACGGCGGTCCCAGGCGCAATCCCAAAGAGCAGCACGAGAAGCGGCGTCATGAGAGAACCGCCGCCAACGCCGGTAAACCCGACGAGAACGCCAACGATAAAGCCGGAAATCGAATAGAGCGGATTGATGACGTGCCAGTCCACCTGCTTCAACGTCTCCAATGCCTGAACCCAGTTCATTTGCATAAATGTCTTAATTCAAGCGAGGTCAATCCGCCCTGAGACCGCGGTTAGAGCTCTCTTCGACTCGGCAACATTGGAGAGAGGCTGTAGTTGTTTGTTTTCTTGCATTTTATTGACGCCAACGGGTTTCTGCTTCGCGCGAAAAGGCTTTGGCCCTGCGGCGGCCATGCTTCAAAAAAATTTAGCGCTCCTTGGCCTGTCAAATGCGTTATTCTTGATATTATTTGGCGCCGAAAGCGCCGCTTTAGTAGGTTCGTCGCGGGGCAGCAGCGGCGTGGGAACCGTCGCTTGCGCAAAATAAGAGAGCGGCCATCGACAAATTCGCTTTATCCATTTAATCTATCGACCAACTTATAATTTGCGGCGGTTTTGGTCGATCTCCGCGCCCGGTCTGGAGCGGGCCCGCGAATCGCCGCGCCGTCAGCTTTGGGCGAAGCGCGATTGGGGCAAGACACGCTGGCGAGGCCGAAGACGCTATCTATGTTTTGGGAGACCGGGCCCATGAACCGACGGGTAATCGGGCAAATGACGCTTATTACAAACCCTCAGCCGCCGGCCGCGTCCAAAACGGAGGCGGATCTTTCCGAATTGCTTTGGGCGCGCCTGCGGCAAGAGGCCGAAGACGCGTTTTCGCATGAACGCGTCTTGGCGCCGCTGTTTGTGAATTCCATTCTGAACCGGTCAAATTTCGAAGACGCCGTCGCTCATCGGATTTCGGCGCGACTCGGCAACGAGACGGTTCCGGCCTATCTCATCGCCGACGCATTCGGCAAAGCAATCGCCGACGACCCCTCGATCCCCACCGCTTTCCGCGCCGACATAGGGGCGGTCCTTGAACGCGACCCCGCCTGCGAGCGCTTGATCGAACCCTTTCTCTACTTCAAGGGCTACCACGCCATTCAGACGCATCGGCTGGCGCATTGGCTCTGGACCCATGATCGCGCCGATTTCGCGCTTTATTTGCAGAGCCGCTCATCGGACGTTTTCCAAACCGACATCAATCCGGCCGCGCGTTTCGGCAAGGGCATTTTCCTCGACCATGCGACCGGCCTCGTCGTCGGCGCGACATCCGTGATCGACGATGATGTCTCCATCTTGCAAAATGTGACGCTCGGCGGCACCGGCAAGGAAACCGGCGATCGGCACCCTAAAATCAGGCGCGGCGTGATGATCGGCGCCGGCGCGAAAATCCTCGGCAATATCGAAATCGGCTCTTGCTCGCTCATCGCCGCGGGGTCGGTCGTGCTGCATCCTGTGCCGCCCAACACGACGATGGCGGGCGTTCCCGCGCGCGCGGTCGGAACCTCAGGCTGCGTCGAATCCCCCGCCCGCAGCATGAATCAGATTCTGAGCGAACTCGCCTATGATTCCTTCACTTATATGATTTGAAGCCGGTCTAATTTTAGGCCAAAAATAACCGGACCGCTTGGGCGCGCCGGAGCGCGATGGCCGCTGCAATAAGGCCGCGCAAATGCTCCGGCTTGAAAAACTCTAAGGAGAACAGCAATGGCGACGCAATCGACAAAGCCGGAGACCCTCGCGCTGCACGCCGGCTGGCGCGCCGATCCGGCGACCGGCGCCGTCGCCGTTCCAATCTATCAGACGACCTCCTATCAATTCCGCGACACCCAGCACGCCGCCGATCTTTTCGCGCTGAAGGAGCTCGGCAATATCTACACCCGCATCGGCAATCCGACCGTCGATGTCCTCGAGCAGCGCGTCGCCGCGCTGGAGGGCGGCGTCGCCGCGCTGGCGCTCGCCTCCGGTCAGGCGGCCTCGGCCTTCTCCGTGCAGAACCTCGCCCGGGTCGGCGACAATATCGTCAGTTCGACCGATCTTTACGGCGGCACCTGGAATCTCTTCGCCAATACTTTGAAGGATCAAGGCATCGAGGTCCGTTTTGTCGATCCGAGCGATCCCGAGAATTTTCGCCGCGCGACCGATGCCCGGACAAGAGCCTATTACGCCGAGACCCTGCCCAATCCGAAACTCGCCGTATTTCCGATCGCGGAGGTCGCCGCCATCGGCCGCGCGTTCGGCATCCCGCTCATCGTCGACAATACCGCCGCGCCAATTCTCTGCCGCCCGATCGCTCATGGCGCGGCGATCGTCGTCTATTCGGCTACGAAATATCTCGGCGGGCACGGCAATTCGATCGGCGGGCTCATCGTCGATGGCGGCAATTTCGATTGGGAGCAATTTAAGGAGCGCCAGCCCGCATTAAATACGCCCGATCCAAGCTATCACGGCGCGGTTTGGACCGAGGCGGTCAAACCGCTGGGACCCATCGCCTATATCATCAAGGCGCGCACCACCTTGCTGCGTGATCTCGGCGCCCCGCTCGCCCCCTTCAATGCTTTCCTCATTCTGCAAGGCATCGAATCGCTTGCGCTGCGGATCGAACGCCACGCCAGGAACGCCGAGGCGGTCGCCAACCATCTCACCAAAAAGCCGGAAATCACCAAAGTCATCTATCCGTCGCTGCAGACCGGCGCCACCCGCGAGCGCGCCGACAAATATCTCGTTGGCGGCTACGGCGGCCTCGTCGGGTTTGAACTCAAGGGCGGCGCCGAGGCGGGGCGCCGGTTCATCGATCATCTCGAACTTTTTTATCACGTCGCCAATATCGGCGACTCGCGCAGCCTCGCCATCCATCCCGCGACGACCACCCATTCGCAACTCTCGGCCGAAGAGCAATCCGCCACCGGCGTCACGCCCGGCTATGTGCGCCTTTCGATCGGCATCGAACATATCGACGACATCATCGCCGATCTCGACCAAGCCTTGGCCGCGGCGGGCGGCCTCGCTCGCGCCGCATGACGCCAGCGCTGAGCAGCCCAAGCCCCGGCTGAGGTGGGGCAAGAGCCTGCGCGGCAAAGGCCTGCGAGCTTCGAATTCCTATCATATGGAATGATTCTAGATATGCGCTTTTGTTTGTTGACAGGAAGCGTAGACTTAATACTCTCGCGGAGAGGCGCTCGGCCTCGTTTGGCAAGCGGCGCGCGCGCCATGCCGAGCGCGGCCGCGCGCATGCGCGGACGTTCCAGTAGACTATTTCGGAGTATGTGAGATGGCACTTCAACTGGGCGACATAGCCCCTGATTTCGAAGCCGACACCACCGAAGGCCACATCCGCTTCCATGAATGGGCGGGCGATTCGTGGGTTGTCTTGTTTTCGCATCCTAAGAACTTCACGCCGGTCTGCACGACCGAGCTCGGCTATACCTCGAAGCTGAAACCCGAATTCGACAAGCGCAATGTCAAGGCGATCGGCCTTAGCGTCGATCCGCTCGCCAGCCATGAGAAATGGGCGGACGACATCAAGGAAACCCAAGGCCATGCGCTGAATTTTCCGCTGATCGCCGATCCGGAGCGCAAGGTCGCCGACCTCTACGGCATGATTCACCCCAATGCGAGTGACACCCTGACGGTGCGCTCCGTCTTCATCGTCGGACCCGACAAGAAAATCAAACTGACGTTGACCTATCCGGCCAGCACGGGCCGCAACTTCGACGAAGTGCTTCGGGTGATTGATTCCCTGCAGCTGACCTCGAAGCATCAGGTCGCGACGCCGGTCAATTGGAAGAATGGCGAGGACGTGATCATCGTTCCCTCGGTTTCCGACGAGGACGCCAAGAAGAAATACCCGAACGGATGGACGGCGCCGCGCCCCTATTTGCGGATCGTTCCTCAACCTCAGGGCTGATCGACCCGGAGGACGTAGAAAATCGGCCGGCATGGGGCCGCACTATGCTTCATGCCGACGATCGCGTTTTTATTTATGCCGATCGGCCTTGTCGCATCAGCGCTCTGGACTTCACCTTGCTTCGGATCGGCGCCGCACGGACGGGCCATTCCGCAGCCCCCAATTCGAACAAACATCGTTGGAGCAAGACAATGGCGCAGACCGCCGCAAAATCGGCCGAGGACACCGCGCAGGCGCCGGGGCGCGGCAAGATTTATGACTCGATCACCGATACGATCGGCAACACGCCTCTTGTCCGGCTGCGGAAGATCGCCCAAGAGCGAGGTGTCAAGGCCAACCTCCTCGCAAAGCTGGAATTTTTCAATCCGATTTCAAGTGTGAAGGATCGGATTGGCGTCCATATGATCTCCGTGATGGAGGCCGCCGGCAAGATCACCCCTGGCAAGACGACGCTCATCGAGCCGACCTCCGGCAATACCGGAATAGCGCTGGCCTTCGTCGCCGCCGCCCGCGGCTATAAGCTCATTCTCGTCATGCCGGAATCGATGTCGATCGAACGCCGCAAGATGCTGGCGCTTCTCGGCGCCGAACTCGTCCTCACACCGGCGCCGCAAGGAATGAAAGGGGCCATCGCCAGGGCGCAGGAACTCGCCGAAGCGACGCCCGATTCGATTATCCCCAAGCAGTTCGAAAACCCCGCCAATCCCGAGATCCACCGGCTGACGACGGCCGAGGAAATTTGGACCGACACCCAAGGCGAAATCGACGTCTTTGTTTCCGGGGTGGGAACGGGTGGGACTATCACCGGCGTCGCGCAAGTTCTGAAGCCACGCCGGCCGGGCCTGAAAATCATCGCGGTCGAGCCCGAGGATTCGCCAGTTCTCTCGGGCGGGCAACCGGGCCCGCACAAGATTCAAGGCATCGGCGCCGGCTTTGTTCCCTCGATCCTGGACCGTTCTCTGATCGACGAGGTGGTGACGGTCGGCAATCAGACCTCCTTCGACACCGCCCGCCTCATCGCCCGGCTTGAAGGCATTCCGGTTGGCATTTCCTCGGGCGCGGCGGTCGCGGCGGCTGTCGAAATCGGCCTGCGACCAGAATTCGAAGGCAAGAATATCGTCCTCATCATTCCCTCCTTCGCCGAGCGCTATTTGTCCACCGCCCTGTTTGATGGACTTTAGGGCTTTCCTGAACGCCGCCGCCGCGGGCTCGCGTTGAGGAAATGCGGTAAGGCAAAGTGCGAGAGCAGCTTTGAGATTCTGTGGATCTGAAAGCGATTCAGGCGCCCTTTACCTTATGAGGCGTAAGTGGGCGACCCACCGCCTCGCGTGGGAACCATCCCACCCGGACGAGCGTTGCGCCTTGGACCGCCTCCGATCCATAATCGAAGTCGGTCAATTTGGACGCGGGTCTTGAAAGGTGCGTCCTGCGGCCACGGAGGCGCTTCGATGAATACTCTCGCATGGATTGCGGCCGCTCTTGCCGTTGCCAAGGCAATTTCCAGCTTCCGGCAGAGGCCAAAGCCTGCTGCGGTTCGCGCGGCTGAGCGACGCTAGAGCATGATGCCGAAAAGTGGAAACCGGTTTTCGGCCGACATCATGCTCTAACTCTTTGATGAGAGGCGGATTCAGACTTTGGACGAGATCGCCTTGCGATCTCGTCCAAAGTCATCCGGCTCTAGAGCGCTTCCGGATCGGGGGCTCATGCGATCGGTAGCGCATCGCTCCGATGCAAACGTCGAGGCGCGTCGGAATCGACAAAGGCGGCCAGCTTTTTTTTTAAGACCATGCTCCGCCCTTTGTTTTTGCGAGGCGAACCTGTCTCCACTTCGCTCGGGAGCGTTTTAGCTCGCGATCCTCAAAAGTCGCGACTCTTGAGCAAGGTCATCCCTTGAAAGATGCGCAAGTGATGCCGCGCATGCGTGATGCCGCTTAGAGCCTCTCGCCTCTGACTCGGCGATCTCACCAATCAAAGCATTGATATCCTCAAGTTGAAGCCGCGCCGCGCGCCATAGCCTTCGCCGGCGGCATGCTGACGACTCACGAGCGCTTTTCCCTTATGTTGCCGGACGCCAATCCATCGGCCAAAGTCAACCCGCCGCTTCCCACAAGACAACAGCCAGATCTCGATCATGCGTCTCACATTGCTGCGTTTGCTTGTCATTTTCGCAAGCATTTGGGGACAATTCCCTCTCCTTGCCGAGGCCCTTGAGGGCAAGCCCGAAGCATACGCCCCGCCAGAGCCTGCGAGCCGATCGGGCGGGACCTCTGGCGCATCGACAATCGACGCCCCGGCTGCTTCCGGTTCATGGCGGCGCGTCCGCAGTCCCGGTGGCGAGTTCGATGCAACGGCATTTCTGCGAACGGCCGATCTCGACCGATCCGATCCCCGTCTGGCCGGCCTTATGCTGCGCTGCGGTGAGCGCGGCGTCGAAATTGTCATTGTCGTCGTGGAGCCGTTTCCGCCCCGCGCGCAGCCGAAAATTACCTTGCGTGTGGCGAAACAACAGTCCTACTTTGTAGGAAGCATCATTCCAGCAGGCGCCGGCATTCGTCTTCCAGTCGACGGAATGAAGCTGGCGAACGATTCGTGGCTTGGATCGCAGGAGGTGGAAATAAAGATCGCCGACGGCGACACCGCAATCGAGGGCATTGTGCCCTTATCGGGCCTGACAGCGGCGATCCGCGCCCTTGCGGCCACATGTGTGCTAAAATGAGGCTTTACCTGATCGCCTATTTGGGCTGAAATGTAACAAAAAGCAAAAGCGCCAAGTAAGAAAAATAAGACAAGATAAGTCATCTGGGAGGCATCGAAATGACCATTCTAATCATAGGGGGCGTTCTGTTCGGGACGATCCTCGGGCGTTTCTTCAAGGTCCTAATTCTTGTTCCGGTCAGCGCTCTCGCGATCGTTCTGGTTCTCGCCGGACCGGCTCTCGCGGAGCACAGCCTGGCGCGCGCTCTTCTCGAAATCTTCGCGCTGATCACCAGCCTTCAAATCGGCTATGCAGCGGGAGTGGTTTCGATCAACATCCCGGTCCTGTCTCAAAACGTTCGGAAAAGCTGGACCGCCCACCATACGCATTCGACAGCATCGCGCTCGTTTCATGTTTGGTAGTCATCCATAACGGGATGAGGCGCGGGGGGATGGATTGTTTGCGGATCGCAATGCGAAGGCGATCCGGCGGAGGCGATCGATCAGGACGATCAAAGCGCGCGATTTCGATCATCGCGCGCTTACATTGAAAACGCGTCGCTGCCCTTGAAACTCCGCGTTGCGCGACAAGCCAAAATCAGCTGTTGCGGACGGCGTCCTTCTTGACCGGCGTCCCCACGAAAGCTCTTTTTCGTAATCTGTTGTATTTTTGCCAGACCCTATTTCTCTTGAAAGGGAGGGTCGTGGCCGAGCGGGCGCGCAATTTGGCCAAAGTTTGATTTTGGCATGCTCCAACTGTTTGAACCTGAGCGCTTGCCGAACGGATGCCTGGGTCTGATCGGCAAGCGCTTGACGCGTCTTTTCAAACTGCGCTCGCCGGCGTTTGGAAACTGATGAGCAGCATTGAAGGCCTTTGACGCAACGGCATTGCAAACCCAACGCAATTGCGTCGAAGGCCTTGTTTTTGCCGCATTTTCTGATCGCCGTGCTGATCTCCGTCGGCGCAGAAAATACTCTGGACCTTGGTTAAGATTCAGTTTAGCTGTCGATTCTTGGCTGTGCTGGCAAGAGGCTGCTTGGATCGAGACCACACGCCAAGACAGGCGGATAAGAGCATGCTCCAACGTGGGATAGACCCGCTTTTGCAAGCCGAATGTCCGACAGATGCAAATCCAGAACGCTCCGATCGGACTGGTCGAACGAAGGCTCTGGAAGAAGGGGCAAGAAGAATGGGCCGCTCGGTTTTCTTTCCCGGATCGTCGACGGGTCTCGCCCGATATCTGTTCGTTTTGATCATGGCGCTTTGCTTGGCCGGTTGCATCGAGGCCGCGGATTCGCCGCCGCCCCAGGCGGACCTACAGCAAGGGCCGGCCCGGCGAGAAGGCGTCAGCCCGCGCGGCGCCAGCGTCGCCTTGGCGAGCTTGAGCGGCGTTCCTGAGCCGGTCGCCGACCGCATTAAAGGCGCCTTCGCGCAGGAAGCCGCCGAACGCGACATCACTCTCGCAGACCCCAAGAACGCCAATTATTTGGTGCGCGGCTATCTCAATGCCGCTCCGGCGGAAACCGGAACTTCGATTACCGTGGTCTTCGACATTTTCGACGCGGCGAAGAAACGCGCGCTAAGGCTCGAAGACGCCCTCTTCATCAAGGCTGTCCCAGCGGCGGATGACCCCTGGTCCGTCATGGACTTCGCCTCGGTCGGCGATGTCGCTGCAAAAACCGCCGAGGACCTCGCCGCTTTTCTCACCAATACGCCAGAGGCCCTCGCCGGCGCCAAGAACAGAACCGCCGCGGCGCCCAAGCAAGCCTCGCCCGGATCGGATGGTCGGACCATCGTCCGGGGAACGCCGGCGAAGCCGCCCGCCTTCGAGGCGAAGGGTCCGAGCGATCTCAGCATCGCCGCCCTGCGCTGAAAGAAGGCCTGAGGCAAAGGCGCAGGGAATTGACTCGCAGCTGAAACTCGACATCAGATCGCGCGCCGCTATGATCGCAGCGGGCGTGATCAGTGCTATCGAAAATCTTCGGAGGAAGTATGAAACCTCAAGTGATCCTAACTGTCCTTGCGTTAGTTATCCTGTCCGTCAGTCAAGCTGGCGCCGACCCTATTGGCGAATGGCGCGTGCAGGACGGCAATGCGACGGTGCGGATACGCAAATGCGGCGCGGCCTTCTGCGGCTTCATCGCTTCGACGCGGACCGCCCCGGGAAAAGACGAGAAAAATCCGGACCCAAGCAAGCGCACCCGCTCCGTGCTCGGAATTGAAGTCTTGATCGGTCTGAGGCCAGCTGGAAACAATCTCTGGTCGGGCCAGACCTATAACGCCGAAGACGGCCAGATGTACAACGCAAGCGTGTCGATGGCGAGCGACCAAGCCTTGCAAATACAAGGCTGTGTCCCAAACAGCGGCCTCTGCGGAAACGAAACATGGACCCGCGTCCGCTAAGCGACGCAGCGCTCTCGCTTCCGTCTGTTTAAAATGCGAAAGGCTCGGCGGCCGGAAATCTGCTTCGGCTGATAGACCGTGGGCGCATGTTCTTATCGCGAACCGGTATTCGCTGCGCTCGAAAATGCTCTAACCCTTCGAATCTGAGCGATCCCTTGTCGATCAGATGATTCCATCTGATCGGGAAGCGCTCTAGAACGCTTTCCGATGGCTTGTCCCGCAAGCAAATCCCGTCGTCGAAAGCGCCCCTATGCGAATTTCTGCAATGCGATCGAATCCGGCGGAGCAGCAAAACGCCCGCTGGAATTATCGCCGGGCAATGCGGCGGAAAGTCCATCTTGGACAATGGATCGATCGGGCGCGGTCGTCGGCCCGATCGCCGGAACTATTTGCGCGCGCCTCATTGTCCAGTTCAGACAGCTTCTCTAAAAGCAGACGTCGCTGTTGGAGCGGCAAATGAGTATGGGCGTCATGAAGATCCTGGCCGGCAATTCCAATCGCGCTCTCACCGAGGCTATCGCGGCTTACCTCGGCATGCCCATGACCAAATGCCAGGTTCGACGATTCGCCGACATGGAAATCTTCGTCGAGATTCAGGAGAATGTTCGCGGCCAGGATGCGTTCATTGTCCAATCGACCTCCTATCCCGCCAATGATCATCTGATGGAAACGCTGATCATGACCGATGCGCTGAGGCGCGCCTCGGCAAGGCGGATCACCACGGTCATTCCCTATTTTGGCTACGCTCGGCAAGATCGAAAACCCGGTCCGCGCACGCCGATTTCGGCGAAGCTCGTGGCCAACCTCATTACGCGCGCGGGCGCCGACCGGGTGCTTACGGTGGATCTCCACGCCGGGCAGATTCAGGGCTTCTTCGATATTCCAACCGACAATTTGTTTTCCGCTCCGGTCTTTGTGCGCGACATCAAGGAGCGCCTGCAGCTCGACAATGTCATGGTGGTTTCACCCGATGTCGGCGGCGTGATAAGGGCCCGCGCCTTGGCTAAACGCATCGACGCGCCGCTCGCTATCGTCGACAAGCGCCGCGAACGCGCCGGCGAATCGGAGGTGATGAACATCATCGGCGACGTCGCCGGCAAGAGCTGCATTTTGATCGATGACATCGTCGATTCGGGGGGCACCTTGTGCAACGCGGCGGATGCTTTGCTGCGCGACGGCGCCCAGGACGTCTATGCCTATATTACCCATGGCGTTCTCTCGGGCGGCGCCGCCGCGCGAATCGCAGCCTCCCGGCTCAAGGAGCTCGTGCTCACCGATACGATCCAATCGACTGAGGCGATTCGCGTTTCGAACAATATCCGCATCGTTTCCATCGCGCCATTGATCGGCGAAGCGATCGCGCGAATCGCCAAGGAAGAGAGCGTTTCAAGCCTGTTCGACTGAGCAGGTTTTCATTTGGCTCGCGGACCGATTGGATGGCAAAAAAAAAGTTGCAATCTTTTCGGATAGAGTCGGCGTTGAAATCGATGCCGCGTTGAATATGTGATCATCGCTCGGCGCCGAGAGATGGCGTCGAGCCTGCTTTCCAACTTCCACTCCGTTGAAAGGCGCCCAATTTTGATTTGGCGTCCGAAGCAAGCTGACCCAATGCGCCGCGCCGCAAATCGTCGGCGCGCGCGCTCAATCTGCGGTGAGGATGACGCCATGCCCGCCAGGACGCAATTCACCAGCTCCACGCAAGGATTTCATGTCGTCTTCAGGGCGCCTGGATCGTTTTAATCCATGAGGGGGCCCGTCAATTTTGATGGCCAGCTCCGACCTCAGCCGATCATTGCAACGCTTCCGATCCTGGGGGTTGCTATAATAGTATATTCAGTTTATAGATTTAGTAGAGATATACGCCATGCCCTCGCTGGCGAAAGGAAACTAGCATGCCCGACGCCTATGTCATTGAAGTCAGCGGCCGCACCGCCGGCATCGTCGCCCGCGATTCGCGCGATCACAACTTCAATTTTTTCTCCGCGACGCATCCATTCGACGCCATGGAAGGGCGCCGTTTCAGCGACCCACTGGCGGCGGAGCGCGCCGCGCGTCATCTCGCCAAACATGGAAGCCTACCGCGCGGCATCGAGCAAGCGCCGTTAATTTCCCAACGCGGACGGAATGGCGACGATTAATTCGGATCAAATGGGTCCATCTTGGCCGCGATCGCCTTCAAGGCGTCTTCGGATAGGCGGACATGGCGCCGATCCGGCCGCGCGGCGAAGGGCCCGCCGGCGTCATTAGCGGACGCAATAAGCGAGCAATCAAGAGAATCGCGCCCGCGCCAAGGACGAACCAGCACGGCCGCACCGTAAAGGAAAAATCGAGGTTCGCGCCAAGCACCAGCAAGAAAGGCGCTCGAACCGAGACCGCATACCAGAGGGCCTCGCCGAACGCCGTCGCAAGCGCCGCTAAAGCCGCAAGACCCGCCACGCGCCAGGGCGAGAGATCGCCGCGCCAGCGCTGCTCCAGCCGATAGGCCAGCAAGAGCAAAAACAGTCCCGCCATCAGGATCGGCTCGCTGACATCGAGCTTGGATTGCATGAAGAAATGGACGCTCGCCAGCGCCGCGACCGGATAGACCAATTGCTGCAGCCGGGTCCAGCGCGGGGCGCCGAGCCGCGCGATCATGCCATCGGTCGAGGTCGCCCCAAGAATGCAAAGCGCGCAAAAGGCAAGAAATCCGATCACGAGGTAAATGCGCGAGACGATTTCGGACCCGACATGCGCAATATCGAAATGCTGATCCAGCATATAGAGCAGCAGATGCAGCCCGGCGTAGGCCAGAACCGAAACGCCGAGGATCCGCCGGACCGCGATCAGCTTCGACCAGCGAAGGGCCGACCGCAGCGGCGTCACCGCCAGGGTCATCGCCAATAGCCGCACGGCCCATAGACCAGACTGATGAATGGCCGCGGTGACCGGACGGGCGCCAAGCCAGCCTTGCTGCGCCTCAATTGCGATCCAGGCGGCGGGCGCGAGAACGCCGATGAAGGCCGCGCATTTTAACGGAGAGAAACGCCCGGTTCGATCGGTCCATGGCGACATGAAAGCAATGCTCAATGCTGGAAGTTGGGTCATACTGACTCTTCGGCGTTCGTCCATCATATGTTTCCGCGCCATCTAAAATCGTCCATCACGAATTCGTGACGGCGCCATGAAAACAGCGCCTAGTGCCTTCCCCACCCGAAGCGCCAGCGCCGCCGCCGGCGGCTCAGAAGCGGCGGGCATAGGCGCAAAGGCGGTTCAACCCCGTCCGCAACAGACAGTTCACATTGCCTTGTGCTCCTCCTGCTTGCCTTGTTAGCGGCGCCCGAAAGCGATAACGAGAACAGCGGTCGCGCTTTGGTTTTGCGGGAATGCGAGTTCCCGCGCTGCGCTGCGAGCAGCCGCGGTCAATCCGGACCCATGAGCGAACGCCGATTGAAACACTGGCTCCACCATTCAGCCTTGGCCCCAGCCCTTGCGTTTGCCCTCGCTTTGGCCGCATGCACGGTCGGTCCCGACTATGAGCGCCCGCCGGCGCCGGAGCCGGTGAAATACAAGGAGCTCAAGGGCTGGAAGATCGCCGCCCCCAATGATGCAATCGATCGCGGCGCCTGGTGGCGGGTTTTCAGGGATGCGAAACTCGATGAGCTCGAGGCGCAGGTCGAGATCTCCAATCAGACCATCGCCGCCGCGGAGGCGGCCTACAGGCAGGCAAAAGCGCTGATCAGGGAGGCGCAGGCAGGGCTGTTTCCGACGGTCACCGCGAATTACAATGGCCTCGCGTCGCATTTGGGTTCGGCGTTGAGTGGAACCGGCTCTCCAACCACCCTCGTGACCTCGACGCTCGCCGCCAACGCCGGTTGGGATCTCGACATCTGGGGCAGGATCCGCCGCACCATCGAGAGCAATGTCGCCGGCGCGCAGGTCTCCGCCGCCGATCTCGCCAACGCCACGCTCTCCGCCCAGGCGCTGCTCGCTGCCGCCTATTTCAATCTCCGCGCCGCCGACTCGCTGCAAACACTTCTCGACAAGACCGTCGCCCAATATAGGCGGACGCTGGAGATCACCCAGCATCAATATGATGCGGGCACCGTGTCCAAGGCCGACGTCGCCGCGGCGCGAGCGCAGGTCTTCAATACGCAGGCGCAGTCGATCAATGTCGGCGTGGCTCGGGCGCAATTCGAACACGCCATCGCGATGCTCATCGGCCGCCCCCCCGCAGACCTGACCATCGCATCCGGCGGCCTGGGGACCATTTTCCCCGCCATTCCGGTGAGCTTGCCCTCGACCCTGCTCGAGCGTCGGCCCGATATCGCCGCGGCGGAGCGCCTGATGCAGCAGGAGAACGCATTGATCGGCGTTGCCGTCGCGGCCTATTTCCCCGACATCAGCCTCACCGGTCAGGCCGGCCTCATGGGCGTCGGTCCGCTCGCGGCCCGGCTCGGCCATGATTTTTGGACGCTCGGCGTCGCTGCGACGCAAATCCTCTTCGACGGCGGCTTGCGCGGCGCGCAAGTCGACGCCGCCCGCGCGATCTACGATCAAAGCATCGCCAATTACCGACAGACCGTACTGACCGCGTTTCAGCAGGTGGAGGACCAGCTCGCGGCGCTGCGCATCCTGGCGCGCCAGGCAAAGGTTGAAGATCAGGCGGTCGCGGCGGCGCAGGAAGAGGTGGACATTCTGCTCAACCAATATCGCGCCGGCACCGTCGCCTTCACCGCCGTCATCGTCGCGCAGGCGACCCTCCTCAACAATCAGGAGCAGGCGCTGACGATCCGGCAGAACCGCTATCTTTCTGGCGTCAATCTGATCCAAGCGCTCGGCGGCGGATGGGACCGGGGGCTGCTGCCAAGCTCCGAGGCATTGAAGCAGGAAAATCCGCTAACGCCGTTTTGATCGCATTATCCGCGTTGCGCCCTATTCACCGGCAGCAAGAGACTCTAAGCAAGACCGCCGGAAGCGAAAGGGCCGACCAGCTTTAGAACAGCCCCTAGATTGCGACCGGTCTGGCGTCGGGCTATCAAGCAGTGGCGGACAATCCGCCGGCGCCATTACAAAACGCTCGTTTCCCGGAACGTTGTCCTGGAATGTTGGCGGCAAGGCGCAGTGAACGATGATCGGCCCTGGTCGCCCTATGCAATGCGCAGACGAAACCGGGCCTTGGATGCCAGACCATGGACGATCGAACTCGCAACGTGGAGAAAGACATTCCGGACGCCTTGCCGAACGCCTTCGTTCGTCGCGACGCCGGAACCGCCTTTCGCGAAGCGCAGACGCCGCCGCCCGACGCGCGAACGCGGCCGCGCGGGCGGTTGGCGCCGATTTTTTTGCTTGTCGTCGCGGTTCTGATCGGTCTCGGCGTTTATCGGATCGCGACGACCGTTGAGACGCCAAAGGACGCTGGTCGCAACCGGCAAACGACCGCGCCTCAGGCTGTCGGCGCGGCGACGATCGGCCTTGGCGACATAAAGATCATCGTCAACGGGCTTGGGACGGTGACGCCGATCGCGACCGTGACTGTTAAGTCGCAGGTGAGTGGCCAACTTCTCGAAGTTGGCTACAAGGAAGGCCAGTTGGTCAAGAAAGGCGATTTTCTGGCCCAGATCGATCCCCGACCCTTTCAATTGGCCGAGCAGCAATTGGACGGTCAGCTCCAGCGCGATCAGGGCCTACTCAATCAGGCGCGCACCAATCTGGCGCGCTATCAAACTCTCCTCAAGCAAGAGTCGATCGCCCGGCAGCAGGCCGAGGATCAGGCCTTTCTCGTCAAGCAATACGAAGGCTCGATCAAGACCGATCAAGCCCTGATCGACGCGCAGAAGCTGAACCTGATTTATGCGCGGATCGTCTCGCCAATCGACGGGCGCGTCGGCTTGCGCCTCGTCGACGCCGGCAATTATGTGCAGACGAGCGATACCGGTCTGGCTGTCATCACTCAATTGCAGCCGATCACAATCATTTTTACCGTGCCGGAGGATGAGCTGCCGCAGATCATGGAGCAGACGCGGGCTGGCGCAGCGCTTGAAGTCGCCGCCTATGACCGCACCAACCTGACGCGCCTCGCCACCGGAAAGCTCCTGACGCTCGACAATCAGGTCGACACCACGACCGGCACTGTCAAGCTGCGCGCCGAATTTCCAAATCTCGACGACCGGCTGTTTCCAAACCAGTTCGTGAATGCGCGGCTGTTGATCAAGACGCTGAAAGGCGTCGTCACCGCGCCAACGGCCGCAATCCAGCGCGGCGCTCCAGGCGCTTATGTCTATCTGATCGGCGCCGACGGCGCGGTGTCGGTTCGGCCGGTCCAACTCGGTGCCAGCGATGGCGGGATGGTCCAGATCGCCTCGGGCCTTGCTCCTGGCGACCAGGTGGTCGTCGACGGCGCGGATCGTTTGCGCGAAGGAGCAAAGGTGTTTGTTCCCACCGTCGATGGCGCTAACGCGGCGGCGGCGCGGCCGGTCAAGCCGGCGGACGGCGCGGCGCCGGATTCCGGCCAGACCAAGAACCAGCGCGGCGGTCGCGGCCGCGAAAAAAGCGCTCCATGATCGCGCGGACCGGCTGATGAATCCATCGAGGCTTTTCATCCTGCGGCCGGTCGCGACCACGCTTCTTATGGCGGCGATCCTGCTTGCTGGCGGCGTCGCTTACGGCTTCCTGCCGGTTTCGGCCCTGCCGGAAGTGGACTATCCGACGATCCAGGTGCGGACCTTCCTGCCCGGCGCCAGTCCGGAGGTGATGACCTCCTCGGTGACGGCGCCGCTGGAGCGCCAGCTCGCCCAGATGCCCGGCCTCAACCAAATGACCTCGGCAAGCTCCGCCGGCGCCTCCGTCATTACTTTGCAATTCAATTTGGCCCTGGCCCTCGACATCGCCGAACAGCAGGTCCAGGCCGCGATCAACGCCGCTAATAATCTGTTGCCGGCCGGCCTGCCGGCGCCGCCGATCTACGCCAAGGTCAACCCGGCCGACGCGCCGATCATGACCCTCGCCCTCAGTTCGAAGACCTTGCCTTTGACCGAACTGCAAGACATCAGCGAGACGCGGCTGGCGCAAAAGATTTCGCAGCAGCCGGGCGTCGGACTGGTCAGCATCAGCGGCGGCCAAAGGCCGGCGATGCGCATCCAGTTCAACCCGCAAGCGCTCGCCGCCTATGGCCTCAACATCGACGATCTACGCACCACGATCGCCAACGCCAACGTCAATTCGCCCAAGGGCAATTTCGACGGCCCAACCCAGGCCTCGACGATCAACGCCAATGACCAGATCATCAGCGCCGAGGGTTACCGCGACCTGGTGATCGCCTACCGGGATGGCGGCCCGGTCCGGCTCTCCGACGTCGCGACCGTCGTCCAGGGCCCGGAGAATGCCAAGCTGCGCGCCTGGGCCAACGCTGCGCCGGCGATCATTCTCAATGTCCGCCGCCAACCCGGCGCAAATGTAATTGCGGTCGTCGACGGCATCAAGGCGCTGTTGCCAAAGCTCGAAGCGAGCCTCCCCGCCGCGGTCGACATCAGCATCATCAGCGACCGCACGACAACCATTCGCGCTTCGGTCAAGGATGTCGAGCTCGAGCTCGGGCTGGCGGTCGCGCTCGTTGTCCTGGTAATCTTCGCCTTCCTGCGCAACCTGCCGGCGACCATCATTCCGAGCCTTTCGGCGCCTTTGTCATTGATCGGCGCCCTTGTCGCCATGTATCTCCTTGGCTTCAGCCTCGACAACCTTTCCCTGATGGCGCTGACCATCTCGACGGGCTTCGTCGTCGACGACGCCATCGTCATGATCGAGAACATTAGCCGCTATGTCGAGGAAGGGGAGTCGCCCTTGCAGGCGGCGCTGAAGGGATCCGGACAGATCGCCTTCACCATCATCTCGCTGACGCTTTCCCTGATCGCCGTGCTGATCCCGCTGTTGTTCATGGGCGATGTGATCGGCCGCCTGTTTCACGAATTCGCGATCACGCTGGCGGTCACGATCGTGATTTCGGCGGTCGTCTCGCTTACCCTCGTGCCGATGCTCTGCGCGCGATTGATCCGCCATCGCCCCGAGGCCGAGCGCAACCGCGTCGATCTCATGGCAGAGCGCGCTTTCAACGCGACCGTCGCGCTTTATGGCCGGGCTCTGGAGGTCGTGTTGCGGCATCAGCCGCTCACCCTCTTCGTCGCGATCGCTACCCTCGTCCTGACCGTGGCGCTCTATATCATCATTCCGAAGGGCTTCTTCCCGGTGCAGGACACCGGCATGATCCAAGCGATTTCGCAAGGCCCGCAGAGCATTTCCTTCGAGGCGATGGCGCGCCTGCAGCAGCGCCTTGGCGATGAGATCCTGAAGGATCCGGCGGTCGAGAGCCTAAGCTCGTTCATCGGCGTCGACGGCGACAACCCAACGCTGAACAGCGGCCGGTTTCTCATCAATCTCAAACCGCGCGACGAGCGCGGCCTCAGCGCTGGCGAGGTCATTTCCCGCCTGCAAGACGAAGTGTCGGGGATCGCCGGCGTCTCGCTTCATATGCAGCCCGTGCAGGATCTGACGATCGATTCCAATATTGGCTTGGCGCAATATCGTTTCATTTTGCAGAACGCCAATCCGGCCGAGTTCAAGACCTGGACGCCCAAGCTGGTGGAGCGGCTTCGCCAGCTGCCGGCGCTCGCCGACGTCGCAAGCGATGCGCAACAGCAAGGACTCGCCGTCGACCTCGTGATCGATCGGGCCACGGCGGCGCGCTTTGGAATTACGCCCGCAAGCGTCGACAACGCGCTCTATGACGCCTTCGGCCAGCGCATCGTTTCAACGATCTTCACCCAATCGAACCAATATCGCGTCATCCTAGAGGTCGATCCCGCCCTGCAAGGCAAACTCGACAGCCTGTCCTTGTTCTATTTGCCATCGTCGTCCTCGACGACCAATGGACAGGTTCCGCTCTCGGCAATCGTTCATGTCGAGCAGCGCATGGGTCCCTTGCTGATCACGCATCTCGGACAGTTTCCGGCGACGGCGATTTCGTTCAATGTCGCGCCTGGCGCCTCGCTCGGCGACGCCGTGGCGGCGATCGAAAAAGCCGAAGCCGAGATCGGCCTTCCGGACAGTTTCGTCACCTCGTTCCAAGGCGCCGCCGCGGCCTTCCGGGGCTCGATGGCCAATGAAACTTTCCTGATCATCGCCGCCGTGATCACGATGTATATCGTGCTCGGCGTGCTTTACGAAAGCTTCATTCACCCGATCACGATTCTATCGACGCTGCCGTCGGCCGGAGTCGGCGCGCTGCTCGCCTTGATGGCGTTTGGCGGCGAACTCGACGTCATCGCGGTGATCGGCATTATTTTGCTGATCGGCATCGTCAAGAAGAATGCGATCATGATGATCGATTTTGCGCTCGACGCCGAGCGCACCGGCGGACTCTCGCCGCGCGACGCGATTTTCCAGGCCTGCCTCCTCCGGTTCCGCCCGATTCTGATGACGACCATGGCGGCGATCCTTGGCGCGCTGCCTTTGATGCTGGGAACAGGGACCGGCTCGGAGTTGCGCAATCCGCTCGGAATCGCCATCGTCGGCGGGTTGGTGGTGAGCCAGGTGCTGACTCTGTTCACGACGCCGGTGATCTACCTTTATTTCGACCGCCTCGCGGCCCGCCTCTCCCGGCGCCGGCCGGCGGTCCCGCTTGCCGAGGGCGGAGCTTCGGGATGAACCTCTCTGCGCCATTTATCGCGCGGCCGGTGGCGACCACGTTGCTCACTGTCGGGATCGCCTTGGCCGGGATTTTGGCGTTTCTGAAGCTGCCGGTTTCGCCGCTGCCGCAAGTCGATTTTCCGACGATTTTCGTGCAGGCGCAGCTTCCAGGAGCAAGCCCGGACACGGTCGCGGCGAGCGTCGCAAGCCCGCTCGAACGCCATCTCGGCCAGATCGCCCACGTCACCGAGATGACCTCGAAGAGCAATGTCGGACGGACCGGAATCGCCCTGCAATTCGACATCGATCGCGACATCGACGGAGCCGCGCGCGACGTCCAGGCGGCGATCAATGCGGCGAGAGCCGACCTGCCGACGGCGCTGCCGGGAAATCCCACCTACCGCAAAGTCAATCCAGCCGACGCGCCAATCCTCATCCTCGCCTTGACGTCGAAGACGCTGACGCCCGGCCAGATGTATGATTATGCGACCAACATCCTGCAGCAAAGGCTTTCGCAGCTCCAAGGCGTCGGCCAGGTCGTCATCGCCGGCGCCGCCCTGCCCGCCGTGCGGGTCGAGATCAATCCGCACGCGCTCTTCCAATATGGCGTCGGGCTCGAAGACGTGCGCGCCGCGCTCGCCTCCGCCAACGCCAACAGTCCGAAGGGCGCGATCGAGGACGGCGAGCGATTGTTCCAAATCTACACCAACGATCAAGCCACTCGCGCCGCCGATTATATTCCGCTCATCATCGCCTATCGCAACGGCGCCCCAGTGCGTCTCATCGACGTCGCCGAAGTGCGGGATTCGGTCGAGGACCTCCGCAACCTGGGGCTGGCCAATGGCAAACCAGCGGTGATCGTCCTCGTGTTTCGACAACCTGGCGCGAACATCATCGGCGCCGTCGATAGCGTGAAGGCGGAATTGCCGCATCTCCAGGCCGCGATGCCGAGCGATATCGAAGTCAAGCTCGCCTCCGATCGCAGCAACACGATCCGCGCCTCCTTGCTCGATACGGAATGGACTCTGCTGACGGCGGTCGCCCTGGTGACGCTGATCGTCTACGCCTTCCTGCGCGATTTTCGCGCGACTCTCATCCCGACCGTCGCAGTGCCGATCTCGATCCTCGGCACATTCGGCGGGATGTATCTGATGAATTTCAGCCTGAACAATCTGTCTCTCATGGCGCTGACCATCGCGACCGGCTTCGTCGTCGATGACGCCATCGTGGTTCTCGAAAACACCATCCGGCATGTCGAGGCCGGGATGGGGCGCGTCGAGGCCGCGCTGCGGGGCGCGCGCGAGGTCGGGTTCACGGTGCTCTCGATCAGCATCTCCCTCATCGCAGTGTTCATCCCGATCCTGTTCATGGGCGGCATCCTTGGCCGCCTGTTCCGAGAATTCGCCGTCACGCTCTCGCTCGCCATCCTGGTCTCGCTCGTCCTTTCACTGACCTTGACGCCGATGATGTGCGCGATTTTTCTCAAGCCCCGGCCGCCGACGACGACGCGCCGACGCAGGTTCGATCCGCTGCGCATCATGCTGCGGGCCTATGAGCAATCGCTCGGCTGGGCGTTGCGCCACGGGATCCTCGTGATGCTTGTCTTGCTGGCTACGATCTGCCTCAACGTTTATCTCTTTTCGATCGTGCCAAAGGGCTTCTTTCCACAACAGGACACCGGCCGGATCATCGGCGGCATTCAGGCCGATCAGAGCAGCTCGTTCCAAGCGATGCGGCAAAAGCTCGGCGAGCTTCAATCGATCGTGCAAAGCGATCCGGCGGTTGACAGCGTGGTCGGCTTCACCGGCGGCGGCGAGACCAATTCAGGATCGATTTATGTCAGCTTGAAGCCCAAGGCGGAGCGCAGCGAAAGCGCCGATGAAGTCATCGGCCGGCTTCGCCAGAAGCTGGCACAAGCGCCGGGCGGGCGCCTGTTCCTGCAAGCGGTGCAGGATATCCGCCTCGGCGGGCGGCCCAGCAATGCGCAATATCAATTCACCCTTCAGGGCGACAGCACGAGCGAGCTCCACGCCTTCACGCCGCGCCTCGTCGAGGCCCTGCAACACAGTTCAGTGCTCGCCGACGTCAACTCCGATCAGCAGCAAGGCGGGCTGGAGACGGATATCGTCATCGATCGCGACACCGCCTCGCGCCTCGGGATCACGGCGAGCCAAATCGCCAATACCCTCTACGATGCGTTCGGACAGCGGCAGGTTTCGACGATCTACAGCGCGATCAATCAATATCATGTCGTGATGGAAGTCGAGCCGCGCTTTTGGCAGGATCCGGCGATCTTGAAGGATATCTATGTCAGCACGTCGGCAGGCAATCCGCGCGGCACGGCGACCACCAATTTGGCCTCGGGAACCGTGACGGGCGGGGCCAGCGCCGCGACGGGGCCGTCAAGCGCCGCCGCCGGCGTGAATTCAACCAATGATTCGGCGCGCAACGCGGCGACCAATGCGATCGCCAATACCGGCAAAAGCGGCGCCTCGGCGGGCGCCGCCGTCAGCACCGCGCGGGAAAAAATGGTCCCGCTCGCCGCTTTCAGCCGTTACGAGCGGGGCGCCACGCCCCTGTCGGTCAACCATCAAGGCCCATTCGTCGCGAGCACGATTTCGTATAATTTGCAGCCGGGCGCTTCGCTCAGCGACGCCCGCCGCGAAATAGCCCAGGCGATGGCGGCGATCCATATGCCCGCCACCATCCACGGCAGTTTGCAGGGCAATGCCCGCGCCTTCGAGGAATCCCTCGCCAACGAACGCTTCCTGATCCTGGCCGCCCTGGTGACGGTCTATATCGTCCTCGGCATCCTTTATGAGAGCTTCATCCATCCGATCACGATCCTTTCCACCCTGCCCTCCGCCGGGGTCGGCGCGGTGCTCGCGCTTTTGCTGTTTCGGACCGAGTTCAGCATCATCGCCCTCATCGGCGTGATTTTGCTCATCGGGATCGTCAAGAAAAACGCGATCATGATGATCGATTTCGCACTCGAGGCGGAGCGGACGGAGGGGCTTTCGCCGCGCGAGGCGATTTTCCGCGCCTGCATGCTGCGGTTTCGTCCGATCATGATGACGACCATGGCCGCAATCCTTGGCGCGGTTCCGCTCGCCCTGGGCCTTGGCGACGGCGGTGAAATAAGGCGCCCGCTGGGGATCGCAATCGTCGGCGGGCTGATCGTCAGCCAGATGCTGACCCTCTACACGACGCCAATTCTCTACCTTTATCTCGACAGGTTCCGCCTCTGGTCGAAGCGGCGGATGGCCCGCCTCTTCCCGCGTCTGACGGGGCCAGCTCCTTCGACCCCGCTCTAACTCCCTTTCAAGGGTGGATCCGCCCGCTTCAGCACATGCGAGGCAAGGCGTTGATGAAACAAATGGCGCACCGCCGCAATTTCTTGACTTCGCAAGGCAAACTAGCCAGTTTTCGCGCTCCTGAAACAAACTTGGCGCCGATGCAAAGCTATCTCGATTTTGAAAAACCCGTTGCCGAACTCGAAGCCAAGGTCCAGGAATTGCGCCAGCTTGCTGCGCAAGGCGACGCCGTGGCCATCGGCGAGGAGCTGACGAAACTCCAAGGCAAGGCGGAAAAGGCGCTGGCCGACCTTTACGCTAGTCTGACGCCCTGGCAGAAGACTCAGGTCGCGCGCCATCCGCAGCGGCCGCATTTCAGCGACTACGTGAGGGCGCTCGTCAGCGATTTCACGCCTTTGTCGGGCGACCGCCAATTCGGCGAGGACGCCGCGATCATTGGCGGCTTCGGCTGGTTTCGCGGCCGAGCGATCTGCGTCATCGGACAAGAGAAAGGCTGCGGCACCGCAGGGCGAATAAAGCATAATTTCGGCATGGCGCGGCCGGAAGGCTACCGCAAGGCGGTCCGAATCATGCAACTCGCCGACCGATTCGATCTGCCGGTCGTCTCGCTCGTCGACACGCCGGGGGCATTTCCCGGCGTCGACGCCGAGGAGCGCGGGCAGGCTGAAGCCATCGCCCGGGCGACGGACGCATCGCTCGCCCTCGGCGTGCCAAATATCGCAGTCATTCTCGGCGAAGGCGGCTCCGGAGGCGCGATCGCGATCGCAAGCTGCAACCTCGTCCTGATGCTGGAAAATGCGATCTACACTGTCGCCTCTCCCGAAGCTTCCGCGTCAATTTTGTGGCGAGATTCGGCGCGCGCTGAGGACGCCGCCACAAATATGAAAATTACTGCCCAAGATCTGCTTAAATTCGGGATCATAGAGAAGATCATCGTCGAACCCGTCGGCGGCGCCCATCGCGATCCATTGGCGGCGGCGGCGGCGGTTGGCGAGGCCATCGCCGAGGGTTTGAGGGATTTCGAGCATATGTCTCCCGAAGAACTCAGAGCGTCACGCAACGACAAGTTCTTAAATATCGGGCGTAAAACATAAACAAAAAGCCGGCGGAAGGCTCGCGCAAGGCTGCGGTCTTAACCACGGATAAAATTAACGACAATGATCGGGACCTGGTCAAGCACTCGGTAACCTGCCTCTAAGGATGCCGGCGGTAGACCATGTCGGTACGTAGCGAAACCATTCGCTAGAGCGCTCCCCGATCGCATGGCGCCATGTGATCGAAGGGAAACGCTCAATATCAAAGAGTTGGAGCATGTCCTGATCGAAAAGATCGACAAGGATTTGCTCTAGACGGGGCGGGACACAATGCGCTGCAACCCTTTTGTTCGCCACTTGGGCGCTTTCGCGCTTCTTGCTTCAGCCGCCGGCTTGCTGGCTGGCTGCGAGGACAGCGCCGGCATCGCCACCAATTCGCGCGCCTACGCGCCGATTCCTCCCAAGACCCTCGCGCTGATGGCGGCGAATGACACGTCGAAAAGCGCGCCCGTCCTCATCCGCGCTTACAAAAAAGAGGCCGAGCTCGAAATCTGGAAGATGAAGGCGGATGGCCAGTATGCGCTTTTGAAAACCTATCCCATGTGCCGCTGGTCGGGGCAGCTTGGGCCCAAGGCGCGCGAGGGCGATCGCCAAGTGCCGGAAGGCTTCTATTCGATCACGCCGGCGCAGATGAACCCAAATTCGGCCTATTATCTCTCCTTCAACGTCGGCTATCCCAATGCCTATGATCGCGCGATGGGCCGCAGCGGCGGTTCTATCATGGTGCATGGCATCTGCTCTTCGGCCGGCTGTTTCTCGATGACCGACCCGCAGATCGGCGAGATCTATGCGATCGTGCGGGAAGGTTTCGCCGGCGGCCAGCGCGCCATCCAGATGCAATCCTTTCCTTTCCGCATGACCGCCGAAAACCTCGCCAAATATAGGCTCGATCAGAACATCCCCTTCTGGAAGCAATTGAAGGAAGGCTCGGACAATTTCGAGGTGACAAAGCAGGACGTCGCCGTCGGGGTCTGCAACCGGCATTATGTCTTCAACGCGACTCCGGCGAATGGCGGGCGTTTCGAGGCCGCCGCCGCCTGCCCGCCCCTGAAACGCGACGAAAGCATCCAGACCGCAGTCGCCGCCAAAGAAAAGCGCGACGAAAGCAAGGTGGCCGAACTGGTCGCGCTAGGCGTTCGTCCGGTGCGCACGGTCTATGCCGATGGCGGCCAGCATCCGGACTTCGCCTCGCTGTCCAGCTATGCGAGCCGCCCCGAGGCGCTGGTGCGCGGTCCGATCGAAATAGCGCTCGATGAAGGCAAGGCGAAGAAATCTCGGCTCGCCCCTGTGGTGCAAATGGCTGGGCTCAAAGAAAGCGCCGCGACGGCGGCGAGCGGCAAGCCAGACCCCGTCGAGGCGACGGCGGCCGCGCCCGAACCGGCCAAGCCGCAACCTTCCCTGTTCAGCCGCTTTTTCGGCGCCAAACAAGCCGACCCGCAGCCCGAGGCGCCGACCGTGGCCGTCAACGAGCCGGCGGTTCCCCAAGCGGCCGACGTTCCCTTGCCGCCCAAGCGCAACCAGCTCTCAGCGGGAGCAAAACCGCAGGCTTCATTGCTCGCGCCAAGCGCCACGGTCCCGGTTAAACGGCAAACCGCGCCGCCGCCTGCCAAGCCCATCACCGGCGCAGCGCTCAGCTTGCCGACGACCGGCTTCACGGCGCTCGCCCAAATCGGGCATTGAGCCCACCGCGCTTAAATCATCGCCGGGACTCGTCCCGGCCCGGCGCGCTCCCAGACCGAAATCGATGGCGCTCGATCGTTCTTGGACGCGTGATCTCTCTCGTCCAAGAAGTCTGCAACCTTTTAAAGACTATGGCATTTTCTTAACGCGGATTGGCGTCCACTTCACCTTAATTGCCGCAAAATCTCGATTGGCGCGATGAGCAAGGCCTTCACCAAGGAAGCCGAGACGGACGCTGATCTCGACGACGAGATCCCCGCTCTCCCGGCTGGCGTCAAGAATTACATCACGCCCCAAGGCCTCCAGCGGCTGCGCGACGAATTTGCGCAATTGCATCAGATCGAGCGCCCCCAAATCGTCGAGACGGTGTCCTGGGCGGCCGGAAATGGCGACCGATCCGAGAATGGCGACTATATTTATGGCAAGCGCCGCTTGCGGGAAATCGACCGAAGGATTCGCTTTCTCCGCAAAAGGATGGAAATCGCCGAAGTCGTCGATCCCGCGCAGCAGAAAGACAAAGAGCGCGTGTTTTTTGGCGCCACAGTCCACTATCTGAACCAGCGGGATGAAGAGAAAACGCTGAGAATCGTCGGGATCGACGAAGCGCGGTCGGAATTCAACGAAGTCAGCTGGATCTCGCCGATCGCCAAGGCGCTGTTGAAATCCGAGGCAGGCGATATTGTCGAGGTTCGGACGCCAAAGGGCGTCGAGCGCATTGAGATTTTGAAAGTCGCCTATTGAGGCGGACTTATGCGCTCACCCCAAATTCAGCTCCTTGAAGAAATCATTGCCCTTGTCATCGATCACGATGAAGGCCGGAAAATTCTCCACTTCGATCTTGAAAATCGCTTCCATGCCGAGTTCAGGATATTCCAGGACCTCGACCTTCTTGATGCAATCTTGCGCCAGCCGCGCCGCCGCGCCGCCGATCGAGGCGAGATAGAAGCCTCCATGCTTGGCGCACGCCTCTCGGACATGGCCGGCCCGATTGCCTTTGGCGACCATCACCATCGAACCGCCGGCGCCCTGAAACTGATGGACATAAGAGTCCATCCGTCCCGCGGTCGTCGGACCGAATGAGCCCGACGCAAAGCCTTCCGGCGTCTTGGCCGGGCCTGCGTAATAGACCGGATGATTCTTGAAATAATGCGGCATGGGTTCGCCGGCTTCCAACCGCTCGCGGATCTTGGCATGGGCGAGATCGCGGGCGACGATCATCGACCCGGTGAGCGAAAGCCTGGTTTTGATCTTGTGCCGCGACAATTGCGCCAGAACCTCGGGCATCGGCCGGTTGAGATCGATCTGGACGACCGCGCCGCCAAGCCCGGCCTCGTCGATCGCCGGCAGATAGCGCGCCGGATCCTGCTCGAGCTCCTCGAGGAAAACTCCGTCGCGGGTGATCTTGCCCAAGGCCTGCCGGTCGGCCGAGCAGGAGACGCCGATCCCGATCGGCAGCGATGCGCCATGCCGGGGAAGGCGCACGACGCGCACGTCATGACAGAAATATTTGCCGCCAAATTGCGCGCCGACGCCAAGATCCTGCGTCAGCCTCCAGATTTCATCCTCAAAGCTGAGATCGCGGAAGGCATGGCCGTCATGTCCCCCGCAAGTCGGCAGCTCATCGAGATAATGCGCCGAGGCGAGCTTGACGGTCTTCAGGTTCAGTTCCGCCGAAAGTCCGCCAATGACGATCGACAGATGATAGGGGGGACAGGCCGCCGTCCCGAGCGTCAAAATCTTTTCCTTGAGGAAATCGACGAGACGCTCATGGGTCAGAAGAGATGGCGTTGCTTGAAAGAGGAACGTCTTGTTGGCGGAGCCGCCACCCTTGGCGAGGAAGAGGAATTTATAAGCGTCCTCGCCCTCGGCGTAGATTTCGATTTGCGCAGGCAGATTGGTCCTCGTATTGGATTCCTCGAACATGGAAAGGGGCGCGAGCTGCGAATAGCGCAGATTCTTTTTCTGATAGGCGTCCCTTATGCCTTGCGCCAGCGCGCTCTCGTCTTCGCCTTCAGTCAGGACAAGCCGCCCTTTCTTGCCCATGACAATCGCCGTGCCAGTGTCCTGACACATGGGCAGAACGCCGCCAGCGGCAATATTAGCATTCATCAATAAGTCATAGGCGACGAATTTATCGTTCGACGAGGCTTCCTGATCGTCGAGAATTTTGGCGAGCTGGGCAAGATGCGCCGGCCGCAGCAAATGATTAATGTCGCTCATGGCCTGTTCGGCGAGCGCGCGCATCGCCTCGGCTTCGACGAAAAGGAACTCGCGTTTCCCCAATGTCTCGAGCCGAACCCCATCCGAGCCGAGCTTGCGATAAGGCGTCCTGTCCTTGCCGAGCGGAAACAGCGGCTGATATTGAAAGGTCATTGTGGAAGGCTTTCTTCGGATCGATGGCTAGAGTTGCTTTCAGATCCGATGCAATCGGAAAGCGGCTCCAGCTCCTTAGCTTGTGGCATTTTCTTAAACCGACGCGGCATTGCCTTCGTTCGGAAATGCTCAGGCGTGTTTTAGACCCTCACGCTGGTCTGTCCAAGAGATCCGTCACAAAGGAGCCGGGCGATCCGCCGCAACGGGACGCCCTGGAGGCGTCACGCCGCGTGCGAGGCTGTTTCTTCGGTGAGCACCGAATAAAGCGCGGTGACGTCGCGCGCCGCGCGAAGCTTCGCCGTGATCAGCGGGTCGCGGAGCAGGCGCGCCATCCGCGCCAGCGCTTTCAGATGGTCGGCGCCAGCCGATTCTGGCGCGACCAGGAGGCAGATGAGATCGACTGGGGCGCTATCGAGCGCCTCGAAGTCGATCGGACGGACGAGCCGGGCGAAAATCCCGAAGATCGAATCAGCCCTGGCGAGTTTGGCGTGAGGAATGGCGATGCCAGCGCCGATGCCGGTCGAGCCAAGGCGCTCGCGCTGAAGCAATGCATCGAAGATTTCCCTGGCCGGAAGGCGAGACAGGAACGCGGCTCGATCGCTCAGTTCCTGAAGCGCCTGCTTTTTCGCATGCGCCTTGAGCGCGGGGATGACCGCCTCGGGGGCGATCAATTCGGTCAACAACATTGGATAAAGCAATCTGGTCTGAACCCGCTCTTAGGAAAATTCACGCGACGAAAACACAAGCTGCCCAAGAACCGCCGAATTTCCTGGAAATCGTTCCTGGTCGCCGATCACGGCCGGCTGGGATCGATCCAGCCTATATTTCCATCCGGGCGGCGATAAACAATATTGGTGCGGCCGTCGGCAGCATGACGAAATATTATGACAGGCGCATTGGTCGAATCCAGCTCCATGACGGCGTTGGAAACCGTCATTTTCTTGAACGCGGAAGATGGCTCCGCGATCACGGTCGGATTTCTCGCCTTCTCATCCGGTTCCGGGCTACGCGGGGCTGATTCGACAACCACTGCGTCGATCCCGTCGTCTCGCTTCCGGCCGGCGGTTTGCTCGTCCGAGACCAACTCTTCAGCCGCAAGGATCACATGGTGGTCCGAAAGCCGCTTCCGGTGGCGCCGCACCCGCCTCTCGATCTTGTCGGCAGCTCGATTGAAACTGTCATAGGGCTCCCGCGCCTTCGCATCCGCCTGAAGCGTCGCGCCCGAATTCAGATGCAATGTGCAATCTGTGCGAAACCCCGATCCTTCTGGTTCAATTATAACATGACCGACGATCGGACCGGCGCCATATTTTGCGATGGTGGAATCAATCCGCGCCTGGACATGAGCGCGAAGAGCTTCGCCGATGTCCAAATTCTTGCCTGAGACGCGCAAAGCCATTGCTCATTCTCCGCTTTCAGGCGCCGCCGATTGTTGATTGCGATCGCCTTTTTAAGGCAATTTATAAAGGGTTAGGAGGCTCGCGAGGCGAAGTCAATGGCTCGACGAGCCTCCCGCCTCCCCGTCAAAACTCCTGTTCGGCTTCCAATTTCTGGTGGCGAAAATGGGCGCATCCTTCACGTCAGGCCCAAGAATTTTCTTCAAGGGCCGCCTTTTCAGGCCTCGGTTTCCGATCATTCTTCATGTTTCATACATCGTAATGAAACAAAGCCAATGTACGATAAAACACAGAGCTAACGAAAAAAATTGCATAAGTGGCCAATTGCCGCATGACGCCAGTGCCTACCTCAAAAATCCAAGCGGCTTTTTAAAATCGGCGCCGCGCTTCGAATTGGCGCGCTTCTCGATCAAATCAAGAAACGACTGCGCCTTGGCGGCAGGAGAAGGAGGCGGCGCTCCTCTCCGCGACAGAGAACGTCCTCGAACTCCAGGAATCCTGGCTCAAGCGAGGCGGAAAGCCAACGCCAACAGCGCCAGAGCAGATTGGTGGGGGAGGTAGGACTCGAACCTACGAAGGCGTAGCCAGCGGATTTACAGTCCGCCCCCTTTGCCGCTCGGGACACTCCCCCAAAAGCCCCGCGGACAGGGCAATCGTGGATGCGCTTATGCGAACCGGACCTGCCCCTGTCAACCTAAAATCGCCGCCGATGGCGATGCTCGATTGCGCGAGCCGCGCCATCGTGAGAGGAACAGAGCCCATCGCGCGCAGATCGGGACCAAGCAAATCTTGACACGGCACACATCGAAACGCCCTGGCGACAAGACAAGCGCCTCTCCTGGGCGCCAACCGCCCCGCCCGCCCGCCGCGAAGCATCCCCCTGTCCGCAAGCAGGCGCAAAGCCCGGCGCCGGCGTTTCGGCGGCCTTCGGCCGAACTCGCCGTCCTATACGGCTTTCATGCGGTGCGTGAAATATTGCGCAGCAAGAACCGGAAACTACTTGATATATTCGCAACCAAGGCGGCTGCGGAACGGCTTTGCCCCGAGATCGAAAGCGCGGGCTTAATCGCCCATATCGTCGAGAGCGAGGACCTCGCGCGGCGGCTCGGCGCCAATGCGGTGCATCAAGGCGTGATGGTCGAGGCGCGGCCGCTCGAGCCCCTCGATCTCAGCGACATCGCCACGCGAAGCGGCGTCATCCTCGTGCTCGATCAGATCACAGATCCCCATAATGTCGGCGCGATCCTTCGAACCGCGGCGGCCTTCGGCGTCGACGCCTTGGTGATGACGGAACGCCATGCCCCGGACATGACCGGAGTCGTTGCGAAGGCGGCTTCCGGCGGCCTTGAGCATGTCGCTATTGTGAGCGTCGTCAATCTCGCCCGCGCGCTCGAGCAATTGGGAGATATGGGCTATCTGCGCATCGGCCTCGACTCGGAGGCCGCGACGCCATTCGAGGAGGCGCCATTGGCCCGCCCCCTCGCGCTGGTGCTCGGCGGCGAAGGCAAAGGCATGCGCCGCCTCACCCGAGAAAATTGCGATCATCTCGCCCGCCTCGACATGCCCGGCGCGATCAAAAGCCTCAATGTATCCAATGCTTGCGCGGTCGCACTCACTCTCGCGCACATGCGCCTGCCGCGCCTTTAGGACCTATTGCGGCGCAGCCGCCTGCTTGCGGCGGGCGCGTTCAATCCGACAACGGCCCGCGCCAGCGGCCGTAGGTCCACGGGCGCAGCCAATGCGAGCCAGGCGGCCGGGTTTTTGGCGGCGGATCGAATCCAGCCGTGCCCCATGGATGGCAGCGGCAAAGGCGCGCCAGTCCCATGAAGCCGCCCGCCCAAAGTCCATGCCGCGCGATCGCCTCATCCATATAGTCCGAGCAGGTCGGCAGATGCCGGCACTGCGATCCCGCCAGGGAAGAGAGCGTGAGTTGATAGGCGCGAATGGCGCCATGCGCGGCCAACCGGCCGATGTGAAAGAATCGTGGCGTCTTGGCGAGGTCGCCGTGTTTGCGGGTCATGCGGGCGACTGGGTCATGCGGCATTCTCGATCATGAGCGCGTGTGGCATATCTGCACTGGCGAGTCTCCGGACCAAAGCTCATAGTATCAGCCCAATCATTCGACTCAAAGCTCCGGTGCCGATTTGTCGCGCGTCAAACAATTGGCTCTCTCCAGCTTTTTCACTGTTTCCGCCTCCTTGGCTTTCGCGGCTGACGCCACATTTTCACCCGCTCAGCCCGTAGAGCCGGCCGGAGGCTGGACCGTCACCCTTGGCTTGGGTCCGCAGGTCGTGACCTCCTTCCCCGGCGCGAGCGCCTATCGCGTCTGGCCGACGGGGACGCTCGCTTGGCGCGGACCGAACGATCCGCCTGCCTTCGCCGCCCCCGACGATGGTTTTGGCGTCGCGCTTTTGGACCTTGGCTGGATCAAGGCTGGACCGGTCGGCCGCCTCCTTCCTCGGCGCGGCTTGAGCGGTGGCAACGGAAATTTTTACGGCTTGAATAATGTCGGCTGGACGCTTGAACTTGGCGGCTTTGTCGAGCTTTGGCCCTCGGAAAATTTGCGCGCGCGCCTAGAGCTGCGCCAAGGCGTCAACGGCAGTCGCGGCCTCGAAGGCAATGTCGGCATCGATGTCGTCGAGCGGTTTGGTCCTTTCACGGCCTCGATTGGTCCTCGCCTGGCGCTTGGAAACGACCAATTCATGCGCGCCTATTTCTCCGTCACCCCCGCCGAAGCGCTTGTGAATGGAAATGTCTTTCCCTACCAGGCCTATGGCGGCGTGACCTCCTTTGGCGGCCTCGCATCGCTCAAATATAATATTACGCCCGCCTGGGGCGTAACCGCCTTTGGCGGCTATAATCGGTTGGTCAATAGCGCCGCCGAAAGCCCGATTCCGAACCGGCTCGGCTCCCTGAACCAGTTTAGCGCCGGAGCGATCGTCGCTTATTCCTTCCATTTTGGCGGGTTCTGAGCAATTCCACATATGGAAGGCGACAAAGCTGCTATTCAGCCGCCGCGCGCGCCGCTGTCTCGATCTGGTTGACGCAGTCGAGGGTCGCCTCGAACGCAAGCAAGGTCGAGGCATGGCGCGCCTTGAAATCGCGCACCGGTTCGAGGACGGCGATCTCGGCCCATTTTCCGCCGGGCGCCGGTCCATTGTTCTTGAGCATGGCGCGAACCTGGTCGCGCAGCGCCCGCAACTCCGATCCGGTCGACCCAACCACGTTGCGGGCCATGATCGAGGCGGCGGCCTGGCTGAGCGCGCAAGCCTTCACGTCATGGGCGAAATCGACCACTTTCCCCTCGTTCATGACGAGATCGACGATAATCGTGGAGCCGCATAATTTCGAATGGGCCTTCGCGGTGGCGTCCGGCGCGGCGAGCCGGCCAAGGCGTGGTATGTTCCCTGCAAGATCGAGGATCTTTTGGTTATAGATATCTGTCAGCATGGCTTGGCCTAGAAAAAACGTTCAGGTGACGACGCTGAGCGCATACTATATAGGAACAAGGGGCGTGGCGAACGAGATTTGGCGCTATTCCACGAAACCCTCCCCGGACCCACGTCCGTCCGGCGCTCCCGTCATTGGGAGTGAGGCGAAGGACGCTCATTCACACTATTTGGAGGCACCACATGGATGCCGTGGTTAAGTCCTTGCTCGAACGTCCGCTGCCGCAATCAAGCAGTTCTCCGCTCGAACGTCCCACCCGCGAGGAGGCCGAGGCGGCGGTCCGCGTGCTGTTGCGCTGGACCGGCGACGATCCCGACCGCGAGGGACTGCGCGACACGCCCAAACGCGTCGTCAAAGCTTATGAGGAATTTTTCTCAGGCTATGCGGAAGACGCGACCAACGTCCTCTCGCGCGTGTTCGAGGAAGTGCATGGCTATGACGACATCGTTCTGGTGCGCGATATTCCATTTTCGTCGCATTGCGAACATCACATGGTTCCCTTTTTCGGCTGCGCCCATATCGCTTATTACCCTTCCGAGGATGGCGTCGTTGGCCTGTCGAAACTCGCCAGACTGGTCGATGTCTTCGCCAAGCGCCTGCAAACGCAGGAAGCTCTGACGGCGCAGATCATCGGCGCGATCGACCGGCATCTGCACCCGCGCGGCTGCGCGGTCATGCTCGAAGCCGAACATATGTGCATGTCCATGCGCGGCGTCCGCAAACATGGCGCGGAGACCATCACGACCCAATTTACCGGCGTCTTCCGCGACGATCCGTCGGAGCAGGTCCGGTTTTTCACTTTGCTGCGCGGCGGCAAGTGAACCCAATCAAGACAAAGTGAGCCAGGCGCCGGCGCCCCTTGTGCCGGTTCCTTTCCGGACTGATCCGAGGGAGCCCGTTGCCGCAGCGGAGCCGTCTATCGTGAACCAGGGCGAAAAAAGCGACCTTGAGGAAGGAACCGCCTTCGCGCCGAGATTCGACGCCGACGGGCTGATCGTCTGCGTCACGCGGGCGGCGAGCGATGGCGAGATTCTCATGCTCGCCTATATGAATGCTGAGGCCTTGCGCCTCACGCTTGAGACTGGCGTGGCGCATTATTGGTCGCGCTCGCGGCAAAGCCTCTGGCGCAAGGGCGAAACCTCGGGCCAAATCCAAAAAATCATGGAAATCCGAACCGATTGCGACCAGGACGCCTTGCTCTTGAGCGTCGAAGCCGGCGGCGACGGGGGCGCATGCCATACCGGCCGCAGGTCCTGCTTTTACCGGAAAGTCGCCGGCGAGGGGGCCAATGCCGCGCTGGTCTTCGATGACGGCGCGATCGCGCCACGGTGAAACGCCCGGGCGCTTGTATTGGCGCGCGATCAATCCAACATATCCGCAACGCGTCGAGATCATGCTCTAAGGCCTATTCCGGCCGCGCGGGACGATTGCGCCGCCGGCATGGGCGTCGCAAGATGGCTTCGGCGGGCTAGAGCATGATGCCGAAAAGTGGAAACCGGTTTTCGGACGACATCATGCTCTAACTCTTTGATGAGAGGCGGATTCAGACTTTGGACGAGATCGCGTCGCGATTCCGTCCAAAATCATCCGGCTCTAATTGAAACGGGAGATCCTTCATGTTTCCATGGCGGCATCCGAAAAATTCACTTCCGGCGGCTGAGCAACTCCCGCGTCGGCGCCTCTCGTTCAAGGCGGTCTATCTGGCCTATGCCCTGTTGCTGATCATAGTGGTCCTACTGCTGTTCGCTCAACTTGCGCCGGTCTGAGCAGTGACTGTTTAGAGTTTATTCATGAAATCGCGGAAACCTTCTTGATTGGAGGGCGCGCGGCGTTGTCGCAAATCGTCGAATAGGACGGCTGCCTCCAATCTTAGGGGGTGGAGCCAATTGGATTTCGGCGGAGCTGGAAGCCATTCTCGTTTCATTCTGGCGCGCTCGAATATTTTGCTCGCAGTTTTTGAAACGCGCCGCCCATCTATGAATTGTCATTCGGGGAGGGAAACGATCTGGAGGCGCCGACATGTTTATGCTCAGGTCCAAAGATGCGCAGCTCGTTGCGCCTCGGCATGACCATCCGAGCCGGCCGCCGCACGCTAAAACCGGCGAATTGAACAAGGCGTCTCCAGCTTCACACAAGAGGTCAACCATTTCAGGCGAACGCGACCATCCCGCGCAAAGCGCGGCGCCCTCTCCCCGGAGGCCAAAAATCGGCATAGCGCTGGGCGCCGGCGCCGCGCGCGGCTGGTCGCATATCGGCGTTTTGCTTGAACTGGGCGAACACGGCATTCATCCTGACGTCGTCGCCGGCACATCGATCGGGGCCGTGGTCGGCGGCTGCTATGCCGGGAGCAAACTCGACACGGTCGAATTGTTCGCGCGCGGCCTCACGAAGAAGCGTGTGGTCAGCATGATGGATGTGTCATTCTCCGGCGTCGGGATTCTTGGCGGCGGCAGGCTCAGGGATCGCCTCGATCAGGCGATCGCGGGGCGCAGCTTCGCGGAGCTCGACAAAGGCTTTGCCTGCGTCGCGACCGAAGTCGGCACCGGCCACGAAATCTGGCTGACCAAGGGCGACGCCTCGGAGGCCATCCGCGCCTCCTATGCCCTGCCAGGAATTTTCGAACCCGTGCGCATCAATGGCCGCTGGCTATACGATGGGGCGCTTGTCAATCCGGTCCCTGTCACGGTCTGCCGCGCGCTCGGCGCCGATATCGTCATCGCAGTCAACCTTATCGGCGACAATGCGTTTCGCGGGACAGTCATCGATGACCGTCTTTCGATCGAGCCGGCGCTCGAAAGGCTCGGCGTCGAAGCGGTGCAGAACTCCCGCACCTTGGCCTCCCGCCTTTTCGGCGGCGTGGGCGGAAATATACGCCGGCTTTTCGGCCGGCGGGAGGACGGCGCCCCAGGCATCGCAAGCGCGATGATGGACGCCTTCAACACCGCGCAAGGCAGGATTTCGCGCTCGCGACTGGCTGGCGATCCGCCCGACGTCATGATCAACGCCCGCCTCAGCAAGATCGGCCTGTTTGATTTTCACCGCGCCGACGAACTCATCGACATCGGGCGCGACGCGACGCGGCGCGCGATTCCCGAGATCGCAGACTATATCGCCCTGACGCCGTCGACGGGCGACGACGTCATGGCCCGCTTGACGCCATTCTCAGAGTAGATCAAGCCGTCGCGATATATTCCCGCATCGCCTTATGTTCGAATTCGCATTCGGCGAGGCGGTGCTTGACCAGATCGCCAATCGAGATGAGTCCGGCAAGCCTGCCGTTACTGACGACAGGGAGATGACGAAACCGTTGATTGGTCATTTGTTCCAAGGCTTCGTAAACATGCACGTCCTCGGTCGTCGTGGTCACCTTTATCGTCATGTGCATCGACACGGCGTCGTTGAACACATTGGCGCCGCGCTTGGCCACCGCGCGAATAATATCGCGTTCGGATAGAATCCCGAGAATGCGGCCTTCGACATCGGCAACCACGACCGCGCCAATATTCTTGGCGACCAAGACTTCGGCGACTTCGGCCAAAGTCCGATGCGGCTGAGTTGTGACGACGTCTCGGCCCTTGGCCGCAAGAATCAACGCTACTGTCATCTTCACCTCCCTAAGCGCCCGCCTAAACGGCTTCACGAACTTTTATTATTTCGTTTGCTTCAACCGCCCACCGGCAGCGGCAAATTCTTCTAATAGAATGCGCTTGTTCCAGATGCCGCGCAAGATTGCGCTTCCCCGGACGACCCGCCAAAGCCGGCCGCTCGCTTGAACCAAGCGCTTGGCCCTGTAGGGTATAACGCGGTTCAGTTCAAAATGGTTCGGCGAAGAAACGCGCCATCGGTCGAGCCGCGCGCGGGCGGGAAATTTAGAGCATTTTTGAGCGAAGTGGATACCGGTTCGCGTTAAGAAAATGCGATAAAACAAAGACCTAAAGCATGATGCCGAAAAGTGGAAACCGGTTTTCGGGCGACATCATGCTCTAACTCTTTGATGAGAGGCGGATTCAGACTTTTGATGGAACCGCGCTGCGATTCCATCAAAAGTCATCCGGCTCTAGAGCTGCTTTCTGATTCCGCGGAAACTGAAAGCGCTCTAGAATCTTGGTTCGGCGAAGGCCGTGGCGTGCGCCTTCGCCGACACCGGCAAGAAGCGCCCGGACGCCTCATCAAGCGCCAGCAATCGGCCTTCGGCTATGCTGAAATAGGCGCCGTGAAGGCTCAGCTTGCCGCGCTGCTCCAGCGTCGCGACGGCGGGAAAGCTGCGGAGGTTGGCGAGGCCCTGGACGATCGAGGCGAGCGCCAACCGCTCGACATAATCAGCGAGCGGCTCGGATGCGGGCCCCACCTTGGCGGCGGCGGCCGCGATCAAGCTCATCCATTTGCCGATGAAATCGCCGGAGGAGAGCGGCCTTTGATAGGGATCGAGATCGCTTTCCGCATAGGCGCGCACGCCGCCGCAGCTCGCATGGCCAAGCAGCACGATATGCTCGACGCGAAGCCCGAGCACGGCATATTCGAGCGCCGCCGAAGTGCCATGCAGGCCGTCGTTCGGCGCATAGGGCGGCACCAGATTGGCGACATTGCGAACGACAAAAATTTCGCCTGGCCCCGCGTCGAAGATCACCTCCGGCGAAACCCGCGAATCGCAGCAGCCGATCAGCATGATGCGCGGATTTTGCCCGGCCCGCGCCAAATGCTGGAAGCGATCATATTCGCGCGCATAGCGGCCGCCGAGAAAGGCTTCATAGCCGGAGACGAGCCGGTCCGGCAGAAGCGGGCGGGCGGGAGCATCGGCGGGGGGTGGAAGCGGCTCGGACATGGCTCCGATTTAAGCCTTGCCGGGAGGATGCGCAATCTCGGTTCGCGACGCGAACGGCGTCCGTACCGAAAACCTATCCCCTACCCCTCGATCTCCTCGCGCCGAATTTCCAGCGCGAGCCAATCTTCCTCCGCCACCGCAAGCTCCGCCTCGGCCTTGGCGAAAGCGGCCGAGACAGCCGCGAACTTGGCTGGATCGCGGGCGTAGAGGTCAGCATCGTCAAGCGAGGTCTTCAGCTTCGCCATCTGCCGGCGCAGTTCGTCCATCCGGTCCGGCAAGGTGTCGAGGGCGTGCTTTTCCTTGAAACTCAGACGCGGCTTCGCGGCGGGTTTTGCGGCCCGGGCTTCCGCCGCCGCTTTGGATTTTTCCGTCTTCGGCGCCGACGCGACCGGCGCGCCGCCCACTCCTGACCCGCGTTGCGCCACCATATCGGAATAGCCCCCCGCATATTCGACCCAGCGGCCCGACCTCTCGGACAAAAGCACCGAGGTCGTCACGCGGTCGAGAAAATCGCGATCATGGCTGACGATCAGCAAGGTTCCTTTATAGTCCGAGAGCATCTCCTGCAAAAGATCGAGCGTCTCAAGATCGAGATCATTGGTCGGCTCGTCGAGGACCAGAAGGTTGGAGGGACGAGCCAGAGCCCGCGCCAGCATCAGCCGGCCGCGTTCGCCGCCCGACAGCCGCCCGATAGGCGTTCGCGCCTGCTCGGGACCGAACAGAAAATCCTTCATGTAGCCGATGACATGTTTGCGCTCGCCATTGATCTCGACGAAATCGCTTCCGCCGCCGGTCAGGGCGTCCTTTAGGATCGTCTGCGGATCGAGGCTGGCGCGGCCCTGGTCTAGGGTGGCCATCTGGAGATTGGCGCCGTGGCGGATCGCGCCGGAATCGGGCGCGAGGACCCCGGTCAGGAGATTGATGAGCGTCGTCTTGCCCGCGCCATTGGCGCCGATGATCCCCAGCCTGTCGCCGCGCAGAAGCCGCGTCGAGAAATCCTTGACGATGACGCGGTCGCCGAAAGATTTTTCGACATGCTCGGCTTCGATGACGAGCTTTCCCGAAATTTTGCCGTCTGTGGCGACGAGCTTGACTTCCCCCTGCGCGGCCGGGCGCTGGCGCCGCTCGGTCCGCATGGCGTTCAAACCAGCGAGCCGCTTCTGGTTGCGTTTACGCCGCGCGGTGACGCCATAGCGCAGCCAATGTTCCTCGGCGACGATCTTGCGGTCGATCTTATGCTGCTGGCGCTCCTCCTCCTCGAGTTCCTGGTCGCGCCAGGCCTCGAACTCGAAAAAGCCGCGATTGAGCGTGCGGGTGCGGCCGCGATCGAGCCAGACCGTCTTGCGCGAGAGGTTCTGCAAGAATCTGCGATCATGGCTGATGATGACGAGGGCCGAGCGCAGCCCCTTGAGTTCGGCCTCGAGCCATTCGATCGCGGGCAGATCGAGATGATTTGTTGGCTCGTCGAGAAGCAGAATATCGGGCTCGGGAGCCAGAACCCTGGCCAGCGCGGCGCGGCGGGCCTCGCCTCCGGACAGACGCGCGGGATCTTCCTCGCCGTTGAGGCCGAGTTCATTCAAGAGGGTGCGCGCCCGGTGCGGATCGTCGGACGGGCCAAGTCCCGCCTCGACATAGGCGAAGGCGGTCGGATAGTCCGAAAGATCCGGCTCCTGCGGCAGATAGCGCACATTGGCGTCGGGCTGCATGAACCGCGTCCCGCCGTCGGATTCGAGCAAGCCCGCCGCGATCTTCAGAAGAGTGGATTTGCCGGACCCATTGCGCCCGACGAGGCACAGGCGCTCCCCCGCCGAGACCGACAGATCGGCCGCCTCCAAAAGCGGCCTGCCGCCAAGGGTGAGCATGATGTTCTGCAGCAGCAGAAGAGGAGGAGCCATTGTCGCCTAAGATTGTGGGAGTTGAAGCGTCCCTCTAAAGCATTTTGCCGCGAAGGGGAAACTTGAGGCGCGCGCCGCAAGAGCGCATGAAGGCGAAAATTGCCTCTATCGCCGGAGCGCCTCCCTGCGGCGAAAAACCTCCTGCACAAAACCGTTGCGGCGCGCCCGCTTTTGTTGCGATTGAACCGCGCAGCTCGCGGTTTATTGCCAGCGGTGACGCGATTGCCGAAAGGATCGTTCATGAGCTTGGGTTCGGCAGCCGGCCCTTCCCGTTTTCCGCCGATCGAGCGGTCGCTCCGGCTCGGCGCGGGCCTCATTTTATTCAGCTTCGCAACGAGCCATTTCCTGAACCACGCTTGCGGGATTTTGCGTCTGGACGCGATGGAGGCGGTTCGCCTCGCGCTCATTTGGCCCTGGCGCACCTATGTCGGCCAGACCCTGCTCTATGGATCCTTCCTGGTCCACGGCTCACTCGGCCTTTACGCCATCGTCCGGCGCCGCCATCTGCGGATCCCAAAGGGAGAATTGCTCCAGATTCTTCTTGGCCTGTCCATTCCGCCGCTCATCATCATTCACGCGACAAATGTTCGTTTCGGCCACTTTCTGTTTGGACTGGAGGAAAGCTATCCGCGCATTCTCTACCGGTACTGGATCTTGTCACCGGGGGTCGGCCTGTCGCGGCAGTTCATTCTGCTCCTGGTCCTGTGGCTTCATGGCTGCATCGGACTGAACAGCTGGCTGCGATACCGGGAATGGTATCAGAAATATCTGCCGGCGCTCGCCGCCGCGGCGGTTCTGATTCCGGTCCTCGCGGTCGTCGGCATGGCGGACGCAGGCCGCGACATCGACGCCCATCTCGCGCAAGACCCCGGCTTTCTCGCACGGGTGAATGTTCAGACGCCAGAACAGTCCGCGCGGCTCGGCGCGATCGGCGAAAAATTGATTCTGATATATCTCGGACTTGTCGGCGCCGTATTCGCGCTCCATGGCGCGCGCGAATGGCATGAGCGGCGCTTTCGCGCCGTCGCGATCCGCTATCCGCTCGGGCGCGAGGCCATCGTGCCGCGCGGATTTTCAATCCTGGAGGCCAGCCGCTGGACCGGGATCGAGCATATGTCGATGTGCGGCGGGCGCGGTCGGTGCTCCACCTGCCGGGTTCTCGTCACCGATGGCCTAGAACACCTGCCCGCGCCCAACCTCGCCGAACGAAAGACGCTCGCCTGGATCGGAGCCTATGAAGGCGTGCGCCTCGCCTGCCAGGTCCGCCCCTACGAAAATATCGGCGTCGTTCCCCTGCTCAGCGCGGATGGCGATAATGCAAGGCTCTTGCCCACGCCCCTCGCCATTTCCGAGGAACATGAGATCGCGGCGCTTTTCGTCGACTTGCGCAACTCCACCAAGCTTGCCGACGGTCGCCTGCCTTATGACGCGCTCTTTGTCATCGATTGCTACATCGCCGCGGTCGTCCAGGCCGCCGAATCCAACGGCGGCCAAGTGACCAGCATCGCCGGCGATGGATTGATGTGCTTTTTCGGCGCTGATTGCGATCCGGCGACCGCCTGCAGACGGGCCGTTTTCGCCCTCCGCGATCTATGGGAATCGCTCGCCGCCCTCAGTCTGGAGTTCGAAATCGCTTTCGATTTTCCGCTTCGATTCGGCGCCGGTTGCCATCTCGGCCTGGCGATCGTCGGCACGGTCGCCGGTCGGCATCAGGCCCAGTTTCTCGGCGAAGTCGGCAATATAGCGGCTCGGCTTGAAGCGCTCACCAAGGAGCTTCGCTGCACGATCATTCTCTCACGCGCTATGCTCGAGCGCGCCGGCTTCGCGGCGCCGGAGGCCGAGAGCCATCGCATCCAGATCAAAAATGTGACGGCCCATATCGAAGTGGTCGCATTTCGTACGCCGCAAGAGCTCGATGAGCTGATCGCGCTCCCCCTTCAAGGCAAAGGCAGGCAAAGCCGTAAATCGCGACGTTCCTTGATCTTGCGATAATCAGCGCGACATCTTGAAGCCGGATTTGACGCGGCGTCGGATGCGTTATCCAGCAAGAGGCTTGATCGCGCGCGAGGAAGGAAAAGCCTCGGCTCAGATCTTGAGCGCCGCCTTCAATTCCTGCAATTGATCGCGCTTTTCCGCCGCGAGCCGGCGCGCCTCGTCGGTCGTCGCGTCGGCGACATCCTCTTCGGCGTCCTTGATGTCGGCCGCGATCTTGGCCGCGTCGAACTCTTCCAGCGGAATTGAATGTTCGGCGAGAATGGTCAGACCGGCAGACGCAACGTCCGCGAAGCCGCCGCGCACGAAAAAGCGCAGCTTCCTTGCGGCGGTTTCGTCGATTTCGACAACGCCGGGCTTCAACGTCGACATCAGGGGCGCATGGTCCTTGAGCACGGTGAACTCGCCTTCCGCGCCAGGCACCACGACGGCGTCGACGTCACCGGAAAAAATCAGCTTTTCGGGTGAAACAAGTTCGAAGTGAAAGGTCGCCATGTCGCATCCCCGAAAAGAAAAAGTCCTATGCCCGGATCAGGCTGGGCGCATCGGCTCGTCGAAACGCGGACCGCCAAATCCCGCACGACCCACGCCGCCGAGCCCTTTTTGAAGGACCCGCCGGCGCGCTTTGCTGGCGATCCCTAACAGGGTTCCTAGGCGAGAAAACGCCTTAGGCCGCCTCAGCCGCGAGCTTCTGCGCCTTTTCGATTGCCTCGTCGATCGAACCGACCATGTAGAAGGCTGCTTCCGGCAAATGATCATATTTACCGTCAACGAGGCCCTTGAAGCCCTTGATCGTGTCGGCGAGCGAAACCAGCTTGCCGGGCGAGCCGGTGAACACTTCGGCGACGTGGAAGGGCTGCGACAGGAAGCGCTCGATCTTGCGGGCCCGAGCGACCGTCAATTTATCTTCTTCCGACAATTCATCCATGCCGAGAATGGCGATGATGTCCTGCAAGCCCTTGTAGCGCTGCAAAAGCTGCTGGACCTGACGGGCCACGGCGTAATGCTCCTCGCCAACAACCAGCGGCGACAGCATGCGCGATGTCGAATCGAGCGGATCCACCGCCGGATAAATGCCCTTTTCGGCAATGGTGCGCGACAACACGGTCGTCGCATCAAGATGCGCGAAGGAGGTCGCCGGGGCGGGATCGGTCAAGTCGTCGGCCGGCACATAGATCGCCTGCACCGAGGTGATCGAGCCCTTGGTCGTCGTCGTGATCCGCTCCTGCAGGGCGCCCATGTCGGTCGCAAGCGTTGGCTGATAGCCGACCGCTGAAGGAATGCGGCCAAGCAATGCCGAGACTTCCGAACCAGCCTGGGTAAAACGGAAGATATTGTCGACGAAGAACAGCACATCCTGCCCCTTGTCGCGGAAATCCTCGGCGACCGTCAGGCCGGTCAGGGCAACGCGGGCGCGCGCTCCCGGCGGCTCGTTCATCTGGCCATAGACCAGCGCGCATTTCGAACCTTTGACCGAACCGCCATGTTCATGCGGGTCCACATTCACCTTGGACTCGATCATTTCATAATAAAGATCATTGCCTTCGCGGGTGCGCTCGCCGACCCCGGCGAAGACGGAATAGCCGCCATGCGCCTTGGCGATGTTGTTGATCAACTCCATGATCAGCACGGTCTTGCCGACGCCTGCGCCGCCGAAGAGGCCGACTTTGCCGCCCTTTGCGTAGGGAGCCAAGAGATCGACGACCTTGATGCCTGTCACCAGGATCTGCGCTTCGGTCGCCTGCTCGGCGTAGGTCGGCGCCGGCTGATGGATGGCGCGATAGTCGGTGGCCTCGACCGGACCCAATTCATCGACCGGCTGGCCGATGACATTGATGATGCGGCCAAGGCAGGCCTCGCCGACCGGAACGGTGATTGGAGCGCCGGTGTCCCTGACCGGCTGGCCGCGGGTCAGGCCTTCCGAAATATCCATAGCGATGCAGCGAACCGAATTTTCGCCGAGATGCTGCGCGACTTCGAGGACAAGGCGGTTGCCGCCATTGTCGGTTTCGAGCGCATTGAGGATTTCCGGCAGGTGGCCATCGAATTTCACGTCGACGACGGCGCCGATGACCTGCGTGACATGGCCTGTGGGCGTGTTGGAAGCGGCGTCAGCCATGGTTCGTCCTCTTGATGTCTTGAATGCTCAAAGCGCCTCGGCGCCGGAGATGATCTCGATCAATTCCTTCGTGATCATCGCCTGCCGCGAGCGATTATATTTCATGGTCTGCTTTTTGATCATTTCGCCGGCGTTGCGGGAGGCGCTGTCCATCGCGCTCATCCGCGCGCCTTGTTCGGAGGCGGCGTTTTCGAGCAACGCCCGCAACACCTGGACCGAGATATTGCGCGGCAACAGAGTAGCGAGAATCTGCTCCTCGTCCGGCTCATATTCATAAACGGCCTGAGGAGCAGCCTTCTCGTCGCTCGCCAGCGCCAGCGGGATCAGCTTTTGCGCCGTCGGAATTTGCGAAATGACCGTCTTAAATCGCGAGAAGAACAAGGTGCAGACGTCAAACTCGCCGGCCTGAAAGAGGGCGACGAGCTTACGGCCGATCGCGTCGGCGTTTTCGAAGCCGAGGGTTCGGACGCCGCGCAAATCGACCACTTCGACGATCTGCCGTTCGAACTGCCGGCGCAGTAGGTCTGCGCCTTTCTTGCCGATGCAAAGGATCTTGACGGTCTTGCCCTGCGCCATCAGCGAGGTCGCGGACTCGCGCGCAAGCCGCGCGATCGACGCGTTGAAGCCGCCGCAAAGACCTCGCTCCGCCGTGCAAACGATGAGGAGGTGGACCTCCTCGCGCCCCGTGCCGGCGAGCAGAGCCGGCGCCTGCGCGCCTGGCCCGATCGAGCCCGCGAGGCTCGCTAGGACCTGCTCCATCCGCTCGGCGTAAGGCCGGGCGGATTCAGCAGCCGTCTGGGCGCGCCGCAGCTTCGCCGCAGCGACCATCTGCATCGCCTTGGTGATCTTCTGCGTCGCCTTGACGGAGGCGATCCGGTTGCGCAGATCCTTCAACGAGGGCATGGTCTATCCGCTTCGCTTTGGTCCAGGGCCGCTTGGATAATCAAGCGAATGTCTTGGCGTAGGTGTCGACGATCGATTTCAGCGTCTTCGCCGAGACGTCGGAAAGATCCTTCGAGACCCGGATCTCCTCCAGCAGATTGGCGTGGCTGGTGCGCACAAGCGCCAGAAGGCCGTCCTCGAAGGCCCGGACCCGGGCAAGCGGCAAGGCGTCGAGATAACCGTTGACGCCGGCATAGATCACAACCACCTGCTCTTCGATCTTCAAGGGCGAGAACTGCGGCTGCTTCAAGAGTTCAGTCAGGCGCGAGCCGCGCGCCAGCAGGCGCTGGGTCGTCGCGTCGAGATCGGAGCCGAACTGCGCAAAGGCCGCCATTTCGCGATATTGGGCAAGTTCGCCCTTGATCTTGCCGGCGACCTTTTTCATCGATTTCGTCTGCGCCGAGGAGCCGACGCGCGACACCGAGAGGCCGACGTTCACCGCGGGGCGGATGCCCTGATAGAACAGATCGGTCTCGAGAAAGATCTGGCCGTCGGTGATCGAAATCACATTGGTCGGAATATAGGCCGAAACGTCATTCGCCTGCGTTTCGATCACCGGCAGAGCGGTGAGCGAGCCGGCGCCATGCGCGTCATTAAGCTTGGCCGCGCGCTCAAGCAGACGCGAATGCAGATAGAACACGTCGCCGGGATAGGCTTCGCGGCCTGGCGGGCGGCGCAACAGCAGCGACATTTGCCGATAGGCGACCGCCTGTTTGGAGAGATCGTCATAGACGATCAGCGCATGCATGCCGTTGTCGCGAAAATATTCGCCCATGGCGCAGCCCGCGAAGGGCGCCAGGAACTGCATCGGCGCGGGGTCGGACGCGGTCGCGGCGATAATGATCGAATATTGCAGGGCGCCCTGCTCTTCCAGAACCTTCACGAACTGGGCGACGGTCGAGCGCTTCTGTCCGATGGCGACATAGACGCAATAGAGCTTGGCGCTTTCGTCGGTCCCCTGGTTGATCGACTTCTGATTGAGGATCGCGTCGAGCGCCACTGCGGTCTTGCCGGTCTGGCGATCGCCGATGATCAGTTCGCGCTGGCCGCGTCCGATCGGGATCAACGCGTCGATCGCCTTGAGGCCGGTGGACATCGGCTCATGCACGGATTTGCGCGGAATGATGCCAGGCGCCTTCACGTCGACGCGGGCGCGCCGGGAGGCATTGATCGGGCCTTTGCCGTCGATCGGATTGCCGAGCGCGTCGACGACGCGGCCGAGCAATTCCTTGCCGACGGGGACATCGACGATGGCCCCGGTGCGCTTGACCGTCTGGCCTTCCTTGATGTCCCGATCGCTGCCGAAAATGACGATGCCGACATTGTCGCTCTCGAGATTCAAGGCCATGCCGCGCACGCCGTTCTCGAACTCGACCATTTCGCCGGCCTGGACATTGTCGAGCCCATAGACGCGGGCGATGCCGTCGCCGACCGAGAGGACTTGTCCCACCTCGGTGACCGCGGCCTCATTGCCGAAGCTGGCGATCTCGTTCTTGAGGATCGCGGAAATTTCTGCGGCGCGGATATCCATCAGCCGACCTCTTTCATACGTGTGCGGATCGAATTGAGTTTCGTCTTGAGGGAGCCGTCGACCATGCGCGAGCCCAATTGGACGATGAGGCCGCCGATGATCGTTGGATCGACCTTGACGGCGATTTCGACGCTTCGGCTCCCTGATACATTAGCGAGCGCGCTTTTCAAGGCCTCAATATGCTCCTCCTTCAGCGCCTCGGCGACGGTGACCGAGGCCCGGGAGAGACCCTTGGCGGAATCGTTCAGAATATTGAAATCGCGGATCATGTCCTCGACCGCGAACAGCCGCCGCTTGGCGGCGACCAGCTTCAGAAATTTGGCCGCAGTGCCGCCTATTTCCGCCTTGTCGAGAAGGGCGCCGAGCGCCTTGACCTGCTCTTCGGCGGAGAATACGGGGCTCTTGATGAAGCGCCGCAAATCCTCGCTCGAATCGATGAACCCGGCAAAGGCGGCGAGATCGGCGGAGACTTCGTCGGTCGTCCCGGTTTCCTGCGCCAGCGCGAAAAGCGCCTGGGCGTAGCGCCCCGCCATTCCAGAAACGAGTGATTCTTGTTTCGCCAAGGCGATTCCTCAAAATCCAAATGGCCGAAGACCCGGTTTCCCATGGGTTTGGCTTTTCACGGAGAAAGCCGCAAAACCCAGAGTGCGCGGACTGAAGCTGAAAACGGGGAAAGACGCAAGGGAATGCGGGCTCACCCCGAAGGCGAGGGGTCCGTAACATAGAGATTTTTGCAGCGCAACCCTGGCTGCAGCGAATGCAGCGGGAGGGTTTCTAAAAAACACCCGGCGCGGCAAAACAACGCAAGCGCGGCCATTGCGCCTCGAGCTTGGCGGTCTAGACGCGCGATGCGTGGGATTCAGCGCTGGGCGGGCGCATTCTTGGCCCGCGCGGCATTGGCGAGCGTCCAGAGCGCCCGGAGCGCGGCGGCCTCGGCGAGTTTGGGCTCGCGCCTTGCCCGGCCGATTGCCTCGCTCAGGACGACGATCGCCTGTTCGAGCCGCGCCGAGGTCCAGCGGCGCAATTGCTGCTCGAAAGCTGGCGTGCGCCTGACCCAGGCGCCGGCGAAACTTGGAGCCGGCGCAGCCGCGTCGTGCTCCCGACCGTCCCGGCCTGTCTCGACATCCAGTCTGGCGCGATGCAGCATCAAGGCGTGGCGCAACGCCGCGCCGAGAAGCTGATTGGCGTCGCCCGCCTCGGCGAAGGCCCGCCGCGCGCAGGATTCGAGCGCGGAAAAGTCACCCTGAAAGGCGCCGTTCACGGCATGATCGAGGAGCAGGCTCGACGCGTCGGAAACAATGGCGGCGACATGATCGAGGCGGATTTCGCCTTCGCCATGCGCGTAAAGCACGAGTTTTGCGATTTCGGAGCGCGTCGAGAGGCGATCCTGCCCAAGCAGGGAGGCGAGGAGCGCCTTGGCGTCGGGCGCGATTGAAAGATTCGCGGCGGCGACCTCGGCATCAATCAGGCGGTCGATGTCCTTGGCGGAATCGGGATAGCATTCGATTGCCGCTGCATTTTTCTCGCGCTCGCAAAGCTTGCGCAGCGGGGCGTCTTTTTTCAGCGCGCCGGCCTCGATCACGATCGCGCAATCAAGCGGCGGAGCGCCAAGAAGCGGCTCGACCGCGTTGAGGAAGCCCTTTCCGCGCGCCTCGATCCAGATCGCCCGCCGGCCGCCGAAGAGCGGGATCGTATTGGCTTCGTCGGCGAGGCGCAGCGGGTCGGCGGACAGATCATCGCCGCTCAACCGGAGCAATTGGAACGGGTCCTTCGGGTCCTCGACCGAGCGCAGGACAATCGCCCGCGCCCGCTCGGCGACAAGCCCCGCGTCAGGTCCAAAGACCAGATACAAGAAAACATGCGATTGCGGCCGGGCGAGGAAACGGTCGGCCTCATGGCTCTTGACCGCGACCATCGCCGCTACCCCCGCGCGGCTAAGGCGGCGGCGATCCGGTCGCGAATCTGATGGGCGAGCGTCTTTGCGTCGCGGATCTCGGCGTCGCGCGCGGCGCGAATATCGGCGAACCTCTGGCTGGTTCGATCATAGGATGCGACGACGATCGCCGAGCCCTTGGCGACAGCCTCGCCGCCTCCCACCGGGACCAGCCGGTATTCGGCGTTGACCACGACGCTGCCGGCGGTCGGATAGCCTGTCACAGTGTCGATCAATGGGGTCTGGACATTTTCCCGCAAGCGGATCGTGAGCCGGTATCTTGGCGGCACATGCGACCCGGTTCCATTGAGGTCGAAAATCAGTTCGTTGACGAGATAATGCCCGAGCCGCTCGGGAATCGGATCGATCGCGATCGCCTGCAATTCGCCGGCGACGTCGCCGCCTGCGCTGAGCGGTCCGTAAAGCGGCTGGAAGCACCCCGAGACGGCGAAGCAGGCGGCGAGCGAGGCGAGCGCGCGGCCTAAGCGCCGACGCTGCGGCAAGGGTTGCGGCAAGGGTTCAGACGACGACATTCACGATCCTTTGCGGAACGATGATGATCTTCTTCACCGCGCGGCCTTCCAGCGCGCGCTGGACCGCGTCGAGCGCCAGCGCCGCCGCCTCGATCGCGCCGGTTTGCGCGCCGCGCGCGATCACGAGGTCGGCCCGCTTCTTGCCGTTGACCTGCACCGGCAGGGCGATCGTATCTTCGACGACGAGCGCCCTATCGGCGAGCGGCCAAGGCGCCTGCGAGATCAGGGTCTCATGCCCGAGCCGGGCCCAGCATTCCTCGGCCAGATGCGGCATCATCGGCGCGAACAGGAGCACCAGTATATCGGCGCCCTCACGGAAAGCGTAGCGCAAATCGGGCTCGACCTCGGCGCTCTCGATGGCGCCCACCGCCGCCGACAGCTTGTTCGCAAGATCATGGACCTGCGCAATGGCGCGATTGAAGCGCAGCCGCTCGATGTCTTCCTCGACCTTGATCAAGGCTCCGTGGACCGCCTTGCGGATCGCCGCCGCCGGTTCCGACAGATCGGCCGGCATCGGCGCGTCCAGCTTCGCCGCGAGGGTGACGAGTTCGCCGACGAGCCGCCATAGGCGCTGGACGAATTTGGCCGCGCCCTGGACGCCCTCTTCGGTCCAGATCACGTCGCGTTCGGGCGGCGAATCGGACAGCACGAACCAACGCGCGGTATCGGCGCCATAGGTTTCGATGATCTCATCCGGATCAACCGTATTGCGCTTCGATTTCGACATTTTCTCGATCGCGCCGATCGCGGCTTCCTCGCCGCCCTCAAGCAGAAAGGCGCGCCGGCCGCTTGGCCCGGATTCGATCCGGATGTCGGCCGGATAGAGCCAATCGCCGGCCCCCGAACGATAGGTCTCGTGAACGACCATCCCTTGCGTAAAGAGCCCGGCGAAGGGCTCCCGCAACGCGCCGACATGCCCCGTCGCCTGCATCGCGCGGGTGAAAAATCGGGCGTAGAGCAAATGCAAAATGGCGTGTTCGATCCCGCCAATATATTGATCGACCGGCAGCCATTGTTCGACCAAGGCCGCCGTTGTCGGCGCCGCAGCGTTCCAGGGATCGGTGAACCGCGCGAAATACCAGGACGAATCGACAAAAGTGTCCATCGTATCGGTCTCGCGCCGTGCGGCGCCGGCGCAGTTCGGGCAGGCGACATGTTTCCAGGTCGGGTGCCGGTCGAGCGGATTGCCGGGCTCCTCGAACGAAACATCCTTGGGCAATTCGACCGGCAGATCGCCGGCGGGAACGGGAACCGCACCGCAGGCCTCGCAATGGATGATCGGGATCGGGCAGCCCCAATAGCGCTGGCGCGAAATGCCCCAGTCGCGCAGCCGGTAATTGACCTGGCGCTTGCCTTGCGGCCGGTTGCCGAGCGCATGCGCTTCGAGACGCCGGGCGACCTCCTCTTTCGCCGCCTCGATCGAGAGCCCATCGAGAAAGCGCGAGTTGATCAGCGCGCCGTCGCCATCATAGGCGGCCTCGGCGATCGCGAAGGCCGCCGGATCGACGCCGGGAGGGCAAACCACCGGGGTGTTGCCGAGGCCATAGGCGTTGGCAAAATCGAGGTCGCGCTGATCATGCGCGGGACAGCCGAAAATCGCTCCCGTCCCATAGTCCATCAGAACGAAATTGGCGACATAGACCGGCAACAGCCAATTGGAGTCGAAAGGATGGCGGACCTTGAGCCTGGTATAATAGCCTTTTTTCTCCGCCGACTCGACGGCCGCCTCCGAGGTCCCGCGATGCCCGCATTCGGCGATGAAAGCGGCGAGGTCCGGATCGGTCTCGGCGCATTCGGCCGCCAGCGGATGGTCGGGCGCGATTGCCAGGAACTTGGCGCCGAACAACGTGTCCGGCCGCGTCGTGTAGACTTCGACTTCGGTCGCCCCGGCCCTCGGCGTCGGCAAAAGCTCGAACCGCACCAGCAGGCCTTCCGAGCGGCCGATCCAATTCGCCTGCATCAGCCGGACCTTTTCCGGCCAGCGGGCGAGATCGTCGAGGGATCTGAGCAGATCCTCGGCATAGTCGCTGATCTTCAGGAACCATTGGGTCAGTTCGCGCTGCTCGACGAGCGCCCCGGAGCGCCAGCCGCGCCCCTCGATCACCTGTTCATTGGCGAGGACCGTGTGATCGACCGGATCCCAATTGACTTTCGATTGCTTGCGATCGACGAGGCCCGCCGCAAGAAAATCGAGAAACATCTTTTGCTGATGCTTGTAATAGCTCGGATCGCAAGTCGCGATTTCGCGCGACCAATCGAGCGACAGGCCGATCGATTGCAACTGGCCGCGCATGCTGGCGATATTGGCGTAGGTCCAAGCCGCCGGATGGCTGTGGTTCTGCATGGCCGCGTTCTCGGCCGGCATGCCGAAGGCGTCCCAACCCATAGGATGCAAAACATTAAAGCCGCGCGCCCGCTTGTAACGGGCGATGACGTCGCCCATCGTATAATTGCGAACATGGCCCATATGGATGCGGCCCGAAGGATAGGGAAACATCTCCAGGACGTAATATTTTGGCCGTGGATCCTCGTTGGCGGTCCGGAAGGTTCCGGACTCATCCCAAAGCTTGCGCCATTTGGGTTCCGTTTCGCGGGCGTTGTAGCGCTCGAAGTCCATGATGTCCGATTGTCGATCGCGTGTGGAAAAATGATGTCAAGTGGGCCGTACACAGCATTATTTCGGTCAGCCGGTCAATCGGCTTGCCAGATCCCGGCGCATCCGCTTTCCTCGCCGCGGTCTGCGCTTTTGGTCCCATTCGCTAGTCGAGCGCAACGGGAGCGAGCGGCCGAAACATTGCTTTCAGAACCTTGCACAAAATCATGAAACCTTTGGAAACGCCCCTCGATCGCCTCGCCGACGTCCGCCACCGCATCGCTCAGGCCGCGCGCGACGCCGGACGCCAGCCGGAGGACGTTGCGCTCGTCTGCGTATCGAAAACCTTTGGCGCCGACGAGATTAAGCCCGTGATCGAGGCCGGACAGAGAATTTTTGGCGAAAACCGGGTGCAGGAGGCCATGGAGAAATGGCCAGAGCTGCGGCGCCGCTATGCGGATCTTGAGCTTCACCTGATCGGCCCCTTGCAGTCCAATAAGGCCCATGACGCCGTCCAATTTTTCGACGTGATCGAAACGGTCGATCGGGACAAGATCGCCAAGGCGCTCGCCGAGGAGATCCAGAAGACCGGGCGCCATCCGCGCCTTTACGTTCAGGTCAATACCGGCGCGGAGCCGCAGAAGGCGGGCGTTGCGCCGCAGGAGGCGGACGCGTTCATCGAACGCTGCCGCAGGATTCACGGCCTCGAAATATCAGGCCTGATGTGCATTCCGCCGCTCGACGATCAGGCCTCGCCGCATTTCGCCCTTCTGAACCAGATCGCCAAACGCAATGGCGTTGCGACGCTGTCGATGGGAATGAGCGCCGATTTCGAACTTGCGATCCAGTTGGGCGCCACCCATGTGAGGGTGGGAAGCGCGATCTTTGGACATAGAGCGCTTCCCGCTCAGATGGAACCATCTGCTCGAACGGGAAGCGCTGATATTCCAAAGGGTTAAGCATGTTCTTATGAGACATCGGATATATCCGATATCTAGAGCGCCTTCAGTGCGGCGTAATCAGAAAGCAGCTCTAGGTCTTTGTTTTGTCGCATTTTCTTAACGCGAACCGGCATCCACTTCGCTCGAAAATGCTCTAAATATCGAGAAAGTCGGTCAACTTTTTTAAGAACATGCTTGAAATAGGTCCTTTGCCGGGGCCGTGCTCGCCATAAGGGCAAGGAGAAGTCCGCCGGTCAACCGACGCCTGCGTTCCGCCCCTTCAAAATAGAGAAGGCTATGCCGATGAAAGGTCAACTCAATGCAATCCGCATCGCTGGCGTGGCTTTGCTGTCAGCTTCAGGAACTCTCAGCGGCGCTCTGACGGCGGGCGCCACAGAGGCGCCGGGTTCATCAGGAGTCGTTTCTTCGCCTCCCCAACCAGACCGACCGGCTGGCATTCCCCCGGGTCCTTACATCCCCATTATGCCCCTACGGACCGACAAGCCGGCAACGCCGCCGCCCTCCCCGCCAAGCCACTCGGCTCCAGGGGCAAAAATACCCCAGTAGCAGCCTCTCCTGAACGCAGATGCGCCAGACCGCATCGCCCGAGTTGCATGGTCATCGCTTCGCAAGGGGCAATTTCGCGTCCCCGCCGCCGCAAAGGTCCGCGACGGCGAACGCAACGCTCTTCCGGCGCCCGACCCGTAATTCCCCGCCTCATGGAAGCGGCGCAGGCGCCTCACCGAACCGTCAGAAGCGCATTGCGCGAGAGCCGCGGCAGCAGGCGGCGCAGATCATCTGGGCGCAATGCGATGCAGCCTTCCGTCGGCGCAAAATCGGCGCGGCTGCAATGCAGGAAAATGGCGCTGCCGCGATTTTTCCGGCGCGGACGAATATTGTAGTCGAGCACGATGACAATGTCGTAGAGATGGTCTTGCCGCCACAGTTTCTCATGACGCCAATGGCAAGGCGCGGCGACGGGGCGGTTGTAGAGCCCGCTGGTCGGATCGTCGCACCATCCGTCGCTTTTCCGGATCGGCCGCATCGGCAAAGGCGCCGCCTTGCGGAAAACGCCATCGGCGCGGTAAAAGCCGGAGAGGAGGCGGAATGCGCCGGCCGGCGTGGCGTGATCACCTTCCCGCTTGTCGCGCTTGATCCCGCCGCCTCCAAGGGCGCAGCGCAGCACGACCGGGCCGGCGTGCAACCTTCCAAGCGGAAGCTTATGCGCGCCCGCCTGCCTTGGAGCCAGCGTCGCGACAAGCTTGCCAAGGCCGCGCTTGATTGTCTTGGCTCCCATCGAATTGAGGGTGGGAGCTTTTTTTGCAACCGGTTTCATGGGAGCCTATGCTTTTGCTGTGTGCTTTTCGAGCTGTCGCGCGCTGACCGCGCTTTAATGCTTGCCACGGCGAAGAAAGCAAAGGAGTCTTTTCCAAGGAATTTTTTTTCAAATGAGTATTTTCTAAGTGAATTTGGTAGCTTACGGGAAGCGTCTGCAGCTTGGCGCAAAGCGGATTAGTGACGACCAGCCGATTGAATTTCTGGCCATCATTAGGCGGGCGGGCGCTGGGCGAGGCGCGATGACGGGACGGGGCGCGATGATGCAAAATCCATCAAGGACAAGTCCATGACCCAGGTTCTCAAAATCCTGATCGCCGACGATGACGACGATCTGCGCGCGGCCCTGGCCGAACAACTTGCCCTGCACGAAGAATTCTCCGCCGTCCACGCCGATTCGGCGCAAGGCGCGATCAACGTATCGCGCAAGGAAACCCCCGACCTCATCATCATGGACGTCGGACTGCCCGACATGGATGGCCGCGAAGCGGTCAAGCGCATGCGCGAGGAAGGCTTCAAGAACCCAATCATCATGCTGACCGGCCATGATACGGACGTCGACACGGTGCAAGGACTTGACGCCGGCGCCAATGATTACGTGACGAAGCCGTTCCGCTTCGCGGTTCTGCTTGCGCGCATGCGCGCCCATCTGCGCCAGCATGAAACCAATGAAGAGGCTGTGTACAAGATCGGCCAATATACCTTCCAGCCGAGCGCCAAGCATCTCATCGGCGAGACTGGCGGCAAGCTTCGCCTGACCGAAAAGGAAACCGCCATTCTGCGCTTTCTCTATCGGGCCGGACAGTCCGTCGTCACCAGGGATGTGCTGCTGCGCGAAGTCTGGGGCTATAATTCGAACGTCACCACGCATACGCTGGAGACGCATATCTACCGGCTGCGGCAAAAGATCGAACGCGACCCGGCCAAGGCCCAGCTTCTTGTAACCGAGGCCGGAGGCTATAAGCTCGTTCCATGAGGCGTCGCCCGAAGAATCTGCGGCGAGACCCGCGCGCGGTTCCCTGACGGAGCCGAAGCGCCTTCCTGAGAAAGCCAAATTTCGTCAAGCTTTTGAACTCCAACCTTGCAATGTCTGCGTTCGAGCCGGGAAAGCGTCGCCATGGGACTGGAGGATGATATCGGAAAGCTCAAGCGCAACGCCACATTCGCGGCGCTCGAACTCGACGCCCTGCGGCTGATCGCCTTTTCGGCGGAAACCCGGATCCTGCGCGCCGGCGATATTCTGTTTCGCCGCAACGAACCTTCGACCGGCGGCTTCGTGGTTCTCTCCGGCTCGATCGCGCTCGATGCGTCCGACCTCGGCGCGACGGCGCGGATCGTGAAGCCTCCCGCGCTGATCGGCGATACCGCCTTGCTGACCCAAACCGTGCGGCCAGCGACGGCGATCGCGCGCGAGCCCTCGACGGTCCTGCGGATCTCACGGCAACTTTTCCATCGGGTTTTGAACGAGTTTCCGGGCAGCGCCGAGCGGCTGCGCCAATCGCTGGCGGCTCGGCTCGACCAATTCACCCGCGAACTCGACGCCGTTCGCCTGAGCGCCTTCAGCCCGTCCGAGTCCGAGCCGCCGGAAAGGCGAGGCTCTTAAGGCGCTTGGTTGGCGTCCGCGTCGCTCGAAGCCGCCATTCTATAAATCGAAATGAACCATGACCGGGACGTGGTCGGAGGGGCGCTCCCAGCCGCGGCTCTCGCGCAAGACCTGCATGCCCCCGAGGCTCGACTTCAGACTCTCGCTGACCCAGACATGATCAAGCCGCCGGCCCTTGTCCGCCTTGGCCCAATCCGCCGCGCGATAGCTCCACCAGGTGTAAAGCTTTTCGTCCTTTGGAACGTGGTGGCGCAGCGCGTCGACCCAAGGTCCGGCCTGGAGCACGCGGCCAAGCTTCTCGACTTCGATCGGGGTGTGGCTGACGACCTTAAGCAGGGCCTTGTGGCTCCATACGTCGGTCTCAAGCGGCGCGATATTGAGATCGCCCACCATGATCGCATCCTTGTCGGCGATCCGGTCGGTCGTCATCCACAGCTCCATTTCATCGAGAAAGGCGAGCTTATGGGCGAATTTTGGATTGATCAGCGGATCGGGTTCGTCGCCGCCGGCCGGCACGTAGAAATTATGCAGCGTGATGGGACGCGCGCCGGAACCGCCCGGCGTCAGCATCACCGCAATGTGGCGGGCGTCCCCCTTGTCACAAAACGCCCGCCGGTCGATTTCAGCGAAAGGAAGCTTCGAGGCGATGGCCACGCCATGATAGCCCTTCTGCCCATTGATCGCGACATGGGCGTAGCCCAGCTTGTGAAAATCGGCCAGGGGAAACTCGGCGTCGCGGCACTTTGTCTCCTGCAGGCAAAGGACATCGGGCGCGTGTTCGCCAAGAAACCGCGCGACGAGATTCATGCGCAATCGGACCGAATTAATATTCCATGTGGCGAACGTCAGGCGCATCTCGAACTCCGCAGCCAAGCGACGTCAGCGATTGACCACGCTGGACCGCCACCGGCAAGCGCGAAGCGCAGGCAGCGCACAACTAATGTTCGGCGAAACGGCACGAAAAAGGGCGCGAGGCCAAAGCGCGAGATAAGTCCTGAAGACAAAAAGAAGGGCGCCCGGCTTGTGACCGGACGCCCATGGAGCGAATAACCGCCGGGAGGGGTCCGGCGCCAACGGATCGAACGAAACGGGGGGGATACGCCCAACCCGTTGCATCGCTCACATGTTGAAGAGATAGGCGCCCGACAAACGGATTCAAGCCGCCTTGCCGGTTTTGAAGCCCCCCGGCCAAAGTCAATTATTTGTGTTCGATATTCTTTCCTGGGTGATCTGGAACAGGTTCGGATCCGGCCGTTTCGACAAGTCGACGTTGAATAGCGAAACCAGCGTTTCATAGCCTTGCGGATCGGTGACCAGCCACTGAGTCAGCGTGAACTTCGCGGGTTCGAAGGTCAGCTTGATTTGCGAGGTTCCACCGAAAGTGGCTTTGTCCTCAACCAGAATGACAACCGCGTTGGGGTCGCTCGTCACGTCGACAATCTTTACATCCTTATTGAGATCGACATTGTCTTTCAGCAGGAACTTCAGCGGCGTCTGACTGATGAAATAAATATCCTTGGTCTCGGTCTTGCGGTCATGCACGGCGACGGAGAGACCGTCGGCGACGATCTCGAGGGTCGCCGGCTGGGCGTATTCGAAGCGCAGCCTCCCCGGCCTCTGCACGTAGATCTTGCCTTCCGACTGTTTGCCGTCGGGACCGATCTGGACGAAATCGCCGATCATCGTCGTCGCCGCATTGAAATAGGCGTTGGCCTTCTGGATGGCGACGAGCGGGTCCATCGGGACGAAAGGCTTTGTCGGGGCGGGCGCAGCTGGCTTTGCCTTTGCCTTGACCGGAGCAGTCGCAGGCGCAGGAGCCGGATCGGCCTGCGCCGCAACCGCGAAGCCGAAGATGAGCGCCAGAGTGAATCTTATCGTCAGCGTCATGAAGCTCGCCTTAAACACGCGTGAACCTTCGCGATTAGATCGTTGATAGGGCGTCAATGGGACGGCCGCTCCCGCCGCGTTTTGCAAAAGCGGTCCCCCTCATAGACTTAGACCGCCCTCTTTGCCAGCGTCAGCGCAACAAGAGCCGGCTTTTCCGCTTGGCTGAGGCGCAGAAATCGCAAAGAGTCACCCCTCGCTCGCCACATCGAATGCGCCCCGATCGATCCCGCCGCCGACCAGAATGGTCCGCTTCCCGGAATGATTGGGGGCGCCGACCACGCCTTCCTGCTCCATCCGCTCGACCAGGGAGGCGGCCTTGTTGTAGCCGACCGACAAGCGGCGCTGAATATAGCTCGTCGAGCATTTGCGGTCGCGCAGGACGATATTGACGGCGCGGTCATAGAGATCGCCCGACTCCTCAGCGTCCATGCCGCCGGGCGTTGGCGCCTCGCCATCCTCGCCGTCGGCGGCGTCATCCTCGCTGGTGATCGACTCGAGATATTCCGGCTGGCCTTGGCTTTTCAGATGGGCGACCACCTTTTCGACTTCGCCATCTGCGACAAAGGGCCCATGCACGCGCGAAATGCGTCCGCCGCCGGCCATGTAGAGCATGTCGCCCTGGCCAAGCAGCTGTTCGGCGCCCTGCTCTCCCAAAATGGTGCGGCTGTCAATCTTGGAGGTGACCTGAAACGAAATGCGGGTCGGGAAATTCGCCTTGATCGTTCCGGTGATGACATCGACCGAAGGCCTTTGCGTCGCCATGATGAGATGGATGCCGGCCGCCCGGGCCATCTGGGCGAGACGCTGGATCGCGCCTTCGATGTCCTTGCCGGCGACCATCATCAGATCGGCCATTTCGTCGACAATCACGACGATGAAAGGCAGCGGCGAAAGCTCCATGGGTTCATGTTCGTAAATGGCCTCGCCGGTCTCGCGATCATAGCCGGTCTGAACCGTGCGCATCAGCGTCTCGCCCTTGGCCGCGGCCTCGATGACGCGGGCGTTGAAGCCTTCGATGTTGCGGACGCCGAGCTTCGACATTTTCTTGTAGCGGTCCTCCATTTCGCGGACCGCCCATTTCAGCGCGACGACCGCCTTTTTCGGATCGGTGACGACCGGCGTCAGAAGATGCGGAATGCCGTCATAGACCGACAATTCCAGCATTTTGGGATCGACCATGATGAGGCGGCACTCCTCCGGCTTGAGCCGGTAAAGCAGCGACAAGATCATCGTATTGATCGCGACCGACTTGCCCGAGCCCGTCGTGCCGGCGACGAGAAGATGCGGCATGCGGGCGAGATCGACGATGATCGGCTCGCCGCCGATCGTCTTGCCGAGCGCGATGGCAAGCCTGTGCTTGCTTTTCTCGAAATCCTCCGATCCGAGCAATTCGCGGAGGTAAACCGTTTCGCGGCGCTGGTTCGGCAATTCGATGCCGATGGCGTTGCGGCCCTGAACGACCGCGACGCGGGCTGAAATCGCCGACATCGAGCGGGCGATGTCATCGGCAAGGCCGATGACGCGCGAGGATTTGATGCCGGGCGCGGGCTCGAGTTCATAAAGGGTCACAACCGGACCGGGACGGACATTGATGATCTCGCCCTTGACGCCGAAATCCTCCAGCACGCCCTCCAGCAGCCTGGCGTTCTGGCTGAGCCCATCCTCGGACACCTTGTTCGCCGCCAGTTTCTTCGCCTCGGCCAACATGTGCAGCGGCGGCAGGAGATAGTCATTGCGCGACAGGCGATCGAGCAGCGAGGGCTGCGCTTCTTTTTGGGCGCGTTGCCCCGGCTTCAGCGCCGCCGGCGCCGGACCGATCACGCGGCGGGTCTGGGCCTGGGGCGGGACCGGGTCGGCGCCCCGGCCGACCGGGGCTGCGCTGGGCTGATTCTGCGGGCGTGCGGCTTCGCGGGTCGCGAGCGGCGCATAGGCGTTCGCATCGAAAGCCGGCTCCTCCGGCAAGGGCTCCGGCCATAGCAGCGGCTCCACCGCAAGATCGAGCGGACGGTCGAAGGCCTCGCCAATTGGCGCGGAGGGCATCCGCCAGGGCGCTCGCGCCGGCGGCGGGGCGGAGCGGGCCCGCCAGCGCGCAATTTGCCGAGCCAGCGCGGCCTTGAGGCTGAGGCCCGCATGGATCAAGGCGCCGATCGAAACCAGCGCAAAGCCCGGCGCCCCGGCAAGATCCTCGTCGTCCGGCCCCGGCCTCGCGCGCCGCTTCGGCTGCTGTTCCTCTTCGTCCTCCTCATCCTCGCTCGATCCGGCCTCGGCGAAGTCGCGCAAACCGACGCAGGCCGTCAGCGAGAGGATTGCGCCGCCGGCCAAAATCGCGGCGACGAGGAGCATTCCAGCTCCGAAGCCGGAGAAAATCTTGGTCGGAACCACAAGAATGGCGTCGCCGACCACTCCGCCGAGCCCGGTCGGCAAAGGCCATCTTGCAGTCACCGGCAGCAGCGAGGCCAGGCCTGCCGCGAAGGCGCCGCCGCCAATCCAAAGGGCCAGCCGGGTCTTGACCCTTTCGAGCCGCCGCGCGGTGAGCAGCCGCAAAGCCCAGAACCCGAGCGGGGTCAACAAGGCGATCGCGGCGAGCCCAACCATTTGCATGATGAGATCGGCGACGACCGCGCCCGGCGAGCCAAGGAGATTGCGCACCGGCCCGGCGGTCGCGTGGTTGAAGCTCGGGTCTTGAACCGACCACGACAGCAAGGCCAGGGCGAGGGCGATTGTCGCCGCGAGCAGCCCAAGCCCCGCCAGTTCCGCGCCGCGCCGCGCCGCGAAGGCGCGCAATGGCTCCGGGATATGATCGAAGGCCGTAAAATTGGAGGTCGTCCGCATCCCACCCCGCAGTCTCGAGCATGAGCGACTTCCCATTCCATCGGATGAGGCCATCCGACCGGAAGCGCCCTAGAGCGCTTTCAGATTCCGTGGAATCAAAAAGCGCTCTAGATCTTTGTATTAACGCATTTTCTTAACGCGAACCGGCATCCACTTCGCTCGAAAATGCTCTAGTGCTCCGACCCTGACGCTTGGCTTCCGAGCGTCAGGATCAAGTCGGCCCACAAAATCAAAATGCTGGTGGATCGATTTGATCCGACGGATGGGCATCATCCATGGGAATCTATCCACTCGCCGCCGCTATCGTCCCGGCCCCCGCGCCGGACGAGAAGCCTTGCGCAGCGACGGCGCATTTGCGGCAAACTAGCAAGATGCGGTTAAAGGTGTTTTAACCTTAAAATCTGGCCTCCATCTCGGCCCCGACTTCCAGGGAAGCGCGCCGTTGGTCTTGACGCGGCGCGCGCCCTCAACTATGACGCAGGCCTCCCATTTTGCATGATGGTAGATGCCTCCGGCGAGCTGGCGATGGCTTGGTCGAGCGCAAACGATTTTCTTGGGGCCCATCGAATGGGCCGAACCGAAGAGGAATACCATGTCCCGCCGCTGCGAATTGACCGGGAAAGCCGTGCAGACCGGCAATCTGGTCAGCCATTCGAACCACAAGACGCGGACGCGGTTCCTGCCGAACCTCTGCAATGTGACGCTGATCTCTGACGTGCTGCAGCGCAAGCTGCGCTTTCGCGTTGCCGCGGCGGCCCTGCGCTCGGTCGAGCATCGCGGCGGCCTCGACGCTTTTCTGGTCAAGGCGAAAGACGCGGAACTGTCCACCGGCGCCCTCGCGATCAAGCGCGAAATCGTGAAGAAGCAGGCGGCGGGCGTCTAGCGCTTTCGGTTTCGGCGGAATCAGAAAGCAGCTCTAGGTCTTTAGTTTGGTCGCATTTTCATAACGCGAACCGGTATCCACTTCGCTCGAAAATGGCCTAGAGCTTTTTTCGCGCGAAACTGCATCCGCGCGGCAATGCTCTAAGCTTTTTCGCGCCGCCGCTCCACGGACGATGGAATTTTCAGGCTTTCGCGATATTTGGCGACGGTGCGCCGGGCGATGTCGATATTGACCGTCTTCAGCCTAGCGACAATCGCGTCATCGGACAGAATTTCCTTCGGGCTCTCCTGATCGATCATCTGCTTGATCCGGAACCGCACCGATTCGGCCGAATGCGCGTCGCCGCCATCATGCGAGGCGATCGAGGCCGTGAAAAAATACTTAAGCTCGAATAGGCCGCGCGGCGTCGCCATATATTTGTTCGAGGTGACGCGCGACACCGTCGATTCATGCATGCCGATCGCCTCGGCGATCGTCTTCAGGTTGAGCGGGCGCAGATGCTCGACGCCGCGGGCGAAAAAGGCGTCCTGCTGGCGCACGATTTCGCTGGAGACCTTGAGGATCGTGCGCGCCCTTTGCTCAAGGCTCTTGGTCAGCCAATTGGCGGTCTGCAGGCAGGTCGACATGAAGGCCCTGTCCGCCTCATTGGCTTTGCCCTTCGTGACCCGCGTCGCATAGGAATGATTGACGAGCACGCGCGGCAGAACCTCGGTGTTGAGTTCGACGTGCCATGAACCGTCCGGCAGGCCCTGCACGATGACATCGGGCACGAGCGGCTGGATCGAGCCGCCGCCAAAGGCCCTGCCGGGCTTGGGATCGAGCCGCCGGATCTCGCCCAGCATGTCGATAATGTCTTCTTCGTCGACCTGGCAGATTTTGCGCAGGGCGGAATAATCGCGTTTCGCCAGAAGGCCGAGATTGGCGACGAGCGCCTTCATCGCCGGATCAAACCTGTCGCGCTCGCGCAATTGGATGGCGAGACATTCGGCGAGATCGCGGGCGCCGACCCCGGAAGGATCGAATCCTTGAATGAGCGTCAGAACGCGTTCGACCCGCTCGATCGCCGCATGGAGGCGGGCTGCTATTTCCTCCAGCGAACCGGTGAAATATCCCGCATCGTCGATAGAATCGATCACCACCTGGCCAATGATGCGATCGACCGGATCCTTGATCGCGAGCGCCAATTGGGTCGCCAGATGATCCTTGAGATTGGTTTGCGCCGCCACATAGGCTTCAAGATTGGCGGCCTCGCCATCGCCGGCGCCGCCGGACGAGCCCGACCAGGAGGTCGCCGAGAGCCCTGAGACCTCGAAGGTCTCGGCGTGCTCGCCCGGAGTCGGCGCCCGATCATCATCGAAAGCGTTCGACAATTCGGTGCCAAGGCTCGACTCCAAGGCGCCGCGGTCGGTTGCAAAGGACTCGCCGCTCCAATCGGCCTCAGTGGCTTCGTTGAAATCCTGGCTGGCGGGCGCCTCGGCCCTATCCGAAGCGCCATCGACGCCGGCCCCGACGGCTGGCTCATGCGGATCCGGCGCATCCTCGGCGCGCTCGAGCAAAGGATTGCGTTCGAGCTCTTCCTGAACGAAGGCCGTCAACTCCATATTGGAAAATTGCAAAAGCTTGATGGCCTGCAAGAGCTGCGGGGTCATCACCAGGGACTGGCCCTGACGCATAATGAGCTTCGTGCTAAGCGCCATGATTTTTCATCAACTCTGAACCGCGCCAGGACAAGGTGAGACAGCCAGTGACGGCCCGTTTCTTGCTTCTAGCACTAATTGTGCAGGTGTTGGCGCCGGATGCAACTTTATTTTTGCCGCGCGGATGCAAAAAAGAAATTTTTGATCCGCGCCAGTTCGCGTCGCTTTGGCGCGGCTTGAGCGCTTTTTGGGCGCCGCGCTTCAGCGTCGCCGGGCCCCTCTTGGGCGGCCTGGATCAGAGCTGGAAGTCTTCGCCGAGATAGAAGCGGCGCACATCGGGATCGGCGACAATGTCAGCCGGAGACCCTTCGGTCAGCACCCGGCCCCCATGGATAATGTAGGCGCGATCAATAAGATGTAGGGTTTCGCGCACATTATGGTCGGTGATCAACACGCCGATGCCGCGCCGTTTCAAATGTTGGACAAGAAGCTGAATATCGCCGATCGAAATGGGGTCGATGCCTGCAAAAGGCTCGTCGAGGAGCATGAAGGAGGGGCGGCTCGCCAGGGCGCGGGCGATCTCGCAGCGCCGCCGCTCGCCGCCGGAGAGTGCGACCGCAGGAGATTTGCGCAGGGCGGTGATCGCAAATTCTTCGAGCAAGGCCTCGAGTTCGTCGCCGCGCTTGCGCTTATCCGGCTGGGTGATTTCCAGCACCGCCCGGATATTGTCCTCGACGCTGAGGCCTCTGAAAATTGAGGCTTCCTGGGGCAGATAGCCGATCCCAAGGCGCGCCCGCCGGTACATCGGCAGCCGCGTCACGTCATGGCCATCAAGCTCGATCGCGCCATCGTCCGGCCGCACCAGTCCGGTGATCATATAGAAAAGCGTCGTCTTGCCCGCCCCATTCGGGCCGAGGAGGCCGACCGCCTCGCCGCGGCGCACCACCATGCTCACATCTTCAACGACGCGGCGCGCCTTATAGGCCTTGCGCAAATGACGAACCGCGAGAATTCCTTCCGCGCTTTGCGGCTGCGCGCCGCCGCTCGCGCCTGGCTGCATATCCTCGGCGGACCTCACCCGGCGCTGCGGCGTGGTCTGCGCCGGCTCCTCCCAATTGGGCAGCTCCGCGGTGGAATCCTCCTCGATCAGCCAATCGCCATATCCGGCGACTCCCGCCATCCGCCGCCTCGCGCCGCGCCGGAGAAAGCCGCGCAGCCATGACATGACCGCGGGAGGGAAAAGGGTCGCGCGCGCACTCAAAGCGGAATGGTCCTTTGTTGAAACGTCGCTGGGGAGCTCTTTGCGCCGCTGCGGAGCGCTCCTTCCTGCAGGAAAGCGGGCCCGATCGCCGCAAGGCGCCCTCGCGAAGTCAAAGCAACAGGTTAGGCTTTTGCCATACAACCGCCGAACGGTCTAAGATATTTTCCCACGCGCGCAGCCGACCGCCGTCAAGCCTCCGTGAAGACCGCGCCAGCCGTCACGGCGTTTTCGCAGGCTTTTTCCGGCTGGCGTCATCGCCTCCGCCGCTGGGAAGGAACATGCTCCTGACCCGGCCGGTCACCGCCGCCTGATTTGTGTTCAAGTCATAGACCAATTTGTCGCCTTTGGTGACATTGGCGCCCTGGGTCAAGGTTACATTGCCGATAAGGTAAACCTTGTTTTCGGATTTTTCGTAAATGCCGCTGTCGCCGGTGCCGATTTGGTCCTTTGAAATGACCGTGACCGGTCCGACCGCCTCCATGCGCCGCAATTGGCTCGAGGACGAGGGAGCCCCCGCGGCTTCGCCCGCCTCTTTCGGCGTCAGGAAAATAACCAGCACGGCGGCCTTGAGCTTGGCTTCGCCCTGGGTCGCGACGACATTGCCGCTGTAGACCAGCTTTTGCTCCTTGTCGAAATAGTCCAGTTTGGCGGCGTCGATATTGACCGGCTCCTTGGAGTTGCCGCCTGGCAGGATGGCGCCCGAACGCCCCTTTTGCGCCAGCGCGGGCGCGCTCGAAAGTCCCAAGGCCAGGCCGGCGAAGATCGCGAGGGCTAGGCAAAGCGGGAGCCGAACAATCCGCCGGGCGAGGATCATCTCCGCGGATCCACCGTCTCGGGCGCGGCTTGCGTCTCGGCCGAAGCGGCATGGATCATCGATTTGACATCGCCCTCAAACGACACCTTGCCGCCATTGTCCCGAATGTCCATCCGGTTCGCGGCGATGGTCCCGGCGTTTAGAATGACATTCACCGGCTGGTCGGATCCGAGCACGCCGGTCTTGAAATCCATCTTCGCGGTTTTCGCTCTGATGTCATAGCCCGCATCGTTCCAGATGCGGACGTCGCCTTGCAGCGCCATCGTGTCGCCCACGCCGTCATAAAGGCCGTGCGACGCCGTCACTTGCACCGTCGAGGCGTCCGCCGCTCCGATCTTGGCGTCGATGTCGAGGAGCTCCACGACATCGGGCGTCGTCGTGTCCTGGAGGCCGGAGCGCGCCTTGACCTCAAAAGGACGGCCATCCTTTTGCACGCCGGTGATTTTCGGACTGTCCACGGTGATTTTGGTGCCGTCCAGCGTGACTTGGCCGATGGATATATTGGCCGGCAACCGTCGAAACGGATCGAATAGAGCGACGCCGAGGATCAGCGTAATGACGATGGCGGAGCCGGCGAAGGTTGCGCGGCGTAGAAAACGCACCCGCGCCGAATGCCGGCCCGCCGCCTTGAAGGCCCCCCGCCACGGCGATTGCCCAAAGTCGAGCCGCTCGCTCGGCCGCGCGCGGCTTGGCTCGCGGCCAGGATCGTCGCCGCGGGGATCGACGCCAATAGCGGGAGCTGGCCCCCCGCTAGAACCGCCAGCCCGCCGATCCGCGCCGTCCAAGACTTTCGTCATTCGAAAAGCTCGTTTCGAGACAAAGAGAGCCGACCGGGCGCCGCAAAGGACGCAAAGTGCGGAACATTCCGCTCAAACAGCAAGCAAGAAAGGCGAAGTCAAGGCCGGCCCCATTTTCGCCGCGCCTATTGGTGCGAGAATATGTCCGCATCTGCCCATCCCATAAGGTCGAGGCGGGCGCGGGCGGGCAGAAAACCGAAACAGGCTTCGGCGATCTCGAAGCGATGCTCGCGCTTCAGCATCGCATCGAGGCGGGCGCGCAGGGCATGAAGATGGAGGACGTCCGAAGCGGCGTAGGCGAGTTGGGCCTCCGACAAGGTCGCGCTCCCCCAATCCGAGGATTGCTGCTGTTTCGAGAGCTCGACGCCAAGAAGCTCTCGGGCCAGATCCTTCAAGCCATGCCGGTCGGTATAGGTCCGGGCGAGCTTCGAAGCGATCTTGGTGCAATAAATCGGCGCCGTCATGACCCCAAAGGCCTTGTACAGGACCGCAATATCGAAACGGGCGAAGTGAAACAGCTTGGCGACGTTGGGATCGGCCAAGAGCCGCTCGATATTGGGCGCCCGCTCCTGCCCGACCGCGATCTGGACGACATCGGCGGTTCCATCGCCGCGCGACAGTTGCACGACGCAGAGCCGGTCGCGATGCGGCACGAGCCCGAGGGTCTCGGTGTCGATCGCGACGCTATCGCCGAAATCGGCGCCGTCGGGCAGATCGCCCTTATGGAGCCGGATGGTCATCGCGCGCATCCGGCGACTGCTTTGGCGAAGGAGAGAGATAAAGGCGGAAGAGAGATCATTGGGCGCGCCTACCACCCCCCGTGAACTTAAGCAAGGGCCGCGCCGGGGTTCGAACCGCCAACTCGGGGTTCGAGCCGCCAACTTAGGGAAAGATCGTCAAGCCGAAGCAAAATCGCGCCGGAACATCGAAGCCATTGTCGATTTAACTGATCGGACGCTTGATTTCAGGTGGGATCGGAAGCCTTGCCCTCTCCAAGGGAGGCTCCCACTTCCAGCCCTTTCGGCCAATCAAAAGCGCAATGGCGCGCCCAGGTTGATCCAAAGATGCGGCCGCCGAAATGAATGTTCAGGTATGGTGCCCAGGAGAGGACTCGAACCTCCACGGCTTTCACCACTGGTACCTGAAACCAGCGCGTCTACCAATTCCGCCACCAGGGCAACGCGCTCTGATACGTGCCGCCCTTCTCCTTTGTCAATGACGAAGCGAGAAAAAGCCCGAAAAGGAGGCGGCCTCCGGCCCGCGCCGTTTGACGCGCCCAACCCATCTCCTCCCGCCAAGCCCCCTTAGGCCAAGAAGGCGACCGGCCGGCCGGGTGATTTCGCTAAAAAGCTGGGCGCTCGCCGAAATGACATCGTTTCGCAGCGCGTTTGGTCTATACAGTGGCGATTCCGTTGCCTAATACGAGCGCTCGGGAAGAACGGCGCTGGCGGCGGAAGGCGCAAGAATATCTCTGTATCCGGGACAAGCGACAATGGCGGACGCATTGGTGAAAACAGGCCGGCTCGTGACGGTATTCGGCGGATCTGGCTTTATCGGCCGGCATGTGGTCCGCGCTTTGGCGCAGCGCGGCTGGCGCGTGCTGGTCGCCTCGCGCCGCCCGGACCTCGCATTTCATCTTCAGCCGTCAGGTAAAGTCGGTCAGATCAACGCGGTTCAGGCCAATTTGCGCTATCCCGATTCCGTCGCGCGCGCCGTTCGCCGCGCGGACGCCGTCGTCAATCTTGTCGGCTTGCTGAGCGAAGCCGGCGCGCAGAATTTTGACGCAGTTCACAATATAGGGGCGCAAACGGTCGCCAAGGCGGCGCAGCAGGCCGGGGCGGGCGTTTTCGTGCAAATGTCGGCGCTCGGAGCCAATCTGGAGCATTCCTCCCTCTATGCGCGCACAAAGGCTTTGGGCGAGCAGACGGCGCGGGCCGTCCGCCCCGACGCAATCATCATGCGTCCATCGGTCGTATTTGGCCCAGAGGACGAATTCTTCAATCGGTTCGCCGCGATGGCGCGTTTCATGCCCGCGCTTCCCTTGATCGGCGGCGGCGAGACCAAGCTTCAGCCGGTCTTCGTCGGCGATGTCGCGACGGCGATCGCGCTAGCGGTGGAGGGCAAGGCCACTGCCGGCGCGACCTATGAATTGGGCGGGCCGGACATCGCCACGCTCCGGCGAATCATCGAATTCATTCTTGAGATCACCGAGCGCAAACGTTGGCTCGCTCCGATTTCCTTCGAACAGGCGAAACTCATCGGCGGAGTGACCGAGTTCGCAAAGAAGGCCTCGCTAGGCCTCTTTCCTGAGCTCCTGACGATCAGCCCCGATCAGGTCGAACTTTTGCAGACCGACAACGTCGTTTCGCGGCAAGCCATCGCCGAGAGGCGCACCCTGGATGGTCTCGGCATAACGCCCGAATCCTTTGAAGCCTTCACGCCCTCCTACCTCTACCGCTATCGCAAGACCGGCCAATTCGCCGTCCGCCGCGCCGCCTGAAAGTGCGCTGCGTCCGTTAAGAGCTGCGATCGCCCTGCTCGCCGATTCGCCAAGCATATTCGGGCGAGACCGACGTCAGTTAGCGTTGAGAGGGCGGCGCGCCAAAGTGCAAGAGCCGCTTTCCGCGTCTAGAGCATATTCCGCTCAGGTTGAATCAATCTGAGCGACAAGAATATGCTCAAGCTTTTGAATTTGGAGCGATTTCTTTTCGACCGAATGATTCCATTCGGCCGGAAAGCGCTCTAATTGCGCTGAATGCAATGGTAGAGCGCAATGTCTGGCAAGCGACATCGGACCTGCTCTCCAACTCTTTGTTTCGACGCCTGATCTTATCCAAGAGCTCCGCAACTTTCTTAAGATCAGCCAAACCCGCCCGCGTGGCTCTTTGGCAACAGGGCGTCTTATTTCCTTTGCCCGGGCCGAGCTGACCTTGCCGATTATCGTTGGAAAGGCTTTGATCCACTGGAAAGCCGTTATTTGAGCAGGAGCGCTTGCCCGTGGAAATTCGCACCATCCTCAAACAGTCCAAGAAGCGCAAGTCTTGGAGCCAGATCGCGGCCGCGCGGCTCTTCTCGATCGCGGCTCTCGCAACCGCCGCCGGGTCGGCCTACGCCGCCGATCTTCCGAGCAGAATGCCGCCGCCGGTCTTGCCCGCGCCGGTTCCTGCATTCACCTGGACCGGCTTCTATCTCGGCGCCAACGCCGGCTTTGGCGTCGACCATTTCGCTTTTCCTTTTGCCGTTAACGCTCCCAGCTATTTCGAAGGCCGAAGCGGCATTACCGCCGTTGGCGGAATCATCGGCGTCCAGGCTGGATTCAATTACCAAATTCAGTCCGACATCTTTCAATTGCCGCTCACCAATGTCGTCCTCGGCGTCGAAATCGACAACGACTGGTCTAGCATCAGAGGGCATAGCACGGTCTCATCGCCGTTGCCCGGCGGCGCGGTTGGCGCCGCCTCATTCGGCTCAAAATTCCTCAATTTCGGAACTCTGCGTGGCCGCGTGGGCTATGCATTTGGCCGTTTCCTGCCCTATTTCACGGCCGGCCTGACCTATGGAACGACCAATACCTATTACACCGCCGCCACCAGCGATCCATATTTCTCCTCGGCGTCGACCACTGTGACCCGCACGGGCATCGCTCCCCATGTCGGCGTGGTCGGCATTGGGCTCGAATATGGATTGTCTAATAACGTGACCATCAAGGCCGAATATTTGTACGAGTTCATCAATGCCCGCACCATGGTCTTCAACACAAGCAGCACGACGAGCGTCCAATTCCTGACGCGCACCATGTATCATGTCGGGCGAGTAGGATTGAATTATAAGTTCGATTGGTTCTCGCCATCGGCCCCGCCAGTCTTGGCGAAATATTAAAAAACGCAGCACGCGCGCCAGAGCTTGTTCCGATACAATATTAAGACATCGGATACATCCGATGTCTCACAAGAACATGCTCCACCCTTTTTGGAATCCGAGCGACTCCTGTTTCATGCGACGCGACGCGCCTCATCGAGGAAGCGCCCGTAAAAGGTTTCGTGCGCTTTCGCCATGTCGATGAGAATCTGCGGCGGAGAGAAACGCTCCCCATAGGTTTGCCGCAGCCTGTCGCATAGCACGACGAAATTGGCCGCCCCCATCCCGTCGATATAGCTCAGGACTCCCCCGGTAAATGGCGCGAAGCCGAACCCGATGATCGAGCCGACGTCCGCCTCGCGCGGGTCGGTTACGACTCCCTCCTCGATCGCGCGCGCTGCTTCCAGCGCCTGGACCACGAGGAAGCGGTGCTTGAACTCGGCGATGTCGATCGCATCCGGATCGCATTTGGTCGGCTGAAGCGCGGCGAGGCCCGGCCATAGGGATTTGGCGCCCTGGCTCGGATAATCATAAAAGCCCTTGCCATTCTTGCGGCCAAGACGGCCATGCTCGACAACCAGTCCCTTAAGCAGTCGCTCCTGGTTAAGATCAATGGCGGCTCCGCCGAGGTCCTGTTTCGTCGCCTCCAGGATCTTGAGCGCGAGATCGAGCCCAACTTCATCGTTGAGGGCGAGCGGCCCGACCGGCATCCCCGCCATTTTGGCGATATTCTCGATCATCGCTGGAGGCGCGCCCTCCAGCAGCATGAGATGGCCTTCGCGAATGTAATTCCCGACGCAGCGATTGGCAAAAAACCCGCGTGCGTCATTGACGACAATCGGGGTCTTCTTGATCGCGCGAACGTAATCCAAAGCAGTCGCGAGCGCGCGGTCCCCGGTTTTCGCTCCAAGGATCACTTCGACGAGCAGCATTTTCTCAACCGGCGAGAAAAAATGCACCCCGATGAAGTTTTCCGGCGCGGAGTCGGCTTCGGCAAGCGAGCCTATCGGCAGAGTCGAGGTGTTCGAGGCAAAGATGGCGTCTGGACCGATCGCCGCGCGGGCCTTCCGGGTCGCCTCGGCCTTGACCGTGCGATCCTCGAAAACCGCCTCGATCACAAGCTCAGCGCCGGCCAGATCATTGTAGTCGGCGGATGTCTTGATCCGGCCAAGGAGCGCCTCCTTATCCGCGCCCTTGGCGCGGCCTTTGAGCACCTGCGATGAAATCAGCTGGTCGCAAAACGCCTTGCCTTTATCGGCCGAGGCTTGATCGCGGTCGATCAGAACCCCCTCCATTCCGGCCCCCGCCGTCACATAGGCGATTCCCGCGCCCATGAAACCGGCGCCCAGGATTCCAACGCGTTTTATGGCGGCGGGCGAGACGTGAGCCGGCCGCCGCGCGCCTTTGTTCAGTTCCCCCATGGAAACGAACAAAGTGCGGATCATCGCGGCGGCTTCGGGCGAGCGCAGGATTTTGGCGAACCAGCGCGCCTCGACCCGCAGCGCCAGATCCATCGGCAGTTGCAGGCCTTCATAGACAGCGTGCAAAATCGCCTTGGCCGCCGGGTAATTGTCATGCGTCTCGCGCCGATAGATCGCATTGGCGGCCGGCCACACCATCATGCCCGCCGGCGAAAACACTTTGCCGGAGGGCAGCTTAAACGTATTTTCGTCCCAAGGCGCGACGCCCTTGCCGCCGGCCGCGATCCAGGCCTTGGCCTTGCCGACGATTTCGCCCAAAGGCGCGACGTCATGCACGAGGTTCATGGTCTTAGCTGCTTTGGGGCGAATCTGCTCGCCCTTGAACAGCATTTGCAGCGCATCGCCGGTGTGCATCAGGCGGGCGACGCGCTGGGTGCCGCCGGCGCCGGGAAACAGGCCGACCTTGATTTCGGGCAGGCCGACGCGGGCTTTGTCGTCGTCGGCAACGACGCGGTAATGGCACGCGAGCGCAAGTTCGAATGCGCCGCCAAGGCAGACTCCATTGATCGCCGCCGCGAATGGCTTGCCGCAGGTCTCGAGCTTGCGATAAACGAGCGAAAGGCGGCGCGCCGATTCGAAAAAGAGTCTTGCAGCTTCCTCCTCGCCTTTTTCCTGCCGCGCCGTTTGATAATCCGCCGCCGCAGCCCCGAGCATGGACAAATCGGCGCCGCCCGAAAAAGTCTGCTTGCCCGACGTGATGACGCATCCCGTGATCGCGGCTTCGGCGCCGACATGGTCGATGACCTGTTCGAGTTCGTCGATGACCTGCGGGGTGATGACATTCATCGAGCGCCCCGCCATGTCCCAGGTGAGCAGGGCTATGCCGTCAGCATCAAGCTCGAAGCGGAAATTGATGAGGTTCATGGGCTTCTCCCCGCGCTGTCCCAAGACAGCCTTAGATTGTCAGACGCGAATCGACGGCCCTATACTCGTTCGATGATGGTCGCCGTGCCCATGCCGGCGCCAATGCATAAGGTGATGAGCGCCGTCGTCTTTCCGCTGCGTTCGAGTTCGTCGAGCGCAGTGCCAAGCAGCATAGCCCCAGTCGCGCCGAGTGGATGGCCCATCGCGATCGCGCCGCCATTGACGTTGAGCTTTTCGACATCGAGATCGAAGGCCTGGAGGTAGCGCAGAACAACCGAGGCGAAGGCTTCGTTGACCTCGAAGAGGTCGATATCGCCGATATTCATTCCCGCGCGGGCTAAAACCTTTTTCGTAACGTCGACCGGGCCGGTGAGCATCATCGCCGGCTCCGAGCCGATATTGGCGAAGGCCCTAATTTTCGCGCGCGGCTTTTTTTCGATGGAGCGCCCAGCCTCGGCCGAGCCGACGAGAACGGCGCCCGCGCCATCGACGATGCCCGAGGAGTTGCCCGCATGGTGAACATGGACGACGCGCTCTATGTCTGGATGCGCGTCGATCGCCACCGCGTCGAAACCGCCTTGCTCGCCCATCATCGCAAAGGCCGGCTTGAGCGCCGCGAGCGACTGCATGTCGGTCGACGGCCGCATATGTTCGTCGCGATCAAGCAGCGTAACGCCGTTGACGTCGCGCACCGGCGCCAGCGACTGTGTGAAATATCCCTTGCTCCAGGCCGCCGCCGCGCGCTGCTGCGAAAGAACCGCGTAAGCATCGACGTCGTCGCGGGAGAACCCGTATTTCGTCGCGATGAGATCGGCGGAGACGCCTTGCGGCATGAAATAGGATTTGATCGCGATGGCGGGGTCCACCGGCCAAGCCCCGCCCGAAGCGCCAAGGCCGACCCGGCTCATCGATTCTACGCCGCCGCCGATCGTCAATTCATGTTGTCCGGCCATGACCTGCGCCGCGGCGAAATTGACCGCGTCGAGCCCAGAGGCGCAGAAGCGATTGATCTGGACGCCCGGCACATGGTCGCCGTAATCGGCCGTGAGCGCCGCCGCGCGCGCTATGTCGCCGCCCGCCTCGCCGACCGGATCGACGCAGCCGAGAATGACATCGTCGACCAGAGCCGTATCAAGATCGCCGCGGTCCTTGATGGCGCGAAGAACCGTCGTCGCGAGCCCAAGGCTCGAGACCTCGTGCAAGGCTCCGTCCGACTTGCCGCGCCCGCGCGGGGTGCGGACATGATCGTAAATAAAGGCTTCAGCCATGTTCACTCCCAGGCGCCGCTCGATCCGCCGACGCGATCGCGACGGCGGAAAATGGACTAGAGCGCTGTCCGTTTCCGCGGAATCAGAAAGCAACTCTAGAGCGTTTCCCGATCAGATAGATTCATCTGATCGAAAAGGAATCACTCTAGAACCGCTCCGCCGGCAGCGCCATCATCGCATCGGCGCCGGAGCGGATGCGGGCGAGGCAGGCGCCGGTTTCCGGCATGATGCGCTCCATGAAATATTTGCCGGTCAGCAATTTGTCTTCCATCGCGGCAGGGTCGCCAGCCCCCTCGGCGCGCTTGGCGATCGCCGCCTTGGCGATCTGCGCCCACATGAAGCCCAGTGCAACCAATCCGAAGAGATGCATATAGTCATAGGAGCCGGCGCCTGCATTGTCGGGCTTGGCCATGGCGTTCTGCATGAACCACATGGTCGCCTGTTCGAGATCGCCGGCGCCTTGCTTCAAGCCCAAGAGATAGGGCTCCAGCGCGGCGTCCGCCTCGTTGTCCTTGATGAAGGACTTGATTTCGGCGAAGAAACTCATGATCGCCCGGCCGCCGTCCTTGGCCAGCTTGCGGCCGACGAGGTCGAGCGCCTGGATCCCGTTGGCGCCCTCATAGATCATGGCGATGCGGGCGTCGCGGACGAATTGCTCCATGCCCCATTCGGCGATATAGCCGTGGCCGCCAAAGATCTGCTGCGCCTTGACCGCGTTTTCGAAGCCAAGATCGGTGAGCACGCCCTTCAAGACAGGGGTGAGCAGCCCCAAACTATCGGCCGCCGCCGTGAGCGCGGCCTGGTCGCGGGATCGATGCGCGACGTCGCTGCGCAGCGCCGTCCAGATAACCAGCGCGCGCGCCGCTTCGTTGAAGGCGCGGATATCCATCAGATTGCGCCGCACATCCGGGTGGACGATGATCGGATCGGCCGGTCTGTCGGCGTATTTTGGCCCGGTCAGCGAGCGGCCCTGCAAGCGATCCTTCGCATAGGCGACCGCGTTCTGATAGGCGACCTCGGAGATCGCAAGACCTTGAATCGCGACGCCGAGACGGGCCTCGTTCATCATGACGAACATCGCATTCAGGCCCCTGTGCGGCTCGCCGACCAGCCAGCCCTTGGCGCCGTCGTAATTCATGACGCAAGTGGAATTGCCGTGAATGCCCATCTTGTGCTCGATCGAACCGCAGGCGACCTTGTTGCGAGCCCCCAGCGAACCATCCGGCTCGATCAGGAATTTCGGAACGACAAAGAGCGAGATGCCTTTGACGCCAGGCAACGCGCCCTCGATCCGGGCGAGAACGAGGTGAATGATATTTTCGGCTAGGTCATGTTCGCCGGCCGAGATGAAGATTTTCTCACCGAATATCGCATAGGACCCATCGCCATCGGGAACCGCCTTGGTCTTCAACAGGCCAAGATCGGTGCCGCAATGCGATTCGGTAAGGTTCATCGTGCCGGACCAGGCGCCGCTGATCAGCTTTGGCGCGAACATCTTCTTCTGCGCGTCCGACCCATGCGTCAGCAGAGCGGCCAGCGCGCCCTGGCTGAGGCCCGGATACATCGCGAGCGCCATATTGGCCGAACTGGCGAATTCATTCACGATAACCGCGAATGCGTAAGGCAATCCTTGGCCGCCGAACTCAGGATCGACGGAAAGTCCGACCCAACCGCCTTCGACGAAAGCGTGATAGGCCTCCTTAAATCCCGGCGGCGTCGTAACCTCGCCGCTGTTGTGGCGAATGCAGCCGACGCGATCGCCAACCTGATTCAGGGGTTGGAAGACGCCTTCCGATAATTTCGCGGCTTCCGAAAGAATCGCTTCGACGAGATCGGGCGTCGATTCGGCGAATCCTGACAAATTATTATAGCGGCCGATATCGAAAACGTCGTGCAAGAGGAACAATGCCTCTTCGACGGGCGCCTTGTAGCTCGGCATCGAACGCCTTCCCGGCACTAGTGTTGGAGCGTGGGCCTTGGCGAAAAGGGCAATCCACCCGGCGAGAGCTTTAGGCTCGCAGTAGGTTACATATGGGCAATTCCCTCACTCGGCAAGATTCCGGTTCCTATTTGCATAGCGAAGGCGGCGCGCCGATGCAGCGATCTGGCTCGGTTTTCCGCCCTGCCCCGCGTATTCTCCCAACGCTTGAGACGCCGACTCGGCGGCACGACGTCGGAAGCGCAAAGTCTTTGAACATGCGCCGAGTCGGAACCCACCAACCGCTCCGGCGCGTCCAAAGATCAAGATTCCAAACCGGCAGCGAGTCGCGTTTGGGCGCGTTAGAGTATGTTCTGATCGAAAAAGTCGATCGACTTTTTCGATCAGAACATACTCTAACCCTTTGATTTTGAGCGGCTCATTTTCAATTAGATGAGTCCATCCGATCGGGAAGCGCTCTAGGTCCGTGTCCGAAAGGTCCAAGGGCGCCACAACGCCTCAGTCCGACTGGCAGACGCTTTCAGATCCGAAGGACTGAGAAAGGGCTCAGCTCTTTTGGTCGCACGGCGCAATTGCGCGCGCGCCTGGCTTTGTTTCGCTGGACGGATTCTCCCAGCCCGATCTCAGGCCAGGAGCTGGAAAACATCCGCCTCAGCGCACAATCGCTTTGAGGCGGGCGAAGGTCATGATGCAGCTGCGCGACACGGCGATTCAAGAAGGCGCCGATGCGCATTGCGCAAGGCAATGATTGCCTCATCGAGTTCCTTGCGTTGGCGTTCGAGATGGCTGATCTGGGCGAGGATCTGCTCGGGAGGCAGACCCATTTCCAGGTTCAATACCTCAAAATCCATATCGTTCAGGTCCGGGTCCAGCAAATTGCGCTGCGGATTCAACACATCTACGCGATTGGCCAAGATGTCGTGGATCTCGGACAAGGTGAAACCTAACTGTTTCCCTTTGAGAATCATCTTGAGATAAAGCCTATCGCGCGGGCCATATTGGCGCGCCGTGCCCACCCGCCGGGGATGCAGAAGGCCGCGGTCCTCGTAGAATCGAAGCGTTCGGATGCTGACGCCGAAGTCGCTCGCCATCTCCCGAATCGTGCTCCGGCGCTCCTGCGATTTGGGCGTTTGCGCCTCGCCATCATTCATGTCCGAGCCGCGCGATCGCGCGGCTCGCGAGCGCGGCTCGTGCTTGGGTTGGGCCCGCGCCAAACTGTCCTGTGAATGATAATCCTTTTCATGCGCTGGGTTGGTGTCCATGCCCAATCACCCTCCGATTCCAAATTTAACCTCGACCGAAAAAATTTAGGGAAATCCGCGAGACATTGCAACTAAAAAGTGTATAAATGGAAATACAACCTGCATGGCCAGTCGGTCTGAGTTGCGGCGGGCCACGCTTAACGCATTGTTTACCGGGGGCTTCGAATGTCTCAGCGATGGCGCGCCAAGATGGCTTGGCCCGATTCGGCGAGTGACGTTTCCCCCCGCTCTGGAGCCGCCTTGATGCAGAGGCGCAAGAGCATAGGGAGGCGGCCGGACCGGACAGGATCATGAACAAGGCAATCGCTGAAAGCGTCAAAAGCCTGATAGAGGCCGGCGGCAATGTTCGAGAAGCAGCACGGAAGTCGAGGAAAGTGGCGCGGTCGGCAAGCATGGAAAAACTTCGCGAGGTCCAGGCCGAACGGGCTGTTGGACAGCGGGCCGAGCATGTGATCGGCGCCGGGGCCAACCACTGCCGCGCCATTGCGCCGGACGTCGCCATCCCGCGCCGTTTGACCAGCACAGGCTCATTGACGATGCTGCCCGCATGAGCCGCACGGAAGGAACAAAGCGCGCCGCCGCGGCGCCCGCGGAAGATGCCAGAATGCGTCGAGCAAGCGTCGATATTGCCCAAGGCGACCTTCCTCAAGCACGCGCCCAAGCGCGCGACGCCGCCGATGAAACCGCGCTGCTTTTGAGCGCCATCGCCGCCTTGAAGCAGTGCTCGGCAGGCTGCGCCGAAACTGAGGGAACCGCCGCCGCCAACAATAGCGAGGCTAGGCGGGACGCCGAATGGGAATCTTTCGCCAACCTGTCCCGCAGGTTGGACGAATTGGAGATCCGTCTGCGCGAGCGAAGCGATCCTGACGACGCGGCGCTTAAAAGCGCGTTGAAAGAGCTCGAAGCTCGGCTTCAGGCCGTCGCGCGCCGCCGCGGGCCGGCCATGAAGCCTAGCTCCAATCCGCCGGGCGCCTTTGCGGCGGACATCTCGGTAGCGGAAGCGGCCGCCGCGCCGGCCGGCGCACCGGGCCAAGACCCGGTACTCACAACGTCCAAAGAGGCGTCTTTTCCGTTCAGGTCCGGTCTCCTTTCCCGCCTCAATTCGGCCGCGCAAGGCGCGACGGGCGCGAACCCTGTCCGGCGGCCGAGCGATGCGCCGGTCTTAATTGACACGCAAAATCATATTGCCGAACTGGCCAGAAAGCTCGACAATATGTGCCGTGGCGCCACGCATCTGCCCCCGCACAGGAGTGAGGGGGTTCGCGACGCCGAAGTCGAGCATGTGCGGGAAGATGCCCAGGATGCGCTGCCGCCGAATGCCGTCGCCGCTCTCGAAACAGCGATCAGCGCATTGAACGCGCGCGTCGAAACCCTGCGCGATGAAGATACCCGCCCTAATTCGCCGGAGCGATTCGATCGCCTCGCCCGCGACTTTCAGGCTTCCATCGCAAGAATCGATCAGCCTTCGCCAATCGAGCGAATGGAGCGCGAAATCAAGGCGCTCAGTGAAAGGCTCAACGATCTGGGCAAACCCGGCATCGATCCCGCCGCCTTCACGCGCATGCAGAGACAGACGGAAGAAATTCGCGAGTCGTTGGCCGCGTTGGCGGCGCGGCCCTCGCCAACCGACAAGATCGAACGACAGGTCGCGAAACTCGCCGAGAGTTTAGGAAGCCAAAGCCGCGGGGGCCCGGACCAGGGCCGCGAGAGTTTTGGCGAAGTGACCAATGAAATCCTGACCCTGCTCAAGGATCCGGCCCGCGCTGCCGCGCTGCAGGCGCTCGAAGCCAGACTCAATGCCTTGACAAGCAAGGCCGAGGAAGCGATCGCAAGGACGAACGACCCAAGCCAGTTCGATGCGCTTTCGCGCCATATCGAGGCCACCCAGCGGCAACTCACCGCTCGGTTCGAGGCCGGATTGACCGCGGCCTCGAACGAGACCGGCGCACTCAAGGAACTGGTCGGCTCCCTCGCCGAAAAAATGGGCGCTGGACGCGAGCGAAATCCGATGAATTTGGCCGTCGAAGCGCTGGAGCGCGAGATGGCAAAGGTCGTCGAACGGCTCGACCGCGCCGATAAGGGCTTCGCTTCGCTGACCGCGCTCGAACAATCGATCGCCGCCCTGTTCGCCCAGATCGAGGAGACCCGGCGCACCGCTTGCGAAGCCGCTGAAGCTGCGCGAACTGCCGCGGGCGACCGCGCGGCCGAGACCGGAGCGCATGGAGGCGACCGGCGCGCAAACAGCGTCGATCACGAGCCGGCTGTCGCGCGCGAGATCGCCGAGCTTCGCGCCTCGCAGGAAGAAGCCGACAGGCGCATCCATCTGACGTTGACCGCAGTCCAGGAAACCGTCGGAAAAGTCGCCGATCGCCTCGCCAAACTCGAGACCGATCTCGGCGAGATGCGTCCCAGCCATCTCGGCCCGCTGCTAGGGCCTGGTCTTGCGCCGATCTTTGCGCCCCGGCGAGATAACTTCTCCCAAACCGATGCCGCCAGAGCCGGCGCCCTTAAACAGGGAGACCCTGCCGCGACCGGAGCCCCCGGGCGCGATGGCGTTGCGGCTGCCGAGGCGTTTTCGACCGGGAATGCTCCAGCGCATGGCGTCAGGATTGCCGAGGCCGCCGACTATTTGATTGAGCCCGGCAGCGGACTTCCGCAGCGGCGGCGTCAGAAAAGCGAGCCGCGCGCGGGCGCAACGCTCGCCCATGGCCTTGATGGCAACGGCGGCGGCCGCGCCGATTTCATCGCCGCCGCGCGCCGCGCGGCGCAAGCGGCTCAGATGGCGGCGTCCGAAGCGACCAACCCGCTCCAAGATCCTGCCGTCGAGGGCGCAGCCGAAACAGACCATGGCCTGCTGCGGCAAACGCGCCGCTTTTACCGCGCGCACAAGCGGCCTCTTCTTTTGAGCCTGACCGCATTGTTTCTCGCCATTGGCGTCTATGCCGTGGCGAGAACGCTTGCGGATAGGCCAGCCAACGACATCGCGCCCGCTTTCTTGAAGCTATTGGGCAAAGGCCTCGTGCGCGGCGACACAGCGCCCGGGCCTGAAAGCAAGGCTCCGGCGAATGATCCGCCAATCGCCAGCGCGGCGAGGTCGCCGATCGCGCAAAACGCCATTCCCGGCCTGCTCGATCCTTTCGGACTGGAACCGCCGCAAGCGCTGGCGCCGATAAGCGGCGCTGCGCCCTCCGGCGACGCGACTCCGGCGCGGAAAGCCATTGCGGGCAGCGCGCCTATCGTCGCAGGCGCCTTGGGCCGCAGCGACGCCGCGCGCCGGGACGCCGCAGCAGCCAACCTAGCGGGCGCTTCGTCAACAAATCCCATGCTGGCAACTTCCTCGCCTCCAAATTCTCCGGCGACGGTTGCGGCGGCCGCCCCCTACCCTCCCCAGGCGCCGGCGGCGCGCCAACCGACGGCGGCAAGCGAAGATCCGCGCGACAGCGCCGAAGCGGGCGATGCGGCGGCGCAATTCGAGCTGGCGCTTCGGTTTGCTGAAGGCCGCGAGCGGCCGCGCGACCTGCAACAGGCCGCCCGATGGTATGAGAGGGCAGCGCAGCAGGGATTTGCGGCCGCTCAATACCGGCTTGCGGTCCTTTATGAAAAGGGACTCGGCGTTGCGCGCGATCTCGCGCAGGCGGAGATTTTATATCGGGCGGCGGCGGAACAGGGCAACACGCGGGCGATGCATAATCTCGGCGTCCTCGCCGCCGACGGCGCGAACGGACGGCCGGATTACCAGACCGCCGCCTTCTGGTTCGGCAAGGCCGCCGAATTCGGAGTGCGCGACAGCCAGTTCAACCTCGCGGTTCTGTTTTCGCGCGGCCTCGGCGTTCCGCAAGACCTCGCCCGCTCCTATGCATGGTTTGCGATTGTCGCGGCCGATGGCGACGCCGAAGCCATCCGCAAACGCGACGATGTCGGCGCCAAACTTGCCGCCGCCGATCTTGCCGCCGCCAAGACCTCCGCCGAAGCGTTCCGGCCGCTTCCTGCTATTCAAGCGGCGAACGAACCCGACTCTGCTCAAGCCGGCGTGAATGCCGCGGGGTCTCCCGCTACGCCGAATGCGGTCAGGCCGAAGGTGTCCGGGCTTTAGAACGCTTCCCGATCAGATGAAATCATCTGATCGGGAAGGAATCGCTCAGATTCAATGGATTAGAGCGGATACGCAAAAATCGCGCAGGCCATCAAGTAGAACGGGACTGACGTTAAAAGGAGATTGAGTGTCCTGATCCGCGGTAAGCGCGGATCGTTCGCAGGCGGCTCAATCGGGAGCGCAGCGCCGATGCGGCACCGCGTAGACCTCGTCGCGGCCCATCACATGGGCGAGCCGGTCGCGCCCGCCAAACAATGGCTCGAACGCCGGGTCGCAAAGGTTGAGGCCTCCGGCATATGCGCCAAACGCGGGCATGACGCAGCGCCCGCCACCGCTGACGAAACAGCGGCGCCGGACCGACCCCGCCCGGCCGGCGACCTTGGCGACGGGATGAAGATGCCCTGCGATCTCGCCCAGCGAAGATCCCGCGCGCGGTTCATGCCGGAAGATGACCGCGCCGATCGCCAGCTCCTCTTGCGCATCGCCCTCCAGTCCCCCGGGCAGATCCCGGTCATGATTGCCGGCGATCCAGATCCATTCGCGCCCTTGCTGCAAGGAGCCGATCATGGCCCGATCTTGCGGATGGAGGCGTTCGCCGGCGAGGGAATCATGAAATGAATCGCCGAGCGCTACAACGCGCCGCGGTTGATAGGCGCCGATAAGCCGGGCCAGCGCCTTGAGCGTCGCGGCGGTATCATAGGGAGGCAGAAAGGCGCCCCGCGCGGCGAAGGCCGAACCTTTCTCGAAGTGAAGGTCGGCGACGATGAGAAGCCGTTCCTCCGGCCAGAACAGCGCCCCTGCCGGATCGGCGATGAAATCCGCGTCGGCCACGCGCAGCATCGAGGGCGGCCGGGAAAGCTTGGGCGCAGCGCCGAACATTGTCAGGGGGCGCCCTTCGCGCGCCCGCGGCTTGCCCCGATCGCTGGCTCCGCCATCACTTCCTCCACAAGCGTTTCAGCCGCTTCCGCGAGAATTGCGTCCTGCGCTTCGCCATAGACCGATTCGCGGCCGATTTCGAGCATGACCGGCGTCGCGAGGGGCGAGACGCGATCGAGCGCCACATGCAGGATTTTCCCCTGCACGCGGGACAGCATCTGGGCCAGGCGCTCGATGTCGAGAAGGCCGGTCGCCGCATCCGCTCGCGCGGCCCGCAGAAGAATATGGTCCGGCTCGTGCCGGAGCAGAACATTATAGATGAGGTCGGTCGAAATCCGCACCTGGCGCCCGGATTTTTCCCGCCCCGGAAAATTGCGTTCGATCAACCCTGAAATAATCGCACAATTGCGAAAGGTCCGCTTCATCAGGCTTGAGTCGAGCAGCCATTCCTCGAGATCGTCGCCAAGCATGTCCTCGCCGAGAAGATCGTCGAGGCGCAGGAGCCGCTTGGCGCAAAGCGCGCCGATATCGGTCATGGACCAGACGCAAAGCGCGTAATCATTGGCGACAAAGCCGAGCGGCTTCAGCCCGGCCCGCTCCATCCGGCGGGTCAGGAGCATGCCGAGCGTCGTATGGGCCAGCCTTCCCTCAAAAGGATAGAGCGCAAGATAAAATCTCTCCCCGCGCGGAAAGGTCTCGACGAGAAGATTGTCCTCGCCTGGAAGCGCCGAACGCTGCTTTTGCAGCTCCAGCCAATGCGCGACCTCCTCCGGCAAGGCGCTCCATTCGCGCGGATCGGCCAGGAGCCGGCGCACCCGCATCGCGAGATAGGTCGATAGCGGAAACTTGCCGCCGGCGTAGGAGGGAATTTTCGGCGTCTCGGCATGGGTTCGCGTCACCAAGGCCTCGTTTTCGACTATGCCCTGGAGCGCCAAAATTTCGCCGCCGAACAAGAAAGTGTCCTTCGGCGCCAGCATTTCGATGAAGCTGTCCTCGATTTGGCCAACCACCCTGCCGCCGCGCCCGAGAGGGCGCGGGGAGACGCCCGTCGCGGGATTGGCGCCGCCGCGCACGAGGCGGACTTTCAGCATATCGGCCTCGACGATCGTCCCGATGTTCATCCGGTAGGATTGCGCGACCCGTCCATTGGCGACCCGCCAGCGGCCATCTTTCATGCGTTTGATCTTGGCGAAGCGCTCATAGGTTTTCAGCGCATAGCCGCCCGTGGCGGCAAAGTTGAGCGCCGCCTCGAAATTTTCCCGCGTGAGCTGTGCGTAGGGCGCCGCTGATGCGACCTCGGCAAATAGGGCGTCGGGGTCGAATGGCTCGGCGCAAGCCATTCCAAGAATATGCTGGCAGAGGACGTCGAGCGCCCCTGCCCGCGCCTCGGATGTATCCTGCGCCCCTTCCCGCGCGGCGTCGACGGCGGCGCGGCATTCGAGCATTTCGAACCGATTGGCGGGCGCGAGAATCGCCCGGGACGGTTCGTCGAGGCGATGATTGGCGCGCCCGATCCGCTGCGCGAGGCGGCTCGCTCCTTTGGGCGCGCCAATATTGATGACGAGATCGACATCCCCCCAATCGACGCCAAGATCGAGCGTCGAGGTGCAGACGACGGCCTTCAATCCGCCCGACGCCATGGCCTCCTCGACGCGGCGGCGCTGGGCGACGTCGAGCGAGCCATGATGCAGCGCGATCGCCAGCCCATCGTCATTGCGCCGCCAGAGCTCCTGGAAGATGAATTCCGCCTGGGCCCGCGTATTGACGAAAACCAGCGTCAACCGCGCCGCTTTGATCTTGGCGTAGACGGCGCCCAAGGCATGGCGGGCGCTATGCCCGGCCCAGGGAAGATCCTCCTTCGTCTCCAAAATCGAAAGCTCGGCCGGCGCGCCGGGCTCGGCGAGGATGAGCGCCGCGGCGGCGCCCGGCCTCCCCTGCGGCGCCAGCCAGCGGCGCAATTCATCGGGATCGCGCACCGTCGCCGAAAGGCCGATTGCAGTCAGGCCGGGAGCAATTTGCCGCAATCTGGCGAAGCCAAGGCTCAAGAGATCGCCCCGCTTCGAGCCGGCGATCGCATGCAATTCATCGAAAACCACGTGACGCAGCGAGGCGAAGAGATGCCGCGCATCGGCGCTTGCGACGAGAAGGGCGAGCTGTTCCGGCGTCGTCAGCAGGATGTCGGGCGGATCGCGGCGCTGACGCGCCCGCTTCGAGGCCGGCGTATCTCCAGTTCGCGTCTCGACCCGCAGCTCCAGACCCATTTGTGCGATCGGCGTCTCGAGATTGCGCTTCACGTCCACCGCCAGCGCCTTCAAAGGCGAGATATAGAGGGTGTGGAGCGCGCGCCGGTTCGGCGGATGTTCGAGATCGACAAGGGTTGGCAGGAATCCAGCGAGCGTCTTGCCCGCGCCCGTCGGCGCGATGAGAAGCGCGCTCGTTCCGGCGCGGACGCAGCGCAGGAGATCGAGCTGGTGAGGCCGCGCGCTCCAGCCCCGCGTCGCGAACCAGGCCGAAAAACGCGGCGGAAGCGCAAAGCCGGAGCCAGCTGAGTGAATTCGCACGAGACGGAGTTTACCCGCGAGCGGCGACGACAACCAGCCCCGGCGCATCCACGCCGGCGTCCTTGCGCATCGACACCGCCTCTAGGACCACGATTTTCAATCCGGCCGCGCTAGTGACCGCCCTCACATAGGCTTCGCCATGGCGATAGCGCATGTCGGAGCCGATTTCGTAATCGCCATCCGCAACGCGTTGCAGCGTGAAGGCGAAGAAGCCCCCCGGCTCCAGCGCCCGCGCGGCGCCGGCGCAGATCGCCGCGAGATCGCCGACATAAACCAGCACGTCGGCGGCCAAGACGAGGCTTACGCTTGCCGCCGGCTCGCGCAGGAGAAAACCGGCGATCTCGCCGGTCTCCAGCCTGTCGTAAACTGCCTTGCCGCGCGCCGCCGAAATCATGCGCGGCGACAAATCGACGCCGGTGAGACGCAAGCTCATGGCGCGAAAAGCCGCGCCGCAAAGGCCGGTCCCGCAGCCAAGGTCGATCACATGCGAGAAATGCGTCGCGCCCAATCGCTCCAGCGCGGCGGCGAGGAGAGCCGGCGCGCGATAAGCCAACTTTCCGACCAGATGCGCCTCGAAGCGGTCCGCATATTGGTCGAACAGGCCGCGGACATAGCTTTCCGGCGCGGCCATGGGCGTCGCCGCGGCGCCAAGCCGCGCGAGATGGAGTTCGGCGCCAAGTTCTCCCACGGGGTCCAGCGCCGCCGCCTGAGCGAAAGCCGTCCCGGCTTGATCGAGACGGCCCAATTTTTCCTGCGCCACGGCCAAGGCGAGCCAGAGCGGCGCCCAATGCGGCGCAAGTCCGAGCGTTTGCTCCAGCAGCTCGGCGGCGGCGGCGTGATCGCCTGCGGCCGCGCAATCCTCCGCATAGAGAAAGCGGCGGTCGACGACGAGATCGCCGGAGGAGCGCAGAGCCGGCGAGCCCAGGTCCCTGGCCGCGCCAGCGCCGATTCGAGGGAGATTTTCCATTTCTTTCCTGGATTGAACCAAATTGTGGCTTTGCCGTTCATTGCAGGTTCAGGCTGATCGCTCCAATTATCTGCGGAAGCGCGGGGTTATTCAGGCGGCTAATTCATGAGCCGCCATGAGACTTCTTCATGAGGCTCAGCGCCGCAGCGTCAAGGGAGATTTACGATGACCAGCATTGGGAAAAAAGCCGCAGCGGCGTTTACGGCATTGGCCCTCGGGCTCGCCGTCACCGTCGCCGCGACGCCGTCTCAGGCGCAGGGTTGGCACGGCGGACGGCATGGCGGATATGGCGGCTGGCATGGCGGACACGGCGGCTGGCATGGCGGCGGCGGATATTGGCGCGGCGGACGCTGGTACGGCGGCGGCTATAACTGGGGCGCTCCGGTCGCGGCCGGCATTCTTGGCGGCTTGGCGCTTGGCGCCGTCGCTGGAGCCGCCTATCCTTATGGCGGCTATGCGCCGGCCTATGGCGGATGCTACATGCAGAACCAGCCGGCCTATGACGGCTGGGGAAATTTCGTCGGTTATCGGCCGGTGCGAGTCTGCTATTGACCGAACGCGCCCGCCATTAAGCGAATATGAACCGCATTCGTCAAAAGCCCCGGTGTTTGATCGGGGCTTTTTATTTTTCTTAATTTTTTTCTGGACCCACGCAACCTTTTGGGATTGCCGCGCGTTTGGGGGTTGTGTGTTGCCGCACAGCACCAGTTTCGATTTCAGCAGATCTTCGTATCGATGGCGAGCGTGCCCGGCGAAGGGAGTTTAGTTATGATCAAGTCGCGCAAATCTGTCCAAATTCAGGCCTTGAAATTGACCATGGCGGGCATCGCCGTCTCTTGCCTGGGTGCGGCGGTATTCGCGGCTCCGTTGACCATTACGCCCAAGAGCAAGGTTTTCGACGCGGCTGGTCAGGTCATCGAACATCGGACGGCCTATTCGCCCACGCTTACGCCATTGGCCAAAGGTCCCGCGCTTCAACTTGGCCGCGCCGCTCAGGGCGAGGACGAGGATTGCGTCAGAGTAACGCGCATGGTCGGACCTGACGGCCGGGTCTATGTCACGCGCGGCCTGATTTGCGCGGATTAGGCTGCTCCTCCGCGCTGCCGACGCGGCGACGCCTCCGTCCGATGTTTTCCAAGACATAGACGGTAGGAATTACAGCGGAAAGGACAGCGGCGGAGCTGATGGCGGCAGAGGGCGCGGCCACAGGAGTGGAAGTTTTGCCCGCGGAATTAGCGCCCGCGGAAAACATGGCGGCGATTGACATTCTCTCTCTTACGCCCGCTGGCCTTTACTGCGCCGCGGGCGATTTTTTCATCGACCCTCCGCGTCCCGTCTCCCGCGCGCTTGTCACCCACGCGCATTCCGATCACGCCCGGCCCGGTCACGCCAAAGTCCTCGCCACGCGCGAAACGCTAGCCCTTATGGCGATCCGATATGGTCCGGGCTTCGCCGGATCCGCGCAGGCGGCGGGTCTTGGCGAAAAGCTGATGCTTGGCCCGGTCGAGGTCGGTTTTCACCCCGCCGGACATGTCCTAGGCTCCGCCCAAATCCGCCTCGCGCTCAAGGGCCGCACGCTCGTCGTCTCCGGCGATTATAAACGCGAGCCCGACCCGACCTGCGCCGGTTTCAAGCCGATCCGTTGCGACGTCTTCATCACCGAGGCGACCTTCGGCCTTCCGATCTTCCGGCATTCGCGAACCAGCGCGGAAATCGAAAAGCTTCTCGCCTCCCTCAAGATTTTCCCAGAGCGGGCGCATCTCGTCGGCGCCTACGCGCTCGGCAAGGCGCAGCGGGTCATGGCGCTGCTTCGCGCGGCCGGCTATGATCGCCCGATCTACCTCCATGGAGCGATGGAAAGACTCACCGAGTTTTATGCGAGCGAGGGCGTCGGTTTTGGCGAAATCCGTAAAGTCTCGGGGGCCGATCGCGCCAAACTGCGCGGCGAGATCGTCATCTGTCCGCCAGGGGCCTTGCAAGACCCTTGGTCGCGCGGCTTTCCTGATCCCCTCGCCGCTTTCGCCTCCGGCTGGATGCGCGTGCGCGCCAGGGCCAAGCAGCGCGGCGTGGAGTTGCCGCTTGTCATTTCCGATCACGCGGACTGGAATGGCCTCCTCGCCACCATCCGCGAGACTGGCTGTGAAAAGCTTCTGGTAACTCATGGCGAGGCCGACGCGCTGACGCATTGGGCGCGCGGCCAAGGCCTTTTGGCGGAGCCTCTGCATATTCGCGCTCATGGCGAGGAGGACGAACCTATGCACGCCGCGGCGGAGGGCGATTGAACGGTTTCGCCGCCTTTCTCGATCGCCTCGCTTTCGAGCTCTCCCGCGCCAATAAGCTGCGGCTGATGACTGAATTTCTCCGCGCGACGCCCGATCCCGAACGCGGCTATGCGCTCGCCGCTCTGACGGGCGCGCTTTCATTCAAATTCGCCAAGCCGGGGCTTATACGCGCGCTCATCGCGGCGCGGGTCGATCCGGTCCTTTTTGGCCTCTCCTATGATTTTGTCGGCGATCTGGCGGAGACCGTCGCCCTGCTTTGGCCGGCGCCCGACGATGCGGACCGCCCGGCGAGCGGCAATGGCGCGCCGCTCCTGCTCTCCGAGGTGGTCGCGGCGCTTGCGACTGCCGGAAAGCAGGATCTGCCGCGAAAACTGAGCGACTGGCTCGACGCCCTCGACGAGACCGGACGATGGGCGCTGCTCAAACTCATCACCGGTTCGCTGCGGATCGGCGTCTCGGCTCGCCTCGCCAAAACCGCCGTGGCCGATCTCGGCGGCATGAGCGCCGATCAGATCGAAGAGGTCTGGCATGGGCTGGCGCCCCCTTATCTCGACCTTTTCGCCTGGATGGAGGGGCGCGAGGCAAAACCCGCCTCGTCGGACCCCGCGCCATTTTGTCCGGCGATGCTCGCCCATGCCATCGAGGCCAAGGATTTCGACGCGCTCGCCCCTTCCGAGTTTCTTGCCGAATGGAAATGGGATGGCGTAAGGGTGCAGGCGGTCGTCGGGCGGGCGGCCAATGGGCGCAAGGTCGCGCGGCTTTTCTCGCGCAATGGCGAAGACCTGTCCGCCGCATTTCCTGATCTCATGGATCATCTGGCGCAAGTCCCTTGCCGCGAATTCGCGCTCGATGGCGAGCTCTTGATCCTACGCCAAGGATGCGTGGAGGCCTTCTCCGTCCTGCAGCAAAGGCTCAACCGCAAATCGGTCTCGGCGAAACTGCTCGCCGACTATCCCGCCCATATTCGCGCCTATGACCTGCTGCGGCACGATGGCTTGGACCTGCGTCCCCTTCCCTTTGTCCAGCGCCGCGCCCGGCTCGCGGGCTTTATCGAGGCGGGGGTCGGCCCGCGCCTCGATCTGTCCCCGCTGGTGGCGTTTCGATCCTGGCTCGATCTCGCCGACGCCCGCCGCGACCCACGCCGTTTCGGCGCCGGCGCCGACGCCGAGGCGATCGAAGGCCTGATGCTGAAACGCGCCGACTCCCTCTATATCCCAGGCCGCCCGAAAGGTCTCTGGTACAAGTGGAAGCGCGATCCTTTCACGGTCGACGCCGTGCTCATGTACGCCCAGCGCGGCCATGGCAAGCGCTCTTCACTTTATTCGGATTATACGTTCGGCGTCTGGCGCGAGGACGATCTGGTCCCGGTCGGCAAGGCCTATTTCGGCTTTACCGACGCCGAACTCGCCGAGCTCGATCGCTATGTCCGCGCCAATACGATCAATCGGTTCGGCCCCGTGCGCGAGGTCGCGCATGAGCCGGCGCAGGGCCTCGTCCTTGAGGTCGCTTTCGAAGGCCTGAACCGATCGAGCCGCCACAAATCCGGCGTCGCCATGCGGTTTCCCCGGATCGCGCGCATTCGGTGGGACAAACCGCCGTGCGAGGCGGATCGGATCGAGACTCTCGAAGCGCTGTTAAAAGCATAGACCGATCAGGGCAAATGCAATCCATGCGGCCGCCAAGCATCATTGACCGAACTCCGGCGCCGCGCGTCCGAAAAAATGATGCGGACTCAAGGATTGGATGCATGTTTTCATTGGCGAACCAAAGCGGGTCTCGCCTCGGTCCTTTGTCTCTTCGCTAATGGGAACCTTTCATGCGTTAATTTTGTTCAATTGACATCGCGGGCGCCACTACGGCGCTTCCCGATCAGATGGAATTATCTGATCGAACAGGAATCGCTCTGATTCAAAGAGTTGGAGCATTTTCGAGCGAAGTAAATACCGGTTCGCGCTAAGAAAATGCGACAAAACAAAGACCTAGAGCGGCTTTCTGAGTCCGCCGAAACTGAAAGCGCTCTAGACAGCGGCTCCGTCTGATGCAGGAGGAAGGCTCATGTCGACTTTCCATGTGATCGCCGGTCCAGATCAGTCTCCCGCCGAAGCAATAGTGCGCAGAATCGGACCGGAAGACCTCAAAGACGCCCTGCTCAAGGGGTTCAATGATTTCGCCGTCCTCGACGATCTCCTGGCGATGCCGTCAACCGTGATTTTCCTGGGCGTCATCTATCCGATGCTATGCCTTTACCTTCTCGAGAACGGCCTGCCGCTGCTGTTTCCGGTGATGGCGGGGTTTGCCCTGATTGGCCCCTTCGTCGCGGTCGGCTTCTACGAGGTCAGCCGGCGGCGGGAGCTTGGCCTTGATGTTTCCTGGACAAACGCTTTCGACATCGGCCGCTCCCGGTCCATTCCAGCGATTTTGGCTTTGGGCGTGGTGCTGTTGATGATCTTCATCGGCTGGCGACTGACGGCAGAGGCGCTTTACGGGTGGGTTTTTGGGCGCGCGGCGCCGGCGTCCCTTGCGCAATTCCTGAAGGACATTGTCACCACCTCTCAAGGATGGACCCTGATCCTTCTGGGCAACGCCATCGGCTTGGTCTTCGCCGCGATTGTGCTCAGCATCAGCGTCGTCTCGTTCCCAATGCTCCTCGACCACGACGTGGGCTTGGCCGTAGCCGTCAAGACCTCGATCAAAGCGGTGTTGGCGAACCCCGCCACGATGGCGCTTTGGGGACTGATCATCGCCGCGTCCCTGGCGATCGGCTTCTCGCTGTTGTTCATCGGCCTCGCCTATGTGGCGCCGATCCTGGCGCATGCGAGCTGGCATCTCTATCGCAAAGTCGTAGAGCGCGTCGTTCCCAGCTGACAGCCGCGCTTGACTGCGCCAAGGTCTCGACAATTGCTCCGGAAGGGACAAGCTGGCCGTTGCTTCGCCTCCTTCCGCAAAACTCAATCGGAAACAAAGTTGCTGGCGCCGATCGCGCAATAGCGCTAAACCGCAGGCCCCAACCGGACTCCTCGACCGGCGTTGCGTTGATCCGCGTCGCGCCTGAACAGCTCAGATGGCGAAGTCAAGCTGAGAAGGACCGCAACCAAAGGCGATATGGTGCGCCCGCCAGAACTTGACGATTACATGGATCTCTTCAACCGTTACGGCAAAGACTTCGGATCCGCCTATCTGGAGCCTGAAGACGAACGGTTTCGGTTTCTGTTCGACCAGCTTTGCCGTTTGCTGGCCCAACCATCGCCTTTTAATCTGAGTTTGCCCGAACCGTTCCGGACCACAGCGCATCGCTATCTCGCTGGCGATGAGATTACCGTCGCCCACATGCGCGTCGCCGAGAACCGTCACTTCATGCTGAGCGATCTCTTCGACTATGTGCATCTGCGGCAGAGACTTGGCGGTGGGATTCGCTAACCAAATTGTCCAGAAAAGGCCGCGTCGGCGACGGGCGCCCTAACACCGCCTCATTTAAGCGCTCATTTCTCCTGTCATGCGTAGCTGACGTTGATGGCTCTGACTAAAGCAGAGCGGCAGATTTACTCGACGGATGCGATTGTCAAATCCGCGCTCGGCATAGAGGCGACCAAGTTAAGAGGTGATTTTCTGGTCTTTGGCCTTTATAGGGAATAACTGGCGCCTTCTTATTGTTGTCCCAGAAGGTCGCTGAATTTACGAGTGCGCCGCGCGTTGCGTCCCGGCCGCCTTGATTCGCCGAGTATCGCGCCGCCGCAAATGGCTAGAAGAGCGTAGAGACTTCCGCATCTGCGGAAGGTTCATGCAAAAGTCCAATGGGCGCTCGATTTCGAAGTTAGGACCGTTCATGCCTATGATTGCCCTGGTCGATGACGACCGCAATATCCTCGCCTCAGTATCGATAGCCCTCGAAGGGGAAGGCTATCGCGTCCAGACCTATACCGACGGCTCCACGGCGCTCGACGGCTTGAAGGCCGACCCGCCCGACCTCGCCATATTCGACATCAAGATGCCGCGCATGGACGGCATGGAATTGCTTCGGCGGCTCCGGCAAAAATCCGATCTCCCGGTAATTTTCCTGACGTCCAAGGACGAAGAAATCGATGAATTGTTCGGACTCAAGATGGGCGCCGACGATTTCATCCGCAAGCCCTTCTCGCAACGGCTTCTCGTCGAGCGCGTCAAGGCCATTTTGCGCCGGGCGATCCCCAAGGACGCCGCGACGCAAAAAGAATCGGACGCGAAGATCCTCGAACGCGGGCTTCTGAAAATGGACCCGGAGCGGCATGCGTGCAACTGGAAGAATGATCCAGTCACGCTCACGGTTACTGAATTCTTAATCCTGCAGGCCTTGGCCACGCGGCCCGGCGTGGTCAAGAGCCGCAACGCCCTTATGGACGCGGCCTATGATGACCAAGTCTATGTCGACGACCGCACGATCGACAGTCATATCAAGCGCTTACGTAAGAAGTTTAAAGCGGTCGACGACGAGTTCGAGATGATCGAGACGCTTTATGGCGTCGGTTATCGTTTTAAGGAGTAAGATCTTCAGCTTCACTCAGGGCTTGCGGATCAATGACTTTTGAAGCGCGCGAGGAACTCGCCTTCGATCGCCCGTCCGGCGCCGCCCGGCGCGCCAAGCGGATGCGGCGAAGCTTCGCTGTGCGCCTGCGCGGCTTGATGCGCGCGATCAGTTCGCGCTTCTCCTCTTCGCTGACCCGTCGGATCGTGGTCTTGAACCTCGGCGGCCTCGTCGCGCTCCTGGTCGGCTTTCTCTATCTCAATCAATTCCGCGACGGCCTGATCGATGCGCGGGTGCAGAGCCTCCAAACCCAAGGCGAGATCATCGCCGCGGCGGTCGCGGCCTCGGCCACTGTCGAAACCGATTCGATCACCATCGATCCCGAAAAGCTGCTCCAGCTAGCGCCAGGGGAAAGCTATGGGCTCGCCGATGAAACGGTGCCCTCGCTCGAGTTCTCGATCAATCCCGAACGCGTCGGACCGGTGCTGCACCGGCTGGCGTCGCCAACCCGCACGCGGGCGCGGATTTACGACCGCGACGGCTATTTGCTGCTTGATTCGCGCTCGCTCTCGAGCCGCTCGAACATCCTGCGCTACGACCTGCCGTCGGCATCGCCCAGCGACGCCGAAACATTCATCGACAAGATCTGGACGAAAGCGAAGGGGCTTTTCGGCCGCTCCGACCTGCCCCTTTATGAGGATATCGGCGTCGACAACGGCAAAGGCTATCCCGAGGTGGCCCGCGCCCTGAGCGGCGGCGAGCAATCGATCGTCCGCGTCAACGCCCAGGGCGAGACCATCGTTTCCGTCGCCGCCCCGATCCAACGTTTTCGCGTCGTCCGCGGCGCGCTTCTCCTGTCGACGCAAGGCGGCGACATAGACGCGATCATCGCCTCCGAGCGCTGGGCGGTCGTCCGCATTTTTCTCGTTTCCTCCGTGATCATGTTCCTCCTTTCGCTGTTTATCGCCGGGACCATCGCGGAACCGATCCGGCGCCTCGCGGAGGCGGCCGAACGAGTCCAGCGCGGCACCAAAGCGCGCCGGGAAATCCCCGATTTCACGGAGCGCTCGGATGAAATCGGCCATCTTTCCGGCGCCCTGCGCGACATGACCAAGGCGCTCTATGATCGCATCGAGGCGATCGAGAGATTTGCGGCGGATGTCGCCCATGAATTGAAAAACCCGCTCACTTCCTTGCGGAGCGCGGTCGAGACCCTGCCCATCGCCCGCAAACAGGAATCGCGGGATCGGCTTTTGTCCATTATCGAGCATGACGTTCGCCGCCTCGACCGGCTGATCAGCGACATTTCGGATGCATCGCGGCTCGACGCCGAATTGGCTCGGGCGGACATGGATCCGGTCGATCTCGAACTTGTCCTCGCCGCGGTCGTCTCCATGGCCAATCAGGCGAATGATTCGAATGAGGTGCGCGTCACCTTGTCGATCGCCGGCGCGGCTCTCGAGGAAACCCGCAAGCAAGCCTTCCGGGTTCTCGGCCACGATTCGCGCCTTGGCCAGGTTTTCATCAACCTCATTGACAACGCCAGATCGTTTTCGAACCCCGGCGGCAATGTCCGCGTGCATTTGCGGCCCGCCAAGACCAGCGCCCCGAATGGGGATTTGCACGACGGGTTCGAGGTCGTTGTCGACGATGACGGCCCTGGCATCCCCGCCGACGCCTTCGAACGCATTTTCGAACGTTTCTATACTGACAGGCCCAGTCAGGGCTTCGGCCAAAACTCGGGTCTCGGGCTTTCAATTTCGCGCCAGATTATCGAGGCGCATGGCGGGCGCATTTTTGCGCTCAATCGGATTTGCCGGATTGGCGAGGAGGCCGAGGATGCGGTGCTCGGCGCGCGCTTCGTGCTCTGGTTGCCCAAAGCGCGATGAACCCGCGCGCGACGCAAGAAACGCCCGGCGCAGGCCCCTCGCAAGGCCAGGACCAAATCTTTGTTCATGCCAGCGCGGTTGCGATCAAGGAGGTCGGCGTGCTGATCCGCGGCGCCTCCGGCGCCGGCAAGAGCAGCTTGGCCTTGGCCTTGATCGCCGCGGCGACAAACGCCGGCTTTTTTGCAAGACTCATTGGCGATGATCGCATCGGCCTCGAACATCGCGGCGGACGGCTGATCGCTCGCGGCCATCCCGCAATCCTTGGGAAGATCGAACGGCGCGGCCTGGGAATTTTCGAACTTCCCTTCCTGGCGGCCGCCGTCATTCGGCTCGTGGCGGATCTGGAGCCCGCCGATGCAGCGCCGCCGCGCTATCCCGAACCAGAGCGCAGCCGCGTCGCGCTGGCTGGCGTCAGCCTGCCGCTTGTCCGATTGCCCCACGGCGCCGCGGCTTCTGATTCGGCCTTGTCAGTGTTGCAGCTTTTCCACTCGGGTTGGAAATCGCTCTAGCTTCACGAAAGAAAGCCAGGATAATCTGACCGACAGCGCCTCATTTCACTTGCCAAGTTCACCGCGACGCACAAAATGGCGCCGGAGATTTGTCCCAAAGAGGCTCAATTCAACCGGCCCCTGGCGCCGCCGTCGCTCCGACCGGACCTTATCCAATACGCCTTTCCGGCATCGGACCTTTCCTAAGAACGCATGGTCCTTCCCTTGATGTACATTTACGCTGGCGCTGATCCCGCACGGAGTTCCTGAATGGATAGGCCCGTCCGATGATTGGAATGGTCCTTGTGACCCACGGCCACCTCGCGACGGCGTTTCGCGCCGCCTTGGAGCATGTGGTCGGTCCGCAGAAGCAGGTCGAAACGGTTTCGATCGGCCCAGACGACGATATTGAGCAGCGGCGCAAGGACATCGTCGCCGCCGTTGCGCAGGTCGATAGCGGCGAAGGCGTCGTCGTGCTCACCGACATGTTCGGCGGAACCCCATCGAACCTCGCGATCTCGGTCATGAATGGCGCACATGTCGAGGTTGTCGCCGGGATCAATCTGCCGATGCTGATCAAGCTTGCATCGGTGCGCGACAGCTCCGCTCTCGATCAGGCGGTGATTCAGGCGCAGGACGCCGGCCGCAAGTATATTTATGTCGCAAGCCGGTTCTTGAGTGGAAAATGAAGCCAGACGACGCCGCCCGACCTGAAATAGAGGATTATCCGGATTTCGTGGCGCCCGAAGGCGCTCTCGTTCGAACGCTCACAATTGTCAATCGCAAAGGGCTGCATGCGCGCGCCACGGCGAAGCTGGTGCAATGCATCGATGGTTTTGACGCCGCCGTCACAGTCAGCCGTTGCGGCGACACCGTTGGCGGCACCTCGATCATGGGAATTCTTACCCTCGGCGCCGGGCACGGAATGACGATTACGATCGCTGCGACCGGCGCGCAAGCGGTGCAGGCCCTAGAGGCCATCGAGGCGCTGATCGCCAACCGCTTCGGCGAGGATGAATGAAGGCTTGCGGCGAGGGATATGCGCGATGGTCTCCGGCTGGGTAAGCGCGCCATGGTTTGGGATGAGGGCTGCTCCGGGCTCGCGGTCCCAATCAGGAGGCATTAACGCGCCGCCGTCCGCGAATAAACGTCGAGCGCACGGAAGCCCGAGGCGCAGTCAAGGTTGCTGGCCTGTGGCCAAGACGGCCGCGCGACCTTTCACACAACCCTCATCGGCGACGCCGAAATCGAGCTGCGGCCTTTGGGCCGCTCCATCGGCAAGGGCTCGCCTGTCACGAAATAAACCAGCGTCTCGGCGATATTGGTGGAATGATCGCCGATGCGCTCAAGGTTTTTCGAACAGAAGAGGAGATGCGCGCAAAACGAGATGTTGCGCGGATCCTCCATCATGAAGGTGAGAAGATCGCGGAACACAGAGTCTTCCAATGCGTCGAGGTCCGCATCGCGGATCCAGACCCCGCGCGCACGTTCAACATCGCGCTGCGCATAAGCATCGAGCACATCCTTCAAGAGCATGGCCGCCAAGTCATGCATCGACCTAAGTCCAATGACGCAGCGCGGCGTGCGCATCTCCGGCGAGATCTTGATGGCTCGCTTTGCTATGTTTTTGGCGAGATCGCCAATCCGCTCGAGATCGTTCGAAATCCGGATCGCGGCGACGATCTCGCGAAGGTCCGCAGCCACTGGCTGACGACGGGCGATCGTTAGGATCGCCTGCTCTTCGATTTCCCGCTGCAGCAGATCGAGGCGCGGGTCGCTGTCGATGGCCTCCAGCGCGAGTTTGGCGTCGAAATCGCTCAGAGCGCCCATCGCGTCGGACAGCATCTTTTCAGCCAGGCCGCCCATTTCCGCGATCTTCCGATCGAGAGCCTCGAGTTCGTCGTCATAAGCTCTGACTGTGTGGTTGGGCATAAAATATCCCTCGAGAGCGCCCTCGATCAGCCGCAACGGCCAGCTAATTAAGTCCGGCCCTTGGCGATCCTTTGGCGCGTGAGAATATACGTAAAAAATATGCCTAAGAATATGCGTGCTATTATGCGCCAATTCGCGCCCGCTGGAAAGTTGATTCCGCTCTATCCGGCCGCGATCGCCTCTGGCGCCGCCCTTCCGCGTCTTTATAGCTGGCGCGCGGGATGCCTATCCGCGGGCAGCGAGGCGAAATATAATAGATAGTAAATTCAACGGATTAATCTGGCTGGGGGACCTGGATTCGAACCAAGATTGACGGAGTCAGAGTCCGCTGTTCTACCGTTGAACTATCCCCCAACAAAGCCCTTAGAAATCAAGGACCTCTGTCAGGCCGCGCGGCAAGTCCTGAAACGGTTTGCTATCGTCGCGGATGGAAGCGAGGTCTAGTTGTTCGTTTCCCCGCTGTCAACGCTCACCGCCAGGGTTGAGGCTCCGTTCGCGCCGTTTAGCGGATTGGCCGGATCCCAGCTGTAGCGCAGCGTTTCAAACCGCATGCCGAGCGCATCGACCAGCACCAGCCGGCCAACAAGCCCCTCGCCGAAACCGACAATCTCGCGAATGGCCTCAAGCGCCATCATCGCCCCGAGGATGCCGGTCAAGGCCCCGAGCACCCCCGTCTCGGCGCAGGCCGGAGCCGCGCCATCAGGCGGAGGTTCCGGAAAGAGGCAGCGATAAGTCGGGTTAGGCTCGCCGCTGGGACTCTTTTCGTAGGGCCGCAGCGTCGTCAGCGAGCCATCGAAGGCGCCCACTGCGGCCGTGACCAGCGGGCGCCTGGCGTGAAAGCAGGCGTCGGAGGCGACATAGCGGGTGACAAAATTATCGGACCCATCGGCGACGACGTCGTAGGGCTCGATCACTTCCCGCGCATTGCGCGCCGTAAGCCTCGCCATTATCGGCGTGACCTTGACGTGAGGATTGAGGCGCTCGATCGCCGCCGCGGCGCTCAGGACCTTGGCGCGGCCGATATCGCCAGTCCCATGCAGAACCTGCCTCTGGAGATTGGAGAGAGACACTTCGTCATCATCTACCACGCCGATCTCGCCAACGCCCGAGGCCGCGAGATATTGGAGGAGCGGCGAGCCAAGGCCGCCGGCGCCGATCACAAGAACCCGCGCGCTCTTGAGCTTCTGCTGGCCTGGACCGCCGACGCCCTGCAGCACAATATGGCGCGCATAGCGCTCGATTTCTTGGGGCGAGAACATAGGCGTAAGTCTAGAGCATGTTCTTAAAAAAGTTGATCGACTTTTTCGATATTGAGACATCGGATATATCCGACGCCTCATAAGAACATGCGCTCCCGCGCCGCGGCCTTTAATCGGAGCAATTTGCCCTAATCCTCGAATACGCCCTCAAGGGCGTAATGGGCGATGGTCTTCCGATTGGCAATCAATTCGTCCACCGTCGGCTCGCCCGTAATCGCGCGCGAGATGGCGATTTTCGTCGCCTCGTAATTGGTCCGGTAGAGATCGCGCTTGTCGAGGTTCTTGTTGTTCGCGCAGCGCGGATCGAGCCAGACCATAATGATCATGCAAAGCTCGTCCGCCTGCTGTTTCGGCAAGATCCCTTCGCTCAGGCAATCGACGATGGCGTCGCCGGTCGCCGCCTGCACGATGCCGCCGAGCAACTCAACATAATCCGTGGAGCGCACCGTCATTTTGGTGGTCATCATGGTCGCCGGACGGACCATTTGATTGAGATCCCGGATGACGAACATGCGCGGATGTCCGGCGACCTGCCCCGCCATCGCCGCGAAGGCGTGACCGACCGGGCCTTTGACATGGCCGATCATCACTTCGGGCATGGCGTCGGTGAATTGTCCATCCGCGGCTAAAACCGTCGCCTCGCCGGTGCGCAGCCAAATCTCGCTCATGTCGGATCCTTATCGTTGGAGATGCGGTCGAATAGCATTGGGGGAGGACGGCAGGAAGAGGCCCTTGGCGGATCGGCGCCTCCAGGATGAGCGGGGGCTGGCTTTTTGACGTTCTGCTCGGCTAGAAGAGAAACCCGCGGTTTCACAAACGCGGCCGGCCCCACGCCGTTGCTTGTCCCGACGCCCGCCAACTTCCGGATGACGCTGCAATGAAATGCCTCGATCCTCGCCTAACCCCGGCCCGCCCCGATCTTGCCGCCGCTCATCTGCGCGGCCACGTCGAGGCCGACCTTTATGTTGAGGGACGCTTGATGCAGGTGACGACCGGCCTCGCCGATCTGCGCCAGGCGCCAAGTCACGAGGCTGCGATCGACACCCAGGCGCTGCATGGCGAAGCGGTGACGCTTTACGAAAATGAGGAGGGCTGGGGCTGGGTTCAGCTCGCCCGGGACGGCTATGTCGGCTATATCGCCATGACCGCGCTCGGCGAGGGGCCGCCGGCGCCGACCCACCACGTCAAGGTCAATCGGACCTTTGTCTATCCGAGGCCGGACGTGAAGCTTCCGGCGTTCGACGCCTTGCCGCTCGGCGCCGCGGTGAGCGTGAGCTCAACTGCGGGCGGTTTCGCCAGGATCGCTGCGGGCTTCATCTTCGCAGATCACCTCGCCCTCGTTGGCGAGTTGGAAAAAGATTTCGTCGACGTCGCCGAGCGGCTTTTGCATGCTCCCTATCTCTGGGGCGGAAAATCCAGTCTTGGCGTCGATTGTTCGGGACTGGTGCAGATAAGCCTCGGCGCGGCCGGGATCGACGCGCCCCGCGACACGGATTTGCAGGAGCGGGCGCTTGGGCGCATGCTCGAGCCCGAACTCGCCCACGGCGAAACGCTGGAAGGATTGCGGCGCGGCGATATCGTTTTTTGGCGCGGCCATGTCGGCGTCATGCGCGATGACGCCCTGCTGCTGCACGCCAACGCCCATCACATGCTGGTTTCGAGCGAACCCTTGGCTTGCGCGCGCGATCGGATTCTCGCCAAGACGGGAGCGACCATCACCGCAATCAAGCGGCTCTAGAACGTTTTCATTCGGCTTTCGCAAATTGACGTTCTGGGACATCGGCATTATTTATTTGTCATGGCACTCCGCACAATCATCACCCCCCCTGACCCTCGCTTGCGCCTTGTCTGCGCGCCAGTGGAGCGGGTCGACGATTCCATTCGCGCGCTCATGGACGACATGCTCGAGACCATGTATGACGCGCCGGGCATCGGCCTCGCCGCGATCCAGATCGCCGTCCAAAAGCGCGTCATTGTCTTAGACGTCGCCAAGCGCCAGGATGACGCGGCTTCGGCGGCCCCGATCTGCCTCGCCAATCCCGAAATTCTCTGGGCGTCGGACGAGCTTTCCGTCTATGAAGAGGGGTGCCTGTCGATCCCTGAATTCTATGAGGACGTGCAGCGGCCCGCGCGGGTGCGGGTCGGCTATCTCGATCGCGAGGGCCGCCGGCAAGAGATCGAGGCCGACGACATCCTGGCGACCTGCCTGCAGCACGAAATCGATCACCTGAACGGCGTCTTGTTCATCGATCATATTTCCCGGTTGAAGCGGGATCGCATTTTCAAGAAATTCAGCAAGGCGGCCAGACACGAGGGTTCAGACCGCAAGCTTAGCGTTGGCAGGGAGCGCGCCCGCGCTGACGCCGAGGCGTAAACCCTCGCTTCAGCGACGCCTCCTCAAGAAGCTTGTCAAGGTCCCGCGTTCGCTCTTGAGGGAAGGCCAAGCCAGTTGCGCATCGTCTTCATGGGGACGCCGGATTTCGCCGCGCCCGTGCTCACGGAAATCGTCGAACATGGTCATCAGGTCGCAGCGGTCTATACGCGCGCGCCCAAACCCGGCGGCCGGCGCGGCCTGGAGCTGACCCCCTCCCCTGTGCATGTCGCGGCGGAGCGTTTGGGGCTCGAGGTTCTGACGCCCCAAACCTTGCGCGGCGAAGAGGCCGCGGCGACCTTGCGCCGCTTCGCGCCCGAGGCCGTGGTCGTCGTCGCCTATGGCCTGATCCTCCCCAAGGCGATTCTCGACGCGCCCGAACAGGGCTGCCTCAACCTGCACGCCTCGCTATTGCCGCGCTGGCGCGGCGCGGCGCCGATTCAACGCGCCATCATGGCCGGCGACGTTGAGACCGGCGTCATGGTCATGCGCATGGAGGAAGGTCTCGACACCGGCCCCGTCGCTCTCACGGAGCGCATCGCGATTGGGCCGGAGGAAACCGCTGGCGAAATCCATGACCAACTGGCCGCAGCCGGCGCCGCCTTGATGCCGTGCGCCCTGGACGCCTTGGAGCGCGGCGAACTCGCCTTTACGCCGCAGGCGACGGAGGGCGTCACCTATGCGCATAAGATCGACAAGGCCGAGGCGCGGATCGACTGGGCCAAGCCCGCAAGAGCGGTGCATGATCTCATTCGCGGCCTCTCGCCGTTTCCGGGCGCCTTTTTCGAGGCCGACCTCGGGAAGGGACGCGAAAGAGTCAAAATCCTTCGGGCGCGGATCGTCAAAGGATCCGGCGCGCCAGGCGCCGTCCTCGACAATGCCTTGACGATCGCCTGCGGCGAGGGCGCGATCGGCCTGCTTGAAGTCCAACGATCGGGAAAGGCGCCGATGAAGGCGGAGGATTTTCTGCGCGGCGCGAAACTTGGCGCGAGAGCATTTTTGAGCGAAACGGATGCCGGTTCGCATTAAGAAAATGCGACAAAACAACAAGCCAGAGCTGTCTTCAAATTTCGCGAAATCTGAAGACAGCTCGGCGCTATCCTTGGCGGGTCGCCGGCATAATCCCAAAAAGCTGGGCATTTCTTGAACGCGATCACGCTGAACATCAAACAGAAGACCCGATGCCGCGCTATAAGCTGACCATCGAATATAATGGCGCGCCCTATGTCGGCTGGCAAAGGCAGACCAATGGGATTTCCGTCCAGGAGGCAATCGAGACCGCGCTCAAGGCTCTATGCGGCCAGGACATTGCGATCCGTGGCGCCGGGCGGACCGACGCCGGCGTCCATGCCAGCGGCCAAGTCGCTCATGCCGATCTGCCCAAGGATTGGCGCGGGGATCTTTTGCGCGAGGCCCTGAATGCACATTTGCGGCCCAACCCCGTCGCGATTCTTTCGGCCGAACCGGTTCCCGCCGCGTTCGACGCGCGCTTCTCGGCGGTTCGGCGGCGCTATCTTTACCGAATCGTCAATCGACGCGCGCCCTTGACCTTCGAGGCGGGCCAGGCCTGGCTGGTCAAGCGCAAGCTCGATGCGCAGGCCATGCACAAAGCCGCGCAACTCCTCCTCGGCCGCCATGATTTCTCGACCTTCCGCGCCTCCGAGTGTCAGGCCGAAAGCCCCGTGCGCACGTTGGAGCGGCTCGATATTGTTCGGACCGGCGAAGAGATTCACATCCACGCCGCCGCCCGCTCGTTCTTGCACACGCAGGTGCGCTCGATGGTCGGCTCGCTGGAAAATGTCGGCTCCGGCAAATGGCGCCCCATGGACGTGCTGGCGGCGCTCGAGGCTTGCGACCGGCGCCGCTGCGGACCGCTCGCGCCGCCAGAGGGGCTTTATCTGGCGGGGGTGGATTACGAGGATCAAACCAGCGCGATCGCCGACACCAAGCGGCCATAATCCGCCTCCTGCCGATGCACCGAACGGCGGTAGGAATAGAACCGCTCCGGGTCCGCGTAAGTGTCAAGCGCGAGATTTTGGAAACGCTCGATTCCGGCCGCCTGCAACCGCCCGCCGATAAAGCCGGGCAGATCGAACATGAAATGCCCGGCCCTGGACGAGGCGGCGAAAAAGCGCTCGTAGTCCCGCGCCTGTGCGCAAAATCGTTCGATGAATTCGGGACCGACCTCGTAGCTTTCCGGGCCGATCGCCGGGCCGAGCGCGACGACGATCGAAGCGCGTTCGGCGCCGAGTTGCTCCATTGCCTCCAGCGTCGCTTCGATCACGCCGGTCAAGGCCCCTTTCCAGCCGGCATGGGCCGCTCCGATCACCCCGGCCTTGGGATCGGAAAAAAGAATCATGCCGCAATCGGCGCCGGTCACGCCAAGGCCGACGCCGGGGGTCGAGGTCACCAGCGCGTCGCAGCGCGGACGCTCGGCAAAGGGCGCGCTCACGATCAAGGCGTCCGGCGAATGGACCTGGTAGGGCACGAGGAGGCATTCGGCATCGACCTGGAGATGCGCCGCCATCCGGCGCCGATTTTCGGCGACGGATCTTGGATCGTCTTTCGATCCGACGCCGCCGTTCAGCGAAGCGTAGAGCCCGGCGGAGACGCCGCCCGCCCGCGTAAAAAATCCATGCCGCACGCCCGTTGCCTCGAGCAGGCTGGCGCTGATCGGAGCGGCTGCGTCTTGCGTCATGGCGACTCCATTTCAAATCCGGGAGGCGCCGGAAAGTCCGGCGGCGTCACCGCGAGAACCTTGAAGAGCCGCGCCATATCGGTCGCGCTATCGGCGCCGGGCGTCCCGGCGAGGCGCTCCAGCGCCGCGTCTATAGCCGCGCATTGGCTCTGGTCGGCGTGGCTCCGCAACATTGCGGCGCGCTCGAAAATGCCGAGCCGGGCCAGCCATTGACCTTGCGGCGCGGGTCCATGAACCTGCGCCCCCGCAGCGCGCGCGGCCCGCTCGAGGCTGCAAAAATCGACATGCGCGGTGAGGTCGGCCTCGCCCGGATCATGCAAGGGATCGGCGAATCCATGCCGGCGCACCGCCTGCAAGGTTTCGCCGCGCGAGGGTTCGCAATAGCCGTAATCGATGGCGAGAAGCGCGCCGCCCTGCTCCGCGATCCGCGTCGCCAGCGTCAGCATCAGGTGGGAGGCCGCAAGCCCCACCTCGAGAATCTCGCCATGCGCTCCAGGCGCGGAAAGTCCCGGCTCGGGTTCGGGAGCAAGGCCGAAACTCAGCCGCCCCTGCGCATCGAGACCGACCTGTCTCTCGCGCCAGCCGCCGTCCTGATGGACATAATGGCGCACCGGCAAGGCGTCGAAAAACTCATTGGCGATGACGATCACTGCGCCAGAAGGCGCTTCCTCGATGCTCTCATGCCAGCTTGCGGGGATGCCGCAGCCCTCGATCGCCTGGCGCTGGCTGCGCCGCAGAGGCGCGCTCGTCTCGACAAGATGCAGGTCGATGGCGGAGCGAAACCTCGGCTCGACCCGCGCGGCGCGCAAGAGATCGGCCATCAAGGTTCCGCGGCCGGGGCCCAATTCGACGAGATGGAGGGACTTCGGCTCGCCCATCAGGCGCCAGACCTCGACGCACCAGAGGCCGATCAATTCGCCGAACATCTGGCTGATCTCAGGCGCGGTGATGAAATCGCCTGACGCCCCGAGCGGCGTTTTGGTTCGGTAATAGCCATGCGCCGGATGGCCCAGCGCGAGCGCCATATAGCGCTCAAGGCTGATCGGCCCGTCCTCCACGATCATATCGCGGATGATGGTCGCGAGCGCATTCATGCCAGGGCCGCCGCCTTGCGGTAGGCGCGCTGAACGAAATAGACGCCGACGCCGATCAAAGGCAGGGACAGCAGCATTCCCATGGTCGCTCCGCCGAACAGGAAACCGAGCTGCGGGTCGGGCTCGCGGAAAAATTCGCAGGCGATTCGCGCTAGGCCATAGCCGGCGGCGAAAAGTCCAGTAACGAGACCCGGTCGGCGCAACGCGCCCATCCGAATCGCGATAAAGAGCAAAACAAACAGCGCCAGACCTTCGAGGCTCGCCTCATAGAGCTGGCTTGGGTGGCGCGGCAGCGGTCCGGCCCCGGGAAAAATCATCGCCCAAGGCGCCTCGCTCGGCCGGCCCCACAGCTCCGGCTTGATGAAATTGGCGATGCGCCCGAGGCCAATCCCGATCGGAACCGCCGCGCAGCAGACATCGGTGAGGGAGAGCGCCGAAACGCCGCGCCGCCGCGCGAGCAGGACGATGGCGAGCGCGGTTCCGGCGAGGCCTCCGTGAAACGCCATCCCGCCTTTCCACACCGCCGCGATTTCCATCGGGTTTGCAAAATAATAGGCCGGATTATAGAAAAGCACATAACCGAGCCGGCCGCCGATGATGACGCCGAGGGCGGCATAGACCAGAAGATCGTCGATGCAGGCGAGGTCCGGCCGCGGCGCTTTGCCCCAAAGGGAGGCGCGCCTGACCAGCGCGCGCGCATAGGCCCAGCCGAGAACAAGCCCCGCGATATAAGCCAACGCGTACCAGCGGATCGGGAAAGGGCCAAGCGCGATCAGCACTGGATCGATGCTTGGATAGGCAATAAGACTCGGCATGGGCGCTCCCGGCGTCCGCAGGTGATGCGATGACGGCAAAGCCGCGTCAAGGCGGACCGGCCGATCTTGCGATAATACCGCAACGGCCCCATGTCGGCTTGAAAAGCAGCATGCTATATGGGCCGTCAATTTTGGAGTTTGGATAATGGCGCAGAACCGGGTTTTCGAGGATTTCACGCGGCTGATGACCGACGCCACGGAAATGGCGCAAGGCGTCCGTCGCGAGGCCGAAACCGCGATGAAAAGTCAGCTGGAGCGCCTGCTCGCGACGATGGATGTCGTGACCCGCGAGGAGTTCGAGGCGGTCAAGCAGATGGCCGCGAAGGCCCGCGACGAAAACGAGAAACTGGGGCAAAAAGTGGCCGCGCTCGAGGCCGAGCTCGCCAAGAAGGCCAAGACCGCGCGGGAGTGAGGCCTGCCAAGGCTTCGCTTTGGCGATCCAAAACGCAGGTTTGGCTTTCTCGGTTAGGCCGGCGGTTCATTGCCGGATTGGGAAAGGATTTCGCGTCCGATCGGGAACGCCGCCGTCCTGGAGGCGTTTCGACGCAGCCCGCCCGATGTGGGCGCGCGGCTTGAGGAGACGAAAATGGCCCTACGCGATATCCTTCGAGGCATGCAGAACGGTCCGCGGGGTCAGCCTCAACCCGGCGGAAATAGCGGCGGGGGCGGGAATAGCGGTGGGGGACTGTCGAAAATCCTGATGGGCGTCTTGGCTTTTCTCGCCTACAAGGCGTTCAGAGGCGGCGGCGGTCAGGCCGGACCGAACGATTCGGCCACGCCTCCAGATAGCAACCCGCCTCCTCGCCGCTGGCTATAATGCCCCTTTCCGGTGCGAGGTTTTTTGATCCGCCTTCGGTTGGGCAATACGGAGCATCGGTTCGCGCGCCCGTCAGCGTCCTGGCTGCGAGCCAACGCCGTGATGCGAAGCATTTCGCGTTTGCCTGATGGTTTGTCCAAACTTCCCACGGCCAAACTGGCGCCTGCTGTGCACGCCGGAGTTTGAGGCGCGGACGCGAAATGATCGCCGTTGTCGGCTGATAATCCCCACAAATTAAATCGCGCCCGGCAATTTTTTGTCCACAAGCAGTCCTGGCGCAAGGCGCAGGGCCGAACCCACCTCGCCCTGTTGCGAAACTTGCTTTGCGGGGGACAATTTCGATCCGGCCTGTTGCATAAGGAGGCCACGTTGTGATTCCCTCGCATTGTGGAACGGATTTTTGAGTCGCGCGCCAATTCGCGGCGGCCAGCGGTCCTTCTTCATTTGTGTTCGCGCCCTTGTGTTCGCGCCGCAGCGTCTTGCTTGTCGCGCCCTTGAAGCGGAAGCGCTTTAAGGCTGCTTTGTCCTGAAGGCCATGGAATGTCGCTCTTGCAATTCGAAGCCCTGCGCACCGAACATCCCGTCGACATCATCGAAAGGCTGGCCGCGCATAATCAATGGCCGTTCGATCGCGACGAAGAGGATGAAATCTCGATCTCCGTCGCCGGCAGCTGGACCGATTACAGCATCGCATTCACCTGGCTTTCCGACTTGGAGGCTCTGCACGTAGCCTGCGCCTTCGATCTCAAGGCCCCAAGCGCGCGCCGCATCGAACTTGTCACCCTCGTCTCGCTCATCAATGAGCAATTATGGATCGGGCATTTCGACATCTGGCCGAGCGACGGGGTCATCATGTTCCGCCATGCGCTGCTCCTCGCCGGGGGCGCCGAGCTGAACGGGCAGCAGTGCCAAACCGTCCTCACCAGCGCGGTGCGCGCTTGCGAGCGCTATTATCAGGCCTTTCAATTCGTCGTCTGGGCCGGCAAGACCGGGCGCGAGGCGATCGACACCGTCATGCTCGAAACCAAGGGCGAAGCCTAAACATGGCGGCGTCGGGCATCGATCGTTTCCCCGCCTCCCTCGTTCTGGCGGGGGCGGGCAAAATGGGCGGGGCCATGTTGCTAGCCTGGCTCGATCAGGGACTTGACCCGCGCCGCATCGGCGTCATCGATCCGCAACCCTCCCGAACAATCCTCGAACTTGCGGCGGCGCGAGGATTCACGCTCAATGCGGCGGCCAACCCGCCCGAGGTTCTGGTCCTTGCAATCAAGCCGCAGGTTCTCGACGAGGCCGGTGTCCTGGCGCCGCTCGCCGGTCCGCGCACGCTCGTGATTTCGGTCCTCGCAGGCAAGACAATCGCCAATATCTCGGCCCGGTTTCCGCAAGCCCATGCGATCGTCCGGGCGATGCCCAATCTGCCTGCCGCAGTGGGCCGCGGCATCGCTGGAGTCGCCGCAAACGAGACGGTGACGCTGGAGCAGCGCGCCCTTGCCGAGGCGCTGCTTGGCGCGACGGGCCGGATCGAATGGCTTGCCGACGAAGGCCTCATTGACGCCGTCACCGCCGTGTCTGGCTCCGGGCCCGCTTATGTCTTCTATCTCGCCGAATGTTTGGCGCAAGCGGGGGCGGCTCTTGGGCTTCCCGCCGACGCCGCCGCCAGGTTGGCCCGCGCGACGGTGGAGGGCGCCGGCGAATTATTGTTCAGAAACGACGCCAGCACGCCGGCTGAGCTGCGCGAAAGCGTGACATCGCGTGGCGGAACGACCGCCGCCGCCCTCGAGGTCCTGATGGCGCAAGACGGACTGGCGCCGCTGATCGAGCGCGCCGTCAAAGCGGCGCAGCAGCGGGCCGAGGCCCTGTCAGGATGACGCGTCGCTCGCAGGGCCAGAACTGCAAAGCGCCCGCCCGCCGCCGCCCTCTGCGAGTCTGGCTAGCGGCGGCGCTGATCCAACAGGGTCTTGAGGGAGCGGCCGGCGCGGCGGGTGGCGACCCCTATATCGCGATCGCGACCCATGCCGAAGGCGTCGTCAATTATGTCCGGGCGTCCGAAGTCCAAGCCTTGGTCGATCTGAACCAGTCGAAATGCATGGTCGCCCTTAACAATGGCGAAGAAATTCGCGCCTGGCAGAAATGCGCTTCAATCGCGGGCGATCCGAAACAATTCGGCTTCGTCTCGTTCGCCGCGCCATTTGGAAACGTTTTCGTGCTTCCAGAGGTGGTTTATAGCCTGCGATCGACAAATAGTTTGGGATGTAGCTTAACCTTGAGAAACGGCCGTTTCATTCCGGTCAACGAGTCCTGCGCCGATGCGCATAAGGGATTGATCGCCGAAAGAGCGCTTTCGAGCGAGGCCGAGGCCGGAACGCGTTAAGAAAAATGAGATCAAACAAAAAGTTAAAGCCAACTCAGCACTTTCCTGACGTCGCAAAGCGGCGTTGCAAGACTTTTCCGCCGCGCGCGGGTCGAAGTCGGCGCGCTCTTACGGACGGCGCCTTGGAACCCTGCGGCGCGGGCGCTAGATAAGCAGGGCGGAAATAGGAATTTTGATCCTGGAGGCGAACATGGTCGACAAAGATGACGGCGACGACAAGGCCGAGATTGGCGGCGAATCCGGCGTCGTAGAGATCACGCCCGCGCCTCTGGATGCGAAAAGCGCGATCATCGAGGCGCTGCTGGAGCTGGCCGGCGAACGCAATTGGGAGGATATTTCGATCTCGGACGTGGCGACGAGGGCGAATGTTTCGCTCTCTGCCTTCCGCGATCTCTTTCCCTCGAAGGGCGCTGTCCTCGCCGCCTTCTCCCGAAAGATCGACAAAATCGTTCTCGAGTCCACCGGCGACGATCTCATCGGCGAGCCGGCCAAGGAGCGCCTGTTCGACGTCCTGATGCGCCGCCTCGACGCCTTGACGCCCTACAAGCTTGGCCTCGAAGGCGTTTCAGACTGGACGCGGCGCGATCCGCTCGCCGCTGCGGCGATCAATCAGGTGGCGATCAATTCGATGCGCTTCATGCTTGAGGCTGCGGGAATAGACTCGGAGGGAGCCGTCGGCGCGGTCAAGCTGCAAGGCCTGGCGCTGGCCTGGGCGCGCGTTCTGAGGGTCTGGTTCCGCGATGACGATCCCGGCCTCGCCTCGACCATGGCGGCGCTCGATCGCGAATTGACGGATGGCGGGCGTTTCGTCGCCCGGGCCGAGGATTTGAACCGGCTCGCCGCGCCCTTGTTTTCGTTGGCGCGGGCCCTGTTCGAGCAGCGCCTCCCCAGTTCGGAGAGGCGCCGCGACGCCGCCAGCGAAACCCATGACGAGCGGACCGCTTGATCCCGACAAAGGGCAACTTGGCCGGTTTTCTGCGCCCCGAAAACGTGCCTTGAGCGACGCCAGCTATCCTGCGCTAAAGCATATCTCCTTGTTCTGACGCATGATTTTGTCCGAAAAGGCCGCAACTTCTTAGGATCATGGCCTAAGGCGCGGTTCGGCCCGCGCGAGGGCCGCCATCGTCGACCCTCGCCCATTCCTGAGGGGCGAGTTCAATGACCTTCGGCGCGGCGCGCTGGCCGACGGGCGGGCGGCCCAACTTGCCAAGTTGGAGGCGTTCCATCACCCATATCCGGATCGACGGCGCGGCCAGGGCAAGTCCGGCAAAGTCCGAAACAAAGCCCGGAAGGATCAACAGGATCGATCCTAGCCCGGCGAGGGTGCCGTCGAGCATCGCCTCACGCGAGAGAACTCCTTGCTCGCGCGCGCGTTTTGAAAGCGCACGGCGCAAGCGCACGGCGGCGTTGAGCCCCAGACGCCGCAACATCGCGGCGCCCGCGAGGCTGGTCATGAGGCACAGCATAACGGCGCCGCTGAAGCCAAGCCTGTCCGCGATCAGAGCGAAGGCGACAAACTCAGCGACGAGCCAGAGCCCGAAGAAAAGCATGAACTTGACCGGTAGAGGCATGGGCGAGCCCTTCGATCGAAGTCGGAGCCAAACGGCCAATCGTCGAAACTGGACTTCGGCAGTTTCTCTTCCCAGATGCAAATATATGATAAAGATTCCTGCAGGGCCAACATCCCTGGCCGAAACCGAGGCGTCAAGCTAAAGAGATGCAAGATTCATTCGACGTGACGACGATCATTTTCGCGCTCCTCGCCGCTTTTGTCGTGTGGAAGTTGCGCTCCATCCTCGGAACGCGCAGCGGCTCGGAAAAGCCGCCGAGCAATCCATTCCTGAACCGGACGCCGGACGCGCCGCGCAACGGCGCCGGCGATCCCAGCAACGTCATCACTTTGCCGGGAGCGGCGCCAGCATACGCCGGCGGGGTCGCAGCCGATTGGACGCAACGCTGGAAAGACTTTGCGGAGCCCGGCTCGAAAGCCTGGGCCGGCCTTGATTCGATCGCCGCGGCTGATTCCTCCTTCGCCATTCACCCCTTTATCAACGGGGCCAAATCCGCCTATGAGATGATCATCACCGCTTTCGCGGCGGGCAATCGCGATGTGCTGGAGCATCTTTTGGCCAAGGATGTTTATGACAGCTTCAACGCGGCCCTCGTCGAGCGGGAAAAGCGCGGCGCGAAAGTCGAGACGACGTTCGTTTCGATCGACAAGGCGACGATCGACGATGCGGAGCTGCTTGGTGGTTCCGCCCAGATCACTTTGCGCTTCGCCGCCAAGATTATTACCGCAACCCGCGATCAAAGCGGGACGGTGATCGAAGGAAGCCCGGAAAAAGTCGTCGAAATCAATGATGTCTGGACATTCGCGCGAGACCTCGGCTCGCGTGATCCTAACTGGAAGCTGATCGCGACAGGGCCCGGAAATTGATGTTGCAAAGCGCCTGCAATGATGCCCGACGCCTCCTCGCCCCGAGGCTCCACCGCGGATAGGGCGCCTCCTCCGCAAAATTACGCGCTCCAGGATTTGGCTTTCGCCGATCTCGAAGGATTCGGCGAGGACGATCATTTCGAGGCCTTTCAGGTTTTCGCTCGATCCAGCGCCGCGATCGTCGAGGATCGGCCGCCTTTACGCGAAGGAATCGCGCCCTCCCCCGCCCTGAAAGCCATCTGCCGCCGCGCCCTGACCGAGGATGTAGGGGATCGGGCGCGGGCGCGGCGCTTTTTCGAGGCCCATTTCCGGCCCTGCCGCGTTCTGACGCAAGGTTCGAACGGCCACAAGAAAGGTCGAGACAACACCCAAAGCGGCGCCTTCCTGACCGGCTATTACGAGCCGATCGTGGCGGGATCGCTCACGCCGAACGCCGATTTTACGGCGCCTCTCCTGTCCCGCCCGGACGATCTGATCTCGCCCGCCAGCGGCGCCCGCGCGGGAGCCGGCGACCAAAGCCTCGCGCCCTATCCCGACCGCGCCGCGATCGAGGCCGGGGCGATCGCCGGGCATACGGCGCCGCTCGTCTGGCTGCGCGACCCTATCGAGGTCTTTCTCATCCAGGTGCAAGGCTCGGCGCGCGTCCGCCTGCCGGATGGCGAGATCCTGCGCCTGGTCTATGCCGGCCGCAATGGCCAGCCCTATGCCTCGATCGGGCGCATCCTGATCGAGAGCGGCGAAATCGCCGAAGCCGACATGTCGCTCGCCGCGCTCAAACAATGGGTTCGCGACCATGGCCAGCAGCCCTTCGAGGCCGGCGCGGCGCTGATGGCGCGCAATAAATCCTATGTCTTCTTCGCCCTCGACAGCGAACTCGACCCCTCCGCCGGCCCGATCGGCGGCGCCGGGCTCAGCCTTACCCCTTTGCGCTCGATCGCTATCGACCGCACAATTTGGCCCTATGGCCTGCCGGTCTGGATCGCCGCCAACATCCCTTGGCGAGAACCCTTTGCCGCGCCGTTCCGGCGTCTGATGATCGCGCAGGATACCGGCTCGGCGATTACCGGCCCCGCCCGCGCCGACATTTTTTTCGGCTCGGGGGATGACGCCGGCGCGAGGGCGGGCGATATTCGCCACGCGGGCGATTTCGTCATTTTTCTTCCCGTCGAAGAGGGTTCGAACCGGTGAAGGAAAACAGCGCCTCTTTCGGCAATGGCCGACTGCGCCGGCTCAGCGCGGAGGAAATCGAGCTTTGGCTTGCGGTGACCAGAAGCGTCGCGCCGCGCGCCGGACGCCATTTGCCCGATCCTCCGCAAATGCCAGCGCCAATGCCAAATGGCGTCTCAGGGTCGCCTGAAGGCGCCGAGCCCAAAAGCATTATTCCCGGCCAAAAGCCGGATGCGCGGCAGAAGCCAGCGGTGCGCCCCCCAATTCCCCCGCTCGCGCCGCTCGAACGGCGCTTGCGGCAAAAGCTTTCGCGCGGACGGGCGGCGCCCGACGCCGCGATCGATTTGCACGGGATGCGCCGGCAGGAGGCTTTCTCAGCCTTGCATCAGTTCTTATTGGGCGCGCAGCGCGAAGGCGCGCGGCTTGTCCTCGTCGTGACCGGCAAGGGCGAGCGCGGCCCTTCGGAGGACGGGACAGCCGGCGTCCTGCGGCGCAGCGTGCCGCAATGGCTCCGTGGCCCGGAGTATCATTCGATCGTCGTCGGGTTCGAGGAGGCCACGCGCCCGCATGGCGGGGCTGGCGCCCTCTACGTCCGGATCAGACGGCGCGACCGCGCGCGCGGCCTTGGCGGATAGGTCAGTCCTTGAACAAGCTTTCTCACAAAGAACATGGCGCGAGGCCCGCTGGCGCACGAAGGTTCTCCGCATGAGCCGCACGCAATTCGACTGGACCAATGTCGCAGCGCCTTCGATCGCCGATTTCGACCTCATGGCCGAGGCGGCCTTTGCCGGCCTGCCGGAAGAGTTCCGCCGCCTATGCGAGGGCCTCGTCATTCGCGTCGAGGATTTTCCCGACGAGGAGACGCTGGACGAGATGCAATGCGAAAGCGAATTCGACCTGCTTGGCCTGTTTCGCGGCCGTGGCCGCGCGCAAAGCGAAGCGACATTGGCGACAGGACAATTCCCGAACATGGTCTGGCTTTATCGTCGGCCGATCCTCGATTTCTGGGCGGATCGGGAGGAGTCGCTCGGCGCCGTCGTCACCCATGTCCTCGTGCATGAGATCGGACATCATTTCGGCCTGTCCGACGACGACATGCAGGCGATCGAAAAGGCGACCGACTGAACCGCCTCGCCTTGCCACGAGGCGCTAAGACTCCCGCCGACCCGGACCCTCGGAATTCAGGAGCATTCTGGTGGAGCTGAGGGGATTCGAACCCCTGACCTCTGCAGTGCGATTGCAGCGCTCTCCCAACTGAGCTACAGCCCCTTCGCGCCGCTGTTTACGCGAGTGTGGTTGCCGGCGCAAGCCGGTTGCGCAGATCGGCTTGCGCCAACGCGCCGATAACGCGCACGCGAAGCCCTGGAGCAAAAGCGCCGTTCGCGCCCGGCACTTGCCAGCGCCGCGCCCGCCCGGTAAACGAACGACGAATAGGCTAAAGCCTTGGAGTCCCTGATGCGCGCCCTTCTAGATGTTATCTATCAGATTCTGAGCCTATATATTTATGTGATCATCGCCTCGGCGATCCTGTCCTGGTTGATCGCCTTCAACGTCGTCAACACCTATAATGATATTGTTCGCTCCATCTGGAAATTGCTCAACGCGCTCACCGAACCCGTCTTGCGCCCGATCCGCAACGTCCTTCCCGACCTCGGCGGCATCGATATCTCGCCTGTCGTTCTCATTTTCCTGATTTGGTTTCTCCAGGAATTGATTAGAAACGCGCTCAACGCCTATCCCTACGCATTCTAGATGGCGGAAACGGCCGCGGCGTTTCCCTGGAGCCGGCGCGGCGCCGATGAACTCATCATCCGCGTGCGCCTGACGCCAAAAAGCTCACGCGACGAAATCGGCGGCATCGACCGTCTTTCAGACGGCCGCACGATCTTGAAAGTCCGCGTCCGCGCCCTGCCCGAGAATGGCGAGGCCAACGAAGCCCTGCTCCGGCTGGTCGCCAAGACGCTTCGCACTCCGGCCGCATCGGTGCGCCTCGAATCCGGCGGCGGCAGCCGACTGAAGACCTTGAGCGTGACCGGCGACGCCGAAGCCTTGCAGGCGGCGCTAGCCCGAATGTCGGGTCATGCCGACTAAAGCTCGACGCCGCCTAAAGACGTCGAGCTCCAGCGACCGCCGCGCGGCGAGGATCAGCCGCCGAGGCGGCGGAAAAAATCCCAAATGAGCTTGGCGCTGTCGACATCGCTGTTGCGAGGGCCGATCGCGGCCTCGGCTCCATTCCCATGCCCGGGGATCGCATGACCGCCGCCCTCAATTCGAACCAGTTCGACCGGGGCCGCGCATCCGTTCAGCTTGTCAAAAAAGACGCGGGTTCCATCGTTGGGATCCCTATCGGGAAAGACCGTGGTTGTATGACCCTCGCCGCAACCAGCCGCCTTTCCGAAGACGCCAAGCGTCGCCTGGACTGGCAGAAGCTCAAGCTTGCTATCGGGTAAATTTGCCTTTCCGCCAAGGAAGGGAACCAGCGGATCGTGCGTGCCGGCGATCATCATCAAAGGGAGCGGCCGCGACGGCCTGCAATTGACCGCAAGATCCGCGGGCAGGCTGGCGGTGATCGCGGCGGCGCCGGCGAACATAGTCGATTCGGTGCACGCGAGCCGCAAAGCCGTCAGCCCGCCACTGGAGATGCCAACGATAAAGATTCTACGCCGGTCCGCGATTCCGTCAGAGACGAGCTTGCCGATCAAATCGCGAATGAAAGCCTGATCGCGACTGGCTTCATGACCTGGCGCATCGCTCCAATGGCCTGCGGCCGGGTCCGGATAGAGCAGGATCGGGCCGGAACTCCGCGCCATTTCTTCAAGCCCGAAGAGCCGCCGGTGCGGGCGCCGCTCCTTGCCGCTGCGCAAGACAATGACGACCGGGCGGCGCGCTTGCTTGAGACGCCGATGCTGGACGAGGATCGCCGAGCGCGAGACACCGCCCGACTCGATCCAGATCCGCCCCGTGGCGGCGGATGCAGGCGCAGGCCAGACGGCGAACGCCGCCAGAAAACCCATTGGGGCCGAAGCGAGCCACCCGGCAAGCGAAAGAAACGCGATGAAACGGGCGCCCTTGCCGATCATGCATTTTCCCATTTCCAACACCGCCATCGATAGAACGCCTTCGGACCGAAAGTGGGCCTCCGCGCCTTCACGAACCAACGAGCCCGCCCGGCGTCTTCCGTTGCATCGTTTGCGGCCCCGACCCCGCCGCCCGCTTCCACGAAAAGGGTCCACGGCCTCTTCCGCCGGCGCCGGCTCAGGCCTTAATGTCTTTCTACCGAGCCGCGCAATTTGGCAACCGAAACAGGATCCGGCCCAACGCTTTGATTTGGGCGAGGGGCTAATTTCATGGCTCAGATGCGTTGCCCCACAGCTTGGTTTGGGTTAAGGGGTGGCAGCGGGTTTCACGGAGGTCAGTTGCAAGTCCATGGCCGAGGTTAAGTTGAGCGCCGGCGACCGGGAAAGCCGACGGCCCCTGTCCCCGCATTTACAAATATATCGCCCGACGCTGACCATGATGATGTCGATCGCGCATCGCATCACCGGCGCGGCGCTTTACGCTGGCACGCTGTTGCTAGCCTGGTTCCTGATCGCCGCATCGAGCGACGCCGCCTGCTTCGCGGCCGCGGCCGCTTTCTTTAATTCGATCGCCGGCAAGCTTATTTTGTTAGGGTTCACCTGGTCCCTGTTCCATCATCTCCTTGGCGGCGTCCGTCACATGATCTGGGACGCGGGACGAGGGTTCGAGCATCCGCAACGCGAGTGGCTGGCGCAAGCCACGCTGGCCGGCGGCATCGCCCTGACGGCGGCGGTCTGGATCCTGGCTTTTTCCGCGCATTGAGGTCACGCCGTTGAATCTCTTATTCTATGCCCTAGCGGGGCAGGCGGAAGTCACAAGATCTTCAGAAGCGGCAAGTCTTTCTGACGCCGCAAGTCTTTCTAAGACAGCAAAATGCGCCCGGACGGCCATGCCTGCGGAGAATTCAGCGCACGCGGGAAATGAGGGGACAGGCTATCATGCGGAATGATTCCACATCGAAGCGAGCTGCGGCGGGACAAGCGCGTTTCCGTGGCGCAGCGCCCTCCGGCGCGGCGGACGATTGGCGGATGCGCGTCACCTCCTTCGCGCTTCTGCCTTTGTCGATTGCTTTCGTCTGGATCATCCTCTCGCTTGTCGGCAAGGATTACGCTGCGGTGCGAGCAGAGCTCGGACGACCCGTTCCGGCGCTTCTGATGCTGCTTTTCATCCTGTCCGGCGTCTATCATATGAAGCTCGGGATGCAGTCGATCATCGAAGATTATGTTCATTCGGCGCATCTGAAGGATTTGTCGCTCATCGCCAATATTTTCTTCTCGATTTGCGTAGGTCTGGCTTGCGTTTTCGCGGTCCTAAAGTTGAGCCTCGCCTAGAATCGTTGGTCCAGACCACCGCGAAGAATGGGCCCCGGCGCATGGCCGCCGATGCAGGTAAATTTTCGAAAGGCGAGAGCATGGCCTCCAACACTAAATCGAATGGAAGCGCCGCGCCGGCCATCAACGGCGCCGCCTATCCGATCACCGATCACAGTTACGACGTCATCGTCGTCGGCGCCGGCGGGGCCGGCCTCCGCGCGACGGTCGGCTGCTCCAAGGCTGGGCTGCGCACGGCTTGCATCAGCAAGGTTTTTCCGACGCGATCGCATACGGTCGCGGCGCAGGGCGGGGTCGCCGCTTCGCTCGCCAACATGGGGCCCGACAATTGGAAATGGCACATGTACGACACCGTCAAGGGGTCGGACTGGCTCGGCGATCAGGACTCGATCGAATATCTCTGCCGCAACGCGCCCGCCGCCGTCTACGAACTCGAGCATTGGGGCGTGCCCTTCTCCCGGACCGAGGACGGCCGCATCTATCAGCGTCCCTTTGGCGGCATGACCACTGAATTCGGCAATGGTCCGCCAGCTCTGCGCACCTGCGCCGCGGCGGACCGCACCGGCCACGCCATGCTGCATACGCTCTATGGTCAGGCGTTGCGGCATGAGACCGAATTCTTCATCGAATATTTCGCGATCGACATCATCATGGAGGACGGGCGGTGCCGCGGCGTCGTCTGCCTGAAGCTCGACGACGGCACCATCCACCGCTTCCGCGCGCAACTTGTGATTCTGGCGACCGGAGGCTATGGACGCGCATATTTTTCCGCGACCTCCGCGCATACCTGCACCGGCGACGGCAATGCGATGGTGCTGCGCGCCGGCCTGCCCTTGCAAGACATGGAATTCGTCCAATTCCATCCGACCGGCATCTATGGCGCGGGCTGCCTCATCACCGAAGGCTCGCGCGGCGAAGGCGGCTACCTGACCAATTCCGAAGGCGAGCGCTTCATGGAGCGCTATGCGCCCTCGGTGAAGGACCTCGCCCCGCGCGACATTGTCTCGCGCTCAATGACGGTGGAAATCCGCGAAGGGCGCGGCGTCGGAAAGGGGAAGGATCATATCCATCTCCATCTCGAGCATCTCGACCCGAAAGTTCTGCACGAGCGCCTGCCAGGCATTTCCGAAAGCGCCAAGATATTCGCCGGCGTCGACGTCACCAAGGCGCCGATCCCGGTCATTCCGACCGCGCATTACAACATGGGCGGCATCCCGACCAATTTTCATGGCGAAGTCGTCATCAAGAAGGGACGCAATCCGGATCAGGTTGTGCCCGGCCTCATGGCGATTGGCGAGGCCGCCTGCGTCTCGGTCCATGGCGCCAACCGGCTCGGCTCGAATTCGCTGATTGATCTCGTCGTCTTTGGCCGGGCTGCTGGCCTTCGCGCCGCAGAACTCGTGACGGCGGGCGCGAAACAGGCTGAACTTCCGGCCAGTTCCGCCGATCTCGCCCTGTCGCGCCTCGACGGTTTCCGCCATGCCAAGGGAGATATTTCCACGGCCGAACTGCGGCTGCGAATGCAGACTGTCATGCAGAACAATTGCGCCGTGTACCGCACCGGCGCCACTTTGGATGAAGGCTCGAAACTCATCCAAGAGGTCTGGTCGGCCAAGGATCGCATTTCAGTCACCGACCGGTCGCTGATCTGGAATTCCGACCTGGTGGAAACCTTGGAATTCGACAATCTCATCGTTCAGGCGGTCGTCACCATGATCGGCGCCGCCAATCGCACGGAATCGCGCGGCGCCCATGCGCGCGAGGATTACCCCGAACGCGACGACGTCAAATGGATGAAGCACACGCTGGCCTCGATCGACGCCAACGCGCGGACCGTCGCGATCGATTATCGCCCGGTGCACAGCCAGACAATGACCAACGAGATGCATTCGATCGAACCGAAGAAGCGCGTGTATTGAGCGCAGCGCCAGCGCCGCGCCGCGAACCAAGCCTTACGGCGACAAAGACATTTGGGACGAACTGACGATGGTCCAACTCACGCTTCCCACCAACTCGCGTCCCATCGCCGGCAAGACCTGGCCGAAGCCGGCGGGCGCCAAAAAACTCAAAGAGTTCCGCATCTATCGCTGGAACCCCGACGAAACGCAGAACCCGCGCATCGACATTTACTATGTGGATCGCGACGATTGCGCGCCGATGGTCCTTGATGCCCTCATCTGGATCAAATCCAAGGTCGATCCGACCCTGACCTTCCGGCGCTCCTGCCGCGAAGGCATCTGCGGCTCCTGCGCGATGAATATCGACGGGACCAATACGCTCGCCTGCACCAAGGGCATGGACGAAATCAAGGGCGCCGTGAAAATCTATCCGCTGCCGCATTTGTCGGTGGTGAAGGATCTCGTTCCCGATCTCACCGGCTTTTACGCTCAGCACGCCTCGATCGAACCCTGGCTGCAAACGACGACGCCGGCGCCCGAGAAGGAATGGCGGCAGTCGCCGCGGGATCGCGCCAAACTCGACGGCCTCTATGAGTGCATTTTATGCGCCTGCTGTTCGACGTCTTGCCCGAGCTATTGGTGGAATGGCGACCGCTATCTTGGCCCCGCCGTCCTGTTGCAGGCCTATCGCTGGCTCATCGACTCGCGCGACGAAGCCGGCGGCGAACGGCTCGACAATGTCGAGGATCCGTTTCGCCTCTATCGCTGCCACACGATTATGAACTGCGCCAAGGCCTGCCCCAAGGGGTTGAACCCGGCCAAGGCCATCGCCGAGATCAAGAACCTGTTGATCGAGCGCCAGCTCTAACCACCGCCCGATCCGCAAAACTATGGTCGCTCGGCAACACCTCGCGGCCAAGCGCGGCGTCTCGGCCACGATGCCGCTTTCCCGCCACATTCCGCCGCCAACTGGTTAGTGGCGGAGGCATGAATGATGTTGCGCAGTCTGTTGGGCGCCCTCGCGGCGTCGCTCGTCGGGTCAGTCAGTCACGCGGGGTCGTTCGAGCGGCCAAAGGCCTATGACGAACTGATCGCGCGTCAGGCCCGAATGCACGGCGTGCCCGAACCGCTCGTCCATCGCATCGTGATGCGGGAAAGCCGCTATCATTCCGGCCTCGTCCATCGCGCCTGCTTCGGCCTGATGCAAATCAAGCACGCGACCGCCCGTGAGATGGGCTACAAGGGACCCGCGAAGGGGCTGCTCGATCCCAAGATCAACCTCACTTATGCGGTGCCCTATCTCGCCAATGCCTATGCGCTCGCAGATGGCGACGAGAACCGGGCGGTGACGCTCTTCAGCAGCGGCTATTATTACACAGCGAAAACCAAGAAAGCGCTCGCCACGCTGCGGACGGCCTCCTCGCCTCCCATTGAGTCCTCGCCCAACCCGATTCCCGAGGCGGCTCCGGCCCCCGAGACCGCGCCCAATCCGGTCGCCAGCCTCGTATCCTTCCTCGCCGGTGAGAGCGAACCACAGCCACCAGAGGCGGGACGATAAAACCGCGCTGCATGGCCAGCTGGAGAAAGATCAAGCAAGGAGCCAAGGCCCCAGCGGAACGAGACGCGAGACAAGCAGTTTCCCCTTGAGTTGCTCTACGCGCGCCCGGCTTGCAGTCTCCGCCGACGCATGCATAGGGGATTCCAGCGGTCGAGACCTTCGTGCTGAACCAACCTCCATCACGCCGCTCCATCCGCGCCGCGCCGTTCCTGCTCGCGGCATGGCTTTGGCTCGACGGCCTCGCCGGCGCAAAGGCGCGTTTTCGGCGCCTGGCCCGATTTGCGCCTTCCGCCGCCATCGCGTCTCTCCTGCTCCTATCGACCTCAATCGTCTTTGCTCAAGTCGCGCCCGGCGCGCCGCCCGCGGTCGGCGTCGTCAGGATCGAACGGCGGCCGATCACCGAAACCAATGAATTCATCGGCCGCATCCAGGCGATCAACCGGGTCGACATCGTCGCGCGGGTGACCGCTTTTCTCGAGAAGGTCGATTTCAAGGACGGCGCCGAGGTCAAGCAAGGGCAAGTGCTCTACAAGCTCGAACGCGGTCCATTCGAAGCCGATCTCGAAGCCAAAAAGGCTGTCGCCGCCCAGATCGAGGCGCAATTGGAAAATGCGAACATCTCGCTCGAACGCGCGCAAAAACTGCTGACCACGCAAGCCGGGGCGCAAGCCACGGTTGACGCGACGCTGGCGACGCAGCGCAGCTTTGCGGCGCAATTGCTCGGCGCCAAGGCCAATGTGAAGCAGTCGCAAATCAACCTGGATTATACGATCATCAATTCGCCGATCGACGGCAAGATCGGGCGCACGGCCGTCACGCCAGGCAATGTCGTTGGTCCAAGCAGCGGCGTGCTCGTGACCGTCGTCGGACAAGATCCAATGTATGTGGTTTTTCCGGTCTCGGTTCGCGCCGAACTCGGCTTGCGTGAGCGCTATGCCGGAAAAGGCGGCTTCAATGCGGTCGTCGTCCGGATCAAGCTGCCCGATGGCCGCCTCTACGATCAAGCCGGCAAACTCGACTTCGTCGATAATACCGTCCAGGCCTCGACGGATACGATTTTGCTGCGCGCGGTGATCCCCAATCCGCCGCTGGCGGCGCGGGCCACGAGCGGAGGCGCTTTGCGCGAACTGGCCGATGCCGAATTCGTGAGCGTCTCTCTCGAAGGCGTGAAACCAATCGAGATCCTGGCTGTTCCTCGTGCGGCGATCCTCTCGGACCAGCGCAGCGACTATGTCTATGTCGTTGATCGGGACAATAAAGCCCAGCGCCAAGACGTGACGCTCGGCCAGTCTACGCCAACCACGGCCGCAGTCGAAAGCGGGCTGAAGGAAGGCGACATGGTCGTCGTCGAAGGACTGCAACGCGTCCGGCCAGGACAACCAGTGTCGGCGGGGCCGGCGACGCCGCCGCCGATGCGCGCGGGCGCGGGACCCGGTTCGAGTAGATAGGGCGTTTTCGAGCGAAGTGGATGCCCGTTCGCGTTAAGAAAATGCGATAATACAAAGATTTAGAGCGCTTTCCGATCGAATTGAGTCATTCCGGAAATCGCTCCAGTGTTAAAAAGTCTGAGCCTATTCTCGTCGAACAGATCGAACCAATCTGTTCGGAATATGCTCTAACCGGCAGCTTTGAGGCGCCTGGATGTTTTCCTCGGTTTTCGTCGATCGTCCCAGGCTTGCGATTGTTTTGGCGATCGTCATCTCGATCGCGGGCGCTCTCGCTCTGCTTCGCATCCCGGTGTCGCAATTTCCCGAGATCGTGCCGCCTCAGGTCCAGGTGACCGCTGCCTACCCTGGGGCCTCCGCCGAGGTCGTTGAAAGCTCGGTCGCCCAACCGCTTGAAGCGCAAATGGTCGGCGTCGACAAAATGATCTACATGAAGTCGGCGAGCGGCAATGACGGCAGCTACAATCTGACCGTGAGCTTCGAACTCGGCAGTTCGCCCGACATCGACACCGTCAATGTCAATAATCGGGTCCAAACGGCGCTTGCGCAATTGCCCTTGGAGGTGACGCGTCAAGGCCTCACCGTGCAAAAGCGCTCCTCCGCCATTCTGCAATTCATGATGCTCTACAGCGAGAGCGGCGAGCAGGATCCGCTGTTCATCACCAATTATGCGACAATTAACGTACTCGACGAATTGTCGCGCACGCCGGGCGTCGGCCAGGCTTCGCTGTTCGGCAATCTCAAATATTCGATGCGGATCTGGTTCGATATGGAGAGGCTGGTCAGCCTCGGCCTCGCGCCCTCCGACATTATCAGCGCCATCCAGGCGCAAAACATTCAGGCTCCGATCGGTCGGATTGGCGCGCGGCCGATCGACGACGATCAGCAATTTCAGATCAATCTGCAAACGCAGGGCCGCTTGGCGACGCCAGATCAATTCGGCGCCATCGTCCTGCGCGCCAATTCCGACGGCTCGGTCGTGCGCATTCGCGACGTCGCCCGCGTCGAGATGGGCGCGCAGAACATGGACAATGAAAGCCGCCTTTCCGGCAAGGCGGCGGTGGCGATCGGGATTTATCTTTCCCCTGGCGCCAACGCGGTCCAGACGGCGAGCCTCGTCCAAAAAACCATGGCCAAGGTGTCGGCGCGCTTCCCCGAGGGGCTGAAATACATTGTGGTCTATGATTCGACCACATTCGTGACCGATACGATTCGCGAGGTGATCCGCACCCTGACCGAAGCCTTCGTCCTCGTCGTCCTCGTCGTTTTCCTGTTTCTCGGCAACCTGCGCGCCACCGTCATCCCTTCGATCGCCGTTCCGGTCAGCCTGATCGGAACCTTCGCGGTTCTTTTGGCGGTCGGCTACTCCGCCAATACGGTCTCGCTGCTGGCCCTCGTCCTTGCGATCGGCATCGTCGTCGACGACGCGATCGTCGTCGTTGAAAACGTCGAACGCGTGATGGAGGAGGAGCCGGACCTCAGTCCGGCGGACGCTGTCAAAAAAGCGATGCGGCAGATCACGGCGCCGATCATCGCGATCACGCTCGTGCTGCTCTCGGTGTTCGTGCCGATTGCTTTCATTCCAGGCGTCTCGGGGCAGCTTTTTCGGCAATTCGCGGTCACGATCAGCGTCGCGATGCTGATCTCGGCTTTGAACGCGCTGACTTTATCGCCTGCCCTTTGCGCCCTCGTGCTGCGGCCGGGCGGTCAAAAGAACAGGATCATGCGTTGGATCCTGCGGTCGATCGACGCCACGCGCGATTTCTACGCCAATGCCGTGCGTCGTCTCGCGCGTGTCGCGTTTCTATCCCTTGTCCTCGTCCTTGCCTTTGGCGCGGGGATCGTCAGCCTGGCCCGGCAAACGCCGACTGGCTTCCTCCCGGAGGAAGATCAAGGCGCCTTTTTCCTGTCGATTCAATTGCCGGACGGCGCTTCGGTTCAGCGCACCAGCGAAACCATGCGGCAGATCGAAAGGCTTCTGCTCGACCTGCCCCAGGTGGCGTCCACCTTCGCAATCATCGGCTATTCGCGGCTCGATGGAGTCAGCGAACCAAATGCCGGCTTCATGGTGGCCCGGCTGAAGCCCTTCGCCGATCGGCCTGCGGCATCGGATTCGGCGCAGGCATTGATCGCCAAAGTCACCGCCGCAGCGGCCCAAATCAAGACAGCCTCCGTCATCGCCTTCAACCTTCCGCCGATCATCGGCCTGTCGACAAGCGGGGGCTTCGAATATCAGCTCGAGGCGCTTGAAGGACAGGACCCATCCGCCATGACAAGCGTCATGCAGGGGCTGATCGCCGCCGCCAATCAGGACCCTGCTCTGACCCGGGTGTTTTCGACCTTCACCGCCAGCAATCCGTCGATTTTTCTCGATATCGACCGCGACAAGGCGCAAGCGCTCGGCGTCACCATCTCGGATATTTTCGCCTCGCTCCAGGCAACCCTCGGCGGAACCTATATCAACAATTTCAACCTTTTTGGGCGCACCTGGCAGGTCAATATTCAGGGCGAAGCCGCCGGCCGACGCGATCTTTCATCGATCTGGCAAATCTATGTGCGCAACAAATCCAATGCGATGGTCCCGATGCAATCGCTGGCCTCGATGCGGACGGTTCTCGGTCCGCAGGTCTTGACGCGCTACAACAATTATCGCTCGGTCACGATCAATGGCTCGCCGGCGCCAGGGACCTCCTCCGGAAGCGCATTGCAAGCCATGGACGCGGTCTCGGCGAGAACCTTGCCGCCGGGCTATACATATGAATGGACCGGCACCGCCTATCAGGAGCACGAAGCCTCCGGCCAGACCGGCGTCATTCTCGCGCTGGCGATTCTTTTCGCCTATCTCTTTCTCGTCGCGCTCTATGAAAGCTGGATCATTCCCGTTCCCGTCCTTCTATCGGTCGCGGTCGCCGTTCTCGGTGCCTTCATCGGCGTCCTCGGAGCCGGGCTCGCGCTTGATCTTTACGCCCAGATCGGCCTTGTCGTGCTCGTCGCGCTTTCGGCCAAAAACGGCATTCTCATCGTCGAATTCGCAAAAGACCAGCGCGAGCAAGGGATGGAGATTTTGGACGCCGCGGTGCTTGGCGCGCGGATGCGATTTCGCGCCGTGATGATGACCTCGATCGCTTTTATTTTCGGCCTTGTTCCGCTGGTCACGGCGCATGGCGCGGCGCAGATCAGCCGGCGCGCGGTGGGGACTCCGGTGTTTTCCGGAATGATCGCGGCGAGCGCCATCGGGATATTCCTGATCCCAATGCTTTACGTCGTCTTCCAATCCATGAGCGAAGGAAAAATGAGATTTTGGCGGAAGAAGCCCATTTCACCGGACGCGGTTTGAACGAGATGGCGCCGCTGCGGTTCGCCCTCCTCATCTTGTGCCTAGTGGCTCTGTCCGGGCTCATGCAACCCACCGCCGGCTTTGCTCAGGCCGATGCCGGCTTTCAGCGATTCCTGCAAGATCTCTGGCCGCTCGCGCAAGCAAAGGGCGTCCGGCGCGAAACATTCGAGACGGCGGTGAAGGGGCTCGAACCCGATCCAACCGCGCCCAGCGCGCAAAGCCGGCAGGCCGAATTCGACAAACCGCTCAAAGCCTATCTCGCGGAGGCCGCATCAAAGGAGCGCATTCAACGCGGCCGCACGGCCCAGAAGGCATGGGGCGGGGAACTCGGCGGAATCAGCCGGCGCTTCGGCGTTGCGGACGAAATCCTCGTCGCGGCTTGGGGAATAGAAACCGATTTTGGGCGCGCGAGCGGGGCTAAGGACATCATCCGCTCGCTGGCGACTCTCGCCTACCGCCGCCCGGACCGGGAGATCTTCCGCGACGAATTGATCAGCGCGCTGATCATTCTCGACAAAGGCGAGGTCCCACGCGAAAAAATGCGCGGGTCCTGGGCGGGCGCCATGGGCGGACCGCAGTTTCTCCCCTCGGCCTATCTCAAATATGCGGTCAGCGCCGACGGATCGGCGTTTCCCGACATTTGGGACAAACCGCAAGATTGTTTGGCCTCGATCGCCAATTTTCTGCGCCAATCCGGCTGGCGGCCCGGCCTGCCCTGGGGAATGGAGGTTGTCCTCCCGGCGGGGTTCGACTTCGCCTCCCTGCATCGAAGCTTTCCGGCCTTCGCGTCCCTCGGCGTTTCAAGCGCGGACGGCGGGCCATTGCCGGCGGCGGGCGAGGCGACTTTGTTTCTGCCGTCGGGCGCGGCGGGTCCGGCTTTTCTTTTGTCGGAAAATTACTGGGTGCTGAAGCTCTATAACAATTCGGATTCCTACGCCCTATCCTTGGCGCTTCTCGCCGATCGCATCGATGGGAAGGCCGACCTGCGCGCCCATTGGCCCGCCAATGAGACCTTCTTGAGCCGGACGCAAAAGGCCGAGATTCAACGATTGCTCGAGAAACTCGGCTTCTATCGCGGAGCCATCGATGGCCGTTTCGGGCAGGCCTCGCGCGACGCCATCCATGATTTTCAGGTCAGCGTCGCGGCGCATCCGACCGATGGCTATGGCTCGCTGGAGGTTCTGCGGCGGCTGAAGGAGGGTGTCGAGCGCACGGGTCAGTGACGTTCGAGCCGCCTCGCCGATCGGTAGTGGGTCAGTTTGCTTATCTGCAAAGGGCGAGAAGCAGACCTCAGAGCAATTCGCTCTGTCTGTGACTCCTCCGCATTTGAAAGCCATCCTGACGACGGAAGCTTTCCTGCTAGCGCCGGCCTAGCGAGAATCTGCCTTGAGTGGAGGGGCGTCTCCAAAACGCCGCTGGTCCCGCGGCAAAACCTGAAAATCCTCAAACCCGATCTTCCGTTGACTCCAATGAAGACATGGCATGCCGGCAGTGAAAATCGTGCCGTCGTAGCCCTGAAAGACGCGGGCGGAATGCTTGGCAAAATGCATGGCGTCAATACTGTTGTCTCGAATCCCAAACCAATGGAAATCCTCCTTTATCACGAAGATCCCATTCACGTCGGTCGCGGCGATCAGCTCATATCCCTTCTCCTTGCCGAGCCTGATCAGCGCAAGCAGCGAGCATCCTTGGTTAAGGGATGCATCACGATCCTGAACGAAGACAACGTCGTTTGGGACGGTCGGGTTGAACTCGACGACGACAATGCGGGGCCGGTAACGGGTCAGAGCTTGCCAGACGTAATAGTCTAGACCATCGATATCGAGACTCAACAGATCGAATTCACGGGGTATTGGCGTCTTGGCGAGGAGATGGTTAAGACCGTCATCAACTCCGGCTCCGACCAATGCGGAAAGGAGATGGGCGTTTCGATTGCCTTCATAAGTGTTCTGAAGAGCAGGGAACTTTTCGGGGTTCCCTTCGATGAAGACGCCGCTCCAGCCCTTGTTCAAAAGGGCATGCGTGTTGCTTAGATATTTGCCGTCCCACGCGCCGGCTTCGACGCACCAGGAGTTGCGCTTACCTATGGTGGCGAAGGCTTTCGCGAGTATTCCGTCTTCTCCGAACTGAGAGTTTTCGTTTCTCGCGTGCTTGAGAAGCCATGTGCTTTTCGGGTTCATCCGATTTTGCGCGATCATCTCTATCGTCGGCACGCTGGTGGGTTCTCCTAGATCTGTGGCCCTGGGCCGATCGCGCGCGGCATTGTAAACCGGGCAAATATCACTTTCCTGAATTTACCGTCCGAGCCGGGCGACCTTTTTCGTCGGGAAACCATAAATTCAAAAACCATCGTAAATGTGGCAACGCTTTACGCGCTAGCCACAGCGCTCTTCTGCGTGCCCGCGTGGAATTTCGCGCATTTCGCACCAATTCGCGCGCAATGAAATCATCAACGCGTCCACGCGCGCATGCATCGCCGGCATCACGTGCCGTCGCCGCGAGGGGGCTTGAGAACAGCCGTCGCTGCGAGGCTCGACTACAGCATTGGGCGCGCAGGAAGGAAGCGATTGCCACGACCGTGTCAAAGGAACGCATAGCCGGGTCTTTTTGTGACTGCGCTGCTGCCGAGTGCAAGTGCTCATCCGCAGCCATTGCGATCGCGGCCACATGTACCGCGCCGCAGACTGTGTCTTGGAAGCGCGTCGCCGGTCGACCCTAACCGGTACAGTTACCCTCGTCGGCCCTTCAGACCGACGCCAGCGAAAGCCCGCTTCGGGTCCAGACTGTGTAAAAAGGGCCCCAAATTTGCTAGAATCGGCTCGATATAAGAGGGCCGGTCATGGGGCGTTTCGTCGAGGGTGAAGACCGACGGCAGTCGTTGTTATTGCCGGAGACGCTCGACGATTACGTGACCGAGGACAACCCTGTCCGGGTGGTCGAAGTCTTCATTGAAGAACTTGATCTCGGGGCGCTTGGCTTTGGGGGCGTTCACCCGGCGGCGACAGGTCGGCCCGCCTATCATCCGTCGACACTGCTGAAGATCTACCTCTACGGCTATCTCAATCGGATCCAGTCCAGCCGCCGCCTTGAAC
>NZ_JQKO01000009.1:122500-225442 GCF_000746085.1 Methylocapsa aurea | reverse complement strand
GCAAGCGCCGCAGCTCCCAAAACACGAAAGGAAAAATCCGCCGCTTGACCCTCGCCCGCAACGCGGGACACAACATCCACCCGGGTCACTTCTCAATGAAAATCCCGGGTCAGTTCGAAGCGGAAATCAACAAATTGTACACGTAGCCGCTCCGGTCCGAGCTGAAGACGCCCAGGCGAAAAGCGAATTGATCGCTTTCGGCAATGGGGCCGGTGGCGCTAGCCTTGACCTTCACGTAGTTATAGTTGCCGTAGGATACTTCGGCGAGTTCCCTTGTGACAAAGCTCGGCAGCGCCGTCGTCATGTAGACGGCGCCGCCGGTGGCGTCCTGCCCTCCGCTCGTGCCTTGAGGACCTTTGAGCATTTCAACCCCGACGAGGTCAGGTATGTCGAAGACCGCTTGGCCCGGCCGTGGTTGATAAATCCCATCGATATAGATCGGCACGCCCCCGAAAATAGCGTTCGTCGCGTCCACCCTGTCGGCGCCGAATCCCCGAACATTGATGGTGAGGTTGCGGACATTGTAGGACTTGATCTGCAAGCTTGGTTCGAGCTTCTTGGCGTCCTGCAGATTGGTAATGTTCAACGCTTCGATCTGCTGCTCAGTGATGACGGTCGCCGCTTGAGGCACGTCTTGGAAGGCTTTGGCTTGTGCTTGCGAAACGGCCTCCACAGAGTCCGCCGCTGGCGCAGTGACCACGACGTCGTCAACAGTTTTGATTATGGCGTGAATTCTGGGCCGAAGAGGGCGCTTTGGGCGTTGATGCGCGTCAAGGTCGGTAAGGCCTCTGCCGAAACCGTGATTGCAAAGCTGTGCGCAGAAGGACTCTCGTTCCTCCACGGGCTGACGACGTGGTCGCATTTCGGCAAGGGATGGGGGCGACGCGTCGCGGCATGTGAGGCGCTGGCGATTAAGATGCTGCACGGCGACCTAGCCGGACCGGTTCTAGAACGTAAGGCGCAAGAGGCGCGCAAGTCGGCGAACAAGAATATCGCCACGGGCGCCATCGGAGGCGCCGCTGCATCGCAGGGAGGAGTCTTTCACCATTTCGGCGGCGGTCAGCTTTGGCTGACGGTCGCGATTGGGGTGGCCGTCGGCCTATGCCTCGGAATCATGATCTGGCGGGCTTGGCGGCAGGCGCAGAGAGCGGCGGCGTTCAAGGAGGCCGTAAAGCCATGATGACGGAGGCGTCGCTCTCGATTGGCTCGATTGCGCTCGCCTATTTTTCGACGGGCGCATGGATTGGCTCTTTGGATAAAGATGACACAGCGATGGACGTGTTCTGGTGTGGACTAGCCTGGCATCGCTGGGATTGCTGTTGCCGGGGTCGAGCGGTTGATTTTCATGTAGCCGATTGGGCGCGCACCCGGGGCTATATTGCAATAGCTCCTGGCAATGCCGCTCTTATCTCTTCCGGAGCCGGTCTTGTCGGCCTTTTCCCATGACTTGGGGACGCGCGTCTGGCCACACGACGCGCGCGGCTGCGGCGCGCGGATGTGCGCGGCCGTCTATGGCGACGCGCAAGTCGCGCATGGCCGGGCCGGCGCAGCTTGGGCGCCGTCGAGACGAAGCAACTCATATCGAGGGGCGTCGTTTGCGTTTCTTTGGAGAAGCATCATGATTTGGATCGCGGGTCTCGTTGTCGCCTTCGCTTTGCTGTTATGGCTTTGGGTCCCGCCGAAAATCGTAGAATTCCGAAAGTCGATCGGGCTCGACGCAAAGATCGCTGAAGCCGAGACGCTTTGGGTGCGGGTGAGACTGCAGACCCAGGGGTTGAAAACCATCTTGGCGGGCGCGGTGGGCATGATTGCGGCAATTGCGCCCGAAATTGTCAAAGAACTCGCCGGCGTCGATCTTTCGCCGTTGATAGGTCTCGATTGGGGCGGCAAGGTCGCCGTCGCGACCGCCGTGATGACGACTGTTTTCCATGTGGTTGGAATCGTTTCTGCGGCCGAGGCCGAACCTGTGAAAGAGGATGCGTGATGTTCGCGCTCGTCATTCCAGTCCTCAATGCGCTGCTTGGCTCCGTTACCACGCCTTTCGTCAATGCGTGGCTTGCCTACAAGAAAGACAAGTTGGCGACGGAGGAAGCCGGCTTCGCGGCCGGCGCGGCTGCTGACTCAGCCACTATGCAAACCGCGCTCGCGATGGAAGTGCGAAACAATGCGTTAAAGGTTCAAGTCTACGGCCATTTCATCAATCGCGTCGTCATGTGGATCGCAGGGTTTCCGGTGGCGCTTCATTTTGGCCTCGTCTTTGTCGACATGATAATGGCGGCGAAGGCGTTCTACGGCGCCCCCGTCTTTGGCGTGCCGAAGCTTCCGGCGCCATATGACGCCTATGAATGGGCTGTCGTTACGAGCTTTTTCCTTGTGCAGGGCGTTCATCTCGGGACCAGCAACGTCTCGGCATGGCTCGGCAGGAAATAGAGCAGAGAGCGTGCGGCCGAGGTTCTATCGCAATCCGGTCGGATCTCACATCAAAGCAACCGAGTAGTGGGCGCGATCGATACCGCTTAAAGCATTCCATGCTTGGACTTTGAACTTTCCTACGGTCGAAAGGCGTGAATGATGATGGAAAGTAATAGCGCCATCTGGAATACGCTTGGCGCCGGCGGAATTGGCGCGATGATTGGGGTTGTTGGAACGATTCTGACGGCCTTGATCAATAGGCAACCGCCAATGGCGGCGATGATCGACGCTCGCATTCGGACCTTGATCGAAGGATATGAAAAGCGCATCAGCGATTTGCAACATGAAATCACGAAGCTTGAAGGCAAGATTGATGCGCTGACTCGGGCGCTGGAGGAAGCGCGCGTTGATCGCGGTCCTGCCGGCTTCTATCGCATTGCTGTGAACGGCCACGATCGCAAGGCTGGAGCAGGTGGCGCCGAGAGCGTCTAAATTCTGCAGCAGTTTGAAGGTGGCGTCTTGGTCGATGGCTTGAAGTGAACACGTTGATCGAATAGGCCGCTCCGGCGTCAACTGCTCCCCTGTCCCGCAATGCGGGGCAGGGGCTTTTTTTTTGTTCATTTTTCGCCTGACATAAAAGATTGGCCGGCAGGATGGATCATGAAAGCGTTTGACGCGGCGGCCGGCCGATGCTGCGCACGAGTTGGCGACCTATCCACTCTAGGGGAGGCGCGGGGCTTTGACGGCGCCGAAAGAAGCTCGTGGCCGCTTTGGGCGCATTGCTCTATTATTATTTGATTGGAGGTCGTCGCGCTTGGCGTTGGCGGGAAATGCCTCGTCAATTTAGGGAATATGCGCCAGGAGACGGACATGGGCACGATTTATGATTTTACAGCAAAGACCATTGACGGATCGGAGAAGCCGCTGACGGATTTTTCCGGACAGGTGCTGCTGGTCGTAAACACCGCGAGCAAATGTGGGTTCACGCCGCAATATGAAGGGCTTGAGGCGCTTTATCGGAAGTATGGCGCAAAAGGTTTCTCGGTTCTGGGATTTCCATGCAATCAATTCGGTGGTCAGGAACCGGGCGATGCAGCCGAAATCGCGCAATTTTGTTCGCGAAGCTATGACGTGACCTTTCCTTTGTTCGGAAAGATCGACGTCAATGGCGCCGAAGCTCATCCTCTGTTTCAATATCTAAAAGGGGAAGCCAAGGGAGTACTTGGCTCCGAGCCGATCAAATGGAATTTCACGAAATTTCTCGTCGATCGCAATGGCAAAGTTGCTGGCCGTTTCGCGCCGACGACAACGCCCAAGGACTTGGAAAAGGAAATTGAAAAGATAATCTAGACTATTATTCATTTTGTTGGAGTTGAGCATTCTCTTTTCTTTGCGTCAATAAGTCGTCTGATCTAAGACGGTCGCCGTGGTCTAGGGGGTCCAGCATCAATGCTTGTTTCAAGCTTGGGTTAAAAAACTTTAGCTAGATATACTCCGAAAGAGCTGCTCGACATGCTCTGGCGTTCTAAATTCTAGCGATTGCCTCTCAATCGGATAACTTCCGGGGAAGCGCTCGAAGAGCGGCGCGTGAAAAGCCGCTGCTGAGGCTGTTTGTTTTCAGCGGCGGCCTGAAAGTGCTTTCCTCATTTTCGTCCCCGTTGCATGTTCACGCCGCCGATCGGACTGTCCGGCGCCCGAAAGGGCGCCGGCGTCGTCGAAGCCGCCTTATTGATCGGCGGAGGGGATGGTTCGAGCTAATCCGGCGAGCGTCAAAAGCAGGCGACGTCGGGCGAATTGCCTCCCTGCGCCAGGACGGCTAACAGAAGCGGGCGCCAACAGATTTCAGGATAAAGGAGACAACTTCATGCCGTTGCGGCTGGACACGCGGAGCCCGGATTTCAGCGTTTCATTTAATGCTCTGCTCACGATGAAGCGGGAGACAGCCGAGGACGTCGATCATGCGGTGCGGGCGATCATCGCAGAGGTTGTCGCAACAGGCGATGACGCGCTTGTCGCTTATTCGAAGAAATTCGACAGGGTCGATCTGGGGAAGCTGGGTCTGCGCGTCGGCTCTGACGAAATCGATGCTGCGGTCACGCTTTGCCCGCCCGATGCGCTTGATGCGTTACGGTTGGCGCATGCGCGCATTGTGGCGTTTCATGACAGGCAGCGCCCGCAGGATGAACGCTTTACCGACGCGCTCGGGGTTGAACTTGGCTGGCGGTGGCTTTCGATCGAGTCTGTCGGTCTTTACGTGCCGGGCGGCACCGCGAGCTATCCCTCCTCGGTCTTGATGAATGCGACGCCGGCAAAGGTCGCAGGCGTGCCTCGCGTTGTCATGGTTGTCCCGGCGCCGGACGGCAAAATCAATCCGCTCGTCTTCGCGGCGGCGAAGCTTGCCGGCGTCGATGAAATCTATCGGGTCGGCGGGGCGCAAGCGATCGCGGCGTTGGCTTATGGGACGCCGACAATTGCCCCCGTCGCGAAAATCGTCGGCCCGGGCAATGCTTATGTCGCGGCCGCAAAGCGGCGGGTCTTCGGAACCGTCGGCATCGATATGATCGCCGGGCCTTCCGAAGTCGTGATCATCGCCAACAATAGCGCGAACCCAGAATGGGTTGGCGCCGATCTTCTTGCGCAGGCCGAGCATGACCCCGCGGCCCAATCTATCCTGATCACCGATGACGCCCGCTTCGCCGAAGCCGTCGAAGCGGCGGTCGAGCGGCAATTGTCGGCTCTTCCCCGCAAGGAGATCGCCGCAGCGAGCTGGCGCGACTTTGGCGCCATCATCATCGTGTCGGAGCTTCAGGAAAGCCTGGAGCTGGCCAATCGGCTCGCGCCGGAGCATCTCGAAATCATAGCGCCGGATGCCGAGGCGTTGAGCTTGGGAATTCGCAATGCCGGCGCTATATTCATCGGCGCCCATACGCCCGAGGCAATCGGGGACTATGTCGGCGGTTCGAATCACGTCCTGCCGACCGCCCGTTCGGCGCGCTTTTCCTCCGGCCTCAATGTTCTCGATTTCATGAAACGAACATCGATTTTGAAATGCGGGCCGGGAAGCCTCGCCGCGATCGGGCCTGCGGCGGTCGCCCTTGGACGCGCCGAGGGGCTGGATGGCCATGCGCGCTCCGTTTCGCTCCGTCTCGATCCGCGGTCATCATGAGTGGAGAGGAGTCACATCGCCGAAATCGCCTTGTGTCGGTGGTGCTCGATGAGGCTTCGATCGGCCGCAGCACCCCTGACAAGGAGCATGAGCGGCAAATCGCGATCTATGATCTGCTTGAGGAAAACTGTTTTGCCCTGCCGGGCCACGATGCCGGCCCCTATGGGCTGAAGATCGCCTTGCAGGACGCCAAACTCGCATTGGAAATCGTCGACGAAAATGGCGCGCCGCTGGTCGCGCATATTCTTTCGTTGACGCCCTTGCGGGGCCTTCTCAAGGACTATTTCTTTGTCTGCGAGAGCTATTACGCGGCGATCAGAACGGCGATGCCAACGCAGATCGAGGCGATCGATATGGGCCGCCGCGCCCTTCACAATGAGGGGGCGCAACTTCTTATCGAGCGCCTGAAAGGCAAGATCGACTGCGACGTCGACACCGCGCGGCGCATTTTCACGCTCGTCGTCGCTTTGCATTGGAAAGGCTAGGATCCCATGCCTTTGGTGCGGGACGCCGAGGCGCAGTCTAGATGAAGACCGCAGTCAAGGATCGTCCGCAAGCCGTGCTGTTTGCCTGTACGCTGAATACGGTGCGTTCGCCGATGGCGGAGGCTCTCGGAAAACATTTCTTCGGAACAGAGATCTATTTTGCATCGGCTGGCATCAAACGCGGTGAAAGCGATGGTTTCGCGATCGCGGCGATGGAAGAAATCGGCATCGACATGAGCAAGCATCGGCCGCACACCTTCGAGGATCTCGAAGATGCTTGTTTCGATCTCATCGTCACTCTGTCGCCCGAGGCGCATCACAAGGCGCTTGAATTCACGCGCACGCTCGCGGCTGATGTCGTCTATTGGCCGACCCTGGACCCGACTGCGGTCGAAGGATCGCGGGAGCGCGTTCTCGATGCGTACCGCAGCGTTCGCGATGGTCTGCTGGAGCGGCTGGAAAAATTGTTGGATTACCGGCCGATGAGCAATCCGTGACGCGGGTTTCGAGCCGAGAATTGGCCGCGGCCGGCGACGCGGCCATGCTCATGCAAATGTCCACATCCGGTGCGCGACAAAGCTCCAGAGCATGACGATGCCGGTGGTCGCCGCCTGAGCGAGCAAGTAGGGAATGCCGCCAATAGTGACGAACAAAGACATGAAAAGATAGGTAAGCCCAAAGCTGACGGCGACCACGAGCCCGAAGCGCCAAATTGCTTCCTGGTGCCGCCGTTCGGATTGAAAGACATGCCGGCGGCTGAGGCCATAGGAGACCGCGCCGCCCGCGCCAAACCCCGTCAAGGCGGCGGCGACAGGGGAAAGGCCGCCGATCTCGACGAGGCCGATTAATACGGCGTAGTGGATGGTTGTGGCGACGAGGCCGACGCCTGCGAATGCCGAAAACTGGCGGAGCAGGTGGGTCATTTGCTGGATCTGGCTATCGCTGGGTTTCACGGTCGTGATTTAATCTGTTGCTAGGGGGCGGGTGCGTTGCGGATGGCCCAAAGGCAGCCCTGCTCAGCTCCCTTGATTCTGCGTCCCTTTCTCCCGAATGCAGTGGCGGCGTTTTGCCGACGATTGCCGCCCAGCCCAGGCGCGAGCTCGAAAAACGCCATCGTCACGGGATTGAAAGGGGCGACTCCGGGCTCAAAGGTTGCGGCGGGGCATCCGGCTCGTATAGGCTGCGGCAACCGAGCCCTAGCCGCTCTTGATCGAATTCGCAATCGCACGAGACTTCCATGTCCGCTGGTTCTCCCCCTTCAGGCCCTTTGCACGCTAAACTCATCATCGTTGGCTCCGGTCCGGCGGGCTATACCGCTGCGATTTACGCGGCGCGCGCCATGCTGGAGCCGGTTCTGATTGCTGGCTTCGAGCCTGGCGGGCAGCTGATGATCACGACGGATGTGGAGAATTATCCGGGCTTCGCCGCGCCCATTCAAGGGCCTTGGCTGATGGAGCAGATGAAGGCGCAGGCGGAGCATGTCGGCGCCCGCATGGCAACCGATCATATCGTTCGCGTCGACCTCGGCCAACGCCCGTTCCGCCTCATCGGCGACAGCGGCGCTACCTATACGTGCGACTCCCTGGTCATCGCGACCGGCGCCAAGGCCAAGTGGCTGGACATCCCTTCGGAGGCCAAGTTCAAGGGCTATGGCGTATCGGCCTGCGCCACCTGCGACGGATTTTTCTATCGCGGCAAGGAGGTCGTCGTGGTCGGCGGCGGCAATTCGGCGGTGGAGGAGGCGCTGTATCTTAGCCATCTCGCCAGCAAAGTGACCGTCGTGCATCGGCGGGACGCGTTCCGGGCCGAGCGGATCCTGCAGGAGCGCCTGTTCAAGCGGCCGAATGTCGAACTCATCTGGGATCATATCGTTGATGAGATTCGCGGCGACGACAATCCGCCCAGCGTCACTCGCGTGGTTTTAAAAGACGTCAAGACCAATGCCTTGCGCGAGCTTGAGACGCATGGCGTTTTCGTCGCCATCGGGCATAAGCCCGCCTCCGAGCTTTTCATGGGTCAACTGATCGTCAAGCCGAACGGCTATATAAAGACGGCGGCGGACTCGACGGCGACGAATGTGCCGGGCGTCTTCGCCGCAGGCGATGTCACTGACGATATTTATCGGCAGGCGGTGACCGCCGCCGGGATGGGCTGCATGGCGGCGCTCGAAGCCGAGCGCTGGCTTGCCGCCGCTGGCGATGCGCGGGCTGCGGCGGAATGAGCCGATGACAGCCTGGCAGGGTGGGACCGCCGGCATCGGTTGGCGGACGCCGCTGCTCGATCGCTGCGTCAAGTTCGTCGCCAGCCGATGGATTCTACAAAGCTTGCGAGGAGGCTTTTATGACATTCGATCGGAAATCCATCATCGCCCTTATTTTTTGCGCCGCCGCGAGCTTTGCGCCACCTTGTTTCGGTCAAGGCGTCCAGTCGGCGGCGCCGGACAAGGGCTTGGCCGGCCGGAAAATCGCGGCGCCTGCGCCCGCCGCGCTCCTCGACATCAATACGGCGAGCTTGGAGGACCTGCGCGCCTTGAAAGGCATTGGCGATAAACGCGCGGCCGACGTCATCAAGAACCGGCCCTACAAAGGCAAAGACGACTTGGTGCAAAGGAAAATTATCCCGGCAGCCGTCTACGCCGGCATTAAAGACAAGATCATTGCTAAACAGAATTAGGTGTCCGGTTTAGCGTCTGCGCCCGCGGAATTTGCAATCTTCGCGGCGGACGCCGGCGAATTGGCGCATGCAGGCTGGTCCACTGCGCCAGAGCATTTTCTTGCGTCGAACTGAAACCTTGTGCGACACAGGAATTGCCATAAAACGTAAATTTAATGCGGCCATAGTTTCGTTGATCGCGCCGGCGTTTCCGACCGTATGTGGCGGCAATGGACATGCCGCCACGGCGGTTTTTCTCCAAGCGCGCATGTCGTCAAACGAAGCTGTCGGCGCGCTCGCGGCGTTGCCGGACATCCGGCCGCCGCTTTTGAGATCGTCGAAAGCACGAGCCCTCGCAAAGGATCTAAGTCATGTTTCCGAAGCCCGCGCCGCAACTGGCGACCAATACTTACGCCTATGAAACCTGCCCCATGGTGAAGCCGACGGGTTTTCGCGAATATGACGCGCGTTGGATCTTCGAAAAGGAGATCAATCTCATGGGCGTGCAAGCTTTGGGCCTTGGGCTCGGCACGCTGCTCCATGATCTCGGGGTCAAGCCAGTACTCGTCACCGGACATGATTTTCGCGCCTATTCGGCTTCGATCAAATATGCCTTGATGACCGGCCTGATGGCGGCGGGCGTCAAGGTTCATGACATCGGCCTTGCGCTTTCGCCGATGGCCTATTTCGCGCAGTTTGAACTCGATGTGCCGGCGGTCGCCATGGTGACCGCTTCGCATAACGACAATGGCTGGACCGGCGTGAAAATGGGCGCCCAAAGACCGGTCACCTTTGGCCCCGACGAGATGGAGCGTCTCAAGGCGATCGTTCTGGAGGGAAAGTTTCGCTACGCCGATGGCGGCTCCTACCGCTTCGTCGAGGATTTCCCGGCCCGCTACATCGCCGACCTCGTCAATCGGCCAAAGATCGCCCGCAAGTTGAAGGTCGTCGCAGCCTGCGGCAATGGCACCGCCGGCGCCTTTGCGCCCAAGGTTCTGGAGAAACTCGGCTGTGAAGTGATCCCGCTCGATGCAGAGCTCGATTTCACGTTTCCGAATTATAATCCGAATCCAGAAGACCTGAAGATGCTGCACGCCATGGCGGACAAAGTGCGCGAAACCGGAGCCGACGTCGGTCTTGGCTTTGACGGCGACGGAGACCGCTGCGGCGTCGTCGACAACCGTGGGGAGGAAATTTTCGCCGACAAGATCGGCGTCATGCTCGCGCGCGATCTCTCCAAGCTCTACCCCAACGCCACTTTCGTCGTCGACGTCAAATCGACTGGCCTTTTCGCGACCGATCCGCAGCTTCTGCAGCAGGGCGTCAAGGCGGACTATTGGAAGACCGGGCACTCCTATATCAAGCGGCGCGTAACCGATCTCAAAGCGCTCGCTGGCTTCGAGAAATCCGGGCATTTTTTCTTCAACGCCCCGGTTGGGCGCGGCTATGACGACGGGATTCTCACCGCCATCCATGTCATCGAAATGCTCGATCGCAACCCAGGAAAGTCGATGGCGGAGCTCTATGATGCGTTGCCTAAGACCTGGGGCTCGCCAACCATGTCGCCTCATTGCGACGACGAAAAGAAATATGGCGTCGTCGACAAAGTGGTCGGGCATTTCAAGGATATGCAGGAGAAGGGCAGGTCCCTGACCGGGCAGAAGATCCGCGATCTCGTCACTGTCAACGGCGTGCGCGTCACTGTTGACGACGGCACCTGGGGGCTCGTTCGCGCTTCCTCGAACAAGCCCGAACTGGTCGTTGTCGTCGAAAGTCCGGTATCGGAAGCAAGGATGCGTGAAATGTTTGCGGCGGTGGATGCGATCTTGCGCGAGAACCCGGAAGTCGGCGCCTATAATCAAACCATTTGACGCCCGCCGCCGTCTATCGGATCCGCGATCGTCAAGAAGGCGCTGAGAGGACGGGGAAACGCTGTAAGGGGATCCGAACTCCGCGTCGTCAAGCGCCACGGATAGCCGCCAAACAAAGGATTCCTGAGAATGGCGCCGCTTCCCGTCGCCGGTTTGACCGGCGGCGGCGAGATCGCGATTAGACCGCTCTCGATCTCGCCGCCTTCCTGAGCGGGAGTTTAGTCACGACCCACGATTGTGCCAATTGAGGTCTTTGGGGTGCCGCTCGATATTGTCTTATCGACGAGGAATGTGGACTGAACGCCGGGGTTATTTGTGGTCGCAGCGTTCCAAATGACCGTGTCAAGCACCGCTGTGCTTACGGTGTAATTGACGGGGCAGTTCGTGCAATTATTGCCTTGAAGCACGGTTCCAGTAATTGCCGCCAGGCCTTGATCAAGATAGGGAGTGGTCGGGTTTTGGTAGGCAACTTTATTTACGTATCCCTCAGCGGACCAATAGACCGGCGTGCCCGCGCGGGCTGTGATCTTATTCCCTAGAATTCTGATGCCATCGGTGCTGCCGCCCCAAAGCGTGTTGGGGTAAATTAGCGCAAACTCAGCAGCTATGTAGGAACCGTAAAGACCCTTTGTGTTGGTCAACGTGTTGCTGACAATGTCAACGTTGCTTATACGGTTAAAATAAAACGATGAGGGCGTCTTGGTCCAATACGAGGGGGGCGTCCGTTGATCGGGGCGCAGATAAATGCCGCCATTATCTGTCAAAGTATTGGCGACAATAGAAACGTTGAGAAAAGTCCCTCCATACAACAGGACTCCCTGGGGATTGCCGCTCATCGTATTAAAGCGGATGAGAGTATTTTCAAACGAAGGCGTAGCGATCGCGAAATGATCTCCTGGCGAGGGTATGATGTCCCACGGTTGATCGACAGTAAACGTATTGTTGTTGCGCCCGACGATATGCCGCAACTGCCCTGCGCCTTTGCCGGTGACGATGCTCACGATGGAGTTGGGATAATAATTCCAGGAGCAGGCGCCCGAGCATCTTGAGTCGTCGGCGACCGTTAGTGCGCCGGCGGAGGTCGTAGTGCCGGTGTCGCTCCTGGGTTTCGGTCCGCCGCCTTCCGAGAGAATTGTCTCCCCGTCAGCCCAATTATATTTGAGGGCATTGCCAGAGGTATCGAATATATTGCTATGGATGACGATGTTCTTTCCGAAATTGATGGAGAGCTGGCGTCCTTGCGATCTCTGGACCAGCGCGCCAGAGACAATCGGCGTCCCGACATAGGGCCAAGACATCTGCTGCTGGCCGGCCACGATCTGATCGGCGATGCGCGTGAAGTGATTTGATTCAATCACGGCATTGGTCAACTCATTCATCGAGTTTTGTCCCGAAGCCCAAGCAACAATATTGCTTCGGAATGTGAAGTTGCTGATCCCGGTCAGATAGAGAGGCCCAATCCCGCTTGCGCCATTGCTCAGTGGGAACTGAGTATTTGCGGCTTGGCGAAAATTGGAGTTGACAATGGCGATTCTGTCCCCGCCGAGCGAAATTTGTCGGCCCGTGCCAAGGTCCCAATTGACCCGCGCAATGAATAATTTGCTGACATTGCCTCCTCCTGAGGAGGCATTGACGACAGCTTGACTAGTTGCATCAATATTAGTGATCGCAAGGTCGGCTATTCCAGAGCGTTGTGTGCCAGCAGGCCAGTAAAATGGGGTATATTGAGTAGATCCTATGGTTGTTGTCGCTGCGGGGCCAAAGGTAATCTTCGTATCAGCGACGCTATGACCCTTGAGAACAACGCCTGATCTGAGCGTCAGTCCGAAATAGGCCTTTGGTTCCAACCTATAAGTTCCGGCTGGGAGATAAACGAAGCCGCCGCCGTTCTTATAGACTAGGTCTATGGCCGCCTGGATGGCGGCGGTCGCGTCGGTCACGCCGTCGCCTTTGGCGTAGACGGTGAGGCTCGTGTCCTTGGTGACGTCAACGACATGATGGTCGCTTTCGTTTTGACCCTTTATCCCTTTGTAGTTAGGGCCATTTTGGGAAATGAAATCGGCGCCCCAAGGCACTCCAAGGCCAAATGGATCGCTGCCTGCGGAGCGCCCCGAGAGGGTTTGGTCGGCGATCGCGGACCCGAGCGCGTTCGTGACGCGAACCTGATAGGTGCGTCCCGCGACGATGCCGCTCGGCGCCGTGACGGCAAGTCGGTAGGCGTCGTTCGGGCCGGCCGCAAGAAGAGGAGCGCTGAGGGAAGCGTTTGTTTCCGTATCGATCAGCGTTACTGTGGGCGCAGTGCCGCCTACATATAGATTTCGTCCGAAAATACGAAATTTGCTGCCGCCCGCAATTTCGGGGGTGTCGAATTGCATGGCGCGAGGCGCATTGATCGTGACATGCGCGCTCGATGTGCTGCCGTCGGAGACCCAGATCTCATAAAGGTCGAGGGGCTTGCCTTTAGGCACTTGAAAAACAACGACCGTATCCTCGCCCTTCATGATCGGCACCTCGCTTGAGGCGGTCTGGTGCGCCGGTTTGAGGTACAAACGAGGCGAGGCTCCAAACCCATTGCCGATCAGACTGACGATCTCGCCAGGATTAGCGGTGGCGGGTTGGTTGAATATGATTGGTTTAGCCCAAGATGCGCCGCCGAAAAGCGTACAAGATATAGCTATATAATATAATAGAATAGCATATCTGCAAAGGTTAAGTTTGTCGAGCTTACTTAAAATATATGACTGTAATAATGGCATCTGCATCGTATATTCCTCTCGTATGTCGAGAATTTAGCTAAATATATCGTGTAACTATGTCCGTCATATGTCGGAATAGGCGATATACTGACGCTAATGGAACCATTTAAGCATGCAGGTTCTCTTATCGGAATGCAACGCATCCGACGGATATATTGATTTAATATGTCCAGATGATGAGTGTATTACGTTCACAACGCGGCGGCGGACGGCCGTCGAGAACCCGAGTTCAGCGCGTGCTATATGCGTTCCGTAAATGTTAAATGTTGATAGCTAACGAAAGTTCATTTTTTTTTCATCAGCCCCATAGGGCGCGGGAAGGCGGGCGGATCAGCGACCCTTCATAGGCGAGGCCATGCGCCCGATCGCGCTCCAGGAGCAGCGGACCATCGAGATCGACAAAACGCGCGCTGGCCGCCGTCAGAAGGGCCGGGGCCATTGCAAGCGAAGTGGCGACCATGCAGCCTATGACGAGACCGAAACCGAGGGTCTCCGCCTGCTTAGTCATGGCCAAAACCTCGGTCAGGCCCCCAGCCTTGTCGAGCTTGACATTGATCGCGTCGTAACGTTCGCGGAGAAACTCCAATCCGCGTCGGTCATGAACGCTCTCGTCGGCGCAAACCGGAACGATGCGCTCGATCCTTGCGAGTGCGTCATCATCACTGGCGGCAAGCGGCTGCTCCACCAAAGCGACGCCCGCCTCTGCGCAGGCGGCGAGATGGCGTTCGAGATCAGCTTGCGTCCAGGCCTCGTTGGCGTCGACGATGAGCAGCGCTTCCGGCGCGGCGGCGCGAACGGCGGCCAAGCGCGCAGGGTCGCCTTCGCCAGCGAGCTTAATTTTTAAGATGGGGCGCTCTCTGGCCCTGGCCGCGGCCGCCGCCATTTCGGCTGGGGCGCCAACCGAGATCGTGAACGCCGTCGTCACGGCGACTGGAGGCGGGAGGCCCGCCAGTTCATGAACCGGAACGCCGCGGCGCTTGGCCGTAAAATCCCACAGTGCGCAATCGAGCGCGTTGCGGGCGGCCCCTGCGGGCAGCAGCGCTTGCAGTTCGGCGCAATCGACGCCCGCCTCGACGCACGAGCGGACCGATGTGATTTGCGCCGCTACGCTTTCGACGGTTTCGCCGTATCGGGCGTAAGGGACGCATTCGCCGCGGCCGCGAAAGCCAGCCTCCTCGATCGTCGCCACGACAACGACGGCCTCCGTCTTGGCGCCGCGCGAAATCACGAATTTTCCGGCGATCGGAAACCGTTCGACTGTAATGCTGAGTCTTGGCATTGGCTGGAGATCTAAGATAGCGAGGCGATGAACTCACCTGTCGCACAGTGCCCTGCGTTGGGCAACGCTCGCGGCCGGCGCTCGGTCAGTCACGCCCAAGCCCATCCCGCCCAAGCGGCCAAAATCACCAGGATCAATCCTGGTATGACGCGAAGGGAGAAGGCCCATCCGCCAGCGGCTATGCTGACGACCAGCTTGGTGATGGTGTTTGTCGAGATCGCGATCAGAATCGGCAGGGCGGCATCGGGGGCGCTTATCTTTCCGGCGCCGGCCAATGTGGCGACGGAGATTGCCGCGGAATGAGTATCGGCGAAACCCGCGACGGCGGCCGCCGCGATGACGCCAGCGGCCCCAAACCATTCGTTCATGGCTTTTGAGGCGAGCAGGACCGCGCTGAGCATAGCGGCGAAGACCAATGCTGTCTTAAGGCTGAACGCATGCCCGCGCTCGTCCACATCTCCTGAATCAGCATGCAAGGCTTGGATCGCGAAGATCGAGCCGTATAGAATAGCGGCTGCCCCGGCGCAAGCGAGGGGAATGGAAAGCGCTCTTAGAGTTGCGATGTTGGTCGCTGCAAGGAGTAAAACCATCTGGATAATGGTCGCAACCGTCGACAAAACGGCGCCTGCCGCCGCCGGCCCAAGCCGCTCTGGCTCTTTGATTGCGCGCGCTCCCATGACGCCTATTGTTGCTATGCTGGAAATGAAGCCCGAGGCGAGTCCCGCGATTGGAAGGCCGAAGCGGGCGCCAAGAAAGCGAACTGCGACATGGCCAAGGCCGCCGATAGCCATGACCAGAATGACGATGATCCAGATCGCATGCGGATTGAGGGCCCCAAATGGCCCAATGGCTTGATCGGGCAGGACCGGCAGAATGATCAAAGTGGCGGCGGCGAAGATCAGGGCGTCCCTGACTTCGTCTTCGCTGAGAACCGAGCGCACAAATTGGTGAAGCGCCGATCGGGCGCTAAGGAGAATGGTCACGGCGACGGCGATGCCGGCGGCGAGGCCAGGTTGGGTCATTGCGAGTCCGCCAAGAAGCGTCGTCGCGCTGAGGGCGATTTCCGTGGTGAGGCCGGGATCGGCGTCATGGCCCCGCCAATAGGCAAGCGCGGTCAAAGCAAAAATCCCGCCTATGGCGACGGCGAGCAATGGCGCTCCGCCGACGATAAAGCCGATCGCTCCGGTGAGGGAGGCGAGAGCGAAGGTGCGAAGGCCGGCGGGTGAGCGATCTGGCCCCTCGCCCTTCCGGCGCTCGCGCTCGGTGCCAATCATAAGGCCAATCCCGAGGGCGACGGCAAGGCGGAGGATGACTGGATCGAGATCGGGCATGGCCTTCGGTGTTTGCTTGCAATGAGCGTTTACGCCGGCGCTGCTTCAGGCGCCGACCATCCGCGCGATGGCATAGGCCGCCGCGGCGGCGAGCGTGCCGACGATCGCGGTCTGCAGAGCGCTCTTAAGCGGGGGAACCCCCGTGATCTGTCCCTTGACGCCGCCAAAGAGGCATAGCGCCGTCAACGTGAGCGCGATCGAAAGGGGAAGCGCCTGCGAAACCGCATTCGAAAGGAAATAGGGCGTCAGCGGGATGAGTCCACCGACGACATAGGCTGCGCCGATGGTCAGGGCGCTTTTGACTTCCCGGCCGGCTTCCGGCTCCTCGAGACTGAGTTCGAAACGCATCATGAAATTGAGCCAGCGCTGTCGATCGCGCGTCAGCGCCGCCGTGACGGTTTCGGTCAGGGCGGCGTCGAGGCCTTGTTCGCGCAGGATTTTTCGCACCTCGGCGCGCTCCGTTTCAGGAACCAGATCGATCTCCATTTGCTCACGTCGATATTCGGAGCGGTAATGTTCGAGATCGGTGCGCGCCGCGAGGTAGCCGCCAAGGCCCATTGCAATCGCGCCGGCCGCCACCTCGGCAAGTCCTGCTGTCGTGATGATGCTTGTCGACGATACGGCTCCAGAAAGCCCGGCTGCGAGGGCGAAAGGCACGGTGAGTCCATCGGCCATCCCGATCACGACATCGCGAACCGCGGCGGACGCCAGAAAGTGCTTTTCAATGTGGGGCGTCGCTGGCATGGGAAACCTGCCGCTGGATTGAAATCGCGAGGATAATGCGAATGCCCTCGGGCGGGAGGCGCGCTCGCCAGCCCCAAAACGCTTTAACCAGGTCGAAGGCGGCCGGAAAGAGCCATCGGCCTTTGAACGAGTGACTTGCTGTGTCGAGGAATGGCGTCCGGTTGTTGCCCGGAAAATGGGCGAGAGAGCGATCCCAAGACGGCGGCGGCTCACCTTGAAGAAGATCATGCGACGAAAGCAAGATCAATTCGCTTTGGAGCGATCGCTCTAATTGTCGGTCGGCGTCATCCGCCGCAAGACTCCATCATTCCACAGAAAGTGGTGGATCAGTCCCGCCGCCGCATGCAGGCCGGCCAGGACCAAAATGAGCGTCGCGAGCGCGCCGTGCAACTCCTCGACATTGTGCCGAAGCGCCTGGTTGCCAGGGTCGAAGGCGGGGATGGCGAAAAGGCCGAAGAAGCTGTCGCCGCGCACCCAAACAAGGAAGAGTCCAACGAGCACGATGGCGCCGAGCAGGGCGTAGAGCGCAAGATGGGTTCCCTTTGCCAATATGTTCAGGGCGCCGCGATTGGCCGCCGGCAAAGCGCGCCCGCGGGTCGCCCGCCAGAACAGGCGCGCGATCAGCAAGACAGCGAGGCATAGGCCGAGGCTGATATGCACCGAGCGAACCTCGATCCGAGGCATGCCCTTGGGAAATAAGTCGATGATTTGCGCGATGAGCCATTGAACGAGCACCAGCGCGGCTGTCGCCCAATGGAGTCGGATCGTAGTGAGATCGTAACGCGCGGCGCCTTGGGAGACGAATTGCATCCAAAAGTCCTTGTTCTGCCTGGCAACAGCAATACCTATGGAAAGTGTCAATTTGGAGAAGTCATCGGTCCCTGCGCTCACTGCGGCGGCATCGTGACGCCAAGAACCGCGGCGGCGGCGAGAACCAAAAGACCGAGCGCTAGTTCGCAAGCCACGCTATAGCCGAGCCTGTCAATCTGCGTCATTCCCTTGAGCGACGCCACGCGCAGCTTTGGCATCGCGACGAATCGATTGAAGCAAGCGAGAGCCAACATCACGGCGACGACAACGGACTTTGTGACCAGCGCATCGCCATAGGACGTGTAGAAAAGCTTGTCGAAAGAGCCAGCAACCCGGAAGCCTGCGCTGACGATTCCGCTTAGAACGATGAAAGTGACCGCGATCATCGCCATCAGCGAATAGCGCGACATAATGTCGAGGCTGCATTTTCGCGCCTCTTCGGGGCCGAAGCGCCTTTGTTCGGCGAGCGCGAAAAGGAGGGGCGGAAGGCCGCCGACCCAGGCTCCCGCAGCCAACACATGGATGGCGTAGGCCGCAATCATCGCGTCGCCATAGAGACCCGTCCCTCCCTCCGCGGCATGGCCGAGCCAAGCCTGGCTGACCAGTAGCAAGGCGCCAATGTGCATGAGCGCGGACATCCAGGTGCGGCCATGCCAGGGCGAGGCGGCGACGCCCACGCCCAAAGCGAGGAGCGTCAAGCGGATGATCGCCACCGCGCCAAATGGCGTATTGAAAAAGAAGAGGCGCAAGGTTTCGGGATCAACCAGGCTGCCAATGTCGCTTGTCATATGGACCAGCATGCCGGCGAGCCAGGCGCCGCCGGACAGAGCCGCGACTGGCGCCGCGACCCGAAGCAATATTATTGTCGCGCGGAGGGCTCGGGGAAGGCCATTGGGCCCCGCCGACGATCGTTCAGGTCCCATGTAGAACCAAAAGAACGACGAGCCGAACAGAGCGAAGACCGAAGCGAAGTGGATCCAGCGCGCGATGAGGAGGAATTGGAACGTCGTCATTGTCCCTCCATGCCGGCAAAGCGACATCGAATCATGCTTCGTATGCTGCGCCCGCGTTTGGCGCGAGTCAGTGCGCGCCACACCGGCGGTAGCTTGACGCGAACACAAGCCGGTGGGGCTTTAAGCCGTGCTCAAGGCGCGACGGTAAATCTGAACGAACCCTGGGTGGGATGGGTGTCGACCGACACCACATGCCATCTTACCGTGTAGGCGCCGGGCCTCAACGCCTGGCCGAGGCGCACGATCACGATGCTTGGGTTGGAGGGGTCGACCGCCAGCTTTCCGGTTGGAACCGGAGCCCCGTTGGCGTCCGTGACCGTCACGCCGGAGAAGGCCGGGACTATGCCTTGCGTCAAAAAAAGCCTGATTTCTCGGGGCGAGCCGGAAACGGTTCCGCCGACCGGCGGACTGGCGCTATCCAACAGCGCGTGCGCCGACGCAGTCGTCGCGGCCAACCAAGACATCAAGGCGGCCGCGATCGAGAATTTCAAGAAGCGTAGCATGGGGACCTCTCTAGAATGGCGATCTGGCGCTCACGAATCCTTCGGGGGCGAACAGCGGCTTGCCGAGGGAGTCGGGGAAGATATCGTCGAGATAGAAGTGCAATTGCGCGATGGCGCCGACATGTTTTCCGCTATCGGCGTTGACCGGAATCAAAGCTTCGATGCCGATTTGAAAATACCTGGCGCTGTAGATGACCCCAGGGTTGATCGTGCCGATGGTGACGTGGCTGTTGCCGCTTCCAGTGGGGCCGATGTTTGCAATCGGGGTCGAGAACGAGACTTCGACTAAGGGAATAAGGTGCTTTAGGAACTCGTTATCGATCGCCAAGACATTGGAGTTCATGTAGGGAAGGCTATATTGGAGCGAGAATCCCCAATTCAAAGCCGTCGGACTGCGCTCGATGTCGACGGTGTTTAGGCGGGTCTCCGGATCAAAACTCACGCTCACGTTGATCGGGTGGGTCGAAAGCGCTACGCCCATCTGGCCGGTGACCGCGAAGGGCCGAAAAATATCGAGTTCCGTGGGCAGGTCGCCGGCGCCTTTTCCAAAGAAAATCTGTGGCTCCCAACTTGTGAAGGGCTCGGCGCCGACGGTTGCATTGCCGGTGTGGCCCCATTCGAAGCCGACGCCGAGCGACAATATGAATTCATGCTCGGCGTTGATGAACAGCTGATATTTGAGTGATGTTTCGAGATTTTGCCAGCCGCTCCCAAGGGGGGTCAGACGCGTATAGCTGTCTTCGATCGAAATGCCGAAATCCGGCGTGATGCGTTTCGAATATTCGAACGAGTAATTATACTGCCTTGAGCCCTGGTGTGTCCCATCGTCGAGAATGATGTCCGGATTGGCGAGATAGGCGAAGGTTGGCAAAGCCAATTCGTCGTTGACGCCAGGATCATCGATGGTGAGCGTAGCCGGAAAGAACCTGCTGCCCACGAATACGTGAGAGAGAGCAGGGCTGACGCCGAAAACAATGGCCGCGGCGCCGAGCGCGCCGGCGGTTAAAGTCCTGTAAGACATGATAGAGTCCTTAATCTGAACAGAGAGGCGATCGGCGCGGCTGCCGCGATGCGGCGCGCGCCTAGCGATGGCTCTTCAGATGAGGACAGGCGGTCCGCGCGGCTGCCCGGCGAAAGACGCTCGGCGAGGGGTGGATAAGAGGTTTTGAGGCGCGGCGACAGCTTCGGCGAAGGGAGGCGAAGGGGCCATTTCCGCCATTCCCGTCGGGGGGATGACCGCGCTGACTCCTTCAATGGGGCAACAGCAGCACTGCCGATGATCGCACGAACTGTGCTCGGGAATAGGCGGTTGGCGCCCTTGGGCTTTTATCGCATGATGGGGGCAGGGAACCGCTGGAGCCGCGCGCAAAGGAGCGATAGCGAGGTCCGCCCTCGCTTCGACAAGCGGCGGTGCAGGCGGCTCTTCCGTGCGGCGCTGGCCCGCCGGCAGCAGAAACTGAGCGAAGCAAGCCAGCGCGACGAGCCAACTGGCAACCCGGCTGCGCCGTCCTTCGCGAAGCCTTGGCCTAAGCCAGTCAAACTGCCCGGTGCTTAGCCTACCGCCCCCCCGCACTTTCGAGCACCTCGCTTCTTAACATTTGTCGATAATATTTCGTCTACGATGCAACGTGGAAATTTTCTCCGTATCGAAGTCAAGCCGATTCCAGTCGGCGTTCGGTCTTGTCCGCACGCTCGGACTGGTTTGTTCGGAAACGTGGCAATAGGGCCACAATTCTGGGCCTTATCAGGGCCGCACCGTGTTGAACCATGGCGAAAAATAGGCCGCCTCGACTTCGCCTCACATGCGAAGTACTAAGGCGACTTCTCAGCATGCGATCATTGAGGCGGAACGCGAAGGATGGATGTGCTGGACGGTCCAACTTTTACCAGTGAGCGCGCCGGCGATGCGGTGCGGCTCAGCCTTGCCGGGCATTGGACCTTGGACGCCGCCGCCGCGATCGAAGCTGGCGCCAAGGCCCTCTTGGCCGAAGCCGGCGGGGCGAGGCGGGCCATTTTGAATCTTGGCGGCGTCGCGCGGCTCGACACCGCGGGGGCTTGGCTAATCGACAAGACGCGCCAGGACCTCGGCGCCAAGGGCGTCGACGCGCAACTGGAGTCGATCCGGCCGGAGTTCGGAATTCTGCTCGAGGAGGCCCAATATCGCGCCTTTAAGGCCCCACAGCCGCGGCGGAGCTCTTATCTCTTCAATCTTTTCGCCGACGTCGGCGAGAGCGTCTGCGCGGCTGGCCGCGATCTGCTCGCCGGCGTCAGCTTTCTTGGCGAAGTGGTGGCCTCGATTGGGAAAAGCCTGGTCCAGCCCAAGCATTTTCGCGGAACGTCGCTGGTCTTCCATATGGAGACCTTTGCGTTTCGCAGCGTTCCGATCATAGCCTTGATCAATTTTCTGGTCGGCGCGATCGTTGCCCAACAAGGCATCTTCCAGCTGCGGCGCTTCGGCGCCTCAATTCTCGTCGTCGATCTCGTCGGCATCCTGATTTTGCGAGAACTCGGCGTCCTTTTAACCTCGATCATGGTCGCTGGCCGGTCCGGTTCGGCGATCACGGCCGAGCTTGGCTCTATGAAGATGCGCGAGGAGATCGACGCCTTGACCGTGATGGGCTTGCGGCCGGTCGAGGTCCTGATCGTGCCAAGAATCCTCGCGCTCGTGCTGAGCTTGCCGCTCCTGACCTTTATCGCCGACATGTCGGCGATTGCTGGCGGCATCATCGTCAGCTGGGTCTATGCGGGGATGAGTCCGGCAAGCTTCGTGGCGCTGCTGCCATCGGCGATCGGCGTGAACACATTCATGGTCGGCTTGATCAAAGCCCCATTCATGGCGCTCGTCATCGGCCTTATCGCTTCCGTCGAAGGCTTGGCCGTCTCGGGCTCGGCCGAATCGCTTGGCCGGCAGGTCACGGCCTCGGTCGTCAAATCTATCTTCATGGTCATTGTCGTGGACGGACTTTTCGCCGTATTTTTCGCCGGAATTCGATATTGAAGAGCGGGCGCCCCTTGCCAGAGGCCGGCCTCGCGTCAAGCCTTGGCCAGTCCGGGAGGCTTATCCGCGGGCGCTCCGCGCCGCCGATAGCAATCTGCGTGCGCGATCTCGTCGTCGGCTTTGGCGGCCAGCCTATCATGCAGGGGCTTGATCTCGACGTTTACAAGGGCGAGGTCCTCGGCGTGGTTGGCGGGTCCGGCACCGGCAAATCCGTCTTGACCCGGACGATTCTCGGGCTCTTGCGCAAGCAGAGCGGGCGCATCGAGATTTTTGGCGCGGACCTCGATTCGGTTTCGGCGGGCGAATATGACTCCATCGAGCGGCGGATCGGCGTGATGTTTCAGGGCGGCGCGCTGTTTTCCGGGCTCACCGTCAAGCAGAATGTCCAGGTGCCGATGCGCGAACATCTGCAATTGTCGGCGCGCCTCGCCGATGACCTCGCCATGCTGAAGATCCAGCTTGTCGGTCTCGATCTCGATGCGGCGGACAAGTTTCCATCCGAGCTTTCGGGCGGCATGATCAAGCGGGCGGCTTTGGCGCGGGCTTTGGCGCTCGATCCGGAACTGGTTTTTCTCGACGAGCCGACGTCGGGTCTTGATCCCATTGGCGCGGCGGAATTCGACGCATTGATCGCAACGCTGCAGAAGACTCTCGGCCTCACCGTCTTCATGGTGACGCATGATCTCGACAGCCTCTATGCGATCTGCGACAGAATTGCGGCTCTCGCTGAAGGAAAAGTGATCGCCGCGGGCCCAATCGAGGCGATGCTTGCGTCCGAGCATCCCTGGCTGCGCTCTTATTTCCATGGCAAAAGAGCGCGTCAGTTTGATCCTTCGGTCGCGCCGCGAGTGGGCGGCGTCCCGGCGGGCAATGGCCGCGCCTATCCGCGCGATGCGCCATGACCGCCTCAAACACAGGAATGCAGGGCTAAGCCTATGGAAACCCGCGCAAATTATGCCTTGATCGGCGTTTTCACCTTGGCGGTCATTGCCTCGGCCTTTGGCTTCGTCCTGTGGTTTTCGGGCGGCGATAAGCCGGGCGGTCGGCACGTTTATAAGGTCGTGTTCAGCGGCTCGGTTTCCGGATTGATACGCGGCGCTCCGGTCCTCTTCAACGGCGTGCGAGTCGGCGACGTGACCAAGATCGATCTCGATCCGCAGGATCCGGCTCATGTTTCCGCGCTGATTGATATTGACGGGCGCGTTCCCATCCGAACCGACACCAAGGCGCGTCTGGAAGCTGCGGGTTTGACGGGCGTCGCCTCGATCGCGCTCTCGGGCGGCACGGAGGCCGCGCAGCCGCTTTCAGCCAGCTCCGATGGCGCCCCCGGCGTGATCCAGGCCGATCGTTCGGATTTCCAGGATCTTCTCGAAACGGCGCGGCGGATCGCGGGTCAGGCCTCCGATTTTCTGGATCGGAGCAATCGGCTGCTTGACAATAATTCGGCGTCTCTTAGCGCATCGGTGAAGAATATCGAAACATTTTCCGGCGCTCTCGCCGCCAACGCCGAGGGATTGAAGGATTTCATGGGCGCCGTCGGCGATGTCGGCAAGACGATCAAGCCGCTGGCCGGGAAGCTGGAGACCCTGGCGAGCGATGCCGATATCGTCATGAAAGCCATTGATCCGAAAAACGTCAAGACGATTGTCGCCGATTTTGCGTCGATGTCGGCAAAACTCAACGCCGCCGCCGACAAGGTCGACGGCGTCTTGACAAACCTTAATGGCTTTCTGGCTACCGGCGATTCGAAAGGCGTTTTCGCGGAGATCGCCGCGACGGCGAGATCGGTCAGAAAGCTCGCCGACGATTTCGATGTCCGGATGAAAGAAATCGCCGCTAACCTGACCCGTTTTACCGGCTCTGGACTGCGGCAATTCGAGGCCTTGGCGGTGGATGGCCGCAAAACGCTGGACGAGATCAACCAGGCCATTCGCTCGATCGAGAACAATCCGCAGCAATTTCTGTTCGGCAAGAAGCAGCAAATTCCTGAATATTCGGGCGCCCGCTAGGGCATGTTCTTAAAATGGTTGCCCGACTTTTTTGATATTGAGGCATCGGATATATCCGATGCCTCGTAAGAACCTGCTCAAACCTTTTGAACTCGAGCGCCCTCCGGCTCAAGGGCGCCAGGACGGATTGCCGACCGATGCTTTCTTCGGCAGGGCCGCTCAAATGCTAAAATTACAAGCGTTAGCGACGTCTTAAGACGGAGGCGCTACTTGTCGGCTCGTGACCCGATGCGGAGTAGATCAGGAATGGAGCCGGGTTTTTTCGCCCGTTTTTGCAGAGCGAGACCTCCTTTCGCGCGTCATTTGCGGCTTGTCCTCGCGGCTAGCGCGGTCTGGGCGCTTGCTGCCTGCTCGACGCCGCCACGGCTCAACTACGATCTCAGCGCCATCGATGGCGGTTTTGCCGCGCGGGCCGGGAGGCGGGGCCAGCTTGTCATCCTGGAGCCGACCGCGATTTTGCCGATCGCTTCGAATCGGATCGTGGTCCGCACCGGCGCCGACGTGGTCGCCTACCTGACTGGGGCGCAATGGGCCGATCAATTGCCGGTGCTGGTCCAGACGCGGCTCATCGAAACGTTCCAAAATGCGCGGCTTCTGCGCGCGGTGGGCCGGCCGGGCATGCTCGCCGATTATAGTCTGCGGACCGACATCCGCCGTTTCGAGCTGGATGTCGCAGGAAATCAGGCGGTTGTGGAAATATCGGCGCAACTCGTCGGGTCGAGCGGCCGCATCCTCGCCGGGAAGGTCTTTTCCGCGAGCGCTCCGGCGGAGAGGGACGATGGACCAACCATCACCCGGGCGCTCGATGCGGCGCTGGCCGATGTCATGCGCCAGATCGTGGCCTGGACCGCGCCGCAGATTTAGAAAGCTCATCGAACGCCAGGCGGCCGTTGCGACCGCCAGACGCCGCCCCCATATGACAACAATTAATTCCTGCTTGCTTGCGTTGCGGCCCGCCTCAATCAGACGTGATGGAGAGGCTCGCTAAGAGCGCATGGGCAAAGCAGGACGATATTTGGGCTAAGCTGCAATGATGGATAAACGGCCAACTCCAGCGGATGACGCGCCTGCTTCCGAGCCGGAAATCATCCCGCCGGATCGCTTCGGCGGATATCGCTCTGATGATGGACAGGGGCGCTCCCGGGCGCCCATCTTCATCGATGAGCGCGGTGGCCACCGCATCTATGTCGCCAAAATCGGACCGCTCGGCGTCATTCTTCTCTCATTGCTGATTGGGGTCGTCGTCATCGCCGCCCTCGTGCTGTTGTTGGGCGCCATGCTGATTTGGATCCCTTTCGTTGCCCTGCTTGTCGCCGCCGGCATGATCGGCAGTCTGATGCGCGCCTATTTCAGCCGCCGGCTCTGATTTGCCGTCCGGCCGGGTTTTCGACTAGTCGCGGCTGGCGGTCGACGCCGCTTCGGTTCGAGATGGCGCAGGGTCCTCCCCCCAGATCACGATGCTTTTGGATGGAAACATCCAAAAGCATCGTGATCTATTGTTGAGAAGAGAGCGGGATTTGACGCGAAAAACCGGATTCCACTTTTTCGCATCCCGCTCAAGCGACCCCTCTTTCAAATGCGACTTCGGCGCGAAGGCTTTCGAGATCGCGATAGATCGTCGCGACCGCCAATGTCTTGCCTTCGCGGCGATAGGCGATGGCGCAGTCTCGCGCCTCTAGCGATCCGTCGATGGCGCAACTGTCCCATCGTTCGGCGTGCCCGACGTAAGCAATGGCGAGGTCATATTGCTCGGTCCAGAAGAAGGGGACGGCGTTAAACGTCTCCTTCCGGCCGAGAATGTTGCGCGCTGCGGTCTGTCCCTGTCGTTCAGCGACGACCCAATGTTCGACGCGGATTCGCTCGCCGGTGTGGTGATCCGGCCAGCGCGCAATGTCCCCGGCCGCGAAGATATTTGGGATGCTGGTCTGAAGATGCGCGTCCACCGTGACGCCGCGATCGATGGCGAGCCCTGCCTGCTCAGCCAAGGCGGTCAATGGCCGAACCCCGATGCCGACGAGAACGAGATCGGCTTCGAGGATTTCTCCATTCTTCAACGTTACGCTTCGCTCGTCTATCGAGACGACTGTGGCTCCAAGATGGAATGTCGCGCCATGGCTCTCATGGAGCTTGCGGATGAAGCTTCCAACTTCTGGCCCCAAAATCCGCTCCATCGGAATTGTCTCGGGCCCAACCACATGGACGTCGATGTCCCGCGCCCGCAGCGCCGCCGCCGCCTCAAGGCCGATGAAGCTTGCGCCGATTACGACGGCGCGCCGCGACGTCAGGGCTTTGGCGACAAGGGCGCGGCTGTCGGCAAACGTGCGCAGATAGCGCACATGCGGGAGATCGCCGCCGGGGATTGCGAGTCGCACCGGTTCGGCGCCGGTGGCGAGCAACAATGCATCATAGGGATAGCTGCTCCCGTCTTCGAGTTGCACGCGGCGCGCCGAGGCGTCGATCGCAACCACGCGAGCGTTCAGCTTCAGGTCGATGCCCTGTGCTTTGTAGAATTCCGGCGATCGCAGGGGAATCCAATCCTCCGGCGCAGCGCCCGCCAGATAGCCCTTTGAGAGATTGGGGCGGTCATAGGGACCTGAGTCGTCGGAGCTCAACATTGTAAGGGAGCCGGCATAGCGATGCCTGCGGAGCATTTCCGCCGCCGCGTTGCCGGCCGCGCCGCCGCCAAGGATCACGACCGACCGGGGCGTCCCCGGGACGTCTTGGGTGGATGGTTGCGCCGGGCTTTCGAGCTTTTCGAAAACATGGACGCGGCCGTCCCGTCGCTCGACGCGCCAGCAGGAAACCGGGTTCAGCGCGGGCGCGCGGATGGCCTCGCCGGTGCGCAAGCTGAAACAGGCATGATGCCAAGGGCAGCGAATAGTCTCGTCGACGAGAAGCCCATCGGCGAGCGGCGCCCCGTAATGGGTGCAAATAGCGTCAATCGCAAAGAACTCATCGCCGCGGCGCGCCAACAGCACGGGCTCGTCGCCAACGCGGCCGGCGACCCGGCCGCCATCCGGCAGAGTGTCAAATCCTATGCCTTCGCGGAGATCGGGGCCCCCCAGCTTCGAGGATTCTTCGCTCATTGCAAGGCGTCCTTAATTCTTGGGACAGGCTCGACAAGCTGCCCGCGAGCTCCGGGCGATTACATGACGTGACGGATTAAACCCTCACGGGCGCAATGGTTCCGTCTGGGCATCGTCGATTGCGGCGTGAAACATAATCGGTTCCGGCTTCGCTTTTTCGGCCGATGCTGGCGTGGTATGTTTGAAACGCGCGAGGCGTATGGGAGGCTCCCATGTTCAAGATCGAATTTATCGGACCGCATTCTGAAGGGGCTAAGCCGGAGGTTCTTGACCGCATGTCGACCGATTTAACCAGGCTCGATGAGGTGGTCACGCACGCGAAATCGCTTTTCTCCAATGTCATTGTCCAGCGGGTCCACAAGCCATTGCCGCATGGATTTTGGATATTGGATAATCAAGGCGTAGAGGTCGCGCGGTGGAGCATTGACGACGCCTGAAACCGGTCCGGATCGCGCCTGTTGAACCATGAAGCGCGTGGCCAAAAAGGCAGCTCAGGCGACCGACGCGAAGATTTAGCGCCGCAAGCTGATCGCGCGGCGGGCCGCGTGGGTGCGTAGTCAAGCTCCTGAGCCCCAAGCGAGGAGCTGGGATGCCGGATTGAAAGGGCGGCGGTCGCCTGATAAAAACAGCGCACGGCGGACCGGCAGGTCTGTCTGGCGCAGACGGCTTTTGCGGTTCCCAGCGCGGCTTTTCGACGCCGCCAATGCGCGGTTAGCGCGCCGAGCGAAAGATCTCTCTAGTTCGAACCCTGGGTGGCGGCGATGGCCGCGTGCGCTGGTTTGAAAGTCGCCTTGGCGAGGTTGGAATAGAGTTCGCCCATTTTTGTCGTCTCTGCGAGAAAGGCGGCAAAAGACGCTTTGGCGTATTCGGACTGGATCTGGATCGCGCTGTCGAACGATCTGGCGGAGCGGAGTTTTTCGAGGAAAGCAATGCGGCGCTCGAGCGCCTCCTTCGAATAATCGGTTGCTTCGACGACGATCGCTTGCAGGCTCTTGGCAAGGGAAGGCGCGGCGGCGATCGCCGCAGAGACCTGGGCTTCGCCAGTGTTTACTAAGGCGCGGGATGCTTCCGCCAGGGGAGCTGGCGCAACCGTGGCGTCTGCTTCGGCCAAGAGGGGCGTTGTCGTCGCGGGGTTTGTTTCGACGGCGGCGCTCGTCACGGCCGGCGCCGATGGTTCGGCCAAGGGCGGGGCCAAAGCCAAGTGGGGCGCTTCGACGATCGCGCCTGCTTCAGGCGCGGCATCACTCTCGGGAAGGTCGCTTCCGATTGTCATGTCTTGTTCTTTGTCCACGTCATCTCCTATGGTGGCGATGCGTCAACTCCACATAAACCAAAGACGCCTCGAATCAATTTCATCAATTATAAGTTATCGCAACGCACAAATCACGTCAAGTTGATATTGCATTGCACCATTCGGTCGCGTCGCCGGGTTGAAAAGACATCCGACCGATCAAACCACTTCATCGGGCGCCAATGCGCAGATCGTTTCCAATTCGGTTTCGACCTGTACGGTGGCGTGACCGATGCCGTAGCGCTCCCGCAACTCGGTCGCCGTCCGCATGAGGAAGGCGTCACCCGGATGGCCGTCCGGCATAACCAGATGCACGGTAAGGGCGATCTCGCTCGTGCTCATCGACCAGATATGTAGATCATGGAGGTCGCTTACGCCCGGCATTGCCGCGAAATACTGGCGAACGTCGGCGCTGGAGATCCCGGCCGGAACGCCGGCCATCGACATCGCCAGGCTCTCACGCATCAGCCCCCATGTTCCGGCAATGATGATGGCATTGATGACCAGGCTCAATGCGGGGTCGATCCATTGCGCTCCGGTCAGGCTGATGGCGAGGCCGGCAAGGACGACTCCCCCCGATATGGCGGCGTCCGAGGCCATATGGAGGAATGCGCCGCGGATGTTGAGGTCGCTCCTGCGCCCCGAGGCGAATAACGCCGCCGTAATGGCGTTGATGACCATTCCTGCGGCGGCCACAGCCATCATCGTATTGGCTGCGACGGGTTCAGGGCGGAACAAACGTTCGATCGCGGCATAGCAAAGGCTGCCTGTCACGACGAGCAGGAACGCCGCGTTGAAGGCTGCCGCCATGATGGAAGTCGCCCGAAATCCATAGGTGAATCGGGGCGTTGGCGCGCGGCCAGAAGCGACGGTCGCGGCGAAGGCGACGCCAAGGCCGAGCACGTCGGAAAGATTATGTCCTGCGTCGGCGATCAGCGAGACCGAATTCGCGATGATCCCGTAGACGGCTTCGATGACTACAAAGATCAGATTAAGCGCAATGCCGATGACAAAGCGCATCCCAAAGTCGCTCGGCCCATGCCTATGCGCGTGGCCATGGCCCCGATGGTCTTCATGCTCCGCATGGGCATGCGGATGCTGGGCGCGGTGGGAGTGGATCATCGCATATTCGCCAATCAATCGAGCGGGCCCAAGGGCCTTTGGTGGGACGCTTTTCTATACCATCGCGTTGCAAGGTGAGAAGATGTCTCCCGCAGCCTCGAAGAAAGCGCTTGAGTCTTTCGATCGCTCTGCCCATTGTCCGCCCCGCTGAAGGAGGATCCGTTGTGGGAGAGCCGCAAACGGCGCAGCAGACGAGCTGGAAACTGGATGTTGATGAAAATTTGCGGATCCAGTCCATTTCGCTTCGCCAAATCATACAAAAATCGAAATAATCAGATCGGAGCGTTATGTTCACTTTAAAATCGCATGTTTCATCGGTCCCGCTTTTCATCGCAGCGATTGTCGCGCTGTCTGGATGCGATCGCGGTCCGGTTCCCTCCGCCAATCTATCCTATCGCCAAGTGGGCATATGCAAAGGATATGATACCGCGTCAGGCCCGGTGAAGGCCGGGGCCGATGAAGGCTTCGCTATCTTCAAGATCGAAGCCTTGGACAATTCAAAGCCAAGCACCAGTTTCACATTCGATCCCGCTCTTCTTTACGCGGATCAATCCACTCCGGCGCAAAAGGCCGGCAATGTGTGGAACTGGAATCGTCACTTTGTCGCCATGAATCCGAGATTCTGGCAGGGTTTGGGCCTTCAGGCCCCTGAGCGCATCGTTGTCCCTTCGGGCAAGAAAGTGGACATCGATCGCTTCGTCTCCATTCCGGTTGGCCTAAACAATCCGAGCGGCGGGCCGGAAGCCAATCGGCTTACGTTCGAGTTCGTTTATGATACCGAAACCGCTCGCCAAGGCGAAAAAACCGTGAACGAAGGCATTGTCTTCACCAAGACAAGTTCAGCCGAAACGGTGCTGGACGATTGCAAGGCGCTGGTGGCCAAGTAGAGCCGGCTTTTGAGCGGCCAAATATCCCTGGCTCTCACAGCGCAGGACGCACCAGGCGATGCCGCGGGATTTCGCGGCATGCGCTGGGCGTCGCCGCGACCTTGAGGCGGTTGAGACGATCAGCGCCGCAAACCGCCCAGGGTGTGCCGGTTACTGGAGTATGTTCTCAACAAAGTTGATCGACTTTTTCGATATTGAGACATCGGATATATCCGATGTCTCATAAGAACATGCTCTAACTCTTTGAATCTGAGTGATTCTTTTTTGATCAGGCGATTCCATCTGATCGGGAGGCGCTCTAAGCGGGGCGCGTTGGCGCGGCGGCGCTCGCGCCCTTTTCCTACCGTAAGACCCTCGCCATATGGTTTTCGGGAGGAGCGATGGAGGCGCGCGGCAGGCGGTTGCGGGTCGGATAAGGAAAGATTGCGTTGAGCTCTGAGGGAATGGCGCCGCGTCCGGTCTTTACCGAAGGATCGACCATGCGGCATGTTCTCGTCATGACGGCGGCCGCATCGGTCGGGCTCATGTCGATTTTCCTCGTCGATCTTTTGTCGCTCCTTTATGTGTCGCGGCTTGGCGATCCGAACCTGACCGCTGCGGTGGGCTTCGCCACGCAGGTTCTGTTTTTTTCGGTTTCCATCAATATCGGGCTCTCGATCGCGATCAGCGCCCTGGTGTCGCGCGCGACTGGCGCAGGCCAGCGGATCGCAGCGCGAAGGCTCGCCGCCTCCGGCTTGGTGCATGTGTTCCTCATCGCGGCCGCGGTAAGTTGCGCCGCTCTGCCGCTGCGGCGGGAGATACTCGCCCTCTTCGGCGCAAGGGGAGAGGCCCTCGATGTCAGCTCGACCTATCTCGCGATCACGCTGCCGGCGACGATTTTTCTTGGCCTAGGGATGGCGCTTGCGGGAATCCTGCGCGCCGTCGGCGACGCCAGAAGGGCAATGTTCGTGACGCTGTCGGGGGCGATCGTCACGGCGGTTCTTGATCCGATCTTCATTTTTGGCCTGGGCCTTGGCGTCGACGGCGCTGCGATGGTCACTCTGTTGTCGCGACTCGTCTTCGTTGCGGTCGGGCTTTACGGCGCCGTGCGCATGCGAGATCTTATCGCATGGCCCGCCGGCAAGGCGGTTCTGTGCGATTTTCCGGCAATGATGGCGATCGCGGTTCCAGCAATCTTGACCAATCTGGCGACGCCCGTGGCGAGCGCCTATTCGATGCGGATCTTTTCCCATTTCGGCGACGCCGTCGTCGCGGCCTTCGCGATCATCGACCGCGTCAACCCAGTCGCTTTTGGAGTCCTATTCGCGCTTTCCGGCTCGGTCGGCCCGATCATGGGGCAGAATCTTGGCGCCCGGCTGATGCCGCGCGTGCGCCAGGTGCTCAGCAATTGCCTCCTCTTCGCGGCGATCTACGTCGTCGTCGTCGCGCTGCTCCTGCGCCTGGCGGCCCCGCTTGTGGTCGATATTTTCGACGCCCGCGGCGAGACGGCCGGCCTTGTGCGTTTTCTTTGCGCCTATGGCGGCGCGCTCTGGTTTTTCCTTGGCGGGATCTTCGTCGCCAATGCGGCTTTCAACAACCTAGGTTTTCCGATTCTCTCGACAGTGTTCAACTGGGGCCGCGCGACGCTTGGCGCAATTCCGTTCGTGACCATCGGCGCCGACCGCTTTGGGCCCGAGGGCGGTTTTGTCGGCCTTGTCGTGGGCTCGGCCTTATTCGGTGTTGGAGCCGTGGTCACCGCCTATTTGGTCACGGCGCGGCTCGCGAAAAGGCCCAAATTCGCTTAGCGGCCAAACCCTTCGCGCTGGCCAGCCTTGGCTCTATCGGCGCCTCTCGGGCCGGAGGCGGAGCCGGCCGGCCTACGTCGCCAAGGGACAGCCGCCAATCGGCCTCATTGCGCCCGGGCCCGCGCCCGCCTATGAAGCTTTGCCGGCGAAGAGCCTGATGCGCCTCTCGCACCGGCTGCTGACGAGGGAGCATTTTCGAGCGAAGCCAATGCCGGCTCGCGTTGAGAAGATGCGCCAAGACAAAGAGGTGGAGCGCTTTCCGATCCTTTGGGTCTGAAAGCGCTTAGGCGCAGACGAAAGTTTGGAAATGGCTCGCGACGTTTCGGATTCCACGCCTATTGCGTCGCGCGATGACCTTGTCGCCTGGATCGAAGCCGGATCGAAGCCGGCGGACCAATTCCGGATCGGCACTGAGCATGAAAAATTTCCCTTCCATCGCCTGGACCATTCCGCTGTGGCTTACCAAGAGAGGCCCGAGCGTGGCGGGGGCGGGATCCGCGGCTTGCTTGAGGGCATGCAATCGGCGCTCGGCTGGGCTCCGATTCGCGACGGCGAAAATATCATCGGGCTCTATGATGAAAAGGGCGGCGGCGCGATTTCGCTTGAGCCTGGCGGCCAATTCGAGCTTTCCGGCGCTCCTTTTGCGACGATCCACGAAACCGAGGCCGAACTTGTCAGTCATTTCGCCTCGCTCGACGCTGTCGCGGCTCCGTTCGACATCGGCTTCTTGTCGCTGGGCATGAGCCCCAAGTGGCGCCTTGATGAAATCCCGATCATGCCGAAACAGCGCTACGCGATCATGGCGAATTATATGCCCAAAGTCGGCGCGCGCGGCCTCGACATGATGTTCCGCACATCCACGGTGCAGGCCAATTTCGATTTTTCGAGCGAAGCCGACATGGTGAAAAAGCTTCGCGTGTCGCTGGCTTTGCAACCAATCGCAACAGCGTTATTCGCCAATTCTCCTTTCACCGACGGCAAGCTGAATGGATTTCTTTCGGCGCGCTCGGAAATTTGGCGCGATACCGATCGCGCGCGCACCGGGATGCTCCCATTCGCCTTTGAGGACGGCATGGGCTTCGAGCGCTATGTCGACTACGCCCTCGACGTGCCGATGTATTTCGTCAAGCGCGGCGAGACTTATTTCGATGTGGCGGGCGCCAGTTTCCGCGATCTTCTCGACCGCAAGCTTGCAGAGCTCCCGGAGACGCTGCCGGTCCTTTCAGATTGGGCCAATCATTTGTCGACGATTTTTCCAGAAGTGCGATTGAAGCGCTATCTTGAGATGCGCGGCGCCGATGCCGGGCCGCGTCCCTTCCTCGCCGCCCTCCCGGCTCTGTTCACCGGACTCCTCTATGAGCCTTCGTCGCTCGATGCAGCTTGGGAGATGGTCAAGCCGTGGAGCACTGAGGCGCGCGAGCAGTTGCGCGCCGATGCGCCGCGCCTCGGTCTTGACGCGCGCGTTTGCGGGCGGTTGGCGCGCGAGGTCGCGGGCGAGGTGTTGCGCGTTGCCCGCGCGGGGCTCGCCAAACGCAACCGTCTCGACGCACAGGGGCGCGATGAAACCTATTTTCTCGATCCGCTCGATGCTGTGGTCGCCGGGCGGACAGAGGCGGAGCGTCTCATCGACAAATTTAACACCGAATGGGCGGGCATCGTTGAACCGGCGTTCGAGGAATGCGTTTACTGAATTCTTGGTCGCGGACCACCAGGAGGGGTTAAATGTTTGTCTTGAACCGCATCGCGGCGGGCGCGATTTTCGCGAGTCTTTCTTGCGGCATTTGCATGGCGGGCGATCTGACCGCGTTGCGCCAATGGACAGGCAAATATCCGGCCGACAAGATCGTTGCAGGGAAATCCCTTTGGGAGCAGCCGGGAGTTGCGGCGGCGATGCGCGCGGCAATGGGCGCGCAATATTTTGCGCTCTCGCGCAAGATTATGCATGGGCCGGAAGGGCCGGTCGCCGATAATGGCAAAGGCGCCGTCGCGGCATGGTCGTGCAAAGCGCATGATTGCGGCGACAATCAGATGAGCGTGTTTTTCGACCTTGGCGCAGGAAGCGCGCAAGTGTGCTGGCGTGCCGCCGATCGTTCCGGCAAGGTGCAGGACCTTTGGTTAGCGGGCGGCAAGGCGCGTCCGCTCGCGAGCAACGCCTGCCTGTCGCAAGGCGATGATCCTTTCGCGACGTTGAAGAAATTCGGCGGCGCGGGTTGAGCGCCTAAAGCATTTTCGAGCGAAGTGGATGCCGGCTCGCGTTCAGAAAATGCAATGACGCTAAGAGCGCTCTCGCATGTTCTTATGAGACATCGGATATATCCGATGTCTCATAAGAACATGCTCCGATTCATTGAATCTGAGCGATTCTTTTTTGATCAGATGACTCCGTCTGATCGGGAAATGCTCTAGCGGCGTTAGCGAGTCGCAGTTTCAGCGGGCGAGCGAGCCGGTCATGTCGCTGCTGCGCAAGCGCAGATGCTCGCGCGAAACGGTTCTCTCGCCGCGCGCGGGAATCGCGCGGACAAGGTCGGGTTGTTCGTAGCTGTCGTCCATGTGCATGGCCGCGGGAGCCGCCCCGCCGGTCGCCCAACCATTGTTGGGCGAGGCCGCTCCGCGAGAGCCTATTTCCACGCGCACATGACCGCCGACCCACACGCAGGCGTCGCTTCCCTCCACCGCGGTGAAGCCGGGCCCGTAGGCGGCGCATTGCGCATTGGCGCGTGAAATCTGAGCCTTGCCAGGGGGAAGATCATTCGCCCCGGCGGAATCGCTGGAGGCAAGGATGGCGCTGGCGCCGGAGCAGATGAAAACGAATAATGTGCGCGAGATCATGGTGAGCCTAAACGATTCACGACCTGATTGGACGCTTATTGAGTGACCGTACATTGGGGCGATTTAATGATCCCTTAAATGTTCAGCCGCCCCAATCCCCAAGTTCAGCTTGGATCAAGGCAAGGGCCGCGACCGCCGCCGTGTCGGCGCGCAAAATGCGCGGACCGAGCGACAGGCGCACGACTTGGGACAGCGACAGCAAGGCGTCGCGTTCTTGTTGGTCGAAGCCTCCCTCGGGGCCGATCAGCACTGCGAGCGGTCGGCTGCGACGGGTGGTTGCGGGATGCCCGCGCAACGCGTCAAGCGGGTTTCGCACCGGCGCGTCTTCATCGCAAAAGATGAGGAGGCGATCCTTGTCCCAACCGCCGAGAAGGGCGTCGAGCCGGGTCGTCGGCGCGATTTCGGGGATCGAGAGAATGCCGCATTGTTCGGCGGCTTCGATCGCATTGGCGCGCATGCGCTCTATATTGAGTCGGTCCATTTGGGTGCGTCGCGTCAGGACCGGGCGCAATTGGCCCGCCCCCATTTCGACGGCCTTCTGGACCATGTAATCTTGCCGCGCATGTTTGAGCGGCGCGAACAGATAATGGAGATCAAAGCCGGCCTCCTGTGGTCGGATCATCTCTTTGGCGATGAGCGCGACCTGCTTGCGGCTCGGCGTTGAAACCATCGACCGCCATTCGCCATCGCGGCCGTTGAATGTCAAAATCTCGGCGCCTTCGGGGAGACGCAAGACGTTGCGGATGTAGTTCGTCTGTCCAGGATCAAGATCGATGCGCGCGTCCCGCGCGAGCGGCGCATCGACATAAAGGCGATGGGAGGTAAAATCATAGCGGGGCATAAGAATACCAGGATTTTTCGAAGAGGGCGGCGCAATCGCCGGCTGGGAGAGGCGCGCCCGGAGCGGCAGGGCGCGGTGCTTGTTGGACTTTATAACTAACGAAAGTCGGTGATCATTGCGATGCGTGGCTGAGCCCCGTTCCGGCTCGAAACAGCGCCTCTGGCGCGATCGTCCGGGTTATGCGCATTCAGCAATCATTAAACCTGATGGATGTGGGATATAATTGAAAGCTTTTTGGCGGCAATTCTGCGACAGGGCTGCGCCCTCGAGGAATCAACGGAGGCCGAATATGCATCGCATCCTTTCGCGAGGCGTCGCGCTCGCGATGGTCTTGACGCCCTTGGCTCCGGTCTCCGCCCAGACCCAGATGGAGTTGAACGTGAAGGCCGGAAATGCCTTCACGAAAGCGGATAAAAGGCTGAACGACATCTATCAAAAATTGATGGCGAAAATCTCTTCCTCGGGACAAGCCAGTCTCCGCGACGTCGAGAAGATCTGGATCCAGTTCCGAGATCAGGAATGCGCTTTTGAAACCCTCGCAACTGTGGATGGGTCCATCCACCCAATGGTTCTGCTCGAATGCAAGACGCGCCTCACCGACCAGCGGATCAAGGATCTCGAGGCTCAATTGAACTGTGAGGAAGGAGACCTCTCCTGCGGCGGCCAATGAGCGTTGCGCGGGGTGCGGCAAGTGGACCGCAGACGCGAAAGCTGGACCATCGATGCGGGCGCAAGGGGCTTGCGCTTGCCTCAAAGCGCATGTCTTTGCTATGAAAATGGAAGCAGGACATTGAAACGCTCGGGAAGGGCTCGGATCATGATGGCACATAGGCTCATCGATACCGCGCGTAAAGCGGCGGGTCTCTTGGCGCTCGGGGCTCTCCTTGTGCTCTGCGGCGCTGCGCATGCGTTGGAATGCAACGAGGATATCGGCAATCTCACCAAGAAGCGGCAAGGCATCATCGACCAGCTGAATAACCTGACCAAAGGGCCCAAGAATCAGCTCGACCCGATCGCCTCCTGCCCGAAATTGCGCGCGCTGGTCGCCGCCGAACGCGAACTCGTGGCCTATCTGACCAAGAACAAGGATTGGTGCGCGGTTCCGGACGAAGCCTTGCAAAATATTTCGACGAGCGCGTCGAAAACAGGCGCGGTCGCCAATCAGGCTTGCGCTGTCGCGGCGCAGATGAAGAAAGCGCAAGAGCAGCAAGCGACCGGCGGGCTCAACGCGCCGCCGGCCCAGAAACTGCCGACCGGACCTCTGTGACGAAGAGCCTGTCCGGACCGCAGGCGCCGGGTCCGCGCGCGCGCTCGCCATCCGCTGAGGCGGCGCCTGATTTTACGGCGCTGCCGGATTCGGTCGCCGGTCAATTCCTTTTTCGCTTCGCGCCAAAATCCTGGCGGCCATTTCTTCAACTCGCGCGGATTGACCGGCCGGTCGGCTGGTGGCTCCTGCTTTTGCCGTGCTGGTGGTCGAGCGCGCTTGCCAGCGTCAGCCAGGGCCAGCCGCCGCATTGGGGCCACCTCATCCTCTTTCTGGTTGGGGCGATCGCCATGCGCGGCGCCGGCTCCACCTATAATGACATCGTCGATCGTAAAATCGATGCGATGGTGGAGCGGACGCGGCGGCGGCCTCTGCCATCTGGCCGCGTCAGCGTCACGGCGGCGAAAGTCTTCCTTGCCGGGCAATGTCTCGTCGGTCTGGCGGTGCTTTTGAGTTTCAACGCTTTTACGATCGCGCTTGGTTTTTCCTCGCTCTTGCTGGTCGGCGTCTACCCTTTCATGAAGCGGATCACCTCATGGCCGCAGGCGATTCTCGGCGGCGCTTTCGCTTGGGGCGCGCTGATGGGATGGGCGGGCGCCATAGGGTCGCTGGCCCTGGCGCCGGCGCTGCTCTATTTCGGCGCGATCTTCTGGACGATCGGCTATGATACGATCTACGCGCTGCAGGATGTGAAGGACGACGAGCGCGCGGGCATCGGCTCAACCGCGCTTTTTTTCGGCGGGCGCGTTCGCATCGGCGTCGGCATTCTCTATGGCGCGGCGCTTATTTGCATTGAGGCCGCCTTTCTAGCCGCCGGCGCCGGCGCATGGCCGCAGGCCGGTCTCGCCGGCTTCGCCGCGCATCTCGCCTGGCAGGTCAAGAACATCGATCCGGATCGCGGGGCGAATGCGCTGCGGCTGTTTCGCTCCAATCGCGACGCAGGCCTTATTCTTTTCGCCGGCCTCGGTGCGGAAATGATCCTGCTTTCGATCGCTTGAATCGTCGTGATAAGTCCTCGACCTTTACGAATCATGCTCCAAAGCGCTGGCATCCGGCTTTAGAGCATTTTCGAGCGAAGTGGATACCGGTTCGCGTTAAGAAAATGCGACAAAACAAAGATCTAGAGCTGCTGTCTGATTCCGCCGAAGCGGAAAGCAGCATTAGAGAAGGTTTTCGAGCGAGATGGGGGTATAGCCGGCGCGCTCCATTTCGACCACGAAGGCGACGCTGCGCGCGATTAACCGGTCGCGTTTGGTTATTCCAGCAAATACCGCGTCCGGCGAGGTGACGACTTCGGCGACAGGCGCGCCTTTTCCAACGGCGGCGCCATCGCGCGCGAGCCCGCGCAGCCGCCCGGTGGCGGAAGCCATGACCGCTGTCGTGCCGATAAAGCCCAAGATCTGGCCGGCTTCGATCGGCTCGCCGAGCAGTTTCGAACCGTGGAAACGGCCGTGCATTGGGGCGAGGACCATTGCGCCATCGTCAAGAGGAGCGTCGGGGCCGGGACCGTGCTCAGCTATCGAACCCGAGCGCAGCACTGCGCCTGGATCGCGGCTGCCGACATCGATGACGATGTCACAGGTCTCGCCCGCGACAAAACCGCTCCCAAGACCGATTGTGAGATCGCTGAGTTCGCGCAGATGCTGGCGCGGCTTGTCGGTTCTTGGGCGGGCGTCGACGAGGACGTCCCAAGGCCAGCGCGTCGTCACGTCCTCGAAAGGATGCCAGAGGACCGGAATAAACATCCCGCTGCGAAGGCCGGAGAGGAAGTCCTTGGTCTTGTCGGCGCGCCGGGCCTCGACGCCTTCGAAGGTGCAGGCTCCATCCGTCCAGGCGTCCGCGAAAGCCATCCGCCGGCGGATCGTGGTCGGAGGCGTCGGCTGATGGATCGCGACGGCATGGCCGGCAAGATGCAGTTTCCGGGCGACCGCCGAGGCGAGTTCGTCCATGCCGAACACGAGGATAGATGTTTCTTCACTCATCGTTTCGCTATTCTCATCATCGAAAAGCACGAGGAATGTGTCAGCTTGGCGCCGGGAACGCAAGCGGTCAAACCGTCGGCGGTTAATTTGCCGCTTCGCATTCCCCCGCGAAATCGCGTTTCAGGACAGACGGCTCGCGGCGCCCGCGCGGTTCATGCGACATTCATTCCGCCGCCAGCGCGCCTTGCGCCCCAAGCCAGGTTTCGAGGTCCTCCGCCGCCCGCGCGCCGATGGCGGCTTTCTTCGCCGCGGCTTTTTCGCCGCCGCGCAGTCTCCTGCCCTCGGGAGACTTGATTGCCCCTTCGAGCGGGGGAAATAGCCCGAAATTGACGTTCATCGGCTGAAACGAGGGCGGCCCGGCGTCGATGACCTCGATATGTCCGGCCGTAATATGGTTGACGAGAGCGCCGAGCGCCGTGGTTGCTGGCGGCGGCGCGAAGGCCTCGCCCTTATATTCGGCCGCCGCCAAGCGGCCGGCGAGGAGACCGATCGCGGCGCTCTCGACATAGCCCTCGCAGCCGGTGATCTGGCCGGCGAACCGCAGCCGCGGATCGGCTTTGAGCCGCAGCGCGCGATCGAGCACTTTGGGCGAATTCAGAAATGTATTGCGATGAAGGCCGCCAAGGCGGGCGAAGCGGGCCTCCTCCAGACCGGGAATGGCGTGGAAAACCTCCACCTGGGCGTGATGTTTCAGTTTGGTCTGAAATCCGACCATATTGTAGAGCGTGCCAAGCGCATTGTCCTGTCGCAACTGCACAACCGCATAGGGTTTCACGCCCGGTGTATGGGGATTGGTGAGGCCGAAGGGCTTCATCGGCCCGTGCCGGAGCGTCTCGGCGCCGCGTTCCGCCATGATTTCGATCGGCAGGCAGCCGTTGAAATAGGGGGTGTCTTCAAATTCCTTGAATTCGGCTTTCTCGGCCTGGTTCAGCGCCTCCACGAAGGCGTAATACTGATCTTTCGTCAGTGCGCAATTGATGTAATCCGCGCCGGTTCCGGCCGGGCCGGCCTTGTCGTAGCGCGATTGGAGCCAGGCCTTTTCCATGTCGATCGATTCGCGATGCACCACTGGCGCGATCGCATCGTAGAAGGCGAGATCCTTCTCCCCGGTCAAAGCGCCGATCGCCGCCGCGAGGGCGGGCGAGGTCAAAGGTCCGGTGGCGATGATGACATTGGCCCAGTCTCTTGGCGGCAGGCCGTCGATCTCCTCCCGGGCGATCTCGATCAGCGGCTGCGCTGCAAGCATCGCGGCGACATGGGCGGAAAAGCCCGACCGGTCGACCGCGAGCGCGCCTCCGGCGGGCAGCTTATTGGCGTCGGCGGCGGCCATGACGAGCGAATCGAGGCGGCGCATTTCCCGATGCAGAATGCCGATGGCGCTGGTTTGCGGATCGTCGGCGCGAAATGAATTCGAACAGACGAGTTCGGCGAGGTCGCCGGTGCGATGCGCCGGAGTTTGCCGTTTGGGCCGCATCTCATGCAGCACTACCGGCGCCCCTTGGCGCGCGATCTGCCAGGCGGCCTCGCAGCCGGCGAGTCCGCCGCCGATGACATGGATGGGGGGCGATGGAGAGTTAAAGGGCTCTGACATCCGACGCAGTTTAGCGCATTTCCGGCGCTCCGCCAGACGCCGGGGCTAAATCGCCGAGAATTGTCATGTGGAGGGACTGGGCTGGATCGGGTTTCAAGGCGTCGGAAACCCGGCGCCCAGAATAAACTGCTTCAATTCATCGTAGATCGATTTTTCGAGCGGGTAGTCATTGGTCCCATCGCCGAGGCCGGCGAATGCGCCCTGGATCACAACGCGCACAAATGGCGGCGTCTGCGCCTGGCCGTCGTTGAACATGCAGGTGATGGTCGGAGAAGACCCCCGCAGGTCGCCCCGGAGCACGATCCGCCGGCTCCTGTCGCAGCGGATGTCGTAGAAATCGACGCTATCGTCCGTGGTGGCTGGATCTCTCCGATAGTCCTTGTTGCTGTGCCAGGACTCCAGCCGGATCTGCCCTTTGTCGTCGGCGGTCTTTTCAAGCGTGATCTCAAAATGCTTTCCCGCGGCGGAATCCGCTACGATGCTAAATGTGGAAGTCATTTGCCGCCCCTGTCGCCTGAAAGTTTCGATTCAGAAGCCCGGCATGCGATTATTGGTCCGCGCCGCGCGATCGCGGACCTTTAAGCGTTGCTTAGAGCTGGATGCGAAAAAGGGGACTCCGGTTTTTCGCGTCAAATCCCGCTCTCTTCTCAACAATAGATCACGTTTCATGCTTTTGGATGGAAACATCCAAAAGCATGAAACGTGATCTTGTGCATGTTCTTAAAGAGGCGATCGCCTTTTCAGGTCACCTCGAACCAGGCCGTCATTCCGGTCTGCTGATGCTCGGCCATCAGACATTCGATCGCCCATTTGCCCGGATTGTCGGCGACGAAGGCGACATGCTTGGTCTTGCCCTCCGGCACCAGCACGCAATCGCGCCAATAGGGCTCCCAGCCATCGTCGAGATCGTGCAACAGCCGCATCGCGTGGCCGTGGATATGGATTTGCTGAACGAAAGCAGTGCGGTTGACGAGCCCAAGGGTCACCGCGCCGCCGCGTTTGACCGAAAACAGCGGCTTCGGCGCAAAACCATCGGAGGCGACGCCGTTCAGTTTCCAATAGAGGGCGCGGTCGGATGCCGACGTCGCGGATTTGGCCGCGGGTTCGATCACGATGTCGACCTTGCGCGACGCTTGCAGCTTGATCGCCGCAGGTAGAAGTGGATTTTGCGGGAGTGACGCAATCGCGGCGAGCGGTTCGCGCGCATCCCCCGCCGTCTTGAAGACGATCAGCGCGCGATCGGCCTCCGCATCGCCGCGCAGGACAAGGCTGGCCTCGGCGCCCGCCTCGGTGGGAAGATCGAGCATCACGTCGAACCTGGCTCCGGGACCGACGGGAATCGTTTGCCGGACCGGCTCGAAGGCTTCGCAGGGCTGGCTGTCGACCGCGAGAATCCAGGGTTTGACGCCGATAAACGAGATCAGCATGATCCGCGCGTTGACGGCGCTGACGATTCGCAGCCGTAGGCGCGAGCGCGGCGCCAGCGTTTCGATGAGCGGAACCGGGCGGGAATTGAGCGTGACCAAGGGTCCGATCCGGCCCGCGCCCATGGCGTCGGCGGGCGAGCCGAAATCGGCGGCGATCTGGGCTTTTTCGTCAAGCCGCCAATCATCGAGGACGACGAGCATGTCGCGGTCGGTTCGCGGCGGCTCGGGTTCGTCCACGATCATGACGCCGTAAAGGCCGCGGCCGCGTTGCTCTCCGATCAAGGGCAAGACGTGCGAATGATACCAATAGAGCCCGCTGTCGGGCGGCGTGAAGCGATAATCGAAGGAGCCCCCAGGCGGCGCAGGCGCTTGCGTCAGGCCGGCGACGCCATCCATCGCATTGGCGTTCCGCACGCCAGCCCATGAGAGACTCGTCGGCTGGTTGAGCTTGTTGACGAGCCTGACCTTGACCTCCTCGCCCTTTTTGTAGCGCAGGAGCGGTCCGGGAACTTCGCCATTATAGCCCCAGATGGCCGTCGCGGGAGTTGGCCCGGGGAGCAGGCGGAGAGAGCCCTCGCGAGCTTCGAGAACGTGGAAGCCGTCTTCTCCAGCGGGCGTTTGCGCGCCGGCCCGCACGGTCGCGAGGGTGACCAGGGTCGAGCCGAGGAAGGCGCGGCGGCTGATCGTCTGGCTCGGGGACATGGGAACCTGCGGTTGATGGGCTGGAGGCTTGACGCGCGGAACGCGCCCAAAGGGCGGAGGGAGGGATGTCAGGCGGCGGGTTCTGTTTCAGGCGGGGAAAGCTTCGTCAAAGGTCTGCCGCATCCCCGGCGCTAAATCCAGCGTCGAACGCTGCCCTTATACTGCAAATAGGCGGCGCCGAATTTTTGGGCAAGATAGGCTTCCTCCCGCTCGATGACGCCTTTTTGCAAGATCAGCGCAAGCGGCGCCGCAGACGCGAGAATCCACGCCGAATTAACGGCGAAAGCGATTCCAACGCAGAGCAGGACCATGCCAAGATAGATCGGATTGCGGCTCAGCTTGAAGACGCCTGAGGTCACGATCGCGGTCGTGGGCTTGCGGATATCGATCGCGGTGTTGGCGCGATGCATCTCGCGAACGGCGAAAGCCGCGAGGGCAATGGCCCCAGAGATCAGGGCGAGGCCCAGCGGCAAGGCAAAGACGCCGGACAAGAGCCTTACCGGCCAAATAAGATGAAGGCCGACGCCCAACGCCAGGGTCGCCGCCAGGATCAACGGCGGCAAGGCGATGACCTTTGCCCGGTCCGATGGATCGCTTCGCATGCCTCAAGGCTCCTTGATCCGGACCGCGCCCGCGCAATAGCGCCGCGCGGCCAGGCGATGACATAACGCTTTTGCGCAAGACTATCACGACGCGTCCGGCGCGCGGCGCCACTTTTTTGCTGCATCGGAGAAAGGCGGTTGCTATAGAGCGCGATCCGAGGCAGTGAAGCGTCGATCGCCTTTGGGCGGGTCGCGGGCGTGGCGGAACTGGTAGACGCGCCGGATTTAGGTTCCGGTGGTGAAAATCGTGGGGGTTCGAGTCCCTCCGCCCGCACCAGGCCAGTCCGTCGCGGCGCGGGCCCCGCCCAGCCCTTGGCGGCGCCCGCCGGCCGCTGATTCGGGACTTTAAGATCAAGGCGTTCAATTCAGCAGGCGATGCAGTCGAAAAGGTTCAAGTCAGATGCAAGTCACCGAAACCCTCTCGCAGGGCCTTAAGCGCGAATTCAAGGTGGTGCTTCCCGCGACCGATCTCGCGGCCCGCCTCGAAGGCCAGCTCGCCGAGATGCGGGCCAAGGCGCGCATCAACGGGTTTCGACCGGGCAAGGTGCCGGTGGCGCATCTGAAGCGTCTCTATGGCCGTTCGATCATGGCCGACGTCGTCCAGGAAGCGGTCAATGAGGCTCATCGCAAAATTATCGAAGACAACGCGCTGCGGCTCGCCCTCGACCCCAAGATCGACTTCGCCGGCGACAAGGATGAGATGGAGAAGGCCTTCGAGGCGCAGGCGGATTTCGCTTTTACCGTCGCGGTTGAGGTTTTGCCGAAGATCGAAATCGGCGGTTTTGACGACATCGAGATCGAGCGCCTTGTCGCCGACGTGAGCGACGTGGAAATCGACGAAGTCTTGGACCGTCTCGCCGAACAGAATCGCGTTTATGCGGAAAAGGAAGGCGAAGCCGCGATCGCCGAAAAAGGCGACAAGGTCACGCTGGATTTCGTCGGCAAGATCGACGGGACGCCTTTTGAAAACGGTTCGGGAGAGGGCGTTGAAATCGTGCTCGGGTCCGGAAGTTTCATTCCGGGCTTCGAGGAGCAACTCGAGGGCCTCAAGCTTGGCGAAGGCCGGACGATCGCCGTCACCTTCCCGGAAAATTACTCGACGGCCAAGCTCGCCGGCCAGCCCGCTACTTTTGACGTCACTCTCAAGGGCGTCGCCGCTCCGGGGGAGGTCAAGATCGACGACGATCTAGCGAAAGCCTTCGGCTTGGAGGATCTCGCCAAGCTGAAGGATTCGATCCGCTCCAATATCGAGCGGGACTATGACGCCGCCTCGCGCCGCAAGTGGAAGCGCGGCTTGCTCGATGCGCTGGACAAGAAATATGCGTTCGAGCTGCCCGAGGGGCTTGTCGCGCAGGAATTTGAGACAGTATGGCGGAAAGTCGAAGCGGAGCAGAAAGGCAGCGGCCGCAGTTACGAGGATGAAGGCACGACCGAGGAGGCCGCGCGCGCCGATTACTTCAAGATCGCCGAACGGCGCGTGCGCCTTGGCCTGCTCCTGGCCGAGATTGGCGAACAAGCGGGCGTAAAGGTTTCCGACGACGAGGTCAGCCAGGCGCTCGTCGCGAGGGCTAGATCCTTTCCAGGTCAGGAAAAGATCGTTTGGGACTATTATCAAAAGAATCCCCAGGCCTTGGCTGAGATCAGGGCTCCGCTTTTCGAGGAAAAGGTCGTCGACCACGTCATGGCTCTCGTCAAGGTGACGGATCAGAAGGTCTCGAAAGAAGACCTCCTGAAAATGACCGACGAAGACGAGTCGGAGGCGCAGGACGAAGCCGGGCAGGCGTGACGAGTCGCCGCCCCGCCTCGCGCAAAGGTTCTTTCAAATCTCGCCGAGGACATGCCTCATCGCGGGAGACCGGAGACATCATTGCGAATGCGACGGGAGCCATTATCTTCGCATAGCGAAGGTCGTTGACGATTATGGATCGGCCTGCTTCTTGCGACGCCATTTTGCGAAAAGCCAGCTTCAATAGTTCAGCACGAGGAAAGACCCGCCATGATGCGCGACCGCGACCCGATCGAAATCTATAATAACTATCTGATTCCGCAGGTCATTGAAAACACCAGCCGTGGCGAACGCGGTTTCGATATTTATTCGCGTCTGTTGCGGGAACGGATCATCTTTCTGACTGGTCAGGTCGAGGACAATATGGCCTCGGTGATCATCGCGCAGCTTCTTTTCCTCGAGGCGGAGCACCCGAAGAAGGAGATCTCGATGTACATCAATTCTCCGGGCGGCGTCGTCACGTCGGGGCTCGCCATCTACGACACGATGCAGTTCATCAAGCCGAAAGTCTCGACGCTCTGCGTCGGACAGGCCGCCTCGATGGGATCTCTCTTGCTTTGCGCCGGAGAGGCGGGGCTGCGCTACGCCTTGCCGAACGCGCGAATCATGGTCCATCAGCCCTCCGGCGGCTTCCAGGGCCAGGCTTCGGACATTCTTCGCCATGCCGAAGACATTATGAAGGTCAAGAAGCGGCTCAACGATATCTACGTCAAACATACCGGCCGCGAATACGACACGATCGAAAGTACTCTCGACCGCGATCACTTTATGTCCTCGGACGAGGCGAAGGACTTTGGCATCGTGGATCACGTATGGGTCAAGAAGCCGGACGACGCGCCGGGGGCGGCGGAAGGCAAATAGGATTGCCGACCGGTCATTGCCGGTTTTTTAATGCGGGGCCGGGCAGCATGGTCCGAAGGCTCCAGGCGCTTGAAGCCATTGGGCCTCGAAGGCGCCTGGCGGACTTGGGGGCCGTCGGCGGACCGTCGCGAATTGGACTTCCGCTGACGTTTCGCGCCGAAGTGCGGCCGTGCGTCAGCGGGAAAAGCATTGATTTGGCATTCATTTTGCTTATTACAGTTTTGTGGCGGTTTCTCCGAAAGGCGGGTCGAAATCATTCCGTCGGGGCGGCGTCGCTGTTGCATTTAATTGCGCCGGCGTGGTGATCCGAGGAGCGCCGAATTTGGTTTCGAGGCCCGGCCCTTGCTTCCACGATGCGAACATGGTTGCATTTCGGGGTCTGGGCGTGGTTTGAAAGAGAGCGGGGCCGGGGTTAGACAAGAGCGGGCTGGTTCGTGTGCGGATCCGCCAGCGCGAGTGGTGGGAGAATCGTTTGGATTCTCGTCCGCCAGCTTACTCAGCGTGGCCGGGGTTCGCACATGACCTTGGCCAGTACGGAGAATATCCATGACCAAGGTCGGCGGCGGTGACGCGAAGAACACGCTCTATTGCTCATTTTGCGGCAAGAGCCAGCATGAGGTCCGCAAGCTGATTGCCGGCCCGACGGTGTTCATCTGCGATGAATGCGTCGAGCTTTGCATGGATATCATCCGGGAGGAAAATAAGTCCTCCCTCGTGAAAAGCCGCGATGGGATTCCGACGCCGAAGGAAATCTGCAAGGTGCTGGACGATTACGTGATTGGACAGCCGCAAGCCAAGCGGGTCCTTTCCGTGGCCGTCCACAACCACTACAAGCGGCTCAATCACGCAACCAAGCATAATGACGTCGAGCTCGCGAAATCGAACATCCTTCTGATCGGCCCGACCGGGTCGGGCAAGACCCTGCTCGCGCAGACGCTGGCGCGCATCCTCGATGTGCCTTTCACGATGGCCGACGCCACGACCCTCACCGAAGCCGGCTATGTCGGCGAGGACGTCGAGAACATCATCCTGAAGCTTCTCCAGGCCTCCGATTATAACGTCGAGCGGGCGCAGCGCGGGATTGTCTATATTGACGAGATCGACAAGATTTCGCGGAAATCCGACAATCCGTCGATCACCCGCGATGTGTCGGGCGAGGGCGTCCAGCAGGCGCTCCTCAAGATCATGGAGGGCACCGTCGCTTCGGTTCCGCCGCAGGGCGGACGCAAGCATCCGCAGCAAGAGTTCCTCCAGGTCGATACGACCAATATCCTCTTCATTTGCGGCGGCGCTTTCGCGGGGCTCGAGAAGATCATCTCGACGCGCGGGAAGAGCACGTCGATTGGCTTTGGCGCGAATGTGCAGTCGCCGGACGATCGTCGGACCGGGGAAATATTCCGCAAGGTCGAACCGGAGGACTTGCTGAAGTTCGGACTGATCCCGGAATTCGTTGGCCGATTGCCCGTCATCGCGACGCTCGAGGATCTTGACGAGGAGGCTTTGAAGAAGATCCTCACGGAGCCGAAGAATGCGCTGGTAAAGCAATATCAGCGGCTCTTCGAAATGGAGAACACCGAGCTCACTTTTCAGGACGAAGCTCTCAACGTCGTGGCCAAGAAAGCCATCGAGCGGCGCACCGGCGCTCGTGGATTGCGTTCGATCATGGAAGGCATTCTGCTCGATACGATGTTCGATCTCCCTGGTCTCGACAGCGTCGAGCAGGTCGTCATCGGCCCCGATGTCGTGGAGGGGAAATCCCGTCCGCTCTACATTTACGCAGAACGCAATGAGAAGAGCGGCACGAGCGCTTGAGCCGGCCCTTGTGCGATTCGAGCCTGTTGGAGGATCTGCGCCAGATGACCTGCGGCGCGTAGGCGCAGATCTTGCTTGAAACGGAAAGCGCGCTTGAAACGCCAAGCGGGAATTACCATCTCCCTTCCTGTAGTTTCACGCCGCGCTTAGAATTCATCAACCCACCGAATCGCCATGCGCCGCCTACGGGCATGGCAGTCTCGGTTTGGGCCGCCGGGCGGCGAGAGAAATTGAAACGCGTTTCGAGATAGGACGATCAAATGACCCAGAAGCGAGAGCCTGTTCTTCCGGGCGCAATCGAAAGCTATCCCGTGCTTCCCTTGCGCGATATCGTGGTTTTCCCGCACATGATCGTGCCGCTTTTCGTTGGCCGCGAAAAATCGATTCGCGCTCTCGAAGAAGTCATGAAAGCCGACCGGCTCATCCTCCTTGCGACGCAGATGAACGCCTCCGACGACGATCCGGCGACGGACGCGATCTTCACGACTGGCACGCTCGCCTCGGTTCTGCAGCTTCTGAAGCTTCCCGACGGAACGGTCAAGGTTCTCGTCGAAGGGCAGGTGCGCGCCAAGGTGCAGGGCTATACGCGCACGGATGATTTCTATGAAGCCGATGCGGAGGCGATCGCCGACGATCCGATCGACAAGGTCGAAGTGGAAGCGCTTTCTCGTTCGGTCATCGCCGAGTTCGAAGGCTATGTGAAGCTCAATAAGAAGATTTCGCCGGAAGTCGTCGCCGCTGTGACCCAGATCGACGATTACGCCAAGCTCGCCGACACCATCGCCTCCCATCTCGCGGTCAAGATCGCCGACAAGCAGGCGGTGCTTGAGACTGCGTCCGTCACCAAGCGTCTCGAAAAATGCCTTGCGCTGATGGAGAGCGAGATTTCGGTTCTCCAGGTGGAGAAGCGCATTCGCACGCGGGTCAAGCGCCAGATGGAGAAGACCCAGCGCGAATATTATCTCAACGAACAAATGAAGGCGATCCAGAAAGAGCTCGGCGACGAAGACGGCAAGGACGATCTCACCGAACTCGACGAGCGGATCAAGACGACCAAGCTCTCCAAGGAGGCGCGCGACAAGGCGACGGCTGAATTGAAGAAATTGCGCCAGATGTCGCCGATGTCGGCCGAAGCGACGGTCGTGCGCAACTACCTCGATTGGCTGCTGTCGATTCCGTGGAACAAGCGCTCCAAGGTCAAGAAGGACCTCACCGTCGCCGAGAACGTGCTCGAAAGCGAGCATTTCGGCCTCGATAAGGTCAAGGAGCGCATCATCGAATATCTTGCGGTGCAGAGCCGCGCGAACAAGCTCACCGGGCCCATTCTCTGCCTCGTCGGACCGCCCGGCGTCGGCAAGACCTCTCTTGGCAAGTCGATCGCGAAGGCGACCGGGCGCGAGTTCGTTCGCATGTCGCTTGGCGGCGTGCGCGACGAAGCCGAGATTCGCGGCCATCGGCGGACCTATATCGGCTCCATGCCGGGCAAGATCATCCAGTCGATGCGCAAGGCTAAGAGCTCGAATCCGCTCTTCCTGCTCGATGAAATCGACAAGATGGGAATGGACTTCCGGGGCGACCCTTCGTCGGCTCTGCTCGAGGTTCTCGATCCGGAACAAAACCATTCCTTCAACGATCATTACCTCGAAGTCGATTATGATTTGTCGAACGTGATGTTCGTAACCACCGCCAATACGTTGAATATTCCGGCGCCCCTCATGGACCGCATGGAAATCATCCGCATCGCCGGCTACACGGAGGACGAAAAGGTCGAGATCGCAAGACGCCATCTCATCCCCGCGGCCCTCAAGAAACATGGTCTTGCGGCGAAGGAATGGTCGATCGACGATGGCGGCCTCATCATGCTGATCCGGCGCTATACGCGCGAGGCCGGCGTCCGCAATCTCGAGCGGGAATTGTCGAAGCTCGCGCGCAAGGCGGTGAAGCAGATCTTGACCGATAAGGCGAAGATCGTCGCAATCACGGCGGAAAATATCCCGGACTTCCTTGGCGTTCCAAGATTCCGCTATGGCGAGGCGGAAAGCGAGGATCAGGTGGGCGTGGTGACAGGGCTTGCTTGGACCGAGGTCGGCGGCGAATTGCTGACGATCGAAGGCGTCATGATGCCCGGCAAGGGCCGCATGACGGTGACCGGAAATCTGCGCGACGTCATGAAGGAGTCGATTTCCGCGGCGGCCTCCTACGTTCGTTCGCGGGCGGTTGATTTCGGCATCGAGCCGCCTGTCTTCGACCGCCGCGACATCCATGTCCATGTTCCCGAAGGCGCCACTCCGAAGGATGGTCCCTCGGCCGGCGTCGCGATGGCGACGGCGATCGTGTCGATCATGACCGGCATTCCGATTCGGCGCGATATCGCCATGACCGGCGAGATCACCTTGCGCGGCAGGGTTTTGCCGATCGGCGGGCTCAAGGAGAAATTGCTCGCCGCCTTGCGGGGAGGGCTGAAGAAAGTGCTGATCCCTGAAGAAAACGCCAAGGATCTGGCCGAGATTCCAAATTCCGTGAAAAATGCGCTCGAAATCGTGCCGGTCTCGCGCATGGACGAAGTGTTGCGCCATGCCCTGATTCGGCAACCTGTTCCGATTGTTTGGGAAGAGGAGGCGAAGGCCGTCGCGCCGCTGGCTTCCGAGGATGATACTCCCGGAGCCATTGCGCACTAATCCGGCCCGAAGGCTCTGCGCCTTCGATCATGCCGCAAAGGGATATAGGCCGCGACCGAAAGGTTCGCGGCCCTTTTTGTTGGAATCTCGGTCCACTCGGGCCACGCTCCATACGACTCCAACTCGCCCGGCGCCGGGCGGACCGATGTCTTGCGAGCGGCGGATCCCCGGGCGGGGCACCCGCCCTCCGTGGGGAAGTGGGCCCTATCTGTGGCAAGCAACGCCGTTGACGCTGTAGAGCCGGTATGCCACCTAATCCCGTCGGCCTAAGGGGGCGGCAATGGCATTGGCTTGGGGCGGTTAGCTCAGTTGGTAGAGCATCTCGTTTACACCGAGAGGGTCGGCGGTTCGAGCCCGTCACCGCCCACCAGGCCCTCGCGCGGGCGATTTTGAGGCCATCCAAGGCGCGAGAAGCCGACTTGCGAGCGGCCCACCCGGCGCAGCTATATGCCTTGCCGCCGCGCCGATTAAGCGGCGTTCGCCATCACCGCGATTTCTTCGTGCTTGACTTGCGCGCCCGCCTATCTTATCCGGCACCTCTCCGAGGCGCTCATCGCGACGTCGCCTTTGCGGGGGAGTAGCTCAGTTGGTTAGAGCGCCGGCCTGTCACGCCGGAGGTCGCGGGTTCGAGTCCCGTCTCTCTCGCCATATCGCTCCCGCCAAATCGCTAAAGCTGTGCATCACGTTTGAAGCGGCCGTCCTGGCGCATTTTTAGGCGCAGCGAGCGCGCCTGCGTGTCCCGACGATGCGAAAATTGAAAATTTTGAGCATTTTCAAGCAAATCTCATCTTCAGTTGCTCAGCAAACTGCCGAAAACACAATCACAGCGCCTTTCGCCACTTCCTTTTGCTCCGGCGCGTTCGCGGTCCCGCTCTCGCTATCTTGAAACACCATCTTGCGCAGGCGATTACACTGGGATACGGATCGCGTCGCAGCAAGGCAAGCGGCCGATCCCCTTTGCCTTTCGATTTCCCGACCTTGCCGGTCCAGACCGAGCCAGTTCATGCCGAGCCTTCTCGACCAATATTTGCCGCTGGTGGTTTTCATGGCCATCGCCGCCCTGATATCGGGCGCCTTGCTCGTCGCGCCTTTTCTGATCGCCTTCAAAGCCCCCGACGCCGAAAAGCTTTCGGCCTATGAATGCGGCTTCAACGCCTTCGATGACGCGCGCATGCAATTCGACGTGCGATTCTATCTGGTCTCGCTGCTCTTCATCATTTTCGACCTCGAGGTCGCGTTTCTGTTTCCCTGGGCCGTGGCCTTCCGCGATGTCGGGACATTCGGCTTCTGGTCGATGATGGTCTTCCTCGGGGTCTTAACCATAGGCTTCGTCTACGAATGGAAGAAGGGTGCGCTCGAATGGGATTGAGCCCTTTGCAGCAAATCGGCGCTTCGCCGTCCGCCGCCAAGACCGCCGCCGCGGGCGGTCAGCTGGCAGCCGGGAACGATCCTTATTTTCTTTCGATCAACGATCAGCTCGCGGACAAGGGGTTCCTGGTCACGACCACTGACGATCTGATCAATTGGGCGCGCACCGGTTCGCTCATGTGGATGACCTTCGGGCTCGCCTGTTGCGCCGTCGAAATGATGCAGGCGGCGATGCCGCGCTATGATCTGGAGCGATTTGGCTTCGCGCCGCGCGGCTCGCCGCGGCAGTCCGACGTCATGATCGTCGCCGGCACGCTCACCAATAAGATGGCCCCGGCGCTGCGCAAGGTCTACGACCAGATGCCTGAGCCGCGCTATGTCATCTCGATGGGCTCCTGCGCCAATGGCGGCGGCTATTACCACTATTCCTATTCCGTGGTGCGCGGCTGCGACCGGATCGTCCCTGTTGATATTTATGTCCCCGGTTGTCCGCCTTCAGCCGAAGCGCTTCTCTATGGCGTATTGCTCTTGCAAAAGAAGATCCGCCGCACCGGCACGATCGAGCGCTAGAGCGCCATGCTGGCGGGCGCTGACTTCTTGGATCGGGTTAGGCGTTCAGGCCAGCAGTTGAGCGAGCGTTTCCTGGGCTTCGCGAACCGTTTCGCGACAAGCGCCTAAGAGCGCGCGCGATGCGATGGACATGCTAGCTTTCCGGCAGGCGCCGCTTCCGAGCGGGCCTGCCCGGCGCGCCAGCAAAGTGGAAGAATTGAAATGGATACTGACCTGAAACAACTGGGCGACTCGATCGCCGCGGCGCTCCCCGGTCTGGTCAGCGCGGCCACCGTGGCCTATGACGAGTTGACTTTGACGGTGGAGCCGGCCGGTCTGCTTGAGGCCGTCGCCTATCTCCGCGACGATCCAGCCTGTCTCTTTGTTTCCTTCATCGATCTCACCGCTGTCGATTATCCAGTCCGCGAGAAGCGCTTCGATGTCGTCATCCATCTTCTGTCGCCCAAGCACAATCGACGCATCCGGGTCAAGGTGGCGACCGATGCGGAGACCCCGATCGCCTCGCTTTCCGGCCTCTATCCGGCGGCGAATTGGTTTGAGCGCGAAGCCTATGATCTTTTCGGCGTGTTTTTTTCCGGCCACCCCGATTTGCGCCGGCTCTTGACTGATTATGGGTTCGATGGCCATCCGCTGCGCAAGGATTTTCCGATGACCGGCTATGTCGAGGTCCGCTATGACGACGAGCAGAAGCGCGTTGTCTACGAGCCGGTTGAACTAACCCAGGAATTTCGCAGCTTCGATTTCCTGTCGCCATGGGAGGGAGCAACCGATTATGTCTTGCCAGGCGACGAGAAGGCCAAGAACAATCCGCAGTGAACAATGCGCCGTGAGCCGCCGCAGTGAACAACGCCTTTTGAAGACGGTCCCATGAACGACACTCCGGTCCGCAGTTTCACGATCAATTTCGGCCCGCAGCATCCGGCTGCGCATGGCGTCTTGCGGCTTGTTCTCGAACTCGACGGCGAAATCGTCGAGCGGGTCGACCCGCATATAGGCCTGCTCCATCGCGGCACTGAAAAGCTGATGGAGGCCCGCACCTATCTCCAGAACGTGCCTTATTTCGACCGGCTTGATTATGTCGCGCCGATGAATCAGGAGCACGCCTTCTGCCTCGCGATAGAGAAATTGCTAAACATAGAGGTGCCGCGGCGCGGCCAATTGCTGCGCGTGCTCTTTTGCGAAATCGGCCGGATTCTTTCGCATCTCCTCAATGTCACCACGCAGGCTCTGGATGTCGGCGCCTTGACGCCGCCGGTTTGGGGCTTCGAGGAACGCGAAAAGCTCATGGTCTTCTATGAGCGGGCCTCGGGCGCGCGGCTGCACGCGAATTATTTTCGGCCCGGCGGAGTCCATCTCGATATTCCGACGCGATTGATCGAGGACATTGGGGCCTGGTGCGATCCCTTCCTGAAAACCTGTGACGATTTGCAGGCTCTTTTCATCGAAAACCGCATTTTCAAGCAGCGCAATGTCGATATCGGGATCGTCAGCCTGGAGGATTGCTGGCGCTGGGGCTTTTCCGGCGTCATGGTGCGCGGTTCCGGCGCCGCCTGGGATCTGCGCAAGGCGCAGCCTTATGAATGCTATGAAGAGATGGATTTCGATATTCCGGTCGGCCGCCATGGCGACAATTACGACCGGCAGGTGATCCGCATGGAAGAGATGCGGCAGTCGGTCAAGATCATGAAGCAATGCGTCGAGAAGCTTCTGTCGAAGGACGGGCAGGGGCCCGTGGCTTCAAAGCAGGGAAAAGTCTCGCCGCCGTCCCGCGCGGAAATGAAGCGCTCGATGGAAGCGCTGATCCATCATTTCAAGCTCTATACGGAAGGCTTCCATGTGCCGGCCGGCGAGGTCTATTGCGCGGTCGAGGCGCCCAAGGGCGAGTTCGGCGTCTATCTCGTCTCCGACGGCACGGACAAGCCCTATCGCTGCAAGATCCGGGCGCCAGGCTTCGCCCATCTCGCCGCAATGGATTTTCTTTGCCGCAAATCGATGCTCGCCGACGTGAGCGCGATCCTTGGCTCGATCGATATCGTCTTTGGCGAGGTGGATCGGTAATGTCGGACCGCTGCAAAATTTCAGGCGCCGCCGCGCTACATAAGAGTTAAGACCATGTCCGTTCGCCGGCTTACCGAATTTCAACCCGAGTCCTTCGCATTCACGCCCGACAACGAGGCTTGGTGCGATGAAATTATCAATAAATATCCGGCCGGCCGGCAGGCCTCGGCGGTGATCTCGCTCTTGTGGCAGGCGCAAAAGCAGAATGACTATTGGTTGCCGAGACCGGCGATCGAGGCGGTCGCCGACAAGCTTGGCATGCCCTATATCCGCGTGCTTGAGATCGCGACGTTCTACACGATGTTCAACCTCGCTCCGGTCGGCAGGTTCTACATTCAGATGTGCGGCACGACGCCTTGCTTGCTCGCCGGCTCCGACGCGATCAAGGCGGTTTTGCAGAGCAAGATTGGCGAGCCGGGCCATGTGACGGCGGACGGCAATTTCTCCTGGATCGAGGTCGAGTGCCTTGGAGCCTGCTGCAATGCCCCGATGGTTCAGATTAATGACGATTACTATGAGGATCTGACCCCGGAGAATTTCGAAAAGCTGCTTGACGATCTCGCCGCTGGCCGCGAGGTGAAGATCGGTTCGCAGACGGGCCGGGTTTCGTCCGAGCCGGAGGGAAGGCTGACCTCTCTGACCTCGCTCTATGGCTCCGATGGCCGCAGCGGTCCGATGTCCGCGCCCAAACCGAAACAAAGGTGAGGTCACGCAGATGCTTGAGGACAAGGATCGAATCTTCACCAATCTCTACGGCTTTGGCGACTGGGGCCTCAAGGCCGCACTCGCTCGCGGCGCCTGGGACAATACAAAAAAGCTGATCGACAAAGGCAAGGACTGGATCATCAGCGAGATGAAGGCGTCCGGCTTGCGCGGGCGCGGCGGCGCCGGCTTTCCGACCGGCCTCAAATGGTCCTTCATGCCGAAGGCCGATCCGGCGCGGCCTTCGTACCTCGTCGTTAATGCCGACGAATCCGAGCCGGGGACCTGCAAGGACCGGGAGATCATGCGCAATGATCCTCAGCTCTTGATCGAGGGCTGTTTCGTCGCCTGTTTCGCGATGGAGGCGCATGCCTGCTATATTTATATTCGCGGCGAATATATCCTCGAGGCGGATCGGCTGGAGGCGGCGATCAAGCAGGCCTATGCCGCCAAGCTCGTCGGCAAGAATAATATTCACGGCTGGCCTTTCGACATCTACGTCCATCGCGGCGCCGGAGCCTATATCTGCGGCGAAGAAACGGCGCTCCTGGAATCGCTCGAAGGCAAGAAGGGGATGCCGCGGCTGAAGCCGCCATTCCCGGCCAATATGGGCCTTTATGGCTCTCCGACCACCGTCAATAATGTGGAATCGATCGCCGTCGCTCCGACGATCCTGCGCCGGGGGGCCGCTTGGTTCGCCGGTTTCGGCGCCAAGAACAATAGCGGGACGAAGCTTTTTTGCATCTCCGGCCATGTCAACAAGCCGTGCAATATCGAGGAGGCGATGTCGATTCCCTTCCGGGAGTTGATCGACAAGCATTGCGGCGGCGTTCGCGGTGGCTCCGACAATCTTCTCGCGGTGATCCCCGGCGGATCCTCCGTGCCCTTGGTTCCGGCGCATGAAATCATCGACGCTGCGATGGATTTCGACACGCTGCGCGATTTGAAATCGGGCCTTGGCACAGCCGCCGTCATCGTCATGGACAAATCCACCGATATCGTGCGGGCGATCGCCCGGCTGAGCTATTTCTATAAGCATGAAAGCTGCGGCCAATGCACCCCATGCCGGGAAGGCACTGGCTGGCTTTGGCGCGTCGTTTCCCGCATGGCGGAAGGGCGGGCGCAGAAACGCGAGATCGACATGCTGCTCGAGGTCACGACGCAGATCGAAGGCCATACGATCTGCGCCCTCGGCGACGCGGCGGCTTGGCCGGTGCAAGGCCTCATCCGGCATTTCCGGCATGAGATCGAGCGGCGCATCGACCAATATTCCGCCAATCCGCATTCGGAGCCGGTCAAGGATTTTGGCGTCGCGGCGGAGTAGGGAATCCGATGGTTGAGGCGTCAGATAGCCTGATCTTCGAATATCTGCGGCGTCTCGACATGAAGCTCGATCGCGTCATAGAGGATATTGGCGATTTGAAAATTCGGATGACGGCGGTCGAAGAGAGGCTGGCGAGAACGGACGCGGCGATCGCAAACCTGGAATTATCGATTGCCGGCGTCAATCGTCGAATTGATCGCATTGACGGGCGGCTGGATCGCATCGAGCGGCGTCTCGATCTCGTCGAACCGCCGCATTGAGGACAAGGCATGAGCAGACTCATCGTTGATGGCGTCGAGATCGACGTTCCGCCCGAATATACGCTGCTGCAGGCGTGCGAGCAGGCGGGCGCCGAAATCCCGCGCTTTTGCTTTCATGAGCGGCTGTCGATCGCCGGCAATTGCCGTATGTGCCTCGTTGAAGTGAAGGGCGGACCGCCCAAACCGTCGGCTTCCTGCGCCGTGGCCGTGCGCGATCTGCGTCCCGGCCCGAATGGCGAGCCTCCCGTCGTCCTCACCAAGTCGCCAATGGTGAAAAAGGCGCGCGAAGGGGTGATGGAATTCCTGCTCATCAACCACCCGCTCGATTGCCCGATTTGCGACCAGGGCGGCGAATGCGACCTGCAGGATCAGGCGATGGCCTATGGCGTCGATTCCTCGCGCTATATCGAGAATAAGCGCGCGGTCGAGGACAAATATATCGGGCCGCTCGTCAAGACCTCGATGAACCGCTGCATCCATTGCACCCGCTGCGTGAGATTTACCGCAGAGGTCGCCGGCACCGGCGACATGGGCGCAATCGGACGCGGCGAAGATATGGAGATCACGACCTATCTCGAGACCGCGATGAGTTCCGAGCTGCAAGGCAATGTCGCCGATCTCTGTCCTGTCGGCGCCCTCCTCCCCAAGCCCTATTCCTTCAAGGCGCGTTCCTGGGAGCTGGTCAAGACGGAATCGATCGACGTCATGGATGCCCTGGGTTCGGCGATCCGGATCGACACCCGCGGGCGCGAGGTGATGCGCATTCTGCCGCGCATCAACGAGGCGGTGAACGAGGAATGGATTTCCGACAAAGCCCGCCAGATCGTCGACGGCCTCAAAAGCAGACGCCTGGATCGCCCCTATGTGCGCGAGGCGGGCAAACTGCGCCCGGCCACCTGGCAAGAGGCGTTTGCGGCGATCGCCGCCAAGGTCAAAGCCGCCGCGCCCGATCGGATTGGCGCCATCGCCGGCGATCTTTGCGCTCTTGAAGATATGTTCGCCCTGCAATCCCTGGCCGAAAAACTGGGCGTGATCTCGCTCGACTGCCGGCAGGACGGAGTCAAGCTCGATCCGCGGTTCGGCCGGGCGAGCTATCTATTCAACCCGACCATCGCCGGCATTGACGAGGCCGATGGCCTGATGATCATTGGCTCCAATCCACGCAAGGAAGCGCCGGTCTTGAACGCGCGAATCCGCAAGCGCTGGCTGAGAGGCGGCTTCAAAATCGGCGTGATCGGCGAGAAGGCCGATCTGACCTATGATTACGCCTATCTTGGCGCTGGACCCGAAACGCTGGCGACTTTCGCCGATCATCCTCCGGCCAAAATGGAAAAGCCGATGTTCCTGATCGGCCAGGGGGCTTTTGCGCGGGAGGATGGGCTGGGCATCCTTGCGCTCGCCGCCAAGGCGGCGGCATCGCTCGGCGTCGTCAAGGACGGTTGGAACGGATGGGCCGTCCTGCACACGGCGGCGGCCCGAGTCGGCGGCCTCGATCTCGGCTTCACGCCGCGTCAAGGCGGGCTCGACGCAAAGGGCATGGCGAAAGCGGGGGCGCTGGACGTTCTCTTCAACCTCGGCGCCGATGAGATCGAGGTGGAGCCGGGCGCTTTCGTGATCTATCAAGGGACGCATGGCGATCGCGGGGCCGCGCGCGCCGACGTCATCCTTCCGGGTGCGACCTATACCGAAAAATCCGGCGCCTACGTCAATACGGAAGGTCGCGTGCAAGTGGCGGACAGAGCTAATTTTCCGCCCGGCGACGCGCGCGAGGATTGGGCGATTTTGCGCGCCCTCTCCGAGGCGCTTGGCCAGCGCCTGCCATTCGACTCGCTCAAGGCCCTCCGGGCGCGCCTCCATGCCGTCCATCCGCATCTTGCAAGCGTCGACGAGATTGCCGCGGGCGAGCCCTTTGACGCTGGCCAGCTCGTCTCATCCACCGAGGCCTATGGCAATGCGCCCTTCGTTTCGAAAGTTTCCGATTTCTATTTGACCAATTCGATCGCGCGCGCCTCCGCCGTCATGGCGGAATGCTCCGTGCTGTCCGAAAGTCTCACGCGGCAGGCGGCGGAGTAGAGGCCATGGCTCACACGGGTTGGTTCCTGGCTTTGCTCCTCACCATCGTGAAGAGCGTCGCTTTGCTGGTCATTCTTTTGATCTTCATCGCCTATATTCTCTATGCCGATCGCAAGATCTGGGCGGCGGTGCAATTGCGGCGCGGACCGAATGTGGTCGGTCCCTGGGGCCTTTTCCAAAGCTTCGCGGATATGTTGAAGTTCGTCTTCAAGGAGCCGGTCATTCCGGACGGAGCGAACAAAGGCATTTTTCTGCTCGCCCCCTTTGTGATGGGCATGCTCTCCCTGGCCGCCTGGGCGGTCATCCCGGTCAGCGAGGGTTGGGCGATCGCCGACATCAATGTCGGGATTCTCTATATTTTCGCGATCTCATCGCTTAGCGTCTATGGAATCATCATGGGCGGCTGGGCTTCGAATTCGAAATATCCGTTTCTTTCGGCGTTGCGCTCGGCGGCGCAGATGATTTCCTATGAAGTCTCGATCGGCTTTGTCATCATCACCGTGCTGCTCTGCGCCGGATCGCTCAATCTCAGCGACATCGTCGCCGCGCAGGACACCGGCTTTGGCGCCTTGGGCTGGTACTGGCTGCCGCTGATGCCGATGTTCGTCATTTTCTTCATCTCGGCGCTCGCTGAAACAAACCGTCCGCCGTTCGATCTCGTCGAGGCCGAATCGGAACTCGTCGCCGGTTTCATGGTGGAATATTCCTCGACGCCTTACATGCTTTTCATGCTGTCCGAATATGTGGCGATCATCACGATGTGCGCGATGATGACCATTCTGTTTCTCGGCGGCTGGCTTTCGCCGATCCCGGCATGGCCCTTCAACGAAGTCCCCGGCGTCGTCTGGTTCGTTTTGAAGGTTTGCCTGGTTTTCTTCATGATCGCCATGGTGAAAGCCTTCGTGCCGCGCTATCGCTACGATCAGCTGATGCGGCTTGGCTGGAAGGTGTTTTTGCCGATTTCTCTGGTGATGGTCATCCTCGTCGCCGGCGTTCTGCAATTCACCGGCTGGGGCGCGGGCATGGCGCAATGAGGGCGGCTCGGAAGGCGAAGGCGCTGGATGCGCCAACTTGCGCGGCGAAACGACTTAGGAGGCAAGATCAATGAAACTCGACCAGGCCGCCAAGGCGGTGTTCTTGACGGAGTTCGTCGGCGCCTTCTTCCTTTCGATGCGCTATTTTTTCAAGCCGAAGCCGACGCTCAACTATCCGCATGAGAAAAATCCGCAGTCGCCCCGCTATCGCGGCGAACATGCTTTGCGCCGCTATCCCAATGGGGAAGAACGCTGCATCGCCTGCAAGCTTTGCGAGGCGATCTGTCCCGCGCAGGCGATCACCATCGAGGCCGGCCCTCGGCGCAACGACGGCACGCGCCGCACGACGCGTTACGATATTGACATGGTGAAGTGCATCTACTGCGGCTTCTGTCAGGAGGCCTGCCCGGTCGATGCGATCGTTGAAGGGCCGAATGCGGAATTCGCCGTGGAGACGCGCGAAGAACTCTATTACGACAAGAATCGGCTTCTCGAAAACGGCGCGCGGTGGGAGCGGGAGATCGCCCGCAACATCGCGCTCGATGCGCCCTACCGTTGAACGAGGCCGTTAAGGTGATCGGACGGATTTCAATTCAAGGCCCGCAGCTTCTCAAGCGGTCTCGGCGCCAGCAGCTCCCTGCGGGGAAGCGCTGCATCACCAATGGGGTTAGGCAATGAGCGTCGCGGCGCTGTTCTTCTATTTGTTTTCAGCGGTCATGATCGCCGCCGCCTTCATGGTGATTTCGTCGCGCAATCCGGTGCATTCGGTGCTTTTCCTCATCCTCGCCTTTTTCAATGCGGCGGGGCTGTTTCTACTGCTAGGCGCCGAATTCCTGGCGATGATTCTCGTCGTCGTCTATGTCGGGGCGGTGGCGGTTCTGTTTCTTTTCGTCGTCATGATGCTCGACGTGGATTTCGCCGAATTCAAACAGGGATTCCTGCAATATTTGCCGATCGGCGGAACGATCGGCCTCATCGTTCTGGTCGAGCTTGTCCTCGTCGTCGGCTCCTGGACCATCGGGTCGACGTCGATCGCAAATGTCACAACGCCAATGCCGCCCGGCATGACGAACACCCTGGCGCTCGGGCGTGTGCTCTACACCCAATATATTTATCTGTTCCAGGCGTCCGGGCTCATTCTGCTGACGGCGATGATCGGCGCCATCATCTTGACCTTGCGCCACAAGGTCGGCGTCAAACGCCAGAATATCGCTATCCAGAACGCTCGGACTCCGAGCGAGGCGGTCGAAATTCGCAAGACGCCATCGAGGCAGGGCGTTTGAAGGCCCCGTCGCATCCATCCGACGGGAGGAGAAAGCAATCATGACGGTCTCGCTCACCCATTATCTGGTCCTCGCGGCCATCTTGTTCACGCTCGGCGTCGCCGGCGTGATATTGAACCGCAAGAACATCATCGTGGTGCTGATGTCGGTGGAGCTGATCCTGCTCTCGGTCAATATCAACCTCGTCGCCTTCTCGGCCTTTCTCGGCGATCTGACCGGCCAGGTTTTCGCGCTTTTCATCCTGACCGTCGCGGCGGCCGAAGCGGCGATTGGGCTCGCCATTCTCGTCACCTACTATCGCAACCGCGGCTCCATCGCGGTCGAAGACATCAACATGATGAAGGGTTGAGCCGGACATGTATGCGGCCATTGTCTTCCTACCGCTCCTCGGATTTCTGATCGCCGGCCCCTTCGGCCGGCTGATAGGCGATCGCGCCTCCGAGATCGTCACGACCAGCCTGCTCTTCGTCTCGGCGGTCCTGTCCTGGATCGTTTTCGTCAACGTCGCTTTGGGAACCACTCCCGAGAGCGTTTCGGCGCTCGGCAACTGGTTCACCTCCGGCGCCGTGAAGGTCGACTGGTCGCTGCGGGTCGATAGTTTGACGGCGGTCATGCTGATCGTCGTCACCACGGTTTCGTCGCTCGTGCATCTTTATTCGATTGGCTACATGCGCGAGGATCCATCGAAGCCGCGCTTCTTCTCGTATCTCTCGCTTTTCACCTTCGCCATGCTGATGCTGGTGACGGCCGACAATCTCGTTCAGTTGTTTTTTGGCTGGGAGGGCGTCGGCCTCGCCTCTTATCTCCTCATCGGTTTCTGGTATGAGAAGCCTTCGGCCAACGCCGCCGCAATCAAGGCTTTTGTCGTCAATCGCGTCGGAGATTTCGGCTTCGCGCTGGGCATTTTCCTGGTCTTCGCGCTCACGAACTCCGTCGCCTTCGAGCAGATTTTCGCGGCGGCTCCGGGGCTTGCGCATAAGACAATCCATGTCTTTGGCGCGGATATGGATGCGATGACGATCACTTGCCTGCTGCTCTTCATGGGAGCGATGGGCAAGTCGGCGCAATTCCTGCTCCATACCTGGTTGCCTGACGCCATGGAAGGTCCGACCCCTGTTTCGGCGCTCATCCACGCTGCGACGATGGTGACCGCCGGCGTATTCATGGTCGCGCGATTGTCGCCGCTCTTCGAGCAGGCGCCCGCGGCGCTCGCCTTCGTCACGATCATCGGCGCGACGACCGCCTTTTTCGCGGCGACCATCGGCCTTGTGCAAAACGACATCAAGCGGGTCATCGCCTATTCGACCTGTTCGCAGCTCGGCTATATGTTCGTCGGCATTGGGGTCGGCGGCTATTCGCTCGGCATCTTTCACCTCTTCACCCACGCCTTTTTCAAGGCGCTGCTGTTCCTGGGCGCCGGCTCGGTCATCGTCGCCATGCATCATGAGCAGGACATGCGCAATATGGGCGGTCTCTGGCGCAAGATTCCATTCACTTTCGCCATGATGACGATCGGCACTTTGGCGCTGACCGGATTTCCCTACACGTCCGGCTATTTTTCCAAAGATGCGATCATCGAGGCCGCTTTCGCGTCGCATAGCACGGGCGCCTTCTATGGCTTCGTCTTGACCACCATCGCCGCCGGACTGACCTCATTCTATTCCTGGCGCCTCGTCTTTCTGACATTTTTCGGCAAGCGGCATTGGGCGGCCGACGCGCATTCCGAGCCCGCCCTTGGCCACGCTGACTCAGGCCATGGCCACCAGGCGCATGGCGAACAAGAACTCGGTCATGGTGCGCACGGTCATGATGCGCAGGGTCATGGAGCGCATGCGCTCGATCCGCATGAATCGCCGATCGCCATGCTGATCCCCTTGGTCGTGCTCGCCTTCGGCGCTCTATTCGCCGGCTATGCGCTCCATGATCAATTCATCGGCGAAGCGTCGCACGAGTTCTGGAAAGGCGCGCTCTTTTTGGGCCCGCACAATCATATCCTTTCGGAAATGGAAGAAATTCCGAGTCTGGCCAAGGAGCTGCCGACAATCCTGATGGGGGTTGGCTTCGTTGTTGCGCTGTTCTTCTATATTCTTGCGCCCGGCGTCCCCGTGCGCCTCGCGCGAGCTACGCGGCCGGTCTATGAGTTCCTCCTCAACAAATGGTATTTCGACGAACTCTATGACTTCCTCTTCGTGCGCCCGGCGTTCTGGCTCGGCCGCCTATTCTGGAAGGGCGGCGATGGCGCCATCATCGATCGCCTGGGCCCTGACGGCGTCGCCGCGCGCGTCGTCGATGTGACCGGCCGCGTCGTCAAGCTGCAGAGCGGCTACATCTACCATTACGCTTTTGCCATGCTCGTCGGCGTCGCCGTGGTCATGACCTGGTATATCGTCGGGGGAGTGCACTGATGTTCGGCTTCGGCATTCTTTCCTGCATCGTTTTTCTGCCGCTCGTCGGGGTCGCGTTCATCCTCGCTTTGCGCGGCGATGACGAAGCGACGCTGAACAACGCGCGCTGGGCGGCGCTTGGCGCGACGGTGATCGTGTTTCTGGTTTCGCTTGTCGCCTACGCGCGATTCGATCCGACCTCCGCGGCCTTTCAACTCGTCGAAGAAAAGCCTTGGTTCGGCGCCGGGCTCGTCTATAAGCTTGGCGTCGACGGACTGTCGTTCCCCTTTGTTCTTCTCACCACCTTCCTGATGCCCTTCTGCATCGCCGCATCGTGGAAATCGATCACCTATCGCGTCAAGGAATATTTGATCGCCTTTCTCGTGCTCGAGACCTTGATGATTGGGGTCTTCTGCGCGCTGGACCTCGTGCTCTTTTATCTGTTCTTCGAGGGCGGCCTTATCCCGATGTTCCTGATCATCGGAATCTGGGGCGGCAAAAGGCGCGTCTACGCGAGCTTCAAATTCTTTCTCTATACGCTCGCCGGCTCCCTGCTCATGCTGCTGGCGATCATGGCGATGTATGGCGTCGCCGGGACGACCGATATCGCCGTCTTGTTGAAAACCAGCTTCCCCACGTCGATGCAGAAATGGCTCTGGCTGGCCTTCTTCGCCTCGCTGGCGGTTAAGATGCCGATGTGGCCGGTCCACACCTGGCTCCCAGACGCCCATGTCGAGGCGCCGACCGCTGGCTCGGTCATTCTTGCCGCCATCCTGCTGAAGATGGGCGGCTATGGGTTCATCCGCTTTTCCTTGCCGATGTTCCCCGATGCGTCGGCCTACTTCGCCCCGCTCGTCTATGCGCTTTCGATCATCGCGATCATTTATACGTCGCTGGTCGCGCTGGTGCAGGAGGACATGAAGAAGCTCATCGCCTATTCGTCGGTGGCGCATATGGGCTTCGTGACCATGGGCCTCTTCAGCATGACGGAGCAGGGCGTTCAGGGCGCGGTCTTTCAAATGATCTCGCACGGGCTCGTTTCCGGCGCGCTGTTTCTTTGCGTCGGCGTCGTCTATGACCGCATGCACACCCGCGAAATTGCCGCCTATGGCGGCCTCGTCGCCCGGATGCCGCTCTATGCCGTCGCCTTCATGATCTTCACCATGGCGAATGTCGGCCTTCCCGGGACCTCGGGCTTTGTCGGCGAGTTCCTGACGCTGCTCGGCGCGTTCAGAGTGAATAGCTGGGTCGCCTTCTTCGCGACCACAGGCGTCATCTTGTCGGCGGCCTATGCGCTCTTCCTCTATCGCCGGGTTATTTTCGGCGTTCTCGACAAGCCGAGTCTGCAAGGCATTCTAGATCTGTCGGGCCGTGAAGTGGCGTTGCTGGCGCCGCTCGTCGCCCTCACAATTTTCTACGGCATCCATCCCGGCCCCATCCTCGACAGCTCCGCCGCCTCGATTGACGCGCTCATCAGAGGTTACGACTCGGCCCTGGCCGCAACCAAGACCGCAGCGCTGGCGTTGCAATAAAGGCTCATTTCAATGGCGTCCCTCTCCTTCGCCCTCGCGCATAGCCTGCCTGAAATCATTCTGGCCGCAGGCGTCCTCGTTCTCGTGCTTCTTGGCGCCCTCCGCGGCAAGGATTCGGACGGGCCGGTGACCGAGATTGCCGTCGGCCTGCTCGGCGCGGCGATCCTCGCCATAGCGCTCGGCGGCAAGACCACGGCGGTGGTCTTCGACGGCGCCTTCATTGACGATGGGTTCGGCCGGTTCATGAAGGTGCTGACGCTCGCCGGATCGCTTGTCACCCTGGTGATGGGCCAGGATTTTCTTGTGCGGGAGAAGATCGACAAGTTCGAGTTTCCGATTCTCATCCTTTTGGCCACGCTCGGCATGTTGATGTTGATTTCGGCGACGAGCCTTATCGCGCTCTATCTCGGGCTCGAATTGATGTCCCTTTCCCTTTATGTCCTGGCCGCATTCCAGCGCGACAATGTCAGGGCTTCGGAGGCGGGCCTCAAATATTTCGTCCTCGGCGCGCTCTCGTCCGGCATGCTGCTTTATGGCGCCTCGCTTCTTTACGGCTTCGCCGGAACGGTTTCCTTCGCCGGAATCGCCGAAGCCGCGCATGGCAAGGCGACGCTCGGGGTCGTCTTCGGCCTTGCGTTCCTGATGACGGGCCTCGCCTTCAAGATGTCCGCCGCGCCGTTCCATATGTGGACCCCGGATGTCTATGAAGGAGCGCCGACTCCGGTTACCGCGTTCTTCGCCTCCGCCGCGAAAATGGCCGCGGTCGCCGTTACCGTGCGCGTGGTCTTGACCGCATTCCCCGGCGTGACCGCGCAGTGGCAGCAGATCGTCATTTTCATTTCGATCCTGTCGATGGCGCTCGGCGCCTTCGCCGCCATCGGCCAGAGCAATATCAAACGGCTGATGGCCTATTCCGCGATCGGCCATATCGGCTTCGCTCTGGTTGGTCTTGCGGCTGGAACGGAGGCCGGCGTCGTCGGCGTGCTGGCCTATATGGCGATCTATCTCGTCATGACCCTTGGAACCTTCGCGGCTATCTTGTCGATGCGCGTCGGCGGCGTCAGCGTCGAGAAGATAGCAGACCTGTCGGGTCTCGCCAGGACCGATGGGGTCATGGCCTTCTTCCTTGCGATGATGATGTTTTCCCTCGCCGGAATTCCGCCGCTCGCCGGTTTTTTCGCCAAATGGTACGTGTTCAACGCCGCCATCCAGGCGCAGCTCTACCCGCTCGCCGTCATTGGCGTCCTCTCGAGCGCCGTCGCCGCATATTACTATCTGCGGATCGTCAAGATCATGTATTTCGACGAGCCCGCGCCGGCATTCGATCGGCCTTCGCCGACATTGCGCGCCGTGCTTGCTTTGACGGGACTTCTGGTGCTTTTCTTCTTCGTTTATCCGGGGTCTTTTATCGACGCCACCACGGCCGCCGCGAAGTCCTTGTTTTGAGGTTTTGTCTAGAACATGATCCCAAGAAGTCCTCCGCAAAGTCCCGGGGTCATGCTCTAACGGTGGTTTAGCCCTGTTGCGTCTTGCTGAAACGGCCAAGGATAAAGGCTTTCGATTGAGTCGGCATGGCGGGCTCGTTTCGACCAACGATGAAGCGATGGCTTGCGGCAGGCGGGGGGACCCAGGACGGCTCTGGATCGTCGCCGAGACGCAGAGCGGCGGGCGGGGCCGCAATGGCCGAGTCTGGTGGTCGCCGCCGGGCAATCTTTATGCAAGCCTGCTGCTGATCGATCCTGCGCCGCCGCACAAAGCTCCCGAACTCGGCTTCGTCGCGAGCCTTGCGCTCGCCCGCGCGTTGCGCGAAATTCTCGAGGGCGATCGTCGGCTCGCGATCAAATGGCCCAATGATATTCTTCATGATGGGGCCAAGATCGCCGGAATTCTTCTGGAAAGCGTCGGTTTGCCCGATGGCCGCTTTGCCTGCGTTGCCGGAATTGGCGTCAATTGCCGATCGCATCCTGAGAACGCGCTCTACAGGACGACCGATCTCAGCGCGATCGGCGGCCCGCCGATTGCACCTGAAGTGGTGTTCGAGCGTCTTTCGGCGGCGATGGCGCATTGGCTCGATGTTTGGACGCAGGGCTCCGATTTTGCGCCGATCCGCACCGAATGGCTGTCCCTGGCCGCCGGTCTTGGCGCAAGGATCAGCGTGGCGCGGCCATTTGGAGCCGTTGAGGGCGTCTTTCGGACGATCGACGCCACCGGCAGGCTCATTCTCGACAGCGCGGCCGGAGAGGTCGCGGTCGAGGCGGGGGATGTTTTTTTGTCGCCGCCGTCAGGCGAGCGCGCCGCGCTTCAATGATCCGAGAGGGTCTATGGGAATTTTTTGGAAAGGCCGCCACCAATGAATGAGGGAAATGACGAGCTCGTCTTCGCGCCGCTCGGAGGCCTTGGCGAGATCGGCATGAACCTCGCCCTTTACGGCTACGGTCGCAAAGGGCGCGTCAAATGGCTGATGGTGGATTGTGGCGTCGCTTTCGCTGGACCCGATCTTGCGGGCATCGATCTCATCATGCCGGACATCAGTTTTATCGAGAAGCTGCGCCAGGATCTTGTCGGACTGGTCATCACCCATGCGCATGAGGATCATATTGGCGCGATAGCCGATTTGTGGCCTCGGCTTGGCTGCAAGCTCTATGCGACGCGTTTCGCCGCCGAACTGCTCCACGCCAAGCGCCTGGCCGAGCCCGGCGCACCGGAGGTTCCGATTGAAATCGTCGCACAGGGCGCGACCGTTTCGATCGATCCTTTTCGCGTAGAATTCGTTGCCGTCGCCCATTCGATCCCCGAAAGCTGCGCCCTCGCGATCCGGACGCCGCTCGGCGCGATCCTCCATTCGGGCGATTGGAAAATCGACGCCGAGCCAGGTCTTGGCAAGCCGACCGACGCCAAGCGGCTCAAAGAGATAGGGGATGAGGGCGTTCTTGCCCTCATTTCCGATTCGACCAATATTTTACGCGAGGGGATAAGCCCCTCGGAAGGCGATGTCGCTAAGACCTTGCGCGAGATCATCGCCAAGGCGCCGGGACGCGTCGTCGTCACCACTTTCGCTTCCAATGTCGCGCGGATTCGGGCCGTCGCCGAAGCCGCGATGGCGGCTCAGCGCAATGTCGTGCTCGCGGGTCGCGCCATGGAGCGCATCGTCGCCGTCGCGCGCGAATGCGGCTACCTCGATGGCGTCCCCGACTTCTTTTCCCTGGATGCATTTCCGCATTCGCCGCCGGACAAGCTGGTCTTGCTGGCGACGGGAAGCCAGGGCGAAAGCCGCGCCGCCATCGCCCGCATCTCGGAAGGCGAGCATCCGGTCGTGACGCTCAATCCGGGCGATCAGGTCATTTTTTCCTCGCGGACGATCCCAGGCAATGAAAGGGACGTCGGCCGGATCATCAATAATTTTATCCGGGCGGGGGTCAGCGTCATCACCGACCGAACGGCGCTTGTCCATGCTTCGGGGCATCCGCGCCGGGGCGAGGTCGTGCAGCTCTATGGCTGGACGAGGCCCCAGATTGCAATTCCCGCCCATGGCGAGGAAATCCACCTCGCCGAACATGCCGCATTCGCCGAGAAGCAGGGCGTCGAGCATGTCATCAGGGCTCGCAATGGAGACATTGTTCTGCTCGCGCCGGGGCGGCCCGGCATTGTCGGGGAGGCGCCGCACGGCCGTCTTTGCAAGGATGGCAATACCTTCGTGGCGGCTGGCGACGAGGCCGTGCGGACGCGTCAGAAGCTTGCTGTTTCCGGCATAGTCACGATTGCCTTGGCCGTCACGGCGAAGGGCGATCTCGCCGGCGTGCCCGATGTCGTGACGGCGGGTATGCCGGCAAGGACCAAGGATGGCGCCGCCATGGACGCCATTGTCGACGAAGCGCTTTTCCAGACCTTCGACCATCTGCCCAGGCAAAAGCGGCGGGACGCCGATGTGGTCTCGACGGCGGTCGAAAAGGCGGTGCGCAACGCGGTCGCGGCGGCGTGGGGGAAACGGCCCACGGTGCATGTCTTGGTGGTTGAGGTTTGATCAGGAGCGCGTCGGACAGCTCCCATTCGATGCGACTCGCGCGATCGACAAGGAAACGGTAAATTTATTTACTGCCTTGGAGAGCCTATCCAGAGCATAACGACGAAACTCTATATCTAACGGCTTTGGCACAGGGTCATTCCCAAAAAGTCGCAAAGTTTTTGGGTCTCGGAGGGCGGCGTGATCGGGCGGCTGAACCATGTCGCCATAGCGGTGAAGGATCTTGCAGCGGCAAGCGCCCTTTATCGCGATGCGCTGGGAGCCAAAGTCAGTCTTCCCATGGCCCTCCCGGCGCATGGAGTCACTGTCGTTTTCGTTGAGCTTGCCAATACGAAAATCGAACTTCTCCAACCGCTCGGCGCAAATTCCCCGATCGCTAATTTCGTCGCGAAAAATCCCGATGGCGCGATCCATCATCTTTGTTATGAGGTCGAGGATATTCTTGCGGCGCGCGAGCGCCTTCAGCAAAATGGAGCGCGCGTCCTTGGCGACGGGGAGCCAAAAATTGGGGCGCATGGCAAGCCCGTGCTTTTTCTAAATCCCAAGGACTTCGCCGGAACCTTGATCGAACTCGAGCAGAGATAGAGCGCTTTCCGATCGAATCGAGTCATTCGATCGATCAGAAATCGCTCCAGTGTTAAAAAGTCCGAGCATATTCCGAACAGATTGAGCCAATCTGTTCGGAATATGCTCTAGAATATTTGCGCATCCGACGGGCTGCCGATTCGAGTCGCGCGCCGCCGGCAACTTGTTTCCACGCCGTAAACGATCAAGCCTCGCGCCCGCCGGCGCCGGCCTACGCGCGGGAGGCGTCTCTGGCCCACATATCGGCGCCGGAAAGGCCAATCATGATCTTCTGCCGCCGCGCGATCTCAAGCTTGACGCCAGTCCAGAAGCGCGCCGATTTTCCCCCGTCGATGCAACGGCCCCTGACGCGGTCTCGCGCCTCGAAATAAGCTTGGTCGTTGAACTTGGCGATCAGGCGGTCCGCTTCGGCGGCGACGGCATCTCTGCGGGCGGCGCGGCGGAAAATCCATTCAGGACGCTTGAGAAATCCAAGGAGCATAGCGGAGTCTAACCTTAAGCTAACGAATCAGAACCTAATCAACCACAAAAAGAGGAAAAATACAACCATCGGTGCAGGCCGCTCGCCGCCAGATTGAATCTTATACACAGAAACATTCCGCAAGATTCCACAAAGACCGACGTTTCCCCGCCTTGCGCGGGTGGTTGACTTCTTCTCGCTTCGCTCGAAACTAAGATCATGAGAGCTATCGTCTTCGAGAGACTTCGCCTTTGCGCAACGCGGAAGCGGACCGAAAAGTTCACGCCGGGACCGGCTAAAACCTTGCTCCAGGCGATAGGCGCGCCCTTGCAGGGCGGGAGGCCTTCGGGCAGCCCCCATCCTTGGATCGGCGCCGAACATTTGACGCGGGCTTTGTCGCTGGCGGACGGAAGGATGTCGGCGGCGTCTGGGTCGATGCGCGCTTAGCCGCTCGGATGCCGCTTTATTTCGCCTATGGCTCCAACATGGATTTGGCCGCCATGCAGCTGCGCTGTCGGAACGCGCAAGCCCTCGGCCCCGCGCGCCTCGCCGGCCATCGCTTTTTCATCATGGAGGAGGGATTCGCCTCGATCGTTCGGGATCGAAACGCCGCTGTTCATGGCGTTCTCTACCGGCTGGCGCTTTCCGATATTGGTCCGTTGGATCGCTATGAGGAGGTCCATCGCGGTCTCTACCAGAAAATCACCCAGCCCATTTTCCGCGTGGCCGGCGGCCCGGTCAGGGCGCTCGTTTATGTCGGACGAAGCAGCAAGGAGGGACGCCCCGCGCCTGCCTATATGCAAACCATCCTCCAGGCCGCTCGGATGGCGCAATTGCCGCCTGCCTATATAGGCTTTCTTGAAATGCGCGCGAAATGCGTCTGATCCCCTTGAGGCCAACCCTCCATAGGGTTGGCCTGATGGCGAGTTTCGAAGACGGAGGGATGGCGAGGAAGCCTCACAAACAGATGATTCTATTTGATCGGCAAACCCTCTAGGCCGCGCCCTCCGATAGAACGAAGGGCGCCCGTTCGACCGCAGCTCCAATCGGCGCGGGGCTTCCCTTCGGCGGATTTCCCTTGAAGACGAAGCGGCGGCGGGCCTCGTGATAGGCGGGGTCGGGCCCGAAGAAATTGACTCGCATCCATTCCAGCTCCTCGGCGCGATAGCTCGCGAGGGGCTTGGCGCTTTCGTCGTCGAGACGCTTCTCGTGCTTCTTACGAAGCATCGAGCGCAATTCCGGATCCCGGGCGAGGCGCCTCGCCCGCTCCCTCAGTTCGGTCTCGAACGCCTTGGCGTCTTCGCCGAAGGCGTCGTCGAGAAATCCCATTTCCCGCGCCGCCGGCGCGCCGATTGGCTTGCAGGACTGGGTCAACTCCAGCGCTTGCTTTTGCCCCACTCGCCGCGGCAGCGTATAGGTCCAATATTCCGATCCATAGAGATCGCCCATGCTTCTGTAGTGGGGATTGAGGACGACCCCAGATCGCGCATAGACGCAGTCCGCCGCGAGCGCCAGCATTGCGCCGCCGGCGCCGGCATTGCCGCGCAGCCCGGCAATGACGAGATGGGACATGGTGTTGAGGATTTCGAAGATAAGATCGTCGATCGCATTGATGTTCCGCCAGGATTCGGCGGCCGGATCGGCGCTGGCCTCGATCACATTGAGATGGATGCCGTTCGACCAGAAATCGGCGCCGCCCAGCAGAACGATGACGCGGGTCGGGCGCGATCGGGCGTGGAGGAACGCATCCCGGAGGCGATAGCATTGGGACGTGCTCATCGCTCCATTGTAGAAATCGAACGCGAGATAGCCAACTTCGTCCTCCTCCGTGTAGACGATCTCGCGAAAGGTGCGATGGTCGACCGGAGCGTCGATTGGCAGCGATGCTTCGGGCGCGCCGCGCAGCAGAGGTCCCAAGATCTGCGTCGCCGGCAGCTTGATCCCGGCGACGGGACACAGGTCCGCATCGCAGAGCTCGCAGCCGAGACCCGCCTCGGCGAGGCGGCAGGTTGCCTCCCGAGCGTCGTCCTTGGCCTTCAGATGGGAGATCCAGATGGCGCCATCGACCGCGCCGACGCAGATCGCGCCGTCGCGCCGGGCCAGAATCTCACCGGGCGGCCCTTTAAGGCGCTCCTCCTCATGCGCTCCATAAAGGAAGCAGCTTTTGCCCAGCAGGGTCCCGAGGACGCCGGGAGCGCTGTCCGCCGCGCGAATCTTGCGGAGGATCGCGGCCGTCCCATCATGCGTCCAGTCGATGGCGCGATGGGCCTGCCGCATCGGCGGGCGCAGACAGCCGCGCAAAGGGGGCGACCCTTGGAGCGATGCATCGGACAGCTTTTCGGGCCGCCAGGCGCCGGATCGGAACTCCCCCGACTCGATTCGTTCGACAGCTTCGAGGACGCCGCGCAAGGCGGCCTCGGTGACCTGATCGCGATAGAGGCTGCTCTTTGCGGGCGAATCAGCCTCCAGGGCAAACTCGTGCGCAGCCCAGATCGGGCCCGCGTCGAACTCCGCCGCCGCCTCCAGGATCGTCACGCCCCAAATCTCCTCGTGGTTGGCGATAGCCCAGTCGAGGGAGGAGGGCCCCCGATCGCCTTTGATCCCGGGATGCACGATCAGGCTGAGACAGCGCGACCAGACCGCCTCCGGAATGGCGATCTTCAGCATCGGCGCAATGATCAAATCCGGCGCCTCACGGGAGACAGCGGCGATCATAGCCTCATCCGTCGCCGCGATGCAGACGCGAATTTCGTGGCCGCGCTCTCCGAGCTCGATCCATAGACGCTGGCTGAGGCTGTTGTGGGCCGACGTCAAAAAGAGAATTCGCATAGGCTTTCTCCTATATTCCAAGAATTAAAAGTATATCTTCCGAGATATCTAAAAAAATGTCTGTATTCGCTCGCTGCCATTATCATTATCGCTCTCATGGATAGCGCCTATCGCACGACCTTGCGGTAGAGATGCCAGCTTGCGTGCGCGAGGATTGGCGCCACGAAAACGAGGCCGATGAACGCCAACAGGAAACCGATCGCCAGGGACGCTGCGACAATCAATCCCCAAAGCGCCATCGTTGCCGGATTCGCCAACACTGCTCTGACGGATGTGTGCGCAGCCACGGCTGCGCCGACATTTCGGTCGAGGAGCAAGGGGAATGAAACGACGCTGATGCTCAGCGCCGCCACGGCGAAGACGAAGCCAGTTGCATTGCCCAGAACGATCAGGGCCCAGCCCTGGGATGTGGTGAAGACCTCGGTGAGGAACCCCTTAAAGGACTCTGGCGGCTTGGAGCCGAAGAGCCACCCGTAAAGCGACTCGGCCGCAGCCTGCCAGAAGACGAAAATCGCCAGCAGCACGAGGCCGAGCGCGAAGATGGAGGGGAGCGAGGGTGAGCGCCGCAGGTCGAAAACATCCGTCCAGGAGACGTCAAGGCCGAGCTCCCGACGTCGGCTCACCTCATACAAGCCAATTGCAACGAAGGGACCAACCAGTGAGAAACCCGACATGAAGGGAAAGAGCAGCGGCAGGCCAGCGCCAATCAGGTACAGGCAGATGAGCGGACAGATAATGCCAAATAAAACGACGGTTATCGGCTCCACAAAGAAATCGAGAGTGGGCAGGAAATCATTGGCGCCTTTGGTCAGAGCGTCCTTGAGGTCGGCAGGCCCGACCTTGCGCACGACGGGATAGGCCGGAGCGGCGTCCCTGGCGGCGAACACATCGAGATTTGTCATGACGCATTCCTCCTGAACCTAGCAATAAGCGGTCAAGAAAGCATGTAATGGCGCGTATAAAGGGCCTGATCACATGGGAGAAACAGATTAGGTGCGTGAAAGCTTCTTTGACTCCTCGGGGACGGGGCGACGAGCGGCGAGCGCAGAGGGGCGCCGCTCGAACTAATTGTCGTGAAATCATTTTTGCCGCGCCGCATGTTAAGGCGCGCTCGCTTTGGCCGGCGTCAGTTGAGCAGGGTTGATCGGAACCGCGCCCGGTACTCGTGCGGACTGACATCGAAATGGCGCTGAAAGGTGCGCCGCATGCGTTCGGCATTGCCGAAGCCGCATTCCTCCGCGATGGTCTCGACCGGCAATGCGCTTTGTTCGAGTTTAATGCGGGCCGCGTCGGCCCGCGCCCGTTCGGCAAACTGCGCCGGCGTTTCTCCGATCTCGCTGCGAAAGAGCCGAGCAAAGTTGCGCGGACTCATGCCCATGCGATCCGCCAAGGCTGCTACGCTGAGATCCTCCCCTGGGTGGCCGAGCATCCAGGCCAACAGTTCCTGTATCTCTGGCCGCTTCCCCCCATCCCGAAGAAAATTCACATAGGCGCTGAATTGGGATTGGCCGCCTGGGCGACGGGGGAAAACCACAACTGTCCGGGCGACGACCAGGGCAATTTCCTGGCCGAGATCTTCTTCGACCAGGGCCAAGGCGAGATCTATCCCCGCGGTGATCCCGCCTGAGGAATAGATATTCCCGTCGCGCGCGAAAATGAGGCTCGCATCGACCTTTATCGAAGGGTACGCCTCAGCGAGGGCCCCTGAATACATCCAGTGCGTCGTCACACGCCGCTGATGCAAGAGGCCCGCAGCCGCCAAAATGAACGCGCCGGTGCAAATCGACGCCACACGCCGCGCCCTGGGCGCTATCGAACGCGCGCATTCGACAAGGGAAAGATCCTTGCTCGCCTCTTCGGCCATTGCGCCCCCCACCACGACCAAAGTATCAAGACCGTCCTCTATGCCGGAATAACTGTGGGTCGCGATGAGCTCGATTCCGCACGTCGTCTTCACCGGTCCAGGGGCCGCGGCAGTGATATCGCACTGGTAGCCGGGTTCGCCGGCTCTCCCGTACCGCTGCAGCCAGTAGTTCGCATAGAAAAACACATCGATGGGTCCACATACATCAAGAACGTCACAACCAGGCCAGACCAAAACTCCGATCCGGCGGGCCCTAGTGAGCTCTTGTGATGGCTGACTTGAAACTAGTGCGTTCATGGCGACATCTTCTTGGGGGCTCGTGTATTTACGGGGCTATGTTGTTCTCCGTTCCCATCGGCGACAAGGACAAAGATCCCTCGTTTTCGGCCAAGCGGATCCGCGCCGAGGACAAGCTTGCAAACTGTGCGAGGCGGTTCAAAGGAAGTCGCTCGTTGGGCCGCTTGTTTGTGCGGATGTGGGCGTTCTCGAAGGCGACGCGCGAATGCTGCGATGGCCGCCTACTCGCCGCGCGCGGGCGGACGCTTTTGCCCTTAGGCTCGCTGCGCTGCAGCGTAATGACGTTATTCGGTCTCTGCGTCAGAAACGGCGATTGGCGCCGCGCAGTCCGCGGCGCGCCGTTCGGCTGGAAGCGCGTCGCGCCTACAGGCGATGACGTCTGGACGCACGTGAGTCTGCTCAAAAGATTCAGGCGGCTTCACGAAGTTTGCTATCCGTTCCATCGAAGGGCTGCTGAGCGCATGATTTTGAGCAAATTGCACAGTTCCTAATATGCTGCGTTTCAGCGGCTTGGGCCACAGCCGCTCGGCGGCGCCGACCCCGCGGCGAGGCAGTTGCGGGGCCACAACAGCATCGCGACTGCTCCTTCCAGAGGGCAGAAAAGGTAAGGATGATGGAGAAGATTTGGCTGAAAAGCTATCCGGCTGGCGTAGCCGCCGAAGTGAATGTCGACGAGCACCAATCGCTCGGCGAGTTGTTCGATAGGAGCGTTGCCGCCTTCGGGCAGCGCGCAGCTTTCGTCAACATGGACCAAGCCGTCACCTATCGCGATCTCGACCGCTTGTCGCGCAATTTCGGCGCCTACCTGCAAGGGGGGCTAAACCTGCAACCAGGCGCCCGAGTCGCCTTGCTGATGCCGAATATTCTACAATACCCGATCGCCTTGTTCGGCGTCCTCCGGGCCGGCTACACGGTGGTGAACTGCAATCCACTTTATACGCCCAGGGAGTTGGCTCACCAGCTGAAGGATTCTGGGGCTGAGGCCATCGTGATTGTCGAGAACAGCGCTTGGGTCCTCGCGGAAGTCATCGCCGACACAGAGATCAAGCATGTCGTTACCACACAGATCGGCGATATGCTGGCCTTCCCCAAAAACGTCTTTGTCAATTTCATCGTCAAGCACGTGAAAAGAAGGGTTCCGGCATGGCTGATCCCTGGGGCGGTTTCCTTCCGATCGGCCTTGAAGCAAGGCGAGGCGTTAGAGTGGAAGCCAGCGAAGCTGGGACATGACGATATTGCCTTCCTGCAATACACGGGCGGGATCACGGGCGTTCCCAAGGGAACCATGCTTACTCACGGCAATGTCTTGGCAAACTTGCAGCAAGCCCATGCCTGGATGAAGCCATTTTTTGAAGAAGGTCGCGAAATTATCATTACGGCATTGCCCCTCTATCATATCTTCGCCATCACCGCGAATTGCCTCATCTTCCTCAAGATCGGCGCCACAAATGTGCTGATCACGGATCCGCGCAATATCGCCGATTTCGTGAAGGAGCTGGGGAAGCATCCGTTCACGGCCATCACCGGCGTGAATTCCCTATTCAACGCCTTGCTCCGTCATCCCGACTTCGGCAGGGTGGATTTCTCGCGCCTGCGCAATTGCCTTGCCGGGGGGATGGCGTTGCATCGGTCGGTCGCCGAAAGATGGAGGAAGATCACCGGCAGAACCCTCATCGAAGCCTATGGCCTGACGGAGGCTTCGCCCGGCGTGACGATGAACCCGTTCAATCTTTCCCAATTCAACGGCTCCATCGGCCTTCCCATGCCCTCGACCGAAGTGGCGATCCGTGACGACCAAGGGCGCGATCTGCCCATCGGCCAAGCCGGAGAACTATGCGTGCGCGGTCCTCAGATCATGAAGGGCTATTGGAGACGCCCTGACGAAACGGCCAAGGCGATCATGCCGGACGGCTTCCTGCGCACCGGCGATATCGCGGTCATGGATGAGAAGGGGTTTATTCGCATTGTCGATCGCAAGAAGGATATGATTGTGGTCTCAGGCTTGAAAGTCTATCCGAACGAAGTGGAAGACGTGGTGGCGATGCACCCGGGTGTTCTTGATGTGGGCGCCGTTGGCGTGCCGGACGCCAATTCTGGAGAAGTAGTAAAAATCTTTGTAGTGAAGCGAGACGTCAATCTCACGGCGGAGGATTTGGTTGCCCATTGCCGGAAAAGTCTGGCCGGGTACAAGGTTCCGCGTCAAATCGAGTTTCGCAAGGAGTTGCCAAAATCGACCATAGGAAAAATCCTGCGGCGCGTTCTTCGGGAAGACGCGCCTTGATAGTCGGCCAATCGTGATAATCAGCCGATGTTTTCCCAGAAATTTGCGATTTCTGCTTCCCGGAGGGCAAACCTTCCGAAGCCGCTGGAAAGGGCGATGCCGGCGCATTTTTAAATGCAAGCGCTTGAATGGTGGGCGCGACAGGGATTGAACCTGTGACCCCTCCCGTGTGAAGGGAGTGCTCTCCCGCTGAGCTACGCACCCGCCGGCGGCCGATCTATTGGCCGCAAAATTCAAGGCGTCGGGAATTCGCGCCAAGCCGCGCGAAGCCGGACCCTTTATGAAAGCCAGAGCAGCGAAGTCAAGGCGGATTTCGTGGTTGCTCTGAAACCGATCGATTGAGCCAGCGCGATTCGCATCTAGGCCGCCTCTTATTGCGCCCCGGAGGCGGCTTTTCGGGTCGCGCGGTCAAGCTTAGGCAAGGCAGGCGGCGAGCCGATCGTACCAGAGCACCTGGTCGGCTGGGGTGAAGTGTGCGTTGGCCGGACTTGGATTGGGGACCACAAAGACTTGCGTTTGGCCGATCCGGAGCGACTGCAGACCGAGGATTGGATCGGATTTCGCAGCGACCAGAGCGCGATGAACCCGCCGATACGCCATCGTCCCATGGAAACAGGCTATGTGCGGTTGAAGCCGCTCGAGTTTTTCCAAAAGGTGCGGCATGGCCGCCTCAAATTCCGCTGACGTGAGATCGCTGGCGCGCGCGGTCGGGCGTTTGACCGCGTCGGTGAAGCCAAACCCGTGATCGAGGAGCTGGCGGTCATGCGCCGGCTCCAAACGCGAAACGCCAAGGGAGCGGCGCGCGGAATGGCTGAGAACCGAGCGTGAGAACGAGGGCCAGAACCGGTTTGCCGCGCGGGCGAAATAATGCCCTTGGGCGACCGAAAACGTCGAAGGATTGATGCCGACGAAAATCACGTCAAGCTTGTCCCGCACGAGGTCGGGAAGGCTTTCACGCGGATCACGCAAGTCAACGTTATTGCTCATGTCGGCAATTCAACTCTTTTCGGGAGAAAGCCGCCCTTGCCCGTTCCGGGGCGCAAAACATACCGCTTGCCCCAAGGCGTCAAGAGAATGCAATGACAAAGCGGCATGAATCGGAGCGCGGGAGGATGAGGCGGGACGCTGCCCCAGGCCTTCGCGGCTGCTCGGGGGAGGTGGAATGACAATCATCAATTTTGCGCGTCGAGCGACTGCGGGCATTGGCGTTCTCGCGCTTGCGGCAGGGAGCGTCCAAGGCGCGAACAGCGCTCTGGCTTCTCCCGATGGGCTGGAGAAAATCGAGGCGATTGTCGTGATCTACGCGGAAAATCGCAGCTTCGATAATCTTTATGGTCATTTTCCCGGCGCGAATGGACTTTCCAAACAAACGCCTGAGGCGGCGCGCCAATTCGATCGCGACGGCTCGCTCTTGCCGGAATTGCCGCCGATCTGGAAAGGGTTGACCGCGAAGGGAGTCGTTCCTGCGGTGACCGAAGCGCAGACCGCGCATCTTCCCAATGCCGTTTTCGCGATCGACGATCCCGCCGGCTTGAACACGCCGATCAGCGTCCCGACGGTCGATCTCGTGCATCGCTTCTATCAGAATCAGATGCAGATCAATGGCGGCAAGAACGATCGCTTTGTAGCCTATGGCGATTCCGGCGCGCTGGTGATGGGATATTACGATGGATCGAAGCTGCCGCTCTGGTCGGTCGCCAAGCGCTATGCGCTCGCCGATAATTTCTTCATGGCCGCTTTCGGCGGCTCCTTCGTCAATCATTTCTATTTGGCCTGCGCCTGCGAGCCGCGCTTTCCAAATGCCGACAAAAAGCCGGCCAAAGGCCTGATCGCCGTTGTCGAGGATGACGGAGTGACTTTGAAGCTCGCCCCGGATTCGCCGAGGTCGGCGCTCGAGGGCAAGCCGAAATTCGTCAATGACGGCGCGCTCTCGCCGGATCTTTACGCCGTCAATACGATGCAGCCGCCCTATCAACCAAGCGCCAACAAGCCCGCGCCCGGCGGCGACCCCGCCTATGCCGATCCGAACGCGGAGACAACGCTTCCGCCGCAGACCGAGCCGACCATCGGCGATCTCCTTAGTGCGAAAGGGGTGACCTGGGCCTGGTATGCCGGCGCCTGGCGGGCGGCCCTCGATGGGGTCGCCGATTCTGCCGTGAGATTCCAATTCCATCACCAGCCCTACAATTATTTCGCGGCCATGGCGCCGGGGTCGGCCGCGCGCGCCCAGCATTTACGCGACGGCGGCCTCAATGGGGCGGCCTTCATCGAGGCGATCGACGCTGGGACTTTGCCGCAAGTCGGTTTCTACAAGCCGCAGGGCAATCTCAACGAGCACCCGGGCTATGCCGACATACTCTCGGGCGACGAACATATCGCGGAGGTTGTCGCGCATCTCGAGAAAAGCCCGCAATGGGGCCACATGCTTGTGATCGTGACCTATGATGAAAACGGCGGCTTCTGGGACCATGTCGCGCCGCCAAAAGGCGACCGCTGGGGGCCGGGCAACAGGATCCCGGCCTTGATCATATCGCCCTATGCCAAGAAGGGCTTTGTCGATCATACGCTTTACGACACGACCTCGGTGCTGCGCTTCATCACGCGGCGGTTTGATTTGCCGGTTCTCGATGGCCTGCGCCTGCGCGACGAGGCCATGGCGGCGCATGGTCAAAAGCTCGGCGATCTGACTGGCGCGCTGGACCTGTCCTCGCCCTGACCCTAGCGAAGACTACTTCGCCTCCCGTTTCGTTTCCCTCAATGGGGGAGCCGGAAGCTGAATGATTTGGCCCGCTTTCAGCTTGCTTCGATTGAGATGTGGATTGGCTGTGGCGATCTCGGTCCATTTCCGCGCATCGCCATAGAGCTTGCGGGCGATCTTGGCGAGGCTATCGCCGGCAACGACTTTATAGGTTGCTGGCGTCGCGGCGCTTTTCTCAGGCTCGGATGTTCGCGCCAAGGCCGGAGGGGCCGGCGCCGCTTCGTCGATGGCGGGTCGCGCGGGGGCTCCAATTTTCGGCTCAACGGTCTGCGGCGCTTTGGTCGCGACCTCGACGTCGGCGATCACCTCAAACTGGCCGTGCAACATGCCCATCCAGCAGCTCCACGGGATGACGCCTAGTTCACTCGGCGTGAATTCGATGGTCTGGGCGCCCTCTTTGACATCGAACTCCAATCCCAACTTGGGGACGACAATGCGCTTGTTGCAATGGGTGATTTCCTTGCCGTCAATGATCCATCTGACTGGAACCCCGCGGCGCAAGACGAAATGGTTCGGTTCAAATCCCGATTTGACGACATCCATCGCGATGGTTTGAACATGGCTCTCAACCGCCGACGAAGCGGCGGGGGGCTTTGCGAGGCCGAGCTTCGTCGATGCCGTCGTCAGGGCGGATTGCAGATCATAACCCGCGCCGGTCAGGATCAGTCCGCGATTGATCATGACCGCTCCCAAGAGAATCAAAATAACCCCCGAGGCGCGCAACAATTGATGGGTCAGCGCGCCCGAGATCAGACTGGTGAGAAAGCCAAAGCTGAGGAGGACCGGCAGCGTTCCGGCGCCGAAGGTAAACAGCATCTTGCCGCCCTCGATGGCGCTGCCGGTTCCCGCCGCCATCACATACATCGCCTGCAATGGGCCGCAGGCGATCATCAGGCCGTTCAACAATCCAATCACAAAGGGCCGGTTGCGGCTTCGGGTCTGCTGGCCTGACACCGCCCATGAGAGTGAGGCCGGGAGCTTAAGCCGGATTCTGCGCAGCGCCGGGAAGAGGTTCAGCATGTTCAGGCCGAACACGATCAGAAAGAGGCCGGCGGCGACGCCCGCGACGCCGCGCAGCATCGGCGTGAAGGCTATGACGGCGCCCAGCAGGCCGAACATCGCGCCGATGACCGTATAGGAGAGGGTCTTTCCTGCGCCGTAAAGCAGATGCGACAAGTGGGAGTTTTGTCCCATGCGCGCGTCGTCCGCCGTGTAGCTCAGGACAAAGCCGCCGCACATGCCGACGCAATGGAACCCAGTCAGCAATCCAAGCGTCAGGATCAGGCCATAGCTCATATGTTTGCTGACGTCGGGCGCGCCGCTTGTGCTGATGAACCAGGTGTCGAGGAAGATGATGAGAAGGATGCCGACGACGCCCAGGATAATGGCGGCGAGCGTCTTCAGCCTATTGCGCGGGGCAGGGACCTCATCAGGCAGAGCGCAGCGATAGCCCCTCTGCGAGACGGCGGCGCAGATGTCCTCGATATTCGTCAATGCTGGATCGAAGACGACCCCGACCGTCTCGGTTGCATAATCCGCTTTGATTCGCTGCACCCCAGGCAGCTTGCGCACCGCGTCTTCGATGATGTGCTCGCAGCCAGAGCAATGCATTCCTCGTGCGTGAAAGCTGACGCCATGCGCCTTCATGACGAGGTCCAATCCATCCTTAGACAAGCCGGGGCTATGAAGGGCGCGCGATGGTCAAGCGACCGTGCAGGCGCCGCTGCGCTGGACGCGCGCGCGTGAGGCGACCCAGAATCCCCCGTATTTCGGAGAGGGCCCCCTGGCTTCAGACGTAATCGACAGACGCCACTTGGAACGTATGAAGTTCATCCTCCTCGCGGATCGCGATATAGTCGCCGATGATGAAATGATCGTTTTCGAGATGGCGGATATTTTCGTCCTCGACGCCGCCGGCAGCGTCGTAGTGCAGCGTCCAGCTGCCGCCTGGTTTGCGCCTGAGGTGGCCGATCTCGTCATCCTCGCCGGCGCGAAATCGCACGATTCGGCAAAGATCGCGATGCTCCCGCCAGGATTCGACATCAATCCGCCCCTCGGCGTCGAGCGGAATGATGAGAATATAGCCGTCCTGCGCGCTGCCTCCGGGATGATTTTTCTCGCGCGCCAATTCGAGGCGGACGCGCCGGAAACCATGCGGGAATGGCCTGTGGCTTGGCTCGGGATGGATGGGGGCATGGGACAAAATTCGTCTCCTTCATACGCGAACCGCGGCGGGCTACGCCGACGGACCTGCGTTCCTAGATCGCCCAGATTCAAAGGGTTAGAGCATATTCTTATGAGACATCGGATATATCCAATCTCTCATAAGAATATGCTCTTGACCGGCGTGGAGGCGGGCTTCCCTCCTCGCGCCAATCTTTTGATAGCGCCTGCGCTGAAAAAACACAGTTTAAAAGTCATGACGTTGATGTCGATCAAAGCCTATATGGCGATCGATATAATGAGCGTCAGCGCCTTTTAGGATCTTGCCCTAGCTAGGCAGAAGGCGTTGCAGTCAACCTCGGCGTCGGCTCAGCTTGCCGGATGGCGGGAAAATCATCGGCCGTGATCGCCTCTTTCGTCAGCAGGAGTTCGGCGCCTTTGTCGAGATCGGCGCGCCGCCGCGCCAGAATGTCGCGCGCCTCCATAAAGGCGTTCGTCACCATGTCTTTGACGCTAAGATCAATTTCGCGCTGCGTCGCCTCCGAGGCCGCGGGCTTATCGAGCGGCTGCGAGCCGAGGAACATTTGCGGCGGCGGCTTATAGGTGCGCTGTCCCACCGCCGCGGCCATGCCATAGAGCGTGACCATTTCCATCGCGATGTCGGTGGCGCGCTGGAGATCGTCGGCTGCGCCGGTCGAAATGTCGCCCTCGAAAATCAGCATTTCGGCGGCTCGTCCGCCCATTAGCACCGTGATGCGGTGATGCAATTCGCTCGCGGCGAGAACGAAGCGGTCCTCCGTGGGGCGCTGGATCGTATAGCCAAGCGCGCCGACGCCGCGTGGGATGATCGAAACTTTCAACACCGGGTCGACATCGGGCAGGCTGGCCGCGACCAGCGCATGGCCCATCTCGTGATAGGCGACGCGCCGCCGCTCCGGCGCGCTCAAGATCCGGCTCCGCTTCTCGATCCCGGCAACGATCCGTTCGATCGCGGCGGTAAAATCCTCGAAGTTCACCGCGGCGCCCCTGCGGCGGGTCGCGACGATCGCCGCCTCGTTGACCAGATTGGAAAGATCGGCGCCGGTGAAGCCCGTCGTGATGTTGGCGACGCGATCAAGATCGAACCCAGGCTCAATCACGATCTTGCGCGCATGGACCCGCACGATTTCGAGCCGTCCCTTGTGATCAGGCCGATCGACGAGCACCTGGCGATCGAATCGACCTGCCCGCAGGAGGGCGGGATCAAGGATTTCGGGACGGTTGGTGGCGGCGAGCAGAATGACGCCGATCGAGGGGTCGAAACCGTCCAGCTCGGCCAGGAGCTGATTGAGCGTCTGCTCCTTCTCATCGAAGCCGCCGATTCCGCCCGCCGAGCGCGAACGGCCGAGCGCGTCGAGTTCGTCGATGAAGATGATGCAGGGCGCGGCCTTGCGCGCCTGTTCGAAAAGATCGCGGACCCGGGCGGCGCCGACGCCGACGAACATTTCCACGAATTCGGAGCCCGAAATCGAGAAAAAGGAGACGCCCGCTTCGCCCGCCACCGCGCGGGCGAGCAGCGTCTTGCCGGTTCCAGGCGGTCCGACCAGGAGAATGCCTTTGGGCGCGCGGGCGCCGAGGCGGCCGAAAGCCTTCGGATCCTTGAGAAAGGCCACCACTTCCTGCAATTCGAATTTGGCTTCGTCGACGCCGGCGACATCCTTGAATGTAACCTTGGTGTCGGTCTCGACATAAACCTTGGCGTGCGATTTGCCGACGGTCATGAGACCGCCGAGGCCCTGCTTGTCGGCCAATCTGCGAAATAGAAAAACCCAGAGCAAATAGAAGGCGATGCCCGGAATGACCCAGCCGAGGACCGCGCCGATGATCCCAGCGGGCGGGGCGCCGGTTACGGTGACGCCTTCGGCCGCGAGCTTGTCGGCCAATGCCGGATCGACCCGGACAGTGATGAATTTATTGACGCCGTTGGGAGCCGGCGTCTTGAGCGTCCCTTGGATCGTATCCGCGCCGATCACGACCTCGGAGATTTTCTTCTCGGCGATGCGCTTTTCGAACTCGCTATAGGAAATCGTTTCGGTCTGCTGGTAGGAGCTCCACGCCTGCTGCAGCAGGAGCATGCCGGTGAAGGCGACGATGACGTACCAGATAGTCCAGGCCTGTTTTCGATTGTTGGACTCCATGGTCGTCTCACTCCCCGAGTCCGGCGCTCGAAGCAAGGGCCGAAGCAAATCGATCGCGCCTCGAAGGCATCTTCATAAAGCCGCTGGACAATAGGGTTCTGATCTGGATCAAACAGTAGCGCGCGTAGGCTGGGTCAAGGACTGGCGTTGCAAGCTGCGCGAGCGCCGACGTCATGGGATCTGAACTCTGGCTTCGCCACGCCCCACCGGGGCGGCGTTGAGGACGCATCGCATCTTGGCCTTGCTGAACGATCTCCGTCCGACTTCATCTTTCCGTGATCTTCAATTCGATTCGGCGATTGCGCCGATAGGCGTCCTCGCCATCGGCCGGGTCGAGCGGCTGGAATTCGCCGAAACCAGCTGCGGCGAGCCGCTGCGGCGAAACTCCTTTGGCGATGAGATACTGAACCACCGCGATCGCCCGGCCGGTCGAGAGCGCCCAGTTCGAGGAAAACTGCGTCGATTGGATCGGCTTCCTGTCGGTATGGCCATCGACGCGCATGATCCAGGGAATGTCCGGCGGTATCTCATGTTCGAGCGTGATGAGCGCGCTGGCGATCTTGTCGAGCTCGCTGCGCCCGGCGGGATCGAGGCTGGCCTGACGGGACGCGAAAAGCACCTCGGACTGGAAGATGAAGCGATCCCCGACAATGCTTATCCCCGGCCGGCCGCCGAGGATTTGCTGCAGGCGGCCGAAAAAGTCCGAGCGATAGCGGGCGAGTTCCTGAACCTTCTGCGCCAGCGCCACATTGAGTCGCGACCCGAGATCGGCGATCTTGGTCTGCGAGTCGCGATCGCGGCTTTCCGAGGCTTGCAACGCATCTTCGAGCGCCGCGAGCTGGCGCCGCAAGGCCGCGATCTGCTGGCTGAGGATTTCGATCTGCGCCTTCGCGCGCGCCGACGCCTGCTGCTCCGCATCAAGCTGGCGCCGCGCGCCTCCCGCGTCCGCGTTGGCGTCTTCAACGCCCGCCTTGCCGGAATCGATGAAACCCTGCAATTGCGCCTTGTCTTGTCGCGCCGCTTCAAGGCTCGCGGTCAAGGTGGCGGCGCTTGCCTGCGCCGCGCTCTTTTCGGAGCGCTCCAGCGCGAGCAAGGATGTCAATTCATCGATCTGGCGGTTGAGCTTCATCAGCGCGCTATCCTTGCCGGTCACCTCGCGGGCGAGGAAAAACTGCGCCAGCATGAAGACCGACAGAAGAAAAATCATGACGAGAAGCATGGTCGACAAAGCGTCGACGAAACCCGGCCAATAATCGATTTGGCGGACGCGCCGCCGCGCTCTGGCCAGGCCCATCAGCGCGCCTCTCGCAAAGGCTTTTGCATTGCTCGCATGGGCCTCACTCTTGCGCCTCCATCGCCGCCGTGAGGCGCAGCAAAACGATCTTGAGCTCGCGCTTCTGTTCGGCCTCCCTCTCGGCCCAATTTCGAATCAACTGCTGCTCCGAGCGCATGTGCTGAACCAGCGCCTGGACGCCGTCGGCGAGATTGGCCACGGCGATTGTCGTCGCCCTCGCCTGGCTTTGGTCGGCGCTCGCGGCGATCTTGTCGAGCGCGGCGCGAAGCTCGGGCGGCAGTCCCTCAGAGCCGGGTAGAGAGTCGGGCCGCGCCTCCGTCTCCGCCGCCGTCGCGGTCAGGCTGTCTTCGAGTTCGCTAAAGAACCGATTTTGCGCATGGCCGGCTTGAAGATCGAGAAAGCCAAGCACCAGGGAACCGGCAAGGCCGAACAGCGACGAGGTAAAGGAAATGCTCATCCCGGCGATCGGCGCCGAGAGGCCGTTCTTGAGGTCGTCGAACATGACTGCGGCGTCGGCTCCCGTTTGCATCGATTTGATGACGCCGCCAATGGAGCCGACGGTTTCGAGCAGGCCCCAGAACGTGCCAAGCAGGCCGAGGAAGATGAGCAGTCCCGTCAGGTATCTTGCGGTGTCGCGCGCCTCGTCGAGGCGAGCGCCAATCGAATCGAGGATCGCGCGCAGACCAGGCGTCGTCGCCCCATGGGCGAAGGGATGAGCGGCGAAGAACCGCGCCAGGGGCGCGAGCAGCGCCGGCGGCTTAACTCTTTGCGCCTCGCGCCGCAAATGCGCGTTGACCCATTTAACCTCGCGAAACAAGCGGATGACCTGGCGCAGTCCAAGAATGATGCCGAAGCAAAGCACGCCGGCGATCAATCCGTTGAGGCCGGGATTCGCCAGGAAGGCCGTCGCGATCTGGCGGTGCAGGATGAGCGCGCAAAAACCGGCCAGGATAAGAAACGCCAGCATGCGCACCAGGAAAATAACGGGCGAAGAAAGCCTGCCGAGATCGTCATTCGCCATTTGCGCCATTTGGATCATCCGCTGCGCGCGAGGAGCCCCAAGCGAAAGCGCTCGCGATTATCTTGCGCCGCGCCTCGGCCAATGGCCGAGCCGTGGCCAGCGTGGACTTTAGAGCATTTTCGGCCGGAGTGAAAACCTCTCATGGCCTATTGAAAATACGCCGACGCACGCCGGCGGGCAGCGCCAGCAAGCTTGGCGGGGTTGGAACCTCTGAGCAAAAGCGGCGTTGCTGATCCGCCAAATTGCGAGGCGGTCACTTGACTGATTTTTTTGAAAGCCCTGCCGCCCGTCCTCAAAAACAGCCCGATTCGGCGCGCACGCTCGAGATGCTTGCGACGCTGTTTCTCGTCGCCTTCGTAGTGATGACGCTTTACGTTGGGCGCGAGATTTTCGTTCCCATCGCGATCGCGATCCTGTTGAGCTTCGTGTTGTCGCCGCCAATCCTGGTGCTGCGGCGCTGGGGCCTCGGCCGGGTCCCATCGGTCGTCACAGTCGTGCTCGCGGCGCTTGTCGTCGCTTTCGCTGTCAGCGCGGTTCTGACCCGGCAGGTGTCCGAACTGGCCGTCGACCTTCCGAAATATCAGGCGACGGTAAATGAAAAGATCGGCAGATTGCGCGACGCCGCCGCCGATAACGTTCTCTTTGCGAAGGTTTCGGCTGCGGTCAAAAGCTTTGGCGAAATCATCCCGAATCGGTCGGCGCCGGCGAATGGGCCCGCGCCATCAGGTCCAAGAGAAAACAGGCTGACGCAAAGCCAAAGCCAGGTCCAAAAGGATGGCCACGCCGGCAACGAGGCCAGCGAGCGGCCGATTCCAGTGGAGGTGCATCAGCCGGCCCCAGGGCCTTTCGATCTTCTGCAGACCATCGCCGGAACCGCGCTTTCGCCTCTCGAGACGACTTTCATCGTCATTGTCTTCGTCGTGTTCATTCTCTTGCAGCGCGAGGATCTCCGCAATCGCTTCCTAAGGCTCGTCGGATCGGGCGATTTGCAGCGCACGACGCTGGCAATGACCGACGCCGCGGGACGGCTCAGCCGGTTTTTTCTGATCCAGACCCTCATCAACGCCTGCTTTGGCGTGATCGTCGCCATTGGCCTTTACTTCATTGGCGTTCCGAGTCCGATTCTTTGGGGCATTGTCGCAGCGCTGCTGCGCTTCGTGCCCTACATCGGTTCGTTTATCGCCGCGGGCTTCCCAATCGTCTTGGCGGCGGCGGTCGATCCAGGCTGGACCATGGCGCTCGAGACCTTGGCCCTTTTCGTCATCATAGAACCCATTATCGGGCAAGCGGTCGAGCCCTGGCTCTATGGCCGCCATACCGGACTTTCACCCATCGCCGTCGTGATTTCGGCGACCTTCTGGACCTGGTTGTGGGGCGCGGTCGGCCTCGTCCTGTCCACTCCGCTCACCGTCTGTCTCGTCGTGCTCGGGCGCCATGTCGAACGCCTGGCGTTTCTGGACGTCATCTTCGGCGATGCGCCGCCTCTGACGCCGGTGGAAAATTTCTATCAACGGATGCTGGTCGGCGACGCCTCGGAAGTCGCCGACCAGGCCGAGAGGTATTTGAAGACCCATTCGCTCGTCGATTATTTCGACGATGTGGCGCTTGCGGCTTTGCTGATGGCGCAGACGGACCTTCGCCGCGGCGTGCTCGATGAGGCCGGGCAACTTCGGATCAGGGACACGATCGAGGAGGTCGTCGAGGATCTCTCCGATCATGTCGATCAGCCGCCAACGCGCGCTGCGGCGCCTGAGCCGGCCGGGACGGGCGCGCCAGCGTCTGCCCAGGGTCCGCTCGCAATGCCGCCGACGCACGTGATCCCGGCGGCGGACATCGGCGGCCCTCTCGCGTCCGAGCAGGATCGCCCAACCACCGTTCTCTGCATCGCGGGCCGCAGCTTTCTCGATGAAGCGGCGGCCGCGCTGTTTGCGGACATTCTCAAAAAACAGGGAATCGCCGCCAAGGTCGAATCGGCTCAAGCGCTGACCATCGGTCGGATCGCGGATCTGTCGCCGGAGGGCGCGGAGTTGGTCTGCCTCTCCTTTTTTGATGCCGATTTGAGTGCGGCGCGGGCGCGCTTCGCGGTTCGGCGTCTACGCCGGCGCCTCAAGGATGTCACGATTCTCGCAGGTTTCTGGCGGAGCGACGCTAAAGAAGCCAACGATCTCTGTGCCGAGATCAGGGCGGACTTCTGCGCGACGACGTTCAAAGATGCGCTTGGCTTTTGCCAGCAGCAGGCGGCCGCAGGCGAGCGAACAGGAGAGTCGGGACCGACCGATGCAAAGCCCGCGGCTCTAGGTCTGGCTGGGGCGGCCTAATCAGGCGAGAGGTCCCAGCGCCGAAACTTCAGGGTCGCAGAGACCATGCAGGCGATGGGCGGCGGCATGGGCGAAACGCATCAAGACGGCGCGCCGCGTCGCCGCCGCCATCTTGTGCTCGGGCGCTTGCCGCAAAATTTCCGCGCCATAGGCGTCGGCGACAATAAGGCCGGCATCCGGGGGCATGATTTCGACCGGCACGGATTCGGGAATGGCGAAATAGAGCCTGTCGCAATGGGCGCGATAGTCGCGCCATTTCTGGTCGGCGCGAAAATCGGCGATCGAGGATTTGATCTCGATGATATGGATCGCGCCGTCCTCCGCCAGCGCGACGATGTCGGCCCGCCGTCCCGAGAGCAGCGGCAACTCGGTGAGGCTCGAGAATTTGAGCCGCCGCAACAGCCGCCGCGTTCCGCGCGCAACAAAGAGCGCCGTCTCGGACTGGCGTCCGTCTTGCGGGGCGAGGGGCTGTATCAGGCGGGGCAAGTGGGTTGAGCGCCATCTCATGAGCGAAGGTTAGCGCAGCAAGCCTGCGCGGGGCTTGCTCGTCAAGGGCAAGGAAAAGGCAGGGCGCATCACTGCGGCGTGGCGCCGGCCTGTCGCGCTTTGTCCGCGTTATACGCTTCAGTTTTCAGGGCTGCTTTGTCGGCCTTGGTAAGGACAGCGGACACCGGGCACTCCCGGCGGTCCTTTGGGTGGACGATCGCTTCCACAAGGGTGGCTGCCTGGCTGCCGGTGTCCCCAATGCGGCCGTTCTTAACGAGACCGCGCACGATAGATAAGGCGTCTTGGGTGTTGGAGTTGCCGCAGGCGAGGTCATGAAGATTGGCGGCCAATGCGCTGTCGCTTTCGGGTTTCGCTTCGAACTCTGCCGGGACGAGGTCTTGATTCGGTTGCGCCATGAGCTCCTGCGCCTTTTGGCATTGTTCAAATTTGCGCAAATACTCCTCGAGAAGGGGGAAAAGGGCGGCGCCCTCTTTCCCCAATTTTTCCAGCCCTGCGCCCTTAAGCGATGCTCCCTTGAGTTCCACCTCGAAGGCGCGCGCTCCCCGAAGCACAGCGTCTTCGAGCGATGCGCCCTGAAGCTGCGCGAATTCGAGCCATGCGCCCTGAAGTCCAGCGCCTTTGAGCGATGCCCCCTGAAGCTTCACACCTAGGGCATCCGCGCCCTGAAGCTGAGCTTCTTCAAGCCACGCGCCCTGAAGATCCGCAGAATTCAGCGATGCGCACTGAAGCTTTGACTGGAAGAGCGACGCGCCCTGAAGCTTGGCTTTGTGGAACCGGGCGCCTTGAAGTTTCGCCCGGTAGAGCGAGGCCCCCTGCAGATGCGCATTCTGCAAATTGGCCTTGCGCAAGTCGGCGCCCCAGAAAATGGCGCTTTCCAGATGCCGGCCGTCCAGGGTCAAAGTCTGCTTGACGCCATCCAGCTTTGTCGAATCGGCGACTTTCGCGGCTTCGAGCGCGTCGAATCCCGGAAGCACGAGCGTGTTGGAAAAGAGGCTCTTACGCCGCTCGGTAGCGGGATCGTGGTCGCCATTAAACAATAGGTCGTGGAACGAGGTTCGTTCCGGCGGTTCTTCCGCAGAAAGCCCTAAAGCAGTGCGATTGAGCGGGATCCACCGCGCATGGCCGACGAGCTCATCCATCCATTCGCCCGGGAAGGTCGCCGTCGTGAAGGCGAGGCCGATGGGAATGAGGCTCGCGAGGGTCACGATCGGATGGCGCCAGAGTCGCGGCCATTGGATCTCGCCGCGGCTCGCCAGCACCGCCGGCCACAAAATCCACAACAGCGCCACATCGGCGAGAAGGGCGACGCGCTGGACCCAAGTGACCCATTCGAGGTGATAGGGCAAAAACTGGAACTGGAGCAGAAGCAGCAGGAGCACGGGGCCGATGACCAAAGAGATCCAGGCGACCGCCTTTAAGAACCAGCCAAGGCCGCCGTCGCGGATGTCGCGCGGCCCGGCAAGAAATTGGACGAAAATATTGCTTGGCAATTGCCGTCGGAGGCCCAGTCGGATCTCGCGCAATTCCGCTGCGCGCTCTGGGCTGATATCTGGCGCGGGCGCCGCATCAGGATCGGGAATCTTTTTTCCCAATATGTCGTTGAAGGTCCCCGCCTTGGCCGCCAGTAGAACGAAATACATCAGCGTATAGGCGTGTGAGAGGACGAAGAGAATTGGCGCCAGCACAAAAAACGCGACGAGCGGCAACTCGACGCTCAGAAAAGGAAGTTTCACCGGGTTTTCGAGAAGAAGATCTTTATGCGTGACTGCGCCTGCAGCAATGCCGATATAGAAGAGGGCGAAAAGATAGCTGAGCCAAAGACCGCCGCTGAGGGAGGCGGCGTCCTCGACGCTCTTGCGCGCCGAGTCGAGATCATCGGCCTTTTCGGCGAATTTCCTGATCAGGTCGGGACGAGCGGCGGGCGACTCCAGCCGCGCCGCGCGAATGCGGGAAAGGCGCATCTCCCGAAGCCGCTTTGACATTAGCTTGCCCTCTGTCGCCATTATTCTGCCATAATGCGCCGAGCGACGCCAGAGCTGACTTCCTTATGTTGGCGGTGCCCAAAACGCCGGTTGAGGCCTGCGCAACCGCTTGGCCCAATCAACTGGCCGCATCGTCAAAGCGCGCCGCCAGCCTCTTTTGCGATGGCTTGCAGTTCCGCCCTGTCGTTCTCCGTCAGGTTGGAGGCGACGGCGCAGGTCCCCGGTTTGAGAATTTCCTCTATCAGCGCTTTGGCCTGCGCCTGAGTCGCGCGGATCCGGTAATTGTTGAGGAGGCCGCGCAAGATATAGGGCGCATTGACGCCGCCTGAGCAAACCGCGCTTTTCAATTCCTCGGCGAGCGCCTTGGCGAAGACGTCCGGTCCAACCATCGCGGATTCGAACTCCCTGCGCCAGTCCAGCGTCTGCGATTCGGCCTCGAACGGCCGCTCGGGATCAAGGCTTGCGATTTGGCGCAGGGCCAAGGCGCGCAGGTTTGGCTCGGGCGCGTTTTCGATCAATGTCTGGGGCGCATCCGTCTCGATTGTCGTCTCCAGCGCGAGATAGCGCGCCATGGTCCAGGGTTCGCGGGTTCCTACCCCGGTTTTTTGATCCCATGCCGTTTGCGCTTCATCCCATATGACGCCAGCGTCGCGGGCCTGAATTCTTGCCAGATATGTCTGCGGATCAAACCGCGCGCGCCACAGATAGGCATGGGTCAGGCTGGTCGCGTTGAGGACGGCGCCGGCAAAGTCGACGCCCTGGAGTTGCGCGGCGAGGAGAGACGCGCCCTGAAGCTGCGCATCTTTCAGCGATGCGCCGAAAAGCAGCGCTTTTTCCAGCGTCGCGCCCTGAAGCTGGGCATTCCTGAGCCATGCGCCCTGAAGCCCCGCCCCGGTGAGCGTCGCCCCTTGAAGCTGGGCGCTGTCCAGCCATGCGCCGAGGAGGCGCGCGCGGTTGAGATTGGCGCCCTGAAGCTGGGCCCAATCCAGCTTGGCGCCCTGAAGCTGCGCGCCGTCCAGAATCGCGCCCTGAAGCTGCGCGCCGGCGAGTTGAGCGCCTTGAAGCCGCGCGTCGGTCAGATCGACCTTGCGTAGATCCGTGTTCAGGAAAACCGCGCCCTCCAGATGGCGTCCGCGCAGGATCAAGCTTTGGCGGACGGAGGCGAATTCGAGATTCTCGATCTTGGCGGTTTTCTGCGCATTGAAATTGGAGAGGACGAGCGTATCCGAAAAAAGCCCATCGCGGCGCTGTCTGATCTGGTCGATGTCGCCATGGAACAGGAAGTCGTGCAGGTCGTTCAGGCCGTGCCCGAGCCGCGCCGTCACGGCGCGCGGCGGCAAGGTTTCCAACCGGTCGATCCAGGCGCTGATCCGCTCGCTGGGAAAAGTCGCCACCCCGAAGGCGAGGGCAATGGGAACGAGGCTGGCCAGCGCCGCCCATTTGTAACGCCACAGGGATGGCCATGCGATCGTGCTTCGGCTTTCGAGCACGGCCGGCCAAAGCAGCCATAGCAGGACCACGTCGGCGAGAATCGCATAGCGATGGAGCCAGGTGATCACTTCATGATGAAAGGGCAGGAACTGGGCTTGGATCAAGAGCAGCAGCAAGATCGGTCCGACGACCAGGCTGCTCCAGGCGATCGCCTTCAAAAGCAAGCCAAGCCCGCCTTTGCGGACATCTCCGGGCCCCGAAAGGAATTGCACGAAAACATTGCTCGGCAGCCGACGCCTCAGGCTGTCCTGCGTGGCGAGCGCAGGATGTTCCGCCGCGAGGGCGTCGTCGAAACCGCCGACCTTCGCTGCCAGCATGATGAAATGCACCAGAGTATAGGTATGGCTAACGATGAAGAGGATGGGCGCCAGGACGAAAAAGGCGATGAGCGGAAGTTCGACGCTCAGAAAGGGCAGTTTGACGGTGTGTTCGAGCAAGAGATCGAAATGAGTGACGCCCCCCGTCGCGATGCCGATATAAAACAGCGCGAACAGGTAGCTCAGCCAAAGTCCCGCGGCGACGGAAGCCGCATCCTCTACGCTCTTGCGGGCCGCGTCGAGATCCTGCGTGTCGCCTGCGGTCTTTCCCTGAGCGGAAAGATGCTCCCCCGCCGGCGTCTCTTGAAGCTGCTTTGACATTGCTTTGATTCCCCCCCACGGCCATTCTGGCACAGGCCGCGAGCGGAGGGGAGGGGCCGCTGGCAATGGCCTCTCGGCGTCGCTCGCTCTGCGAGACAACGGCGCGGGGCGATCCCGGTTGTCGTTAGGACTTCGACGCGGTCGCCGCGACCGCCTTGGATCCGGCGCGCCGATTTGTGCCGCGCACTTTTGCCGAGGCAGGTGCGTCCGCGTAAGATTGACGAAGGCTATCTTGATCGCCATCCTGCTCTTTTCTATCGGCGTGGCGAAGTCTTGCAGCGAAGGAAGCCGCAAATGGGAGCTGCCGAGGCTATTCTTGAACCCTTGCTGAAGGCGGGCGGCGTCACCGCCTTGGTGATTGGGGTTTTCTATCTGCTCTATCGGCAACTCATGTCGCTGGGAATTTTCGCCAGACTCGGCTCCGCTCAGACCTTTGTCATCATTCTTGTGATCGCGTTTCTTGTCTGGTCGCTGGCCATGACCGCGCTGTTCTCCGGCAAGGACGGTCTATTGGCCATTGTTGGGGGATCTGGGAATACAATTCAGCAAAACGTTCAAAGTAAATGAATTTTGTAAGAAATATAGAGCATGCCGATGACAGGATCCGTCAAAGCTATGCATTGGGTTCATTGGCGTAAGCTTGCGTCCGCCCTGATTTTCTTTGCTATTGTTCTGGCGTGTCCGCCATGGGCTTTCGGGCAAGGAGCGGCAAAGGAAGAGTCCAACGACGCGAGCGCGGTCGTGCTGGGTTCCTGCAATGTCGTCCAGCAAAATGTCACGGCCACGGACCAGGCGACGATCATCAACGAGATCGATTGCATGCCGGAAAAGCCAGAAGATAGTTTCCTGCTGCGCTATCTCTGGCTCGACGCGACGACGTCGTCTTTTGTGGTCGCGGGACGCTTTGATCCCGCGTTAGCTCGGCTCCTGAGCGCAAGTCCCGTCATTGTCCGGAATCCGGTGTTTCAGAAGGTTCAGGAGATCGTGATTCAATTTGGTCTCCCGGCCAATTCGGCAACCGAGTCGCTTCGGTCGGACGTTCATTACAAGATCATGGGCAAGGGCGGCGAGGGCGACATAGCCGGAAGCGGCCTTCAACAAGCCCCTCTCGCCGCCTTGAAGAAACTGCGGATCTATGCCGGCGAGGAAAAGATCATTTGGCCCGACGTGCCTTCCCTTCGCGCGGTCTTCAAGACGCAGGATTGGCCGAGCGACTACAAGCTGACTTACGCGAAACCCGCTCTTTCCGACGATTTGAAAAAGCCGCAGGCCAGCCAGGACTTTCAGAACGCCGTAATTTCATGTGTGCTCCTTCATGCTCCCGTCCCGGCTTCCAGTTTGATGAATTACTGGGACTCGATGGCTGAACTTGAAACTACTCTGGCCAAAAGAGAGTTCCGGCATCAAGATGTGCTAAATGCAATTTTAGGCGCAGATGAGAGTAACTATAACTCATCTCTAGTTCAGAACAAATCAATCGATGCGATGTTGTATTTTGGCGATAAAAATTGGCCAGATGATTTTCTTTTAAGCTTCGGAAATGCGGTTCAAGGCGGATGTGGAGACGAGGAGACATATAATTTTGGTTTTTACGCGTTACCAAGACGCCTGTTTACCTTGGTTGCTGTCATTGAACCTCGCCACAAGGATTTGCAGATCGAAAAAATTAGCTATCTGGCGGACACGGCCGAGCAGCTCAGGCTCTTGCGGCAAGGCGCCGAGCCGCAAAGTTCGCCCTCAGGCGTCATCACGGTCAAGAAGGGCGAAATGGCTGTCATCCCTTTGCGAATTGAGTTGCGATACGATCTGGAAGATGCCGATCTTCCTATTGTAAGCTTGTTCGATTCGAACACAGCGAACGCCCTCCACAAGAGGATTGCGAACGCTGCATTGCCGTTGATAAAATTTACGGGACGAGACAGCGTCGGCGCGGCTGAAAACGCCGATGGCCTCGCCAAAAATCCCGTACGGACGATTTTCTCTAAATCCGTCGCCTCCTTTCGGCCGCCCGAAACGCGCAAGATCAATCGCACTTATGTTTTTGGTCCTGCATATGAATTGAAGGCGATTACAATTAAGGGAAATAGCGTGATCGTGCGGAGCGCGCCGGCCGCCGCCGTCGCGTTTCTCGGGCAGACTGGAATTGGCTCTTGCCCCTTCCTTTATGTTTCAGACGGGGTGGGCGATCCGAGCCGGGTCAAGCGCGTCCTTGTCGGAGCCTCGCGCAAAGAGCTCGGAAGGATCGAAGAAATCCCGCTCCCACCCGAGGCGCGCTCGTTTTTTATCAGCGAACAAGAGCCCGAAGTGACGTTCATCGAAACGGTCGCATTGCGGGATGCGCAATCCGGGGAAGAGCGCGTCGTCGCCTCGAACCTTGCAATTCGTCCGGGACGGTCCCGAGAATTTCAAATTCCAGAGGCGTTTCAGGGCCGAGCCATCCTGAAGCTGCGCGGCTACTATACGCCTCTGCGGTTCGATGAGATCGCGGCGCGCGAGGATGGTGCAAAAGCGCTTCCCGCTCAGATGGAATCATCTGATTGAAAGGGAATCGCTCAGATCCAAGAGTTGGCGCATGTTCTTATGAGACATCGGATATATCCGATGTCTCAATATCGAAAAAAGGCCGAGCCGCTTTTTCGGAACGCAGGTTTCTCGACGCGCGGTCGAGCGAGGCGGCGGTCACACTTAAATCGACCAGTCGTCGCCAAGATCGTCGATGCGGTCGATGAATCCGCGCTCTATCAGCGTTGCGACGATTTTGGCGGCGGCCTGTTCGGCGCTCTGGCCGTCGCGGGCGACGATGAGTTCGGGCGCTTCGGGCGGTTCGTAGCTCTGATCGATTCCGGTGAAATTCTTGATCTCGCCGGCGATCGCTTTCTTATAGAGCCCCTTTGGATCGCGCGCGATGCAGTCGGCGATCGGCGTGTCGACGAATATCTCGATGAATTCATCCTTGTCGAGAAGTTCCCGCACCAAGCGCCGCTCGGCTCGGAACGGCGAGATGAAGGAGCACAGAACGATGAGGCCGGCCTCGGTCATGAGTTTCGTGACCTCGCCAACGCGGCGGATGTTCTCGACCCGATCAACCTCGGTGAAGCCAAGGTCTTTATTAAGCCCATGCCGGACATTGTCGCCATCGAGCAGGACGGTGTGAACGCCATGCGCGTAAAGCCGGGATTCGACGAGATTGGCGATGGTCGATTTGCCCGAACCGGAAAGGCCGGTGAACCAGAGCGCGGCGGGCTTTTGATGCTTGAGCCGCGCCCGGTCGATCTTGGCGACATTCAGCCCCTGGCGATGGATATTGGTCGCGCGGCGCAGCCCGAAGGAGATAAGGCCCGCCGCCGCCGTCGCATTGGTCGCGCGATCGATCAGAATGAACGCGCCGGTCTCGTGATTGTCCTTATAAGGGTCGAAAGCGATCGGGGTCGTCGTCGCAAGATTGCAAAAGCCGACTTCGTTCAGGCTCAAGGTTCGCGCCGCCAGTTCGCCAAGCGTGTTCACGTCGAGGCGATGCTTGAGTTCGGTAATGGTGACGGGAACGGTTCGGGCGCCCGCTTTCATCAAATAGGAGCGGCCCGGCAAAAGCTTGTCGTCGCTCATCCAGATCAGATGGGCGGCGAATTGGTCGGACACCTCGGGCCGGCTTTTGGGGTCGCATAGCACGTCGCCGCGGGCGACATCGAGTTCATCGACGAGGGTGAGGGTGACGGCTTCGCCCACCGCGGCGCACGCCAGATCGCCATCGGCGGTGACGATGCGATCGACCCGCGAGGCGCGGCCCGAGCCCGCGACGACGATCTCGTCGCCGGGCCGGATCGATCCGCTCGCGATCGTGCCTGCAAGCCCGCGAAAATCGAGATGCGGGCGATTGACCCATTGGACGGCGAGGCGAAACGGCCGGCCGCTGTGATCTTCTTCCACGTCGATGGTCTCGAGATGGGCGAGCAGGGCGGGGCCATGATGCCAGGGCGTATTGGCGCTTTTTTGCGAGACATTGTCGCCATGGCGGGCGGAAATCGGGATCGCCGTAATCGTCTTGAAGCCGAGCGGGGCGGCGAAGGCTTTGAACTCGGCGACGATTCTGTCGAAGCCGGCTTGGTCGAACCCGGTCAGATCGATTTTGTTGACGGCGAGGACGACATGTTTGATGCCGGTCAGCGACACGATCGCGGCATGGCGGCAGGTCTGGGTCAGAAGGCCCTTGCGCGCATCGACCAGCAGGATAGCGAGATCGGCGCAGGAGGCGGCGGTCGCCATGTTGCGCGTATATTGTTCATGGCCGGGCGTATCGGCGATGATGAAGGAGCGGCGCGGGGTCGAGACATAGCGATAGGCGACATCGATTGTGATGCCTTGTTCGCGCTCGGCCTCGAGGCCATCGACGAGCAGGGCGAAGTCGATATTATCGCCATCGGTCCCATGCCGGCGGGAATCGCGCTCCAGCGCGGCGAGCTGATCGTCGAGAATAAGGCTTTGTTCGAAGAGCAGGCGCCCGATCAGCGTCGATTTGCCGTCGTCGACCGAGCCGCAGGTGAGTAGCCGCAGGGTTGGGAGCGCGGCGGCGGGCGTTTCCGGCGCGGCCGTTGGTTGAGCGTGCGCGGCCTCGAGCATCAGAAATAACCCTCGCGCTTTTTCTTTTCCATCGAGCCGGATTCGTCATGATCGATCAATCGGCCCTCCCGCTCCGACATGGTCGAGGCGCGCATTTCCGCGATGATGTCGGGAAGGGTTTCAGCGTCCGATCGCATCGCTCCGGTCAGCGGATAGCAGCCGAGCGTGCGGAAACGGATTTTCTCCATGCGCGGAGCCTCGCCCGGGGCCAAGGGCAGACGGTCGTCGTCGACCATGATGAGGGAGCCGCCGCGATCGACGACGGGGCGCTCCTTGGCGAGATAAAGCGGCACGACGGGGATGCCTTCGGCTAGGATGTAATCCCAAACGTCGAGTTCGGTCCAATTGGACAGCGGAAAAACCCGCATCGATTCGCCTTGCTTGATTCTCGTATTGAAGAGGCGCCAGAGTTCAGGCCGCTGATTGCGCGGGTCCCAGGCATGCGCCGCCGAGCGATGCGAAAAGATTCGCTCCTTGGCGCGGCTTTTTTCCTCGTCGCGCCGTGCGCCGCCGAAAGCCGCGTCGAAACGCCATTTGTCGAGCGCCTGGCGTAGCCCTTCGGTCTTCATCACCTGCGTATGCACCGACGATCCCGAGGCGACGGGGGAAATGCCGCGCTTTACGCCGTCCTCATTGACATGGACCAGCAACTCCATCCCGACCCGCTGCGCGGCTTCATCGCGAAATGCGATCATCTCGCGGAATTTCCAGGTCGTGTCTACGTGGAGCAGCGGAAACGGCGGCTTCGATGGAAAAAAGGCCTTCTGCGCGAGATGCAGCATCACGCTCGAATCCTTGCCGATGGAATAGAGCATCACCGGCCGCTCAAATTCGGCGACAACCTCGCGCATGATGAAGATCGCCTCCGCCTCGAGGCGGCGCAGATGAGGGGAGGCCCCTTGTTTCACATTAAAATCCTGTGTTACGCATAATTCCACTCGGCTAAAAATGTCATTATTCCTTCGCCTCGGCATTTGCAACGCCGGGCGATCAAGGCCGCGCGGACGGAATGCCGCAAGGCTCCGCAAGAGCGCTTCCCGACCAGATGGGCGCATCTGATCGACAGGAACCGCTCAATTTCAATGCATTGGGGCGTGTATTTATGAGACATCGGATATATCCGATGTCTCACGGCCGAAAACGTCGACCAACCGTTTTTAGAATTTGCTCTAGGGGTCAGAGCGTGAACCTTGGCTCAGTCGCCGGTTTGAGCAAAATCGCAAGACCCGCGCTGACCAGCACAGCGGCCTCGCAGGCCTCCGCCAATGCCTGATTCAGCCATCCCTGCGCATCCCTGAAGCCGCGGGCCACGGCGTTTTCAGGTACGATCCCTTGGCCGACCTCGTTGCTGACAAAGATTACCGGTCCGGCGAGCCGCGCCGCGATTTGCGTCAGCTCATCCGTCGCGCCAAAAAGATCGTCCCCTCGCAAGAGCAGATTGCTGAGCCAGAGCGTCGCGCAATCGACCACGAGGATGCGATCTTCCCGACCCTCGCGGCGCAAGGTTTCGGCAAGCGCGATCGGCTCCTCTATGAGCGTCCAGCGCGCGTCGCGGCCGGCCGCGTGGCGGGCGATGCGCGCCGCCATTTCGGCGTCATGCGCCTGCGCGGTCGCGACCAAAACCGGAAGCCGGCCGGAGGCTTCGGCGAGCCTTTGCGCATAGCGGCTCTTTCCCGAGCGCGCCCCGCCCAGCACCAGAAGGCTGCGGATCGGATGATCGGGGTTCAGGTGCGCCAAGGATGTTCCGGCAGATCGCTGACGCCGACGATGGCGACGCCCGCCTGCGCCACCGCGTGATCGTTCTCGACCGAACTGCCGCTGACGCCGATGGCCCCGACCAGGACGCCTTCCTCGTCGACGATCGGCAGACCGCCGGGAAAGGTGATCAGCCCCTCATTGGAATGTTCGATTCCAAAAAGGGGGCCGCCCGGCTGCGACAGATTGCCGATGAGGCCGGTAGGCATGCCGAAAAACACCGCTGTCTTGGCTTTCTTGATGGCGATGTCGATGCTTCCGACCCACGCATCGTCCATCCGGTAAAAGGCTTTGAGGTTCGCCCCCGAGTCGACGACGGCGATGCACATCTTCGTTCCAAGTTCGGCGGCCTTCTGACGCGCGGCCTCGATGGCGATTTGGGCGTTTGCTGCGGTGACATGCATGTTTCGCTCTTTTCCCTTGGGTGCGATCCGATTGTCCCGATGCACTGATCGAGCGGTTTTGGCGCGCCGTCAATGGGCTCGATCAATCCCGCCTGGTTTGTTTCCGCATCACTTTTTGCCGGAAAGCGGCGAGCGCTTTTCCATTATGATTAGCTCCGGCGTCATGACGCAGCGATGAAACTTCCATCGAATTGTCCCCAACCGGAAGTTCGGCTATGCTGCGTAAGCTTGAGCATGTTCCATTGGAGCTGAGCGATTCCTTTTCGATCGGATGACCGCATCTGATCGGGAAACGCTCTAGTGGTCCGACCCTGACGCTTGGCTTCCGAGCGTCAGGATCAAGTCGGCCCACAAAATTAAAATGCTGGTGGATCGATTTGATCCGACGGATGGGAATCATCCATAGGAATCGATCCACTAGGCAATATCCGCCGCAACGCGCCGACAAATCAGGTCCGAATGAGAGTCTTTTGCATCACGCTTTGGGCATCCGCGATTTGCTTATTCGGCTTTGCTTCTCCGGCCCTGGCGCAAGGCAAAGTCGTCAACGTCTATAATTGGAGCGATTATATCGACCCCAAGGTTCTCGATGACTTTACGAAGGAGACCGGAATCAAGGTCGTCTATGATACCTTTGATTCGAATGAAATGCTCGAGACGCGCCTCCTGGCCGGCAAGACAGGCTATGACGTCGTCGTTCCTTCAGGTCCCTTTTTGCAAAGGCAGATCGCCGCCGGGCTCTACCAGAAGCTCGATAAGGCGCGGCTCCCCAATAGCCGCACCCTCTGGCCGGAGGTGATGGCGCGGCTGGCGGTCTATGATCCAGGCAATCAATATGCCGTCAACTATATGTGGTTCACCACCGGGATCGCCTATAATGTCGAGAAGGCCAGGGAGAAAATCGGCGATGCGCCGTTAGCGCCCCTCGAAGGGGCGCTTGATTCCTGGTCCATTATCTTCAAGCCGGAACTCTTGAAGAAATTCGCCGATTGCGGCGTCTACGTGCTGGACAGTCCGGAAGACCTGTTTTCGACCGCCTTGCAATATCTACGGCTCAATCCGGATTCGAAGAGCCAAAGCGATTTGAGGCGCGCCGCCGATCTCCTGAGCCTTCTGCGCCGCTCGGTGACAAAGTTTCATTCCTCTGAATATATCAACGGGCTCGCCAGCGGCGACATCTGCCTTGCGGTGGGGTGGTCGGGAGACAGTTTCCAGGCCCGCAACCGGGCGCGCGAGGCGCAAAACGACGTCGAGATCAACTATATCATCCCCCGGGAAGGGGCCTTGATGTCGCTCGACAATCTGGCGATTTTGAAGGATGCGCCGCATGTCGAGGAAGCCTATGCCTTCATCGATTTCCTGCTGCGGCCGGAGATCGCCGCGCGCAACACCAACGCGACAAGTTTCGCCAATGGGGTTCTCGCCTCGAAGCCTTTCATCAACAAAGACATTCTCGATAATAAATCGATCTATCCCGACGCCGCCACGATGAGCCGGCTCTTCACCGCCAGGAGTTACGATCAGGCGACGCAAAGATTGATCACCCGCGAATGGACCCGAATCAAGACCGGCAAATAGTGTCGCGCTTTGGCCAATCCGTTTTCCCGCGCGAGGGCCGTCCCGCCGCGCGGAGTGTTGATGGGCCCCTTGCCTGCGCGGGATGGCCCGGCTCCGGCTTACTTCGGCTTCAGGACCGCATTCTTGATCAGCCCGACGATGACGGTCACGATCGCCCCGGTGACGCCGCCGCCCACCGCTTGACCAGCTAGGGCGGCAATATCGACGCCGCCGCCGGCAGCGCCGGCCAGGGCGGGGATCAGACTTTGGAGGATTGTTCCGCCAATGCCTCCGCCCACCGCGCCGCTGATCGTCTTTGCGACAGGCCCGAGGTCGATGTTTTTCAAAAGGCCCCCGACGGCATTGCCGCCCGCGGCGCCGGCGACGAGCTGGACGATGAGGTTGATGATCGCTCCCGACATATTCGTCTCCTCAGCGAGGCCCGACAAATCGAACGTCTTTGACCCGAGGGCCCCAATTTCATTGGGTCAAGGGCCAGGAAACCCCGCTTTTTGCGCTTAGTCCAGCCGCGCCGGGATCAAATCGACGCCGGTGGCTTGGGGCGGTTCTGAAGGAACCGATCTTAGAACGAACCCGTCCCTGCTTCGCACCGAAGCGCTCTAATAATCGATGGGATTCATCAGGAGGCTGACGAGCGCCGTCACGATGGCGCCGCTGGCGGCCCCGATGAGCAACTGGCCGAGCAACGAACCGATGTCGAAACCGCCAGCGCTCGCCAGAGGTGGGACAAGGGCCAGGAAAAT
>NZ_JQKO01000009.1:0-115000 GCF_000746085.1 Methylocapsa aurea | reverse complement strand
ACCGACAGGTGCATTTTCATGCCCTGCACGCGCCGCTTGATCGTGACGCAGCGCTGGCCGAGCAAAATCGTGCGGCGCCCACCGTCGGCGCGCGGATCCTGGCCGATTCGAGCGGCGATTTCCTGTCCTGTGCCGGGGGTGAAGCTGGCTTGTTTCATTATGTCCGCCTCAGAGAGGGCATCGAGCTAAGCTGTAGTCTGGCCCGCAGAGATGATCGATTTCGCTAACGTCTCTGGTGAATGAACGGTAAAATTCCAAGCTTGAGTCAGTCTGTGCTGCCGCCGGCGTCATCTGCGCAAGAAAAACAACAAATAATATCAAATACGTAAGTCTGCACGCGGCGCATTTTTTTCAAGGCTGCATAGCCGGTTTGTTTTCTCGCCTATGGCTGCCGAGCGATTGGCGTGAAAATTCAAATTTTAGCGATTTCGCTCGCTCCCGGCGCTCCTGCGCATGATGCGATCGATGTTCGCCTTCGACGGCGGGGAAATGCTTGTATGCCGCACTGCAGCAGGATACATCCAATCCTGATTTCCTCATTTGCCGGCAAATTGATTTGTCTTCGATCACGCATGAGGCGCCCCTGGTCGCCTCCTTCATCGAGGCCGCTCGGAGCGCGGGTGAACTCGCGCTTGCGTTTTTTCGGCCCGGGGAAAAGACCATCGCTGAAATTTCGCATAAAGCTGGAGGCTCTCCGGTCACCGAGGCAGATTTTCTCGTCGATCGATTTTTAAAAGAGCGTTTTGAGGCCCTGCTGCCGGAGGCGGGGTGGCTTTCCGAGGAATCCGAGGACTCCGCCGCGCGCCTTTCGAAAGACCTCGTCCTCGTCGTCGATCCGATTGACGGCACGCGGGCTTTTGCGCGGGGGGACCGGGCTTGGGCGATCGCGGCGGCGCTGGTGCAAGGCGGCCGTCCGCTCATTGGCGTTGTCCATGCCCCGGCGCTTCAGCAAACCTATGTAGCGGTCAAGGGCGGCGGCGCTCGCCTCAATGAAGCGGCGATCGAAGTTTCGAAGCTCGGAGCGCTAGAGGCCGGGGCGCGGGTGGCGGCGCCGGTGTCCCTTGCCGAGGAGTTGCGCCGGGCCGGGCTCCAATTTGAGCTGCAGCCGCGAATTCCCTCGCTTGCGATGCGAATCGCCTATGTTGCGTCGGGCGCGCTCGACGCCGGGTTCGCTTCTGAAAACGCCCATGATTGGGACATTGCGGCGGCCGATCTCATCCTTCATGAGGCGCGGGGACGATTGGCAAGTTTAGACGGATGCGCAATTGTTTATAATCGAGGCGAAACGCGCCACGGCGTGCTCACCGCCGCGCCGGAGCAACTCCATGCGCAGGTCAACGCCGCGGTCCGGCGGGCGAAAGGCGCGGCAACGGTTGATCGCTAAGCAAGCTTCCTTTCAGGTTCGAATTGAACCGCAAACCTTCCTGTCCACCCGCAACCCTTCGGACCAGACCATGACCGACGCCCCAGACAAGCAGCTTCTCCATTTCGTGTTCGGCGGTGAACTTAAGGATCTGAACGGCACTGAATTCCGCGATTTGACCAAGGTCGACATAGTCGGAATTTTTTCCGACTATGCGACCGCGGTGCAGGCTTGGAGAAGCAAGTCTCAGGCAACCGTGGACAATGCCCATATGCGGTATTTCGTGGTCCACTTGCATCGATTGCTCGATCCCTCGAAAGGCGAAAGGTGAGAGCCGCGGCGCCCCGTTTGGTTTTTGAAACGGGCGCGGTCCGGGGATCGGCTCCGCATGCGCGGCATGTGGTCCGCCCGTGACGCGCTCCATCCTCCTTCCGCTCTATCGGTTGGCCAGCGCCGGATTTGAACCGTTCTGTCCACTGTACTTGCGCTGGCGCGCCAATCTCGGACAGGAGGATCACAGCCGGTTCGGCGAGCGGCTTGGCCGGCCGAGCCTGGCCCGGCCCGAAGGCAGGCTCGCCTGGCTCCATGGCGCCAGCGCGACGGAGATATTGGCGCTGCTTCCGGTTGTCGAAAAACTCGGGTCGGCGGGTTTCAGCGTCGTTGTGTCGACGAGCCGATTGACCTCCGGCGCGCTCGCGGCGCTGCGGCTGCCGCCAAAAACCCTGCATCAATTCGCGCCGCTCGACATTCCTAAATTCATGGCGCGCTTTCTTGATCATTGGCGCCCGGACATTGTCCTTATCGCGCAATCCGAGATTTGGCCCAATCTGATTGTCGAAACCAGCCGTCGGAAAATTCCCCTGGCGCTCGTCAACGCCAGGCTGTCTGCGCGAGCCTTCCTTGTCTGGCGCAAAATGCCGGGTTTCTTCCGCGCGCTTCTGCGGCGGGTCGATCTTTGCCTTGCGCAAACCGATGGCGACGCGGAGCGCTTCAAGGCGTTCGGCGCCGCGCGCGCGCAGGCCACGGGCAACGCCCTTTACGACTTTGCGCCGGCGCCGGTGGACGCCGCCGCCTTGGCGCGGCTCGTCGCGCGGCTCGGAGCGCGGCCCGCATGGGCTGCGCTTTCGACCTATCCTGGCGAGGAAGAAATCATCCTCGACGTCCATCGCCGGGTGGCGCGTCATTTTCCCGATCTGGTCACCATTATCCTTCCGCGCCACGCCAAGCGCGGACTTGAAATCGCGCTGCGCGCCGCAAAGCTCGGATTGACGGCGCGCGCCCTCTCGAGCGATCGCGAGGGCGACGCTTTGCCCGAGATCTATCTTGCTGGGACGCTTGGGGAAGCCGGATTGTTCTACCGCAGCGTAAGCGCCGTCTTCCTGGGCAAGTCGCTCTGCAGCGGCGGCGGGATCAATCCGATTGAGCCGGCCAAGCTCGGCTGCGCGATCCTGCATGGTCCAGACGTCGCCGATTTCGCGGAGGCCTATTCAGCGTTGGATGGCGCGGGCGGAGCGGGCCGGGTGTTCGATGAGGAAACGCTGGCCGCCGAACTGGCCTTGCTTCTCTTCGACGCCGCGGAACTGCGGGCGATGGGCCGCGCCGCCGCCGATACGGTGGAGCGCCTCGGCGGCGCCTCAACCAGAATCATGCAGGCGATCGAGCCCTATGTCGAGCACGCGATGGTCTCGCGATCGGGAATGGACGCGTGACGCTCCGCCGCGAGCTTGGGCCCGATTAGCGCATTCGGAGCGAATGCAGGCGCCGCTTTGCGTCGGGAAAATACCGCAAGATAAAGAGTCGGAGCTGCCTTCGGCGGATCGGGAAGCACTCAAATTCAATGAGTTGGGCCATGTTCTTATGAGACATCGGATATATCCGATGTCTAAATATCGAAAAAGTCGATCAACTTTCTTAAGAACATGCTCTAGGCGAAGATTTCCCTCATCCGCCGGTCCAATGGATTGCGCCGAGGCCGCGCTCCGCTTCATTCGTCTCCGTGCGCGCGCTCGTTGATCGTAATTGTCTTCATGTTTGAAAAGTCGATCGCGGTCGGCATTTTGGCTTTTATGGCCGCCAATTGAAATGTCTTAATGACATGCTCAAGCCGACGATAGGCTTCCTTGTATTCGTCTGTCGTGGTGGAGAGGTCCAGGGGCTTCAGGCAATATTCGATAATCTCGCGCGGTCGGTCTATTTTGTTCATCCCAATTTCTCCTTGGATCGCAAACGATCAAGTCAACGAGCGCTGCAAAAAAAAAGCCTGCGCCAAAAATCGCCGATTCCGGCCGGAAACGTCATTCTATGCCACAGCGCCCTTGGCCAACAGGATATATAATCTTGCGCCAGTTTGGTCCCGCCCACAGCGGTTGGCGCGGGCGAGGCGAGCATAATCATGCGCTTCGGCGCGACAATGCTGCTTTGCTCGCGTGCTTAAAATTAAGCTTTGGGCTTGACGCCAAGCCTTTGCAGTTTGGCCTCGGGACCGGCGTAGGGCTCCTGCAGATCGACGTTCCAATAGCGCAGATCCTCGATCCGGATCGCGACAGCGGTCACGGCGCAGCGGACATAGGCGCCTGGGCGCAGGATCCGAAACTCGCCGTCGAGATATTCGACTTCGGCTTCCCCCACGGAGATCGGGCGGCGTTCATAGCGGTTCATCAAAATCGGGCTCAATGGAAACGGATTTGAAGCAAGGATAGCGTAGTTTCGTTTGGTTTGCCACCATCGACAGCAAATCCGCGGCGAGAATTGCATTTTGCGTCAATCCTTTGCCCTCATGCGGGGGAGGCTTGGCCGATTCGCCGCCGGTATGGATGCGGTTCCCCGAACCTAGCGAACCTGTCAGGCAATCTAGCCGCCAAACTTGCCGAGCGGCCGATTAAGCTTGTATTGGCAAGCCGACGCATGCGCCTGGATTCTTAAGATTTGGCATGATTTTGATGTTTAGGAGGCTCCATGCTTGAGTTTTCCGCTGCTGGGGTCCGCCTCGCCTTCGTTGACGAGGCGCCGGTTGGTTTTGATCGCGGCGAGCCTATTCTCCTCATCCACGGGTTTGCCTCCAATCATGCGGTGAACTGGTATTTCCCCCAATGGGTCAAAGCCTTGACCGAAGCGGGACGGCGCGTCATCGCGCTGGACAATCGCGGGCATGGCCGCAGCGAAAAATTTTACGATCCCGCCGCCTACGCCATCCAGACAATGGCCGAGGACGCGCGGGCGCTGCTCGATCACCTGCGCATCGAGGCGGCTGACGTGATGGGATATTCCATGGGCGCGCAGATCACCGCTTTCCTCGCCAAATCGCATCCAGATCGGGTGCGCTCGGCAATCCTTGGCGGCGTTGGCCATCATCTTGTCGATGGGGCCGGACTGCCCGCCGGCATCGCCGACGCCATGGAGGCGCGCTCGCTAGAGGATCTCGCCGATCCGATGCAAAGGTTGTTTCGCGGCTTCGCGGAAGCGACCAAGAGCGACCTCAAGGCGCTGGCGGCCTGCCGGCGCGGCTCGCGCCAGGTTTTGAGCGCGGAGGAACTCGGCCAAATCGATCGTCCGGTGCTGATCGCAACGGGAACCGAGGACGAGGTCGCGGGAGATGCGCATAGGCTCGCCGCGATGTTTCCGGCGGCGCGCGCACTGGATATTCCGGGCCGCGATCATAACCGCGCGGTAGGCGATAATGTCTACAAAAAAGGGGTCATCGAATTTCTTGAGGAGCGGCCTTAGGCCCCCGCCAATCCTTTGCAAATGATGCTCGGATCTTGACCGCCTGACTGTTCGGGCCGCGCATGAAACCCAGGCTCGCCGCCCTATATTTCCTGTGGTATGGGCTTTGCTGCAAGCGCATGGGAGCCTCAATCATGAGCATACAAAATCTGTTTGGAGCTGTTCCGTGACCTATGTTCGAGGCGCGGCAAAGATCGTCGATCCGGCTGCGATTGACCCAATCTTCGCGCGCCTGCGCAATGAGGCGCAAGAGGTCGTGCAAAACGAGCCGGAGCTCGCCGGGGCGATTTTTTCGACGATCCTCGGTCAGGGGACTCTCGAGGCCGCAATCATCCATCGCATCGCCACAAGGCTTGGGCATCAGGCAGCGCCGGCCGATCTCATCCGGCAAACCTATCTCGACATCATCGCCGATCAGCCCTCGATCGGGGAAGCCTTCCGGGCCGACATCATCGCGGTCGTCGAACGCGATCCGGCATGCACGCGTATCATCGAGCCGGTGTTCTATTTCAAAGGTTTCCAGGCCATTCAGACGCATCGCCTTGCACATGCGCTTTGGAGCGCCGGCCGGCGCGATTTCGCGCTTTACCTGCAGAGCCGCTCCTCGGAGGTGTTCCAGACCGATATTCATCCGGCCGCGAGGATCGGCAAGGGAATTTTCCTCGATCATGCGACCGGCCTTGTCATCGGGGCCACGGCGGTCATCGACGACGATGTCTCGATGCTGCAGGACGTGACTTTGGGCGGCACCGGCAAGGAAAAAGGCGACCGTCACCCGAAAGTCAGGTCGGGCGTCTTGATTGGCGCCGGCGCTCAAATTCTCGGCAATATCGAGATTGGCCGCTGCTCCCGGATCGCCGCCGGTTCGGTGGTGCTGAAACCCGTGCCGGATCACAAAACGGTGGCGGGGGTGCCGGCCAAGATCGTCGGAGAGGCGGGCTGCGCCGAACCGTCGCGGCTGATGGATCAGATCATCGCCGACGGGCCGATCAAGAAATAGGCCTCGATTTGGCGGCCAGCTTGCCTCCAAGCGAAGCTAAGGTTGCCGCCGCGGGTTTTTTCTGGCAAAGCCACGCTCCCAGTCGGCTTTGGAGATCGCTTTGGAAAAGGCGGAATTGCGAAAATTGCAGGGTTTCCTGCGGCAGGCCCTTGGCAATCAGGCAATCAAGGTCACCCAGGGCAAACATAATCCCGAGGATGCCGACGTGCATCTCGGCGAGCGCCGGATCGGCGCGATCATGGTCGATGACGAGGATGGCGATAGATCCTTCGCTTTCGAGATGCCGATCCCGGTCGAGCGGCCGGTTCTTCAAGACTATTTGCGGCGGCTTTTCGAAACCGACTCGTTGAAGATCATGCCCCGCGGCAAGAAGAGCGATTCGGTCGAATTGAACAATGGCGATGATTTTCTCGGCGTGATCTCGGCGGATGATCCCAAAGGCAAGAGCTTCACCTTGCAGATCGCGATTCTCGACTTTGATCTCGATGCTTTCTAAAGCATGATCCCAAAAAGTTGTAGACTTTTTGGATAAGATCATGCGCCGAAACAAAGCGATAGGAAGCATGATCCCAAAAAGTTGCAGAGTTTTTGGATAAGATCATGCGCCGCAAGAGCTCGCGCTGACGCGGCTTATTTTAATTCAATCTTATTGCCCGTTCGAGACGACCATTGCCCGACGCCGGAGATCGACGACATGCCGCTTTACGCTCTTGATGGGATCGCGCCCGTTCTACCGGAGGATGGCGGCTTCTGGATCGCGCCGGACGCGCAGGTCATTGGCCGGGTGCGGCTGGAGAGGGACGCTTCGATCTGGTTCGGCGTAATCCTGCGCGGCGACAATGAAGAGCTCCTGATCGGCGCGGGCTCCAACGTCCAGGACGGCTCCGTGCTCCACAGCGATCCTGGATTTCCCTTGACGATCGGCCCCGGCTGCACGATCGGCCATCGCGCCATCCTGCACGGCTGCGCGATCGGGGAAAACAGCCTTATCGGCATGGGCGCGACGATTTTGAACGGCGCCCGCATTGGCCGCAATTGCCTCGTCGGCGCCAATGCCTTGGTGACGGAGCGCAAGACGTTTCCCGACAATTCTCTCATCGTCGGCAGTCCGGCTAAGGTGTTGCGCACACTCGACGAAGTCGATGTGAAGGGCCTTCGCGAAAGCGCGGCGCATTACGTCGCCAATGCGCGACGGTTCGCCAAGGGACTCGCGGTCTTGGCGCAATAATCCGCCAAAAGCCGCGCCACGATAGCTGGAAAGGATTGCCAGTCAGGTCGCGATCGGTTCGTCCCGGCGCCCGCCCGGATAGATGCGCAAATGGCCGCGCTGGACAAAAAGATGCGTCTTGGCCGCCCAAGAACTGGCGGCCCAAGAATTGGCGGCCCAGGAGATCGGCGGTTCGGCGCGTCTCGATTGGATCATGGATGGGTCCGTAGCCGCCTCGTCGCGAACAACGCGAAGCGCGCGCAAGACAAGATGTTGCGCCGGCAGCAGTCCGAGCCAGCTCGGCTGGTCGGGGCAAGCAATATGGCCAAGGATGCGCGCTTGCGCCTTGCCGTGATGATGGATCGGCAAGAGCAAGAGCTCGAGCTCCGTTAGTCCATAACCCTCGGGTCCAGCGGCGATCCTGGCGAAAATCGGACAGGCCGAGTCGATGACGTTGAGGAGGAGGGCCGGCATGTTCTGGGCCTCCTTCGGACGCCAGAGATCGATGAAGGAGCGGCCCTTCAATTCAGCGTCGAAAAGAGCGTTGACCCGCGTTCCAGAAAGGCGGAACGGAAATTTTTCCGCCCTGTCCGCCTCAAGCATGAATGTGTCGGCGAGAACATGGCGGATCGCCGCGGGATCGATCTCGGCGCGCTCGGGCGCGGCGCGGCCGCGCCGCAGGCCGTTCCAATAAGCGAACAGGTCGCGGGTTCCCTTCTGTCTCATTTTGGCCTCCATGTCCCGTTTCGGTCCGTCCCAATGCGCCGGTTGGCCCGAAATGATGCGGGTTCGGCGGCGGTCGGCATCGCTTGGATCAATCCAGCAGGCCGCGTGCCAAGGCAAAAGACGGAAGGACAGGAACAGGCGCTATTACGAGAACGCCTGGATGCCGGTGATCGCGCGGCCGAGAATGAGCGCATGAATGTCGCTCGTTCCCTCATAGGTGTTCACCGTTTCGAGATTGGCGAGATGGCGCATGACATGGAATGCGGCCGAAATCCCATTTGCGCCGTGCATGTCGCGCGCCATGCGGGCGATGTCGAGCGCCTTGCCGCTATTATTGCGCTTGACCAGCGAAATTGCTTCAGGCGTCAGCCGATCTTCTTCGAACAGGCGGCCGATGCGCAGCGCCGCCTGAAGTCCGAGCGCGATCTCGGTTTCCATATCGGCGAGCTTTTTTTGGATCAACTGATTGGCGGCGAGCGGCCGGCCGAACTGCCTGCGGTCCAGGCTATAGGCGCGCGCGGCTTCGAAACAGGCCTCCGCCGCCCCCATCGTCCCCCAAGCGATGCCATAGCGGGCGCGGTTCAGGCAGCCGAAAGGCCCTTTGAGGCCCGAGGCGTTGGGCAAAAGATTTTGTTCTGGGACCTCGACCCCGTCCATGATGATTTCGCCGGTGGCCGAGGCGCGAAGGGAGAGCTTTTGTCCGATCGTCGGCGTGGTCAGCCCAGCCATGCCGCGCTCCAGCAGGAAGCCTCGGATCGCATTGTCGTGCGCCGCAGATTTCGCCCAGACCACGAAAATATCGGCGAGTGGACTATTGGTGATCCAGGTCTTGGCGCCCGTGAGGCGATACCCTCGGGAGGTCTTTTCCGCGCGCGCGCGCATCCCCTGCGGATCGGAGCCGGCCTCAGGCTCCGTCAGGCCGAAACAGCCGATCCATTCGCCGCGCGCCAGCCGGGGCAGATATTTTCGGCGTTGATCCTCGGAGCCATAGGCGTGAATCGGGTGCATCACCAGGGACGATTGCACGCTCATGGCCGAACGATATCCGCTATCGACGCGCTCCACTTCGCGCGCGGCCAGCCCATAGGCGACATAGCCGAGGCCGGCGCCGCCATAGGCTTGCGGAATTGTCGGGCCGAGGAGGCCGAACTCGCCCATTTTCGTCATAATAACGCGGTCGAATCGTTCGTCGAGATAGTCATCGGTGACGCGCGGCAGCAGGACCTCTTGCGCGAAAGCCCGGGCCGAGCCGCGCACAAGGCTTTCGTCTTCGCTGAGCTGGCTGTCGAGATCGAAGGGATCGCTCCAGGAGAAACTTTGTTTGGCTTCGCCGCGCGCGGACGCCATCCCCTGGTCGCCCGCCCCTGGGTCTCTGTCGCTTGGGTTTTCCATGGTCTCGATCTCCGTGCGCATTGGGGCGGCGCGATCGCCTTGTCTTCAAGCGGTTCAGATATAGGTCATTCCCCGATGCGCCGCCGGCGCCCAAGATCATTGTTTAGAGTGACGAATCGGCATACTCCTCATCGTAGCGGCGCCTTGAGGGGCAGAGCATCTCGATCAAGGCCATTCACTCGGGGGCGGGAGCCTTGGATAAGGCCAAGGCGATCGCAATATAGAAACAACAAAGTGTGATTTGATCGATGCGACAATTATGAAAACCATACTTTAAGCATGTTGAGCGCATGGATCTTGAGCAAGAAGCAGATTGGCGTCGGTTGGGCGTCGCCGGAGCATGTTCTGACAGCGTCGAGCGGGTTTTTCGACATTTAGACATCGGATAGATCCGATGTCTCATAAGATCATGCTCCAGCTTATTGAAGTTGAGCGATTCCTTTTCGATCAGATAACGCCATCCGATCGCGAAGCGCTCTAATGTCCGTCCTGCTCTCTTGTCGGCGCCATCGGCGCGGCGCGCAGAGATTTGGAGTCCCCCTTGTCGATTGAAAATTTTGGTCGGACGAAGCCATCAGCCGCGGCCGGAACTGCTCCTTCAGGCGCAAAGAAGCCGCATGCGCTCGCTCTCGGCTTTGAACGCATTGGCCTTGTTTCTTTGCGCTTCCCCCTGGCGGTCGCGCTTGTCGCGCTCGCCCTCGCCATCGCCGCCGGCTTTGGCGTCGCCAGGATCAAGGTCGACGATTCGCTCAGCCAATTGTTCCGTTCCGACACGCCGGAATTCAAGCAATATGAAGAGGCGACGCGGCGCTTCCCGTCCAGCGAGTTCGACGTCCTCCTCGTGATCGAAGGCAAGACGCTGCTCGATCGCGATTCGCTCGACAAATTGCGCGATCTCGCCACGGATCTTCAGCTCATCGACGGCGCGCGCGGCATTATTTCGATCTTCTCCGCGCGCCAGCCGCCCGATGGCGGCGGGACGCCGGCGCCGCTGTTTCCAGATCCATTGCCAGAAGGCGACGCCTATGACGCCTTGATCGATCGGGTCAGGGGCAACGAAATCATTCGCGGCAAGCTCATGTCGGAGGACGGCGAACTCACCTTGATCGTCCTTGCGCTCGACCAGGCGATTGTCGCGACCAATGGCCTTCGCGATGTCGTCGGCGAGATTCGCAAGACAATGGCCGAGGATCTCGCCGGCTCCGGTCTGAAAGCCGAGCTCTCCGGCGTTCCGGTGATGCAGCTCGAGATCCGCAACGCGGTCGAACGCGATAGAGTGGTCTATAACGCCATCGGCTTCGTCGCCGGCTGTCTGATCGCCATCTTCTTCTTCCGCCGCGTCTCCTTCATGATCATAGCGGCGGCGCCGCCTTTGATCGCCATATTGCTGGCGCTCGGCGCGCTTGGCTGGCTCGATTTCCGCCTCAACATGTTTCTTAACGTGATGACGCCGCTCATCATGGTCATCAGTTTTTCCGACAGCATGCAATTGACCTTCGCCGCCCGCGATCGTTTGCTCGCCGGCCAGGGCAAATACGAGGCTCTGCGCAACGCGGTCCTGATCGTCGGGCCGGCCTGCGTCCTGACCCATGCGACGGCCGCGCTGTCTTTTCTGGCCTTGCTGTTTTCCGATTCCGAATTGATCCGGACCTTTGGCGAGGCTGGCCTGATCGCCACCCTCATCGCCCTGGTCGCGGTTCTGGTGCTGATGCCCTTGCTCGGAGTTCTGCTCCTGCGCCGCGAGGCGGCTTTCGCGGCGAAGATTGGCGGCGGCGGCGACTTTGGCGTCGACATCCTGCGCCGTTTTTGCGCCTGGATCGCCGCCCGCATGGTCAGCCGGCCGGGACTCTATAGTCTCATCGGCCTTGTCGTGGTTGGCGGCCTAGGCGTCGCCTACGCCAGCCTCGAGCCAAGATACAAGCTCGCCGATCAGGTGCCCGACAAGCAGCAGGCCGTCGCGGCCAGCGGCCGTCTCGACGCCAAACTTACCGGCGCCAATCCGATCGATGTCTTGATCGAGTTTCCCAAAGGCGCCTCGCTCTTTGCGCCGCAAACCCTTGACGCGATCGCCAGGACGCATGCGATTCTCGAAAAACAGGCAGGCGTCGGTAATGTCTGGTCGCTCGAAACATTGCGGCGCTGGCTCATGGAAAAGATCGGCCGCTCGGATGTCGCGGTCCTGAAGCAATATGTCGACATGCTGCCAGAACATCTGACGCGGCGCTTTATCTCCGCCGACCGCGACGCCGTCGTGATCTCCGGCCGGATCGCGGACGCCGACGCGAGCCAGCTTGTGCCAGTCGTCGACGCGCTCGACAAATCGCTCAATGAGGTGCGCGCCGCCCATGCAGGCTACGCCATTGCAGTGACCGGTCTGTCGGCGATCGCCGCGCGCAACAGCGCCGCGATGATTGGAAAATTGAACCGCGGCTTGACCCTCGAATTTGTTTTCGTCGCGATTTTTATTGGCGTCGCCTTCCGCTCGTTCGTTGTCTTGCTGGCGAGCATCCTGCCGGGGATTTTTCCTGTCGTGGCGTCGGGCGCGGCGCTTCACGCCATGGGACAAGGCTTGCAATTTGCGAGCGTCGTCGCGCTAACGGTCTCGTTCGGGCTCGGATTGAGCGCGACGATCCATTTCCTCAATCGGCTGCGTCTTGAGGACAAGCCCGGCGCGGATCCAGGCGACGCGGTCGAACGCGCGACCGTGCTTGTCGGCCCCGCCTTGATCCTGACATCGGTGGTGCTGGCGTGTGGATTGGCGGTCACGATTTTTTCCGACCTGCCGTCGTTGCGCCTGTTCGGATGGCTGAGCGCCTTCGCGATGATCGCGGCGCTTGTCGCCGACCTTCTGATTCTGCGGCCGACCGCCATGTTTCTGCGCAGGCTTGGCGGCCAGCTTGCGATGTGGAAAAAACGCCTCGCCACCCCTAGAGCCGGATGATTTTGGACGGAATCGCAACGCGATCTCGTCTAAGGTCTGAATCCGCCTCTCCTCAAAGAGTTAGAGCATGGCGTCGTCCGAAAAACCGGTTTCCACTTTTCGGTATCATGCTCTAACCGGCGACGCGCTTGAGCCTCATCCCTTGCGCAGCGTGATCGACACGCCTGTCACGTTGGTGCCGCCTTGCGGCCTTATCGTCACCGACTGACTGCTTCCGCGGGTCCGAACATCGAGGCTCGCCGTGAAGGCGCCGCCGGCGACCCTCGCCTGAATCTCCGCGCTGCTGGCGCGGCCGGAAATATTTCCCGATACATTGCGGGTCGCCTCGCTCCAAGAGCCGGACACCGCGCCGCCGTCGTAAAGGATATTGCTGGTGATTTCGAGTTTGTAGCTGTCGCTTGCGCAACGCAGGCTTTGATTCATGGCCCTGCCGCTCGAATGAACTGCATAGGTCGCCTTGCAGCGAATCCTTTCACTGGCGCCATTCGCCAAGGTGATGGAGCCGCCGCCGCTCCAATAACCGGCGAGGCCCACGAACGGGGTATCCGCGCGCTGCGCCAATCCCTGCGACGCGAAGAGGCAGACGCCAGCGGCGACGATCGTTTGCCTGAGTAAAGGAGCGTGAAGCTGCATCAAATGGTATGACATGACCTTTACTTCCCATGACGTGTGCGATCGCAAGGACAAGCCTTGCCGGCGCTGATTTCAAATGAGGACTAATCCCAACAGACAGAAAAATCAACGGCGGGCGGCGATGGGCTGCGGCGCGATCTTTAACGCGCAATCACAGATCGAGTTGCGCCTTGCGCCGCTTCAAGTCGACGCTTGGCCGTGCGACTGGGCTATGGCAAGGCCAAGAATGACGCTTGCAAGGAGAGGAAGCGCCGCGCCGAACAGGCCCACATTGACGAAGGCGAGGACGATCAGCGTAATGGCGCAAGCCGCCCCCGCCGCGGAATAGAAAGAATCGCGGCCGCGACTCGCCGCCCCGCGCAGAAGCGAAAGCACGATCATCGCCGCGGCGAGGACCGCGGCCCAGAGGAAGGGTCTGCCCATTTCTATCGAGATTTTGGCGGCCGCGGTTACGGCGTCGAGTTCGCCCGTCTCGGGAGCGGCGGGCTGATAGATGGGCAGCAACGCCCCGAATGTTCCGGCGCCGGCGCCGGCAAAGGGCGCGTCCGTCAGCATGCGTTGCGTCAACTCGACCGATGCCGGGTCTTTTTTGACGAAGGCCAGACGGGGGTCCGAACTGTAACCGGCGGCGCCTGCCGCCAATGCGATTGCGATCACGCTCGCGGTCACGCCGATCGCGGCGGCGCCCCAGGCGCCCAGATCGAGGCGCCGGACGAGAATGACCGCGCCGAACATGCAGAACCCGCAGCTCGCCGCAAAAATAAGCGAGCCTGATCGGGCCGCGATGAGGGCGATCGCGCAGATGAGAAAGGCGGCCGCGCAGGCGATGGCCCCAAGGAAATTGGCTTCGCGCTGCCCTGGCTTGGTTCTGCGCGATTCACGGCGCTCGAACACGAGAGCGGCGCAGGCGGCGGAAAGAATGATCCCGAGACAAGCGCAATCGAGGGCTTCGGCCCGCGCCGTGGGGAAGCTTGCCCCGAAAATCTCGGCGCAAGCGACGACAAAAGCGATCAGAGCGGTCACGGCGGTCAAACCGACCAAGACAGCTTCGGCGCGATCGCGATTGATTGCGACGGCGGCCGAGAGAAGGACGGCGCCGACAAGCGAAAGATAGCGGGCGAGGGCCATGGCTGTCGCGCCGATGTCGACGCTGATGCTGCCCGCAACGCTATGGCGGAATCCGGCGGCGACGCTCGCCCACACCGGATTCGCCAAATCCAAAACGCCCGCCCATGGCTCGGCGCGCCATGCGGGCAGAGGAAGCATTTGGAGGCAGATCCAGATTGCCGGAACCACCGCGCCGATCGCAAAAGGCCTGATGAGTCTGGCCAGGCGCTGCGCCTCGCCGGCCGGCGTGCTTGTTGAAACGATCATGAGACCGCTCGCCACAAGCAGGGGAACGAGGGAAGGCAGGAGGCGCCCTTCCACGGTGAGGAGAGCTGGACAAAGACTGACAAGGCCAAGAAGAATGCCGAGCGCAATAAACATTGACATCGTCTGTCGAGAGAAAAGGGAAAGAAAACGCCCTCGCCATGGCGGAGGCGACCGGCAATTTTCCTCTTGGCAGAGTAAAGCAACGCTAGAGCATTTTCAAGCGTAGGGAGCCGCGCGGAAGAGCCGCCTCAAACCGCGGCGAGGGTAGGTTTTTTCTCTTGAAGAAACCATCGATAGACTTCAGCGATGCCGTCTTCGAGCTTTGTCTTCGGCTGCCAGCCGAGGGCGGCCAGCCGCCCTGAATCCATGAGTTTGCGCGGAGTGCCGTCAGGCTTGCCGGCGTCGAAGACGAGGCTTCCTTCGAAGCCGACGACGCGGCCGATCGTCTCGGCGAGATGGCGAATGGTCACGTCCGAGCCAGCGCCGCAATTGATCGGTTCGTCGCCGTCGTAGCGGTCCATCAAGAACACGACGGCGTCGGCCAGGTCGTCGACATAGAGGAACTCCCGCAAAGGCGTCCCTGTGCCCCACACGACCACTTCACTCTTGCCGGCCTCCTTGGCCTCGTGGAACTTGCGAATGAGGGCCGGCAGCACGTGACTCGTCGACAGGTCGAAATTATCGTTTTGACCATAGAGATTGCAGGGCATGACCGAGATGTAGCGTCGCCCATATTGGCGCCGATAGGCTTGACACATCTTGATCCCGGCGATCTTGGCGATCGCATACCACTCGTTGGTCGGTTCGAGCGGCCCGGTCAGCAGCGCCTCTTCCTTGATCGGCTGCGGCGCGAATTTAGGATAGATGCACGACGATCCGAGAAAGACCAGCCTTTCGACGTCGGCCTGATGCGCGGCCTGGATGACATTTGTCTCGATGACGAGATTTTCGACCAAGAAGTCAGCCGGGTAGGTGTCATTGGCAAGAATGCCGCCAACCTTGGCCGCCGCCAGAATGATGACATCGGGCCGTTCCCGCGCCACCCATCTCCGCACGGCGTCCTGTTCGCGCAGATCGAGCTCCTCCCGGCCGGCGGTGAGAACTTCGGCGCCCTCCCTGGCGAGCCGGCGCAGGATGGCCGAGCCAACCATGCCGCGATGCCCGGCGACCCAGATCCGCCGCTTGGCGCCGGCTTTAGCCGAAAACGTGGTCATGACGCCTCCTTAGACCCGGCCGCGCTTTTTCATCACGATCAGATCACTGGCGACCATTTCCGACACGAGCTGCGGGAAAGTGGTCGTATGCTTCCAACCGAGCTTCTGGAACGCTTTGGTGGGATCGCCAAGGAGCAGATCGACCTCGGTCGGACGAAAGTATCGAGGATCGATTTCGACGAGGCATTTGCCGGTCTTGGCGTCGAAGCCGCGCTCGTCGACCCCGGTCCCCTTCCAGCCGATTTCGACGCCGATCTCGGCGAAGGAGCGTTCGACGAATTCGCGAACCGTATGGGCCTCCCCGGTCGCAAGAACGTAATCATCCGCTTCAGGCTGCTGCAGAATGCGCCACATTCCGTCTACATAGTCGCGGGCATGGCCCCAGTCGCGCTTGGCGTCGAGATTGCCCAAGAAGAGCTTGTCCTGCAGGCCCAGATGGATCGCGGCGACGGCGCGGGTGATCTTGCGGGTGACGAAGGTCTCCGCCCGGGTCGGCCCTTCATGGTTGAACAGGATGCCGTTCGAGGCGTGCATTCCATAGGCTTCGCGATAATTGACCGTGATCCAATAGGCGTAGAGCTTGGCGGCGGCATAGGGAGAGCGCGGATAAAATGGCGTCGTCTCGCTTTGCGGGATTGCTTGCACCTTGCCATAAAGCTCCGATGTCGAAGCTTGGTAGAAGCGCGTTTTCGCGCCGAGATTGAGGATTCGGATCGCCTCCAGAATCCGCAGCGCGCCGACAGCATCGGAGTTCGCGGTATATTCCGGCGTTTCGAAACTCACCTGCACATGGCTTTGCGCGGCGAGGTTGTAAATCTCATCGGGCTGGACCTCCTGGACGATTCGGATGAGATTGGTCGAATCGGTGAGGTCGCCATAGTGCAGGAAGAAGCCAACATCCGATTCATGCGGATCATGGTAGAGATGATCGACGCGATCGGTGTTGATCAGCGACGACCGCCGCTTCACCCCATGCACGATGTAGTCTTTCGACAGAAGGAGTTCGGCGAGGAGGGCGCCGTCCTGCCCCGTGACGCCAGTGATCAAGGCGACCTTTTTTGAAGTCATTCGCGGCAAATACCTTTAAAATTGTTTGCAAATTACTTGCAGCTCCAGCGGATCGCTCCGCCGATTGTGCATAGCAAAAGCACTAGCAGAAAAGCGAACTGGTGGCCAGACGTCCCGGCGCATTGAATCGATTGCGCGAGAAAGATCGCGGCTCGATCGGCGCGCTTAAACCAAGTGGGTCACGGGAGCGGCGTCCGAGGCCGCGCTCTGGCTCTCTCCCTGCGCTTCGGCGACAGAGACGGCGGTCATGTTGACGATGCCCCGCGTCGTCGTCGAAGGCGTCAGAATATGGGCCGGTTTTGCGGCTCCGATCAGGATCGGGCCGACCGGCAGGGCGTCTGCTATGACCATCGTCATCGTATAGGCGATATTGGCCGCGTCGAGATTGGGCATGACGAGGACATTCGCTTCGCCGGTCAGGCGCGAAGAGGGCAGCACGCGGTCTCTGATCGCTTGAGACAAAGCGGTGTCGGCTTGCATTTCGCCGTCGACCTCGAGTTCGGGCGCGCGTTTGCGCAGAATTTCCAGCGCCTCGCGCATTTTCACGGAGGAGGGCGCCTCGTCCGAACCGAAATCCGAATGCGATACGAGGGCGATCTTCGGCTCCAGGCCGAACCGCCGTACATGGCGGGCGCACATCAGCGCCATTTCCGCGATCTCGAATGCGGCGGGATCATGCCGGACGTGGGTATCCGTGAGAAAAAAGGCGCCCTTGCTGGTGATCATCAGGCTCATCGCGGAAAATTCGGTCGCGCCAGGAACGAGACCGATGATGTCCCTGATGTGGCGCAGGCGGGATTTGAAGCGCCCGTCGAGACCGCAGAGCATCGCATCGGCATCGCCGCGCTTCACGGCGATCGCCGCGATCACGGTCGAATTGGTCCGCACCAAGGTGCGCGCGGCGTCCGGGGTGATCCCGCGCCGTCCGGCGCAGGCGAGATAGGTGGCGACATAGTCGCGATAGCGCGGATCGTCCTGCGGATTGACCAGCTCGAAATCGCGCCCGGGGCGCACCGAGAGACCGAACCGCTCGAGCCGCGTTTCGATGACTTTTGGGCGGCCGATGAGAATCGGCTTCGCGATGCCTTCCTCGACGATGGTCTGGATTGCGCGAAGCACCCGCTCATCCTCGCCTTCCGCGTAAATGACGCGCCTGGGGTCGGCCTTGGCGGCCTGCAGCAGGGGCTTCATGATGAAGCCGGAGCGGAACACGAAGCGCGACAGCGTTTCTTCATAAGCGGTGAAATCGGCGATCGGCTTTCTCGCGACGCCGCTCGCCATGGCCGCTCTGGCGACGGCGGGAGCAATGCGCAGGATCAGGCGCGGATCGAAGGGCGAAGGAATGAGGCTGTCATTGCCGTAACGGCGGGTCTGTCCGCCATAGGCCCTGGCGACGACGTCGGAGGGCGGCTCATGCGCCAATTGCGCGATCGCCCGCACGGCGGCGAGTTTCATCGCCTCATTGATGGTCGAGGCGGCGACATCCAGGGCGCCGCGAAAAATATAAGGAAAACAAAGGACGTTATTGACTTGATTGGGATAGTCGGAGCGCCCGGTGCAGATCATCGCGTCCGGCCGCGCCAAGATCGCTGCCTCCGGCTCGATTTCGGGCGTCGGATTGGCGAGCGCCATGATCAGGGGCCGCTCGCCCATCTCCTTCACCATGTCCGGCTTTAGGACGCCGCCGGCCGAAAGGCCGAGAAAAACATCGGCGCCGCCAATGACATCCGCGAGACCGCGGGCGTTAGTGTCCCGCGCATAGACCTCCATGCGGGCGTTCATCAAGGCCGCGCGGCCCTTGTAGACGACGCCTTCGATGTCGGTGACGAAAATATTCTCGCGCTTGGCGCCGAGTTCGACGAGAAAATCAAGACAGGCCAGCGCCGCGGCGCCGGCGCCGGAGGTCACGATCTTGACGGCGTCAATGGATTTGCCGGAGAGCTCCATGGCGTTCAAAACCGCCGCGCCGACGATGATCGCGGTGCCGTGCTGATCGTCGTGAAACACCGGGATCGACATGCGCTCGCGCAGCCTGCGCTCGACCTCGAAACATTCCGGCGCCTTGATGTCCTCGAGATTGACGCCGCCGAAGCTCGGCTCCAGCGCGGCGATGATGTCGACGAGGCGGTCGACGTCGTTCTCCGCGATCTCGATGTCGAAAACATCGATTCCGGCGAATTTCTTGAACAGGACCGCCTTGCCCTCCATAACCGGCTTGGCGGCGAGCGGACCTATGTTGCCGAGGCCGAGCACAGCCGTGCCATTGGTGACGACCGCGACGAGGTTCTGGCGAATGGTCAGCTCAGCCGCGGCGGCGGGGTCGGCCGCGATTGCGAGACAGGCGGCGGCGACGCCGGGAGAATAGGCGAGCGCAAGATCGTGCTGCGTCCCCAACGGCTTCGTCGCCTGGATCTCGAGCTTACCGGGACGCGGCGAACGGTGGTAATGGAGCGCGCTCGATGTCAAGTCGGACGTGACGGATCGGGCCATGGACACTCGCTATCGGAACTTCTCGCACGCAATACGCGGACCGCGCCGCGAAGTCCACAAGGCTAACGGGCTTGGGGGCGTGGAGATAAGCCCTTATAAGGCTGCCGAACGAAATAAGGAGCATTCATGGCCGCCGACGGAGCAAGCCAAGTCGCGATCCTGCGCGACGTCGCGAGCCTGCGGGCGCAGGTCGCGCAATGGCGGGCGCAAGGCGAAACAATCGCCTTGACGCCGACCATGGGCGCGCTTCATGCCGGACACGTCGCGCTGCTGCTTGAAGCGAAGAGATGCGCGCGTCGGAGCGTGATGTCGATTTTCGTCAATCCGACGCAATTCGCGCCTACGGAGGATTTCGAGAACTATCCGCGCAGCCTTGAGGCCGACGCCGCCAAGTTCGCGGCGGCCGGCGGCGATGCGCTCTTCGCGCCCAGCGTCGAGGAAATGTATGGGGAGGGGTTCGCCACAAAGATCGTCGTCGGCGGACCCGCCGAGGCTGGCCTTGAGGATCGGTTCCGGCCGACGCATTTTTCAGGCGTGGCGACGGTCGTGGCGAAGCTGCTCAACCAGTGCCGCCCCGATGTCGCGATCTTTGGCGAAAAGGACTATCAGCAGCTCAAAGTCGTGACTCGCATGGCGCGCGACCTCGATATCGATGTTGCGATTCTCGGCGCTCCGACTATTCGCGAACCGGACGGCCTCGCTCTGTCCTCGCGCAACATCTATTTGTCGGCGCAGGAGCGGGCGGCGGCGCCAAATCTTCATGCCGCCCTGGCCCGCTGCGCTTTTGACATCAACAGCGGAATTTCAATTGACGCGGCGTTGGCGGCGGCCAAAGCCAGCATCGCGGCAGTTGGTTTCGAGGCGGATTATGTAGAGGCGCGCGACGCCCAAACGCTGGCGCCGATCGCCAGGCGCGAGGATGGCCCGATGCGCCTGCTTGCGGCGGCGAGGCTCGGCAAGACGCGGCTCATCGATAATATCGCCGTGTGAGGCGCAGTCCGTTGCGTTGCTTTCGGACGAACCCAAACCCCGCGGTTCCCAAACGGAATGCGAGCAGACGACATGAATGTCCGGCAACAAATCGTTCGCGCAACCATTCGCGGCAGAGTCCAGGGCGTCGGCTATCGCGCCTGGGTCGTGCGGGAAGCAGAGCGGCGCGGAGTGACGGGCTGGGTGAGAAACCGTTCGAATGGCGACGTCGAGGCCGTCTTTTTCGGCGAGCCGGAAGCGGTCGAGGCGCTCTGCGCAGCCTGTTGGCGCGGGCCTCCGCTCGCCCGGGTCGAGGGGATCGATGTCGTCGCAGCGGATGAGGCCGCCGTTGGGGAGACAGGCATGGGATCAGGGTTTCGTCAGATCGCCACGCTTTAGGATGCCAGCAGCGCTTCGGCCGCGCAGTTCGCCGGCTCGAGCGCCTTCGCAATCCTCTCGAATCGAAAGGCGCTCGCTTTCATGCCGGCGTCAAAGGGCCAAAGCCCAATCGAATGCAGCGGTTGGCCGTAGGCTCGTCAGGGAGTGACGTCGATCCCGGCCCCCTGGCAATGGGGCTGTTTGAACTGACTCGGATCGATGGCCGCAGTGGGGTAATAGGAAATATTGTCCGCTTTGACGCCGCCGGGGATCGATGCGTCGAGGGCGGCGAGATGGCGCATGCGAAAGGCGATGGCGTGATCCGCGCAGGACGTGTCGCCGCTCACTCCAAGGCCGCCGATGACCTTGCCGCTTTGATAGAGCGCGACGCCGCCGCCGAAGGTGATGATGCCGCCGGGGGTTTGGCCTCTCCCTCGCCCTAGCGATCCTTGACCCAGGAAATCGGGATTGAAGGGATTCGAATTGTTGAGGCCATAAAGCGATCCGCCCGGCTGGGTCGGGCCATAGAGATTGGCGGTCGACAAGGCGAGGGCGCTATTGCTGAAATCATTCGCGGTGCCGGCCTTGGCGATGGCGATGGCTCGGCTTCCGGGCCACGGATCATTGCCGGAGTTGATCACCGAGCAAAGTTGTCCCTTGCGGTCGACGATGGCCGACCACATGCGGTTGGGCGAGAATAGGCCGCCGTTCTTGTCCGGATAATTTGCTGGATTGATCACGACCGCGAGCTGCGATTGAACCTTGTTTACGGTCGCCGCCGCTATGTCGCATGCCTGCTCATCGGCAAATGCCGGCGTGCAGAGCAATCCGAGGGTGAGCGTAATGAGAGCTTTTTTCATGGCGTCCTCCGTGAAAATGTTATTGGTCCATGCGCCAGAAAATCGCCCGTCGGCGGATCGATTTGGGCGGGGAATCTGAACGATGGCGCAATTGTAGGTTGCTGCGGGAGGCTATTCGAAGCCGATGGCAATGGTCAAGACTCTGCTTAATCGATTCCGAGGTCCGATTTTCAGGCTTTTCAATAGCCGTCGCCGCGCCAGTCCGCGAAAAGGCGCTGGATGCGCGTCTTGGGTTGGCGATTTTCCCTGAAGGATGCAGAGGGCGATCAGAGGCGAGCGCGTGCGGTCGGATGGCCGGCGTGGTAAGGCAAGAGGGATTTTAGGAGCAACACGATGCGGCGGATTGCGTTTCCCATGGCCAGTTTCATCCTTATGGGCCTCGCTCTGGCGGGCTGCGACAAATGCGGCGAGCCGGTCAAGTTTAATCTCCCGAGCCTTCCCAGCGCCTGCTACGACGCTCCGCGCGAAAAGTGAGCGCGTTTTTCCGCATGGCGCAGAAAGCCAAATTGTTTGGCCGCAAGAGGGGAGAGGAAGGCGGCGGCACGTCCGGCGAGGCCGCGCCGGCGCGAACGCAATATTATCGGAAACGCGCCGCGACCATGCGGGTCAGCGCGTTCGGCGGCAATGATCTCGTGAAACATGGCGCGTCGCGCTATGATTTGCGCGACCCCTACCATATTGCGATCGATTTGAGCTGGAGAGACTTCGCCCTCGCCTTCGTCGGCGCGGAACTCGCCATCAACACAGTCTTCGCCTTGTTCTATCTCGCGAGCCCAGGGTGCATCGCCAATGCGCGGCCGGGCTCCTTCTTCGACGCCTTTTCTTTCAGCATCGAGACTTTGGCGACGGTCGGTTACGGGGTCATGGCGCCGGTGACGCCCTATGGCCACGCGGTTTCAACCGTGGAGATCGTTTGCGGAATGGCCTTCACTGCGATCATGACAGGTCTCGTCTTCATTCGTTTCTCGAGGCCTAGGCCAAAAATCCTCTACGCCAAGCAGGCGGTCATCACCAGCCATAACCGTTCGCCGACCCTCATGCTTCGGATAGCCAATGGCCGCCTGACCCTGCTCACCCATGCCTCCGCGCGGCTTGGCGTGCTGTTGTACGAAAAGACCGCCGAAGGCCAATCTTTTCGGCATTTGCACGAACTCCATTTGTCGATTTCCAGCCGCCCCTTCTTTCCGCTGACCTGGACTTTGATGCATCATATTGACGCCAAGAGCCCCCTCTATGGCTATGACGCCGAACAATTGGCGCAGGCCGACGCGCAACTGTTCATGACAATCGAGGCGCGCGACCACGCGCTCAGCGCTTTCGTCTATGACCTGCACATCTATAGCCACGCCGATATTTTATTCGGCATGCACTATGCCGACGCCGTCATGATCGACGATCAGCGGCGCTCCTTCGCCGACCTCCACCGCTTGAGCCTGGTCGAACCCGACGAGCCGGGCGCGCCTTGCGAATCCTGACCAATCATTCACTCTGGCGCGTTCTCGATCGGATCATATTGTTTGGCGTCGAAGCCGAACAGGTCGAACGAGCGCTGCATATGCGGCGGCAAGGGGGCGGTGACGTCGAGCGCGCCGCCGCGCGGATGCGGCAGAATCAAGCGACGCGCCAGGAGATGCAGCTTGCGTTCGACGGAGTCGGGGATCGTGCGCAGCGGATCGTTGCGGCGCGGGTCGTTCTTCGGCTTCAAGCCATATTTGGGATCGCCGATGATCGGATGGCCAATCGCCTCGGCATGGGCGCGCAATTGATGCGTGCGCCCGGTGATCGGCTTCATCGACAGCCAGGCCAGCCGCGGCGCGACTTTGTCGACTGTGGCGTAATAGGTCACCGAATGGCGCGCATCCTCCTCGCCGTGGCTCGCCACCCGCATTTTTTCGAGTTTCGCCCGCGCTTCGGCGCCCTGGCCGGCCGGCCGCGCTTCGCCCCTCTCGCCGCCCATGCCTTCGCCCTTCGCCAGATAAAGTGAGATGCGCCCTTGCGGCGGCTTGGGCACGCCTTCGACCAGCGCCCAATAGATTTTGCGGGCCTGGCGCGAGCGGAATATGGCGCCAAGATCGGCGGCGATCCGGCGCGTCTTGGCGACGAGCAGGACCCCGGACGTGTCGCGATCCAAACGATGAACGAGCATCGGCCGGTCGCCGCGCTCATTGGGCAGCGAAGCCAGCATCCCATCGATATGCCGCGTCATTCCGGAGCCGCCCTGGACGGCGAGGCCGTAAGGCTTATCGAGGACGATGAGGTCGCTGTCTTCGTAAAGGATCATGTCGCGGAGAGCGCGCTGATCGGCTTGCGAAATCTCAGGCGCTGCGGTCACAGCCGGCGCGGCGAGATTCAAAGGCGGCACGCGCACGTTTTGGCCCTGGGCAAGGCGCGTCGCCGTTTTGACCCGGGCGCCGTCGACGCGGACCTCGCCGGTTCGCACGATCTTGTTCAAATGCGACAGCGAGAGCGAGGGAATCCGCCGCTTGAACCAGCGGTCGAGGCGCATCCCCTCTTCGTCTTCGCTTACCTGAAATGTTTGCACGCTCACAAGATAGCCTCCGGAGCATGATCGCGGAATCGATCATGCTCTTTCTCCGTATTTTTGCAATTTTTAGCGCAGGATCTCGTCCTCACGCCATCCGCCTCTAAGAAATCCCTGGCGGCGCGGACGACGTGCGAATGGGGCGATTATTTGAGCTCCGCCGCAATCGGCGGGAATTCGCAGCGCCAGCAGGGGTTGTGCAGAGCTTACGGCATTGGCCGCACAAGATCGCCTTCGCGCAGGAAGGAGCCGGCGCGGGCGACGACTGTGTCGCCAGCGGCGAGCCCCTCGCGGATCTCGGCGTCATGACCCTCGAGGAGGCCGACGCTCACCCGCCTCGTCTCGATGCGGTTGTCGCGCACGACCTGCACGATCGAGCCTTGCGGCCCATAGAGGATGGCGGAAAGCGGAACCGCGGCGCCGCAACTGCGCCCGGTGTCGATTGCGACCGTCGCGAAGGCGCCGGGCTTTGCGCCGGCATTGCCGCGCATCTGGATGCGGGCGCGCCCGACTTGCGTCCGGGGGTCGATCTCGGGAAGAATCAGCCGGACCGTTCCGGCGATTTCAACCGAATCCAGCGTTTCGATGTGGGCGGTTTGGCCTGGTTTGACCTTTGCGAGCGCAGCCTGCGGCAGGTCGACGACAAGCTCCAGTTCGCCATCGCGAATAATGCGAAACATCGCCTCGCCGCGGGCGGAGACCGGCATCCCAACGGGCAGTTGACGATAGGTCAAAACGCCCTTCGCGCCTGCAGTCAGCGTCGCCTTGGCCGGCGCGCCAGGCATCCAGTCCGGCCGCACCAGTTGAGCGAGCGGCTGGCCGACTCCGACCCAGGCGCCATCTTCGACGAGAATCTGGGCGACCTGAAGCCCCTCGGCGTCGGGGCGCACGAGGACCTCATCGCGCGGCGCGACAATGCCGCTCAATTGTAAAGTGTCGACGAAACACGCGGCTTTCGCCTTGACGACGCTCACCGCCATGCTCGCGGGGTCAGCCGGACCGGCCGCGCGCGTCGCGCTGGGAATGAGGAGCGTCGCGAGGGGCAGGGCGAACGCGAGAAGAGCTCGGCGCCAGCGATGCGGGATCATGTCGCGCGAGGCGTGCTGTCTCAAGCTAAGCCCTTCCCGGAGCGATGACGGCGGCGCGTCGAAAAATCCGCGCAAAGGACGCGAGCGAAGAACGAAAGTGGCGGAGGTTGGAGGCCTCGCCCGGAATCGAACCGGGGTGCAAGGATTTGCAGTCCTCTGCGTAACCACTCCGCCACGAGGCCTCCGTGCGACGAGCATCAAAGCCTGCGCCCGAGAGGCTATAGCAAAGGAAGCCGCGCGGGCGCAAGAAATGCTTCTCGAAAAGCAAAGGAGGAGCCGACCGAGGCCTCGGCTCGTCATGGCGTCGGGCGGCGGGCTCGTCGCGCGCGACGCGGCGAAGATTACCGCTTTGCAAAGCCGCGGCAAGCTTGCTATATGCCCATCCACTCGCTTCGCGCGATCCCTGATAGCTCAGCTGGTAGAGCAATCGACTGTTAATCGATCGGTCGCAGGTTCGAGTCCTGCTCAGGGAGCCATCCGACCGGCTTTGATTCTTTGAATCGGAGCGATTTCTTTTCAATCAGATGAATCGATCCGATTGGATCCCGCCGCCATGGGCGCTCGCTGCGCGGAAGTTTGGCGCGAGCGCCGCTTGAAGGTTCGATCGATCAAAACAGAAGGCCTTGCGCCTTGTTCATGCGCGTTGCGGCGGTCTTTGTGCATATTGGCTTCGCGCCTTGCGCGGCGGATGGAGCGGCCGGCATTTGCACCTGCGGCGAATCATTGGCGACTTTGTTCACTTCCGGGCCGATTTCAAAAAACGAGAGGACGTCGTTCTCGGGCGGTCGCAGCAATCCGAAAGCCTCATCCGCGCGAATTTCATCCGGATCGAGCCAAATGTCGATATCAGCCGATTCGAGGATCGCGGGAAGGCGTTCATGGATGGCGGCGGTCGCGCCATTGGCGGCCGTCGTGATGATGCAGGCGGTATCCTGCTCCTCGCCATTCGGACCTGTCCAGGTTTCCCACAGACCGGCCAGGCCCAAGGGCGCGCCGTCCTGGCGGTGAAAGAGATAGGGTCTGCCGGCTTTCGCTGTTTTGGCGGGCCGGCGCCATTCATAGAATGCATCGGCAATGAAAAGGCAGCGGCGGCGCTTGAAGGCGCTCCTGAAGCTCGCCTTGGTCAAGAGCGTTTCGCTTCTGGCATTGACAATGAGAGGGAATTGTTTGGGATCCTTGACGAATTGCGGGATGAATCCCCATCGGACAAGGATGAGGCGCCGCTCGATTCTCCCTCTCGAATCGAACGCGGCGCGTAGGATTGGAACCGGCTGCGTCGGGGCAATATTATAGCGCGGCGGAAAATTCGGCTGCTCGACATAGCGGAAAAAGCTCCGCATCGCCTCGGGCGGCAAGGTGATGGCGAAACGCCCGCACATCAGACTTTCCTTAATCTCTCGCTGACGGCCGATTTCAAGGTCATTCGCAGCCAGATGTCGGATAGAGCGCTTTCCGTTTCGGCGGAATCAGAAAGCAGCTCTAGGTCTTTGTTTTGTCGCATTTTCTTAACGCGAACCGGTATCCATTTCGCTCGGAAATGCTCTAATATGATGCGCCGCGGTCGATGGCGAGGACAGCCTGATGCAGATTTTTTTCGTTGAAATCAAGTGCGCGCTCGGCCGCACCTATGAGGTCGCCAATGCTCTCGCTCAAGCCGAAATCGCATCGGAGATCTATTCGATCGCGGGCAGCTACGATATCCTCGCCAAATTCTATGTCGGCAAGGAGGTCGACATCGGCCGGTTCATCGGCGAGAGACTCCACGTTATTCCAGGCATTCTCGACACCAGGACGATTATCGCCTTCAAGGCCTTCTAAGAAAGCCGCGCTGAAGGGAAAGCCAGCCATCCTTATTCGGCGGTAGCCTCGAGGCAGGCGCAAAACTGTTCGAGACAGGCCTTGCGCTCAAAAATCTGGGCGAGCTTGCGCCCATCCCCCAGCGCCGGATGACCGCCCTCGGAGAGGAGGCGCCCGATCTCGGCCGCCATCGCGACGCTATCGCCGGCCGGGACAAGGATGGCCGCCCCGTTCAAGACCTCGAAAAGTTCGGTCCCCGCATCGGCCGTCGCAAGAACGGGCTTTCCGCTGGCAAGCATTCCGCCGAGTTTCGAGGGCAGCACCAGATCGGCGGCTCCCTGGCTCTGCGGCAACACATGCAGATTGGCTAGGTTCAACAGTTCGCAAAGCCGCGCTTCCGGCTGCAGCGGCAGGAAATGGACGGCGCGCAGGTCAGCATAATCGCGCATGAGGCGCTGCTTTTCGGGGCCGTCTCCAGCAATGACGAAATGCAGGTTGGGCTTGCCGGCGAGCAGCCGCGCCGCGTCGAGAACGACTTCGAGAGCCTGTTTCGCGCCGACATTGCCGGCATAGAGAATCACGAAATCGGCATCGCTCAAGCCAAGCTCGCGGCGGAATCCATTTGGCCCGTCGAGGGGTTTGATTTTGCCTAAGTCGACCCAGTTGCGGACGATGCCGATCCGGCTCGGCTCGACGCCCTTGGCGATCAGGCGTTTGCGCATTTGTCCGGAAATCGTGATCACGCCAGTAAATCGCCGGAGCAGCCAGGATTCGGCTTTCGCGACGCAGCTCTTTAGCCAGCCCCCTTTCAGATGACCGACCGCGAAGGCGGCATCGATTTCAAGGTCTTGCACATGGAGAATGACGCGCGCGCCGAAAAGTCGGGCGAGAAGCGCGACGGGAGCGACGAATAATGTCGGCTCGATGCATAGAACGAGGGCTGGCCGGGTTCGGACGATTCGCCAGAGCGCCACGGGCGCGGAACTCAAGGCGAAGCTGGCCGGCGCCACGAGGCGCCAGATCCCGCGCATCTCGGTGCGAAGCACAAGCGGGCAGCGCAAAACCTTGACCCCATCGCGCATTTCGCTCGCATAGCGCAGAGCGCGAAATGGCGGAGCGACGCGCCAGCCGGGGTAATGCGGCGGCGCCGTGACTACCGCCGCATCATAGCCGCGCTCGGCCAGATAGGCGCCGATTTCGCCTGTAAAGCGGCCGACGCCGATCATTTCAGGGGCATAATTGATGCCGTAAATCAGGATCTTGCGTTTTGAGTTTGCATTGGCGGATGGCGGCATAGAGATTTGACACCTGATTGGACGAAAATAAGTCGAGAGGCGATTGCCCTTACGACCGACGGAGGGCCAACCTATGGTTTCCATTCGTTTCAATGAGGTGTCGCAGCCTTTGCCGCTGTGACAAATCGCGCTTCGCTATCTTCTTATTCGAGTCGCGGGGGCCCCGTCCGGGATTGGCGTGAGCCGATTCGTTCGATGATTGCGCCCAGACGACTTATGGATAGCCAATGGTTGGCGAGACGGCGATGGCCTCGCGCCAACCCTTTTGACAAACGCCGGACTTTGCCTTTGCGGTCTCTGGCTGGGCCGCGTCGATCGCCGCGCGATCAGCGCACCGTCTGAACCGTGGTCGTGCCGACCTGCGTCGTAACCGACGTCGACGGCGTCGCCGGCGTGACCAAGGTCTTGCCGCGCAGAGCGGCTCGCGCGACCGAGGAGGCTGTGGCGGTGTCGGCCGCATTGATTGCGGTTACCGAGACGTTATTCAAGAAGAACAAGAACTTGTTGACTTCGACTTCGGCGGCGTTGGCGACGAAGATAATGTCCTGGTTGCGCATTTGCAGCCGCGTGGCGAGGAAATAACCGCCGGGATCGCGGAAGCTGACTTGGAAAATGATCGGAACAAGGTCGCCTTGGAACCGGTTCACGTCCGCGCCAAGCAGTTTTGCGACCTCTCTAGGCTCCCTCCGATAGAGAAATACGGCGCCTGGGTCCGCGCGCGCGTCTTGCAGCCCACCGGCCTTGGCCACCGCTTGGGCGAGATTGATCCGCCAAGCGTCGAAATTGAATTCGCCTTGCGAGCCAAGAGAGTCGATCGCGCCGGTCGCGCCGAAGGCGAGGAATTTCTGCTGCTCGCGATAGACATAGATCCGATCGCCTGGCTGGATATAAATATTGTTCGAAGCGTTCATCACCAGATTTTCGAACGGCACCGTAGCCCGGCGCTTGTCTCGTTCCAGCATGACCCAGGTTTCATAACCTTGTCCTCGGATGCCGCCCGCCCGCGTTATAGCGTCGAGAATGCGGTCTCCCGCGCCGGTGGCGGGAACGGCGAATCGAAGCGGAGTGTTCACTTCGCCGACGACGCTGATCAGCGAGGTCCGCTGCTGCGATAGGGTCACAACGGCTTGCGGCTCGATCGCGCGGTTCTTGATCTTTTCAACGATCGCGTCTTGAACCTGGACGTTGGTGCGTCCGGCGGCCCGGATCGTTCCGGCGAAGGGTATGCTGATATTGCCGTCGTTATCGATCACCTGTTCCGGCAGATTCACGAAGTTGCCGGGACGCACGCCCGCCTCCAACGGGATGAACAAGCCGCCCGCCGCCGCCTCGAAGATGGTGACGGCGACAATATCGCCGATTCCGAACTTGATGTCTGACGATGGCCGCCGGTCGGTAAAGGTGCCGGCAAGGCCCTTTGGCTCGTAAGCCGCGAGAATGTCGATTGTCTCGGGGGTGAGCTTGACCAAAGCATAGGGAACGGTCTCAGAGGTTTCCTTCAGGACATCGACGGAGGTTGGCCCGGCTATGGGAAAAAATGAGCAGCCGCCGACACCCAGGAGCGCAAGGGCGAGCAAGGAGATCGAGCCCGATCGAAAGGCCAGCATGAACATTATCCTTCTTAAACCTCACCAGAAGAGATACCCCGTGATCGCCCCGCGAGCCAGAAAAACCTACGAGTCTTGTTTGGGTAAACGTACAGTATATGAAAACCTGTTACAAATTTAGCACAGCTTCGCCGAGGGACTGCGCGCGAAAAGGGTTGCAAAGGCTTTCCCTTGGCGGAAAGCAGACGTCAAGCACCCATCTTGATTTGTATTACGCGGCTTTCTAAACTTTTGGCCCTGATTATTTGCCAGGCTATCAATACAAACATCATGACAGATCGCAATAGCGTCGATCATTATCAATGACCGCCAGTTTACGCGCAGAACTATCATTATCTCTTTCAATATAGTTAAGCTGTGACAAAATAGGCATCGGCTGCCTTTCCTATTTATATCCTGATAAATTAATTATATCACAGCCGACAAGAGGAGCCGCGCGCTCCGGGCGAACAGGCCAAGGGGCTGCGCAGCATTTCCCAAAACTCCGGCCAAAAAAGGCCCGGCGCGGATCTTTGGCAAGATTTTCTGCTTTCCTTGCGCCCCAAGAGGAAAGGGCGATTGGCGCCGCATCCAGCGGCCTGTCGGAGCAGGAATTGCCAATACGCTTGGAAAAATAGGATAGAGAGCCTTGGCCATTGGCGCCCGCCCCCACATCGCCGTTATTGGAGCTGGCCCGGCTGGGTTGATGGCGGCCGAAGTCCTCGCGCAAGGCGGGGCTGCCGTTTCCGTCTATGATCGAATGCCGGCGCCCGGACGCAAATTTCTGCTCGCCGGCCGCGGCGGGCTCAACCTCACCCATAGCGAGGATTTTGACGCCCTGATCCTTCGCTATGGCGCCGCTGCGCCGCGGCTCAGGCGCGCAATTGAAGCTTTCTCGCCAAATGCGCTTCGGGCATGGTGCGAAGGGCTTGGCCAGACCACCTTCGTCGGAACGAGCGGGCGCGTTTTTCCGCATTGTTTCAAGGCCTCGCCTCTCTTGCGCGCCTGGCTCAATCGTCTCGGATCGATGGACGTCGCCCTCCATCCACGCCATCATTGGTCGGGCTGGGACGACAACGGGTCGCTTGTCTTCATAGGGCCGGAAGGGCGCATCAGGCTGACGCCGGACGCCGTGGTGCTGGCTTTGGGCGGCGCAAGCTGGCCGCGCCTTGGCTCCGATGGCGGCTGGACCGGCCCTGTGGCGAAGGTCGGCATCGCCGTCGCGCCGCTGCGGCCGGGCAATTGCGGCTTTATCGTCGGCTGGTCTGAATTTTTTAAGAGCCGCTTCGAAGGGCAGCCGCTGAAAGGAATCGAACTTTCGTTCGGCGGCCAGACTGTGCGCGGCGACGCGATCATAACCCGAACCGGGATCGAGGGCGGCGCCGTTTATGCGCTGTCGGCGCCATTGCGCGAGGTCATCGAAGCGGATGGCGAGGCTCGGCTGCACATCGCGCTCCGTCCCGATCTCTCCGAGTCCGACCTGGCGCGACGGATCGAGGCGCGAGACCGCAAGCAATCGCTATCGACATTCCTCCGCAAGGCGATGAAACTGGCGCCGGCGGCGATCGCCTTGCTCCAGGAGGCGGCCCACGCATCGCCCGAGCTCTTGTCGTCGATGACATCGGCGCGGCTCGCGCAATTCATCAAAGCCGCGCCCATACGCCTTGTCGGCGTCGCGCCGATCGAGCGGGCCATTTCCACGGCGGGCGGGATTCATTTCGACGAACTCGACGCCAATTTTATGCTGGCGCGCCGCCCCGGAGTCTTTGCCGCTGGCGAAATGCTCGACTTCGATGCGCCCACGGGGGGCTATCTCTTGCAGGCCTCTTTCGCGACTGGCGCGGCGGCCGGTCGGGGGGCGCTGGAATGGCTCGGCCTTCGCGCGGAGGACGCGCCGCCGGCGCGCTGATTCACGGCGAAGGGGCAAGGCGGCGGCAAAGCTCGATGCAGCCTGTCACGCCGCGTGCGTGTTCTCGTCCTCGCCGTCCTCGCCGGGCTGATCGAGAATGTCCAGGAGCCGGCGCGCCCGCATCTGGTCTTGCGGATCCAAGGCCGCCACTTTTTCCAGCGCCGCGCGGCCTTCCTCGATCCGGCCGAGCCGGGCGAGCAACCATCCCGTGGCGCGCAAGGCGAATAGAAACAGACGCGGATCGCCATCGAAATTGGTGAAATTGGCATGTTCCGAGGTCACCAGGCGCCAGTCGCTCGGAAAGCCATTGCGCTTGGCCGCCTCGGCGACCCAGGCTTCGACATGGGGCAAAGCCGCGTCGAGCCGGCGCCGGTAGTAATAGAATTTGTAGGCGCCGTAGCGGACCGCGAGATGGTCCGGCGCGATCTCGAGCGCGCGGATGATATGCGCCTCGGAAGCGATTTCGTCGTCCCAGCAAAGCCCCACCGCATGCAGCGCGCGCTCGGCTTCAGCGGGAAGGTCGCCGCCGTAATAGCGCCTCTCAAGCCATTTTTCGTCGTCCATCGCGTCCTGACCAATGTTGCCTCGCGCCCAAAAGGAGCGCTTTAAGTCGCATTCCTGCGCGCGGGCTAAGTAGGCTCCCTTTGCGCGGCGGGCAAGTGTGGCGATTGGCGCATAAATTGATTATCGGGACCGCGCCGGCTTACAACGCGAAAAACCTCCTTCGAGACGAGGCGTCTGCTAAGCTGCCTCGGGCGCTTCGGCGCATAGCAATGTTCGACGCTTGCAGGAAAGTCTGAACCATGCTGCGGCATGCTCTCGCGCGGATCGGCGCGGCGATACCGACGCTGCTCATTATCGTCGCGCTTGCTTTCTTTCTCATGCGTCTTGCGCCCGGCGGCCCATTTGATTCCGAGCGCGCGCTCGATCCCGACATCGCGCGAAATCTTCGCCGCATCTACCGGCTCGATTTGCCGCTCATTCAGCAATTCTGGCTCTATCTGCAAAGCCTCCTTCGCGGCGATTTTGGCCCAAGCTTTCATTGGCGCGATTTTTCCGTCAACGAACTCTTCGCCAAGGCCCTGCCGATCTCAATGCAACTTGGCGCCGAAGCCCTGCTTCTTGGGCTCATCGCCGGCGGAGCGCTCGGCATCGCCGGCGCCGCCTCGCAACGCGGCATTGGGGCGGCGCTCGTCGATGGCGTCGCGCTGTTTGGAATTGTCCTGCCGGCCTTTGTGGTCGCTCCCTTGCTGCAGCTCTTCTTCGGTTTGACGCTGCATGCCTTGCCGGTTGGCGGCTGGAGCGATGGGGCGTGGAAAAATCAGGTTCTGCCGGTCGCGACGCTCGCCTTGCCGCAGATCGCGGTGGTGGCGGGGCTGATGCAGGCGGGGATGCGCGACGCCCTTGCCATGCCGCATATTCGCACCTTGCGGGCGTTTGGATTGCCGGCCTGGCATATCAACGCCCATGCGCTGCGCGCCGCCATATTGCCCGTGCTGTCTTATCTCGGGCTCGCCGCCGCCAATGTGCTCACCGGCTCCGTCGTCGTCGAAACCATTTTCGGGATTCCGGGCATGGGGCGCTATTTCGTCGACGGCGCGCTCGGACGCGATTACACGCTGGTCATGGGCGCGGTTGTCATCGTCGCGGGTCTTGTTGTCGGCTTCAATCTCCTTGTCGATCTCGCTTACGCCTGGCTCGATCCGCGCGTGCGCCATGAATGAGGCCTTTCGAAACGCGCGCTCCTTTGCGGAGCGTTTGTCCGCCTTGGGTCTTGGAGCCGGCGGCGGCTCCGTCCAGATCAGCCTTGCGATCCTTGCGCTGATCGCGCTGCTTTGTCTTTTCGGTCCGCTCGTGTCCAGCCATGCTTATGATCGCGTCTATCGCGATTATGTTCTCGCCGAACCATCGCTGTCCGCGCATCCCGATGCCGCGGAGGTCGCCTTGGCGATCGAGACCATCGCGCGGCGGATGCCGGCGCGGATCGAGGCCCTGCGCGTGGATGGCGATAGCCTCCATGCAACGCTTTTCAGCGACAGGCCGATCGACGCGCGGGCCCTGCGGGCGTTCGAGCGCTCGGATGTTTTTTCAGCTCCGCGCATTGTCGAAACGCAGGATGGGGGGCGCCGAATGCGCATCGACGCGCCGTTGAAGCGGACGGTCTTTTTGTTTGGAACCGACGCCAATGGCCGCGATCTATTGACCCGCACCCTCATTGCAGGCAGAGCCTCGCTCGCCGTCGGCCTGCTCGCCTCGATGGTCGCGCTCTTCATCGGGGTCGCCTATGGCGCGATCGCCGGATATGCCGGGGGACGCGTCGACGCCGCGATGATGCGGATCGTCGAGATCATTTACGCGCTGCCTTTCATCTTCTTCGTCATCGTTCTCGTCATGGCGTTCGGCCGTCATTTCGCGCTGATCTTCATCGCGATCGGCGCCGTCGAATGGCTCGATATGGCGCGCATCGTTCGCGGCCAGACGCTGTCGATAAAGCGCCGGGATTACGTCGTCGCGGCGCAGGCCCTCGGCGCAACCGCGCCAGCGATCATCTGGCGCCATATCCTCCCAAACGCAGCGGGTCCGATCGTCGCCTATTTGACCCTGCTCGTTCCGCAAGTGATCCTGCTTGAGAGCTTCGTGTCATTTCTCGGCCTTGGCGTGCAGGAGCCGTTGACGAGCTGGGGCGTTCTGATCGCGGACGGCGCCCGCAACATTCAGGGCGCGGCCTATCTTCTCGTCTTTCCGGCGATTTTCCTTGGGGCGACTCTCGGCGCCCTGCAAAGTCTCGGCGCCGGCCTTTTGCGCCGCTTCGACGCCAAGAGCGATTAAGACATGCCGGGCCAAGAGATCCTCGGTTTCCACAATCTTTGCGTGACCTATGGCGCGCGCCCTGTTGTCAAGAATGTCAGCTTCGCGCTCGCGCGGGGCGAGGCGGCGGCGATTGTGGGCGAATCGGGCTCGGGCAAAAGCCAAACGGCGCTGGCCGCCCTGAGGCTGCTGGCGCCCGAAGCATCGACGACCGGCTCCGTCAAATTCGAGGGCGCCGACCTTTTGACCCTCCCAGAAAAGCGGCTGAATGCGATCCGCGGCCGGCGCATCGCGATGGTGTTCCAGGAGCCGATGTCGGCGCTCGACCCCTTGTTCACGGTCTCCACGCAGATCGGAGCGATTTTGCGCCACCAGGCCGGCTTTTCTCGCCGCGCGGCGAGGGCCCGCGCGCTCGACCTTCTCGATCTTGTCGGGATCGCCGAGCCGGCGCTTCGGGCGCACGCCTATCCGCATGAGCTGTCCGGCGGCCAACGCCAGCGCGTCGCGATTGCGATGGCGATCGCCTGCGGCCCCGATGTGCTGATCGCCGATGAACCGACGACCGCTCTCGACGTCACGGTCGCCGCCCGCATCCTCGATCTTCTCGCCGATCTTAGACAGAGGCTGGGGATGGCGATGATCTTCATCAGCCACGATCTTGGCCTCGTCCGCCGCTTTGCAGATACGATCCATGTCATGCGCCAAGGCGAAATCGTCGAAAGCGGGCCCGCCGCCGATCTCATTGCCCATCCGCAGCGCGCCTATACGCGGATGCTGCTCGCGGTCGCGCCGCCGCCTCGCCCGCCGCGCCCGCTTGAGGGCGCGCCCGAAATCCTCAGCGCGCGCGACGTCACCGTCCGTTTTCGCCTACGCGGCGGCTGGTTTGCGAAGGGCCGAGAGATAAAGGCGGTGGACGCGGTGAGCCTTGTCTTGCGCAAAGGCCGCACGCTTGGCGTCGTCGGCGAATCGGGTTCCGGCAAATCGACCCTCGCCCGGGCGCTTCTGAAGCTCGCGCCGGCGGCCGGCATGATCAGTTTCGAACACCGCGACCTGACGCCGCTGAGTGGGGCGGCGATGCGGCCGTTGCGCCGCTCCATGCAGCTTGTTTTTCAAGATCCTTACGGCTCGCTCTCGCCGCGCCTGCGGGTCGGCGAAATCGTCGCCGAGGGCTTGCGCGCGCACGAGCCCTCAATCACCCGCGCCGAGCGCGACGCGCAGGCGGCCCGCGCCTTGGAGGAGGTCCTGCTCGATCCAGCCCTGCGGCATCGCTATCCGCAGGAGTTTTCCGGCGGCCAAAGGCAGCGGATCGCCATCGCCCGCGCGATGATCCTGAAGCCGAAGCTCGTCGTGCTCGACGAGCCGACCTCGGCGCTCGACCGCTCGGTGCAAATCGAAATCCTGGCTCTGCTCCAACATCTGCAGGACGCCCATGATCTGACCTATGTCTTCATCAGCCATGATCTCGCCATCGTTCGCGCCATGGCCGACGAAGTGGCGGTGATGAAGGACGGGCGCATCATTGAACAGGGCGAGGCGCGGCGGATCATGGATGCGCCGCGCGAGGCCTATTCGCGTGCGTTGATCGCCGCAACCTTTCAGACCGGCGGCATATGAGCGCGGCCGGCCGAATTCGCCGCTTTCCGGCATCGCCCAAGGCTGACAGCGCGCCAGTGTGTTATGCTATTGATAAAACGAGGCGGTAAAAGCGCCCGGTTGGACAAGGACTGCGAGCGGCGCAAATTTGCCTCGAACGTCCGTCAAAATTGCTGGTCCCGCCGAGGGCAGGACCTTGCCCGTAACATTCAACCGCAAGGTGAGACATGCTTTTTGACGGTCAAACAGTCAAGCTCGAATGGCCCGGCGAACGGCAAGAAGAAGGAATTGCCGAACTTCGATTCGAACGCGGCGCCGAGCCCGTCAACAAGCTCGACGCGCTGACATTCAGCGAATTACGCCGCGCGCTTGAAATCATTGCCGCCACTCCCGCCATCAAGGGCGTGCTCATCGCCAGCGCCAAGGACGCCTTTATTGTCGGCGCCGATATTTTTGAATTCACCGCGATCTTCAAGCGGCCGCCGGAGGACATTGTCGCGTTCGTGGCGCAAAACAGCGAGATCATCACCGCGCTCGCCGATCTTCCGGTTCCGACCGTGGCGGCGATCAACGGGCTGGCGCTCGGAGGGGGGCTGGAGCTTGCGCTCGCCGCCGATTTCCGGGTGATGTCGAGCGCGGCGCGGATCGGCTTTCCTGAAGTTCACCTAGGGCTTTTTCCGGGTTATGGCGGGACGGTCCGATTGCCGCGCCTCATTGGCCTCGTCGCCAGCGCGGAATGGATTGCATCGGGCGCTCAGCAAAAGCCTGAGGCGGCGCTTGAGGAGGGCGCGGTCGATGCGGTCGTGGCGCCTGAGGACCTGCGCGCGGCTGCGCTGGCGACGCTGGAGCGGGCGATCGAGGCGCCGGGCGAATGGAGCCAGCGCCGGCGCGATCTGAGAAAGAGCCTTCGCATCGCGCCCGAGGAGGCCTCGCGCCTGCTTGACTCCGCGAAGGCGGCGGCGGCCAAAACCTTGCCGCATCTGCCTGCGGCCCATATCGCGCTCGAACTGCTGGAGGCGGCCTCGGACCTCGACCGCGACAGCGCGCTGACGCTCGAAGCGCAGGCCTTCGCCAAAGCCGCCAAGACCCAAGCCGCGGCCTCGTTGGTGACGATCTTCATCAATGAGCAGGCGCTGAAAAAGATCAGCCGCGGTTATGCCAAAAAGGCGGCGCCGGTGCGCAAGGCGGCTGTCGTCGGCGCCGGCGTGATGGGCGGCGGCATCGCCTATCAGAGCGCGGCCCGCGGCGTGCCGATCATCATGAAGGACATTGCCGAGCAGGCCCTCGACCTTGGCATGTCGGAGGCGCGCAAACTCCTCGCCAGACAGGTGGAGCAGGGCAGGCTGGATCAGGCCAAGGCCGATGCGATCCTGGGGGCGATCGCGCCGGGCCTAACCTATGAGGGATTCGACGGGGTCGATGTCGTGATCGAGGCGGTGGTCGAGAATATCGCGGTCAAGAAAGCGGTGTTGAGCGAATTGGAAAGGGTGACCGGCGAGGCTGCGATTCTCGCCTCGAATACCTCCTCGTTGCGAATCGGCGATTTGACGGAAGGGTTGCGGCGGCCCGATAAATTCATCGGGATGCACTTCTTTAACCCAGTCCCGCGAATGGCGCTTGTCGAGGTGGTGCGCGGCCCCAAAACCTCGGAGGAGACGATCGCGACCATCGTCGGCTATGCGGATGCGATGGGCAAGACGCCGATTGTCATGCAGGATTGCCCGGGCTTTGTCGTCAACCGCGCGCTGACGCCCTATCTCATCGCGTTTTTGCGGCTGGTTCACGATGGAGCGGATTTCGCGCATGTCGACAAAGTCATGGAAACATTCGGCTGGCCAATGGGTCCCGCCTATCTGATCGACGTCATAGGCATGGATATTTCTCATCATGTCGTCGAGATCGTCTCGGCTGGTTTTCCCGAGCGCATGCAAACATCCTTCGCCAGCGCGATCGATATTTTGCTGCGCGAGAAACGTCTCGGCCAAAAGAACGGCCATGGCTTCTATAAATATGCGAAAGACGCGAAAGGCCGGCCGCGCAAGGAGCTCGACCCCGAAACCGACCGCCTCCTTGCCGAGGCGCGGCCGAATGGCAAAATTGCGATCGGCGAGGACGAGATCGTCGAGCGCATGATGCTGCCGCTGATTTTCGAGGCCGCCCGCTGCGTCGAGGATGGCGTCGTCGGCTCGCGGGGCGAGGCGGACATGAGCCTCATCCTCGGCCTCGGCCTGCCGCGCTATCTCGGCGGCGCGCTCAAATATGCGGATCACCTCGGCGTCGCCAACGTCGTCGCGAGCGCCGCGAAATGGGAGAGCCTTGGCGCCATTTATCGCCCGAGCGAGGGCTTTTCCGCGATGGCCGCTGCGGGCGATGTTTTTTACCCTGCATAAGCGCCGAAAGCGTCCCTTGTCCCGAGGGGGCCCGGACTAATCTCGGCGGCGGGGCTAACGTTGTAAGACACTTCTTGCAGCGGGTTATTTGCCGCCGCCCGATGGGAAGGAGCTTGGTGTCGCGCCAGCGCCGACGCCTGTCGAATGAATGGCCGATAGGACTTCGGGGCGCAGCGTCAAAAAGCGATCCAAGACGAGAAGCGCGACTGCGACGGCCATGATTGCAACGGTGATCGAAAGCCAGCGGGGCGTCGCGACTGGAGGCGTCGGTCGCGCTGAGGAATAGCGCCGTCCGCTTCGTTCTTGGACGGTGAGGCCGGTTGGCTCCCAATCAATGCCGAAATCGCTGAAAACTCTTCCCATAACCCGCCGCACCGCGACCCCTACGATCTCAGACAGCTCCTTCTTGACGGCGTCCGTGATCAAGGGACCGGCCCAGCTGATGAGAATAACGGTTCCAGTAACGATGATGCTTCCTCTCGAAAAGCCGACTTCCGCTTGGATGGCGAATCGATGCATCAGAACCTTTCGCACTTCGCGCTGGATATCATCGGCGATGTCATCAGCCATTCTACTGAGATCAGATATCTTATTCTTTTCTGCTTGCGCCTTTTGCTCCTTGGTTTCGGCAATCGGCCATCCAGAAAAGTTTGCCTCGCCGGATATTTCGAATACTAGGATTTCAGTCTCGTCGACCATAATATTCGCTCCCAATTCGATGATCTTGCGTCGCCCGCCTATCATGCCGAGTTCAGGATCGTCGGCTCGTTGCTGGAAATGATCAATGCGCCTCGTCCCAGTTCTGCGCGGCCTTGGCGTCGACTTGCAGGGGGACAGAGAGCCGCAAGGCGGGGTGGGGCGCCTCGATCATGATCTTGCGCACCACATCGATCGTCGCCGCGACCTCGGCGTCGGGCGCTTCGAAGACCAGTTCGTCGTGAACCTGCAAGAGCATTTGCGCCGATAAGTTTGCGCGCTCCAAAGCCTCGTCCATCCGGACCATGGCGCGCCTTATGATGTCGGCGGCCGAGCCCTGGATCGGCGCATTGATCGCGGCGCGCTCGTTGAACGCGCGCTCCGATGGATTTGAAGCGCCGATGCGCGGGTAATGGCACTTGCGCCCAAAAATCGTCGTCACATAGCCGGTCTCTCTCGCGATTTTCTTGGTCGAATCCATATAGGCGCGAATGCCCGGGAAGCGTTCGAAATAGCGCTTGATATAGGCCCCGGCTTCCTCGCGCGGTATGCCGAGCTGATTGGCGAGGCCGAAGGCCGAAATGCCGTAAATGATGCCGAAATTGATCGCCTTGGCGCGGCGGCGCACTTCCGATGGCATGCCCTCGATCGGCACGCCGAACATTTCCGACGCCGTCATCGCGTGAATGTCGAGATTCTGAGCGAAGGCCGCCTTTAACTGCTCGATATCGGCGATATGGGCGAGCAGCCGCAATTCGATCTGCGAATAATCCGCAGAGATCAGCTTGTATCCTTCGCGCGCGACAAAGGCCTTGCGGATCTTGCGCCCGGCCTCGTTGCGCACCGGAATGTTCTGGAGGTTCGGCTCCGAGGAGGATAGGCGGCCGGTGGTCGTCGCGGCGAGCGCATAGGATGTGTGCACGCGGCCCGTCGACGGATTGACGAAATTGGGCAGCGCGTCGGTATAGGTCGATTTGAGCTTCGCGAGTTGGCGCCACTCGAGAATTTTCGCGGCGAGCGGATTGCCTTGTTCGGCGAGATCGTCGAGCACGCCGGCCGCCGTCGACCAGGCCCCCGTGGCGGTCTTCTTGGCGCCCGCAAGGCCCATCTTGCCGAAGAGAATGTCGCCGAGCTGCTTTGGCGAACCGAGATTGAAGCGCTCGCCGGCGATGTCGAAAATCAGCGCCTCCAACCGCGCCATGTCCTGCGCGAATTCCCCTGAAAGCCGGGCCAGAATCGCTCGGTCGATTGAAACGCCCCGCGCCTCCATGCGGCTCAAGACCTCGATCATCGGACGCTCGAGCGTCTCATAGACGGCGGTCATTCGCTCGGCCGGCAAACGCGGCTTCAAGACCCGCCAGAGACGCAAGGCGACGTCGGCGTCCTCGGCGGAATATTCCGTCGCCTTGTCGATGGCGACGCGGGCGAAGCCGATGAATGTGCGCCCCGAGCCGGCCACTTCGCCAAATTGAATCGGCTTATGGCCCAAGTGCTTTTCGCTGAGGACGTCCATCCCGTGATCGGTGCGGCCGGCGTCGAGCACATAGGAGAGCAGCATCGTGTCTTCGACCGGCCGCACCGCGACGCCGCGTTGCCGGAATACGAGCCAATCGAATTTCATGTTCTGCGCGATCTTCAAAACGCTTGGCGCTTCGAGCAGCGGCTTCAGCCGCTCCAACACGCCATCCGTCGGCAACTGGCCGGGCAGAAGATCGCCGCCGCCGAAAAGATCGCTGGCGCCTTCGCCGCGATGCCGCAATGGGATATAAAAAGCGCGGCCTGGCGCGCTGCACAAGGAGATGCCGACGAGTTCGGCGCTCATCGCATCGAGCGAGGAGGTTTCGGTGTCGATCGCGACAAGCCCGGCCTCGAAGGCGGCGCCGATGCAATCCTCCAGCTGCTCAAAACGGACGATCGTTTCATAGCCCTTGACATCGAATGGCTCCGCCGGCGCCGCGGCGGCGCGCGCCGCCGCCAGTTGGCCCGGCCCGGTGGCGATGATGGCCTGCGGCGCCGCCTCGCCATAGCGGGCGTTGCGCTTAGGCGTGGGGGAGGGCGCCGCGCCCGGCGGCGGCGTTTGCCCCGCCGGGGCCTCCAAGGCGGCGGTCTGCGGAGCGGGCGCCGTCTCGCCATTGCGGCCGCGCCAGCCCGCCGGCCCTGCGTAGGCGGGATCGGGCTCGACGGAGCCTGGGTCGATTTGATAGGCCTCGGCGGCGCGCTTGGTGATCGTCGTGAATTCCAAGGCCTTGAAGAAAGCGACGAGCACCGCGCCATCAGGCGGATGAAGCCCAAGATCGTCGATCGGCACTTCGAGCGGAACGTCGCGGACAAGAGCAACGAGCTGTTTCGAGGTCTTGATCAGCGCGACGCTGTCAGGCTCCGTCAATGTCTCGCGGCGTTTGGGCTGCTTGATCTCGCTCGCGCGGGCGAGCAGCGCATCAAGATCGCCATATTCATTGATCAGTTGCGCCGCCGTCTTAAGACCTATGCCCCGCGCGCCTGGGACATTGTCGGTCGAGTCTCCGGCGAGCGCCTGAACGTCGACAACCTTTTCCGGGGAAACGCCGAAATAGGCGACAACCTCGTCCGGTCCGATGCGGCGCTCCTCCCGCGCCCCCTTGGCGCCGGCTTCCCCAGAGGCCGGGTCATACATGGCGACGCCCGGCCCAACGAGTTGCATCAAATCCTTGTCGGCGGAGATGATGAGAACATCGGCGCCGCGCGCGCGGGCCTCGCAAGCATAGGTTGCAATGAGGTCGTCGGCCTCGTAGCGGTCCTGTTCGATCGGAACAAGCCCGAAGGCGCGCACGGAGGCGCGCATCAAGGGAAATTGCGGAATCAGGTCTTCCGGCGGCTCCGAGCGATTGCCTTTATAAGGGGGGTAAATCTCCTTGCGGAAGGAGTTTTCGGATTTGTCAAAGATGATCGCCAGATGGGTCGGCTTGATCCCGGCCGCGCCCTCCCGCACGAATTGGAAAAGCTTGGTGCAAAAAAGCCGCACCGCTCCGGTCGGCAGATGGTCCGAGCGGTAGTTATATTTAGCGTCCTGCCGGATCGATTGGAAATAGGCGCGAAAAACAAAGGATGACCCGTCGACCAGGAAAATATGGTCCCCGGCTTGGACAGGGCGGTGGACGAGCGGCATGGTCCCAGCATTCTTGGCAAAAAAGGACGAAAGAGCTGATTCAGCATAAGCCGGTGCGGTTACAAACGCCACCGAAACCAAATCGCTGGCCGGTCCGGCCCCGCTCGCCCCTCGCAACGGCGGAACTGCCGCGGAATCGGTCCATGGCGACGGTTTCGATGCAACCAATGTCGCTTCCCCTTCGTTCTGACCGAAGACGGCTTCGACGGCTTTGGCAGGGAGTCCGAGTCATCATAAGCCTCCTTCACGAATCCTGTCGCGGCCCCGCCCGCTCCCTCGCCATCCCTTCCTCGTCCATGGACGCAAACATCCAACCATGCTCGCTTTTTGAACCGAGACCTGCTCTTGTCGCGACCGAATGGCGGCGCGAGACGCCTTTGCAATCCTGCCTCTCGCTGGGCGCGCGGCCTTGGATTTGAGCGAGCCGCTGGTTTCGACTGGAGCGATAAAATATTTACTAGGAGCCACAGGGTGAAGCTGGATAACGAGTTGGATTTCGAGGCTGTGTTCAATAGCCTTCCATCGCCGCACATGGTGATGAACCCGAATTTCGACATCGTGGCCGTGAACCAAGCCTATCTCGACGTGACCATGCGGGTGCGGGACAGCCTCATCGGGGTCAATGTATTCACCGCCTTTCCGGCTGCAGGAGAGAGTCGCCGCATTTTGCAGGAGTCGTTCGAACGAGTCCGCGACGAAGGCATTGTCGACGTGCTTCCTGTCCTGCCTTACGCGATCAAGGGCAGGAAAGGGTTCGAGCTGAGATCATGGAGTTGCACCCATGTGCCGATCCTCGGAAAGGATGGCAAAGTCGCGTTTTTGCTGCAAAACACGCAGGACATTTCACAGTTCCAGGATGCTTGCAGCGTTGCGGGCCTGTCTGCGGCAGGGCAACCACAGAGAGCCGACCTCGGCGAACGAATCGAAATCGTGCAGGTGCTCAATCAGACTCTTTTGGCGACCGCTCACCATCTGCATCGCTTGTTCATGCAGGCCCCGAATTTCATGTGCGTCTTGCAGGGGCAGGACCATGTCTTCGAAATGGCCAATCTCGCCTTTCGCCGCCTTGCCGGCGGACGCGACCTCATTGGCAAGGCGGTGCGCGAGGCTTTGCCGGAAGTCGCGAACCAGGAATATTTCACCATTCTGGACAGCGCCTTTCGGACCGGCGAAGCATTCGTCGGCCGTAAGATGCGCGTCTTCCTGCGCAACAAGCCAGACGGCGTGGCGGAAGAATATTTCGTCGACTTGGTCTGCCAGCCGATCATGGGCGAGAGCGACAAGGTGACCGGCGTTTTTGTCGAAGGCGCCGATGTCACGGATCATGTCCGGAGCGAACAGCGCCAAGCGCTTTTGATCCGGGAGCTGCATCATCGCGTCAGGAACACGCTTGCAACCGTGCAGGGGGTGATGAACACAACCGCCAAGAGCTCCGCGACGATCGAGGATTTTCAGGAGGCCTTCACCGGGCGGATTGCGTCGCTCGCCAAGACGCATGCTGTGATGACGGAGGAGTTGGAGCAATGCGTCTCATTTCAGCATTTGCTGAACCAGGAGCTCGGTCCTTATTGCGATGAGCAAGGCCTGCGCATTCGTCTTACCGGTCCGGCTATCGACCTTCCCTCGCAAATTGCGGTTCCGCTGGGCATGGCCGTGCATGAACTTACGACCAACGCGGCCAAGCATGGCGCATTGAGCAAAGAGGAAGGCCGCATCGAGGTCTATTGGACCCTCATCGATGCGGCCAACGGCCCCGCGCTTTTGTGCGAATGGACCGAACGGGACGGGCCGGTCGTGACGCCGCCGATGCGCGAGGGATTTGGATCGATGCTGCTCAATCGCGTGCTCTCGCAGCAGATCCGGGCGGAAGTGAAAGTCGCTTTCGAACCCGAAGGATTTCGCTTGCGCATGATCGTTCCATTGCAGACGGAACGGTAACGTAGCGCGTCGCGCTGTGGAAATATTTGTGTTAGGAAAATCAGCGCAGAGCGCGAGGCGCTGGCGGCGGCGTCAAAGGATGTCGACGTTGCGGGACGGCAATGCCTGAAGGAGGATGAACATGACCGGAAAAGCGGACTTTACATCGGCTGAGTGGAGCATGATCCTGAGCAGCCCGATGCTGGCGGGCATGGCGGTCAGCATCGCCGACCCGAGCGGACTCTGGGGCATGATGCAGGAGGCGATGGCGAGCGGCCGGGCGTTGCTCGAAGCCGGAAGCGATCCCGGCGCCAGCGATCTTGTCAAGGCCGTCGTCGCGGATATGGAAACCTCGGAAGGCCGGACGGCGGCGCGCGACGCGCTCAGGTCCGAACTTAACGGAAAAACCTCGGCCGAGATCAAACAGAGAGCCTTCACAACTCTTGGCGAAATTGGTTCAGTGCTGGACGCCAAGGCGCCCAAGGACGCGGCTGCGTTCAAAGGTTGGCTCAAGCATATCGCCGAACGCGTCGCCGAGGCGGGTTCGGAGGGCGGCTTCATGGGCTTTGGGGGCGTCAAAGTCAGCGAAGCGGAGAAGGCCACGATCGCTGAAATCGCGACGGCCCTGAAGATCGCCTGATAGGGCATTTACGAGTGAGGTGGGCGCCGGTTCGCGTCAGCAGAATGCGATGCGATAAAAAGCTAGAGTTGCCTTCTGATTCCTGTAAATCTGAAAGCGCTCGATGGCGTCGGCAAGCCGCAATCGTTCCCCTCGCGGCAAGAGTTGGCGTGAGGAATGCATTGCCATGCGCTCGGTTTCATATACGCATCGATCATATGACTGAGTGCAATTCAGGCGGTGGGCGTTTCGGCTCCGTATTGAGCGACTGTTGCATTGGCACCCTGTCGCACGGCGGGGAGTAGGTGATCGTCGTTTGCCATTCCGACATCATCCAATTCTTTGAATCCGAGCGATGCTTTGTCGATCAGATAAGGCCATCTGATTGGGGAGCGCTCTGTCAGCGATTCGAGCGGCGTGGTTCTACTGGGGGGCAACTCCCTGGAAAGTTTGAACGGATCGAATGAATGCGTGAAAACTTGGAATTTGGCTCAAATCCCGGCAATTTGGGGATGCATGCATTCGTTCCAGATGATCTGGCTCATTCATCGGCTCTTGTAGTGGCGCTCCACGGCGGTCAGCAGTCGGCGGATGAATATGACCAGGGCGCTGGATGGTCGGCCTTGGCGCGGCAACACGGGTTCGCCGTCCTCTATCCCGAGCAGAGAGGCGAAAACAATTCGCAGAACTGCTTCAATTGGTTCAACGAGAAGGATATCCAGCGCGAGGAGGGAGAAGTCGCCTCCATTCGCGCGATGATCAAGAAAATGCTTTTGGATCATAATCTGGATCCAAATCGCATTTTCGTGACCGGGCTTTCTGCCGGCGGGGCGATGGCTTGCGCGCTCCTCGCCGCTTATCCCAGTCTGTTTTCCGGCGGAGCGGTCATTGCCGGCCTGCCCTATCGGGCGGCTTTAGGAACTTTTGACGCCTTTATAGCCATGTCTTTCGCGCCCGGCCGCTCCGCGAAGGAATGGGGCGATCTTGTCCGCCAGGAATCGCCAGGACAAACGATCTGGCCCAGAATTTCGGTTTGGCATGGGACCCGCGACGATATTGTTTCTCCCGCCAATGGTTCGGCGCTGGTGCGGCAATGGATCGATCTTCATCAGGTCGATGAGGCCGGCGCTGTGGAAGACGAGATCGATGGGCAGACCCGGCTGTCTTGGCGCAACGCGGCGGGGACCGTCGTTGTCGAACATTATGTCATCGACGGGATGGCGCATGGGGTCCCCGTGAAGGAAGCTGCCGGCTTCGCGAGAGCGCCGTCTCCTTTCGTTCTCGAAGCCGGAATATCCTCAACCTTTCACATTGCGAAATCCTGGGGCCTGCTGCGCCAGGAGCCGGTCATGACGGCAGGTCCTGGAAAGCGCCGCGGAGCGCTTCGCGCCGGACCTGCCGCAACTCTCTGATAGCAAGCCTGCGTTCTTTCGGAGTCGCAGGATCCGCATCCATGGAACGCGCCGCGCCGCAGTTCGCCCTGAGTGAGGCCTGCGCCGGCTCGGCGGCCGCGCGCGACAAAGTCGAAACAATATGCGCCGTTCCGATCGCTCCAAGACAAACAGCGCTGCGGCGTCAGGCTAAGGCAAGCTCGGCCCGCCATCTTGGTTGAAGCGGCTGCCGCCGCCGCTTTCAGATCCAATGGAATCAGAGAGCAACGCTCACTCATGTCTTGTCGCCTCGTTTGATGCGAACGGGTGTCTGCTTCGCCTGAAATGCGCGAGCTGGTCCCAAGAAGTTTCGGACTTCCTGGATAAGGCCACGCGTCGAAACAAAAGCCGAAACAAAGAGGGAGCATCGGGGATTCCGTTTAGAGACATCATGCTCTAGAGGATGCATGAGCCTATTTCGCGTTTCAGCATTTCCGGTTTCCGTCGGCGTCGGTCTCATCCTCGCCTCTCTCGCCGCAGGGTTCGCCGAGCAGCCGCCAATCATTCACTATGCGCCGGCGGAAAATCTCGAGCACATCGATGTCGCGCTCATCGATCAAGCGCAAAGCACGATCGACATCGCCGCCTTGTCCTGGCCGATTGGCCGGTGATGCAGGCCTTGAGCCGCGCCGCGAACCGCGACGTCAGGGTTCGCATCTATTTGGACAGCGGACGCATCGGCGAGCGAGAGCCGACACCGCCATTCCTGGACCTCTTCAACAATCCAAGGATCGAAATTCGCTTCAAGCGCTCAGGGGCGCCCTTGATGCATCTCAAGAGCTATCAGATCGACGGTCGATTGCTCCGAACCGGCGCCGCCAATTTTTCCGCCGTCGGCCTGAAGCGACAGGACAATGATCTCATCGTCATCGAAAGTCCGGCCGCGGCCGCGGCGTTCGAGCGCCATTTCGAGGCGATCTACGCCAGGAGCGAACCATTTCCGCTCGCCCACGGGCGGTAATCAAACGCGGGGCGAAGCGCTGTTGATTCGCCGCTCGTTCAAAATGCAAGCGGCGCGCACGCGTTAGGCTTCGGTCCGAGCGCTCGCCGAGGCGGAAACGCCTCCTTCGTCAGTCGAACTCCACGCCAGGACGCCCGAGGTTCGTCCGAGCGCGCTCCCGCCTCGCTGCCGCCAAGCTTCTTTTCCTATTGAAAGGCTACGTTCAGGATCTCGTAGCTTTTGCCGCCGCCTGGGGTGTTCACCTCTACCGAGTCGCCGATCTTCTTGCCGATCAGGGCGCGCGCGGTCGGCGACGTGATCGAGACTCGCCCAGCCTTCACGTCGGCCTCGCTTTCGCCGACGATCTGGTAGGTTTTCTTTTCTTCTGTATCCTCGTCGACCAGCGTCACCGTGGCGCCGAACATGATTGTGGTGCCGGAGAGTTTCGACACGTCGATCACCTCGGCGCGGGACAATTTGTCCTCGAGCTCGGCGATGCGCCCTTCATTCAAGGATTGGGCTTCCTTGGCGGCGTGATATTCCGCGTTTTCGGACAAATCGCCATGCGAGCGCGCCTCCGCAATCGCTTGGATGATGCGCGGCCGCTCGACTTGCTGGCGCCGCTTCAACTCCTCTTCGAGGGCGAGATGCCCGCCCGCCGTCATGGGAAACTTGTCCATGCTGATTCTCTTTCACGTCTTGTTCTAGGTCTTGATTTACTAGGCTCTTTCGCGCCACGGCCTTGCCCCGGCGCGCCTTCCGCTTTGGTTTCCGACTTTGGCTTCGCTGCGCCAAGGCCGATATCGAGATCCCCGGCATTGTTCGACAAGCGCGGAAAAGCGCGCCAACTGCCTCTTTTCCAAGGAATAAGCGTCTGACCGCGTCAAGAAACGCCGCCTCATGCGCCATGCCTTGAAGGGTAACAGACACCTTCGCGAAACCGACCGCAAGTGGCGCCGTTTCACAAAGCTGCGGGAAGGTCCTGCGCGCGGCGTTCTTGCCGCGTTCTCTCGCTTTTCGTGATTCAGGGAAAATAATCCTGAAGCGCGCGAACTTCCAGGTCGCCGGCCAGATAGGCCTTTATTCCCTCCGAGGCGGCGATCGCTCCCGCCAGAGTGGTATAGTAGGGAACCTTATGCAAGAGGGCGGCGCGGCGCAGCGAGCGCGAATCGGCCAAGGCCTGCGCTCCCTCGGTCGTGTTCAAGACAAGCTGGATGCCGCCGTTCTTGATCGCGTCGACGACATGCGGCCGGCCTTCCGACACTTTGTTGATTCGCTGCGCTTGCACCCCCTTGGATTCCAAAAAGCGCAAGGTGCCGCCGGTGGCGTAGATCTTGAAACCCAGTCCGGCGAGTAATTGCACGGTTTCGAGCACCCGGGGCTTGTCGGCGTCGCGCACCGAAACGAAGACCGCGCCCGTCGTCGGCACTTTGGTGCCGCCCCCGAGCTGGCTCTTGGCGAAGGCGATCGCAAAAGAGCGATCGAGCCCCATGACCTCGCCGGTCGAGCGCATTTCCGGTCCAAGCACCGTATCGACGCCGGGAAAACGGGCGAAGGGAAACACGGACTCCTTGACGCCGACGTGATCGAGAGGCGTCGAGCTCAATCCGAAACTGCTCAAGCTTTCGCCGGCCATGATTCGCGCCGCAATCTTGGCGATCGGCGCGCCGATCACTTTAGCGACGAAAGGCACCGTCCGCGCCGCGCGCGGATTGACTTCGAGGACGTAGATTTCGCCGTCCTTCAGCGCATATTGCACGTTCATAAGCCCGCCGACGCTCAGGGCCAAGGCGAGTTCGCGGGTCTGGCTTTCGAGTTCGGCGATTTTTTCCGGGGAGAGCGAACGGGGCGGCAGCGAGCAGGCGCTGTCGCCGGAATGAATGCCGGCCTCCTCGATATGCTCCATGATGCCGCAGATGAAGGCGTCCTTGCCGTCGCAAAGCGCGTCGACGTCGATCTCGACCGCGTCCGACAAATAGCGATCGAACAGCAAGGGATTCTTGCCAAGGACCGTATTGATCTGGCCGGTCTTGTCATTGGGATAGCGGGCCTTGACCTCGGAGGGCACGAGGCCGGGCAAGGTGCCGAGGAGATAATCGTCGAAGGTCGCGGTGTCGTGGATAATCGCCATGGCCCGGCCGCCGAGCACATAGGAGGGGCGCACCACGAGGGGCAGGCCAAGTTCGGCCGCGACAATGCGCGATTGCTCGACCGAATAGGCGATCCCATTCATCGGCTGCTTCAGGCCGATCTTGTCGAGCAGCCGTTTGAAACGATCGCGGTCCTCGGCGAGATCGATGCAATCGACCGAGGTCCCAAGAATTGGAATGCCGGCCTTCTCGAGGGCATGCGCGAGTTTTAGCGGCGTCTGCCCGCCAAATTGCACGATCGCGCCTTTGAGCCGCCCGGCCTCGCTCTCCTTGGCGAGGATCTCAAGCACGTCTTCGTCGGTCAGCGGCTCGAAATAGAGCCGGTCGGAGGTGTCGTAATCGGTCGAGACGGTCTCCGGATTGCAATTGATCATGATGGTCTCATACCCGACCTCACGCAGCGCGAAGCAGGCATGGCAGCAGCAATAATCGAACTCTATGCCTTGTCCGATCCGGTTCGGACCGCCGCCGAGAATCACGATTTTTTCCCGGCTCGACGGCCGCGCCTCGCAGGCCGGCGCGCCGGCGAAAGGCGGCGCATAGGTCGAGTACATATAGGCCGTGGGCGAGGCGAATTCGGCGGCGCAGGTGTCGATCCGCTTATAGACCGGATGGACGCCGAGCCGCTTGCGCAAGGCGCTCACATCGGCTCTTGGCGCATGCGCAAGGGACGCCAGCCGGGCGTCCGAGAAGCCCGCCGCCTTCAAGAGCCGGAGATTGGCTGCGTCGCCGGGCAGGCCATGGGCGCGGACCTTGGCTTCCAGATCAAGGATTTCCTGGAGCCGCTCGATGAACCAGCGGTCGATCCGGCAGGCCTCGTGGATCTCGTCGGGCGTCATGCCGCGCCGCAGCGCCTGCGCCACGACGAGCAGGCGGTCGGGCGTCGGACATCCCAGCGCCGCGCGCAGCACATTCATGTCGTCGCCGAGACCGAGCCCATCGATTTCGATCTCGTCGAGACCATCGAGCCCGGTGTCGAGCGAGCGCAGCGCTTTCTGAAGGCTTTCGGCAAAGGTCAGGCCGATGGCCATCGTCTCGCCGACCGATTTCATCGCGGTGGTCAGCGTATTTTCCGCGCCGGGGAATTTCTCGAAGGCGAAGCGCGGAATCTTGGTCACGACATAGTCGATGGTCGGCTCGAACGAAGCCGGGGTCGCGCCGCCGGTGATGTCGTTGGCGATCTCGTCCAGCGTGTAGCCGACCGCGAGCTTGGCCGCGACCTTGGCGATCGGAAAGCCGGTCGCCTTCGAGGCGAGGGCGGAAGAGCGCGAGACGCGCGGGTTCATTTCGATGACGATCATCCGCCCGTCTTCGGGATTGACCGCGAATTGCACATTGGAGCCGCCGGTCTCGACGCCGATCTCGCGCAAAACCGCCAGCGAGGCGTCGCGCATGATCTGATATTCCTTGTCGGTCAGGGTCAGCGCGGGAGCGACGGTGATGGAATCGCCGGTATGAACGCCCATCGGATCGATGTTCTCGATCGAGCAGATGATGATGCAATTGTCCGCCTTGTCGCGGACGACCTCCATTTCATATTCCTTCCAGCCGAGCACGCTTTCCTCGACCAGGACCTCGCTGGTCGGCGAGGCGTCGATCCCGCGCTCGATAATATCGATGAATTCGGCCTTGTTGTAGGCGATGCCGCCGCCCGTGCCGCCCATCGTGAAGGAGGGGCGGATGATCGCCGGCAGACCGATGTCGTCGAGGATCGCCAAGGCCTGGCTCAAGGTTTTGATCTGGCGCGAGCGCGGCGTCGAAAGGCCGATCCGGGTCATCGCCTCGCGGAAGCGTTCGCGATCCTCGGCCATGTCGATCGCATCGGCGCTGGCGCCGATCATCTCTACGTCGAATGTGTCGAGGACGCCCATTTTCTTCAAGGAGAGGGCGCAATTGAGGGCGGTCTGGCCGCCCATCGTCGGCAGGAGCGCAAAGCCGCCGGGGCTTGCATAGCGCTCCTTGGCGATGATCTTGGCGACGATTTCCGGGGTGATCGGCTCGACATAGGTGCGATCGGCCATGTCCGGGTCGGTCATGATCGTCGCCGGATTGGAATTGACGAGGACGATCCGATAGCCCTCCTGGCGCAGCGCCTTGCAGGCCTGGGTTCCGGAATAGTCGAATTCGCAAGCCTGGCCGATGATGATCGGCCCCGCGCCGATGATCAAAATCGTCCCAATGTCTGTCCGTTTCGGCATTTCGTCCTTTTCCCCGTTGCGGCGGGGGTTGAGGGTTTGGGCGCACAAAAAAAGGCCGCGCTGTCGGCTTTTTCGGCCGGAGGGCGTCCTTGGGTAAAAGCTCGAAACAGGGTCGTTTCGAGTGCCGGAGGCTCCCTGGAGCGATTTCCGCTTGCGTGGAAGCGCCCTTGGCTTTGGCTTGGCTATTGCTCGGGCGTACGGGCTTCGAGCAAGGCTCGGTGAAGATGGAAATGCTCTCTAGACCAGAATTGGGCCGGTGTGAACCCTGAGGGCGGCGGCAGGACGAGGGAGTTTACACTTCAGGCGAGCCGATTTGCTACGGAGGCTAGCATCCAGCGGACCATAAGATGATCTAAGGCTAGTTCAACGCTTGCCTTCTCGTTGAGGCCGAGAGAATGGATCCGCAGGAATTGGGGTTATTTTGAACGGTGGTGCGGCCGCTCGGAATTCAACGGGTTTGGCGTCGAATTCCTTCTTAAGCTCATTCATTACCCGTGTACGTTCCAGCTCTACCCAATGGCAAGCCACTCCCACCAGCTCACGGAGAAAGCCTTTTTCCGGAAAATCGGTAAAACTTGTGCTCAGATTCAGCGACAAGACGTCCAGAGCGGTCAATCCAACGGATCGGACCACGAGAACGAAAACTCCACCAAAGAGCTGTTCGTCGTGTGCGACAACTCGATTGCGGATTAGCTTGAGACGTTCGAATTTTGCTCGCTGGTCAGGATTAAAGACCTGTTTGGACTTGAGTGGCTTGAGGCGGTGGCCGTTCGTGCTCTCAAAGCATCTGCAAAACGCCAATAAGGCGGACTCGTCCAACGCTTCTTCAGTAGGGTTAGGAGAATTGCTTTTTGTGGCTAGATCGAGCCAGTTCAAGGCACGTAGAAGGTCTGCTCCAAAGACAGAAAGCCGCTTCAGTTCGTTGGAAAGCTTACCGTCAACACCATGAACTGTTGCGTCGGCTGGATAACCATCGAGCACTATCGAACCGTTTTCAAAGCGAATACCGCCAAACAATTGTTCACCTCATGTGTCTAGAAGGCTTTTGGCACTTCAATATGAGCCGGGCGCACGTCTGCCACAGCTCGAGCTACAATAGGTTTATGCTTCTTGGTGTGACTGGCTTTGCTTTGCGCCCACGCCGCCTCACTCCCGCCCCTGCGGTTCGATCAGCCCCTCCAGCGGATAGCCCTGAAACATCTTGTCCGTCGCCAGCACGACGTGGCCGTGGAATTTCTCGATCCCAAGGTCGCCCCGGCTCATGAAATCGCTGAGCTCGTTGTAATGATCGATGTCGCGGCAGATCACACGCATCAGATAATCGATCCGGCCGCCGATCTTATAGCATTCCAGCACTTCCTCGCGCTTGCGGATCGCCGCCAAAAAGCGCTCGAAATCGGCTTCCCGGTGGTTTTCCAAAATCACCTCGACGAGAAGCATCACTGTGCTGCAGATTTTCGCCAGATCGAAATCGGCGACATAGCGGCGGATCAGCCCGTCCTTCTCCAGCGCCTTGACCCGCTCGAGACAGGCGCTCGGCGAAAGATGCACTTCCTCGGCGAGGCGGACATTGCTGATCCGCGCGTCGAGCTGCAGCCGCCGCATGATCTTGAGGTCCATTTCATCGACGATATGGCGTCGCGGCATGGGCGCGCTTCCGGGTTGCTGCTGCCTTGATTCGTAAAGGATAACCTCTGAAACGGGGGACGGGCGAATTTTTCCGCGCAGGCGCCGCCTCGCCGCGGATTTTCTGCGCCGAAACGGCTGATTTCCGGGCCAAAAACGCCGCTATTCATGCAATCCTTTCCTTGAGGAGCGAAATCTTCCGAGCCTGGACCGGAGCAGCCGCCATGTCTCTCCAAAGCATCATCGACCTTGAATCCCGCTTTGGCGCTAAAAACTATGCGCCGCTGCCGGTTGTCCTGGCGACAGGGCAGGGCGCGTATCTCTACGACACAGAGGGCAAGCGCTATATCGATATGATGAGCGCCTATTCGGCGGCGAGCTTCGGCCACCTCCATCCACGTCTCGTCGCTGCGATGAAGCGCCAGCTCGACCGGCTCGATCTCGTCTCGCGCGCCTATCATTCCGACAATCTCGGGGCCTTTTGCCAGGATCTCGCCAAGCTTGCGGGTCTCGACGCCTGCCTGCCGATGAATACCGGCGCGGAAGCGGTCGAGACTGCGATCAAGGCGGCGCGCCGCTATGGTTATGACGTTCTGACGATCCCGGAGGACAAGGCGGAGATCATCGTCGCCGCCGGAAATTTCCATGGCCGGACGACATCGATCATCGGCTTTTCGACCGATCCCGCCTGCCGGCGCGGGTTTGGCCCCTTCGCTCCCGGTTTCGTCACGGCGCCCTACGGCGACGCGGCCGCGCTCGAGGCGCTGATCGGACCCTGCACCGCCGCCGTCCTCGTCGAGCCGATTCAAGGCGAGGCGGGCGTCATCGTTCCGCCTGAAGGCTATCTGGCTAGTCTGCGCCGGATTTGCGACCGGCATGGCGTCTTGTTGATTTTCGATGAGGTCCAGTCCGGTCTTGGGCGCACTGGGCGCAATTTCTGTTTCGAACATGAGAACGCGAGGCCCGACGGCCTCATTGTCGGCAAAGCCCTCGGCGGCGGCCTGATGCCGGTTTCCGCCTTCGTCGCGCGGCGCGGCCTCATGGATGTGTTCGATCCGGGCAGCCACGGCTCGACCTTTGGCGGCAATCCGATTGCGGCGGCGGTTGGCCGCGAGGCAATTCGCGTTCTCGGAGAAGAAAATCTGTCCCGGCGCAGCGCCGTTCTCGGCAAAGTCTTGCTCGAAGCGCTTCGCGCCGTCGATCATCCCGGGATCGTCGAGATTCGCGGCAAAGGGCTTTGGGTTGGCGTCGAACTCGACCCGGCCCATGTCAACGCGAAGGATGTGTGCCTTTCCATGGCTCGGCGCGGCGTCCTGACCAAGGAGACCCATGCGACCGTCATTCGATTCGCCCCGCCCCTCGTCATCGAGGAAGCCGATCTCCTTCAGGCGGTGGACCTTTTCCATGACGCGCTTGTCGAGGTCCATTCCGCCGCCGCCGTGAGCTGCGCTGAGCAGATTTAGGCTGGGCGCAGCGCCGACTTTGCCAAGCGCGCGATGATTGGCCAGAGGAGCCTTGTGGGCTCTGGTGCAAACTTTCGGAATCAACGCAACGAATTGATGGGGAGCATGAGTCAGAACTGCATTCCAGATTTCGCGCGCGGTTTTGCCTTTGACGAGAAGCTTGCCGAGTTTGAATTGACCTTTTCTGATCCGATGCATCAGTTCGATGCCGGCTCTGGTGATTGAGGCGCTCCGAAAGCGCTTCAATCCAAGCATGGGACCCAATCGAAGTTTGATCGATCGATGGTCCTGCTCGATCATATTGTTGAGATATTTCGAGGACCTGATTTTGGTTCGCTTGCCTCGATGATGTTCGCCAAGGATTTCCCGGGCCGTCCGATGCGAAGCCTGATAGCCATCAAGCGCGATGGCGCGCGGCAGCCGCCCCTGGCTCTTGAACGCCCGACGGAAAAACGCCGTGGCGGCTGCGACATCCTGCTTGGCGCGGAGGAGGAAATCCACCGTCTTTCCTTGCTTGTCGACGAAAGTGGAAGAAACATTGGCGTCATGCGGTGAGCTGCAGTCTCCCGTCACGTAGTCGTCTGTCGAGCACGGCGACCCTGGCCTGAAGCACACGCTGCGCCCCCTGCGGAGACCAGCGCAACAGAGACCGTATATTTTCGAAATGGTCCCCCCGGCGCACTTGAATTCGATTTCTCCGGTTCGGTCGTTCTCGAAAAGTGACTTACAGGATACGCTCAAATGCTGGATTCGCATCGAGGCATGAAACCAATCCAGAATATGACGCACAGAAGGGTTTGTCGCGCGCCGTACAGTGTCGATGAGGGACGGATCGCCGTCGCTGAAAACGACGACCTCTCGACCCGGGAGCCAACCCTGCGCCTTCATCGCACTACGAACGATTTCATGCCGCGCGGCGGAAATATTCCGCATCGTAGCGAAATGTGATGGAGGCCGGTCTTTCGCCTCGACGCGACCCATCACCACCTCGAAGTGTCTCGTCTGGTACCCGGGAACGGCGCGGACGTAGGCGCCGTCGATGAAGACCGACATCGGGTCATCGCCCGCGCGGCTCATGCGATAAGGAGCTTGGCGATCTCGTCCTGCGATCTGATCGGCAACCGTAGCAAGGCGGGATCTGACCCGTGTGTGATTGTGCTTCCTGGTAGTCGGAACGAACATGTTCATGATCCGAGCGGCATCGCGAAACGGATGACGGGCGCCGAGCTCAGCGAGCACATGGTTCTGGCGTCGTTCGACCGGGCACGAGCTCCGTGACCGCAGGGCCGGCACGGCCTTCTTGCAGGCCAATGTTGCACCGGCAGGCACGAAATCGCGGAGCTTTGATCACGATTTTTCCGAACAAGGTCTGAATTCGCCGCGACTGATAATCATGGATCGGCCGCCGAGCACCGCATCCAACGCAAGAGCGGTGCTTCATGACTGTTTGATCGAATTGGTCCTGGGCGATCCGGGTCTGAAGCTGTTCGAGAACAGCCTTGCCCTCGGCTATTTTCAAACCGAAGTTGGAGCCATCGGATCGGTCAAGATCGCGAACAATCGTCACGAGCTCGGATACTTCCAATCGCTTGCCGTCGGCGTCGATCGCCTCCAGCCGCACCGTCCATTTAACAATTCCAGCCGTTTGCGGCACCCCCTTCGCTGCGGCGCGCCGCTATGCCCAAATTGTTACACCAGAATTTCTTCCACTCCCGCAGTCCTCCTTCTCATGTCAAAAGACATACCTCAGGGTGGACCAGTTCAATGGGGGCGGATCACGCAGGCGTTCGCCGCATAGAACGTTGCGGAAAAGCGCGATCGTATTGTGGCGCTTTGCCTTCGGCAAGCGCTATTCCGGCCAATAGTCTGTCGGCGCGCCCGTTTGCCCGACGGGACGCTCTTTCGCTTCGACGAAACGCGATCCGGCTATTTCGCGACGGGCCCGAGCGACGTCAGATGAGGGAGAAAAAACGGATGCGCTGTTTCCAACGCCCTTGAAGCGCGCAGCACGACGGCGTCGCCATATTGTGGGCCGACGATATGAAGCCCGACGGGCAACCCGTTCAAGTCGAATCCCGCAGGAACCGACGCAGCCGGCTGCTGCGTGATGTTGAAGGGGAATGCGAAGGGCGTCTCTGGCGCCGTTCCGACGCGAGGAACGGGATTCGATGAAATGGGCGTCACCAGCAAGTCGTATTGCTGGTGGAAGCGTCGCATCAAAATTCCGAGTTCAGTGCGGCGCTCGTTGGCCTCTACCACATCCGCAAGCGCATACCGCTCCAGCCTTTCGACGCGAGCCCGAATGGTGGGATCGACAAGTTCTAGTCCCGCGTCGCCGATCTCACGGCGCAGCCGGATGGCGCGTTCGGCGTTGATCGCGTCGATGATCGGCGAAGGGTCGCGAAATCCAGGATCAACCTCTTCGACAATAGCCCCTGCATCGGTCAACCAGGACACAGCGCGGTCGATGACAGCGATGATTCCAGGATCGACGGTCAGATATCCCAAACTTCGACTGTAGCCGATGCGAAGACCCTTGACGCCGCCATCGAGATTGGCGGTCCAGTCCCGAACGTCGCCCGGAATGCTGGTCCAGTCGCGCGCATCGGGCGCGGCGATCACATTGAGCAGCAAAGCCGCGTCTGTCACCGTGCGGGTGATGGGGCCAATATGGAAAAGGCCGCCATTGTGCGGATAGCCGGCTACCCGGCCAAAGGTCGGCTTGAACCCGAATACGCCATTCACCGACGCGGGATTGCGGATCGACCCTCCGCCGTCAGTGCCCACCTGCAGCGGCCCAAGACCGAGTGCCGCCGCCACCGCCGCGCCGCCACTGCTCCCCCCGCTGGCGTATTGGCGGTCCCATGCGTTGGGCGTAATCCCCGCCAACCTTGTTTCAGTCAACCCCTTCAGGCCGAACTCGGCGGTTTGAGTCTTGCCAACGATAATCGCCCCCGACTCCCGCAGGCGAGCGGCGGGAGGCGAATCCTCCGCAAGGACTTTGTCCGGCGTCGCCAGACTGCCCTTGCGGGTCGGGAACCCTTGTACGTTCAGTAGGTCCTTGAACCCGACCGGCACCCCATCGAGCTGACCCTGTGGCGCGCCGCGAGACCACCGCGCCTCGGAGGCCCGCGCCTGAGCCAATGCGGAGTGCGCGTCCACCACTCTATATGCATTGAAGTGCGGTTGAAGGAGCTCTATGCGCGCCAGAACCGCTTTGGTTACCTCAACGGGTGAAACCGCTTTGCTACGGTAGAGCGCGACAAGTTCACGGGCGCTGAGCTGGGTCAGGTCTTGCGTCACTTGGAACTCCCGTTTGAACGACGCGCCGCCACCTCTGCCGAGTGAACCCGGCGACGCCTTCTGGGCGATCGAGCCGATCCTCGGCCGAGCGCCTCCCTCACAATTCAGGTCACTTCAGATCGATCTCGACTTTTTCGACATTGCCTGTGAATGCGAATGGGCTCTCATAGGCATTGGAAACGGGAGACCCGCTGTCCTTGCCGAGGTCGAACGGCTCTGTGATTGAGCTGCCGAAACTCCCGAACTGGCTGAAATGCGCGCGCGCGACTTCGACGCCGTCGATCGACAGCGTCGCGGTCCCCGGCCGGCTCTTCGACACCAAAGCTGGGGAAAGCGAGCCCTTTGCGCTTTCTGTCAACGACCGATCGACGTCGAATTCAAAAGCGATATGCGACTTGCCTTTCGGCAGCGGCCTCGACGATGCCAAAGTCTCGTGAACTTTACCGAAAGTATTGCTCTCATAGACAAGCTTTCCGTCTTTGACGAAGAGACTGTAACCTCCGTAACGACCGCCCCTGGCGACGATCACGCCTTCTGCGGAGCCGTTGGAAGTGTCGACATCTGCGGTAAGGCGGTGCGAACGCGCGCCGACCTCCGGGATGGCGTAGGCCGGCAGTCGCTCGACGCCGGAGAGATAGGCGAAATGCGTCTTTCCCACCACCGGCGACGGCGTCGCGGCCGGCGCGGGGATCGGCACGAGCGGATAGACGCCGTTGCGGCGCGCCTCCTTATCGAACTCGCCTTTCAGCTCTTGCAGCTTCTCCGGGAGTTTACCGGCTAGATCATGCGCCTCGCTGAAATCATCGGCGACGTTGTAGAGCTCCCAACGATCGCCTTCAAATCCACCGCGAAACACTTTGGTTATGTCCGAAAACAACTCCCATGGCGCGTAGCGGCGCGCGCCCGCGACCCAGCCGTCCTTGTAGATCGCGCGATTGCCGAAAATCTCGAAATATTGCGTCGTGTGCTGGCTCTTGACCGTAGGGTCGGCGAAGCTCGCCACCAGGCTCTTGCCCTCGAGCGGCGTTTGAGCGACGCCATCGACCTTCTCGGGAAAGCCGATGCCGGCGGCTTCGTAAATCGTCGGCGCGATGTCGTTGACATGGCTGAACTGGGCGCGCACGGACTCGGGCTTCTGAACATGTCCCGTCCAGGAGACGACGAGCGGGTTGCGCGTTCCGCCGAAATGCGACGCGACCTGCTTCATCCACGGAAAGGGAGCCGTCGTCGCCCAGGACCAGCCTGCGGCATAGTGATTGTCATAGAGCGGGCTGCCGAGGTCCGAGAGATGCGATAACATTTCCGGCACGTCATCCTTCGCGCCTTGGAGCGTAGCGAAATTCGATTCGGATCCGGTCAGGCCGCCTTCCGCACTGCCTCCATTATCTCCTACAACGTAGAGCACCAGCGTATTCTCCGCTTTGCCTGCGTCCCGAATCGATTTCAGAAGTCGCCCAATCTCATCGTCGGTATGCGAAAGAAAGGCTGCGTAGACTTCCATCTGCCGCGCATACAGCTTCTTTTGTTCCGCGCTGAGCGAGTCCCAAGCTGGCAGTCCGTCGGGGCGCGGCGTGAGTTCCGCGTTGGCGGGCACGACGCCGAGCGCTTTCTGACGCCGGAAGGATTCCTCCCGCAGCTTGTCCCAGCCCTGACCGAACTTCCCCTCGTATTTAGCGATCCAATCCTTCGGCACATGCAGTGGGGCGTGGGTCGCTCCCGGCGCGAAATACAGGAAGAACGGTTTTTCAGAAGCGACCGCGTCGTGCTGATGCAGCCAATGTATCGCGTCGTCGACGAGGTCGGTCGTCAGATGATAGCCTTGTTCGGGCTTCTTGAGCGGCTCCACGGCGACGGTGTTGCGATAGAGTTGCGGCTCCCATTGGCTGGTCTCGCCGAACATGAAGCCGTAATAATATTCGAAGCCTAGCCCCGTCGGCCAACGATCGAACGGCCCGGCCGGGGTAATCTCCCAGGACGGCGTATTGTGCCATTTTCCGAAGGCGGCCGTGCTGTATCCATTGAGGCGCAAAATTTGCGCGATCGATGCCGTTTCCTTGGGCCAGACCGAATTATAGGCGGGATAGCCGGTCGCGACGTCCGCGAGATTCCCGAACCCGGTCTGGTGGTGATTGCGGCCGGTGAGCAACGCCGCGCGCGTCGGTGAGCAGATGGCTGTCGTATGGAACTGGTTGTAACGCAGCCCATCTGCGGCGAGCCTGTCGAGTTGCGGCGTCGACGCCGGGCCACCGAAGGTCGCGGACGCCGCGAAGCCGACATCGTCGAGCAGGATGAGCACGACGTTCGGCGCACCCTTGGGCGCCTGTGGCGGCGTTGGGAACGCGGCGACCGATTGCTCGCGCGTGTCGGCGATCTTGCCTCGAAACGGCGCAGTCGGCTTGGGCAATTCGTCCGCGATCGCCGGTCCAGCACTGAGAGACGCGATCCAAAGAGCAAGGAAGGTTTCGGGTAGTGACATCTTCCGCATATCCCGCCCACCTCCACGACAAGATTTCACGATGCCGCCTGAGGCGTTTCGCGATCTCGCGACCGAATCCTTAGATCCGGAGCCTATGACCCCGTTGCGCATTTGTCTATAGAAGTTATATACTTTTGGCGCAGAGCCGTGGTCGGCCTCACGAATGCGTCGCAAGGAGATGTTTCTTAAGCTTGTTGCCATCTGTGCGCCCGCGATCGCTCGTCCGCGTCGGATTGCAATAGTCCGACGCTCTCGGTCTGTTGCCTTTCGATGCGCGCTCCTGCGGCGCCAAGCAGAGAGCGCGCGTCCCCCAAATCACTATGCGAACCCTGGAGTCGATGATGAGCGATAATTGGGAGTATCAACTGCGGATCAAGCTCGGCGACAAATATGCGGACATTGCGCGGAGCGATCCCGGCAACGAGGCGATCAGGCCAATCGTCGAAATATTGATCAAACATAACGCGGCGTTGAAAAGCCAATACGACGCTTTTGCGGACTATGTTTCCGAGGCCGAGAAACAAGGCGTAGAGCATTTTCCGCTCTACAAATGGACCAAGGCGACGATCGAGGACCCGGCCAAGAAGGCAAAGCACATTGCCTCCTTTGCGGTATACGTCGATGGCAGTGAAGTCTATGCCAAGGCGATCGCCGACGCTCTTGAAGAAGACCTACGGCCTCTTATCAGCCGTGGCCTGGTCTTGAACTTGTCCAAACACGACACCAACCCGGCAAATAATCCGCAACCGCCGTCGCACCTTGCCTGATGCGTCGGTCGAAGTTTTTCTCGGGCGTGCGTACCTCCCGAAGTCGATTTTAAGGCGATTATGTCCTTTGTGAACCATGCGAATCGGGCAGGTTGTCAGTATTGTTGATAACCTTAGGAGTTTGCGGTGGGCCTTTTATTCCATCATTTGGATGACACGACACGCCCGTTCATGCGGGACGAGATCGAGGCGCCCCGGGGCGGCTTCGTTCGTCCGCCCGCTCGAGTCGGGCTCTGTCAGCTCCAGCAAATCGCGCCGCTTCATCTCATGCCCCGGGCTAATAACGACCCAAAATCCATTTCACCCGCAGGTTTGAGACGGTCTTATCGCCAAATACCGATTCGCGATGCATGCTGGCATTGAGGCGGGCGCCGCGAAGCGATCGCGACATTCGCGTGTCTGGGCGTGATCTTCTATTGGGGTCGTATGTGGTCCACACCGGCTCCGCGCGAATACATCCCGACGATCTGCGGGATCCCGTATTCATGACCAGAACTCCAGCTGGCGTAGCAACACCGCGTCGCTGCAATGTTGCGAATCGACGAGGCCATCGTCCCCGCCATCAACCTGTGGCGCCGCATGAGTCTTTCGAGACAATCACCCCTCACTGCGGTATTTTTCCTTCGCCTGCTTTAGTTGGACTGCCTTCCAAGCGTCATAATTGTTAAAAGAACTCGAAACGCCTTGAACGTGTCCATCTGGCGATTCAACAGCAGTCGATTCGTCCCAATAAGCGCCCCCTACCGTAATCGGCTCAATACCGTCACCCAGACATATAGCTGTCGACTCGGTGTGAGTAATCCGCCATCCAATAATCAACTCTCGGCAAAATGCAGACTCTAGATCAAAACCAGTCCCATTATCCAAAAACCGCACAAGCCACCAACCGGGTGAAGCAGAGATGATAGTTGTCATCGGATCCTCCATTTTGCTATCGTGCCGAAGCGCTCAAAAGCATCCTTGATAACCGGCCGCCGACCTTCCTCAAAATAACAGAACTCCGGCTGGGTTTCCCAGAGGCGCCGGCACCCGAACGTATTTGTTGGCTTATGGCGCAATCGGCCTACTTACTCGCTGGATCCGTATTCGCTTGGTTTATCGTGTAGTACCGTATTGACTGGCGCGGCTGCGATCGGCGTTGCCGCGCATTATGCAGGCGTGATCAGCTCCAAGGACCAACTTGCGGCGGTATGGTGTGATCTGGGGTTTCCGTGACCGAGATCAAACGCGGGGGATGGGAAGCTTTTTTCGCGAAGCGCGGCGCAGGCGGCTGCATTCATGGAGCGCCTTCAGCGCTCCTCTATGCGCACTTGAGCCATCAGGCGTTCGATATCTTTTCGCAAGCAAAGTCCTGTTCCGGGGCCAAGAAGGGCACTGGAGCCCGCGGCGACGGCCATACGTAAAGCCTCAGTAATTGAGAGGCTTTTCGCGAGGCTCCAAACCAGCGCGGCGAGAAAGCTGTCGCCGGCCCCGATGGTGGTCGCCTCGTGGATCGGCGGCGCCTCGGCCCGCAGCGTGATCTCGCGCGTCACCAGCAAAGCGCCGCGGTCCCCGAGCGTCAGGGCGATGATGCGCGCGGCGTCCGCAGCGACGAGCTTTTGGCAGACCTCAATCCAGGACGCCTCGGTGTTCAATTTTTGGCCGGTCAACTGACGAAGCTCTCTTAGGCTTTGCTTGACAAAATACACGCCTTCGTCCAGCGCCGCGCGAAGGGCTGGTCCCGAGCTGTCCACCACAAGCTGGGCGCCCGTTCGCTTCCCGTGCTTGGCTAGGCGAGCATAGGCATTCTCAGGCGCGCCTGGCGGCAAACTGCCGCTACAGACGATATATCTCGGGGGTGATCCCCGGATGACGGCGTCGCGGCAGCGTCGCCAGGCCGACTCGCTGAGCGAAGGCCCAGGCATCACGAACCGATACTGCTGCTTCGTTTCTTTTTCGAACACGTGAAGATTTTCGCGCGTGTCCTGGCGGGTGAGGACGACGTGGCTCGCGACCTTTTCGTGTCGCAGAAGGTGCTGCAGCATCGCGCCGGAGGGGCCTCCAGCAGGAAAGACGGCGGTCACGTCGCCCCCCAAGCGGCTGATCACGCGGGCGACGTTCACGCCCCCGCCGCCTGGATCGCGCCGGAGTTCCCCGCAGCGCAGCTTGTGGCCAGGGATCAGCCGGTCTATCGACGTGGAGAGATCCAGCGCGGGGTTGAGCGTCAAGGTGACGATGTTGGTCATGCTGGCCTTGGGGCGCACTCCGTGATGACTTACAGATGCTCGATGAGGCCAACCGCTCACGGAAACTTCTTACACAAAATAGCTGCTCCCGGTCGTCTCGTCGCTGAGCGCGTCCATCTCGATGAGCGCCAGGCGGAAGCTTGCGACACGTAAGAGCGTAGCGCGCCAGTCCGCGATGACGCTGAAGTTGTCGACGAACCAGCGCAGCGCCTGCTGCACCTGATTAAAGGCGCCGACCGCCATCATCAGCGAGCCCAGAGACAGATCGCCGCTGAAATAACCCGGGGCCGCGACGACGATCGGAGCGGTCCTCACCGAGGGGCCGGCGGGGATGAGCGGAGCCGTTGCGAAAAGCGAGGAAATCGCGGCCTCCGACCCCGACCGATATGTTCTTCTTCAGCAATTCAAGAACCCGGCAAATCCCGCAATTCATCAGGAGACCACCGGTCCGGAAATCTGGAACGACACCGAAGGCGCCGTCGACATCTTCGTAGCCGGGGTGGGTACGGGCGGGACCATCACCGGTGTCTCGCGCTACATCAAACTTACACGAGGAAAGTCAATCGTCTCGGTCGCCGTTGAGCCATCCGCAAGTCCCGTGCTTACACAGCGCCAGGCGGGTCAGCCGCTGAAGCCCGGTCCTCACAAGATCCAAGGGATCGGCGCGGGATTTGTGCCGGACGTTCTCGATCTCTCGCTAGTGGACGAGATCGAGCAAGTCACCAACGAGGAGTCGATCGAGTACGCCCACCGTTTGACACGCGAAGAAGGGATCCTCTCCGGCATTTCGAGCGGAGCTGCCGTTGCTGCGGCCGTGCGCATCGCTAAGCGGCCCGAGAACGCCGGCAAGACCATTGTCGCCATTCTTCCGGACTCCGGCGAGCGCTACCTCAGCACGGCGCTCTTCGAAGGAATCTTCGATGCGAAAGGCCTCGCGGCATGACCACGCTCGTCAAGCAAAGCGATGACGTCATCGCAGCGCGCGGCTCGGACCTCGGCCATATCGTGGCCGATCTGAACGGCCAGCGCGCCGCCTCGGAGCATAGCGGGCGCCGCTACGGCCCGAGGCCTTTGCTCCCATCTCGGGAAGCGGTGATCGGCATCATCGATGGGCTGGTCGCGGCGCTTTTTCCAAGACATTTCGGACCGCCGGGTCTGACCGACGAGGGCGCTGATGGTTTCGTGGGTTACGCTGTGGACGCGGCGCTGCAGTCGCTAGAGGAACAGGCGCGCCGCGAACTTCAGCTGGAATCCGAGGAAGCTGACAAGGGCGCCGCCGATCAGGCGCAGCGGGCGAGCGAGATCAGAAACGGGTTCGCCGCAGCGCTGCCGAAAGTGCGGACGCTGCTAGAGAGCGACATTCGCGCGGCCTTCGAAGGGGACCCCGCGGCCAAGAGCCTCGACGAGGTGGTGTTCTGCTACCCTGGCGTCACCGCGATCATCCGCCACCGGGTCGCACATGAGTTGTATCTCCTGGGCGCCCCTTTGCTCGCCCGCATCGTCTCCGAGATCGCGCATTCCGAGACTGGCATAGACATCCATCCCGGGGCTGAAATCGGCGAAAGTTTCTTCATCGATCACGGGACTGGCGTCGTCATCGGCGAAACGTCGATCATCGGCCGGCATGTGCGGCTTTACCAGGCCGTTACGCTCGGGGCGAAACGGTTTGAAGTGGATGAGCACGGCGCCCTGATCAAGAACTACGCCCGGCATCCCATCGTCGAGGACGACGTCGTGATTTATGCAGGCGCGACAATCCTCGGCCGGATCACCATCGGCCGCGGCTCGGCCATCGGCGGCAATGTCTGGCTCACTCAAAGCGTGCCGCCGGGCAGCAATATCACCCAGGCCAAGCTGCGCAGCGAGGCCTTCGATGAGGGTGGGGGAATCTGAATCAAAGAACATCGCGCTCAGGCGCACAACCAGAATCTGGCCAATTGGCGGCCGTCGCGGCGGAGAGACCGTTGTCCGCCTCTTGCTTAGCAGCATATGCAGACGCGGCGGCGCTGAGCCTGCCCTCGAATAGTTTGCTGCGCTCCATCACGACGGAGTTCCGGACCACGGAGACCGAACTCTTATCGGAGGTGGAGATAGTCCGCAGCCCTGATCAAGGAGAAGTCGATGGCGCAAATCTATAATTTCAGTCCGGGGCCCGCCATGCTTCCTGCTCCGGTGTTGGAGAGGGCGCGTGAGGATTTGAGAGGGTGGCGCTCCACCGGGATCACCGTGATGGAGATGAGTCATCGCGGCAAGGATTTCATCGGCATCGCCGAAAAGGCGACTGCCGATCTCCGCGAATTGTTGGCGATCCCCCAAAACTACAAGGTTCTATTCCTGGCGGGAGGAGCGAGTGCGCAATTCGCGGCCGTGCCGCTGAACCTGTGGCGCGGCAAGACGAAGGTTTCCTACGTCAGCACCGGTTATTGGTCGGAGAAAGCGATTGCCGAGGCGAGGCTCTTTGGCGAGGTGCAAGTCGCGGCAAGCGGCAAGGAAAGTAATTTCACCACGATCCCGCCGCGGCCGCAGTGGAGTGTCGATCCCAATGCGGCTTACCTGCATTACACCGCCAACGAAACCATCGGCGGAGTCGAGTTCCACAGTGCGCCCGAGGCGGGCGGATTGCCGCTGGTCGCGGACATGTCGTCGAACATTCTGTCCCGTCCGGTGGACGTCAGTCGATTCGGGGTCATCTACGCCAGCGCTCAAAAGAACATCGGCCTGCCCGGCTTGGCCGTGGTCATTGTGCGTGACGACTTGATTGGACAGGCCCTGCCGGGGACTCCCTCGACCTTCAATTACCGGCAACAGTCGGACCAAGGGTCGATGGTCAACACTCCGCCGACCTATAGTTGGTATGTAGCCGGCCTTATGGTGGACTGGCTAAAAGAGCAAGGCGGGCTCAAAGCCATAGAAGCCCGCAATATACGCAAGGCGGAAAAGCTATATTCGGCCATCGATGCCTTTCCGTTCTATTCGAATCCTGTGGACCCCGCCGTCCGCTCTCGCATGAACGTCCCCTTCCATTTGGCGGACGCCGCCCTGGAGACTCCGTTCCTGGCGGCCGCGAAGGAGGCGGGGCTCGCGTATCTCGAAGGGCACCGTTCCGTCGGCGGATTGCGAGCCAGCATCTACAACGCCATGCCGGAAGAAGGTGTGGACGCTTTGATCTCCTTCATGCGCGAATTCGAGAGAAAACGGGGGTAATCCCATGTTCAACGTTCTGACCTACGACAAAATTCCGGCGGACGGCCTGAGCTGGCTGCCGCGTGACAAATATTCGATCGCGCCGGAATGCTCCCATCCCGACGCCATCCTCTTGCGGTCCTTCGATTTGCACAGCGTGCCGATTCCCGAGTCGGTTCTGGCTGTGGCGCGCTCGGGGAGCGGCGTGAACAACATCCCGGTCGAGGCGTGCTCGAAGCGCGGGATTCCCGTTTTCAATGCGCCGGGCGCCAACGCCAATGCGGTAAAGGAGCTCACTCTCGCCGGCATGTTGCTCGCCGCTCGCAACGTTGCTGCGGCTTGGGATTTTGCCCGCAGTCTCAAGGGCGACGATACGGCTATTCAGCACCAGGTGGAAAAGGAGAAGAAGCGTTTCGACGGCTTCGAGCTCGCGGGAAAGGCGCTCGGCGTTCTGGGTTTGGGCGCAATCGGGGTGCAGGTGGCTAATTCGGCGATCGGTCTGGGGATGCACGTGTACGGTTTTGATCCGTCGCTGACGGTCAACCGGGCCTGGCAACTTTCGTCATCCGTCATCGGCGTGCCGAGCATCGACGATTTGTTGGCAAAGGCGGATCTGATCAGCCTCCACATCCCGCTCAACGATCAGACCAATCACGTCATTGACAAAAAGCATCTCGCACTGATGAAACAAGGAGCGATCCTGATCAACTTTGCGCGGGCTGGGGTGGTTGACGAGGCCGCGTTGGGCGCCGCCCTCGACTCAGGCAAGCTGCGCACCTATGTCACTGATTTCGCGACTCGCGCCTTCCTCGATCATCCGCATGCTATTGTGCTGCCCCATCTCGGCGCCTCCACCGCCGAGGCCGAGGTCAATTGCGCGACGGTGGCGGCCGAGTCCCTCGTCGATTTCCTCGAAAACGGCGAGATCCGCAATTCGGTGAATTTCCCGAAGGTAGTCATGCCGCGCAGCGGCCGCGCGCGGCTGGCGATTGCGAACGAAAACGTGCCCGGCATGGTGAGCCAGATTTCTGCCGCTTTAGCAGCGGCCAATCTCAACATCGACAATTTGCTCAACAAGTCGCTCAACAAATATGCCTATACATTGATCGACCTGAATACTGAAGCGCCTCCCGAAACGCTGCAGCTCATCCGCGCCATCAATGGCGTACTGTCCGCGCGCATCGTTCCAAAATCGGCAGGCGGCTTCGAGTGATATGAGTGCGAGTCATGCGTGATCATCGGCGCCGAGCATGCTGCGTCCCTCGCTCTCTCAATCTCCGGGGTGATGGCGCGTGTCCCCAAAAATGGGGTCTATTGGCTTTTCCCCACTTGCGCTCTATCGAGCGCGCGCCGGCGCCTGAAGGCGAAGCGATGCTCGATTGCGCCTTGACCCTGATCGCCGCAACGGACAGCGAAACGCTGATCGAGACCGCCGCCTCCGCCGCGCGCGAGGCGCTCACCAACCTCGGCGCGCGAGTGGGTCAGCCCGACTGGCTGGCCCCACGGAAAGCGCTTGACCTTTTCTTTGCTGACGTCACTCTCGACCAAGCCGATGTCGGGATGCGGGCGCTCCTCGCCAAACGGTTTCCCGGCGCGAAGCTGGACCTTGTGGTTCAGGAGGCCGCCGATCGGCGCAAGCGCCTTGTCGTCGCCGATCTGGAATCGACCCTCATCGAAAACGAGATGCTCGACGAGCTTGCCGAATTCATCGGCGTTCGGGACAAGGTTGCGGAAATCACGCGACGGGCGATGAACGGCGAGATCGACTTCGCTACAGCCCTCAAAACCCGGGTCGCGCTTTTCAAGGGCCTGCCGGAAGCGGCGCTGGGCGAGGCGGCCGCACGGATCCGCCTTATGCCGGGTGCTTCCGTCCTCATTGCGACGTCACACGCCCATGGCGCTCGTGTCGCGCTCGTCACCGGAGGATTCAGCGTCTTTGCCCGCCACGTGCAGAGGATGCTTGATTTCGACGTCGTGATCGCCAATGAACTCATCATTGAAAGCGGCAGGCTGACCGGAACGGTGCGCGAACCGATCGTGACGCGGGAGGGAAAGGAGGCGGCGTTGATCAGTCTCGCCGCGGAGCACGGCGTTCCAAGGCGTTTGACGCTCGCCATAGGCGACGGCGCCAATGATCTGCCAATGTTGGAGGCGGCCGGCCTTGGCGTCGCCTTCCACGCAAAACCTGCAGTTGCTGAACGGGCTCGCACCCGCCTCGACTATTGCGATTTGACCGCGCTTCTTTACGCCCAAGGTTACCGCGCGACGGAATTCGCGGCTGCTTAAGGTTTGAATAGCTTGAGGAAAGTGACCCTCAGGCTTTTGGAGGAGGCCTGCCGGCGCCATATCCGGCAGACGATGCTCTGCGACCGGCGCGTCAATCCTGGCGGCAAATGAAGGCTCGGTTGTCGGGAAAGAGAGCATGCAAAATCGTGGGGTCCGTCAGGCTGCGATCAGCGCAGAACGATTGTTATTCTCGGCCCGGAAGACAGGATATCGGCCATTGCCGGACGACGTCTCCGACGACGCTTTTGAACGCAAGCTTTTTGGCCGCGCCGGAATTGCGCCGGGCCAGAGGTGGCGGGTCGAGGCGGACTGGGCGGATTTGGCGCGCGAACTGAAGCACGCACCCGAGTTATAACTTGATTAAATCCATGGACTGAATATAATTTGATGCGCCCCGATGCTGGCTTGATTTTCGTCGGGAGCTCAGCGGAAATGCCCAGGAGTTCTCACATGCACCGCAGAACATTGCTGAGCGCCATGCTGAGCGCGGCCGTCGCCAGCGTTTTGACGCCAGGGGCGAAGGCGGCCGAGCCGACGGAGATTAGGGTCGGCTTTCAAAAATCGGGCGTCCTTTTCGCCGTCAAGCAACGCAAGACGCTGGAGTCCGCGTTCAGAGCGCAGAATATCGGCATCAGATGGGTTGAATTCCAGTTTGGGCCGCCGATCCTGGAGGCCATCGCCACCGGCAATGTCGATTTTGGTTATACCGGCGACGCCCCGCCGATTTTCGCTCAGGCAGCCGGCGCCAATCTTCTTTACGTAGCTGCGCTTCCTAACCATTCGAGCGAAGGCATCCTCGTCCATGAGGACTCGCCGATCCGGACAATCGCCGACCTCAAGGGCAAGACGGTCGGTCTCGCAAAGGCCTCGAGCGCTCACGCCACGGCTGTCGCCGCCTTGGAAAAGGCGGGCCTGAGCTTCAATGACATCAAAGCGGTCTATCTTCCGCCAGCCGACGGAGTCGCGGCCTTCTCGCGCGGCAGCATTGACGCATGGGTTGTCTGGGATCCTTATTTCGCCCTTGCTGAGAAGAACAAAGCCCGCGTCATAGCGTTGAATACCGAGGTCGAAAGGCCGCACGGCTTTTTCCTGGCGGCGAAAAGCTTTGCCCAGGACCATCCTGATCATGTGACGAAGCTCAATGACACATTGGCGAAGGAACTAGCTTGGGCGCGCGGCAATCGGCCCGAATTGGCGCAAGCGCTGCATCAGTCGAGCGGCGTCGATTACGAAGCCGTGCTCAAGGCGGTGCAACGCTCCGATCTGACCGTCGCGCCGCTGAATGACGAGACTATCGCCGATCAGCAATTGATCGCCGATCGGTTTTACAAGCTCGGGCTCATCCCAAAGCAGATCGCCGTCCGCGACATCGTCTGGAAATGGACGCCGAGTTCTTGAATGGCGTCGCGAGCCGCGCCCTCATCCTGGAGATGAATCATCCGAGGATCGCGTCTCGCTTGAGGAAGCTTGGCCTCGAGACGCCTCTCGCCTTGCCAGGGCGAGGCGGCGCGCCTACTCGGAAAGGCCGCAACCGATGAGCACCCCGACCTCGACGCTGGCGGCGCCGCGCCCTCGGCGGGTTTCGCTGCTTGCAGGCAAACTTTTCAAGAAGCTTCGGCGCGTCGGCGTCTTGAACTGGTCCCTCCCCATTTTGCTCCTTGTCGTTTGGCAAGCCTGTTCCTCGTTCGGCTATTTGACCAATAATATTCTGCCGTCCCCCGCGGCGGTTGCGCTCGCCGGATGGAAGCTTGCGCTCTCCGGCGCGCTCGTGGCCAATGTCTGGGTCAGTTTCTTGCGCGCGATGGCGGGCCTCATCATTGGCGGCGCGATCGGCTTCGCTTTCGGCTTCGCCAACGGCCTTTCCGATCTCAGCGAAAAGCTGACCGACACCACTTTGCAGATGGCGCGCAATATCCCGCATCTGGCGCTGATTCCGCTCGTCATCCTCTGGTTTGGCATCGACGAAGGCGCCAAGCTTTTCCTGGTCGCGCTCGGGGTCTTTTTTCCAATCTATCTGAATACGTTGCACGGCATACGCAATATCGATCCGCAACTTGTCGAAATGGGCCGCAGTTACGGTTTAACGCCGCGCGAACTTCTGCGCCGCGTCATTTTCCCTGGCGCATTGCCTTCGATCCTGGTTGGCCTGCGCTACGCGCTGGGCATCATGTGGCTGACCCTTATCGTCGCCGAAACGATCGCGGCGCAATCGGGCATCGGCTACATGGCGATGCAGGCGCGTGAATTCATGCAGACGGATATCGTGGTTTTTTCGATCCTTATCTATGCCGCATTGGGCAAAGTTGCCGATGCGACAGCTCGATTGATCGAAAAGACCACATTGGCCTGGCATCCGGCCTACAAGAGGTGACGAGGCGGCATGTCCTTTGTTGACCTTTGTCCCGCGTTCGAGAAAAACGCGGACCCATTTAGCGATGGCGTCTCCCTGACCATCCGAGGGCTGGCGCGATCTTTTGGATCGACCAAGGTGCTGAGCGGGCTCGACCTCGATGTGCCCACTGGTCAGTTTGTCGCCATCGTTGGGCGCAGCGGCTGCGGCAAGAGCACCCTGCTGCGGCTCATTGCCGGGCTCGACGAGCCGACCGAGGGACGTCTGCGCTTCGCCGGCAAGGCTTTGGCGCGATCTGGCCCAAGCTTCGGCGGCCCCAACCTCGCCGGCCATAGCCTCGTGCGCGTCATGTTTCAGGAGCCCCGGCTGCTGCCCTGGGCGCGCGTCATGGCGAATGTCGAAATCGGCCTTGGCGCGGTCGAGAGCTCGCCGCAGACACGCCAGCGGGTGATCGAGGCGCTCGAAGCCGTCGGGCTCGCGGAACGCGCCGGGGAATGGCCCTTCGTCCTTTCAGGCGGCCAGAAACAGCGTGTGGCGTTGGCGCGCGCCTTGATCAGCCGTCCGCAACTCCTTGCGTTCGACGAGCCTCTCGGCGCGCTCGACGCTCTCACCCGAATCGAAATGCAGCGCCTCCTGGAGCGGATTTGGCTTCGCGACCGATTCACCGCCATCCTTGTCACGCATGACGTCATGGAAGCTTTGACGCTGGCCGATCGCGTCCTGTTGATCGAGTCTGGCCGCGTGACGCTGGACCTCGCCGTCGATCTGCCACGCCCGCGACGGCGTGGGTCGGCGGAACTGGCGCAACTCGAGGAAGGCATCCTCGACCGCCTGCTCGGTGATGAACAATTTGAAAGCTGCGGTAGCGCGCGCTCGCCTCGACGATGAATTTGGAGAAAGACGCCCATGACCGAGATCAAGGAAGCCAAGCTTGACAAAGCCGCCAATGTCTTGTGGTTTTTGCCGACCCATGGCGATGGCCGCTATCTCGGCACCGCGCATGGCGCCCGCGACGTCTCGCTGCGGTATCTCGCACAAATTGCGCAAGCGGCGGATGAACTCGGCTATTTCGGCGTCCTGCTGCCGACGGGACGATCCTGCGAGGATTCATGGGTCGTCGCCTCCGCCCTGGCCCCATTGACCCGGCGCCTGCGCTTTCTGGTCGCGGTGCGGCCCGGCCTTCAATCGCCGACCCTCGCGGCGCGCATGACGGCGACGCTCGATCGCATTTCGGATGGCAGGTTGCTCATCAATGTCGTCACCGGCGGCGATCCGATCGAGAACAAAGGCGACGGAGTCTTTCTTGATCATGATGAACGCTACGCGGTTACGGACGAGTTTCTGCGGATCTATACGCGCCTCCTGGCAGGCGAGACGGTGACCTTCAAGGGCGCGCACTTGCATGTCGAGGATGGCCAACTGCTTTTTCCACCAGTGCAGCAAGGCGGCCCGCCGCTTTATTTCGGCGGCTCATCGACAGCCGGCCAGACGGTCGCCGCCCAAATTGTTCAGAAATATCTGACATGGGGAGAGCCGCCGGCGCAGGTGGCCGAAAAGGTCGCCGCGATGCGCGCCCGAGCCGCCGATTTCGGACGGACTTTGAGCTTTGGGATACGTCTCCATGTCATCGTCCGCGAAACCGCCGCCGAGGCCTGGGCCGCGGCTGAGAGGCTGATCGCGCATGTCGATGACGCGACCATAGCGGCGGCGCAAAAGGCGTTTGCGCGCATGGATTCCGTTGGCCAGCAGCGCATGTCCGCTCTGCATCAGGGGCGGCGCGACAAACTCGAGATCAGCCCAAATCTCTGGGCCGGCGTCGGCCTGGTGCGCGGCGGCGCGGGCACCGCGCTCGTCGGCGATCCCGACACGGTGGCGGAGCGGATGCGGGAATATATGGAAGCCGGGATCGACACCTTTATCCTGTCCGGCTATCCGCATCTCGAAGAGGCCTATCGTTTCGCCGAGCTCGTGCTGCCTCGTCTTCCGCTCGCTTCGACCACGCTCGCTCCTCGCGGCGCGGCGTCCCACCGCGGCCCATTCGGCGAAATGGTCGGCAACGCTTTCGCGCCAGACGATCGCCGCGCCGCTGCGTCCTGACCTGATCGCGTCTCCCGCGCTGGTTTTTTCCGGCTTTAAGCGAAGTATTCGCTTGGCGGCGAAACCCGGGATTTGAGTCGGTCTTCGAGGTTGCGGCCGGTGATTCTTTTGCGTGGAGTTTTGCGCCCTTCCGGTCGGAAGTCTCCGGACGCAGGCCATTGATAGGCAGACGATTTCAAGCTTCTTGCGCGTTGCGTCGGAAGGGGCTCACGCGGCGAGCGCGCCGGCCCAGCCGCTCTTCGCCAGCGCCGTCTCGGCCTGCGCAACCGCCGCCGCCGCCGCATCCGGGCCGAAGGCTACGCCCTCGATGTGGATGAATTCGGTCGCGACGCCGAGCACCCCGAAAACGCTGCGAAGGTAGGGCGACACGAAATCGAGCGAGGCCGCATGGCCTTCGCTGTAGACGCCTCCGGCGGAGGTCAGGATCAATGCGGATTTGCCGGTGAGCAAACCTTGCGGACGTCCCTCCGCGGAATAGCTGAAGGTGAGGCCCGCCCGCGCAATGTGATCGATATAGGCCTTCAGCGCCGACGGCACGCCGAAATTATGCATCGGCGCGCCAACGAGCAACCGATCCGCGCCGAGCACTTCGTCGGTCAAAAAATCGGACAGATCGAGCGCGGCCCGTTGGGCCTCGGTCAGATGAGGCCGCGGCGTTCGCATGGCGACGATGGTAGCCTCGCTGAGATGAGGGATCGGCTCCGCCGCAAGATCCCGGCGCACGATCTGCAGGTTGGGATCGGCCGAAAGAGCGAGATCGACGGCCGTGCGGGTCAGCTTCCGACTGAAGGAGTCAGCCGTCCGCGGGCTTGATTCAATGACGAGAAGACGAGACATTGTTGCGTGCTCCGGCTGCCTGTTGGACAAAAGCAGCTGCAACCCTAACCGCCGAGAGACCTCCTCCACAATCAGGCCGCGTCCACAGCAATCAACCGATCGTCCAACAGTGGCGCGGCCTCTTGCTTCTCTCGGCCGAAGGACGGACGATCAACTGCCAAGGCGCCAGGGACATTTCATGCTCGATCACCTTTCCGAGATGTTGCAGGCGATACGCATCGAAAGCAGCTTCTGCGGCCGCGCGGAGCTCACCGCGCCATGGAGCTTCCGGCATCCGGGTTCGGCCGATGCGCGATTTTATGTGTTTCTCGAAGGCGCGGCCGCGATTCTTCTCGGCGACCGCGCTGAAGCTGTGGCGATCGGCCCCGGAGATTATGTGATGTTGCCGCATGGAGCTGCGCATATTCTGCAGGACTCCGCGTTGAGCCGCATCGCGCCATTCGACGCCAGTTTTGCCCGGTCCGAGGGCGATCGGCGTCAAACGCTTCGCTTCGGCGGCGGCGGCCGCGCGACCGCCTTCATCAGCGGCTATTTGCGGATCGATCGTCTCCGCGGGAAGCAATTGTTGGATATTCTACCCCCCTTGTTGCACCTTCGCGCCGGCTCCTCCGCGCGTCATCGCGAGATTGGCGGCATTCTGGCTGAGGGCGCCGCTGAGATCGAATCCGCCGCGCCCGGATCGGTCGCCGTGCTGAACCGGTTGTCCGAATTGTTTTTCATCCGCGCCGTGCGGGGACATTTTTCGGAAGGCTCCGACAGCGCAGAGGCATACGACCGGATCCCAGGGTCGCCTCAGGTCGTGGCGGCGCTCCGCCTCATCGGCCATGACCCGGCGGCCCAATGGACGGTCGGCGGTCTCGCCCGGCGGGTGGGGATGTCGCGCTCGGGCTTCGCCGCCGCATTCTCCGAGGCGATGGGCCAGCCGCCGATGCGATATGTGGCCGATCAGAGAATGCTGCGTGCGGCCGAATTACTGAAAAGCCCCACCGTCGGCATCACGCAGATCGCGTCCGAGACCGGCTATGGTTCGGACATCGCATTCGGCCGCGTATTCAAGCGCCGGTTCGGCATCACCCCCGGCGCATACCGGCGCGCGGCGCTTACACAGGCCGAGGCCGAGGCCGCGGCGGTCACGGATCCTGCGCCTCCCGCGCGCCGCCTTCGATGAGCGCCAGCTCTGCTGTGGGATCGGCGCGCGGAAGTTCGGCCACCAGGAAATCCAGAAACGCGCGCGCGCCCGATGACAGGCCACGACGCGAAAGATAGGCGGCATGAATATCCGCGACCGGCCCTTCCCATTCGGGAAGAACGACGGCGAGGGAACCTTCTTCCAGCTGCGCTCTGCAAAAATGGGTCGGCAGCAGGGCGACGCCTGAGCCCGCCGCGGCGGCCGACCGCAGGATGGCCAGTTCGAAGGTGGCGAGGCGCGGGGTGAATGTGAGCGTGAAGGTCTGCCCGCGCCGATGATGCAGCAGCCATGTCGCTTTGCCATTCCCTGCCGGCAGAGCGACCAACGGAACGCGCTTGAGATCCTCGGGCGTCGCGACGGGGCCGTGCCTGTCGAAAAACGAAGGCGCGGCGACCAGAATATTGTGGCTGAGGCTGAGGCGCCGTTTGATCAGATCGGTATCGTCCAGTGGCATCGGCCGCACCCGGATCGCTAGATCGATGCGGTCGGCCATGACGTCAAGTGAGCGGTCGCGCGCGTCGACCTCGATCTGAATATCGGGGTGGAGCTCGAGAAAACTTGGAATGAGAGGCGCAAGCCAGAGGTTTGCGACCGGGGACGGCGCGCTGATTCGAAGCATGCCCGTCGGCTGTCCCTGCGCCTGAGCGATAAAGGCCAGCGCATCTTCGGATACATCGATCATCTCGCGGCAGCGATCGTAAAAGGACTGGCCGAGACTCGTCAGTGCGAAGCGGCGGGGCGACCGGTGTGCGAGTTGCACGCCGTAGCGCTTCTCAAGCGCCGCAAGCCTGCGGCTGAGACGGCTTTTGGTGAGTCCAAGCGCCCGGCCCGCGGGCGCCACGCCCCCCCGCTCCACGATCGCCGCAAAGATGTAGAAGTCGGAGAGATCGTCAATGCTCAATGCGGGCAAGCGGGTGGCTCCTGGCGGCGCATCTGTTGCTGCATTGCAACGCTCGTGACGTTGCTTCAATGCGCCGGAGGTTGTGAACTCGCGCGGCCGCCTATCGTCTCGGGAAAAGGCGCCATTTCCTGACGGACCCTCAACAACCGACGCATAACGCAACGCAGCGTTGCAGTGCGAGATCTTTACAATAAGTCATAAAATCTGTCGACTGTATAGACAATAAAAATTTCAAAGAGAATTCAGTCTCCTATTTCGCGCCGGAAAACATCCACATGGTCGGGCGCGGATGGCCGGAGCCGGGACAGACAGCGCGGATCCGACGCGTTCGGATCCGTAGAGCAAGCGAGCGGGGACAGTCACATGCGAGCACGAAATTCAAGATCTTGGGCGCTCGGACGGGCGGCGCCTTTTCTGGTCGGCGCCTTCGCGACGGCCTCGGCGAGCGCGCAAACCGCTCCTCCTGAGCCGGACCAGCCGGCTACGGTCACCACGACGATCGCGGATGTCGTGGTTTCCGCGGCGCCGGCTGAAGCGACGGTCGTCGCCAATACGCCCGGCGGCGCCGGCCTCATCACGGCGGAAAGTTACGAACAGGGCCGCGTCTCGACCATATCCGATGTGTTCGCATTCGAGCCGGGGGTCTACGCCCAATCGACGTCGGGCAGCGACGCCACCGTAAAATTTTCGATTCGCGGCTCAGGCCTGCAAAGAAGCCCGAACAACTTCGGCGCCGGCGTTCTCATCCAGCTCGACGGATTGCCGCTGCTGACATCGACGGGCCTGCCCGTCGAATTGATCGAGCCGCTCGCCGCGCGGTCCGTCGAGGTCTTTCGCGGCGGGAACGCCTTCGACCTAGGCGCCCTGACGCTGGGCGGCGCCATTAACTACATTTCCTACACCGGATATAACGCGTCGCCGGCGCAGGCGCGGTTCGAAGCGGGCAGTTTCGGTTATCTGAGGGAGCAGGTGAGTTCGGGGCTCGTCGCCGGACCATTCGACTATTATATCAGCGCGACCGGCTTCCAGCAGGACGGCTTCCGCGTGCAGTCGCAGGCGAGCAGCGAGAAGGTCGTCGCGAATTTCGGATATAAGATCAACCCCGATCTGGAGACGCGCTTCTACTTCCGCTACGCGCATGACGTCTTTCAGGTTCCCTCGACCATCACGCAGGCCCAGCTTCAGCGGAATCCACAACAGGCGAACGCCGCCGCTGTGGCTTTCAACTGGTACAAGGTCATTCCGGGGAGCGCGTTTATTGGCAACAAGACGACGCTCACGATCGACCAAAATTCAAAGGTCGAATTCGGCGCCGCGTTCAAGAGCTTTCCAAATCACGGCCCGGGCGGCCCCTATGTGCAATGGGAGGCGAGCGACATCAGCACGTCGGTCAAATATTCTCGCAGCGACGCGATCCTCGGACATCAGAGCAATTTGGCGATCTCGCTGCTTAATTCGACGGCCCTCAATCCGAGCTTTCAGCTGTTCAGCCACTCCGCCGCGGTGAACAAGGGCGTTCTCCTCCAGAACGTCAAGCTCGGCGGCGGCGACACCGTCCTGCTTGCGACCGACGACCTTGAGACCATCAAGGACCTCTGGCTGACGACTGGATTAGCCCTGAGCTATGTGGATCGCCAGAGCAATATCATTTACCCGGTGCAGAACAATTTTGGCCGCACCTACCTCAATTATGCGCCGCGCGTCGGGTTGCGCTACAACATCAATCCCGAGGCGCAGGTCTACGCCAATGTGACCCGGACCGTCGAGCCGGCGACGAACTGGTCCTATCCGCTGCTGCTGCTGCCGGCAAGTTCGCTGCGAAGCCTTGATCTTGAAGAGCAGACCGCGACGACGGCCGAGGTTGGAACGCGCGGCAAGGCGGGCATTTTTCGGTGGAGCGCGTCTTACTATTATTCATGGGTCAACAATGAGCTGCTGACCGTCGCGCTTCCGGGATCGACCCTGACGGCGACCTCCAACGCGTCGCCGACGCGCCATCAAGGCGTCGAGCTCGGCCTGGACACAGTCTTGTGGCAGTCGGCGGCAGGGAGGCAGACATTTTTCGGGGCGGATTTAGGCGGCGACAATTTAGTGCAGCGCACGCTCGAAGATCCGCAGCACCAGCTTATCCTGCGGCAGGTCTACACCTGGAACGATTTCCATTTTGCCGGCGACCCGACATTCGGCGCAAACAGGCTGCCGGGTCTGCCTGAGCACCTGTATCGCGCGGAGCTGCAATACAGGAACGCCGAAGGCTTCTATGCCGGCGTCAATGTAGAGTCCGTCTTCAACGCCTATCCGATCGACTACGCGAATTCGTTCTACGCGAAGCCCTACGCCATTGTGGGCGCGAAGATCGGCTTCGCTCAACCCAAGCAGGGGTGGGAAGCCTATGTGGAGGCCCGCAACCTGGCGAATGTGAAATATACATCGGCTGTGACGCCGATCTTCAACGCTCGGGGGAGGGACGCCGCCGTCTTCTATCCGGGCGATGGCGTCGGCGTGTATGGCGGGGCCTCGTACCGCTTCTGACCGGCGTAGGCGAGGCGAAGTTCACGACGGGACCGCTTCGCTCCGCTCTTTCACCCGACCGGCCGCGGGCGCGGCCGGGATCGTCGACAACTATCGCCGCCAGTCGGCGTAAAGGATGAAACGCATGACACATGAAGCGCCTGTAGAGACGCCGCCGCAAACTGGAGACTTTGAGGTGTTAATTATCGGCGCCGGTCCGGTCGGGCTTTCGTCGGCGCTCCAACTCGGCCGTCTCGGCGTCAACACGTTGCTTGTCGAAAGGCGCGGGGGTCTGTCGCGTCATCCCAAGGCCGGCGGCATTCACGCCCGCACCATGGAGATATTCCGGCGGTGGGACATATCCGATGAGATCCGCTCTGTCGGTCGAGGCGACCTTCCGCCAGGCGTTGGCCCGTCCGGCTTCGCCTGGGTGACGCGGCTGAGCGGGATCGAACTTGGTCGGATCGAGTTCGGGTTGTCGCCGGAAGACCAAAAGAAATGGGCGTCATATTCGCCCGAGCCGCCAGGCTTCTGCGGTCAGGATCTCTATGAGCCGATTCTTTTTCGGGAGGTCTCGCGATATCCGAGCGTCCGCGTCGAATTGGCGCGGCGCGCCAGCGTCGTCGGCCAGGATGACGAGGGGGTTTCGATCGTCATCGAGGATGAAGCGTCGGGCCGCAGCGAATTGGTTCGCGCCCGCTATGTGATCGCCTGCGACGGCGTGCGCAGCCCGACGCGAGGCGCGCTCGGGATCGGCGAGAGCGGATATGGCGCGTTCGGCGATTCGATCAGCGTGCAGTTCCGCGCCGACCTTGAAAAGCATCGACGCGGCCGCAATTTTGGGCTCTTCTGGGTGGCCAACCCCGACACGCAGGGCGCCTTCACCTGGCGCCGGCGCTCGGACAGCTGGCTGTATAATTTCGACCCCAAGCCGGGGGAGGACGCGGAAAGCTATACCGCCGACCGCTGCCGCGACATCATCCGCAAAGCCGTCGGCGACAGCGACGTCGGCATCGAGATCGAAAGCATTTTGCCCTGGAAGCATGACCAGGCGGTTTCCGACGCTTGGCGCGCGGGGCGAGTATTTCTGGCGGGTGACGCCGCCCACCGCTTTCCGCCGCACGGCGGATTCGGAATGAATTCGGGCGTGCAGGACAGCGTCAACCTCGTGTGGAAGCTTGTTCTGGTGCTGCGCGGGCAGGCCGGCGACGCCTTGCTCGACACCTATGAGGCCGAGCGCAAGCCGGTGGCGGAGTTTAACGGCCGGCAGTGTCTCGAGAACACGCATCGCATGGAGGAAACCGGATGGCTGCTGCGCGATCCAGGCAGCCTCGCGGACATCGAAAAGCCGGGGCTGGAAGGACAGGCCGCACGCGACCGCGTCGCCGCGGCCATTCCGCGCCAGCGGGAGCAGTTCTATTCGCATGGCCAACAATTCGGCTCAATCTATGAGTCGGCGGCGGTCATCCCCGATGGAACCGAACCGGAACGCTCCACCATCAGCGATTATTATATGACGGCGCACCCTGGCGCGCGAGCGCCGCATCTGTGGCTGACGTCTCCCGGCGGCGGCGAGCTTTCGACGTTGGATCTCTTTGGCGACGGCTTCGTCGTCTTGGCGGGTCGGGAGGGGCGAGCCTGGCGCGATGCGGCGAGGTCCATCGGAGAAGGCGGAGCTATTCCGCTCACGGGCTACACGGTTGGGCTCGGCGGGGATTTCATCGAACGTTCCGAGGAGAAGACGTTGATCGCGCTCTATGGCCTCGCTCCGGACGGGGCCGTGCTGGTGCGGCCCGACGGCCATGTGGCGTTCCGGTCAAAAACGTCTGTCGCCGATGCGGCGCGCGCACTGCAGGACGCGCTGGAGGCGCTGCTCGGCGTCCGCGCCTCTGGTCATGGCCGCCTGGCCCATGCCGGATGAAGTTCAAGGTTTTGAAGAGCGAGCCGCGAAAAAGGAAAGTTATACTTTATAAAAGGCGATAAAAAGCAACAATTACTATAAAAACTGTCGTATAATATTATTTATATACGCAATAAGGTAGTTATGTATAGCCAAAACACATGCCGAAAGCGCTGTTGATGCTTGCCATGAACGCGCGCTGTCACCTGTCTGAGGGTCCGGAATGACAATAGCTCTCGCTCATCCCCCGCTTGCGTTGTCCGAGCTGGAGGCCCGCGCTGGACGGCCGGCCACGCTGGCGCAGCTTTTGTTGCGCGCGGCGCAATGGCGCCCGGAGTCAGGCCTGCGGCTGATCTCCGCGGATATCGAGGGCGCCGACGTCGCCCGCTCATATCCCGAGCTGCTCGACGAGGCGCAGCGCATCTCTGCGGGCCTGTCGGCGCTGGGCCGCCGTCCCGGCGACCGGATCGTTCTTCTACTCGAAGGCGCGGGCGATTTCATCCCGGCCTTCTGGGCGTCGATCCTTGGCGGCTACATACCTTGTCCGCTTGCGCCAATCCACGGAGACCCGGGGCGTTGGGCGACGCAGCTTTCACATATTCAGAGCCTGCTCGCGGGTCCGCTTGTCGTCGTGAGCGAGAGGCTCCGCGAAGGCCTGCCGGATATCGCCGGCCTTGAGGTCGCCGAACTCGACTCCCTGCGGGCATCCGCCGCGGAGGAGCGCGCGCACAAGGCCGAGCCGGAGGATATTGCGGTCCTCATGCTGACCTCCGGCTCCACCGGCAATTCAAAGGCGGTCGGACTGACCCACGCCAATATTCTGGCGTCGCTGGCCGGCAAGACGGAACGCCAGAACCTCACTGCGGCCGACGTCACGCTCAACTGGATCTCTTTCGATCACGTGGCCGCGCTTCTGGAGGCGCATCTGCTGCCCCTCTATGTCGGCGCGACGCAGCTTCACGCCGACGCCGCAACGATCCTCGCCGACCCGACCTCGTTTCTGCGGCTCATCGATCGTCGCCGCGTCACCATGACCTTCACGCCGAATTTTCTCTTGGGGCAGATCGTCGCGGCGCTGGAATCGCCGCGCGCCAAACCCTTGTCGCTCGATTTGTCCAGCCTCCGGCATATCGTCTCCGGCGGCGAGGCCGTGGTGACCGAAACCGCCCGGCGTTTTCTCAGCTTGCTTGCGCCCTATGGGCTCGCTCGCACGGCGATCTGGCCCGCTTTCGGAATGACCGAGACCTGCGCCGGCTCCGTCTATTCCCGCGAATTCCCGGACGCGGACGCGGGGCGGGAATTCGCCTCTCTTGGCTTGCCGATCACGGGACTCGAGATCCGGATCGCCGACGATCAGGACGTCCCCGCGCGCGCCGGCGAGCCCGGCGAATTGCAGCTGCGCGGGCCAATGATTTTCCGCGGCTATTACAACAACGAGGAGGCGACCCGCGCCGCTTTCACGAGCGACGGATGGTTCCGCAGCGGCGATCTTGGCCGCCTCGAGAATGGCCGGCTGAGCCTCGTTGGACGAAGCAAGGACAGCATCATCGTCAGCGGCGTCAACTATTTCAGTCATGAGCTCGAGACCGCGCTGGAGCAACTCGACGGCGTCGAACGCTCCTTTGCGGCAGCCTTTCCGACGCGTCCCCCCGGCGCCGACACGGAGCAACTCGCGGTCGCTTTCGCGCCGGCCTTCCCGCTGAGCGACGAGCCGGAGCTGCATCGTTTGATCATCGCGATTCGCAACACCGCAATTGCGCTTTGGGGCTTTCGCCCGACGCTGATTCTGCCCTTGCCGAAGGATGCTTTTCCGAAGACCAGTCTTGGCAAGATCCAGCGCTCCGTCCTGCGCAAGCGTCTGGAGGCAGGCGAACTTGCCGCGCATGAAGCCCACGCGGCCGAGGCGACAAGCCGGCAGCTCGGTGGATTTTCTCCAGCCGAAACAGAGACCGAGATCGTCATCGCCGAAATCTATGCGGAGATGTTCAACGCCGCGCCCGAGAGCATCAGCGCCACGGCGAGCTTCTTCGATCTCGGCGGCACATCGCTCGATATTTTAAAGCTCAAGCGTCATCTCGAACAGCGCCTGCGCGTTGCCGGCCTGCCGATCGTCGCCATCCTGCAAAATCCATCCGTCCGCGCGCTCGCCGCCCGGATCGCGTCGGGCGACGGCGCGGAGGGCGCCTATGATCCAATCGTGCCCCTACAGCTCGCGGGCGACAAGACGCCACTGTTCTGCGTGCATCCGGGCGTCGGCGAGGTTCTAGTTTTCGTCAATCTGGCCAAATATTTCGTCAACGAGCGGCCGTTCTACGCCCTGCGCGCGAGGGGCTTCAATGAGGGGGAGGCGTTCTTCACGCGCTTCGACGAAATGGTGGGCGTCTACGTCGAAGCGATTCGCCGGCGTCAGCCCAACGGACCCTATGCGATCGCGGGGTATTCCTATGGCGGCGCGGTCGCTTTCGAGATCGCCAAGGTTCTGGAGGCGCAGGGCGAGCGCGTCGATTTCATCGGCGTCTTCAACCTCCCGCCTCATATCAAATATCGGATGGACGAACTCGATCCGATCGAGGGCGCCGTAAATCTCGCCTTCTTTCTCTCGCTGATCGACAAGAAGCAGTCGGAGGAGCTGCCCGCAAAGCTGCGCGCCGAGTCGCCGCAGCGGGACGTCAGCGAATATCTCGTCGGCGTCGCGCCCCCGGCGCGGTTGATCGAACTCGATATCGACGTCGCCAAGTTTCGCGCATGGGCGGGGCTCGCGCAGTCGCTGTTAACCATGGGCCGCTCCTACGTTCCCTCCGGCGCGGTGGAGTCGCTTGTCGTTTTCTACGCGATTCCGCTGCGGGGAACCAAGGAGGACTGGCTGAACAACGAGCTTCGGCGCTGGGACGATTTTTCGCGCTCGCCCAATCGCTACGTTGAGACGGCGGGCGAGCACTACACACTCATGGGCTCAAACCACGTAGCCTCCTTCCAGGCTCTCCTGCGCGCCGAACTCGACCGCGCGCTCGGCGGGAAATAGACGCGCGATCAATCAGAATCGTAACCGGAAGACAATGCTATGACCGGAACTGGCGCGAAGCCGAGGAAAATACTGATAACCGGCGCGACGGGGCAGGTTGCGCGGCCGATCGCCGAAGTGCTGGCGGCTGACAACGAGGTGTGGGCCATCGGCCGCTTCGGCGACGCTCGCGCGGAGGAGGAGCTTCGCGCCAAAGGCGTCAGGACCTGGCGCTGGAGCATGGGCCACGACAGCCTCGACGGCCTGCCGGATGATTTCACCCATGTGCTGCATTCCGCCGTGCATCGCGGAGAGGATGGCGACTTCAACAAAGCGATCGAGATCAACACGGTCGCCGTCGGCCAGATCGCGACTCACTGCAGGCGAGCCGAGGCGTTTATCTATGTCTCGACGGGCGCTCTTTACGCCCGGCAGACGCTGGATCACGCCTATACCGAGTCGGATCCGATCGACGGCGTCGCGCAATGGCTGCCAGCCTATCCGATCGTCAAGATCTCCGCGGAGGGCGCCGTGCGGGCCTTCGCGGCGACGCTCGGCCTGCCGACCGTCATCGCCCGCCTCAACGTCGCCTACGGACCCTACGGGCATGGCGGCGTACCGGTCCTTCTCTACCGCCAGCTTCTTGCGGGCAAGGCGATTCCTATCCCGCTGGAGGGGCAGAACTGGGCTTCGCTGATCCACACGGACGATCTGGCGCGTCAGGTTCCGCTGCTCTGGGACGTCGCCTCGACGCCGGCGCTCATCGTGAACTGGGGTGGCGACGAGGCTGTCAGCATCAAGGAATGTCTGGAATATATCTCGGAAATCACCGGGGTTGAGGCGCGCTTCGATCGGAGCGCCGTCACGCGCGAGACCTACGCCTTCGACAACGCCAAGCGTCGGGCCCTGATCGGCGATTGCGCGGTTGGCTGGAAGGATGGCGTACGGCGGACGATCGAGGCTCATTTTCCAGGAGCCGTCCTGCAATCCTCCGCCGCCTAGGACGTAAATTTGCCGGAAAACCTATCGAAGGAGCGCTCATCGCATGCCGACGAATATCGAAACCGTACGCGCGTCGTATGAAGCGTTCCACCGGCGCGACCTCCCTGGGGTTCTCGCCGCGCTTGCCGATGACGTGGCCTGGACTCATCCGGACGGAATGAATGTGTTGGGCCTCGGCGGGACCAAGAGAGGTCATGACGAAGTCGTCGCCTTTATCCGGCATGTGCCGACGCACTACGCCGAGATAAGGCTTAGTCCGGAGGAGTTCATAGAATCCGGGGACCGCATCGTCGTCTTCGGCTCGCGCAGGGTCACGGGGGTCAGTGGCGCTAGCGCGGTCCTGCGCTTCGTGCATTCCTGGACGTTCTCCGGCGGCAAGGCTGCGACGTTCGAGGATTATTTCGACACTGTTGAAATGATCCGTCTCGTCACGGGGGATGGCTGATGCGCCCGCGCTATGGCTATCTTGGCCCCGAAGCCACATTCACGGAAGCTGCCTTACGCAGCCTTCCGGAGACGGCGGGCGCGGAATACGTAGCTTATCCGAGCGCGTCCGCCGCGCTCGGAGCCGTCCGCAGCGGCGCCGTCGACGCCGCGATGCTGCCGCTTGAAAACTCGGTTGAGGGCGGCGTGCCTGCGACCCTGCGGGAGTTCGTCTCGGACGATCCCCTGCAAATCGTGGCGGAAGCCAATCTGAAGGTGGAGTTCGCGCTCATGGGCAACCCCGGCGCGCGCGTCCACACCATCAAACAGGTCTTCACCCATTCCCATGCCCATGGGCAATGCCGGCGCTGGCAGCGGGAATGGCTGCCGGCGGCCCAGTTCGAGAGTACTCCCTCCACGGCGGCGGCGGCGCTCGAGATCGCGCAAAGGGGCGGCCGCGACATCGCCGCGATCGCCGCCGTGGTCGCCGCGGAGCGCTACGGCCTCGAGGTGCTCGCCTCCGACATCGGCGATCGCGCCAATGTGGTGACGCGCTTCGTTCTTTTGCGGCGTCCAGGGCCGTTGGCGCCGCGCACCGGCGCGGATCGGACCTCGATCGTCGCCATGGCCAGCGGCGATCGTCCGGGCTGGCTCGTCCATGTCCTTGACGAATTCGCCAGCCGCGAAGTGCCGGTGACGCGAGTCGAATCGCGGCCGAGCGGGGAGGGCCTCGGGCGCTATCATTTCCTGATCGATTGCGAGGGCCATGCCGTCGATCCGCAGGTGAGGGACGCGCTTGTCAGCCTCGCGCTGCATTGCCGAGCGGTGCGCTTTCTCGGCAGCTATCCGCGCGGGCCGTGACGACGCCTTGCGCGCAACGCCACGAATGAAGACGACGAGGGATCTGATGAGCGAAGCAAACGCCGAAGCGAAAATAATCGAGTCCGGCTCGCCGCCGGCGGTCGCTGTATTTCAGTTGTTGACAGGCAAATGGGTGTCCCAGGCGATCTACGCCGCCGCTGAACTCGGCGTCGCGGATTATGTCGGAGAGCGAGAGCGGACGGTCGATGAACTGGCGAGAGAAGTCAACGCGGATCCCGATTCGCTTTACAGGCTGCTGCGAGGCCTGACCAGCGTCGGCATATTCGTGGAAGGCGAGGGGCGGCGATTCCGCAATAACGCCTATAGCGAGACCCTGCGCCGCAACGAGCCGGGCTCGATCCGCGGCTTCGCGCGTCTGATGGGCGTCGACATCTCGTGGCGGGCCTGGGGCGACATCGTCCACAGCGTAAGAACCGGCCAAAGCGCGTTCGAACATGTCGCGGGAGAGACGGCGTTCGAATATATCAGCACGCGCTCGTTCGAGGCCGAGGTCGTCAATGAGGCGATGACGAGCCTGAGCGAGCTTGCGGCGCAGGCGGTGGTCGACGCTTATGATTTCTCCGGCGCGCGGACGATCGTCGACGTCGGCGGCGGCCATGGCCTGTTGCTGAGCGCCATCTTGAAAGCCAATCCGGACGCGAAAGGCGTTCTGTTCGAACTTCCCCACGCCATCGAGGGGGCGAGGCAGCTGCTTGCCGACACAGGCATTCTCCAGCGAACGGAAGTCGTCGCCGGCGACGGCCTTGAGTCGGTGGTCCCGGGCGGCGACGTCTATATTCTGAAGCATATCATTCATGACTGGGACGACGAGCGATCCATCCGGTTCATCAGGAACGCGGCGGCGGCGCTGCCTTCGGGCGGGAAACTGTTGCTGATCGAGGCTGTGCTGACGCCGCCCAACGTTCCTCATTTCGCCAAGCTGCTCGATCTGGAAATGCTGGTGATGAGCCAAGGAGGCCGCGAGCGCACCCTTGAGGACTATGAGCGCCTCTACGCCGCGGCCGGGCTCAAAATCTCCAACGTCTATCCGACGAAAGCCGTGCAAAGCATCATCGAAGGCGTCAAGCCGTGAGCGCGGAAGGATCGGCGGCTTCCCGGTTGGAGCTCATCGACGCGAATGGCGAGCGCGGCGCCTATGCGAGCGCGGTCGATTACGAGGTCTTCGGCCGCTATGCAAGCGCCGACAAGCTCAAAAAGATGCAGCGCGCGAATTCGCAGGACGCCGTCGCGGCGTTCAATTCGCTGACTAGTTTCAGAAACAGAATCGGCTCAGCTGACTCGGCGGCGTTTGCGCCGGAGCCCGGGCGGTATCATCTCTATCTCGGCAAAGGCTGCCCCTTTTGCCACCGCGTTCTAATCGCTTTGAATGTCCTCGACCTTGCGAAAATCATCACCTTTTCATTCGTCGACGACGAGCGCGACGGACGCGGCTGGGCGTTTCGCGCAAGGCGCGGCGCCGATCCGGTGAATGGATTTCTGCTGCTGCGTGAGGCCTACGAAGCGACGGACGCCGATTTTGACGGACATGTCAGCGTCCCGGTTCTATGGGACCGCCGGACAGGGACGATTGTCAGCAATAATTCCGGCGACATACTCGTCGACGTTGCGACACAGTTTCGCGCCCACGCGAATTCGCGGTTCGACCTCTATCCCGCGTCGCTGCGCGAGGAGATCGAAGATCTCGACGCCAGCCTTCACGCAGACGTCAATTTCGGCGTCTACGCTGTGGGTCTTTCGAAAAGTCAGGCGGAATATGAGTCGGCCGCGACGCGGCTGTTCGACAGGCTGGCGTTTCTGGACGAACGCCTGGCGAGCCGGCGTTTCCTTTTCGGCGCCGATCTGACGCAGAGCGATATCCGCCTATGGGTGACGCTGGCGCGCTTCGACGTCGCCTACAATCCCATCTTCAGAGCCAATTTGAAGCGCCTCGTGGACTATCCGCATCTATGGGGCTATGCGCGCGATCTGTACCAGATTCCAGCCTTTCGCGATTCCACTGACTTCGCGCAGCACAAGCTCGACTACATCCGCAATTTTCCCGAGCTGACGCCGTCGGGGATTGTCCCGATTGGCCCAATCGTGGATTGGAGCGAGCCGTCCGGGCGCGAGCCCCTGGCTGGCGCCTCGGCGTGAATTTCACAGCCTCGGAGCGACGCGCCATCGCATCTTCCGTGCGAAGAACGCGCGCTTCATAGAACGCCAGGCAAGGAGAGCCAATGAACGTGACTGTCGCCATCGAGAGTCTGATCGACCGCAGCCGTATAGGCGTTCGCCAATATTTCATCGTCGCCATTTGCGGCTTCCTCGCAATGATCGACGGCTTCGACAGTCAGATGATGGCTTTTGCCGCTCCCGACGTCGCGCGCGAATTCGGCATTCCGATCGCGCAGTTCGGCGTCGTCTTCGGCGCGGGGTCGTTTGGCTCGCTGGCCGGCGTCCTCCTGCAAGGCCCGCTCGGCGATCTTTACGGTCGCAAGACGGTCATGCTCGGCGCTTTCGCCGTGGTGAGCGCCGCCTCTCTCCTCACCATCGCCTCCGGAACGCTAAACCAGCTGATCGTGCTGCGGTTCGTCGCGGGCGTGGGTCTTGGGGCGGCCTTGCCGAATCTCTTCGCGATCGTCTCCGAATATATGCCCAAACGCCGGCGCTCGACCTTTGTGACGGCGATGTTTTGCGGCGTGCCGCTTGGTTCGGTCCTCGGCGGCATGGCGACGGCGCAACTGCTGCCACATTATGGCTGGCGCACGATCTTTTACCTCGGCGGCCTGCTGCCTCTCGTCGTCCTACCGATCGCCTGGGCGTTTGTGCCGGAGTCCTTCTCCTATCTCGTGACCCGGCCGTCGTCGGGCGCGCGGGTCGGCAGAAACCTGTCCCAGATCAACATCGAAGCCCCTTCGGTCGAGACCTATGACTTCAAGCGGCGCGATCGTGGAATCATAGGCCTTTCGGTGGGACAGCTGTTTGCGGAGGGGCGCACGGCGGGCACGATCCTGTTGTGGCTCATCAGCTTTCTCAGTCTGGTCACGTCCATATTCCTTACGAGCTGGCTGCCGCTGATCCTCAATCAGGCTGGAGTCACCATCAGCATGGCCGTCATGGGTGGCGTGGTGTTGAGCGGCGGCGGCATGCTCGGCGCTCTGCTGTTCTCGTCGCTGACGGATAAATTCGACATCTACAAGGTGCTCGCGCCAGCCTATGTCATCGCCGCGGTTTCCGTTGGGCTGATCGGCGTCGCGCCGCCGTCCGGAGCTGTGGTGACCGGCGTGATCTTTCTGGCGGGGTTCTTCTGCATAGGAGCGCAGATGTGCTTGCCGCCCCTGGTCGCGTACTATTATCCGAGCGCTCTGCGCGCCTCGGGGCTCGGATGGACGATGGCTGTAGGGCGCGTTGGCGCCATCGTCGGCCCGGCGCTCGCCGGCCTGTTGCTGGCCTGGGAGTTTACGCCGAGGGCCGTCCTGTTCCTTGCGGGAGGGGTGACATTGCTGGCGGCGATCTCGGTGCTGCTGTTAGGCTACGCCCACAAGGGTCAACTTCGAACAAGCCGCTGATTGAACCGCGTCGGCGTTGCAGGATTGCAGCGACGCGGAGCCGGCCGGGCCGACCATGCATCATCGCCAATTATGTCCGCGTCCTCGCTCAAAGGACGGTCATGATGAAAATACGCCGCCGCCTGTTGCGGCTCGCCTCGATCATCGTTCTCGGCGCACTGTCGGCCGCTGAAGCGGCCTCCGCCCAGGGCGCCGCCGCGAAGCTGAAGGTCGACGCCCTCGCGCTGCCGGAGGACCAGGGCGCGGCGGGCCTCTCCTAGGCGATCCGGCGGCTGTCGACGAGGGCGAGCCTGATCGCCGTCGTCGCCATCCGGACGATGAAGACGGCGAATTGCCTGCCTATGAGAGCCGCGGCCGCGGCGCTAGGTGTATAGTCCCAAGGTAAGCTGGGTCGGGTCTCACGCGAGCAGCGCGGCGACGTCGATCGCGACGCTGGGGACGAGCAGCGGCGCCAGCGCCCCGCCAGACCGCCGCTCGCGCGAAGAATAGGCGCCCTCCTTCAGCTGGCGGAAAACCTCGACCGCCGCGCCGGCAAGATCGACGATCCAGACCTCGGGCACGCCAAATTGTGCGTAGAGCGCGAGCTTGCGGCCGCGGTCATAGGTCAGCGAACTGTCGGAGATTTCCACCAGAAGGAGGACATCGGCCGCACTTGGATGGCTCGCCCGATAATCGTCGGCGCGCGGCCGCAGCAGCATGAGATCGGGTTGAGGTTCGTTATAGGCGTCGAGCCGCAGCGGGTCCTGCACGCTGACGAGGACGATTCCGTCGGCGGCAGCGCGGGCGACGAGCCGGTTTAGCCGCTTCACGATTGCGGCATGTGGGCTGCCGATCGGGTTCATGTCGATGATTTCCCCGTCGATCAGCTCGACGCGCTCCTCGCGGTTGAGGATGCCAGCCTCGGCCATCTTATAATAGGCGTCGACATCGAGCCTATGGCGCGCGGGTCGTTGCGGACGCTCAAGAGTTTCGCCCATGGATTTTTCTCCGATGCGCCATCCTACGCTTGAGTCGCCTCGAACGGCAACTTATCCCGTAAGTGTGGCTTTTGCTTTAGAACTTTAATTCTATCCGGCGCGATGAGAAGGGAATCTGGCTTCATGGACAAAAATGCGTGGGCCGAATTTCGCGCCGCGCTATTCGCAATTCTTGAGCTCCGGGTTGGGCTGCGCTCAGCGCTCCAATAAAGGCCGTCGCAAGCGCCGCCAGCCCCAGGCGGCGAGAAGGGCGCTTGGCGTTAGCAAGAGAAGAAGCGCCCCGAGCGCGCCCTGCGCATTATTCTGCAAGTTGGTCCGTTGCTCGTATGCAAAAGCCGGGACGCCGTCATAGTCTGTGAACGGCGCCTCGCTCGCAAAACTCGGATCGAGAAAGCGCTTGACCTCATCCCGATGCGCCTCGACCGCGTCGATGAAGCGCATGTGGCGGGTCTGATCATTTCCGCTCAGGGCATTGGCCGCTCGTTGAAAGACGATGGCGGGCGACAGGGCGCTCAGCCGCTCGATCGCCTCCACCTGCCGATTGTTCTGGTCCCGAAATCGGCGCTTCGCGGGGTCGAGGAGTCGCTCGGTCTCCGCATTGACGGCGATCAGCGTCTCGATGAATTGATTTTCATTCTCTTTCTTGTCGCCGGGGGCAAGATCGGGATGGTCGTGCAGATATTTCTGAAGCAGGCTGCTCCCCATTTTCTCGGCCTGCGCGGAGGCGGCGCGCAAGGTATCGATGAATTCGACGCGAGAGGGCAGCGGATAAATCTGCTTCAGCGCGAGATTGAGGCCGGCCGGAAGGAGAATCACCAGCGCAAGCCAGCAACCGACCAGAATCAGAGCATTTGTTTCCGAGCTCCGGCCGCCGGCGTTGACGGCAAAGGCGAGCGCGAACCAAAATCCGCCATAGGCGAGGATGATGGCCAGCCAGAACAGCAAATCGCTCGTCGCGCCAGGGGCGGAGGCGGCGAACCCGGCGATGAACAGCTCCGCCGTCAGCGCCGCGAGCACGACGCCAAGAAAGACCGTCGCGCGCAGCAGAAAACACACGGCGAGCCAAAGCCGCGCCGAGACGGGATAAGAGAGCAGCAAGGGAAGCGTCCCCTGTTCGCGCTCCCGCGAGAAGAGATTGAACGAGACAAGCAAGGCCAGCAGGGGAAGCAAATAGATGATCGCGAAGGCGCAGTCGAAGCGTCCAAGCAGGAGCCGGACCGGGTTTTCCCATTCGTCGCTTTGATCGAAATTGGGCCAGGGTCCGGTTTTCACCTGGACGCAATAGGGCAGAAGATCGCTTTGACCAACTGCGAGCGCGGCAAGGGGAGCCGGAGATAAACAATCGTAGAGCCGCAGATAGGCGCCTTCAAACCCGATCCCAGAGCGCGGGTCGCCCCAGAAATCGATCTGCTTCGAAGCATCGGCGTTAAGCTCGGCGGCCTTGGCTTTGGCCGTGGCGATCCCCTCGGCACCAATGGCGGCGGCGCGTCTTATGCCGTCCTGTTGAAACTGCCGCCAGGCGAGGCCGTTGCTCAGCCCATACCAAAGCCCGCCGACGCAAAGGCAGAGCGCGATCCAGTATAAGGTTTCGCGGCGCAGCCGGCGCCATTCCAGGGCAATCAGATTCGGCATCTTTGGTCTTGTCCGCTTACGCTATTTTCATCCGGGCGACCGCCTGGAAGGCGGCGGCGATCGAGCCGAGCAGCCATGCCGCGAGCAGGCCAAGGCCGAGCCCATAGTCCGGCAGGGCGCTTGGCCAGCGCGGCGGCTGGTAGTCGAAGGCGGGTATGCGCTCCCACAAGTCGCGCCCGGCCTGCGACCGCCACTCGCCCGCGTCATTCTTGGCGCTGTGGCGAACGATATATTCATTGATCATGGTATGGATGACCCGCCGGTTCGCCTCAGCCTGGAGGATAAAATCTTGATGCTGGCCGAGATCATTGCCGGCCAGCGCCATCGAACTGAGCTGGACGCCGGCCAGTGGCGAGAGCAGCGCGCCAAGTTGGAAGAATGCGTTCTGTTGGCGCAAGGTCGCGAAGAAGCGGCCATAGTGCTGTTGGAATAGGGCGTAGGCCGATTCTTCGTCCGCCTGGAGCGCGGCTCCGTCGAAAGCGAAGGGCAGATCCTCCACCTTGTCGGCGTGAAATTGTTCGAGCAACTCCGCGCGGGTCTTTTCCCAGCTTTGCGTCTGAGCCTGGCCAAGCGAGCGATCGAGCCCATGCTTAAGCTCGATTGAGGAAGCGGTCGGGTAGAGAATTTTCGCCCAATCGGATAAGGCGCGCGGCGCCGCGAGCACGCTCAAGGCCCAAAAACTCAACAGGATGGCGAGCGCCGTCGCCGAGGACCTGCGCCAGGCCGAAACGGCCAGGGACAGGAATAGGAAGAGGGCGAAATAGGCGGCGTAGATCAGGGCGAGGAGGCCGGCGCGGGCCAACTCGTCGAAGAGCAGCCCCGTGGGAGTCAGCGCCGCGATCGCGACAATCAAAAGAAGGAAGGCCGGCAGCAGGATCGGCAAGAAGGCGCATGCGATGCCCGCCGCCTTTCCCAGCAGCAGATCGGACGGACGCACTCCAAGACTCGCCAATTGCGGCAAGGTTCCCTGTTCGCGTTCGCGGGTGAAGGCGCCATAGGCGACGAAAATGATCAGCAGCGGGATGAGGCTCTGGCCCACCGCCGCCGGGGTGAGATCGCCAAAGCGCTGAAGCGCGGTTGCGTCCTCGGCCGGGCGATACAGCATCTCGTTCTGCTTATGCGCCTCCAGCCAGACGAGGGCGCCGACATAGGGTTGAATGCCGCTGTCCATAATCGCGAGCGGCCGCGGCGATTTGAATGCAAAGACGCCGTAATGGGCCGCCGCATGGGGATATTTGTCGCCCTGGCTGAGCCAGCGTTCGCGCTCGTCCTGGCCGGCCGTCTGGGCTTGGCGCCGCAGGTCGAGGAAATTGGCCCAGCCAAAGGCGCCGCCGACCAGCAGCGTCAAAGACAGGATAAGGGCGGCGATGCGAAAACGATGGTCGCGCCAAAGCTCCAGTAGTTCCTTGCGGGCGATGACGCCGATCATGCCGCGATCTCCGACGCCCCGGCCTGCGCCGCCATATGCTCGAGATAAAGCCGCTCCAGATCCGCCGCGTGCAGGTCCGCAGTGTTGACTGCGGCGACGAGCCGGCCTTGGCGCATGATTCCGGCCCGCGTCCCTGATTCCTTGACGCGAAAGAGATCATGCGTCGCCATCAGGACCGCCATCCCGGAGCCTGCGAGATCGGTCAATATCCCGGAGAATTCATGCGAGGCCTGGGGATCGAGCCCGGAGGTTGGCTCGTCGAGGAGAAGCGCCTTGGCCTGCTTGGCGAGGGCGGTCGCAAGGCCAACCTTCTGGCGCATGCCCTTCGAAAAGCTCGACAGGCGATTGTCGATCGCGGCGGACTGCAAGCCGCATTGTTGCAGGAACGTTCGCAATTTTGGCGCGCTATAGCGATGGCCGGCGAGGCGGCTGAAATAGTCCAGATTTTCCGCCGCCGTCAGCTTGGGATAGAGCATGACCTGCTCAGGCAGATAAGCGACCAGGCGGCGCGCCTGCATCGGGTTCTCCGCGACATCTATATTGTCGACGAGGGCGACGCCGGATGTCGGCGCGATGAAGTTCAAAAAGAGGTTCAGGGTTGTCGTTTTGCCGGCGCCATTGGCCCCCAGCAGACAGAAGACTTCGCCGGCTTGAACCTCCAGGTTGAGCGCATCAAGCGCCAGCGTTGCATCGTAGCGTTTGGTGAGATTGATCGCCTGAAGCATGGATAATCTGTCCGCGATTGTAGAGATTTGGGCGACGGAAATCCGCCATCGTTCTGGCGCCCGTTAAAGAATTGTGAGCCGCCGGGCTGGATATGCTCAAACGCGCTGCAAAGCCAAGCCGGCGGCCGGTAGAGCGGCGACTAGGAAGGCCTGCAGCAAGCACGCATAAATCGCGATGCGCTTTGATCTCGAGCCTTTGCGAATGCTCTCCATCAGGCAAGCTCAATGGGTCGCGGCATTGTATAAATTCATGGTGGTCATTTCCAAAAATTCATGTGGTGGAGAGCTTGGAGAGTTTGTGGATTGGGCATCGATGGAGCGCGTCCGCTACGGCGCTATTCGATTGGGCGCCGCCGTCCGCCAAATGCGGCCGCCTTCATCCTCGATCCTGACATTGCGTCGCGCCGTCCGTGTCCGCGACTTTTGTGCGGCGGCGAATGAAGGCGCGTCGCCGAAAGGAATTTCCCCATGGACGGATTGACGATCCCGGAGCCGCCGGCTGGAGACCCGTACACGGAGAGGGTGATCCCCGTCTCCGATGTTTCCATCGCGAAATCATATCCTCGCAGCAAGCGCGCGACCACATGTTGAATCGATCCGGTATAAGCGCCAGAGATCCCCCGCTTGAGATCGGCCGAAGTCCGGTAGCGCAGATCAAATGTTTCGCCGAGCGCGTTCAGCGCTTCCTCGACCGAAGCCTCGCGCGCTTCCAGCCGAACCGCATCCGGCTCGCCGGCGACAAGGGTTTCGGACCGGGCCGACCCGGCATGCCCATGAATGAGCATCGCGGCCAGGACCGAAAGCAGGACCGGAAGAATGCGGGCTGCCAGCCTTGGAGCGCAAGGCCGGGATGACGTCAACAGTCCTAAACTCATCTTGCTCGATCCCGGGAGAAAAAGCGGCCAAGCGCCGTCGGAGATCGCCTTCCTCAAACGACACGGAACGGACGCTCCATCACGCGTCGTTCGAAGGCGTCGTCCGCGCCGCTTCCTCCATCTGCCGCCGAAGGCTCAAGGGCCGCATGTCGGTCCAGACCTCGTTGATGAAGGTAAGGCACTCCGCCCTTGGGCCGGTCTTTCCAGCCGCGCGCCAGCCGGCCGGGATCTCCTTATAGTCGGGCCAGATCGAATATTGTTCCTCGTTATTGACGACGACAGTGTAGATCGCTGATTCGTCTTCTTCCCAGGCCATGGTCCGGTTTCCTTCCCTTCGCGGCGGATGATTTCAGCATGTGACAAGAGCATCGTCTATCGTGCCCGTTCTTTCGTTCATTTATTTGGCGATCGCGAAGCCTCGACCGCCTCATGGAAGCGGGCGGCGATTTCATCGATCTCACCGGCCTCGATAATCAGCGGCGGCAGAAACCGGACGACGCTGCCGGACCTGCCGCCCAACTCGACGATCAGGCCGCGCCGCAAGCAATTTAGCTGGATCTCGCGCGCCAGGACAGGGTCGCAGGGTGGCGGTCCAGATCCGCGGACCTCGCCCTCCGGATCAATGATTTCGACTCCGATCATGAGGCCGCGCCCGCGCACGTCCCCGATCGCAGCCGCTTTCTCGCGCCGCAGTTCGCGCATAAGGCGCTGGCCCATTTCCCGCGCATGATGATCCAACCGATTGACGCGAATATGTCGAAGCGTCGCCGCGCCCGCGGCGAATCCCAATTGGTCGCCGCGAAACGTGCCGGCATGCGCCCCCGATTTCCATAGGTCGAGGTCGCGATGATAGACGATGACGGCTAGCGGCAAGCCTCCGCCGATCGCTTTGGAGAGGACGACGACGTCCGGCGTTATCCCGGCCTGTTCGAATGCGAACAAGCGGCCGGTGCGGCCGACCCCGGTTTGCACTTCGTCGACGATCAAGGGGATGCCCCGCCGACGGGTGATGTCGCGGATTTTCCGCAGCCACTCGTCAGGGGCGGGGTTGATGCCGCCCTCGCCCTGAACCACTTCGAGAATCATTGCTGCGGGAGCGCAGATCCCGCTGTTGGGATCGTCGAGCAGGGTCTCGATATAAGTCGCGCCGACATCCTGTCCCGCCCGGCCGCCGACGCCAAAAGGGCAGCGGTAATCGGAAGGGTAGGGAAGGAACTGGACCTCTGGGGACAATCCTGCGATGGCGGCTTTCGCGGCGATGGCGCCGGTCAGGCCGAGCGCTCCGGAGGTCATTCCGTGATAGGAGCCGTGGAAGCAGAGGAGGCTGCGCCGTCCGGTGGCGGTCTTGACGAGTTTGAGGGCCGCCTCGACGGCGTCGGCGCCTGACGGGCCGCAGAAATGGATCCTCGCCTCCGCGGCGAAATCGGCGGGAAGGGTTTCAAACAATTCCTCGATGAAGCGCTCTTTGAGCGGAGTTGGAAAGTCGAGCGTTTGCAGCGGCGCTCCTTCATCCAGCGCGGCGCGAATCGCCTCGACGACGACAGGATGGTTGTGCCCGAGCGCGAGCGCGCCGGCGCCGGCGAGGCAATCGAAATATTCCCGGCCGTCGGTATCGATGACCCGCGCGCCGGCACCGGATTTCAAGGCGACCGGCAGCCGTCGGGGGTAGGCTCTTGCATTGGATTCGATCGCGTCCTGGCGCGCCAGGAAGGCGTTGCCGAAGGAGGCATAGAAGGGAGTTGGCCCTCGCCTTGCTCCCTCGCACACCGATTGGTCGTCGAGTCTGGCCTCGATTTCGGCTTCCACTTGGGGCGGCGATTGCGCCAGAAACCTCGACGCAACCATTACCCTCGCCCTCGGCTCATTTGGCTTCCGAGCCCGGCCTTGCGGCATGGCGACAGAGTCAGATGGCGCGAGATGCGATTCGATAAAGCCCGCATTGGACCAAGCATCCTGTCCGCTCCCCAGACGGGCGCCTTTCTGAAGGAACCCTATGCCTTTAACGCGCGGGCCGCGAGAATGCGTCATGATTTTTTCGGGGGGCGACCGGAGAATCGTCCCCCAACGCAAAGCGCCTCCGCGCCGCCAAAAATCGCAACGAACGCCCCGTTCAATTTCTTGAAAAATAATTGGCGGGTTTCGTCGGCCTCATCCGTTTCAGTCAGATGGGCGATTGGAGTCTGACGCCCGCTGCGGCGCTAAATGGATGACGGGGCCATTGTCCTATTTCGATACATTATGTGCTTTGCGCGCCGGCCGCGCACCGAAAGCGCGCGACCCGCGAGAGCCCTCTCGTGACGTGTGAGCGGGACGGACCCGTGGCTCTTGAGCCACAGGGAAACGAGCACGACACTCTGATCGGATTGCTGCAGGCGCGGGCGGCCACAGACGAGGCGCTCGCGGAAGCTCGGCCCGCCTATGTCTTTCTGAACGATGGCGAAACGGAATCCGCCCGCCTGACATTCGCCGAACTCGATTGCTGCGCGCAGGCGATCGCGGTTCGCTTGCTGCAGGCGGCGGACGCGCGGGCGCGCGCGCTTCTCCTGTTTCCGCCGGGTCTTGACTTCATCAAGGCCTTTTTCGGCTGCCTTTATGCCGGCGTTGCAGCGGTCCCCGCCTATCCGCCCTCGCGTCATCGCCTCCACCGTCTGCGCTCCATCGTTGGAGACGCCGCGCCGGCCGTCATCCTGACGACAACGGACTTGCGCGACGCGTTGGAGCCGCAATCGGCGCAATCCCTTGGCCGGGGCGACCTCGCTTGGCTCGCAACCGATGGGCTCGATCTCGAGGCCGCGCGGCGCTGGCGCGCGCCCATCATCGGCCCGGACAGTCTCGCCTTTCTTCAATATACCTCGGGTTCGACCGGTGCGCCCAAGGGCGTCATGGTCAGCCATAGGAATCTGCTGGCGAATGAGGCGGCGATCCAAGCGGCCTTCGGCCATGGCGCGGACGCCAATGTGGTCGGCTGGCTGCCGCTCTACCACGACATGGGGCTGATCGGGAACGTTCTTCAGCCTTTGCACATCGGCTCCAGCGCGATTCTCATGCCGCCGCTCGCCTTTCTCGAAAAGCCGCTGCGCTGGCTGAAGGCGATCGCCAAATATCGGGCGCGCACCAGCGGCGGACCGAATTTCGCCTATGAGGCCTGCGTGCGCCATATCGGCGAGGCCGACAAGAAAGGCCTCGATCTCAGCGGCTGGACTCTCGCCTTCAACGGATCGGAGACGGTGCGGGCCTCGACGGTCGAGCGTTTCGCCGCCGCCTTCGCCGAATGCGGATTTCGGCGCGAGGCCTTCTATCCTTGCTACGGGCTGGCCGAAGCTACTTTGTTCGTCAGCGGGCCGGCTCGGGGGCGCGCGCCGCGCATCCAAACCTTCGACAAGGGCGCGCTATCGCAAGGCGCCGCAATCGCCGCGACTGATCCGCTTGGCGAGATGGAGGGGGCCGTCGGCTGCGGCGCCGCCTGGCCGGGCCACGAGGTGGCGATCGTCGATCCGGAAACGCTTGGCGCCTGCGCAGATGGGCGGATTGGAGAAATCTGGTTCGCGGGTCCAAGCGTCGCGCGAGGCTATTGGAATCAGGGCCAGCTGAGCGAGCAGGTTTTCCGCGCGCGAACCGCGGAGGGCGCCGGCCCCTATCTTCGGACCGGCGATCTCGGCTTCATGGAGGGCGGCGCGCTTTTCATCGCCGGACGGATCAAGGATCTGATCATCATCCGGGGCGAGAATTACTACGCCTCCGATTTCGAACGCGCGCTCGATCAAGTCGCGGGCCTTCGGCCCGGCTGCAGCGCCGCCTTTTCAGTTTTGCGCGATGAAGCGGAGACCCTCATCCTCGTCGCCGAAGCGCAGCGCGACGATCTGCGCGCGCAGGGTCCGGCGGCGATGTTCGCGGCGATCCGGGAGGCGATCGCCCGCGAGGGCGGCCTCGCCATCGGCGAAATCGTTCTTCTGCGCCCGGGAGCCATTCCCAAAACCACCAGCGGCAAGGTTCAAAGGCATGCCTGCCGTCGCGCCTACCTCGACGGCTCTCTGCGCATGCTCGCCCGAAGCGGCGCGGAAGCCGCGGATGTCTCGCAGGGCGTCGCCGAAGGCCCCGGGGCTCTGCCAGGCGCTCGAATTTCGGCGGAAAGAGCCGACATCGAAGGCTTCCTGCGCAAGGAGGCCGCGCGAATCCTGCGTTGCGCGCCAACCGAGATTTCAGCGGCGAAGTCCCTCATCGAATTGGGGTTTGATTCGCTGCGGACGCTGGAATTGAAACATGCGGCGGATGCTTTTCTTAGCGTCGATCTTCCGCTTGAAAGTCTCTTGTTTGAGCAAAGTCTCGCCGCCCTGGCGGGCGAGATCGCGGCGCTGCCTGCGAGGGATCGGGAAGCGCGCCTTCCCGCGCCCGATCCGTCCCTGGCGGCTGCGGCGGACCTCTCTTATACGCAGCGGGCGCTTGCGACGGTGCATCGCCTCGATCACGGCAGCATCTCTTACAATTTGCATCTGGCGCTCGACATTGCGGGCGATTTTGACGCCGAACGTTTGAGACTTGCGCTCATTGACGTCATGGAGCGCCATGAACAGCTGCGCACCGTCTTTCGCATCGAGGGAGATCGGCTTAGCCAGCTCGCCGAGCCGCTCGCGAAGCTGACCGGCTGGTTTTCGCTCGTCGATGCAAGCGGATGGGACGAAGAGTCCTTGCGGTCCGAGATGGGACGGCAGGCGCGGCGGCCCTTCGATCTCGAGCGCGGCCCGCCCTTGCGGCTCGCCGTCTATCGGCAGGGGCTAGCGCGCTGCACGCTGCTGTTTTGCGCGCATCATATCGCGGTCGATTTCTGGGCGCTTTTGCTTCTCGTCCGCGATCTCGATAGGACCTATCGCGCGCTAAAGCGCTTCCCGATCGGACGGCATCATCCGATCGAACAGGAATCGCTCAGACTCCAGATGGTTGGAGCAAGTTCCGATCGAAAAAGTCGGTCAACTTTTTGCGAACATGCTCTAGCCTCTGATCCGGCTTGCGCGCCGCCTCGGGGTCCGGGCTATGGCGATTTCGTCCTCTGGCAGCAGGATTATCTGCAATCATCGCTTGCCGCCCGCGATTGGGACTATTGGCGCCGGAGGCTCGGGCGACCGCTTCCCGTCCTGGCGCTGCCGCTCGACTTCCCGCGCCCGCTGACGTCCGATTATCGCGGCGGCGCTCATATGCTCCGGCTAGATGCCGATCTCGCGAAAGCCTTGAAGGCCCTGGCGGCGCGCCAGGGAGTGAGCCTTTTTGCCCTGCTGCTCGCCTGCTATCAGGCTCTGTTGCATCGCTATGGCGGACAGGAGGAGATCGTCGTTGGCGTTCCGACCAGCGGCCGGCTGCAAGGCCGCTTCGCGGAACTAGTCGGCAATTGCGTCAATCCATTGCCGATTGTCGGCCGTCTCAATGCGGCGCTTCCTTTCGTCGACTTCCTGCGCGATCTTGGCGAAGACCTGCGCAACGATTTGGCCCATCAGAATTTCCCTTTTCCAATTCTGGTCGAGCGGCTGCGGCCGGAGCGCCAGGGCGACCAATGGCCGATCTACCAGACCTCCTTCGTTCTGCAACAGGCGCAATCGGACCTTCCGCCGAATCTGGCGCTGCTCGCCCTGGGGGAGAAGGGCGATCCGTTCGACTGGTGCGGCGCCGCCGCCAAGACGCACCCGCTGCGCGAGCGGGTCGAGAATTTCGATCTGAAGCTGATGGCGGCGGATTTGGAGGTGGGGCTTGCCCTCTCCTTCCAATACCGGACCGAGCTTTTCTGGCCGGTGACAATCGCCCGCATGGCCGAACATTTCGCAGTTCTGCTGGAAGGCGTCGTCGCTACGCCGGAGGCGCGCATCGGCGACCTGCCCCTGCTGACTGCGGGAGAACGGACGAAGGCGCTGGGGGAGTGGAGCGCCACGGCGGCTGACTATCCACGCCGCTCCACTCTCCATGATCTTTTCGCGGCGCAGGCGGCGCGCACGCCAGACGCCATAGCGGTTTGCTTCGGCGGCGAGAGCCTCAGTTACGACGCGCTCAATCGGCGGTCGAACCAGCTCGCGCATTTCCTGCGCGACGAAGGCGCCGGCCCCGACCGGCTGGTTGGCCTTTGCCTCGAGCGCTCGATCGAAATGGTCGTCGCAATTCTCGGCATATTGAAAGCCGGCGCGGCCTATCTGCCGCTCGACCCGGACTATCCCATGGAGCGGCTGGCCTACATGGCGGCGGATGCCGGGGTCTTGCTGATATTGACGCAAAAGCGCCTCATCCCCTTCTTGCCCGAAGGCGTCCGCTGCTTTTGTCTCGATGCGGAATGGGACAGGGTTTCCGAGGCGAGCGAGGCAACCCCCCGGGAGGCGGCCTCGCCCCTCAATCTCGCCTATGTCATTTACACGTCGGGCTCGACGGGGCGGCCCAAGGGCGTCGCGCTCGCCCATGGCGGGGTGGTGAACCGGTTGGCCTGGATGCAGGCGAGATACGAGCTGACCGCCGCCGATGCGGTGCTGCAAAAGACCCCCTATGGCTTCGACGTATCGGTCTGGGAGTTTTTCCTGCCGCTGCTGTCGGGCGCGCGCCTCGTGATGGCGCGGCCGGGAGACCATGGCGACCCGGCCCGTCTCGTCGAGATCATCGCCCGCGAGCGGGTGACGATTATACATTTCGTGCCCTCGATGCTGCAGGCGTTCCTCGATGTTCCTGATCTCCCCGCGCTGACGAGCCTGCGCTGCGTGATATGCAGCGGCGAGGCGCTTGCCGCGTCCTTGCGCGATCGGTTTTACGCCAGCCAGCCGGCGGAATTGCATAATCTCTACGGACCGACCGAGGCCTCGATCGACGTCGCCGAATATGCCTGCGCCCGGCGGGACGCGGAGCCGAGCGTCCCGATCGGGCGTCCGATCTGGAACACGGTGATCTATCTCCTCGATAGGGAGCGCAACCTCGTCCCGGTTGGCGTTCCGGGCGAACTCTATATTGGCGGCGTCGGTCTGGCGCGGGGCTATCTCGGGCGTCCCGATCTCACCGCCGAGCGGTTCATTCCAAATCCCTTCGCCAAGTTTTCGGGCGAGGAGGGCGGTCGGCTGTACCGGACCGGCGACCTTGCGCGCTGGCGGCCCGATGGCGCGATCGAATATCTCGGGCGCATCGATCATCAGGTGAAGCTGCGCGGCCACCGCATCGAACTCGGCGAGATCGAGGCGGCCATGACCGCCTTGGATGGGGTCCGGCAAGCGGTCGTCGCCATGCGGGAGGATGCGCCTTCGCGCAAGCGGCTCGTTGCTTATTTCACCGGCGAGGCGGCGATCGACGCATTGAACGAAAGCTTGCGCCGCAGCCTGCCGGACTTCATGGCTCCCTCGGCCATTGTTCGGCTGGAGGCTCTGCCGCTGACCGTCAATGGGAAGATCGACCGCAGGGCGCTGCCTGCGCCCTCGATTGGCGCGCAGGCGCCGGATTATGAGCCTCCGAAAAATCGCGAAGAGGAACTGCTCGCCGCCCTGTGGAGCGAGGTCTTGGGCGTCGCTCGGGTCGGAGCCGGCGACAATTTCTTTGCGCTTGGCGGCGATTCGATTTTGAGCATTCAGGTCGCCAGCCGCCTCCGCGCCGCTGGATATGAACTCGCGCCTCGGCAGCTATTTCTGTATCCGACGATTGGCGCGCTTGCCCCGCTTTTGCGCCCGATCGTCGAGGACGCTCGCCCCCCGGCGGGGGCCAGTGAAGCCTTTGCGCTGGCCGAATTGCCGTCCGAGCGGATCGAACGGCTGAAGGAGGAATTCGCCGACCTCGTCGACCTCTATCCCTTGACGCCGATGCAGGAGGGAATGCTGTTTCATTGCCTCCTCAATCCCGGCGCGGGGGTCTATGTGATGCAGGATCAATATGAGATCCGCGGCGACGTGGACATCGGCGCCTTCCAAGCCGCCTGGCAAAGCAGCGTCGACCGGCAGGAGGTTCTGCGCACGGCGATGCTGTGGCGGCAGGTTGAAAAGCCGCATCAGCGGGTTCAGCGCCAAGCGGTCTTGCCCTTCGCCTTCGAGGATTGGCGCTCCCTTTCGGGAGCCGCCCAGGAGGCGGGGCTGGCCGAAATCCTGGCCGCCGAGCAGCGGGACGGTATCGATCTCGAACAGCCGCCCTTGATGCGGATACGCCTGTTCCGGCTAGGCGAGGATCGCTGGCGCTGCGTCCGCAGCCATCACCACATCCTCACCGACGAATGGTGCGTGTCTCCGCTCTTGCTCGAGTTCCGGGAAGCCTATGCGGCGCTGCGCGCCGGCCAGCCTTCGAACGAGCGTCCCGCGCACCGTTTCCGCGATTATCTCGCCTGGCTGAAGCGCCAGGACCTTAGCGCTCAAGAGGCGTTCTGGCGGACCTATCTCGGCGGCTTTCGCGAACCGACTCCCCTGACCGTCGACCGCCGCCTTCGCGATCCGAGCGCCGGCGAGGTGCGCGACGGACATGCGGCGCTTAGCCGCGAATCGACCCTGGCGCTCCATAGGACCGCCAAGCAATATGGGCTCACGCCCAACACCCTGATCCAGGCGGCCTTCGCGCTGCTCATCGGACGCTACGCCAATCGGCGCGACGTCGTCTTCGGGATCACGGTCTCGGGACGGCCGGCCGAGCTTCCCGGCATCGAAGAAACGCTCGGGCTTTTCATCAATACCTTGCCGCTTCGCCTGAGCCCGCCCGAGGGTGGACGGGTTTGCGACTGGTCGGGAGAAATCCAGGCGGCCAATCTCGCGCTGCGCGAGTTCGAGCATACGCCATTGGTCCAGATCCAGGCGTGGAGCGAGCTCCCGCGCGGCGCCGATCTGATCCAGCATCTTCTCGTCTATGAGAACGCCCCGATCGATCAAAGCCTGCTGACTGACCGCTCCGTCCTCGATATGCGCTTCGTCGGCAATCGCGTTCACACCAATTACCCGATCACGGCGACGGTCATTCCTGGCGAGCAGCTCGCGGTCAGGATCACCTATCAGGCGGAGCGCTTCGATCCTTTGGCGATCGACCGCTTGCTTTCTCACTTTCTAGGCTTGTTGGAGAGCATGGCCGCGCGGCCGGAGGCGCGCCTTGGCGACCTCAGCCTGCTTTCTCCGGCCGAGCGGCGCCAAGCTTTGCTCGATTGGAACGACACCTGCCAGCCCTACCGCCCGCCGGCCGATTTCGCGGCGGCTTTCGAGGCGCGGGCGCAAGAGAGCCCACATTCCCCGGCGGCGCGTTGCGGCGACGTCCAGCTCAGCTATGCCGAATTGAACCGCCGCGCCAATAGAATTGCGCACGGCCTTATCGCTCGCGGCGTCGGGCCGGAATCCATCGTCGCGGTCATCGACGAACGCCGCGTCGATTATCTGGCGACGATCATTGCGGTACTCAAAGCGGGCGGCGTCTATCTGCCCCTCGACCCGCGCCATCCAAGACTGCGCCATCTGACGATTCTGAAGGAGAGCGGCGTTCACTTGGCAGTTGCCGGCGCCGCCTGGCGTGACGCATTCAAGGCGCAGGACGAATGTCGGGCGTTGGTCGCGACGCTTGAGGAGATCGAGGAATTCGGGCCGGATTCCAACCCGCTTCGCCGCGCTTTGCCGCGCAATCTCGCCTATATCATCCACACCTCGGGTTCGACGGGAGCGCCAAAGGGCGCGATGGTCGATCGTCTCGGGATGTTCAACAATCTGATGACGAAAATCCCGGCGCTCGATCTTGGGCCGGGCGACGTCATCGCCCAGACCGCTTCGCAAGCCTTCGATATTTCCGTCTGGCAGTTTCTCACCGCCTCTCTCTGCGGCGCCTGCGTCGATATTCTGCCCGACGCTGTTGCGCAGGATCCGGCGGCGCTGCTCAAAGCCTTGCGCGAGCGCGGCGTCACCATTCTTGAAGCCGTTCCTTCGATGATCGCCGCCATGCTCGATTGTGCGGGGCAGGCGGCGCCGTTGGAGAGCTTGCGCTGGCTGCTGCCGACGGGCGAGGCGCTGCCGCCGGACCTCTGCCGCCGTTGGTTCGAGCGCTATCCGCAGATTCCGATGCTGAACGCCTATGGCCCGGCTGAATGCGCCGATGACGTCGCTTATCATCGGATCGAAGCGGCGCCTTGCGCGTCGGCGCTGGCGACGCCGATCGGCCGGCCGGTGGCCAATCTCCGGCTCTATGTCCTCGACCGGCTCCTGGAGCCGGCGCCCATCGGCGTCCCAGGCGAAATCTGCGTCGCCGGGATGGGGGTCGGCCGAGGCTATGTCAACCGTCCCGATCTGACGGCGGCCGCCTTCGCGCCGGACCCTTTCGGGCCTCCCGGCGAGCGGCTCTACCGGACCGGTGATCTGGCCCGCCGCCTCGACGATGGAACTCTGGAATTCCTCGGCCGCATCGACCATCAGGTGAAGATCCGCGGCCATCGGATCGAAATCGGCGAGATCGAGGCGCGGCTGGGGCGCTGCCCCGATCTCAAGGAAGCCGCCGTCATGGCCTGGCCGGATGGCCGTCTCGGACTCCGGCTTGTTGGCTATTTCACGCCGCGAACGTCAGGCGGTGTTGTGAAGCCCGAAGCCTTGAGCCGGTTCCTGCGCGACTGGCTGCCGGACTATATGATTCCGACGGTCTGGATCGAACTGCCCGCCTTGCCGCTGAACGCAAATGGCAAGCTGGACCGCAACGCGCTGGCGGCTCCGGCCGAGCCGGATCTCTCCGCTGGTTTCGAGGCGCCAAAGACGCCGGCGGAGGCGATCCTGGCCGCGATCTGGGCGGGGTTGCTCGGCCGCGATCGCGTCGGCAGGCGGGACAATTTTTTTGAACTCGGCGGCCATTCCCTGCTCGCGACGCAGGCGATCGCCCGCGTCAACCAGACGTTCGGCATCGAGGCGCCGCTCCGCGCCTTGTTCGAGGCCCCAACCGTTGCTGAGCTCGCGGTTTGCATCGACGCCGCCCGAACAAGCTTCGCCGCGCTCCCTTTGCCGCTGTTAGCCGCCGCGCCGCGCGACAAGCCGCTGCCGCTGTCCCATGCGCAGCAGCGGCTTTGGTTCATGCAGCAGCTCAACCCCGGCAATCCGCTTTACCATTTCGCGGCGGCGGTCAGGATCGCTGGGCCATTTGACGCCGACGCCTTGGAAGCGAGCCTGAACGCCATCGTGCGGCGCCATGAATCGCTTCGCACGCTGTTCCGGGAGGATGCCGGTCAACTTGCCCAGCAAATCCTTCCAGCGCTGCGCCTGACGCTCGATCGCGAGGAGATCGAGACGGGCGCGGGGGAAAGCTTCGAAGCCGCGCTAGATCGACGACTGCGGGAGGACGTCGCGGCGCCTTTCGACCTGGAGCGCGGCCCACTCGCAAGAGCCCGGCTCTACTGGCCACGGCCAACGCAAGGCGCGGCTCCCCCGGTCTGCGCGGTCCTCCTCTGTTTTCACCATATCGTTTTCGACGGCTGGTCGTTTGGCGCGTTCTTGAAGGAATTTTCGGCGCTCTATCCCGCCATCTTGGAGGGACGCGAGCCGGCGCTGGCGCCGCTTCCTCTCCAATATGCCGACTATGCGATCGTGCAGCGCGACCTGTTGAAAGGCGAAAGGCTGGCGCGGCTGCTGGATTATTGGACCGCGCAGCTGCGGGGCGCGCCGCCTGTGCTGGCATTGCCGCTGGACCGGCAAAGGACGCTTGAGACCGGGGACGCGGCCGCGACCCACGAACTCGATCTCAGCGCGCTTGGGACGGAGCTTGACGAGTTCAACCGCGCCCATGCCGTCACGCCCTTCATGACTATGCTGGCGGCCTTCTGCGGATTGCTGCATGGGCTCGGCGGCGCGTCCGATCTTGTCGTCGGCGCCGATGTGGCGAACCGGCGGCGCGCCGAATTTGAGCCCTTGATCGGGTTCTTCATCAATCTAGTCGCCTTGCGCATAAAGCTGGAAGGCGATCTAAGCGTCAGCGCTTTCCTGGCCCGCCTTCGCGAACTCACGCTCGCCGCCTATGAGCATCAAGAGCTCCCCTTCGAAAAGCTCGTCGAGGCGCTCCGGCCCGAGCGCAGCGCCCTTCACGCCCCAATCTTCCAGGTCAAGCTGGTGTTCCACAACGCGCCGCTGACCGAGCTGGATCTGAAGGATCTGTCCTTCGAGGAGATCCCACTCGCGGCCCCCCGCACCGAACTCGATCTGGTGCTTCATATCTATGAGGGGCGGCGCGGGCTTCGCGCTGTTTTCGAATATCGGACCGGGCTGTTCGACGCCGCGACCATCGCGCGATTCGCAGAAATGTTCGCGCGGCTGTTGCGGCGCGTAATGGCGGAGCCGGGCATGTCCTTGAGCGATTTGGCGGGTTTTGTGATGGAGAATGATCAGGCGATCCGCAGCGCCGCCCGGGCGAGCCAGCTTGCCGTCCGCCGCGACATGCTGCACTCGGCCAAGCGCAGAATCATAGGAGCGGCTGGAGAATGACCGGATCGACAGTGCCGTTTTGCCCAAATCCTCGCAAGCAGGGCAGGCCATGAAGGCGCCGCTCAATGCGCCCCCGCTCGGAGCGGCGCGTCGCCGTCCCGTAGCCCTCCCTTCAGGTGAGCCCGTGAGCTTCAGCTCCCTGCCGGATTGCGGCGCGTTTCCGCTGGTGATCGCGGCGCAAGTCGGCGGGCTGGCGCTGTCGGCCTGGGCCGCGGGACGGCGCGCCGAGCTTGAGGAACTGGCGACCCGGCATGGCGCCGTCTTGCTGCGCGGCTTCGCGGTGGCGGGCGCGTCCGATTTCGAGCGCTGCGTGGAGGGCATGAGCGGCGGGGCGCTGGAATATCGCTTTCGCGCCTCGCCGCGCACCGAAGTCGGCCGCCACGTCTATACCGCCACCGACTATCCGGCCGATCAGGTCATCTTTCCGCATAATGAGCATTCCTATTCGCCGGTCTGTCCGCAATATCTCATCTTCTACGCCGAGACTCCCGCTGGCGAGGGAGGCGAGACGCCGATCGGCGACAATCGCGAGATCACCCAGCGCATCGATCCCGCCGTCAAGGAGCGTTTCTTGCGCCGCGGCGTCCTGTATGTGCGCAATTACGGTGCCGGTTTCGGCCTGCCATGGCAGACCGTGTTTCAGACCTCCGATCGCGCCGAGGTCGAGCGCTATTGCGCCAGCCTCGGCATCGATTTCGAATGGAAATCGAATGGCCGGCTATGCACTCGCCAGATCGGCCCGGCGATGATCCGCCACCCGCGCAGCGGCGAGGACATCTGGTTCAATCACGCGACTTTCTTCCACGTGACCACTTTGCCGGCGCCGCTGAGGCAGGCCTTGCTCGCCGAGTTCGGCGAGGAGGATTTGCCCCCCCAGCCCTATTACGGCGACGGCGCGCCGATGGAGGCCGCAACCCTGGAGCATCTGCGCGCGCTTTATCGCCAAGCGCTCCGCGCATTTGCTTGGCGGACGAATGACGTCCTGCTGGTCGATAATGTTCTGACCGTTCATGGCAGAAATCCGTATTCCGGCTTTCGCAGGATTCTTGTCGCCATGGCGCAGACCTTTCAACCGAAGGACTTGGCCGTCGGCGCCGGAGAATTGAGATGACGTCGACGCGAGAGACGGTCGGGTTCGCCCTGTCGCAGCAGCAGGAGCGCTTGTGGCGCCTGCGCCAGGATGCGGGAGCGCGATTGGCGCCGCTGCGCGGGCGGCTGCGCCTCGAGGGACCGCTTGACGCCGCGCTTCTGCAGGAAAGTCTGCGCAAGGTGGTCTTGCGCCACGAGGCTCTGCGCACGCGATTTGACCGCCTGCCCAGCATGATCCTGCCGATTCAAGTGATCGATGAAGCGGTTGGCGAAGCGGCGCTCCTCACGCTCCATGATTTGAGCGGGGAGCCGCCGGAGAAACGCTTGGCCGCCCTCGCCGCCATCGAAGCCGAAGCCGGATTCCAGGATCCTTGCGGCGCCGCGCTCCGCGTGGAGCTGGTCTGTCTTTCTCCCAATTTGCATTGCCTGCTGATCGCCGCCTCGCCGCTTTGCGTCGACCCGGTTAGTTTGCAAAACCTCTTCGGCGACCTTGCCGCCTTCTATGCGCGGCCCGCCGCCACGCTTGAGAATGAGCCGCTGCAATATGCGGACTACGCCGCTTGGCAGGAAGATGTTCCCGCCAATGACCCGGGAGAGGGCGCGCGTTTCTGGCGCGAGCGGCCGCGGCTTGACGCGCATTCGCTCCGCCTGCCTGTCGAGACCTGGCTTGATGAGGATCCGCGCTTCGGCCCCGCCCGCATGATCCTTTCGCCGCCGGCCGATCTCGCGCGCGCCGCAACCGGCCTTGCAGCGGCGCATCGAACCGAGCCAGAAACCATTTTGCTCGCCGCATGGGCGGCCTTTCTTCATCGTCACGCCGGCCTGCCGGAACTCGAACTCGCCTATTCATGCGACGGCCGGAGCGAACCCATAGCAACGGCGATAGGGGCCTATCTTCGGCCTTTGCCGCTGCATTGCGGCTTTCGCGCCGGCGAGACCTTCAGTGATTTCCTGGGCCGCCTTCAAACGCAGCTCGACGCCTGCCGGGACTGGCAAGATTTCGCCGGCGCCGGCGCCGGAGAACCGGCTTCGCCCTTCGGTTTTGGCTATGCCTCCCTTCCGCCGCCGCAACAGGCGGGCGCCATCGCAATGTCATTCGAGCCGGATGGCGCGCCTGTGGAGACGTTCCGGCTGCATCTGCAATGTCTGGCGACGCCGGATGGACTCGGGCTCGAGATCCACTACGACCGCGCCCGGCTTTCTTCGGCCGCCATCGAATGCTTGGCGGGGCAATTCTTGACCTTGCTTGCGCATGTCTTACGCACGCCCGATGCGCCGGTGGAGCGCCTCGACTTGTTGAGCGCCGCGGAGCGCGAGCGGGTGATCGGCTGCGGCAATCCTGCTGCGCCTTCGGCGGGACTCGAGGCTGCCGGCCTCCATGAATTGCTTGAGCGGCAGGCCGAACGCACGCCGCGGGGTCTCGCGCTCCGGCGCGGGGAGACCGCCTGGACCTATGCGGAGCTGAACAGCCGCGCCAATATTTTGGCCGCCCGCCTGGTGGCGCAGGGCTTGCGCGCCGAAGACCGGGTCGGCCTCCTGATCGAGCAACCGCCCTTGATGATCGCCGCGATCTTCGCCGTCTTGAAAGCGGGCGGCGCCTATGTCCCGCTGGACCCCGGCTACCCAAGCGAGCGTCTGGATTGGATCGCGCGGGACGCGGCGCTCGCGCTCGTTTTGACCGAAGTGTCCTGCGCCGGCCGGGCAGATGCTTTCATGCTGCCGACCATGCGCCTCGATGCCGCACCGCAAGAGGGGCCGAGCGGGCCGATCGACGATCTTGCGATTGCCTGCCGGCCGGACCAACTCGCCTATTTGATCTATACGTCCGGTTCGACCGGGCGTCCGAAAGGAGTCGCCGTCAGCCATGGCGCCGCGCTGCATTCGACGCTCGCCCGCCACCGGCATTATCTTGCGCCGGTTCGCGGATTCCTGCTGCTCTCCTCATTCAGTTTCGACAGCTCGGTCGCCGGATTGTTCTGGACCCTGAGCCAGGGCGGCTGCCTCTGCCTGCCGCTGGCCGAGGAAGTTCAGGATCCCGCCGCGCTGGCGCAGCTGATCGAGCGCCACGATCTATCCCATCTGCTTTGCTTGCCCTCGCTCTACGCCGTGCTGCTCGAGCAGGATAGCGCCCGCCTGCGCCGCCTCGAGGCGGCGATCGTCGCCGGCGAAAGCTGTCCGCCAAGCCTGCCGCCGCTGCATCATGAGCGTCTGCCTGACGCGCGCCTCTACAACGAATATGGTCCGACCGAAGCCACGGTTTGGAGCACGGTGTTGGAGGTCGCCCCGCGCCAAACGCGCCAGCCGGTGAGCCTTGGCCGGCCGATCGAGGGCGCTCGCATCCTAGTGCTGGATACACGCGGGGAGCCAACTCCGCGCGGCGTCGCCGGCGAGGTTTTTATTGGCGGGCCAGGCTTGGCGCGCGGCTATTTTGCCCGGCCGGATCTCACCGCCGAGCGTTTTCTTCCCGATCCTTATGGGCCTTCGGGCGCCCGCCTCTACCGCACCGGGGATCTCGCCCGCTGGCGCCTCGATGGCGAACTCGAATTCCTTGGCCGGGCTGATCATCAAGCCAAAATTCGCGGCTATCGCATTGAGCTTGGCGAGATCGAGGCTGCTCTATTGGCCCTCCCGGAAGTGCGTGACTGCGCCGTCATGGCGCGAGAAGACAATCCTGGCGACAAGCGCCTCGTCGCCTATGTGGTCGGACAAACCCAGGAACTGGATCCCGCGCAACTGCGGACGAAGCTGCGCCAGACCTTGCCGGAATTCATGGTTCCGACAGTCTGGGTGGGCCTCGACGCCTTGCCGAAAAACGCCAATGGCAAGCAGGACCGCGCCCGCCTCCCGACGCCGGAGCAGGGTGCGGCGAAGCGGCGCGAGACAATGGCGCCGCGCAACGAGGTGGAGCGGACCCTTGTCGAGATCTGGCGGGAATTGCTGCCGGTCGAGGCGCTCGGCGTCGAAGACAATTTCTTCGAACTTGGCGGCGATTCCATCCTGAGCATTCAGATGGTCGGACGGGCGCGCCAGCGGGGCCTTCTCGTGAGCGCGCGCCAGCTCTTCGACCGCCAGACGATCGCCGCTCTCGCCGCCGTGACGCTCGCCGTGGAGCCGGTCGCGCAGTCTCGCCCAGCGGCCGGGGCCGATATTCCGCTGACGCCGATCCAGCACTGGTTCTTCGAGCTCGATTACGCCCATCCCGAGCGCTGGACCCACGCTCTTGTGCTGGCCCTGCGCGAACCGTTGGATCCGGCGGCGATGGATCGCGCCTATGGCGCCGTCCTGCGCCATCATGACGCGCTGCGGATGCAATTTTTGTTGGAGAACAAGGACTGGCGCCAGCGGGTCGCGGAAGAGGTCCAAGGCGCGGCGATAGAGCGGATCTTGCTCCCCGATTTGCCGGAAGCCGAGGCGCTGGCCGAGGTCAGGCGCATCGCCTCCGAGCGCATGGAGATCGACCTTCAATCGGGGCGGATGCTGAACATCGCCTCCGCGGCGAGCCGAGGCGAAGAACCCGGCTATCTCCTGGTCGTCATGCATCATCTCATCGCCGACGGCCTTTCCTGGCGCATCCTGCTCGAGGATCTGACCCATGCCTATCGCCAGGCGCTCGCCGGATCGCCAGCTGATCTGCCGCCGGCCGGCTCCTTCGCGCAATGGTCGGAGCGCCTGTGCGCCTATGCCCAAACCGGGCCGGTTCTGGCCGAGGCCGGCTATTGGAAAGCGCTGCTTGAAGCGCCGCGGTCGGCGCTGCCGCTCGACGATCCGGCGGGTGACCGGCGCGTCGAGATGAGCGCCGCGCATCAGTGCGTGTTGGATGAAGCCGCGACGCTGGCGCTGTTGCAACGCGCCCCTTCCGTCTACCGGGCTGGCGTCGAGGACTTGCTGCTGACCGCGCTGGTCCTGACGCTGAGCCGCTGGAGCGGCGGCGGAAATGTGCTCATCGATCTCGATCGGCACGGCCGCGAGGAGCTGTTCTCGGACGTTGATCTGACGCGGACCCTCGGCTGGTTCACCAGCGTCGCCCCCTGTCTCTTCAGCGTCGATCCCGCGGCGCCTTTGGCCGATAGCCTGAAATCGGTCAAGGAGGAGCTGCGGCAGGCCCCCCATCGCGGGCTGCACTATGGATTGCTCCGCTATCTTGCGGCATCGGGCGAAAGCGCCGAAGCCCCGCGGCGCGCGCCGCAGGCCGAAATTCTCTTCAACTACATGGGACAGCTGGATGCGTCCTTCGGCGCGGGCGCGCTGTTTTCCCTTGTCGATGGGCAGGTGCGCAGCGGCGCCGATCCGCAATGGATCCGGCCTTACGAACTCGCCATCAACGCCGATGTCCTCGACGGACGATTGCGCATGGCTTGGGACTTTAGCGCGGCCCGCATCGGGCGCGGCGCGGTCGAACGCATTGCGGAGGAGTGCCTTGAAACCCTGCGGGCGCTGATCGCCCATTGCCTGTCGCCGGGAGCAGGCGGCTATACGCCCTCTGATTTTCCGCTTGCGCGTTTGACCCAAGCGCAACTCGATCGGCTGCTGGGAGCGGCCCATGGCGTCGAAGATCTCTATCCTTTGACGCCGTTGCAGCAGGGCATCCTGTTCCACGCGCTTTATGCGCCGCGATCGGGCGTGTATGTCGTGCAGCTGAGCTGCGCGCTGCGGGGACCACTCGAGCCGGCCGCTTTCGCGGCGGCGTGGCGGCGGGTCGCGGCGGCCCATCCGATCTTGCGCAGCTCTTTTCTATGGGAAGGGCTCGAAGCGCCGTTGCAGGCGGTCCATGCAAGGGCGGAGCCGCCGCTCGTCGAGGAGGACTGGCGCGGCCTGACCGAGGCCGAGCAGGGGCGACGCTGGGAAGCCTATAAGGCGGCGGACCGGCGGGCGGGGTTCGACTTTGCGATGGCGCCGTTGATGCGGCTCGCCTTGATGCGCTGCGGCGAAGACGAATGGTTGTTCCTGTGGAGCCATCATCACATTCTGCTCGATGGCTGGAGCGGTCCGCTGGTCCTCAAGGACGCCTTCGCCGCCTATCGATCCTTGACCCAGGGCGAGTGCGCCCCTTTCGCGCCGCGCCGGCCATACCGGGACTATCTCGAATGGCTGGCGGGACAGGACCCGAAGGCGGCGGAAGCCTATTGGCGCCGCTCGCTGGCCGGTTTCCTCGCGCCGACGCCGCTGCCGGGCGATGCTTCCCCCGGAGCAGATCCGCTGCATTCAGGCGGCCACTATGGGGATGCCCGCCTTACTCTTTCGGCGGCGATGACGGCTGCCCTGGAAGCTTTCGCCCGCCAGCATCAGCTTACCGTGAACACCTTGGCGCAAGGCGCGTGGGCCCTTCTTCTCAGCCGGATCAGCGGAGAACAGGACATCCTCTTCGGGGTGACGGTGTCGGGGCGTCCGGCCGAACTTGCCGGCGTCGAGGACATGGTGGGATTGTTCATCAACGCCACACCGCTGCGCGTGAAGGTTCCGCCGCAAGCTCGAGTCGCGGATTGGCTGCGCGAGCTGCTCGCGCAGAATATGGAGCTGCGCGAATATGACTACGCGCCGCTCGCCGAGGTCCAGGGCTGGAGCGATGCGCCGCGCGGCGCTCCGCTGTTCGAGAGCCTGCTCGCCTTCGAAAATTATCCCATGGACGCCGCATTGCGCGAGCAGGAGGGAAAGATTTCGGCGCAGGACGTTCGCTTTGCCGAACAGACGCATTATCCGCTGACCATCGTCGTTTTTCCAGGCCCCCAACTCAGCGTGAAGGTCTCCTACGACAGCGACCGTTTCGAACCGGGCGCGATGGCCCGGCTGCTTGGACACTTCGAGACGCTGCTTGCGGGCATTATCGCTTCTCCGCGCGCGCGGCTTGGTGATTTGCCATTGCTTCGGGGGTCGGAGCTTGATCTGGTTCTGGGGAGGTGGAGCGGGGCGGCGGCGGAGCATTCTGGCGCAGGGGTTTCGGCCGAGGGGTCTTCGGCCGAGGGGTCTTCGGGCGAGGCCTGCATCCATGCGCTGTTCGAGGCGCGGGCGCGGCTTGCGCCGGAGGCTGTCGCGGTCGCGCATGAGGGCGCGTTTCTGAGCTATGGCGAGCTGAATCTTCGGGCGAACCGCCTGGCGCATCATCTGCGCGCTCTTGGGGTGGGGCCGGAGGTCTTGGTCGGCCTTTGCGTCGAGCGCTCGCTTGAGATGCTGGTCGGGGTTCTGGCGATCCTGAAGGCGGGGGGCGCCTATCTGCCGCTGGATCCGGCCTATCCGGGCGAGCGGCTCGGCTTCATGATTGAGGACGCCGGGATCGCGCTGCTGCTGACGCAGGAAAGCGTAATCAACCAAAGCGTGGAGGGCGGGCTTGGCGGTTTGGCGTCCGGCGCGGGCAAGGGCGGGGTGTCGATTTTGCGGCTTGACCGCGACGCCTTGCTTTGGGCGGGACAGCCGGCCTCCGATCCGCCGCCGCTCGCCGGCGCGGACAATCTCGCCTATGT
>NZ_JQKO01000008.1 GCF_000746085.1 Methylocapsa aurea | reverse complement strand
CGCCCAACGGCCGCGCCGCCGACGCGCCGCCGACCCCATAATAGACCTGCGGCCGGTCCCCGACCCCGGTTTCGACATTGACGGCCTCCGCCGCCCGCGGCGCGCGCGGCTGCAGATCGAGGCCGCGCACATGGTCCATCGCGTCCGGCAGCTCCGTGCCTCCGCTGCCAACCCCAAAAGACGTCGGCGCGCACCCCCCCAACAGCCCCGCCAGCAGCAGAAACAACCCAAACGAAAATAACGCGCCCGCCAAAACGCCGCGTCCCAATCCGCAAAACCGTCCCCAAACGCTGTACAAAAATCCTACCCAAAGCAATACGGATCCATGCGCCGGAGCCGCAAACAAAACTCGAATAGCGCCAAATCGCGACGCAGGGCTTAACTTTGCCAAATCAGACGGCCAGAGTCAAGGAAAGCCCTCTCATATTATAGAAATGGCATATCAAAGCGCGCTCCCTCCAAAGTTAAGACGGACACTATAGGCTATAACGATGCTTCGATACTTATTGTTACTTTATCGGCAAAGCCGAATAGGCGACTGGACAATTAAGCGCACAAGCCCGCTCGGCAAAGCTTTCGCCCGCTCCAAGCCTTCGGTCTTGACGCATGAACGGTCCAAAAAAAGCCAGAGGCCTTTCCGCCCTTGCTCAAGATTTTCGTCAGCCGAAGAGCATCGCTGGTGCAGTGATGACGATCAAGTCGCGCATTTTTATGGCCTCATGCTCCATGGCCGCCGTCGGGCTCAGGCTTGGCTAATTTACAATTGAGAATTGGCGCTCCCGCGGCGCCAGCTCCCCCTCGGCGGCCATCTGATCATGGCAAAAAGGAGCCAAGCTTACCGGCGCGCCGGCCAGAACTCAAAAATAGCAAGGCGCGACCGACCCTCGAAATCCTCTATCTGGAACCCCCAGGCTCGCGCAGGCCGGGAAGTTCGCTCGTCGATTCGACGATGACGGATCTAAGCTCGTTCGGATCAAGACCGAGGCTACGGAGAATGGTGGGAGCGATCTGCCGCGTCTCAACCGCGTCATTGATGGTTCTCGCCGCGATCGATGGATTTGACACGAGCAGCGCGACATTCCGATCGTCGGTTGCAAACCCGCCGTGCTCGGCAAGCTTAGCGCCGCCCGCATAGATCAAGCCCGGCGTCGTAATTAAGATGAAATCAGGCGTGCGATTGTCGACGAAGGGGTTTCGGTAAAGCCGAGAAAGGTCATCCTTGTCCAATATTTTGACGATGCCAAGGGCCGAGGATTGGCTGACCAGGTAGGCCTTCGCGGCCAGATAGGATTGCCATTGCTGCGCCGGCGCCAGCCAGATCAGAGCGGCGTCGTCGGCCGTATAGGCCGCAATGCCCGGCGTTTCTGCATAAGGCGCGCTATCGACCGCCTTGCGCAGCGCCTGATTGATTGGCGACTGGCCATGCTTGGCGGAGACGATGACCAAAGTGCCTTGATCGAGATGAGCAGCCTTCAACGCGGCGGTAATAACGCCGAGTTGGGCATCGACGAAGTCCAGCTCGGATTGCAGGCCATTATTGGGGCGCAGGCCCGCGGCGTCGGCATAGCCGCCGATCAGCCCCGCATCCGCCGGATCGTTCTTGTTTCCCAAGGCGAGCCTTTGTCCGACGCTGACCGCCTGGAAACTCATTCCGAAAATCATCGGCGCGCCGACCTTTGCCAAGCCGGCGCTGTCCTTTCCGGCGATCTGGTTGAGGAGGGCGTTGACCTTGCGCAGGTCGTTGCGCTGAATGCTGTGAAAACCCTTGGCGGCATCCTGGCCGGTCAAAGGATCGTTCGAATTGACCTCCGGCGTGAATAAGTCCTGCACGCCCTTGCCGGACGGGCCGTTGACGATGTCATAGGCGGGATGCTTGTCCGACCAGGCGGTGCGGCCGCCGTGGCTGCGGATGACCTCAAAAATCGTATTTGTTTTAAGGAAATCATTTGGATAGACTGGAGCGCAAGCGCCATTTATCAATGCCAGCGGCAATTTCGCCGCGTTGATCTGCGTCAAGGGCTGACCGAGCGTCCCGCCGGCGGCTAAGCTCGTTGGATCATTGTCAATGCTTTCATCGAACGAGACCGCCGCGCCAGGCGGCCCCTGACAATTCGAGCCCGGCGCGAATAGCGAGCGGTCGTAGGATGCGTCGTTGAATACGCCGTGCGATTTCGCGGTGCCGCCGGTGACCTGGGCCAGCAGCCCGGGAAACGAATCCGAGGGCGCCGAGGTCGATGCATACGCGTAGGTCAGGCCATGGTTCGAGAGCGCGGCCAGCGCGCCGTTCGGATGCGACGCCACATAATTGCGCAAGTCGACCGCATGCAAGCCATCGACGCTAATCAGCAGCACGCGGTTATACCGGGTTTGCGCGGCTTGCGCGATGTGGCCGGCGGCCAGGGCGGCAAAGCTTATGGCCGCCCCGCGCACTAAAATCCCAATTCGCCCCATGACAGAAAAGCTCCCGCTGATGAGCGCCGACGCCGCGCATGTTACCTGCTAATGTGCATTTGGGTAAGGCGGCTCGAGCGGACGATCTAGGGCAGCGCTCAGGATGGCTAACGATGGCGGCGATAATGAAGACGACGGGGCGGATGCGAATTGCTTTGATCGACTGCGGAGCGTTGAGTTTGACACTGCAATTCAATTTGGCTAAATTTAATGTACAGATCAAGCTATATTAGCAAGACTACCGTGACTAATACATGGTTTTCATGGGGCTGTCATAGAGCATGAATACTCACGGAATTCCAGAGAAGCGGCAATGACTCCCAATGTTATTGAAGATTTTGCAAGACATCTGATTGCAAAAAACTATCTTGCTTCCGACGCGATTGACGACTCCATTTGCTTGACTGGCCCAAACGGGGAAAGCTCGCTTCGAAAGCTTTGGGAATCGACTGATCTCTCGGCCAATGGTTTTGCCGACGAAGTCGCGCATTTTTATGGCCTGAAGCGCCTGAACCTGCCGCAGCTTGTCGCTGTCCCAGCATTGACCGAACGGTTTTCGCCGCGGTTCCTGCGCGAGACGGCGATCTTCCCCTTCGAAATGCCAAAAGGCCATTTCAAGCTCGCCGTCGCCGACCCAAGCGACCTCGCCGCGGTCCATGCCGCGGAAATCGTTCTTGGCGGTTCAATCGCGGTCGAGGTCGCCTCCTTCGAGGACATCGCCACGATCCTCGGCGAGCGGCTTGGCGGCGAGGAGACGGCGGCGCAGGACAGCGGCGCGACAGGCGCCCGCGCCGATGACGATATTGAAAGCCTGCGCGATCTGGCGAGCGGCGCCCCGGTGGTGCGCGCCGTCAACGACATGCTCGAAAAAGCCATGGAGCTGCGCGCCAGCGATATCCATATCGAACCGCTCCGCACTGGCCTTTCGGTGCGGATGCGGGTCGACGGACTGCTACGCCAGGTCACCGCGCCGACCGATGCGCTGCCCCAAGCCCTGATCTCGCGCATCAAGATCCTCGCCGGCCTCAACATCGCCGAACGGCGGCTGCCGCAAGATGGCGCGGCGCGGCAGCGGGTCGCCCGCACGGAAATCGACATTCGCGTCGCCACAATGCCGACCCAGCACGGCGAGTCGGCCGTCATCCGCCTGCTGCCGCGCGATCGCGGCCTCCTCGATGTCGCCAAGCTCGGCCTGTCGCGTTCCGATGAAATCATCATGAACCGGCTGCTGGCGCTCCCTCATGGCTTGATCATCGTGACGGGGCCAACCGGCAGCGGCAAGACCACGACGCTGGCGACCATGCTGTCGATGCTGAACGACCCCTCGCGCAAAATTCTCACGATCGAGGATCCGGTCGAATATGAAATTGCCGGCGTGAACCAGTCGCAGGTCAAGCCCTCGATCGGCCTTACTTTCGCCACTGCGATGCGAGCTTTCGTGCGCCAGGATCCAGACGTCATCATGGTGGGTGAAGTGCGCGACTCCGAAACCGCGAATATCGCCGTGAACGCCGCCCTCACCGGCCATCTCGTGCTCACCACATTGCATACCGAAAACGCCGCGGCGGCGGTCCCCCGCCTGCTCGATCTCGGCGTCGAGGGCTTCTTGCTGAAATCGGTCTTGCGAGCGGTGATCGCACAGCGCCTGGTGCGCATTCTCTGCGATCGCTGCAAGCGGAAACGAGTCCTGAGTTGCGCCGATGTCGACGCCGACCATCGCTATGGCGCGCTCGGCCTGAAGGCGGGCGACAGCGTCTTCGAGCCGGTCGGCTGCGAGCGTTGCGGCGGCGTCGGCTATCGAGGCCGCAATGGCGTGTTCGAGGCGCTTGAATTGAAGGATGAGGTCTATGAACTCGTCGGGCCGCATGCCGATGCGCGGGAGATCGACCGCGCGGCGCGCAAGGCCGGAATGACGACCATGATCGAGGACGCGATCGCCAAATGCCGCTCCGGCGTCACCTCAGCCGCCGAAGTCCTTCGCGTCACGACGGTGCGCTGATCCCATGGCGAGTTTCCGCTATCGAGCGCTGACCCATAATGGCGAAGTCGTGAGCGGAACAATCTCGGCGCCGACGGCGGCCGAAGTCGCCCATCGCATCGAATATCTCGGCCTCATCCCGATCGAGACCATCAGCGATGAAGCCGCCAAGCCCGGCGTGAGCTGGGACTTTTCCTTCCTGTCCCGGGCACGTCCTGGGGACGTAACCATCTTTACCGGCGATCTCGCGCTTTTGCTGAAAACCGGCGCCCGCATCAACGACGCCCTGGAATTATTCTCGGCCGATTCCGACATCGACCGGCTGCGCCCGACCGTGTCCAAGATCACGGCCTCCATTCTCGCTGGCGAAAGTTTCGCCGACGCGCTCGGCCACCATCCCGATCTGTTTCCGCCAATGTATCTCGCGCTGGTGCGGGTCGGCGAGGCCTCCAGCACCCTGGTCCATATTCTCGAAGTGCTTGGGACGGAGCGGGTTCGCTCCGAGGCGCTGCGCCGACGCCTCAGCGACGCCTTGCGCTACCCCGCCTTTGTCTTGGGCGCGGCGAGCGCCGTCCTCCTCTTTTTTCTGGTCTTCGTGCTGCCTCAATTCGCCAACGTGCTGCGCGACTTCAACGCCAAGATCGATCCGGCCTTGGCCGCCTTCCTGTCGCTGTCCGATGTGCTCAAGGACCATACGGCGGCGCTCGCGGCGGGGCTCGTCATTCTCATTGGCGGCGGCTGGTATCTCCTGCGCCAGCCCAAGGTGTGGGGATGGATCATGGAAGCGATCGCCCATGTGCCTATCGTCAACCGGATCTTGAGCTTTCACCGGACCTCGGTGTTCTGCCGCAACCTCGGCGTCCTGCTTGGAAGCGGCGTGCCGCTGACGTCCACTTTACGCATTCTCGCCGACATGATGGCGACGACCGGACGCTCCGCGGCGTGGAGCCGGACGGTCGATCTCGTCCGCCACGGCGGCAAATTATCCGATGCGCTGGCCGAGACGCAGGCAATTCCGCCGATGGCGATCCGCACCTTGCGGCTTGGCGAAGAGTCGGGACAATTGCCGATGCTCGCGGAGCGAATCGCCGAATTTTACGAAGCCAAGCTCCAACGCAGCCTCGATCGGGTGGTCGGCATCGTCGGACCGGCGGCGATCGTCGGCATCAGCATTATCGTCGGCGGCTTGATCGTATCGGTCATGACCGCTCTTATGTCAGTCAGCCAAGTCGTCGGATGAACCAGGAAACGATCACGATGAATTTACTCAAGATGCGGCCGCGCAGGAATCAACTGCTGAAGCCAACCGCCCCGAGGGACAGCGAAGCCGGCTTCACCCTGGTCGAGATCCTGGTCGTGATCACCATCATCGGCCTCATCATGGGCCTGGTCGGACCGCGCGTCCTCAATTATCTCAGCGAATCGAAAGTCAAGGCCGCGAACATTCAGATCCAAAGCTTGGCCAGTTCGCTCGATCTTTACTATCTCGATCTCGGCCGCTATCCGACGACCTCGCAGGGCCTCGCCGCCCTGGTCCAGCGGCCCGGCGGGGCTTCGGCCTGGAACGGCCCTTATTTGAAGAACAGCGCCGTGCCAAACGACCCTTGGGGACATCCCTATCTGTACAAGGCGCCCGGCGCGCATGGGCCTTACGATATCTATTCGCTAGGCTCGGACGGTCAGGAAGGCGGGACAGGCACCGCCGCCGACGTCACCAGCTGGGAGCGTCGATGAGCGCGACAAAAGCAGGGCCGACGAAATCGTCGACGAACGAGCGATCTGGCGAAGGTGGCTTCACCTTGCTCGAAACCGTCTGCGTCCTCGCCATCATCGCCCTGCTCGCGGCTATTGCCCTGCCGGCTTTTCCACGCGGCACCTCGCGCGCAATGCTGGAGGCCTATGCGCTGGAGACAGCGGCGCTGCTCAAAGCCGATCGCCACGCGGCGATGCGGCGCGGCGCGCCGGTCGCAACACAGCTCAGCTCGATCTCCCGCACCATCCGCTCCGGCGCCAGCGCGCGCTTTGTGCGCTTCCCCCAGGACGTCGCGTTCAACGCATTGCTGGCGACGCAATGCGGCCAGCGCACCGCCGGAACGACCATCTCCTTCTTCCCGTCGGGAATGTCCTGCGGCGGCGCGATCACCCTCTCGCGGCTCGGCGCGATCTACGAAATCCGCATTACTTGGCTGACCGGGGGCGTAGAAATTGTTCCGATCAAAGCCTCTTGATCGCCGGCCCGTCGGCGCCGACCTCGAGGCCGGCGCCGAACAAGATTCCAGGGCAGGATTCACCCTCATCGAAGCCTTGGTCGCGCTTGCCGTCGTCGCTGTCTCGCTGACCGCGATTGGATCATTGATGGCCGCCAATATTCGCGGCTCCGCAAGGATCGAAGCGCATCTCAGGCTTGTCGAAACCGCCCGGGCGATCGAGGCTGGCCTGCCCAATCGCAACAGCCTTTCGCCCGGAAATCTTTCCGGCGAAATGGCGGGCCATGCTTGGTCGCTCGACGTCTCGCCCTTTCCAAACGAGTTGGTCGATCCCCGCGCCGCCAATCGCTGGACGCCGCAAACGGTCGTCATTAAAGTGCAATCGCCGTCCGGAACGCTGCTTGAAATCGACACCATTCGCCTGCGCCTCAGGACCGATCAATGAAACGCCCGCGCCTTTTTCCCTGTCGCTTGGCGCGCGAACAAGTCGGCTTCACGCTTTTCGAGGCCTTGATCGCAGTCGCCTTGACAGGACTCATTCTCACCACGCTCGCCGCCGTCACGGCGCAATGGATGCCGAATTGGAAGGCCGGCTTCATTCGCGTGCAAAGAACCGATTTGCTTGGTCTTGGCCTCGAACGGATCGTCGCCGATCTGGCCGCGGCAGAGTTTATCTCGCCTAACGCCGCCGAAAAGCGCCCCTTTTTCGATGGAACGTCTTCGTCCGTCACATTCATACGATCGGCGATCGGCCCCAATGCATCAGGCGGACTCGAAATTGTGCGGCTCGCCGAGAGTTCCGACACTCGAGGCGTCGCGCTGGTGCGCGCCCGCGCCCCTTACGCGCCGCTCGGCGGCGGAGCGCCAGATTCTGACGCCTTCGCCGATGCGATTACGCTGGTGCGCGCTCCCTATCGGATTTCTTTTGCATTTGCAGGCCACGATCGCGCTTGGCGCGATGTCTGGAGCAACAATGCAAGATTGCCGGAGGCGGTCCGCGTCATTGTCCGCGACGCCGGGACGAACCAGATCCTGGCCGACACGACGGCGACCTTGCTGCATGTAACCGCGCCGGCTCTCTGCGTGAGCGCCAGTTCGGCATCGGGATGCGTCTCGGCGCTTGATCAGAACGGCATTCCGGAGCCAAGCGGCGGGAACGCGGCGGAAAGAGAACGCTGATTCATAGGAACCTGCTTCCACGAGACGCAAGAGAACCGATGTTTGCCTTCAACCGGACATTCGCTCGGCCAATCGCGAAGCTGCTTTGGGCGCAGCGGCAGGAGATATGCGTTCAAGCAATGCACCAAGACGCAGCAGATGCGGATGCAATGCCGCCCACGCGGGATTCGAATGGTTTCATCATCGTCGCGGTGCTGTGGATTCTCGCCGCGCTGGCGACGCTCGTCGGCGTCTATGCGACTTATGTCGCCAATACGGCGATCGCGGCGCGCGTCAACAATGACAGAGTTCAGGTCGAGGCCTTGGTCTACGCCGGGCTCGAACTCACCGCCTTTCGACTGGCGGCGCCGGATGAAAAGTCGCGTCCGACATCGGGCGCCTTCAGATTCCAACTTGGCCGTTCGCAGGTCGGCGTCGCGTTTCGCACGGAAGCGGCGCGGATCGATCTCAACCTGGCGCCCAAGCCGATGCTTTCCGGGCTGTTCGCGACCCTCGGCGCCAAGAAGGACGACGCCGATTTTATCGCGGAGCGCATCATCGGCTGGCGCAAAAAGAGCGAGCTCACCGGCCAGAACGAAGAAGCCGACCGGTATCGGACCGCCCGCTTGGATTATGCGCCGCGCCAGGCCCCGTTTCAGAATGTCGCTGAATTGAAGCTCGTGTTGGGAATGCCGCCGGCGCTTGCCGAGCGCGCGCTCCCCTTTGTAACGATTTTCAATGGCAAGCCGGAAATCGACGTCAACGAGGCGGCTCCCGAAGTCGTCGCGTCGCTGCCCTTCATGACCGCCGACATAGCCGCGGCGATTCTCCAACAGCGCGATCCTCGAAATCCAAAGGCGGTCATCCCTCTGCTTGGTCAATCCCGCACCAGCGTTTCGTCAGAAGGCGCAAATGCGGCGCGGGCCATCATCCAAGTCGCTTTCGAAACCGGCCGGCTTGTGCAAGCCGATGTCGTCATTCTCATTATGGATGGCGGAGCCGAGCCTTATCGCATCTTGTCGTGGCGCGACGATTTCGATGGCCCGGTCTGAGCCCCGACCCAGAATGGAGATGCAATGAACTCCTTCCGCGATATCGCCGAAGCCTTTTCCCGCTGGATCGATCGGGTCGCGACGACCATTCTTTCGGCTTGGGACTCGTTCCGCGCGACTCGCCACCTGCGGTTCGTCGAGGGAAAGGACGGTCTTTTCGTCCTGGAAGGAACAGCGCAGAAGCTCCCCCCCGATATGGCGATCGCGCCATTCGCCATTGTCGAGGGACGGATCGATCCCGCAGTCTCGCCGAAATTGGCTGAGATCCTGCGCGGCGCCGAAGTCGAACTCGTGCTGCAATCCAAACGATTCATGTACCGGCCGCTCGAACTGCCGCGCCGCGCGACCGATTTTCTCGATGGCATCGTCCGCGCCCAGATCGACCGCCTGACGCCGTGGAGCGCGGCGGATGCAGCGTTTGGCTGGACGCCTCCGGAGGAGGGCTCCAGCGAGCGGATGGTGGTCATCATCGCGGCGACCGCGCGAGGCCTTATCGCGCCGTTTGCGAATGCGATTTCAAGCCTCGGCGTCGATGCGCTCACTGTTTTGGCCGCCCCCCAAAATGAAACGGCTGAAGTCGCGGCGATCAAGGTGTTCGAGCAGAGGATCCGGGACAAGGTCGAGGCGCCGCGCGTCCGCCGCGCTCTGATCGGTTTGCTCGCCGGCGCGGGCGCGCTTGCCGGCGCCTCGCTCACTGTCGGCACGATCTTAGGGGACAACCTCCAAGCGCAACGAGAAGACCTGACCCGGCGGATCGCCGCGCGCCGAGCCGCGATCCAACCCGGACAAGACTGGTCGAGCGCGGCGGCGCGCGCTTTGGAGCGCCGCAAGCGCGAGACGCCCTCCCCGGTCATCGTCATCGAGGCCTTGTCGCGGATCTTGCCGGACGACACTTATCTCAGCGAACTCCGAATTCTTGGCGACAAAATGCAAATCGTCGGCCTCACGCGCGACGCCCCATCGCTGATCCGCCTCATCGAACAAACCTCGCATTTCACCAGCGCCACTTTTTACGCTCCAACCACGCGATCGCCGTCCGAGGCCGGCGAACATTTTTACATCGAAGTTCACATCGAGCCAGTTTATAAGCCAAGCCTATGACCGCGCGCGCGCTCTCCCCCCATCCGATCCGAAGCCTGTTCACGCGCTCGCACGCGCTCCCGCTGCTGGGCTATGTCGCATCCCTGACTGGTTTGATCATTATCGCCTGGCTTGCGCTTGCCGGACTCGCCAGCGACTATGCCGAATACGCGGCCGCCACCGATCTGCTCGACCGGCTCGAAGGCCGCAAACCCACCGCACAGGCCGCCGGTTCCGGACCGGGCGCCGCCGGTTCGCCGTTTCTGGAGGGCCCGACCGTGACCGTGGCGGGCGCCGCGCTCCAGCAGCGGGTCGTGGCTGCGGTCAATGCGGTCGGCGGCAATGTATTGTCTTCACAAATTGAGCTTCAGGGAACATTATCCAAGGAGGGCTACGTTAGCCTTTCGGCAAATTGCGAAATCGATCAGACCGTCCTCCAGCAGTTGCTCTACGATCTCGAGGCTGGCATGCCTTTCCTCTTCGTCGATCAGCTCGTAGTGCAGGCGCCCCAGTCCGGCTCCGAGGGCGGCGGCGGCGCGGATGGCTTAAGCGGAACCGCAGGCGGAAAGATGCGCGTTCAGATCGACGTGTCCGGTCAATGGCAGGTGACAAAATGATTCGGATTTCGGCTTGCATCACATTAGCGGCCCTGCTCGCTTCGAACGGGGCCAACGCCCAGGCGGTGATCGGCGTGAGCCTTCAGGAAAGCGACGCTCGCCTAATTGGCGCGGATCCGGGGCGTCCGCCAATCGCCGCCAAGGACATTGCAGGGCAGGAGGCGGCTTCAGACGGCAATCCGCTTTGGGGCATTCCCCTCGCCCTACTGTCCGTCACGCAGGAACGGCCGATCTTCTCACCCTCCAGGCGTCCGGCGCAAGCCGTCGCGCCGGAGCCGGAAGTCGAACCGCCGCCGCCGCCGATCATCGCCCAAAGGGAGGCGGAGCGTCCGGTTTTCACCCTCATCGGGACGATCATGGGCGAGACCGACCCTGAAGCCATTTTTATGGACCAGGCCGCCAATTCGGTCGTCCGTCTCCATGTTGGCGAAGCCGAGGCCGGATGGGTTCTTCGCTCGGTGGACGCGCGGACGACAACGCTCGAAAAGAATCGTCAGCAAGTCACCCTGGCGCTCCCAGCGCCCAACCTGGAGCCAGCGATCCCCGCGCTCGGTTTCCAGCCGCCGCCCGGAATGGACGGCAAGTAGCGATCACGCGTTGAAACAGAAAGATGCTGAGAACGCGCGGACCCCGGCGACTCCTTAATGGGCGAGCCGGTCCAAAAGATCGCGGACATGGACCTGATCCGATTTGTAATTGCCAGTCAAAGTGTACATGACCAGATTGACCCCGCCGCGAAGCGCGAGTTCATGTTGCCGGCGCCCGCCCGGCGTCAAAGAATAGAGACTTTCGCCATCAGGGTCGCTCGCCCAACCGGCGGCGAGATCGTTGGACGTTATGATGATCGGCGAAACGCTGTCCCCCGAGCGCGCCGGACGCGCGTCGGCGTCGGAGGGCGGCGGCGGCAACGCCTCGATCCAAGTCGCGCCGATCGTATAGCGGCCGATGAATCCATCGAGGAGATAGAAGGTTTTCGTCACGACATGATCGGCGGGAACAGGCTCCAGTTCTGGCACATCGACGCCATCGAGCAATTGCCGCAGCCATCTTGCCTCCGGCGTCGGCGGACCGCCCGGGCGCATGGCGAGGGCGTCTCGCGTATCGAAAATGATCGTGCCGCCTTGCTTCATGAAGGCGCTGATTTTGGCGACCGTCGCCTGCGGCGGTTGCGCCTTCGTTGCGACGATCGGCCAATATACAAGCGGATAAAAGCTTAGCTCATCGCGGGCCGGATCGACGCCGACCGGATCCCCGGGCGTCAGAGAAGTGCGCTGCGCCAGCACGCGCGACAGACTGGCGAGGCCCTGCCGGCTCGCTTCGTCGACCTTGGCGTCGCCGCTCGCCACAAAGGCGAGTTGCGTCGTGAGCGCCGCCTCGAGGTCGCGCTGGGACAGAAGCGGGGCCGGCTCCGCCGCGACCCGCACCGGCGCCGCGAAAACGCCGCACGCAAGAATAAGAAGCGCAAGGCCCGCCGCCGCGCGCGCTTGAGGGCGAAGGCCGCCGGAAAGCCATAGCGCGGCCAGGGCGTCGGCGCCAAACAACAAGAAGGCGGCGGCGATCAGCCAGGGCTTCAGATCGATCGGATCCGCCTCGCGCAAAGGCTCGGCGGTCACGCCAAGATCGGAAAAATCGGCCGCCTCGATGGTTTCTCGCGGACCCAATGCGTTGACGGCGAGAAGGGCGTTAGGCGGACCATAGAGTCCCGGCGGGTGGTCGGCGTCGGCCATGCCTTCGAAGCCGGCGGGAACCGGCTTGGCGTTGGACGGCGGTGGGCCAAGAACGCCAAAGCCGTCGAGGGTCCGCGCCGGTTGAACCATGCTGGCCTGGTCCGCCTCGGCTGCAGCGCCCGATCCGGCGATGGCCTCCTTCGCGGCATCGCCCGACAAGGCGACGATCTTGCGCAACATATCGACGAATAACCCCGATAGCGGCAGATTGGACCAGGTCGTATCGGCCGTTACATGGAACAATATGCTCATTCCCTTGCCTATCCGCGTCCCTGTCACGAGCGGCGTCCCATCCGACAATTGCGCAAAAGTCTTGCCAGGGAGGCCGGGGTCTGGCTCCGCCAGAACCTGACGCGTGATCGTCACTTCGGCCGGAACCGGCAGGCCGAAAAATGGGCTTTGCCGCTCGAAAGGCGCAAGCATCTTTGGCGTGTCCCAGGACATCGAGCCGCCAAGAACGCGCCCGCCGCGCCGCAGCCGGACTGGAACGAGATCGTCCGAAGCGCCGGCGAGTCGGGTTCCGGCAAAGCGCAATAGGACGCCGCCGTCCTCAACGAAGCGTCGAAGCTCGTCATGCGCGGGTCCGGCGACGGTCCCGACATCCGCCAGGATCATGATCGCCGGACGATCCTCGAGCAGGGAGCGCACGGGATCGACGGCTCCCGGCCGCGCTTCGCGCACGTCGGCGAAGGGCGCCAGCGCCTTTGTGAGGTAATAATTGGGCGCCAACAGCGGCTGCGACACGTCGACGGACTCGCCGCTGACGAGGCCGATGCGGCGGCGGCGCCAGCGTTCGTCGAGAAGCGAAACCGCCGCCGCAGAATGCTCCTCTTCGATTTCGAGCAGGGCGACGTCGTTGCGGAGCTCAACCGGCATCTCAAAGCGGGCTTTCGTCTCGTTCATGCCGGCGAAATCGAAGGGCGCGGCGGCGATGGCGAGCCCCTTGAGATCGAGCGCCCGGACGACGCCCCGCCCGCCTCCGTGAAGGGCTGAGCGCAGGACCCGAAGCTCCAGGCCGCCGGCCAGATTTTGCGGCCCCGCCAGCCCCAAGACCGGATTGGGGTCGATGACTAGGGAGAGTTCCGCGGGAAGGGCTTTCAACTTATCGGCAAAGTCCCGCGCGTGGCCGCGCTCGACGCCGTCGGCCACCCAGACAATCGAGGTTTTGGGATGAGCGGCGACAAATCGCTCGATTGCCGAGACGAGCGGGAGCCGGTCCGCGACGAAGGGCGCAGGTTTCAGCGCCCGCGCCCGCTCCAGCGCCTTGGCGGGCTCGACCGGGCCAATGTCGCGGCCCGCCTCAGAGGTCGCCATGATGGCGACCGGCCGCGATCCTCTCGCCGCCGCCTCGATCCGTTGGGTAACGGCCTTGATCCTGCGGTCCCAGGTCGGCGCCGCGGGCCAGCCATCGTCCAGGACGATCAGCAAAGGCCCCTGCCCGGCTTCGCTCGCCGGCAGCGGATTCCAAACCGGTCCGGCCATGGCCAGAATGATGCAGGCGGCGATCGCCAGACGCAAAAGGAGAAGCGGCCAGGGCGTGCGAAGCGGCGTTTCATCCCTCGGGCGAAGATCGAGAAAAAGCCGCAGCGGTGGAAACGGCGCCGGGCTTGGGCGCGGCGGCGCGATGCGCAGCAAGAAATAGAGCAGCGGCAGGCCGGCGAGCGCGCCGAGCGCCAGGGGAACGGTGAATGCGAGCGGCAGGCCGAACACCATCAACTGCCCATCTCGAGATTGCCTTCGAGCTGCATCCGCAAGGCCAGTAGGGCCTCGGAGGCCGGCCGGTCAGTCCGATGCAGCATGCGGGTCCATCCGCGCGAACGCGTCGCGGCGTCGATCCGATCGCGATGCGCGCCGAGGCGCAAAATATAATCGTCGCGGAATGTTTCGGCCCGCCCGACGCGCAATCGCGCCGGCGAATCGGAATCGATGAATTCGATATGGCCGGAAAACGGAAAGGTCTCTTCGACAGGGTCCGCGATCATGACGAGATGGCCGCGGGCGCCGCGCGCGCTCACGCTCTCGATCATCGTCGCGATCTCGCCGGCGTCGCTGAGGAAGTCGCCGATCAAAACCACCTGCGTGTTGCGCGTCAAACTCTCGTTTGGCGGAAGTTCGGCCGGGGCGAAGCCTTCGGCTTGTTCGTCGGCCAGCAAGACCTCGCCGAAACGCTCGACGATATTTCTGACCGCAAGGGCGCGCGTCAATCCCAGAAGACCGACGCGTTCGCCGCCCCGGATCAGAAGATCGGCGGCGGCGAGGCCAAGGACAAGCGCGCGATCGATCTTCGGCTGCAGCGCCAGCTTCGATGCAAAGCGCATGGAGGCGGAGCGATCGATCCAGATCATCACCGTATGCGCCGCTTCCCATTCGCGTTCGCGCACATAGTAGCGGTCGTCCCTGGCCGAGCGGCGCCAGTCGATCCGGTTCAAAGCCTCGCCCGCGACAAAGGGACGAAATTGCCAGAAGGTCTCGCCATGGCCGGCGCGCCTTCGCCCATGCACGCCATGCATGACGCTCAAGGAGACCTCGCGCGCGGCGACGAGCAGGCGCGGGAAACGCCGCGCGAGCAGGAGCGCATCATCCTGATGGCGGGGACCGACGCGGCTTTCATTTTTGTCGAGAAGCCGGACCTCAGCCATGGTCAGCCGAGCCGCTCGGTCAACATGGTCACGAGAGCGCTGACCGTCGCGCCCTCGGCGCGGGCGGAAAAGGTCAGCGCCATGCGATGTTTCAGGACGGGAACGGCAAGCGCCGCGACATCGTCGATCGACGGCGACAGCCGGCCGCTCAAAAGAGCGCGGGCGCGGGTCGCCAGCATCAGGGCTTGCGCAGCGCGCGGGCCCGGCCCCCAGGCGATGTGCTGGGTGACCGAAGGATCGCCTTCGCCCGGACGGGCCGAACGGACGACGTCGAGGATGGCTTCGACGACGCTTTCGCCGATCGGCAGCCGGCGCACGAGGCGCTGCGTCGCCATGAGTTCGTCCGCGCTGATCGCGCGTTTAGCCTCGGCCTGGACGTCGCCGGTGGTTTCGATGAGAATCCGGCGCTCGGCCGCGCGATCTGGATAGCCGACATCGATCTGCATGAGAAAGCGATCGAGCTGGGCCTCCGGCAGAGGATAGGTGCCCTCCTGTTCGAGCGGGTTCTGCGTCGCGAGGACATGAAACGGCCGCGGCAGGTCATGCCGCTCCCCGGCGACCGAAACATGATATTCCTGCATCGCCTGAAGCAGCGCCGATTGAGTCCGCGGGCTCGCCCGATTGATCTCGTCGGCCATCAGCAATTGCGTGAAGATCGGGCCTTGGACGAAGCGGAAGCTGCGGCGCCGGTCGGCGGCCTCCTCCAGAACCTCCGAGCCGAGAATATCGGCGGGCATCAGATCCGGCGTGAACTGCACGCGCCGCGCGTTCAGGCCGAGCACCACGCCCAAGGTCTCGACGAGCTTGGTCTTGGCGAGGCCAGGCACGCCGACGAGCAGTCCATGCCCGCCCGAAAGAAGCGTCACCAGGGCCTGCTCGACCACTTCGCTCTGACCGAAGATGACCTGTTCGATCGAGGCGCGCGCCGCCGCAATCCGCTCCAACGCGGCCTCGGCGCTGCGCTCCATTGCGGCTTCGAACGAAGCCGTGATTGTTTCCGCCATATGTTCTCGCCCTTTGCATCGTCGCCGGAAACGCGGCAAATCGCATTCGCTTCGTCATTGTGAATTAGATTAGCCATCAAAATCGCAATGTCGATCAGGATGCCTGCAAGATCGCTCCAGCATGACTTATTTTTGATGATCGCACGGCGTTGGGGAGCAGAATATGGCGGACGATGTCTCCAGGCCGGGCGGCGCGCGCCCAAATCTCGGCAAAAACCTGCAAGACTTGACCGCCGCGATCCAATCGCAAGGGGCAACCGAGCCATCGCAAAAGGCCTTGCCCCCGGTGGAGCAGTGGAGTCCGCCCTTTTGCGGCGACATCGACATGCGCATTGCGCGCGACGGCTCCTGGCATTACCAGGGAACGCCCATCGGCCGGCCGGCGCTGGTCAAGCTATTCTCGACGATCCTGCGCAAGGATCCGGATCGCTACGTGCTTGTCACCCCTGTCGAGCGGGTTGGCGTCACGGTCGAGGACGCGCCATTCGTCGCCGTTGAAATGACGGCGGCAAAGGAGACAGCGGACCAAGTCTTGAGGCAAATCTTGCGGTTTCGCACCAATGTCGGCGACTGGGTCACGGCGGATGGCGCGCATCCGCTGCGTTTCGAAACTGCCGAGGCGGATGGGATCAAGCCCTATATCCGCGTGCGCGGCGGCCTTTGGGCGCTCGTCAAGCGCGGCTTGGCGCTGGATCTCGTTGCGCTCGCCGAAATCCGGGAGCATGAGGGCGCACGCGTTTTCGGCGTGGCGTCGGCCGGAGCGTTTTTTCCAATCGCCCCTGCGGAGGATGTCGAAGCTGCCGAAAAGATTGCATCAAACGGACAAAGCGACAGCGACATTGCAGGCCCCGCCGCCCCTTGAGAGCCGCTTTTCGCCGGCGAGCGTTTTTACCCATATCGGGACACGCTTGTCCCTGGCGCTTAGATCGGGTCCGCCAAGCGGCGATCACCTGTCGATGGAGCCCGCCGCTTTGGCCGCGCTCGCCGCGGAGGCGCGGGCGGCGGCCGTGCTGGTCGGATTGGTCGCCTACCCGGGCGAGGTCAAGGTTCTCCTGACCCAAAGAGCAGCGGCCTTGCGGGTTCATTCCGGCCAAATCGCTTTTCCCGGCGGCAAGATCGAGGCGCATGACGAGAGCCCGGTGGCGGCGGCTTTACGGGAAGCGCATGAGGAAATCGGCCTTGAAAGCAGCTGCGTCGCGCCGCTCGGCTATCTCGATCCCTATCTGACCGGCACTGGCTTTTGCATCATCCCCGTGGTGGCCAGGGTCTCGCCTCCGCTCGCCCTCGAACTCAATCGCGAAGAGGTCGAGGATGCGTTCGAGGCGCCTTTCGCGTTTCTCATGGACGCCGCCAATCATGCGCTCGAGACGCGAGAATTCGAGGGCAGGATGCGGCAATTCTATGCGATGCCCTTTGGCGAGCGCCATATCTGGGGCGTCACCGCCGGCATTCTGCGAAACCTCTATGAAAGGCTTTACTCCTGATGTGGCGCACGATTCTCGAGCCGGCTCTCTTATTCGCCTCGCCCTTTGTCGCCTATGTGATCTACCTCGCCTTGCGCCAGGCCTCTCCTTTCGCGAACCGCCACTGGACCCGCGGCGCGGTATCCAGCCTCACCTTATCCGGGCTGGCGATCGCCGTCGCCGGCATGCTCGCCTTCGGCATTTTCGCGGAGCGGCATCAAGGCGCCTATGCGCCGGCCCATATCGAAAATGGCAAGCTCGTTCCCGGGCGCCTGCAATGAGCCCGGACGAACGCCCGCGCTCCGGCATGAAGGCGCCGGAGGCCGCCGCCATTCTGTTGCGCGACCCGGTCGTGGCGCGCATCTTCGCGGCGCTCGATCGGGACGGCGACGAAACGCGGATCGTCGGCGGGGCGCTGCGCAACGCTCTATTCGGCCGTCCCGTGCATGAAATCGATCTTGCGACCACAGCGCCTCCCGACGTGATCACGGCGCGGGCGGACGCCTCAGGCCTGCGCTGCATTCCGACCGGGATTGAACATGGCACGGTGACCCTTCTCGCCGACGGCCGGACGTTCGAAGTGACCAGCCTGCGCGAAGACGTCGAGACCGACGGACGACGCGCCAAAGTCAGGTTTGGCCGCGATTTCGAGACCGACGCGCTGCGCCGCGACTTCACGATGAACGCGCTTTCGATGAGCGAAGGCGGCGATCTTTTCGACTATGTCGGCGGCCTCAAAGACATCGCGGCGAAAAAACTGCGCTTCATCGGCGAACCGGCGCGCCGCATCCGCGAAGACTATTTGCGCATCCTGCGCTTCTTCCGCTTTTCGGCCGATTTCGGCGAAGGTCCGCTCGACCCCGCCGGACTGGTCGCGTCCATGCGCGAACGCGACGGGCTCGCGAGTTTATCGCGCGAAAGAGTGCGCACTGAACTCTTGAAGCTTTTCGCGGCGCGGCGCGCTGGCGAGGTCACACAAGACATGTCGGATGCCGGACTGCTTGGACCGCTGCTCGCCGCCGCGCCCAATCCCACCCGGCTGCGCCGCGCCGCGGCGATCGATTTGGCGGCGCCGCTGGACCCCCTTCTCGCGCTCGCAGCGCTTTGCCTCGAAACGCGCGAGGACGCCGAGCGTCTGCGCGAGCGCCTGCGTCTCTCCAACGCCGAATTTCACCGGCTCGAACGCGCAGCGATCGTGCGGCTAGGGTTGCACGGGCGTGAAGACCCGCCGACGCAAAATGACTTGCGGGTCTTGCTTTTCCGCCACGGCCGTCAAGCCGCGCTGGATGCGCTCACCCTTGCGCAGGCCGAGGCCCGCGCCCCGGTCGACGCGCAATGGCAATGCGCGCGCGCCTTCCTTCGCGATGCGCCCGAGCCGCGTCTGCCGTATTCGGGCGGAGATCTCCTCGCGCGCGGCGTCCCCGCCGGCCGCGCCATCGGCGAAGCCTTGAAGGATTTGCAGGATCGCTGGATCGGCGCCGGCTTTCCGGAGGACCCGGCAAGCGTGGCGCGGCTGCTCGACGAAACCCTTGGCCCCGCAAAGTGACGCGCAATCAGCAGCCGAATCTTACCGCATGATGCCGGGCTGCTTGGGCGGCCCTTCGAGATAGGTCGGCTCAATGCCCTCGACGTCGATCAACACGGCGCCGTCTTCGATCTTCAAGGGATATTCGGAAAGAGTGCAGGGCTTGCCCTTGAGGCATTTTCCAGTCGTCCCGTCGAACAGCCAATCGTGATGATGGCACTCGAGGTTCTTCCCGTCGAAACGGGCGTCGGCGAGGGGCTCCTTCGCATGCGGGCACATGCCCTGGAAAGCTCTCGGCTCGCCGCCTTGCGGCCAGATGATCAGACAAAGTGTGCGGTTTACGACCGCAACATCGTATTTTCCCTCGATCAACTCGGAATGATCGCAAGCTTTTTGGAACATGGAAACGCCTCCTGCATTTCGATCGGCATGGACGACTTTGTCGCCTCAAACCAGCGTGCGACGGTCAAGCAAGTTGCAAGCCAGGACGCCGCCCTTAACTGCGTTTAAAACCATTTAGCGGCCGCGCCTTGTGGCGCGCGTTTTCATTATGGAATTGATCCATATTGGGTGAAGGCGCGGTTTAAACTGCGCCCTCGAGCGTCGGCGCCGAGCGTTTTTGCATAGTCGCCGCATGCGCCCGAAGCGCCGGAAAATGCGCCCTGAACGAGGTTTTTGCCGGCGGTTCTCCGCGCTATGATGCGCCGTGGCGATCGGGAGGCGTGCGATGAGCGCGGAACACAAGACACCGTCCGACTTGGCGCGCCGGCTCGCCAAGCGCGCCCGCACCCAGCCCGGCGCCGGCGCCTGGCGGCGCGAAACCTATACGCTGCCGCGCGTCGAGGCGCGCGACAAAGCTCTCGAATGGTTCAACAAATATCCGAAAGCCGCCTATATGACGGAAATCGAATCCTGGCGTGAACTCGCCGACGGCCGCATCGAGTTCACCATCCGGCGCCTGCCCAGCGCCGATTGAGCGGCACGAGCCAAGCCCAGGCGCTAAATGACAATATCCGGCGTTTGCCAGGCCAGATGCTGGCCGGCGTCGACGGCTATCATCTGGCCGGTCACATTGCGCGCCCCGGCGAGATAGAGGACCGCGTCGGCGATATCGTCGAGTTCGATCGCGCGCGGCAGCGGCAGGCCTTCGACCTCCCGCTTGAAGGCGGCTTCGCCCTGGCTGCAATTGGGCAGGACTGGCCCGGGGCCCACGGCATTGACCCGGATGCGCCGCGCCGCGAATGCCTGCGCCATCGTGCGGGTCGCGGTCCAGAGCGCGGACTTGCTCAAGGCATAGGAGAAAAATTGCGGCGTCGGGCGCAAGACCCGCTGATCGATGATGTTGATGATGGCGCCTTCCGCGCCCGCTGGCAGTTGCCGGGCGAAATCGCGCGAGAGGACCGCCGGCGCCCGGAGGTTCACGGCAAAATGCCGCTCCCACCGTTCGAGATCGAAATCCGCCGCGTCGTCCTCCTCGAAAATTGCAGCGTTGTTGATGAGAAGCGTGAGCGGCCCAAACAGCGCTGCGGCCTCCTCGATCAAGCGCGCGAGGGCGCCGGCGTCGTGCAGATCGAGGGGTAGAACGCGAACCTTGCCGCCTTGCGCCTTCATCCGCGCCGCCTCTGCCTCCGCCCCGGCGCGCGATGAGGGACTGCAATGGAGGACGACGCAATAGCCAGCGAGCGCGAGACGTTCGCAGATCCGCAGACCGATCCGTTTGGACGCTCCTGTCACGAGCGCCACAGCGGAGGAAATCTCAGCACCCGACCCACCGCTCATGCCATCATTCCCAAATCAAAGACGCCGATCCATCCCTAAGAAATAAGGCAAGCTTAAGCCAAGTCGCCAGCAATGCATTGTCAAACCGAAGAAATTCAGGATCAGGCGCGGCCTTCGCGGTCCAAGCACAGTGGATCCGGAATATAATTCGATGGCGTTTCTTGTGGCGATTCCTGGCTGGTTTGTTAAGCTCATTGGCAATCGGCCGCTTCCGGTCGGTTAAATGCGCTGCTGTCCGAATCCTATTCCCACCAAGACTTTTTCCGCGGAACTTGACCAAGGAGGGTACAGAAATGGGTTTATTAAGCTTTGCCAAATCGGTTGGCTCGAAGATTTTCGGCGGAACCGAAGCCGCCCCCGCCCCAGCCGACCAATTGAAAAAGGAGGCCGAAAAACACGGCCTCGACCTGTCGAAGACCGAAATCAAGGTCGAAGGCGATAAGGTCATTCTTTCAGGAAGCGCCGTCTCGACCGAAGAAGCCGAGAAGATCGCGCTTGCGGTCGGCAACTCCGTCGGCGTCGCCAAAGTCCAGAACGATCTGAAGGCGGAGAAGCCGGCGCCCGATTCGAAATTTTACACCGTCAAATCCGGCGACACGCTCTGGAAAATCGCCGAAACCGAATATGGCCACGGCAAAGGCGCCAAATACACGGTGATCTTTGAAGCCAATAAGCCCCTGCTGTCCGATCCGGACAAGATCTATCCCGGCCAGGTGCTGCGGATCCCGCCTCTCCCAGCTTGAAACGCCCGCCCCTTCTTTGTGGCGGCGCATAGTCGTCCTTGGCACCTATTTCTTAAGCAGTTAATGCAGGGCGATCTGGTCCGCCCACTTCTTTCCGGCGGACCAAGTCATCCGCCGGAGACGGTCAGTTGTTGAAATAAGATATTTATTATGTCGCATAGGCCTCGTCGAGCGCGCCTATGCAGCGATGGACAAAAGGCCATTTTCGCCAAGGAGATGTTCCAACTCTTTGACTTGACCGGACTTCCATTCGCCCTCTGTTTTGGTGCGATCGAAAGGCGCGTGAAGCCGAACAAGCGGCGCGATAATAGGCCGCCGGCTTGACAGCAGAAGGCAATCTGCCTATTTACGAGCTGCCTCTAGCACTCAACCACTGAGAGTGCTAACAGGGCGCAGTTTCAAACCAGCCGCACGCATTGAGAGGCCTTCCCAGCTTGGAAAGACGCGCCTCCAGCGGCCCACCAAGGAACCAAGAGACATGAGCTTTCGTCCTTTGCACGACCGCGTCGTGGTCAAACGTCTCGAAGGTGAAGAAAAGACCAAAGGCGGGATCATCATCCCCGACACCGCCAAGGAGAAGCCGCAGGAAGGCGAGATCATCGCCGTCGGTCCGGGCGGGCGCGACGACAGCGGCAAGCTGACGCCGCTCGATGTGAAGGCCGGCGACAAGGTTCTGTTTGGCAAATGGTCGGGCACCGAGGTCAAGATCGATGGTCAGGATCTGCTGATCATGAAGGAAAGCGACATTCTGGGCATCGTCGGCTGAAACCGCAGTCGATCGCCTCTTTAAGTTAAAAACTCGGTTGAGGAGTTTCTGGATATGGCTGCTAAAGACGTACGTTTCTCGTCGGATGCCCGCGACCGCTTGCTGCGCGGCGTCGACATTCTCGCCAATGCGGTGAAGGTGACCCTCGGCCCCAAGGGCCGAAACGTCGTCATTGAAAAATCCTTTGGCGCGCCGCGCATCACCAAGGACGGCGTCACCGTCGCGAAGGAAATCGAGCTTGCCGACAAGTTCGAGAATCTCGGCGCCCAGTTGGTGCGCGAAGTCGCCTCCAAGCAGAATGACGTGGCCGGCGACGGCACGACGACTGCGACCATTCTCGCCGCCTCGATCGTCAGGGAAGGCACCAAGGCGGTCGCCGCCGGGATGAACCCGATGGATCTGAAGCGCGGCGTCGACCTCGCCGTCGAGGCCATTGTCGCCCATCTCAAGGCCAATTCGAAGAAGGTCACCTCGAACGAGGAGATCGCCCAGGTCGGCACGATTTCGGCCAATGGCGACGCGTCGGTCGGAGAGATCATCTCGACCGCCATGCAGAAGGTCGGCAATGAGGGCGTCATCACGGTCGAGGAGGCCAAGAGCCTCGAGACCGAACTCGATGTCGTCGAAGGCATGCAATTCGACCGCGGCTATCTGTCGCCCTACTTCATCACCAATGCCGAGAAGATGGTCGTCGAACTCGAAGACCCCTACATTCTCGTCCATGAGAAGAAACTGTCGTCGCTGCAGGCCCTGCTGCCGGTTCTCGAAGCCGTCGTCCAGACCGGCAAGCCGCTCGTCATCGTCGCCGAGGACGTCGAGGGCGAGGCGCTTGCCACGCTCGTCGTCAACAAGCTGCGCGGCGGATTGAAGGTCGCGGCGGTGAAGGCTCCGGGCTTCGGCGATCGCCGCAAGGCCATGCTGGAGGACATCGCGATCCTGACCGCCGGTCAGCTGATCTCCGAGGAAATCGGCATCAAGCTCGAGAACGTGACCCTGGCGCTGCTCGGCCGCGCCAAGCGGATTCGCATCGACAAGGAAACCACCACGATCATCGACGGCGCCGGCGCCAAGCCCGACATCGAAGCGCGCATCGCCCAGATCAAGGCGCAAATCGCCGAGACGACGTCGGACTACGATCGTGAAAAGCTCCAGGAGCGTCTGGCCAAGCTCGCCGGCGGCGTCGCGGTGATCCGCGTCGGCGGCGCGACCGAGGTCGAGGTGAAGGAGAAGAAGGATCGCGTCGACGACGCCCTCAACGCAACTCGCGCGGCTGTCGAGGAAGGCGTGTTGCCGGGCGGCGGCGTGGCGCTGCTGCGGGCCATCGCGTCGCTCGAAAACCTCAAGGTCCAGAACCCCGATCAGAAGACCGGCATCGACATCGTCCGCAAGGCGATCCAGACTCCGGCCCGGCAGATCGTCGACAATTCCGGTGCCGATGGCGCTGTTGTGGTCGGCAAGCTGATCGAGAATGCGTCCTATGCCTATGGCTATAACGCCCAGACAGGCGAATATGGCGATCTCGTCAAGCTCGGCATCATCGACCCGACCAAGGTCGTGCGCACCGCGCTGCAGGATGCGGCTTCGGTCGCCGGCCTCCTCATCCCCCCCGAGGCGATCATCACCGAGCAGCCGAAGAAGGACGCGCCCGCCATGCCAGGCGGCGGCGGAATGGGCGGCATGGGCGGAATGGATTTCTAAAGCAAGATCGGCATGCGTCGGCCCGCTAAGGAGCGGATGCCGGCGTTGCGATCAGGTCCTGCGCGTTAAATTGCGTTCGAGCGGTTTCATAAGTCTTCAGATGAATCCCTCTGCCCGCTAAATTGCATCAGAAGGCCCCGGCATGTTGCCGGGGCCTTTTTCTTTTTTCGCGAGATGTCAGAAACCGCGCGCCGCTCTCCCATTCGCGCCCAACGCCGCCGATCCGGTTTCCAATGGCTCAAAATATGCTCTAAGATCGCGGTCAATCGCGAGGTCGGGGAGGACCAACGAGGTGCGTCCAGGGTCCAAGCCACGCTCCAATACGACCATCGCCCGGAAGACCACGACGCGGGCCGATCTACTGGACGCCGTTTATGGCGCCTGCCCGGCGCTTTCACGCGCGCAAGCCAGGGAGATCTTCGAAATGGCGCTCGAAGAAATTTCCGAGGCGCTGGTCCGTGGAGAAAGCGTCAAGCTGCGCTCTTTCGGCCTGTTTTCGGTTCGCGCCAAACGCGAGCGCATCGGCCGCAATCCGCGAACCGGCGTCGAAGCGCCGATCTCCTCGCGCCGCGTGCTCACCTTCAAGCCTTCGCCGGTTCTCTCCGCCGCGATCAACGGCGTTTCGATCGCGGAAGAGACGGAAACGGACGCGCCAGACTGAAGCGCCAAGTCCGGGTCCTGGCCGATGAAATCTGCGCGGCTCCGCTTACGCCTTGACGGCGAACAATTTTCTATGCGCCAAGCCTTTGCGACTTTGCTAGAGCATATTCCGAACAGATTGGTTCAATCTGTTCGACGCGAATATGCTCAAACTCTTTAACACTGGAGCGATTTCTGATCGATCGAATGACTCCATTCGATCGGAAAGCGCTCTAGAAGACGCTGGTTAAAGTCGTCCCTTAAAAAAAGGCGCTCGACTTTTTCGATTCCGACATGTTTCAAGGCTTTCGAGCCCTGGGCAAGGCTGCAAGCTCTGTCTTGTCGATGCTAGCAGTGTTTAGCTGCAGCGTCCGTTGACCGTTCTGTTAAACCCTTCTATCGGACCGCTCGTTCGCCCCCGACACCCAAGGCAAATCATGCAGTTTCTCGCCGCCATCGTCGCTGTTTTCTCAATCGCCGCCGGCATTATTGGGCTGACGAACGGAGAAAATACCGTCCAATTGCTCGCCGGAACCGGCCTGCTCTGCGCCTTCACGACCTACAAAGCCCCGGCGATTTCGAGTTTCCTGCGGATCTTCGCCGCCATATTCGCGACCGAGACCGTCATCTTCGGCGCTATCTTCCTGGTCGCTCAGGTCGGGTTCTGGCCGGCTTCGCTCGAGGATTACGCCTTGCCGGTCAGCCTGCCGCTGACCGTCGCGATCTTCGCCATTCTCGTTTACGCGATCTCCTTCATCCCCGTAGTGCGGTCGATGACCTACATCGCCGACCGCTATTTCAATACCAGCGACCCGACCAGGGCCCGCATCTGGCCGTTTCCCTCCTTTGGCGCCCCTGAGCGATGGGTGGCCATCACAATGGTTATTGTGTTGGTGGTCATCAATCAGGTCCAGGTCGGCGTGCAAGTGCGGCTGTCGTTCTTCAACCGGGACTTTTTTAACGCGATCCAAAACAAGGACGAGACAGCCTTCTGGGCGCAGCTGCTCACCGTCTTCTTTCCCTGGGTCTTCGTCTTTATCGCGACCGCCGTCGTCGAGTTCATCATTACCTCGACCCTGATCATTCGCTGGCGCCGCTGGCTCACTGAAAGCTACGTCGGGCGCTGGCTGGACGCGCACACCCATTATCGCATCTCGCTGACGGGCGCTGGCGCCGACAACCCGGATCAGCGCATTTCCGAGGACGTCAACCGCTTCATCGACGGCGGTCAGACCGGCTACGGCATCTACTCCTTCTCAATCCTGTTGATTTCCACCATGAGCTCGCTGGTCTCCTTCGCGATTGTTCTGTGGGATCTCTCCGCGGGCCTCACTCTCCCTCACACGACGATCGCCATACCCGGTTTTCTGTTCTGGGCGGCTCTGATCTACGCGGGAATCGGCACGCTCGTGACCCATCTCATCGGGCGTCCGCTCGCCGACCTGTCCTTCGCGCGCCAGCGCTATGAGGCCGATTTCCGCTTTTCGCTCGCAAGACTGCGCGAATATGGCGAACAAGTGGCGTTGCTCTCCGGCGAACCCGCCGAAAAGGCCTCGCTCAGGACGCGCTTTACCGCGATCATCAAGAACTATTTCGAGATTGTCGACTGCCGCAAGAAGCTGATCGCCTTCACCGCCTCCTACGGGCAGCTCAGCACCATCATTCCTTATATCGTCACGGCGCCCTTTTACTTCGCGGGCAAGATCCAGCTCGGCGTCATGTCGCAAACGGGGCGCGCCTTCGGCACCGTCGACAGCGCCTTGACCTTCTTCATCACCTATTACGTCTCGCTCGCCGAGTTCAAAGCCGTGCTCGACCGCTTGATCTCCTTCGACGCCTCGATCGAGCGGGCGATCGCCTTGGGCATCGCGCCCCGACAAGAGAAAAGCAGGACGGAGGACCTCCAGCTCGAGGAGCTGACGCTGCGCCTGCCTGACGGACGTGAGATCATCAAGGACGCGAACGTTAAACTTGACGCCAATGCGCCGGTTCTGCTCACCGGGCCTTCGGGGTCCGGCAAATCCACTTTGTTTCGAGCCATCTCTGGCATTTGGCCCTTTGGCGAGGGCGCCATCGATCTACCGGCCGGCGCGCGGGTGATGCTTCTGCCGCAAAAGCCCTATGTCCCGATCGGCAGCCTCATGGCCGCCGTAACCTATCCGGCGCCGCCCGAACAATTTGACGAAGCGGCGGTCCGCGCGGCGCTTCTGGCGGCAAAACTCCCCGATCTGATCGGACAACTCCATGTCGAGGATATTTGGTCGCAGCGTCTCTCCGGCGGCGAACAGCAGCGGCTGGCGATCGCCCGTGCGCTTCTCGCCAAGCCCGACTGGCTCTTCCTCGATGAGGCGACGGCCGCCATGGACGAATCCATGGAAGCCGAGATCTACGAGACCCTATTCAAGAAACTGCCCGGCGCGACCATCATCTCTATCGGGCATCGATCGAGCCTGCTGCATTTCCACAAACGCCATCTTGAAATGCAGCCGGCCGGAGCCGGCATCTTCACCCCGGTCGAGGCCAGAGCGCAGGCGGCGGAATAGACCTCGTCCCGCTGCGTCCTTTTCAGGAAAGCTTGCCCCAGGACAGCTTAACCTTGAATTCGGGCGCCGCATCGCCGGGAACGATCCACAGGTCGCATTCCCTACCGAGCGTGACGCCGAACTCTACCTCGACTTTCTCCGGACGCTTTGGCATCGCCGCGACAGATTCCTCGAAAATCTTGACGAATTCGGCAAGCGAGCCGAGCGCGGACTTGAACGCCTCACCATTGGCTCGGGTGAAATCATCGGCCATGCTCACGTCGGGCGCCCCTTCGACCGGGCCGCCGCCGAAGAGTACGATATTCCCGTCCGACAATTCGACGATCATTCGCGCTGACATTTCTGCTTCTCCGCTGCGCCGGAATTGCGGCTGGGCCTATTCTAAACTTGCTCCGTGGCGCCGGCGCGACGCCGACGTCATTGCCGCCATCATGGGCTCGCGGTCTTGGGCAACCGCGCGATCAGCTTCTCATACAGCGGATTGGCCGCTGAAAAGACATAGTCGAGCGCCGCGACGGCAACATGTTCGGCGCCTTGGGCGATCAACCAATCCGCGAGCGGCGCGACCCTGTCCTTGGGGCAGTTCAAGGTCAGGCGGCCGTCGCCCGCGTGAGAGCGGAGACGGGCGCAAAAGGCGGCCTCAGCCTCGGCGAGCAAATCATCGTCCAGGCGGGCAAGGACGGTCGAGACCTCGCGCGTCATGCGCGCCTCCTCCTCCGCCGCGATCCGCGAGAGAATGACGCGCGCGCTTTCCCGAGTTCCGGGCGTCCAATCGGCATGGAGCGAGGCGACGAGATTGGCCTGCGAGCGCAAGATCACGCCATCGTCGAGAATTTTCAGCGCATTGGCGAGAAGCGTCGAACCTGTCGTCGTAATGTCGACGATCAGTTCCGCCTGGCCCGCGGCGGGCGCGCCTTCGGTTGCGCCGGAACTCTCGACGATCCGGTAATCGCTCACATGCCGCTGCGCGAAAAAGCGCCGGGTCAGATTGACATATTTCGTCGCGACCCGCATCCGCTGGCCCCGCCGGGCCCGGAAAGCCGCCGCGACATCCTCGAGATCGGCCATGGTTTTCACGTCGATCCAGGCTTGCGGCGCGGCCACGACGACATTGGCGCCGCCGAAACCGAGCGGCGTCAACAGCGCCACCTTTGCATCGGCGTCGGGAATCGTTTCGCGAATGAGATCCTCGCCGGTGACGCCCATATGGGCGCCGCCATGGGCGAGTTGGGCGACAATGTCCGATGCCGAGAGAAAAGCGATCTCGACATTCGCCATGCCGGCCAGCGCCCCGCGATAGTCGCGCGAGCCGCGGCTCTGCACGAGTTCGAGACCGGCCCGCGCGAAAAAGGCCGCGGCGTTCTCCTGCAGCCGGCCTTTCGAGGGCACCGCGAGCACGAAGGGTCTTTCTGACGCGGTTTCGTTCATGCCGCCGCTCCGGGCCCGGTCCCGCGCAAACGATCGATCCAGATGGCGGCGCCAACAGCTGGAATGGAGGCTTGCGCCCCGAGCGTTTGCAGCAATTGATCATAGCGGCCGCCGCCGGCGACCGGCTTGTCGCCTTGGCCAGCCGGGTCCAGCGCCTCGAAGACAAAGCCGGTGTAATAGTCGAGATTGCGGGTGAAGCTGGTCGCGAAGGCGAGCTCTTTCACATCGAGCCCGAGCGCCGCGATGAAGCCAAGCCGCGTATCGAATCGATCGAGGCGGCCGGCAAGATCCAGCCCGGCCTCCGCCGCGAGCTTTCGCAACTGCGCCGAGGCCTGGTCGGGATCGCCCTCGATGCTTAAGAACCGCTCGATGATCGCGCGCTTCTCGGCGGAGACTCCGGCGCCGGTTTTCAGCGCGGCCTGCTCCAGGAAGCGATCGGCGATCTCGGCCGGCGTGCGGCCGCCGACCGAAGTTATGCCGGCGATTCGAAGAAGGTCCTCGACGAGCGCGCGCGCGCCTTGCTTGTCGGCCCCTTCGAGCACCCCGAGCACGCCGCTGTGATCGCCGCTCGTCGCGTTCGAGGGCTCCTTGAGGATCGCCTCGATCGACTTGCCTTGCATATGGCCGCGCGCGATGCGGCGGCGCCATTGCGGCGCAAGGTCGAGCGCTTCGAGAAGCCCCGAGAAGAGTCCCGCGTCGCCGATCCGCACGCTGAGATTTTGAAGGCCCGGAGCTTGTCCCACGCGCGCGGCCTCAAGCGCGAGGGTCAGGATTTCAGCGTCGGCGGCCTCGCGGTCGAGACGCCCGAAACTCTCGATCCCGGCCTGCGTGAACTCGCTGCGGTCCCCGGCGCGAAAGCGGAACACTGGCCCACAATAGGAATAGGCGGCACTTTCCCCGGCGGCCTCCGAGGCGAGATAGGCCATCGAGACCGGGATCGTATATTCGGGCCGCAAGCAATAATCGGCGCCCGAGACATCGCCCGTAAGATAGAGCTGACCGCGAAGATCCTCGCCCGAGTCGAAGAAGATCGACGCCGGTTGCAGAATCGGCGGCTCGCAGCGGGCATAGCCGGCGCTGACGAGATGCGCCGCGATGGCTTGCGAGATGTCATCGACCAGGGACAAAGGGGCAGCTCTCGCAAATGGCGCGGAAAGAAGTCACTCTTTAGCAAGCGGAGGCGCGGCCCGCGACAGGTTTTGCCGGAAAAGGTGAACGCGAAGCGGTTAGAGCATTTTCGAGCGAAGCAGATGCGGGTTCGCGTTAAGAAAATGCGATGAAACAAAGACCTAGAGCTGCTTTTTAAAAGCGCTCTAGCTGTGGCGCGCAAGCACCTCTTTCACCGCCGCGACGAGCCCCGCCTCGGGAACGCTGAATTGCGCCTTGGCGCGCAGCTCGAGATAATCGGCGCGATCCTTGGTCGAGGCGGCGAGTTCCGCGCCAAGGACAAGGTCGCGAATCGCGACCTCGCCTTTCTCGCGCTCGTTCGAGCCCTGGATGATGGCGCAGGCCGAGCCGCGCTTGTCGGCATATTTCAGCTGCGCGTTCATGCCCGAGGAGCCGAGGTAAAGCTCCGCCTTGACGCCGGCGTTGTGGAGGGCGGTAACGAACCCCTGGTAGCGGCCGATCTCCACCTTGTCGAGGACGAGGACCACCACCGGGCCGCGCTGTTTGGCGCCTTCCACGATGGGGGAGCGGATGGCCTTTAGCGCCGAAAACAGCCGGGAGACGCCGATGGAAAATCCAGTCGCGGGAACATTCTCGCCGCGAAAGCGGCCAACGAGCCCGTCATAGCGCCCTCCCCCGCCGACCGAGCCGAAGCGGATCGGGTGGCCGTCTTCATCGTCGATCTCGAAGGTGAGTTCGGCCTCGAAGACGGGGCCGGTGTAATATTCGAGGCCGCGCACGACGGACCGATCGAAACGGATGCGCTGCGAACCATAGCCAGCTCCAAATAACAGCTCAAACATCTGCCTAAGCTCGCTAATTGCCTCCTTTCCTATTGCATTATCTTGAAGATATTGCTCAATACCTGTAATTGTGTTTAAGCTTGAATAATAATATTGCTTATCTTCAAGAGTCTCAAGACTCTCATCTTCCGGAACGCATTTTCCATGACCCACAAGCGCAAAATTCTGCATCCCAAGGGCAAATGAGGCGTCCTGTATAAACTGTGTGTCCTTAGGAGATAGATTGGCGCCCTTAGTGAAATCTCCGCTCTCGTCTTTCCGTCCCGGTCCAAGGAGCAGTTCAACGCCCTCCCAGCCCAAACGATCGAATTTATCGATCGCCCGCAACACCGTCAGCCGCCGCCCAACATTTTCCTCGCCGCCGAGGCCGATCGCCTCCATCAGCCCATCGAGCACTTTGCGGTTATTCACCTTAATCACATAATCGCCGCGCTTGATCCCGAGCCGCTCCAATGTATCGGCCGCCATCATGCACATCTCGGCGTCGGCGGCGACCGAGGCCGCGCCCACCGTATCGGCGTCGAATTGCATGAATTGGCGGAAGCGTCCCGGCCCCGGCTTCTCGTTGCGGAAAACAAAGCCGGCGCGGTAGCTGCGATAGGGCTTTGGCAATTTATCGAAATTTTCCGCCACATAGCGGGCGAGCGGCGCGGTCAGGTCATAGCGCAGCGACAGCCAGCTTTCGTCATCGTCCCTGAAGGAGAAAACCCCTTCGTTCGGCCGGTCGAGATCGGGCAAAAACTTGCCAAGCGCGTCGGTGAACTCGATGAAAGGCGTCTCGACCGCCTCGAACCCATAGAGTTCATAGGTCTCCCTTATGACGGCGAGCATTTTTTCCGTCGCGGCGATCTCGGCGGGGCCGCGATCCAAAAGCCCGCGCGGCAGTCTGGCGCTCGCGCGCGGCGCATTTTTCTTAGGGTCATCCATTTTCAAAAACAGCCTCAAAATCCTCCCGGCTTCTTACGAGGCCTCGATGCAAGCGGCAAGCGCGCGCGCCAACGGCCCCAGGCAAAGGTCCTTTCGAGAGCGCTACACAAAAAACTTGACACATGAACTTGACACTTGGTTCTCGTCAAAAAGCGCCCATATTATGCGCGGCGGGCAGAAGATCCGCTGATTTGCACGGGAGAATCCAATGTCACCCGAAGAGCGCCAATTGCTCACGGATCTGTTCGATCGCATTCGCGGCGCGGGCGGCAATCCGCGCGACCAGGAAGCCGAGGTCTTTATCGCCGACGCGACGCGGGCTTTGCCCTATGCGCCCTATCTCCTGGCCCAAACCGTCATCGTCCAGGATCAGGCTTTGCGCGCCGCCAATGACCGCCTGCAGGAGCTCGAAAGCAAAGTGCGGGATTTGGAGCAGCAGGCGGCGAGCCAGCCGCGCACAGGCGGCTTCCTCGGCGGGCTCGGCTCGCTGTTCGGCGGCGCCGCGCCGCCACGCGGCGCGCCTCCGGCCGGAAATCGCTGGGAACAGCAACCTCCGCAAAGCGGCTGGCGGGAGCCGCAGCAAGGCTATGGCCAGTCCTATGCGCCGCCGCCGCAGCCCGGACCTTGGGGCGGCCAAGCGCCTGGGCAAGGCTTTGGCCAGGGCGGCGGCTTCCTTAAGGGCGCGCTCGGCGCAGCGGCGGGCGTCGCTGGCGGGGTTCTTCTCGCCGACTCCATTCGCGGCCTCTTTGGCGGCCACAATAACTCCCTGGGAATCGGAACCGGATTCACAGGCGGCGGCTTAGGCTCCGGCTTGGGCGGCGGCCTGGGCGACACCACCACCATCAACAATTACTATGGATCCGACGATCCGAGCCTGCGCGCGCAAGACGCCAGACAGGACGCCGACCAGGATCAGGACGATATTCAAGACGCCGCCGATTACTCTGACTACGGCTCAGACGACGACAACACGGACATCTGAGACGAGCGGCACATGGAATGGCCGGCCGCGCGAGCGCGGCCGCGACCAAATGGTTGACCGCCAAGCTTGACCATAGCTAGAGTGGCGCTTTCTATTGCCCGTTTCCTTCGAGGTTGCGGCAGCCAGCGGCAACGGGTACGGTTTGCAAGGCGTCAAGCAGTGTGGCCACCGAAAATTCCGCCAGATTGCCGGCGAGCGCGCTGGCGACGGCATGTCCTTGCCGAGATCGGCATATCCCACATTCGCTGCGCCCAGGCCACGCCGTCACGCGCGCGCCTTTTCACGTGAGGATCGATCGCCTTCCTCGAACGTCGGTCGCGCTTCTCATACGTGACTTAAGAGGCGCCTTTGGACGCCGCTTGAGCCGCGATGCAGATCTGTCGCGATGGCTTTTGCATGCGCGCGTCGAGGGGCGCGCGTGAATAGAAAGATGTTGCAGAACACCAAGCGCCGAAGGGGGAACGCCAATGAAAATGACATATTATCGAGGCGAACATCCAAACTTCGGCGATGAACTCAATGCGTGGCTCTGGCCCCAACTCCTCCCCAATTTCTTCGACGATGCGGCGGACAGTCTGTTCCTCGGAATCGGCTCGATCATAGGCACCAAATTCGATCCCGCCGCCAAGAAGATTGTATTTGGCGCCGGCTTCGCGTCTGAATATGACCAAGCGCCGGATCTGTCGGACGGAAAATGGGACATTTTCTTTGTCCGCGGCCCGCGAACGGCAAAGGCTCTCAATATCTGTCCCTCGCTTGCCATCGGCGACGGAGCGATCCTCTTGCGCTCGGTCGTCGATTTAAGTCGCAAAGACCCAAAGCACATTTCTTTCATGCCGCATTGGGAGAGTTTCTACGTCGGCGACTGGCGGCGCGTCTGCGACATCGCCGGAATACATCTGATTGATCCGCGCCAACCGGTCGACAAAGTAATCGATGAGTTGCTCCAGTCACGTCTTGTCATAGCGGAAGCCATGCATGGCGCGATCGTAGCCGATGCTCTCAGAACGCCCTGGGCGCCGCTGACGCCGATAAATCCGCTGCACCGGAACAAATGGTTGGACTGGGCGGAAGCGCTCGATATTGATCTTCGTCCCTATCGCCTCCTTCCTTCGACTATTGAAGAGTCAAACCACGCCGTGGCGGGCAGATTCTTTCTGTCGCGGATGAGGCGAGGCGTGGCTTTCACGCCTCCCCTCCGCTGGGGAGCAGATTGCGTGCTGGCGCATCTCGCGGCGCGCCGCCTGCAACAGATAGCTAAAATGCCGCCATCGCTGAGCGAGGACCGAAAGATCGAAGAGGCTCTAGAGATGATGCAAAGTAAATTGCATAAGCTTCAATTAGCCTATCCTCGGTAAACTATTACAGGCTACGTAAAAGCTTCGATGCTTCAGGCCTCAGAAAGATTATCTCGGAACATGCTCTAATCGATAAAGTTAATAAACTTTTTCGATATTTAGACATCGTATATATCCGATGTCTCATAAGAATATACTCCAGTCCATTACATCTGAGCGACTCCCTTCCGATCAGATGAGTCTATCTGATCGGGAAGCGCTCTAGAGCGAAAGCTTCAGGCGCCCGGATTCAATTCAGGCGGCGACGCGGATAACGCAGGCGCGATTAAACCGCTTTGGATCACATATTGTTCAAGGACGGTCCGGAAGCTACGTTCTGTAAAAACGATGCGGCTTGACTTTTCTCTATAAAGCGGCGACATAGCCTCATCCACTTCACGTGGATCTTAGCGCTCCGGCTGCGTGAAGGACGATTTCCATCGTCCTCCTGTCGAGCGCATTAGCGATCCGTCCGCTCGACAGCCCAGGCCACGCAGGGCGTCACCCTTATAAATCTCCAGCCGCCTCGCCGGATCTCCCGGCGACGACTCGCGGCTTATCGAAAGATCCCCCATTGCAAGACTTTACCGGCCTCGGCCTTGCCGCGCCGCTTCTCCATGCCCTGGCGCGACAAGGCTATGTCACGCCGACGCCGATCCAGGCGCAAGCCATCCCCGCCATCATGGCCGGCCGCGACATCGTCGGCATAGCCCAAACCGGCACCGGCAAGACCGCCGCCTTCGCGCTCCCCATTCTTCACTATCTCGCCACCCATCAACAAGCGGCTCCACGCGGCGGCTGCCGCGTCTTGGTGCTGAGCCCAACGCGTGAACTGGCGAGCCAGATCGCCGAGAGCTTCCGGACGCTTGGCTCCGGCCTTTCAATTTCCGTCGCGGTGGTCTTTGGCGGCGTGCCGCATGGCGCGCAGATCAAGGCGCTCGCGCGCGGCCTCGACGTTCTTGTGGCGACGCCAGGGCGTCTCGTCGACCATCTCGACTCGCGCGCGGCCCAACTCGGCAAGACTGAATTTTTCGTTCTCGACGAGGTCGATCAAATGCTCGACCTTGGCTTCGTCAAGGCGATCCGCCGCGTCGTGCGCGATCTCCCCAAACAGCGCCAGAACCTGTTTTTCTCGGCGACGATGCCAACCGAAATCGCCAAGCTCGCCGGCGATCTTCTCAACGATCCGGTCCAGGTGTCCGTCACCCCGGTCGCGAAGACCGCCGACCGCGTCAACCAGCAGGTTCTCTTCGTCGAGACCCACCGCAAGCGGGATATCCTCGTCGAGCTCTTTGCCGATGTCGAAATGACCCGGGCCATCGTTTTCACCAGAACCAAGCGCGGTGCCGACAAGGTGACCCAACATCTCGACAGCATGGGAATCGCCGCCGTGGCGATTCACGGCAATAAGAGCCAGAGCCAGCGCGAGCGGTCGCTCGCCTCTTTCCGCGCCGGCCGCGTCCGCGCCCTGGTGGCGACCGACATCGCAGCGCGCGGCATCGACATCGATGGCGTGACGCATGTCGTGAATTTCGAACTTCCGGAAGTGGCCGAAGCCTATGTCCATCGGATTGGACGCACGGCGCGCGCAGGAGCCGAAGGAATCGCGATCTCGCTTTGCGACGGCGCGGAGCGCGACCTGTTGCGCAACATCGAGAAGCTGACTCGCTTGCGGCTGCCGGCGCTCGATCGGCGCGCTGATCCAACGGCTGTCGTTCAGCCCGCCCGCGACATTCGCGCGCCCGTGCGGCTCGAGGCCGGCGCGAGATCGGGAGCGCAAAGCCGCCTCCCCAATCCGCCCGGCCATCATCACGCGCAGGAGCGTCGCGGCGCAAGGACCGCGGCCACGCCAAATGAAAATTCCGGAGCCCGCCGGGAGCGGCCGCGTTTCGGCGAACCGCGCCGGGGCGGCAAGGACACCGCCCATCCGGCATAGGGCGGACGGCCTCATAAGTCCGCCGTCCCTCCCATAAGAGCGACGGCGGAGCGCCAGATCTCGCCGCCGGGCCCGCGAGACAGGCGCGTCTGAGCACGCCCACAATGGACTTAGAGCATGATGCCGAAAAGTGGAAACCGGTTTTCGGACGACATTATTCTCTAACTTTTTGATAAGAGCCGGATGACTTTGGACGAGATCGCGTTGCGATTCCGTCCAAAGTCATCCGGCTCTAGCGAGAAGGCATGCCCATGCTGAGAGCCCAGTTCCAAGTGTTTGCGAAATACAACGCCTGGGCCAATAAAAGGCTCTATGATTCGGCGGCCGCCCTCAGCGACGCCGACTACCGGGCCGACGGCGGCGCCTTTTTCAAATCCGTGCATGGAACGCTCAATCATCTGCTCGCGACGGATCGCATCTGGTTGCAGCGGTTCACTGGAGAAGGCTCGGCGCCGGACCGCCTCGACGCGATTCTGTTCGAGGCGCTGGGTCCGCTGCGGGAGGCGCGCGAGGCGGAGGACCGACGCATTATCGGCTTTGTCGAAAGTCTCGACGATGCGCGCCTGTCTGGCGTGATCACATATAGGCGCGTCAGCGCGCCCGAACTTTTTGAGCAGCAACTTTGGCCGGCGTTGAGCCATTTCTTCAACCATCAAACACATCATCGCGGCCAGGCTCATGCGCTGCTCACCGGCCTCGTGGGATCGGCGCCAGAACTCGATCTCCTCTATTATGAGCGCATCGCTGCGGAGGCGACGCGGGCTTAAAAAGTCTCGCTGTTCAACGCGCCAATCAAAGCGAAGGATGATGGCGCAGTTAGGAGCGCGCTTTCGCAAATGGCGCCATCGCGACGCTTAGCGCTTGACCTTATCGATTTCTGCGAAGGCGATCCGCAGATCGAGCGTGCCTTGCTTGCCGATTAAATCGTAATGGCTATCGAGCCAACGCTCTGCCGCCTTGCGCCCGAAGTCATGCAACCGGCTGATAAAGGGCCATGATGCATCCGCTTTCGAGGATGCCGGGAAGGTTTCAAGGAAGCCCGCGCCGTCGATCCTGTGCACCAGCGGGCGCATGTAATCGGAATGCGAGAGTTTGCCCGAATCGACGAGCCTGTCGACGAAGTCTATCGCCCGCATCTCGCTCATCAGCGCGCCATTGAAAGTGATCTCGTTCAACCGATCCTGAATGTCGCGCGCCGAACGCGGCGTCTCTTCGCGTTCGATCGGGTTGACCTGGACGATGACGATGTCGGGACTGGCGGTCTTGTAGAACAAGGGAAACAGCGCCGGATTGCCCATATAGCCGCCGTCCCAATAGGACGCGCCATCGATCTCAACCGCCTGAAACAAATAGGGCAGACAGGCCGAGGCCATGACGTGATCGACTGTCAGCTCAGATGTCTCGAACACTTTGATCTTGCCGGTTCGCACATTAGTCGCAGCGATGAAGAGCTTCAGTTCGGTCAGGGCGCGCAGCTTGGAAAAATCGACGATTTTTTCGAGCTGGTCGCGCAGGGGATTGATGTTGAGGGGATTGAAATCATAGGGACTAGAGTAATGGGTTAGAAAATCCGTCCACCACTGGGCGACCGCCGCCTGAGGCGCCCAGCCCTGGAAGAAAATGTCCAGGAACCGCCGTCCATCGGGCGAAAAGCCACCCTCATGGCTAATCGAGCGCCAGAATTTGGCGAGCGTCCGGCGCGCGCCTTCGCGCCCGCCTTCGAGATAGCCCATGGCCAGCACGACGGCGTTCATGGCCCCCGCGCTGGTCCCGGTGATCGCCTCGAAATCAAGCCTTTGATCTTCGAGCAGATAGTCGAGCACGCCCCAGGTGAAAGCGCCATGCGAGCCGCCGCCCTGCAGGGCGAGGCTGACTTTCTTCTGGCCGTCCCAGTCGATCGGCTCGCTCGTCTTACTCATGGCTATGCGTCAAAAACCTATTCGGCGGTCCAGCCGCCGTCGATCGAGAGGTTGGCCCCGGTGATCTGCGCCGCCGCATCGGTGCAGAGATAGACGGCGAGCGAGGCGACCTGATCGGCGGTCACGAATTGCTTGGTCGGCTGGGCCTCCAGGATCACATCCTGGATGACCTGCTCCCGCGTCAAGTGACGCGCCTCCATCGTATCGGGGATTTGCTTTTCGACGAGCGGGGTCCAGACATAGCCCGGCGAGATGCAATTGACCGTGACGCCGAAGGTGGCGAGTTCGAGCGCCGCGGTCTTGGTCAGCCCGGCAAGACCGTGCTTGGCCGAGACATAGGCGGATTTGAACGGCGAGGCGACAAGCGAATGGGCAGAGGCGGTGCTGACGATGCGGCCCCATTTGCGCGATTTCATGCCAGGGATCGCGGCGGCGATCGCATGGAAGGCGGCGGAGAGATTGATGGCGAGAATCAGGTCCCAAGTCTCGGGCGGAAACTCCTCGATCGGGGCGACATGCTGGATCCCTGCGTTATTGACGAGAATATCGAGGGTTCCGTGCTTGTCCTCGGCCTCTTTGACCATGGCGCGGATCTCATCCGGCTTGGTCATGTCCGCGCCCGAGTAATAGGCCTTGACGCCGAAATCCTTCTCGATCCCGGCCCGCTCGGTCTCGATCGCCGCCGCATTGCCAAAGCCATTAATGGTGACATTGACGCCTTCCTTGGCCAAGGCTCTGGCGATGGCGAGGCCGATGCCGCTGGTGGAGCCGGTGACGATGGCGTTGCGCGTGTTGAGGGTCATGGGGTCTCCTGGGCGGGACAGCGAATTGCGGCGCACGAATGTTGGGCGGACAGCGAAATTACAGGTCGCCAAACTATACTACAACGCAGCGGTTAATAGATGAAGCCAAAGCCAAGCTCTCTAGGCTGCAAGAATCGCTTTGATCGCGCGGCTGTGATATATTTTTTTCATGACAATTTCACGCGAATCGCGTCCGAAGGCCTCTAACGAATGCGGCGAGCGCGATGAAGCAGCCGGGGCTCGCGCATTGGCCCCGGCGCTGGCGCTCTGCCGCCAGGAAGGGATCGCCCTGACCCCAAGCCGGCGGCGGATTCTGGAAATTCTCGCCCTAGAGGGCCGCCCCCTCGGGGCCTATGAGATGATCGACCGGGTTGCTGAGACGACGGGCAAGCGCCCGGCCCCGATCTCGATCTATCGGGCGCTCGATTTTCTGCTCGAAAACGGCCTCGTCCACCGGCTTGCCTCCTGCAACGCCTATCTCGCCTGCGGCCACGGCCACGCGGCAGAGGAGCCGATCGTGTTCCTCATCTGCGAGACCTGCGGCGATGTCGTGGAGGCGACCTCGGAGGATTTGCGAGGCAGTCTGGCGGAGCTAGCGGCAAGGGCCGAATTTGCGCCCCGTGCGACCGTGATGGAAGTGGCGGGCCGATGTCGACTCTGCGCGGGGGCGTGAGCGAGCAAATAGCGTTTTGCCTGACCGCCCGGCGTGGCCAGCGCCGGTTGAATAGCGCCGTCCATCAAATGCCAGGACTAAACACCTAGCCAACTGGGGAGGTGGGCTCGTGGAAAAGCTTGATGCAGCGGGGCCGGCATGCGCGCGTGGCGCTGCCGTCCCCTGAAAGAAGCGCTCGGTGACTCCCGCGCCTTGGCCCGCCGAATGACGCCCAGCGGCCAAGGTTCCAAAGCAAGCGCGCCCAGAACCCCAAGAAGCAAATGGCGCGACCGTGATTGGAGCGGTATAAATGCGGGAGTTCATGGCTTTCGCAGGCCGACGAGGTGGCCCATGGCTAGCGACAATGAAGACATTTTCGGCGCCCCGCCCCGCAAGGCGGCGGCGTCCCACGAGATCGGGCAGGCTCTCGATGATCTTTCTGTGCAGGAGCTCGACGAGCGCATCGCCGGCCTGCAGGCGGAAATTGCGCGGCTCGAAGAGGCGCGAAAAGTCAAACAGGGAATTCTCAGCGCCGCCGCGGCTTTCTTTAAGGTCTAGGCATGTTGCTTAGGGGACTGGCTGAACTCCAGCCTATCGTTCGAAATAGTCAGCCTGGTCGATCGCAGGAAAGCGAAAGAGCGTCGGAGTGCAGGATCCGCTCTTGATCACGTCCAAGGCGCAGCGAAAGACCTTGCCCGGCGCGATCGCATATTTTTCGAGAAAGCGCGGGCCAGGACGCCAGCCGTTGACGAGGAGGAGATCGCGCCGCCTCGAAAGCGCCTGGCGCACGAGGGGATTGTCTTGGGGAGCCTCCCCAGCATAGCTGAACGTGATTTCGAAACCTTCATAACCGGGGCCTCCAGCGATGGACTTCTGGCTGATCGAAGCTTCCGTCTTCGAGACGGTCGCGATCGTGCAGGCGCCCGGATAGGAATCATAAGCGCAAGGCCCGCCGACCTGGCCCCTCGCGTCCATCAGCGGCGCTAAGGCGAGCGCGAGCGCGCCAGCGATCAGGCATTTCCCGTTCAGATTCATTCTTGGCCCCTCACGCGGCTGAGCGCCGCGATGCGCCGGCCATCGGCCCGCTAGATCTTTTTTAAAGGCCGAAGCAGCTCCAAGTCACAAACCGGTCGCCGCTTCGCCTGAAAATGCTTTAACATTTACAAGCACGCGCCGGAATCAGACGCCGCCGGTCAGGAGGACATGGCTTGTTCTATTGGATCTACGATTATCCCTCCGCCATCGTGGCGGCCTTCTTCGCCTTCGCCTTCGTCGCCGCCACCTGGCTTGGAATATATCTTCTGCGCCCAACTATCCGCTCGTGGATTCACACCGATCAGCGCGCGAATGACATGGTGGGATTCGCGCTTTCGAGCTTTTCGGTTCTCTATGGGCTTCTGCTCGGGCTGCTCGCCGTCGCTTCCTATCAAAACTATACTACCGTGACCGACATCGTCGACAAGGAGGCGGCAAATGTCGCGGCGCTATACCGAGACGTCAGCGGCTATCCCCAGCCGATCCGCCGACAATTGGAGCATCATTTGCGCGAATACGCCAGAGTCACCATCGAGGAGGCTTGGCCGCAACAACGGCGCGGCGTCGTGCCCAAAGCTGGATCGCATCAGGCGGCGGCGCTTTTCGCAACGCTCATGACTTTCCAGCCGACCCAGAAAAGCGAAGAAATCCTCCATGCGGAGACTTTGCGGCAATTCAACAATTTCGTTGAGATCCGCCGCGCCCGGCTGGTCAATGTCAGCTCCGGCATTCCCGCGGCTTTATGGTGGGTGGTCGCCCTTGGCTCGCTCCTCAATATCGGTCTCATATGGATGCTCGACATGGAGATCCACCTCCACGTGCTCCTTGGCGGCGCTCTCGCATGCTTTCTGGGCGCGGTGATTTTCATCATCGCCGCGATGGATAATCCATTTCGCGGCGCGGTCAGCGTGGGACCGGAAGCATTCCAGCTCGTCTATGAAAGCTTCTTGAAGCCGGAATGAAACTGCGGCCAACACAAGGCGCCGGTCAAAACGCGGCGCGGTCAAAGCCAAAAATAAGCGACGCGATAGGCTCTAATTGGCTGATTTTGGCGGCGGCACACATCAGCCACAATTGCGATTTCTTAATGACGCCGGAAAAACAAAGGCCAGCTTGAGCTGTGCGGCGCACGTTTTGAATGCGCCATTGATGACGGTTCTTGCGTCTTAGTCCGGCGCCGCGCCTTAAAGCGGTTGGCGTTGGTTCGGAAGGGATGCGCGTTCGCAACAGCTTGAAGCGGCTGTTTGGCCTGTCCCATGAAGCAACAGGAGATCGGAAGCATGGTTGAGCCTATCGCAAAACGGCGCCCGATGATCGATCTGGAGGAGTTTGAAAGGCGCCTTGGCCGCCAGCGCTCCACGGACCAATGGGCCGGCGCATTTTCCACTGAGCCGCCAGCTCTCGAACCGCCAGATCTCGAACCGCAAGGGCAGCAACTCAAAGCGCCGCATGCGGGAGAACGTTTCCTCGCCAGCGACTTCGCCGCGATCGAATCTGGCCTGATCGGCGCTGCGCGGCGGGACGAGTCGGCAATGGCGACGAAGACAAATTCCGGGTGCCCCGCGGGAGGCCCGCGCGACGTCTTCCTGAGCGGCGATTTCGCGGCGATTGAAGCGGGCTTGCTGGGCGGGGCGCGGCGCGAGGCGCCGCCTTCGGAAACCGACTTGGCCGCCACTATCGCAATTTCGGAGGACCGATCGGATTATCGGCTCTATCGGGACGGCGCGGCGATTTCCCATCAAGCCGGTTTGGGCCAGGCGGGATTGACCGATGCGGACGTCAGGCCGCGGTTTCCGCTCTACGCCATAGGAGCGGTCATCCTGCTTGGACTGACCGGCATTGCCGTCACCTTTGGATCCAAGAGCAGCGTTTCCAGCCCGGAAGTCGCGACGCTCGAAGCGAAGAACGCACCGCTCGCGCCGCAGCCGGACACCATAGGCGGGATGGACGTCCCGGCCCAGGAGGCTTCTTTGGACGCTTCCCTTTCTCTCGCGCCGCCGCCCTCCGGGCCGGCCGCGACCGACGAAAACGCCGCGCAATTGAGCCCCCCCTCGCAGGCTCAGGATAAGGCGCCGCGCGTCATCGGCCTTGGCCCCTCGGACGCCCTGTCGACGAGCGGATTTACGGTCGAGGCCGCCAAGGCTCCGGCGCCGCCCGAGGAGACTCCAACACAAGTGGAACCGCAACGACTGGCGGCGCCTGTCGAGCCGGCAAAGAAGATGAAGACCGCGTCGGTTCGGCCCGACGGCTCGCTCCTCCCCCACGATGCGCAGCCGCAAGCCTCGATCCCAGCGCCGCCCCTGCCCGCGCCGCGCCCAACCGCGGCGGCCAAGCCCTCGACAACCCAGGCCCCGAAGCCAGCGGCGCACCTGACGCCAGCGCCCAAATCCGCCGCGGCCGAAGCCGGTGGACGCAGCCAGCCTGCGCAGGCCGCGACGCCAGCCAAAGCGAAGCCAGTTGCAAGCGTCCCAGCAGCCAAGCCGGAACAGATCGCCGAGGCGCAGATCCCGGCGCCGGCCGCAACGCCCGCGCCTCAACCCCGCCCGACGCAAAATGGCCCGATGGCGTTTATCGAGGACACGATGAATTCAATCACCGGCGCCACCTCCAAATTGTTGGAGTGGGGAGGGATTGGAGCCCGCCCGCGTCCTTGATCTTCAACGAAGCTCAGCGCGGCGCAGGCCACAGCCAGGCCGCGCCGCGCACGCCGCTGGAATCGCCATGGACGGCGCGGACAATTGGCGTATCGACGCCGTCCGAAAACACATGCCGCGCCGCCAGCGCCGGAAGCCCCTCATAAATTGACGCGATGTTGGAGAGACCGCCGCCGAGCACGATCGCATCGGGATCGATAACATTGATGAGGGCGGCGAGCCCGCGCGCCAACCGATCCCGATAGAGGCTCAGGCAGTCGCCGGCATGCGGATCGCCGGACGCAGCGGCAAGGGCGATCTCATATGCGCTCATGCGCCGGCCTGCGCGCGCAAGATAATCCCGCGCTGGACCAGCCCCCGATAGAAATGTCTCGATGCAGCCCGATTTGCCGCAATAGCACGGAGCGCCCGGCCGTTCATCGTCGCGCGCCCAAGGCAACGGATTGTGGCCCCATTCTCCGGCGATTGCATTGCGTCCCGCGATGATCCGTCCGCCGACGACGAGACCGCCGCCAACCCCGGTGCCAAGGATGACGCCAAAGACAACGCCAGCGCCGGCCGCGGCCCCGTCGATAGCTTCGGACAGAGCAAAGCAATTGGCGTCATTTTCGAGCCGGATGGGACGGCCCAAGATCGCCGCCAGATCGCGGTCCAGCGGCTCGCCGTTCAGCGCCGTGCTGTTCGAATTCTTGAGCAGGCCGGTCCGCGCCGAGATCGCCCCTGGCGCGGCGACGCCAACCGTTCCCCGCCGCCCGATTTGCGCCTCGAGGAAAGCCACGAGATTGGCGATCGCGCGGAGGGCGCCCGCGTAATCGCCAGGAGGCGTGGGAACCCGGCGGCGCAGCAATTCAGCTCCGTCCCGATCGAGGGCGATGGCCTCGATCTTCGTCCCGCCGAGGTCGATTCCGATGCGCATGTCGTCTTCCCATCGTCCGAAGGGCATTGCCAAGGCGTTGGTTAATTGCCCCGTCTCAGAAGAGTTCGAAGACGGCGCGGATGCGCGCCAGGTCCCCGCCTTCCGACAACAAGAGCTGCAGCGCGATCCGCGCCTTGCGGGCGTCCAGCGCTTGCGCCGGGATGAGGCCGCGCCGAATGAGATCCATCTCTCCGCCAGGATAGCCGTAGGAAGCGCGCAGCGTCTCGCCGGCCCCCGTGCGGCTGGCAAAAACAACTGGAATCCGCTCGGCCAGCACGCCAAGGGCCGGCGCGACGTCGGCGGCGACATGTCCCGCCCCCGGAAGGCTCAGCACCAGGGCGTCAATGGCGCCGGCCGCCAAGGCTTCGACCGTTCGCGGTTCAAGGCCGGGGCCGGCTTCAAGGATCGGCGTGACCGGCGCACGCCCTCCATAGGCCAATTTCGGCAAATGACTGATCGGCGCCAACGCGAAGCGGACCCGCTCCTCCGCGACATAGCCGATCGGTCCGAACGGAAGCGACGAGAAGGCATGCGGACGAAAGCTATGCGCCTTGCGGATTAAGGGGCCGGCGTGAATTTCATCGTCGACAACGACAAGGACGCCCTTGCCTCGAGCGGCGGGACAGAGGGCGACCCGCGCCGCAGCCAGAAGATTGGCCGGACCATCGGCGCCAGGCTGATCGGACCGGCGCATTGCCGCCGTCAAGACAATGGGCGTTTCGATTTGCGCGAGCATGGCGAGTGCGAAGGCGGTTTCCTCCAGCGTGTCGGTGCCATGCGTGATCACGACGCCATCGGCGGTCTTGGCGGCGTCTTCGGCGGCCCGCGCAATTGCGGCAATGTCGGCGAGGGTAAAGCTGGCGCTGGGCTTGGCCAGGACATCGCGCATTTCGAGCGCGGCGAGACCCTCGAGCTGCGGAACAGCGGCGGCGAGACTGGCGGCGCGAAGCTTCAGCGCCGCGCCGTCGAGCCCAGCGCCCGCGGTCATGGCTATGGTGCCGCCGGTGGAAAGCAGGATCAGGCGCGAGGGCTTCGAAAACGCATCGCCGGGACGATTTGGCATGGAGAGCTCCTTACCGATCCATTAGACGCAAAGTCCAGAACCCGGCGGCGCCTTTAGAGCATTTTCGAGCGAAGTGGAAGCCGGTTCGCGTTAACAAAATGCGACAAAACAAGGACCTAAAGCTGCTTTCTGATTCCGCCGAAGCTGAAAGCGCTTTAGCGCTGACGCTCGCTGCCGGCAATATTTCTCCCGGCGGCTCGATCCTGGATCAAACGCGGCGCGGGGACTTGCCGCCGCCACCGATGAATGGCATCAACAGCGGCAATCATGCCCCAAGGGCTTGATCGCACCGTGGGCCTCGCCGTCGCGGAGCGCTCTTTGCGCGGGCCGCTTCAATGCGCGACAATCCTTAAGGTCGATCAGGCGCCGCGGGCGGCCTCGCGAATGGACCTTTCCATCCGCCGGTTTTTCTAACATTTGGGATCAGCACATGCCCCAATATCGCTCCCGCACCACGACGCATGGCCGCAACATGGCGGGCGCGCGCGGCCTCTGGCGCGCCACTGGCATGACGGACGCCGATTTCGGCAAGCCGATCATCGCCGTCGTCAATTCCTTCACCCAATTCGTGCCGGGCCATGTGCATCTAAAGGATCTTGGCCAGCTTGTCGCCCGCGAGATCGAGGCGGCGGGAGGCGTCGCCAAGGAGTTCAACACCATCGCCGTCGACGACGGCATCGCGATGGGCCATGACGGGATGCTCTATAGTCTCCCCTCGCGCGAGATCATCGCGGACTCGGTCGAGTACATGGTGAACGCCCATTGCGCCGACGCGATGGTCTGCATTTCCAACTGCGACAAGATCACGCCCGGAATGTTGATGGCCGCGCTGCGCCTCAATATTCCCGCCGTTTTCGTTTCCGGCGGGCCCATGGAGGCCGGCAAGGCGCTGCTCGGCGGCAAGAGCAAGGCGCTCGATCTCGTCGACGCCATGGTGGCTGCGGCCGACGACAAAATTTCCGACGCGGACATAGCGGTGATCGAGCGATCGGCCTGCCCGACCTGCGGCTCCTGCTCGGGCATGTTCACCGCCAATTCGATGAATTGCCTCACCGAGGCGCTCGGCCTCGCGCTTCCCGGCAATGGCTCGCTGCTCGCCACGCACGCAGATCGCAAACGTCTCTTTGTCGAAGCCGGGCATCTCATCGTCGATCTCGCCCGCCGCTACTACGAGCAGAACGACGCTTCCGTGCTGCCGCGCTCGGTCGCGAGCTTCAAAGCTTTCGAAAACGCCATGACGCTCGACATCTCGATGGGCGGCTCGACCAATACGGTGCTGCATCTCCTCGCCGCCGCCTATGAAGCCGAGGTCGACTTCACGATGGCCGACATCGACCGCCTGTCCCGTCGGGTGCCGGTCCTCTGCAAAGTGGCGCCTTCCGTGGCGGACGTTCATCTTGAGGACGTGCATCGCGCCGGCGGGGTCATGGCGATCCTCGGCGAGTTGGAGCGCGCGGGCCTGATCCACGCCGATCTGCCGACGGTCCACGCGCCGACGCTCGCGGACGCCTTGGAGCGGTGGGACATTCGCCGGACGGCGAGCGCTTCGGTCACGGAGTTTTTCAGAGCAGCCCCCGGCGGCGTCCCGACCCAAGTGGCATTCAGCCAGAACCGGCGCTGGGACGAGATCGATCTCGACCGCGAACACGGCGCGATCCGCGACGCCGCGCACGCCTTCTCCAAGGACGGCGGCCTCGCGGTGCTCTACGGCAATCTCGCCGAAGATGGCTCCATCGTGAAAACGGCCGGGGTCGACGCCTCGATCCTGACCTTTTCCGGCCCGGCCCGGATCTTCGAAAGTCAGGATGCGGCGGTGGACGCCATCCTTGGCGACAGGATCAAGCCTGGCGACATCCTGGTGATCCGCTATGAGGGTCCGCGCGGCGGCCCGGGCATGCAGGAAATGCTTTATCCGACGAGCTATCTGAAGTCGAAGGGCCTTGGCAAAGCCTGCGCCCTGATCACGGATGGCCGCTTTTCCGGCGGCACCTCGGGCCTCTCGATCGGCCATGTCTCGCCCGAAGCGGCGGAGGGCGGCGTCATCGGCCTCGTCAGCGAAGGCGACCTCATCGAAATCGACATCCCGAACCGCGGCATTCATCTCGCCGTGCCGGACGGCGAACTCGCCCGCCGCAGGGCGGACATGGAGGCGAAAGGCAAAGAAGCTTGGAAGCCGGCGGAGCGAGTGCGGAAAATCTCGACCGCGCTTCGCGCCTATGCCGCCATGACCACCAGCGCCGCGCGGGGGGCGGTTAGAGATGTCGACCAGTTAAATAGGTGAGTCTGGCCGCGCGCCTGATCTATCGATCTGGTCGGAAAAACAAAATGCCCCGCGACCTTTATGGGGCGCGCGGGGCTATGAGGCGACAGGCGCCTCATCGGGCATCATGCGACAGCATCGTCACGAACTAACCGCCAGTACATCCGTGGTCGGATGCTCTGAGACGATGCTGGATGTCGGCGGCGCTGGGATCCTAAAGCGCTTGCGGATTCCACGGAATCAGAAAGCCGCTATAGCTCTTTGTTTCATCGCATTTTCTTAACGCGAACTGGCGTCCGCTTCACTCAAAAATGCTCTGGATCATGTTCTTAAAAAAGTTGATCGACTTTTTCGATATTGAGACATCGGATATATCCGATGTCTCATAAGAACATGCTCTAACTTATTGACTCTAAGCGATTCCTTTTCGATCAGATGAACCCATCTGATCGGGAAGCGCTCCAGAGCCGCCGAGAGCGCAATCAGTCCAGAACCTTGAGGCTATCGGCCGACATCTTGCCGCTCTTCCGGTCAGCGACGAGCTCAAAGCCCACCTTCTGACCTTCGCACAAGTCGCTGAGGCCGGCGCGCTCCACGGCGCTGATATGGACGAAAGCATCGCTGCCGCCGTCATCCGGCTCTATGAAGCCGAAGCCCTTCTGGAAATTGAACCACTTAACGGTTCCCTTAGTCATGGAAACCCCTTTCACAAACATAGTTTAAGCTTGCCCGCGAAACCGCTGGCCGTCGAAATCGCATTTTTCAGGCAAGGATATTATCGGCTTCGCCATTTTGAGGCGCAAAGCTAAGTCATCTAACCGTGTATCGACCTAGCTAACATAGCCCTGCATCCGCAAAAATACAAGGACTATTTATAAATTCTACTTGATGCATCGACGCTCATTGCAAAAAATATATTGGAGAATCTGCATTTCTCATCAAAGTGTGCTGGCCTTCGACGCCTTGTATTCCGAAAAAGTCGATCGCCCCTTCGACCAGCGGCATCGCCGTTCGGCAATCATCAAGCGTCAAACTGCAACAGGCGCTGAGATCCGCGCCGGCGCGCGGGGCGTCCTATCTATTCGACGGAGCCCCGCCTGATGGCGCGGGCCTCTCATCGACAATTTCCAGGATCGCCTGGTCACCCGGCCGCACGTCTCCCTTGACGATTTCCGCGTAGACGCCATCGCTTAAGCCAAGTTGGACCGAAACCGGCATCGCCTTTCCATCGCGCAGGATCCAGACGCGCGACCAGCCCTCCGGGGGCGGCGCTTGCCCAACGGCGCCGTTCGGAAGCGCCGCATCCTCGGGCTTGAAGCGCAGCGCCCGATCCGGCGCGCGAAGGACGTTGTCGCGCCGCTCGCCCACAATTGTGATTGCCGCCATCATCCCAGGTTCAAGCAAGAGATCCGGATTGGGCGCGGCTATGACGACATCATAGGCCGCGCCCGACTCAGCCGTCGGCGCCGAGGGACGGATTTGCGTCACCTCTCCGGCGAAAAAATGGTCCGGCAACGACTGGATGGCGAATCGGGCCTTGTCGCCAAGCTTGATCTTGCCGATGTCGGTTTCGCCAACTTTGGCGCCGACCTGCATAATGGCGAAATTCGCTGCGATCGCAAAGAGGGGGGCCCGCGCGTTCGCCTCGACCATCTGACCGATTTCGGCGGCGCGAGACACCACCGTCCCATCGATGGGCGAGATAATATCAGTATGCGCAAGGTCGATCTGGGACGCCTCCAGAGCTGCTTGACTCCTTGCGATCGACGCCTCGCCGAGGCTTGTCCGCGCCAAGGCCTGCTCATACGCTTTCCTCGAAGCCTCCAACGCCTTTCGCGAAGCGGTGCGGCGCTTTGCCTTGGCCTCGTTAGGGTCGAGGGCCGCTTTTGCCCGAACGAGAGCGGCCTTGTCGATTTCCAGCCGCGCCTTGGCGGTGGCGAGATCGACCTTGGCCCGCTCGACGGAATCCTGATAGGGGCGCGGATCGATCTTGGCGCAAAGCTGGCCCGCTCTTACCTTTGCGCCGGCGTCGCAGGAGAGAACCTCGATCGCTCCGGACACATGGGATGTGACTTCCGCCGCGATAATCGGCTGGACCGCGCCGCTCGCAAGGACAGTGGGCGCCACCGGCCCCCGATCGAGCTTCTGCGTAATATAGCGAGCGCCGTGGTCGTAGCGCAAAGACCAATAGAGCGCCCCGCCTCCAGCGACCAGCAGGGCGAGCGCGGCGACCGCTGTTCGCCAGCCCCGGCTGGTTTTCGCGGCGACTTGCGGCTCGGCAGCGCTGATCGCTCCGGGTTGCGCGCCCTCGACCGATTGCGCCTCGCCGTCCCAATCGGCGATCGCATGTTGGTAGATGTCCTCTTCCTGCGCATTATGCATGCGCACGAGGGATTCGATCGATTCGACGATGCGCTGCGCATCCCGGATCAGGTATCGGTCCGTTTCGTGTGGGCGGAGCCCATCCGTCAGCCGCGTCAGGAGCTTGGCGAGGTGAAGGATCTCGCGATGCGCGCGGCTCATGGCGGATAGGCCGTGGTCGTCCGCGAGGAAGCCCGCGAGCCGGGGATAGACAGAGCTTTCGTCGTCGCGTTCGTGTTCGACGATTTGCGTTCCGATAATGCGATTGGCCTCGACAATATAGGCCACGGCGGCCTCGGCTTCGGCGTCATCCAAGGCGTCCGCGATCTGGCGCAGACGGTCGAGACTTGCGTCGAGCCTTTCGTGATCGGCGCGAAGAACCCCGGCGGCGGCGGCCGGCATCGCTGGCCGGTGCGAGGCCCGGCGCGGGCTCAGCGCCCGCAACGCATTGAGGATAACGGCGACGTCTATGCCCTCCTGGATCAGGGCGCCGGCGACCGGAGTGAGCCAACCCGCCGCGGCGGCGGCCATGGCGATTCCGGAAAGCCCCATCCCCACGACAATGCTCTGCAGGGCGATGGCGCGCGTGCGGCGCGCGATTTTGACCGCATCCGAAACGCGATCGATCCGATCGACGAGGATCACCACATCGGCCGCCTCGGACGATGCGCTCGCGCCGCGCGCGCCCATGGCGATGCCGACATCGGCCGCCGCCAGGGCTGGAGCGTCATTGATGCCATCGCCGACCATGAGCGTCGGGTTGCGCCGCTGCTCGATGGCGACGGCTTCGACCTTATCGGACGGGACGCGGTCGGCGAGCACTTCATCGAGATCGAGCGCGGCGCCGATCGTTTCGGCCGCGTCGGCCCGATCGCCCGTCACCATGACGATCCGCGCCACGCCGGCGGCCCGCAGCGCCTGGACAGCCCGCGGCGTCTCGCGCCGCAGTTCGTCCGCGAGCAGCAAGGCGCCGATTATGCGCCCCTCCACGGAAACGAAGACGCTGAGGGCGGAGCGCCAGGACGCCCGCCGGAGCGCCCGGCCCGCCCACTCCTCCGGCTGCGCGCCGCCATGGACAAGCTGATGCGAACCGATCCGGACCTTGCGCCCGCCGACGACGCCTTCGAGTCCGGATCCCATTGTCTCGCGCACCATTTCCGGGATCTCCAGGGCCAAGCCCTTTCCACGCGCGGCGGCGACGATGGCGCCCGCCACGACATGCTGCGAGGCTTGCTCGAGCGAGGCTGCAAGTCGCAGCGCCTCATTGGGGTCTTGGCCTGGCGCGGTCTCGACGGCGACCAGCCGGGCTCCGCCAACGGTGAGCGTCCCGGTCTTATCGAACATCACGGTATGGGCGCGGGCGAGCGCCTCGAGCGGGCCGCCGCCTTTGATCAAGATGCCGCGCTGGGCGGCCTGGGCGGCGCCAGCGATGAACGCCACCGGCGCCGCCAGGATCAGCGGACAAGGCGTCGCCGCCACAAGCACCGCCAGCCCTCGAATAGGGTCATGCGAAAGCGCCCAGGCCGCGCCCGCCGTTAGAAGCGTCACGGGCAAAAGCAGCAGCGCATAGCGATCCGCCATCCGAATGAAGGGGGCCTTGGCGGTCTGCGCCGCCGCCACCATTTTGACGATCCCGGCATAGGTGCTTTCGCCAGCGCTCGCCAACGCCCGCATCTCGAATGTCTCGCCCGCATTGATCGCGCCGCTGCGCGCCGCCTCCCCAACTCGCCGCGCGACCGGGATCGGCTCTCCCGTCACCGCCGATTCGTCGAGAGAGGCGCTGGGGCTGGCGATCAGGCCATCAACGGGAACCACCTCGCCGGCCCGGACCAGAAGGGCGTCTCCGATCGAAACCTGCTCGACCGGCGCATCTTCGATCGATCCGTCGATCCGCCGATGCGCAATGCGGGGCGCGCGATCGACGAGCGATTTCAGATCCCGCTCGGCGCGTCCGACCGCGAAATCCTCCAGCGCGGCGCCGCCGGCATACATAACGGCGACAACCGCTCCAGCCAGCGTTTCGCCGAGCGCCAAAGCGGCCGCCATCGACAAGAGCGCGACCGCGTCGACGCCAACCCTGCCGGCCCAAACGTCGCGCGCGATCGAGACGGCCAGCGCCCCGGCCACGGGAATGGAGCCGGCGGCCCAAATCCAGCGCGCGAGCCCGCCGCGTCCCGCGAAAGCGGCGGCGAGCCCGACGACGAGCCCCGTCAACGCGACGACGATGAGCGCGCGGCGGATGGTCCGCTCATTGAACATTGGCGTCCCCCCCTCTCAATCGATTTAAGAAATGACGTGCGAGCCGGAGGTTTCCTGGCAAATCGCGAAAGCTTCGCCTCTTCCGAATGTCCCGCCAACGATCATGACCCTATTCGTCACGATCCGCGCTCGGCCCCCACGGTTTGCGGCGCGCGGCGGCCCCTGCAGCCCGCCCCAACGCCACATCGATCGGAGCGACGTCGGTTTCGGCGCCGGATCGGCCGCCCCTGCCGCAGAGACCGCGACCGGATGCGCGCGGCGGATGCGGGCCGGATAAGATTGATGGGATGGCGCAGGGCGCGAGCCCGTCGGCGACTGCGGCAGATTGTCCGAGATTTTCCCCGCCGACTCGCCAGGGCAGGCCAATCGCAAAGTTGCAAGGCCGCCGCAGCCCCCTCAAAACACGCTCTGATTTCACTTAGTCAGCGGGGCACATTGGCGGAAGAGGTGGGATTCGAACCCACGGTGGGCTTGCACCCACGGCGGTTTTCAAGACCGCTGCCTTAAACCACTCGGCCACCCTTCCAGCAAAGCGCTTTCAGATTCCGTGAAAATCAAAAAGCGGCTTTCACATTTTGCCTTAGCGCACTTTCTTAATGCGAACTGGCGCCTTCTAACGCCAACCGACCTCCGCTTTGCCCGAGGCCGGCGCCCGGCCTACCCCCAATCCTATCCCACCAGACCATGCTTCCGGCCGCGTGACGCTTGCTTGGCGCCATCCCGCCGCAACTGCTAACAGATCCATCGACAAAGTTCAATTTCAAGAAATTTCGGTAAGCAACTTTCGAGACAGTTTGGTAAGGAGTTTCCATCATATTTACGTAATGAAATCTAAATGTTGCATCGATCGATCCCGCTGCGGCTCAAACCTTGGAATTGCAGCGCAGAAGGATTGCTACACTGGCTCGGACACAAGAACAATTTGTCCAAGTTACTCCCTTTCCAGGTCGCGCCTCGCTGGATTGGAACAGTTTCTTCTGACAACTGAGAACCTTTGAAAGGGGACAAATCAATGATTCGAAGGTTGCTTTTGGCGGCGACCGCTCTCGCCGCTATCGCCGGGCCGGCCCTCGCGGCCGACCTTCCGTACCGCGACGCGCCGCCCGTCTATACGCCGCCGGTTCCGCTTTTCACCTGGTCCGGCCTCTACCTCGGCGGTCAGCTCGGCTATGCGTGGGGCAATGACGAATACACCGTCGCCAGTCCGTTCGCCATTTACTCCAGCCATTTCGGTCCGTCGGGGATCATTGGCGGCGCCCACGTTGGCTATAACGCCCAATTCAACCAGATCGTCGTCGGGCTGGAAGGCGACGTCGAGGGTTCGGGCTACAAGAAAACTTTCAACTCGAATTTCATCGCCTACGGAACGGAAATCCCGGTGCAGGGGTCGATCCGCGCCCGTGTCGGCGTGGCTTTGGACCGCGCCCTGATTTACGCGACGGCCGGCGGCGCATTCGCCAGCCTCAAGAACACTTATGCGAGCTTCCTCGGCTACGACACGCTATCGAAAACCCGCGCCGGCTGGACCGTCGGCGGCGGAATCGAATATGCCCTCACCGGCAATTGGTCGGTCCGGGCCGAATATCGCTACACCGATTATGGCTCCGTCCAGGACTATCCCTATAATTCTGCACCCGGCGCCATTGTGCGCCATAAGGAGACCGAGAACGCGATCCGGGCCGGCTTCAGCTACAAGTTCGATCCGTTTGCCGGGCCGGCGACGGCAAGATATTAGGCAGTGGGCCTTTATAGGCCTGGCGGGCCCGGAGGCAATTGACGCGCCTTTTTTCAAGGCGGCCCCCGAGACAGCCGCTTCCACCCTTCCACAATGATTCCCAGACCCGGCCATTTTCGGCCGGGTTCTTTTTTTTTGCCGGAAGCGATCGAGGGGCAAAGCTCTGGCTTATCGGATCCTCACCCCATGAGAGCCGCGCCTCCCAACCGCGGCAATTTGCTCAACCGCGGCGCAAGGCGGCGATTCGCGGGCTCCGCAACATCCGTAACGTTGCATTCTGGTCACAGCCTTCCAAATAGCGCGCATCCGGGGCCCCTTTTGCACCCGCAAGGGTTGTTGACAAGCCCAAACGGCGTAATTTGCCGGAGCTTGAGGTTTCAAAGAAGGAGACAGCCCATGTTACGCAAAGTTCTCTTGGCATCGGCTGGCGCCGTTGCCCTCGCTGGATCCGCTGTCGCGGCCGATCTCCCCTCCCGCGCCCCGCCGCCGCCCTATCTGCCGCCCGCGCCGATTTTCACCTGGACCGGCCTCTACATCGGTGGTCAGGTCGGTTACGGCTGGGGCCGCGATAGCGCCACATTGTTTGACCCCGGCACGCCCGATATCATCATTCCCGACCAAGGCGTGATCCCCGGCATTCCGGCCACGAGCTTTCCGATCAACTTCAACCCAGGCGGCGTGATCGGCGGCGCGCATCTTGGCTACAATCTGCAGATCGGCCAATGGGTCGCTGGCCTCGAAGGCGATGTCAACGGGACAAGCATCAGCCAGAATTTCGGCGCTGGCTTCTTGACCGGCTCCACATTCACGACCCGCGCGAACGTTCAAGGATCGATCCGCCTGCGCGCCGGCATCGCCTTCGATCGGGTCCTGTTATTCGCCACCGGCGGCGCCGCCTTCACCGGCCTTGAAACCAGCTATTCGACGTTCCTCGGCTATGACAACCTTTCGAGAACGCGCGCCGGCTGGACGGTCGGCGGCGGCATCGAATACGCCATCACCAACAATTGGTCGATCCAGGCGGAATATCGCTATTCCGATTTTGGGCGCTACACGGATTATCTCATCAATTCGTTCCCGGCCCCAAGCCTGTTGTTCCCCGGCGCGAACGTGAAGCATCATTATACCCAAAATCAGGTTCAGATCGGGTTCAGCTACAAGTTTGATTCTTTCGCTCCCGCTCCGGTCGTCGCCAAATACTGAAATCAAGCGATCGAGCGACTCGCTCAGCGAAACACAAAGAAAACCCGGCTTCAAAAGGCCGGGTTTTTTGTTGTCCTAGCGGATTGGTTAAGCATTTGGCAGGGTTTGTTGGCGCTCGCGCAGGCGCCTCGGCCAATCTCCAATCCCTTCGTGTTGTATCAAGGTCACAGAGGCCGGAATTGCGCCATTCCAGGGCCAACTTTCGCCCAATATCAGTTGTAGGCCGATCCAAACCGGGTAATTTGCAGATGCTTCAGCTTCCGGAAAGGAGAAAGCCTATGCTTCGTAAACTTCTCATGGCGTCGGTTGGCGCCGTCGCTCTCGCCGGATCGGCCCTCGCGGCTGATCTTCCCTCGCGCGCCCCGCCGCCAGTCTATCTGCCGCCCGCGCCGATCTTCACCTGGACCGGCGTCTATCTCGGCGGCCAGATTGGCTACGGTTGGACGAACCACAACAGCGACTTCAACCACAACGGCTTTTACTATCTCGACCCAATCGCGCAGCTAGGCCCGGTCTATTTTGCCGACGCCTATCACCACAACCAGAACGCCAGCGGCGTGATCGGCGGCGCTCATGTCGGGTACAATCTGCAGATCAACCAGTGGGTGTTGGGTCTCGAAGGCGACGTCGACGGCTCCAGCCTGAGCAAGACCGTCAACTTCTCGCCCTACAGCACCTATTATGCGGACTTCATCCCCACATCCGTCCACACGAGCCTGGGCGTTCAGGGTTCGATCCGCGGCCGCATCGGCATCGCCTTCGACCGCGTCCTGCTTTACGGGACAGGCGGCGTCGCCTTCGGTGGGTTCAACACCAGCCTCAACACCACCTACGGCGGCAACATCCTCTACCCGAATTACTTCGGCGGCCACGACAGCTTCTCGTCAACCCGCGTCGGCTGGACCGCCGGCGGCGGCATCGAGTACGCCGTGACCAACAACTGGTCGATTCGGGCGGAATATCGCTATACCGATTTCGGCCGCACCACCAACTACCTCGTCAATTCCTACACCCCCTTCTTCGGCGAAGCGATTTATTCCAACGTCCGCCATCACCTTGCCGAAAACCGGGTCCAGGTCGGGTTCAGCTACAAGTTCGACACCTACCACCCCGCTCCGGTCGTCGCCAAATATTGATTTCAAGCCTCTTGATTTCAATTTTGACGGCTTGCCGCAAAATAGAACCCGGCCAAGGGCCGGGTTCTTGTAAAGTCGAAAAAAGAGTTAAGAAATTTCGCTGAGTTATTTGGATCCGGCCATGCGTTTCGGCTAATCGTCTGCCCCCTGTGTTGTATTAGGGTCACGGCGATCGGAATTGCGGCTTCCCGCTGCCACCTTTCTCCCAATATCATTCCTCAGGCCGGTCCAAACGGGGTAACTTGAAGATGCTTCAGCTTCCGGAAAGGAGAAAGCCTATGTTACGCAAACTTCTCATGGCGTCGGTTGGTGCCGTCGCTCTCGCCGGATCGGCCCTCGCGGCTGATCTCCCCTCCCGCGCTCCGCCGCCAGTCTATCTGCCGCCCGCGCCGATCTTCACCTGGACCGGCATCTATCTCGGCGGCCAGATCGGTTACGCCTGGACCAACAACAACACCACTTTGTATGCCAATGGATTTTGCGCTACGTGCGTTAACTTTGGTCAACTCGGCGGCGGCCCCGGCTTCATCTACGACAGCTTTCGCGTCGGCAGCAACGCCAATGGCGTGATCGGCGGCGCGCATGTCGGGTACAATCTGCAGTTCAACCAGTGGGTGGTCGGTCTCGAAGGCGACGTCGACGGCTCCAGCCTGAGCAAGACCGTCAATCTCTCGCCCTACAGCAACTACTATCTGGACTATATTCCCACCACCGTCCACACGACCCTTGGCGTTCAGGGTTCGATCCGCGGCCGGGTCGGCATCGCCTTCGACCGCGTCCTGCTTTACGGGACAGGCGGCGTCGCCTTCGGTGGGTTCAAGAGCGATGTGACCACCGCCTATGGCGGCGGCTTGTTCTATTTCAACAGCATCTACGGTCACGACAGCTTCTCGCAGACGCGCGTCGGCTGGACCGCCGGCGGCGGCATCGAATATGCCGTCACCAACAATTGGTCGGTCCGGGCCGAATATCGCTATACCGATTTCGGTCGCACCCACAACTACTTGGTCAATGCCTATCCGACCTTCGGCGGAGACTACCTTACCGGCACCGTCAATCGTCATCTTGTCGAGAACCGGGTCCAGGTCGGCTTCAGCTACAAGTTCGACACCTACCAGCCCGCTCCAGTCGTCGCCAAATATTGATTTCGAGACTCTCGACTTCAATTTTTGCGAGGCAAGGCAGACAGAGAAAAAGGAACCCAGCCAAATTTTTGGCTGGGTTCTTTTTTTGGCGCGCGGGACCCCCTGCAAAGAAAGAAAATAGCCAGGCTCCTAAATCAGCTAGAGCCGGATGACTTTGGACGGAATCGCAACGCGATCTCGTCCAAAGTCTGAATCCGCCTCTCCTCAAAGAGGTAGAGCATGATGTCGTCCGAAAACCGGTTTCCACTTTTCGGCATCATGCTCTAGCTGTGCGGCGGCCGTAAGCAGGTTGTCCAATCAGGATTAGACGCAAAGAAAAAGCTCCGGGTCTTGATCAAGACCCGGAGCTGAAACGCAAGTCCCGTCGAGGTTCGCGGCTGTGCCGACCCTTTCGTGAAAAGGAGGCTGACGGCGAAAAATGGCTGAGGTAGCAAAGATGGCGGGAGGAGATTAGGGGATAGGGAGAGGCCTCGGTTTCTAAGCTCTCTCAGAATCAAACCTGACGCTTGGGGCCAAGCGTCAGGTTGCAAGGTGAGTCAAATCAATGTTCGCGGATTGAGTTTGAAACCACTATGTGCGGCGCGCGACCAGCGCGCAGCAGCTTAGCACCATCCGGGATAGGCTGCGCATGCGGCGTTGACAAGAACCCCAATGTTTGTGAACAGGAATGGAGAAGCGCCCTGCTCCTTGATTGCGGTGTTGATATACCCCCAGCTGGTCACGCCGACGACGACGTTATGCACAGGGTCCGTTCCAAACCCAGTGCCATTGAGGACTGGCGGCAAGCCAAGATTGACCGCCCACGGCCCTCCGCTGGAGCCTCCGGTCTGAAGCGATCCGATGATGGTGTTGTTAGCATCGGCGACCGATACGAAGCCTTGCGAATCAGTTCGCTGCATCAGAGCGCCGGCGTCGAGAGCAACGGGATAGCCGAGCTGCGTTATCAGCGCTTGCCCTGCCGGATTGAAGCTATAGCCGCCGTATGCGTAGCTGAGCCACCCGGTTCTGGTTCCAGGCAGAGCGCCGCTCTTCTTGTTCAGCACGATGACCGCGACGTCATTCTGGCAAACGACGCCTGCAACGGCGCAAGTGTCCGTTCCATTCAGATAGCTCGCCAAGACAAAGGCCGTAAGGCCGGTCCACGTCCCATAGGGCGCTGAACCGTTGCTATAGGCGGGAACATATTCCCAGTTCGAATAAAAGCCGATCCCGAAGTTTGCGACGCAATGCGCCGCGGTGACGATGACGCCGGGCTTGATCAGGGACGCCGAACATACGGAAGTGCCCGCTCCAACTTTGAAGAACAGCTTGCCGGCGGCCCTATAGGGATAGAAGGACGCAGTCGTGTTAAAAAATGCGTCGGCCCGCGATGTCGTGAAAACGTGGTTGGAGGTGCCATATTCCTGCGAAGTTACGCCTCCCCCAAGCGCTGATCCTGCTGTCGGCAAAACGACCGACGGCACCAGCTGGATTGGGCTTAGCTTGCCATCGCCGGAATCCGATCCTGGAACGACGCCACGCGACGAAAATAGCTTCTGAATGGCGGTAGGACTCGCCGCCTGCTGCGAAGTGGGGGAGCGGTTCGACCTCGGCAGAGACATGGGCTTTGCATGGGCGTAATCAAGAACGGCCGGCGTCTGCGGAGGCGAACTCCGCACCGCTTGCGCTTGAACTCCCGTTACAAGGGCGCAACTAGTGACCGCCAAAGCCCCTATAAAAAGAATTTTATTCATATAGCCCTCCAATTTTGTGGATGTCTGTAGCATCGGCCCAGAATTTCAATAGTCTAAACATCAATTTTTTTGAAATCGAGCCGGGCGCAACCTCACCTATTAAAGACTCTAGGATGCATCCCAGAGCCTCAACTATGGGATGCATCTTTCAAGTCGGTGTTGATTGTTGTTCTGATTAAATAGCCTGTCAATAGCGTATCATCCCCCAACTTCCGCAACGGACAGATGAAAAAAAACTCTTGATGATGAAGATGGCCTCTCTCTTTTTGGCTGCTGAGACTTTGAAACGTCACGCGAGGCCGGGGGGCATCGCCCTCAATGAGGGGAGATTCGCTTTCGCTTGCATAGCGCCCCTCGCCCATGCCAAGCAACCTCGCATGAACTTCGATCAGACCCACGCAGATCCCGTTTCCAGCGCCGCCGAAGGCGCGCCGGCCCCGAAAATTTCATTTGTGTCGCTAGGCTGTCCAAAAGCGCTGGTCGACAGCGAGCAGATACTCAACCGCCTGCGGGCGGAGGGCTACGAACTGACCAGGACGCATGGCGGCGCCGCTGCGGTCATCGTCAACACCTGCGGCTTTCTCGACAGCGCCAAGGCCGAATCGCTCGCGGCGATCGGCGCGGCTGCGGCGGAAAATGGCAAAATCATTGTCACCGGCTGCATGGGCGCGGAAGCGGACGCGATTCTCGCCAAGTTTCCAGACCTATTTCGGATCACGGGTCCACAGGATTTCGAATCGGTCATGCAGGCGGTCCATGCCGCCATAGCCCCGCCGCACGATCCCTTTCTTGATCTGCTGCCGGCCCAAGGCGTCAAGCTCACGCCGCGCCATTACGCCTATTTGAAAATTTCCGAGGGCTGCAACAACCGCTGCTCGTTCTGCATCATTCCGAAACTTCGCGGCGACCTTGTGTCGCGGCCGGCCGGAGAAGTGTTGCGCGAGGCCGAAACGCTTGTCGCCGCCGGGGTCAAGGAGCTCCTCGTCATATCGCAGGACACCAGCGCCTATGGACTGGACCTCAGATATGCCGAAAGCACTTTTCACAACCGCGCCGTGCGGACGAAATTCATCGATCTTGCGCGAGAGCTCGGATCGCTCGGAATCTGGGTGCGGCTTCACTATGTCTATCCCTATCCCCATGTCGACGAGGTCATCGAACTGATGGCGGAGGGCAGGATTCTGCCTTATCTCGACATCCCTTTTCAGCACGCGAGCCCGACCGTCCTGCGGGCGATGAAGCGCCCCGGCGATCAGGAGAAGATGCTGGAGCGGATTCGCGAATGGCGCGCGCTCTGCCCCGATCTGACGATTCGCTCGACCTTCATCCTCGGCTTCCCCGGCGAGACGGAAGAAGACTTCAAATTCCTGCTGGATTGGCTTGGCCAAGCGCGGCTCGACCGAGTCGGCGCCTTCAAATATGAGCCAGTGAAAGGCGCCGCCGCCAATTCGCTCGGGTTGGAGCCTGTCGCGCCAGAGCTTCAGGAGAGCCGCTACCGGCGATTCATGGAGCATAGCCAGACCATCAGCGCGCGCAAACTGAACGAAAAGGTCGGCAAGCGCCTGCCTGTCATCATCGACCAGGCGACCCCGCGCTCCGCCGAGGGACGCACGAAAGGCGATGCGCCGGACATCGACGGCAAGGTTCACATCGCCTCGAAGCGACCATTGCGAGTCGGCGACATCGTCACCGTGAAAATTGAAAAGGCCAGCGCCTATGATCTGTACGGGACCGCGGTCTGACATAGGGCGGCATGGATGCGCCGCCTCTCGCGATTAGCCCCAGCGAAGCAGGCCTGCGCCAACGCGCCCGCGGATTTCGATCCGGAGGCTTATTTCAGCCCCGGCACGGTTTTCGGGTAGTTCAAATCATAGGTTTTGTCGCGAAGCGGATCGAGCGGCGTGCCTTCCGATGCGTCATAAATACGCACTGGCCCAGCGTGCTGAATGGCCGGCGGCCGCGCCTCGCCAATCATTCCGGGATCGTCGAACTCTTGCTGCGGATCGCCAGCCCCCTCCGCGAGGCCGAGCCGCGCCGCGCGCGCATTCTGTTCCGCGCGGCGCTTGGGCGACACCGCGAATGTCGCGGAGCCTGCGGACGCTTCGTCGTCCTCGGATTGGCCGATCGGCCCGTCGAGCATCGCGGCGGCGGACGCGGGAGGAAACCCCTGCACGGTGATGCCGAGCTCCTCGAGGCCCGGTCCCATCGTGAAAGCGCTAAGCGATGAGGTCGCTTTCTTTGCGCCCTCGCCCGCCTTGCCTTTGCCGCCTGAGGCCTGACCAGCGGCGGGGGTCAAGGGCGCCGCCTTCGCGATCGCAGAAACCGCCGTCTTATTTGAAAGGGAAGGCGGCGGAAGGTTCGGCGCGGCGGCTGGTCCAACCGACGCCGGAAGGGCGCCGTAGACGGAAGCCGGCGGCGCTTCGAGAGCGCCCCTCTGGTCGCGCGCCGGACCGGCTGGCGCTGCGGCCGGCGCAGGCTTGTCGACGTCGGACGCCGGTTTTTCTAGCTTCTCCTTGGCGTCCTTCTCGATCTGGCGCCACCTCTGCACATTGCGGCTGTGCTGATCCAGCGTTTCGGCAAAGACATGCCCCCCGGTTCCATCGGCGACGAAATAGAGGTCTTGCGTGCGAGAGGGATTGGCCACAGCGTCGAGCGCGGCGCGGCCCGGATTGGCGATTGGCCCCGGCGGCAGACCGTCGATCGCATAGGTATTGTAGGGCGTCGGCTTTTCGAGTTCAGCCCGCGAGATCCCTCGGCCCAGCGGGCCCTTGCCGCCAACAAGACCGTAAACGATGGTGGGGTCGGACTGAAGCCGCATCCGCTTGAGCAACCGGTTCATGAAAACGCTGGCGACGCGCGTTCGCTCGTCCGCTTTGCCGGTTTCCTTTTCGACGATCGAGGCCAAAGTCACAAGTTCATGCGGCGAATGCAGCGGGAGGTCGCTCGCCCGCCGCGACCAGATTTGATCGACGATTTTCTTTTGATCGTCCTGCATTTTCTTGATCAAATCCGCCCGCAAGGCGCCGCGGGCGACCTTATAGGTTTCCGGCAGCAAACTGCCTTCCTTCGGCACATCCTTGATGTCACCGAGAAGGACGTCGCTTTCGCGCAACCGCTCGACGATCTGCTCGCTGGTCAGCCCCTCGGGGATCGTAATCGCGTGGAGAATCTGCTTGCCATTGACCAGCGTATCCATCACGTCGCGCAAACTGGCGTTCTGCTTGAAGAGATATTCGCCAGCCTTGACCTTGGAGCGGCTGCCTTCGAGCACAAGGGCGACATTGAGCGCGAAGGGGCTATCGATGATTCCTTCTCGATCGAGCTCCGCGATAATGTCGGGCACCTCGGAGCCCGGCGCAATATAGAGCACCTTGTCGGCGGCCAGCGGCCCCGGCGCGCGCAGCCGCTGCTGGCTCCAGACGAGGCCGAACATGCCGGCAATCGCGGCGATCAGAAGAAACGACAAAAAGCCGCTAATGGCGGAGAGCACCGGCCGGCGCCGGCTCGGCGGAATCGAAGGCGGCGGAGGCGCAGCTTCCGGCTGCAGCGCCTCGTTCGGACTTTGCGGCGTCATTCTGTGGCCTGCAAAGCGGCCGCCCGCGCGGGAGCGATCGGATCCGTCCGCGCCATTGTTCCGGTCGGTTTCTGGAGGCATCCCGCCCATTGCCTAGAATTCCCCAAATCGCGGTTCGGCTTTTGCGCCAAACGCGCTGAAGAGGTAAGCCCTTTCCGGCTAATTATCCATCCGGCCGGAAAAATGTGGCGAATTCGGGATCGCGCGGAGATCTTATATGCGATCCGGCGCCAATTTTATCCCCGCGCTCATTCCGCGCGCTTGAAAATCAAACAGGCGTTGGTGCCGCCGAAACCGAAAGAGTTGGAGAGGACAAATTCCACATTCCGCTCGCGCGCCTTGTGCGGCACCAGATCGATCCTTGTCTCCACCGACACATTATCAAGATTAAGCGTTGGCGGCACGATCTGGTCCCTGATCGCCAGAATCGAAAAAATCGCCTCGACCGCGCCCGCGGCGCCGAGCAGATGCCCAATCGCCGATTTGGTGGAGGACATCGAGAGCGAATTCACCCCGTTGCCGACCAATCTTTGAACCGCCTGGAGTTCGATCTCGTCGCCGAGCGGCGTCGAGGTGCCATGGGCGTTGATATAATCGATGTCGGATGGAGAGATGCCGGCCCGCTTGACGGCGGAGGCCATGGCCCGGAAGGCGCCGTCGCCGCTGGGTTGCGGCGCGGTGATATGATAGGCGTCGCCGGACATGCCGTAGCCGACAAGCTCGGCATAGATCCTGGCGCCCCTCGCCTTGGCGTGATCGTAGGATTCAAGGACGACGCAACCGGCGCCCTCTCCCATCACGAACCCGTCGCGGTCTTTGTCGTAGGGCCGCGAGGCCTGGGTCGGCCGGTCGTTGAAATTGGTGGACAAGGCGCGGCAGGCGGCAAATCCGGCGATGCCGATCCGGTTGATCGCGGATTCTGCGCCGCCGGCGACCATGACATCGGCGTCATCGAGCGCGATCAGGCGGGCGGCGTCGCCAATCGCATGAGCGCCCGTCGAACATGCGGTGACAACCGCATGATTTGGACCGCGAAGACCATGCTGAATGGAGACATAGCCTCCCGCAAGATTGATGAGGCGGCCAGGGATGAAAAAGGGCGAGACCCTTCGGGGGCCCTTCTCATGCAAAGTGATCGATGTCTCGGCGATGCCGCCAAGACCGCCGATTCCTGAACCGATCAGAACGCCGGTCCTGATCTGGTCTTCGTAGGCGACCGGCTTCCAGCTCGCGTCGGCGAGAGCCTGAGTCGCCGCTGCGACAGCGTAAAGAATGAAATCGTCAATCTTACGCTGCTCTTTGGGCTCCATCCATTGGTCGGGATCAAAGGTCGCATCGCTGCCATCGCCGCGCGGGATCGGCGCGGCGATCTTGCAGGCGAGATCGGATGTGTCGAACCCATCGATGAGACGAGCGCCGCTGTGACCCGCGATCAGGCGGGTCCAGGTTGGCTCGACTCCACAAGCGAGCGGCGAAACCATGCCGAGACCGGTAACAACTACCCTTCGCATCTCAGGACCTGGTCAATATGTCGCCCAGCGCCGAAGCCGTCTTTGACGGCCCCGTTCGCGCTTACCGAAAGCATTGGCTTTGGAATGGATTTTTGCGTCGGACCGGCCGAGCCCAAAGCTCAAGCCGCTGTCGCCTTCTCGAGAAAGGTGACGGCATCGCCAACCGTCACGATGGTCTCGGCGGCGTCATCGGGAATTTCAACGCTGAATTCTTCCTCGAAAGCCATCACGAGTTCAACGGTGTCGAGGGAATCGGCGCCGAGATCCTCAATGAAATTGGCGTTATCGACGACTTTATCCGCATCCACACCGAGATGCTCTATGACAATCTTTTTTACGCGCGCGGCGACATCGCTCATGGTCGTTTAATCCTCGTCCTCACTATTTTGCCGACATAGGCCGACATCGATGCGCTGTGTTGGGTGGGCGCCGCGATGCACAAGACTTGAAGGACCTAGTCCGCAAGTCCGTATGAGCGCGGCGGGGAGCAAAGTCCAGGACCTTGCTCTTTCATCCCCGCAAAGATTGCTTCCCTACTGCTTTACGATGTCTGGTAACATACTTCAATCACGTTGGCGAGAGCCTCCGCGGAGCGCCGGAGCGCCGCCTTAATGCGCTCAAATCATTGCCATTCCCCCGTTAACATGCAAGGTCTGGCCGGTGACGTAAGCGGCCTCCGAACTAGCCAGATAGACCACGGCCGCGGCGACTTCGGCGCCGGTTCCAAGCCGTCCCATCGGCACCTGGGCCAGAATCCCGCTCTTCTGCTTCTCGTTCAGGACGTCGGTCATCGGACTTTCGATGAAGCCCGGCGCGACGCAATTGACGGTCACGCTGCGGCTCGCCACTTCGGCGGCGAGGCTCTTGAACATTCCGATCATGCCCGCCTTCGAGGCCGCGTAATTGCCTTGTCCCGCATTGCCGGTCACGCCGACGACCGAGCTGATCCCGATGATCCGTCCATAGCGCTTGCGCAGCATGCCTTTGAGGCAGGCGCGGGAAAGTCTGAAGACAGCCGTGAGATTGACGGAAAGAACGCTCTCCCACTCCTCGTCCTTCATGCGCATGAAGAGATTGTCCTTCGTCACGCCGGCGTTATTGACGAGAATGTCGACGCCGCCCATCGCGGCTTCGGCCGCCGGAATGAGCGCCTCCACCGCGGCCTTATCGGCAAGATCGCAGGGCAGAATATGGACATTCGTCGCGAGTTCGGCGGCGAGTTCATCGAGCGCGGCCCTGCGCGTCCCTGACAATCCAACGATCGCGCCGCGACGATGCAAGCCGCGGGCGATGGCCTGACCGAGGCCGCCGCTCGCGCCCGTGACGAGGGCGGTCTTGCCGGAAAGATCGAACATGAAGAGACTCCAGAAGGCCGCCGATGCGGCTTTGGCTTTGGCGCCGACGGCAACAAATAATCGCAGATAGCTCCACCCTCGCCCGCTCCAAATCCGAGATTTGGGCCGGGCCATGGCGCGTCCTTTCGATCAGGCCGCGTTCGAGGCCTGACCTTTATCCCGATCTTTATAAAGCGCGATATCGGCCGGCGTTCCGACCGGAAGGCCCACCGCCGTCTCGCTGATGCGCCTGATGAGGCCGGACAAGACTTTTCCGGCGCCGCATTCGACGAACAGCGAAACGCCCCTGCTTGCCATAAAGGCGACGCTCTCGCGCCAGCGCACGGCGCCCGTCACCTGGTCGACCAGCAGCCGGCGGATTTCTTCGGCGTCGGTCACCGGCGCGGCGATCACATTGGCGACCAGCGGAACGCAGGGAGGCTTGATGGGGACGCTCGCCAGCGCTTCCGCCATAGCCTCGGCGGCAGGCTGCATCAAGGCGCAATGAAACGGCGCCGACACCGGCAACAGAATCGAGCGGCGGGCGCCTTTCCCCTTAGCGATCTCAATCGCGCGTTGGACCGCCGCTTGGGTTCCAGAAACGACGATCTGGCCGCCGCCATTGTCATTGGCGACCTGACAGACCTCACCGCCGGCGTCCTCGGAGGCCTGCCGGGCGATCGCCAAGCCGGCCTCATAATCAATTCCGAGCAGCGCCGCCATCGCCCCCGCGCCTTGAGGCGCGGCATCCTGCATCGCCTTGCCGCGCACGCGCAGCAGCTTCGCAGCCGCCGCGACGCTCAAGGAGCCGGCCGCCGCCAGCGCCGAATATTCGCCAAGCGAATGGCCGGCGACAAACGCAGCATCCCTGGAAAGATCCAATCCAGCCTCGGCTTCGAGCACGCGGATGGCCGCCAAGCTCGCCGCCATCAACGCGGGCTGCGCATTGGCGGTCAGGGTGAGCTCCTCGAGCGGACCCGCGAACATCAGCCCTGACAGATTCTGCCCCAGCGCTTCGTCGACTTCCGCCAAAATCGCGCGGGCCTGCGGAAACGACTCCGCCAAAGCCTTGCCCATACCGACGGATTGAGACCCTTGTCCGGGAAAAATGAAAGCCTTGAGCATCCCATCCCACATTGTTGCTTTTTTTCAGAACCGTGCGACTCGCATTGCCGGAAACGCGAGTCAAGCGGCGCGCGCGCAAATTCATCCGACAGTCGAAGCGCCGGCGCCTGGCGCATGCGGTCAAAGGGCATCCAACCCCCTTTCCAAGCGAGAGAGAGATTCGACAAGGAGACAAGCCCAGCGGCGAAGGGAGACCTTGCGGCCATCAGGCGATGCGGCGGCGCATTCGGACAGGCAAGGGGCGACCTTCGGCCGCGCCCGGTCCTGCCCGGCGATGGCCCGACCCGTCGATTTCGCTACATAAATGCAACATGTCCCGGAATTGCACATCCAGAAGCGCCAAAAGCGCAGCATTTTCCTTGTCGTCAGCTTGTCGCGCCGCGTCGCGGTGATAAGACTGAACAGCAACGAACACTATCGCGACAGCAAACCAAACAATGACGGGGAGATAAGTCCATGAACCAAGCATTCTTGCGCCGCCTGATCGCATCACTGGCCGGGATTTGTCTTACGGCTGGAGCAACGGCATTGGCGGCGGACCTTCCGTTGCGCGCGCCGGAGCCGCTGCCGCCGCCGCCAGCATTCACCTGGACAGGCGCTTATTTCGGCGTGCAGGTTGGCGGCGGATGGGGCCAAACCACAATCAACACCGTTCCCTACGCCCCAGCCTTTTTTGCTCTTTCTGAAACGTTTCAGAGCAGCGGCGTCTTTGGCGGCATTCACCTTGGCTATAATATCCAGACTGGGCCGCTCGTCCTTGGCCTGCAGGCGGAGTATAATTTTTCCGGGATAACCGGAAATGACGCGCTTTATCCCTTCGCGAGCGCGACAAATTCAATTCGCCAATTCGGGTCCGTCGACGCTCGCGTCGGCTTCACCTTTGATCGCCTGCTGGTCTACGCCATCGGCGGCTTCGCTTATGCCGACATCCGTCACTCGCTTCAGACCGGAAGTCCCTCGCCGCGCTACTTCATTTCCAGCGCGCCTGGCTGGGATGTCGGCGCTGGACTCGAATATGCCCTGACCGACAATTGGACGGCCCGCGCCGAATATCGCTATTACAACTGGGGCACGAAGAGCTTCTATGACGCGGCCTATGGCCCTCTTCCGGTCCTCTTCGGCACGACCGTTCCAAATCACACGGCAAAGGAAACCTTGCAGACCGCGCGCATCGGCCTGACCTATAAGTTCGGCGGCCCGGCCGCTCCGGTCGTCGCGCGGTACTAAGCAGACTTCCAATCCCACTTGGCGGCGGCGAACTCCCAAACCGGGTTCGCCGCCGCTTCGCGTTCAAAGCCGCAGCCAGACGCGTCGCTCCAAGTCGCATGGCCAATGATCGCCCAAAGATTGCAGTCGGGGACCTCGGCTCCCTAATTTCGATTCCGCTTGCGCCGGCGCGTCGCCAGATCAACATATGATCCTCGAGCGCTTTCCGATCGAATGGAGTCATTCGATTGATCAGAAATCGCTCCAGCCCTAAAGAATCTGAGCATATTCTCGTCGAACAGATTGAACCAATCTGTTCGGAATATGCTCTAGCGAATCAAGGACGATCGCGAGGCGCGAATTCAATGCTGGCCATTCCCGGAAAAGCCTGCGGCGACTGTAGCTTCTGCTGCAAGGCGCTGGAGATCACGCAATTGGCGAAGCCTGCCGGCGCGTTGTGCGAACATTGCCGCGCGGGCGGCGGCTGCGGCGTCTATGCGACCCGTCCGGACATTTGCCGCGACTACGAATGTCTCTGGAAAGGCGACCGCGGCCTTGGCTCCCAATTACGGCCGGATCGGGTCGGCGCGATCTTGATGGAAGATCCCGACAGCGATGAATATCGCGCGGTTTGCGACCCGGCAAAGCCGCTAGCCTGGCGCACGCCGCTTGTCTTCAAGCATCTTGTCGCGATGGCGAAGACCGGCCGGATCGTCGTCGCCAAGGCCGGATTGAAATCCTGGCGCGTCTACGCCAGCGGCGAATGGGGCCCCTGCATCTGACCGCGGCAAGCCGCGTCAGCCAAGACGTCCTTTTTGCTTGGCGCAGGATTTCCGGAGGATCGGCGCCTGCGGCTCTTGAAGCGCCTGACGCAAGGCTCGCCGACCCGGCTGCGCCCTGCGGCGCCGAGCCGAAGCAAGCTAAACAGATGTATTAGCGGCAAATCGCTGCGTAGCGCTCGAACGCGCCTTGCTTATGAGCTAAATCCGGGTATAACGCGCGTTTCGCGGCTTCGGCCGGGGGCTAAACGGGAAGCTCGCCCAGGCGGGCAGGATCTTTTCGATCCGTTTTCCACTGTCTCCGCCTTCGTTTGTCTGCTCGAGCCTTTCCAGGGCTCGAAGGGCTCTGCGCCGAAGCAGCGCGATCATTTGGGAAAGGCAAGAACCATGGCTCTTTACGAGCATATCTATCTTGCTCGTCAGGATATTTCCGCCCAGCAGGTGGAAGCGCTGACCGAGCAAATGAAAACCGTCATTGAATCCTTCGGCGGCAAGATCGAGAAGGTGGAATATTGGGGCGTGAAGTCCCTCGCCTATCGGATCAAGAAGAACCGCAAGGCGCATTTCTCGCTGCTGAACATCGATGCTCCGGCCGCCGCGCTCACCGAGATGGAGCGGCAGATCAGCATCAATGAGGACGTTATCCGCTTTATCACGATCCGGGTTGAGACGCTCGAACAGGGCCAATCGGTGATGATGCGCAAGCGCGATGACGACGATCGCGGCGACCGTCCCGACCGCGGCGATCGCGGGCGCGGCCCGAGGCCGGACCGTGGCGATCGCGGCCCGAGACGCCCCCGCGACGAATCGATCTCGAACGAAGAAGGCGGCTTCTGATGGTCACTCCCGCAGCGCCCCGCCGGCCGTTCTTTCGCCGCCGCAAGACTTGCCCCTTCTCGGGTCCGAGCGCGCCGAAGATCGATTACAAGGACACCCGTCTCCTGTCGCGCTATATTTCCGAGCGCGGCAAGATCGTTCCCTCGCGCATCACGGCGGTTTCGGCCAAGAAGCAGCGCGAACTCGCGCAGGCGATCAAACGCGCCCGCTTTCTCGGATTGCTGCCTTATGTGATCCGCTGAACCTGGAAGCGCGCATTCTCTCTGATGCGCGCGTTAGGTTTCTGTTCGGATCTGCTTCGTTGTCGGGGGCGGCCCTCCTCGCTTGGCCGCCGCATGAATATTCTGCCTGATCGCCGCGCAAGCGGCGGCCGGTCCAGAGCATCTTTCTCCAAGACGGGAAATGCTCTAGGGTTTTGCCGTCCAATACCGGGCATATTCAATCGCCATCCGGGAGCGCCGGATGGTTTTGTTGGGACGAGCGGAGGCGCAGGTTTCCGACCCGCCCCTAACCGCCGTTACCAGCGGGACAGCAGGGCATGATGAGGACGCAGTTCTTCTTAACACGCGGCAAGCCTTACGCCGTCGCGGCCGGCGCCGGAATCGCCGCGGGGGTCTTATTCAGCCTCACGCATCAGGCGACCTTCCTCGCCACGGCGCTCGCCTATCTTTCGCCGCTTCCAATCATGATCGCGATGCTTGGGTTCGGACGCACTGCCGGCATCGGCGCCGCCATCGCCGCCTCCGTCACGGTCTTTGCGCTCGCGATCGCACAGATGCGGCATGGACCCTGGACCAGAGGCGTCGACGAAGCGGGCCTCGCGGCTTTGATCTTTGCCCTCAGCCTTGGATTGCCCGCTTTGTGGCTGAGCTTTCTCGCCGCATTGAGCCGGATAAAGGGCAACGCGCCCTGGACGATAAGTTCGGCGGCGGCAAGGTCTTTTGCGCGGGAGTATTTTCCGCTTGAGCGGATATTGACCTATGCAGTCGCCATATCCGCCACGATCGCCGTCGCCGCCGCGATCTACGTCACCTTCCGTCATGGCCCGCTTGAAGCAGTGATAGAGCGCGCCGTGAAGGAGGTGACGCCCGTCCTGGAGCGCATCGTCGGCGAAAATCCCAGTCTGCCGGCCGGGATCCATCTTCACGCGATTGCGCGGCTCATTGTGCTCGCGGCGGCGCCTGCGATGGCGGCGTCGAGCCTTGTGATGCTGATGGCCAACCTGTGGCTGGCGGGACGCGTTGCGGAGGTTTCGGGCCGGCTACCGCGTCCCTGGCCCGACATAGCGCGCGAATTGCAATTGCCTCGGATGTACGCCTTGGTCTTCGCCACCGCGGTCGGCGCTTCTTTCTTGGGCGCGTTGCCTGGCCTCATCAGCGCCATCGTCGCCGCCGCCCTCGGCATGGGCTTCGCCTTGCAAGGCCTCGCTGTCATGCATGACTTATCGCGCGGCGCGCGAATCCGGACGCCGCTGCTGATCGCAATCTATTTCGCGATCATCCTCTTGATGCCGTGGCCTCTCATCCTACTCACCTTGATCGGCCTTATCGAGGCCGCCTTCTCCCTGCGCCAGCGCAAGGCGAAGGCGGCCGCTTCAAAGCTTTGAAAACAACCCTGAAGGATATTTGCAATGGAAGTTATTTTGCTCGAACGCGTCGCCAAACTCGGGCAGATGGGCGATACGGTTCGCGTGAAGGATGGCTACGCGCGTAATTTTCTGCTGCCCGGCGGGAAGGCGTTGCGCGCCACCGAGGCGAATAAGAGTCGGTTCGAAGGGCAGCGCGCCCAGCTCGAGACGCGCAATCTCGAATCAAAGAACGAAGCCGCCGCCATCGCCGAAAAGCTCAACGGCCAGATCTTCGTCGTCATTCGCCAAGCGGGTGAAACGGGCCATCTTTACGGCTCGGTGTCCCCACGCGATATCGCCGATGCGATCAGCGCGGGCGGGTTCAGCGCCAATCGCAATCAGATCGTGCTTCGGACGCCGATCAAGTCGATTGGGCTGCATGAAGTTCCGGTGCATCTGCACCCGGAAATCGTCGCGTCGATCAGCGTCAATGTCGCCCGTTCGGCAGTCGAGGCCGAACGTCAGGCAAAGGGCGAAGAGATGAACGTCGTCGAGGAAACCACGATGGACGATCTCGGTCTTGAAGTCGGCGCCGCGCTGGCCGACGCCGGCGGCAGCCTCGGCGATCGCTGACGCGAAGCGCCGGGCGAGGCCTGGACGGACGTAGGGGAACTCCCAGCCTACGTTTACGCATTACAGGAAATAAATTCATGAAGCTCTTTTCTGGAAACAGGAATGAGCTTTTTTTATTTGATGCCGGTGCGCGCCGCGACCCTCGCGCGCCTTCGGATCCGGAAGAAATCAGAAAGCAGATTTAACGCCTTCTTCTATCGCATTTTCTTTAACGCGAACCCGCATCCACTTCACTCGAAAGCACCCTATTCAAAAAGAGCCCGGCGCTTGCGACGCCGGGCTCTCATCTAGAATATTGTTGTCAGGAAAAGATCCTGAGGATGCCCTTGGACGGTCAGAAAGAGCGCTGAACGCGCAGGCGCCCTTCATACTCGCTTTGAACCGGCCGGAAGGTCGGCAAGCCGGCGTTGCTCAGGCTGCCCACTCCATAATCCGGAGCGAGACCAACCGGGCGCGTCTGCTCCAGACGGATATACATGAACTCGGTGCCGATATTGAAGCCCTTGATCGGCGTCCACACGAGATTGGTGCCGACCCGCGACTCTTTGAGGTTGGCGACGCCCACCGCGCCGCCGAAACCGGCGAGGGCGTTGCCGGAATAATGGACTTCCTGATAGGAGCCGAACAGCGAGGAACTCAAAGTCGGGATCCAGTAGTGGCGGAATGCGCCGGTGACGTCCCAGCCCCATTGCTTTTCGCACGAGCCGCTGGCGGTGAAAACGCAGTCGGCATTGATCTGCGGATCCCATCCATAGCTATAGTCCATCGGCGTGAAGCCGGCGCCATAGAACCTGTTGGCGTTGACGGCGTTGTAATTGAAGCCGAGGTTATTGCCGGCGATATAGCCGTAGGCGCCTTTCTCATAGGCGGCCTGCAACCAGAGCTGATCTCCGGGCGCCAGGTAATCCATCTTCAAATTAATGCCGCCCTGCACCGCGAACCCGTAGGAATTGCTCGTCAAGGCCGGATAGGCATAGGTCGAAACGGCCGTCGGCGGGTTCGCCGTGGCAGTGTTCGCGAACAGGCTGGCGTTGACTTGATGCGCCGCCGCCGAGACTTGCACGGAGCCCCATTTGTCGTCATAGCGAAGATTGCCGACAATGTCCGGAACCCGCGCTCCCCCCGGATTGCCCTGGAAAGAGCTCGCGGTGATGCCCCCGATATTGAGCGGGTCCTGTCCCGGCAGGCTCGCGAGCGTGCTGAGGACCGCAGCCCGACGCGAGGCCTGGTCTTCGAAGGACAGCGTCGCCGAGAAGCCGCCGCCGAAGGTCGCCGTATAGGAGAGCAAGCCGACAGTGGCGTTGGAGCCGCGCAAGCCGGCGAAGTTATAGGCGTCCGCGTAGAAATCGAACATCGATTGGGCGCGGCCTGCGGTCAAGCCGGCAAATTGAATGAAGGCCTTGTTGATGATCGTCGTCTCGCGCGCCTGCCTGTTCGCCGCGGTCGTGTTGAAGGCGATGCCTCCGAGAGCGCCGGTCGATGAGTTGCCGCCCGATCCCCAGTAGGAGTCGACGCGCAGGAACGCGCGCAACGTGCCCCAAGGCGTCGCATTTCTGGCGTCGAGTTCGACGCGGCCCAAGGCGTTGAAATGCGTGGCGTCACGCTCGCGATGGTTGGTATATTGGCCCGCGGATGGTCCATAACCATTGAAGGCGAAGCCGTTTACCGTCTGCTGGCGCCGCGTGCCCTGGCCATAGAAGCTCGCGCCCGAGATTTGGTAGGACGGGTTGAACCCGCGGAATTCGCCGAGCACCATGCCGCCGATTTTCAGACAGGTGTCCGTGCCGGGAATATAGAAGAAACCGGCGCCGTAAGCGTCGCAAATGCGGACATATTCAACCGGCGCGGCTTTATGCGTCGGAAGGTCGGCAGCCTGGGCGCTTCCCACGCTCACCAGGGCCGCAGCCGATCCAAGTAAAAGGCCCTTGACGAGCTTCATCTCTAATCTCCGTTGTAAAGACCCAATCGGATGAGGTCTGCCGGCCGTCGCGGAAAAGGCGCATCCCAGGATGGCTTCACGGCGATGGTGTTTGGCAAGCATTCCCCGCATCCCCTCTTTGCCCCGGATTAAAACAAATTATAAACCAGACGGCCTTGGCCGCCAATGGGCGCTCTATCCGGGTCACGATCGGGTTGGCCCCCGTTCGCAAACGCACAATAGCTGCGCTTCGCGTTCGGTAAAACGTGTTTTAAGCGCCTCCTAGCACTCGCTTAACGGGTGTGACTTTGCTGCAACTGGAAGACTGACGCTGGCCGTCGCAGAGGGCCTTGCCTTCGGCTCGAGGCTCGGGCATATGTCGAACATCATCTGGGCGACGGCCAAAATAGCCGTTCCTGCATGTTCGGAGACGTGGCCGAGAGGCTGAAGGCGGCGGTTTGCTAAACCGTTATAGGGTTGTAAAGCCCTATCGAGGGTTCGAATCCCTCCGTCTCCGCCAGCCCTGCGCCGGCGCATTGAAAGCCGAATCGGCAATCGGCCAGCCAGCGCCTCTGATCCCAACTTCCTTGGAGGCCGTTTGCGACCGGAGCGGCCAAGCCTACGATTGGCGGGACAGCAAGGCTCTTGAGCGCTTTCCGATCCCTGAAACGCCGCTCGAACCTGCTCTCTTGGAAGCGCGAAATTCCGATTCGGGATCAATCGGACTTATGTAATGTGGACAGGATGCGTTCGAACACCATGAAAGGAATGCTCGTGCATTCGCGGTCTCGCGCTTGCGCGCTTTCAGATTCCTTAGAATCGGAAAGTAGCTCTGGCTCTCTATTTTGTCGCATTTTCTTAGCGCGAACCGGCGTCTGCTTCGTTCGAAAACGCTCGGGCGGTGGCTCTGCCTGTGCCCGCGTCATCGCAGCGTTCAGCCTCGCCGCGACCATGTCGGCGCCAACTCTCGCTCAAACCCCAGGCGACTCCAGCAAGACGAAGCTTCCCGTTACGGCGCCCCTGCCGCCGGCGCGCCCTCCAAACCTCGGCGCCGTCCCTTCAACCGCGAATCTCCCTGCTTTGGCGCCGTCAGTTCCGACTACGCCATTAACGCCCCCGGCCACAGCGCCAGCGCCGAGTGCGCCGGCCTTGCCGCGAAACTTGCCGGCCGCGTCAAGGGAGCGGATGCATGCTTGCGGCCTCGAATGGCAGGAAATGAAAGCGTCGGGAGCCGCGACAGACAGGAATTGGCGCGATTTCGCACAAGTCTGTCTTGCCCGGTAGAGCATGATTTCAAACGCTACGGCGCTGTTGGATGCGATTATGCCTCAAATGAAAAAATTTTAGAGAGCACGTTGACTCCGCTTGAAGGCGCTTGCTCCTGGGCCGTTAAGAGGCGGCGCTAAATCGCAAGCGCAGAGTCACGCAGACTCCCGCCCGCTAGGCGCCAAGGCCCTTTTCATCGTCTGCTCAAGATGAACATTGCCTCGCATCTTCGGCCGACGCCGCAAAGGGCGAAACGCGGTCGCGAATGCCGCCTTCTCATCCCCGCGGGAACGCCTCATCCACTCCCGGAGAGAACTGCGCGACCTGGAAGAAAGCGGGAGACAGCCGGCGGCGCGAGGCCGTGTTCACGCATGAACGCAAGGCGGGAGCGTCATTGCCGGCCATCTCCATTGTCGTGGCGCAAGTCACCATCTCGTCCGACGCGTGGTTGTCCGTCGTCAAGCAGACTCCGGAGCTACTGGCGGCGGCGCCTTGGGTTTGCGCGGAGCAACCTTGCGGACCACTTTTTTGACGCTCACTTTCTTGACCGCGGCCTTAGTGACGCTGGCCTTCTTGGCGGGCGCCTTGCGCACCGCCGGCTTGGCGGCCTTTGTCGCGACGGTCCTGCTGGCTGTCTTCTTGACTGGCGCCTTTTTCACGGCTGTCTTTTTTGCGGCTGTCTTTTTTACGGCCGCTTTCTTCACGGCGACTTTCTTAGTCACGGTCTTTTTCGTCACCGCTTTGCGGGCGGCCTTCGGGACAGCAGCTTTCTTTGTCGCCGCCTTTTTCGGCGCGGCCTTTTTCACCGCGGTCTTTTTCGCCGCGGCTTTTTTCGCGGGCGCTTTCTTGGTGGTTGCCTTCACCATGCTCGGACTCCCCTCTGCTATTTTGTCAGCCGGTTTGTTGCGCCGACTAGAGGCTTGCATAGCGTAGCGTTGTTAATCAGCCGTGCAAGAGGCGTTGCTTCAACAAGCTCGCAAAGGCGCGCGAACAAAGCATCGCAAGCGCGTTGCGCAATGGCGCGCGCGTCCTTCAGCTGCGCCAAGAACATTTCTCTTTGTCCGGCGCATTCGATGCGCGGCATGCATCGGTCTCGATCGAAACCAAGATGCTCGCGAGCGCCGCGCGATCACATGCGCACGGATCACGGTTGGCTTTTCTCAAACCCATTGCTTGATTTGAAAGTCTTTGTTTTTTAAAGGCTCTGTTAGATTTTTCGAGGGCGGCGCAAGTTGTGCGGCTTGCCTCTAAACGCGGTCGCGTTGCGATCGTTTGGGATATCTTCGCGACGCTTCATGTGCGTCCGCGCGAATGAGATCGAAGCAGAATGGCGGCGGCTCTACGGACTGCGCAGAGAGATCGCGCGGCGCCAATCAGCGACCCTGTTCAACGACAAAAAAAAATTCGTGCGAAGAGAAAAAAAGCGCGGCGCGGCGGCATGGCCAGCGCTCGAATTGACGCGCGGCTCGCGAATCACTCACGTGATTCGCGATTTGCTTTTGCATGCTAGATGCCGAGCTTACTTTTCAAGAGCTCGTTGACGGCTTGCGGATTGGCTTTGCCGCCGGTCTCTTTCATCACCTGGCCGACAAACCAGCCAAGCATCGAAGGCTTGGCCTGCGCCTGCGCGACCTTGTCGGGATTGGCCGCGATGATCGCATCGACGGCGGCGGCAATCGCGCCTGTGTCGGTGACCTGCTTCATTCCGCGCGCTTCAACAATGGCGCGCGGGTCGCTGACACTGCCGGACATGGCAGCCGTATCCGAGCCCTCAATCGCGGAAAGCGAACCACTGACGCGATCCTTATCCTCGGCGATAATGATCGCCAGAACGTCCTTGGCGATCTTGCCGGAGATCGTGCCGTCGGCGATGAGGTCGACGATCCCCGCGATCTGCCCTGGCCTAATATGCGTCTGCGCAACCGAAAGCCCCTGCGTATTCGCATAGGCCGCGACATCGCCGCTGATCCAGTTGGCGACCAGCTTGGCGTCGCGGCTTGCGCCGCCGAATTTGACTGCGGCTTCGTAATAGTCGGCGGTTTCCTTGTCGGCGACGAGGACGCCGGCGTCATAGGCCGGCAGGCCATAGTCCTTGATGAAGCGGGCCTTCTTGGCGTCCGGCAGTTCCGGCAATTCGGCCTTGAGCGCGTCGACATAGTCCTGGTCGAATTCGAGCGGCAGGAGATCGGGATCGGGGAAATAGCGGTAGTCATGCGCTTCTTCCTTGGAGCGCATCGAGCGGGTCTCGCCGCGGACCGGATCGAACAGCCGCGTTTCCTGATCGATCTTGCCGCCATCCTCGATGATGCCGATCTGGCGGCGCGCCTCGACCTCGATCGCCTGAGCGATGAAGCGGATCGAATTGACGTTCTTGATCTCGCAGCGCGTGCCCAAGGGCTCGCCCGGCCGGCGCACCGACACATTGACGTCGGCGCGCAGCGATCCCTGCTCCATATTGCCGTCGCAGGAGCCGATATAGCGCAGGATGGTGCGCAGCTTGGTGACATAGGCCCGCGCCTCGTCGGAGGAGCGCATATCGGGCTTCGAGACGATCTCCATCAGCGCGACGCCAGACCGGTTGAGATCGACGAAGGACTCCGTCGCCGACTGGTCGTGCAGCGACTTGCCAGCGTCCTGCTCGAGATGCAACCGCTCGATCCCGACCTCGATCTGCTCGGTCGGCGAGACATCGACGATGACGACGCCCTCGCCGACGATAGGGCTCTTGTACTGCGAAATCTGATAGCCCTGAGGCAGATCGGGATAGAAGTAATTCTTGCGATCGAAGACCGAGCGAAGGTTGATCTGCGCTTCAAGACCGAGCCCGGTGCGGATCGCCTGCGCCACGCATTCCTCGTTGATGACCGGGAGCATTCCCGGCATGGCGGCGTCGACCAGCGAGACATTGGCGTTGGGCTCGTTGCCGAAGACCGTCGAGGCGCCGGAGAAGAGTTTCGAGCGCGACGTGACCTGGGCATGGATCTCCATCCCGATCACGACTTCGAAATCGCCGGTCGCGCCCTTGATGAGTTTGGAGGGTTTTGCATGCGTGTTCATGATCTTGCTCTCTCTCGCAATCCCAATCGCTTCCCTATTCCCCAACCGCCCACCATTTCGGCGGCGGCGCGACCTTCGGCGCGGCCTGCTCGATCGCGCCGGCGACCGCGAAAAGGGTCTCCTCGTCAAAGGCGCGGCCGATGACTTGCAGCCCAAGCGGCAGGCCCTCGCTCGACGTCCCCGCCGGCACGGCGATGCCGGGCAGGCCCGCCATGTTCACGGTGACGGTAAAGATGTCGTTCAGATACATTTCCACTGGATCGGTCGAGCCTTTTTCGCCAAGGCCGAAGGCCGCCGAAGGCGTCGCCGGGGTCAGGATCGCATCGACCCCATCGGCGAAGGCAAGCTCGAAATCGCGCTTGATCAAGGTGCGGATCTTTTGCGCCCGCACATAATAAGCGTCGTAATAGCCGGCGGACAGCACATAGGTGCCGATCATGATGCGGCGGCGCACTTCCTTGCCGAAGCCCGCCGCGCGGGTGCTCTCATACATGTCGGCAATGTCCTTGCCGGGAACCCGCAGACCGTAGCGCACGCCATCATAGCGCGCGAGATTCGAGGAGGCCTCGGCCGGCGCCACAATATAATATGCCGGCAAGGCGTAGCGCGTATGCGGCAGCGAAATTTCGACGATCGAGGCGCCCGCCTCTTTCATCCAGGCGATCCCCTGATCCCAGAGCTTCTCGATTTCCGGCGACATGCCGTCGAGCCGGTATTCCTTCGGAATGCCGATCTTCATGCCCTTGATCGACCGTCCGACTGCGGCCTCGTAATCGGGCACGGGAACATTGACCGAAGTCGTATCCTTGGGATCGTGGCCGGCCATCGAGCGCAAAAGGATCGCCGCGTCGCGAACCGTCCGCGCGATCGGCCCGGCCTGATCGAGCGACGAGGCGAAGGCGACGATGCCCCAGCGCGAGCAGCGCCCATAGGTCGGCTTGATGCCGACGGTTCCGGTGAAGGCCGCCGGCTGCCGGATCGAGCCGCCAGTATCCGTCGCTGTGGCGCCAAAGCATAGATGCGCCGCGACCGCCGCGGAGGAGCCGCCCGACGAGCCGCCGGGAACAAGCGCAGCATTCGCCCCCTGCCGCCGCCAGGGCGAAATCACCGGGCCGAAATAGGAAGTCTCGTTCGACGAGCCCATTGCGAATTCGTCGAGATTGAGCTTGCCGAGCATGACCGCGCCATCGCGCCAGAGGTTGGCGCTGACCGTCGATTCATAGGCCGGCGTGAAGCCTTCGAGAATATGGCTGCCCGCCGTCGTCTGCACGCCGGCCGTGCAATAGAGGTCCTTGATCCCCAGCGGCATGCCCTCAAGCGGGCCCGCCTCTCCCCTGGCGATCCGCGCATCGGACTCGATGGCCATGGCGCGCGCGACGTCGGGCGTCTCGGTGACGAAAGCATTGAGCGCCCGCGCCCGTTCGATTTGCGCGATCTGCGCATTGGCGAGATCGAGCGCGGAGATTTTCTTTTTCGCCAAGGCGTCGCGGGCTTCGGCGAGGGTGAGATCGGTAAGGTCGGTCAAATTCACATCCGTTCTGGGATATGCACTTTATGATTAGCGCATGATCTTATCGAAAAGTCCGCAGCGTTCCGGACTCAGGCTCCGCAGCCGCGCGGACAAGGCGCAGCGGCGCTGCGCCTATTCAACAACCTTGGGCACAACAAAGAAATGATCCTCGGAGGCCGGCGCATTGGCGACGATGTCCTTGGCGATGGAGCCCTCAGTCACTTCATCCCGGCGCTTCTTCATCGGCATCGGCATGACCGAGGTCATCGGCTCGACGCCGTCGACATCGACGCTGGCCAGTTCCTCGACGAAGTTTAGAATCGCGTTCAGCTCCTCTTGCAGATGCGGAACGTCTTCGTCGCTGACCTTGATCCGCGCAAGATGGGCGATGCGCCGCACGGTCGCCTGATCGACGGACATGGGGTCTCCTTTGTAAGAGCGCTAAGCGAAGAGCGTGCCTATAGCATTGGCGGCGTCGGCGCGGCAATGCGGCGCTCTCCGCTCTCATGCCGAAGAGCCGGCGAAGCCTGCGCCCCATGCTCACGCGCCCTCATGCTGATCTCGAAGCGCCGCGCTCACTTGCGCTTCGCGGCGAAGATCTCCTCCTGAAGGCGATTGGCCTTCTCTATATAGGTGGGCGCCTTGGCTTTGCGGTAGCCGTTCAGAGCTGCGGAGATCGCCGCGAGAGCGTTATCGAAATGGGCGGGCTCGCCGGTTTTGTTGAAGAGCGCGAGATAGGCCAAAGCGAGATTTTCCTGCGTCTGGGCCCATTGGAGCGGCGCGCGGGCAAGAGCGCGCCCCTTCAACGCAAGGCGAAAAGCGGCGACGGCCTCCTTGAGCTTTTCCGGGCTGCTCTCCCGTACCGCGAGAATCGCCAGCGCGCCGTCCAGATTGCTCTGCGTCGTCGGGCGGGGGCGCGGCTCGGGTTCGCAGATCTCGGCGGCGACGCGGCGGTCATCCGCCCCTCGGGGCTTGCGCAACCATCTGCGGAGCCAATCGCGCATCGTCGGCCCTAGCCTTCGGGAGTTTCAAGGGAGGCGGCGTTGATGGTCGAGCCCGCAACATTGCCGCCGACAGCGACGGCTCCGGAGACCTTGAGAAATTGCCAAGCGGCTTGCATGACGCTCTCCGCAATGATCGAGAGAAAGCTGCTGTCGCGGCGCCGGCGCCCTCGTTTGTCCCGCAGCGCCGCAGCCGCCTTTATCCCTTCGGCGGCTCCTGGTCCTCTCTGGCTTTTCTCTCGGCTTCCTTGGCGTCAAATTCGGCGTTGAATTGCGCGAGCCGCCGCCCGATCAAGCCTCGGGCGACCAAGATCCATGCGCCGACGACCAGCATCGCGGCGAGCACAAGAAGAACCGCTCGGACCATTTCATCGCTAAGGATGATCTCGATGCTTTTCCAGAGCGCGCCAAACATGGAGCCGACGAAGCCTTCATTTGAAATTTGCCAGATGCCGCCCAGCATGACGCTCTCCCGCCCAAGACTTGCCTACCCAAGACTTGCCTACCCAAGACCCGGTCATTCTGACCATTTCCGGGACCGGCGCAACGCATTGCCAATGCTTCAACGGCGCCCGCATCTTGCCGCCGGCCTCGGCGGCGCGATCAGAAAGCCAAGGCCTCGCCAATGCGCGGAACCATGATCTTGGTCGATTCTCCGGCCATCGCGGCGACGAACTCGGCGGGGTCGGGGCTCAGCAGACCGAACGTTCCGTAATGGCAGGGCACGACGGCGTCGAATTTGAAGAAGCGCTTCACCGCTAAGGCCGCCGTCTTGCCGCTCATGGTGAATCTATCGCCGACCGGAACGAGGCCGATCTTGGGCTGATGGATTTCCGCGATCAGCGCCATATCGGAAAAAACATCGGTGTCGCCCATATGGTAGAGGCTCGGCCCGGCCTTGGGCTTGATGACGATGCCGTTCGGACTGCCAAGGTAAATCGATTGGCCGTTCAGCACGGTTCCCGACGAATGCAAGGCCTGGGTGAAACTCAAGGTGAAATCGTCAAAGGCGATCGCGCCGCCGGTATTGCCGGGGTTGATGTCGGCGGCGCCTTGTCCTTGGAGAAACATGCAGATCTCGAAATTCGCCACGATCTGCGCCCCGGTCGCCTTGGCGATGTCCACAGCGTCGCCGATATGATCGTCATGGCCATGCGTCAGGACGATATGGGTCGCCCCCTCGCTCGCCGCCGCGACGTCGCCGGTGAATTTCGGATTGCCGCTCAAGAAGGGGTCGATCAGGATGACCGCCGCGCCAAGCTCGATGCGGAAGGCCGAATGGCCGAGCCAGATCAGTTTCATGTTCAAGATCTCCACGAATGCGCTTGAAAAAGTTTAAGACCGAGCCGGCGCCTCGCAAAGCGACTTTCGCGCGCCGCCATGACAGGCATGCGAGGCAGGGGCGAACAGGCATGCAATGCAAGGGCTTTGATGACATTTGAAATTCTGGATCTCGCCGAATTGGCGCCCCGCATCGGCGCCAAGCAGCGCCTCATCGGCGTCGACCTCGGCACGAAAACAATCGGCCTCGCCCTCTCCGATGTGGAGCGCTCCATCGCCACCCCGCTGGAGACGATCCGGCGCACGAAATTCACCAAGGACGCGGAGCGACTCAACGAGCTGACCGAGAAATTCGACGTCGCGGCGCTGGTCATCGGTCTGCCGCTCAACATGGATGGATCGGAAGGCCCGCGCGTGCAAGCCACTCGCGCCTTCGTGCGCAATTTCGGCGCGCTGACGGCGCGGCCTTGCGTGTTTTGGGACGAGCGCCTGTCGACCGCCGCGGTGACGCGCTCTCTGATTCTCCAGGACGCCTCGCGCGCCAAACGCGCCGAAGTCATCGATAGAATGGCCGCGGCCTATATCCTGCAAGGCGCACTCGACCGGCTGCGATGGCTCAAAGCCTCCGCGTGAAGGGCAAAGACCAAAAGCATTTTCAGGCGGGGTGAAGGCCGCTTCGTTGTTCGAAAATGCAGCAAAATGGACAAATGGAGAGCTTTCATGAGTTCGCTGAATTGGAATGCGCTCTGGATCTTGGCAAGCGCCGCACTCATCTGCGGCCTGCCATTTGTTTCCGCTCTGCTGTTCCGGCCCCGCGCCGTCCCGCTCCTTGTGCGATCAGCGACGCGGCGGCGGCGCCCTGGCGGCAACGCGCGATAGGGCGGCCGAACCCTAAAATCCCTTAAATTCCAGCCATGTCCCATTGATGGCGCCGAGGATCGATCGATGAATGAAGTATTGCGCCGAAAAGCGCCGATGAACCTTGCAATCGTAGAGGTTGATCCCTCGCTTTTTTCCGAGAGCCTGACCGGGTGGCTCGAGGTGACCGCCCATGTCATGGCCCAGCGGGCCGGCACGGCCAAGCCCAACCCCGACGGTTCGATCCCCGCGCTGTCCAAGGGCGAGCTGAACAATTCCGGCGTTCAGACCATCGCCAATGACTCCGTCTTCGCCTTTGGCATCGCGGCAGCCTTGAAAGGCGACAAAGCCGCCTTCTCTAAAATTGAGAAGGACCTGACCGCGCTCTATGGCGAGAATTATCCCGGCTCCTTCGCCGTGTGGCATTTCAAACAGGAGCCCGACGCCAAGCCCGAAACCATCGACGATCACGTCGGCATGATTGGCCGGACCTTGATGGAGGATGGGCATTTCGAGCCCAAGGACATTTGGAACGCCGGCGTCCGCATGTTGGAGAAGGCGCGGAAATCGAATTTTGTCGTCGAGCTGACGGCGCCCCTGGCGCAATGGCATCGCGACCAATGGACCACGATAACGACGCAGCTCAAGACGCAACTCGTCGATCCCGACGTGAATGTTCCGCCGATCAAGGAAGCCCTAGCCGAAACCCGCAACGACCAATCCTTCATCGCGGCCCTGCTTCTATCGGCGGTGGCGGCCGTCGACCAGGAACTCACCGAAGATTATCAGGGCCTGTTGAAGTCGGTCTCGCGCCGGGTCTGACCCGGCGCCGCACGCGAACGCGCGGGATCGCAAACCGCGCCCGAACCCGGCTAGAGCGCTTTCCGATCGATTGGAGTCCTTCGGTCGATCAGAAATCGCTCCAGCGCTAAAAAATCTGAGCATATTCCGAACAGATTGAACCAATCTGTTCGGAATATGCTCTAGGCTTCGCCGTCTTGCGCCGGGTTTTTATTGGCCTGAGCCATGCCGCGCCAGATGGCTGTGCTGGCGGCCATAGAAAAAATAAATGGCGAGGCCGATCACCAGCCATATGCCCAGCCGCAGCCAGGTGTCGCTGGGCAAGCCGAACATCAGAAAGATCGCCGAAGCGGCGCCCAGCGGCGCGACGACAAAGACGAAAGGCGTCTTGAACGGGCGGCGGATCTCGGGATGGGTGATCCGCAAGACCAGGACGCCGAGGCAGACCACGGTAAAGGCGAACAAGGTTCCAATGCTGACCAATTCGCCGACAAGTCCGATCGGCAGCAGGCCGGATAGAATCGCGACGATGGCGCCAGTCAGAATCGTCGTGACATAGGGCGTTCGAAATCGTGGATGCACCATCGCGGCGAAGGGCGGCAGCAGGCCGTCGCGGGCCATCGAATAGAAGATGCGCGGCTGGCCGAGCAGAAGCACCAGTATGACCGAACTTAGTCCGAGGATTGCGCCGAACTTGATGAGGAACGAGAGCCAGCCGAGCCCGATCGCGTCAACGCCGAGCGCGATCGGATCCGGCACGTTCAATTTATCGAAAGGCACGACGCCAGTGATGACGACGCCGACCAGTACGTAGAGAACCGTGCAGATCGCGAGCGAGCCTAGAATGCCGAGCGGCATGTCGCGCTGCGGGTTTTTGGCTTCCTGCGCCGCCGTCGAAACGGCGTCGAAGCCGATATAGGCGAAAAACACCACCGCCGCGCCGCGAATGATCCCGCTCCAACCATATTGGCCGGGTCCGAGATTGGGTGGAATGAAGGCTCCCGATGGATTGGTCGAGGTGACCCAATTGGCTGCGCTGATCGATGAGACGCCCGCCACGATAAAGAGGAGGATAATCGCCAACTTGATGAGGACGATCGCATTGTTCACCCGCGCCGATTCCCTGATGCCGACGACGAGCAGGACGGTGAGGAGGACGATGATGAACGCGGCAGGGATGTTGAACAGCGCGCCGGTGCTGGTCCAGTCGCCATTGGCCGGGTCATAGGCAAGCGGCGCGCTGGCCAAGGCAGCCGGGATAGTGATGTCGAAATCCTTGAGAAAGCTCGTGACATAGCCGGACCAGCCGATCGCCACGGTCGTCGCGCCGAAGGCATATTCGAGAATGAGGTCCCAGCCGATGATCCAGGCGATAAATTCGCCCATTGTCGCATAGGCATAGGTATAGGCGCTGCCGGCGACAGGCACTGTCGAGGCCATTTCGGCGTAGCAGAGGCCGGCGAAGGCGCAGACGATTCCGGCCAGAACGAAGGACAGGCTGACAGCCGGTCCAGCGTAGGAGGCGGCGGCATGTCCAGTCAAAACGAAGATGCCCGCGCCGATGATGCAGCCGATGCCAAGCGCGATGACGCTCGCCAGCGAAAGGGTCCGGTGCAGCCCCGCCGTCTCGGAGCCAGCTCCAAATTCAGCGTCGTTGGCCTCCGCCTCAAGAACCGCCATCGATTTGCGCGCCCAGATATTCGTCATGCTATTACCTTACGAAATGGCGTTATGGACTTGGCGTCGGGCCGAAGGTTGGTGACGGCGCCGATCATGTCGCATGTTAAACGCAAGCGAAAGCCTTCAAACAAAGCATGTTCTTAATAAGGTCGCGCAGCCTCTTCTGTTCCGACGCGCTCCGACTTGTGATTCTCAGCGATTTCTTTTTTGCTCGCCTCAGTCCATCTGATCGACAGGCCCTTTCGACAATAGGAGATCGAATGTCCGGCGCCGCCCTCAACGGCATCGAGGTCATCGTCATCGGCGCTGGCGCCGCGGGATTGGGCGCGGCCGCGCGGCTCGCGTTGGCGGGCGTTGGCGTGCGCATTGTTGAAGCGCGCGACCGGGTGGGCGGGCGCGCCCACACGCTTCTTGACGCGCCCTATCCGCTCGATCTCGGCTGCGGCTGGCTGCATTCGGCCGATCGCAATCCCTGGACCCAGATCGCCGCGGCGGCCGGATTGACGATCGACAAGACCGTTCCGCCATGGACGCGGCAGAGCATGGATCTCGGCTTCAGCCGCGCAGACCAAGATGCTTTCGAAAGGGCTTCTGCGGCGTTTCATGCGCGTCTCGAGGCCATCGATCCCAGCGCGAGCGACGTCGCGGCGGCGAGCCTGTTGGAGCCCGGCGGCCGGTGGAATCCCCTGCTCGATGCGGAAAGCAGCTTCATGAACGGGGCCGAACTCGATTGCGTCTCGGCACAGGATCTTTGCCGCTATTCCGACAGCGGCGTGAACTGGCGGGTGCGCGAAGGCTATGGCGCCTTGATCGCCGCGCAAGCCGCCGGCCTGCCTCTTTCCCTCGGCTGCGCGGTCACCCTGATCGACTGGCGGGACCGGCGTCCGCGCGTCGAAACAACGCAAGGGTCATTGCGCGCGGACGCCGTCATCGTGACCGCGCCCTCATCGCTCATCGCCGCCGAAGCAATCCGATTCCGGCCTGAACTTCCTGACAAGGTCGCCGCCGCCTCGATGCTGCCGCTCGGCCTCGCCGACAAGCTGGTGATGACGATCGCGGCGCCGGAGTCGCTCCCCGCCGATGGCCATCTCTTCGGCGACCCGAACCGAACCGCGACCGCCAGCTATCACTTGCGTCCCTTCGGCCGGCCTCTGATCGAAGCTTTTTTTGGCGGCCGTCTTGCCCACGATCTTGAAGCCGCCGGACCCGGCGCGTTCTTCGACTTCGCGAGCGCCGAACTCGCCGGCCTGTTCGGCGCCTGCATTCGCGCCCGCCTGCGCCCGCTCATCGAGACCCGCTGGGCGAGCGATGCCTTCGCGCGAGGCTCTTATTCCTACGCTCTCCCCGGCCATGCCGATGCGCGCGCAAGGCTCGCGGCGCCAGTGGGCGGCCGGTTGTTTTTCGCCGGGGAAGCCTGTTCGCAGCGCGCCTTCACGACGGCTCACGGCGCCTATTTGACCGGCCTTGAGGCGGCCGAACAAGTGATCTTGCAGCACGGCGCCGGATCAGGATCCTCGCAAGAATCCATCACGTCCTAAATGAACAGCCTTGCCGCCTCAAACGGAGCCATGGAGTCTTTATTGCAGGCGGCAAGATCGATATCGTTGCAATCGCCTCCGCTTTGGGACGCCGCGCCATGGCCTCAAGCTACACGGTCCATATAGCTCCATCGATCAACGAGATTGCCGCGGCCGAATGGGACGCCTGCGCCAATCCGGAGGAGCAACCAGCAACCCCGCAAATGCAAGACGTCATCGCGGAGGCGTCCTATCTGGTGGCGGAGGCCGGTCAAAGCCTCGCAGCCGACAGCCCAAATCCATGCGAGCCGGATCGCGCAATGCATGAAAGGGAAAGGTTCAACCCCTTTATCACCCATGCGTTCTTGAGCGCCCTTGAAACCTCCAAATCGGTCGCGCCGCGCGCCGGCTGGACCGCCACGCATATTCTCGTCAGGGATCCCGACGGACGTCTGGCGGCCGCCGCGCCGGCCTATTTGAAAATGGATTCCATGGGCGAGTTTGTTTTCGATTATGGCTGGGCCGACGCCTATCATCGCGCCGGGCTTAAATATTATCCAAAACTTCAAGTCGCGGTTCCATTCACCCCGGCGACCGGCCGGCGGCTGCTGGTCGCGCCGGGCCATGGCGAGGCCGCGCGGCAAAAACTCATCGCCGGGCTTCGCGCCTGGCGTGAAAAAATAGGCGCCTCCTCGATTCACATCACCTTTCCCACGCGCTCGGAATGGGAGAGCCTCGGCGCCTCCGGATTCTTGCAGCGCACCGGGCAGCAATTCCACTTCATCAATAAAGGCTATGCCGATTTCGAAGCCTTTCTGGCCGATCTCGCGTCGCGCAAGCGCAAGATGATCCGCCGCGAACGCAAGGAGGCGCTCACCGGCGGCATCGAGATCGAGCTTTTGACCGGCTCCGCGATCACGGAGAGCCATTGGGACAGTTTCTTTTTGTTTTACACCGACACGGGCGCCCGCAAGTGGGGGACGCCCTATCTCACCCGGGCGTTTTTCTCCAGCGTCGGGGCGTCGATGGCCGATCACATCCTGCTGGTCATGGCCAAGCGCGATGGCCGCTATATCGCGGGGGCGATCAATTTCATCGGCAAGGATGCGCTCTATGGACGCAATTGGGGCGCGATCGAGGAGCATCCCTTTCTCCATTTCGAGGTCTGCTATTATCAGGCGATTGAATTTGCAATTGCTCGCGGCCTCGCCCGAGTCGAGGCGGGCGCCCAGGGCGAACACAAGCTCGCGCGCGGCTATGGCCCGGTAGCGACTTTTTCCGCCCATGACATAGCCGACAAGCGGTTCGCCCGCGCGATCGACGAATATCTGCAGAAGGAGCGCGTTCATGTCGATGAAGCGCTTGAGCAATATGGCGAGTTGACGCCTTTCAAAAAGGGGCCTTGACCCTTAGCGCTGTCCTTGCGAAATCGAACCTGATCATGCGAGGGAGCGCGACAATGCCGCCGGCCTATGACGAGACGAATGTTTTCGCGAGGATTCTTCGCGGCGAGCTGCCCTGTCACAAAATCTATGAGGACGACATCGCCTTGGCGCTGATGGACATCATGCCGCGCGCGGACGGCCATGTCCTGGTGATCCCGAAAATCCCCGCGCGCACGATCCTCGACATAGACGCGACGTCTCTCGGCAAGCTGATGGGGCCGGTGCAGAAAATCGCCCGCGCAGTCAAGACGGCGCTCAATGCGGACGGAATCACGATCCAGCAATTCAATGAGCCGGCCGGCGGGCAAATCGTGCCGCATCTGCATTTCCACATCCTGCCGCGCTGGACCGATGTCGCCTTGCGGCCTCATACCGGCGCCATGGAAAAGCCAGAGGTGCTTGAGGCCTTGGCGACAAAAATCGCCGCCGCGCTCCAAACAGCTTAGTCCGCGCTCCTGCTCCAACGCATCCACAAAAAAGGGCCGCGGCATCCGCCGCGGCCCTTTTTGCTTTCAAACTGACGCCGAACTAGTGTTTCGCGTCCGGCTCCTCGCCGCCGGCGACCGTCTCGGCCTCGCCGTCGGGACGTGGGGACTCGCTCGCCCCGCCATCTTCGCCCTTCAACCGGCGAGATTTGGCGCGGCGCACTTCCGGCTCCGCCCGGATCCTTTTCTTGCCCGCCTCGACGATGTCGCGCTCTGGGCGCGGCAGAACCGGACCTTCGGGGAAGACGAAGCTCAGTTTCTTGACCCCGTCCTCCTCCGCCGTCACCACGACCTTGACCGTTCCGCCGTTCTTCAGGCGGCCAAATAGAACCTCGTCGGCGAGCGGGGTTTTGATCGTCTGCTGGATGACGCGGGCCATCGGCCTTGCGCCCATCTGCTCGTCATAGCCATTCTCGACCAGCCAATTGCGCGCCTCGTCGGTCAGCTCGATCGTGACATTGCGGTCGGCGAGCTGCGCCTCGAGCTGCATGATGAACTTGTCGACGACCTTGACGATGACTTCCGCCGGCAAATGGCCGAAGGTCACGACGGCGTCGAGCCGGTTGCGGAATTCGGGCGCGAACATCCGGTTGATCGCCTCGACATCCTCGCCTTCCCGCTTCGACCGGGTGAAGCCATAGGCCGCGCGCTGCATGTCGGCCGCGCCGGCATTCGTCGTCATGATCAAGATGACATTGCGGAAATCGACCTGCTTGCCGCTATGGTCGGTCAGCTTGCCGTGATCCATCACCTGCAACAGGATATTGTAGAGATCTGGATGGGCTTTTTCGATTTCGTCGAGCAGCAGAACGCAATGGGGATGCTGATCGATCGAGTCGGTCAAAAGGCCGCCCTGGTCGAAGCCGACGTAACCGGGAGGGGCGCCGATGAGGCGGGAGACCGTGTGGCGCTCCATATATTCCGACATGTCGAAGCGCACGAGCTCAACGCCAAGGCTCACCGCGAGCTGGCGAGCGACCTCGGTCTTGCCGACGCCGGTTGGCCCGGAGAAGAGATAGCTGCCGATCGGCTTTTCGCCGTCGCGCAATCCGGCCCGGGCCAGCTTGATCGCCGCGGTCAAAGCCGTGATCGCGCTGTTCTGGCCATAGACGACGCGCCCGAGCGTCTCGGTCAGATGTTCGAGGACTTCGGCGTCATCCTTGGAGACCGTCTTGGGAGGAATCCGCGCCATTGTCGCGATGGTCGCCTCGACCTCCTTGATGCCGATGGTCTTCTTGCGCTTGCCTTCGGGCAGCAGCATCTGGCTCGCGCCGGTTTCGTCGATCACGTCGATCGCCTTGTCCGGAAGCTTGCGGTCGTGAATATAGCGCGCCGACAGCTCCACCGCGGCTTTGACCGCCTCGTTGGTGTAGCGGATCTTGTGGAATTCCTCGAAATAGGGCTTGAGCCCCTTCATGATCTCGATCGCATCGGGGATCGAGGGCTCATTGACGTCGATTTTCTGGAACCGCCGCACGAGAGCGCGGTCCTTCTCGAAATATTGGCGATATTCCTTATAGGTCGTCGAGCCGATGCAGCGCAGCGTGCCTTGGGCCAACGCGGGCTTCAAAAGATTCGAGGCGTCCATGGCGCCGCCGGAGGTGGCGCCGGCGCCGATCACAGTGTGAATCTCATCGATGAAGAGAATCGCCTTCTTATGGTTCTCGATTTCCTTCATCACCTGCTTCAGGCGCTCTTCGAAATCGCCGCGATAGCGGGTGCCGGCGAGCAGCGTGCCCATATCGAGGGCAAAGACGGTCGCTTCGGCAAGGACTTCAGGCACTTCGCTCTTGACGATTTTGCGCGCGAGCCCTTCGGCGATGGCGGTCTTGCCGACGCCGGGATCGCCGACCAGCAAGGGATTGTTCTTGTGCCGACGGCACAGGACCTGGATGGTGCGCTGCACTTCCGCCTCGCGGCCGATCAGCGGATCGATGCGGCCGTCGCGCGCCTTCTTGTTGAGATTGACGCAATAGGCGTCGAGGGCTCCCTCTTTCTTCTTGGAGTCGCCGCCTTCCTTGCCTTCCTTTGCCTCGCGTCCTTCGCCGTCGTCGTCAACGCCGCGCGGCGGCTTCGAGGCGTCCGTCAAGCCAGGCCGTTTGGCGATGCCGTGGCTGATGTAATTGACCGCGTCGTAACGGGTCATATCCTGCTCCTGCAGGAAATAGGCGGCATGGCTCTCGCGTTCGGCGAAGATCGCGACAAGCACGTTCGAGCCAAGGACTTCTTCCCGGCCGGAGGACTGAACGTGAATGACCGCGCGCTGAATGACGCGCTGGAATCCCGCCGTCGGCTTGGCGTCCTCACGCCCGTCGCTAACCAGATTGTCGAGCTCTTGATCGATGTATTCGCGAAGATTTTTCTTCAAGAGATCGAGATCGACCGAGCAAGCGCGCAAGACCGCCGCCGCATCGGTGTCGTCCGTCAGACTGAGCAGAAGATGCTCCAGCGTGGCGTATTCGTGATGGCGCTCGTTGGCGACGGCGAGGGCGCGATGCAGCGACTGTTCGAGATTGCGGGAGAACGACGGCATAGGCTCCAACCTCTCATTTTTTTTCCATGATGCACTGCAGGGGGTGCTGATGCTTGCGGGCGTAATCCATGACCTGCGTTACCTTGGTCTCGGCGACTTCGTAGGTGAAGACGCCGCATTCTCCGACCCCATGCTGATGAACATGAAGCATAATTCGCGTCGCCTCTTCGGGACCCTTGTTGAAATATTTCTTCAAGACGGCCACCACGAATTCCATCGGCGTGTAGTCATCATTCAAGAGCAGGACGCGATACATGCTCGGACGGCGGGTCTGCGTTTTCGGCCGCGTGATGACCGCGGTCCCAGAACCAGGACCGCCCTCGCCGCCCCTTTGCGGGTCCTTGGCGCCGCGGTTCCGACCCGCCAAAAAAGCGGGGCCGGCGCCGGCCGGCGCACGCAATTCGGCGCGCCCCGCCTGGTCAATCCTGAAATGAGAACGCCGAAGAAGTCCGTCCGTCACACCGAAGTCCTCGCCCTCATCAATAGATATCTCGCCGCATGCTTTTGGCTAGTGGCGAAACCTTAGTGAACAACGCGCGCGCCTTGCCGGCAAGAGGGAATTGACCGGCAAGAGGGAAACGCCACACGCGGGCGCCGCGCCTTGGTCGACTTCCAAATCTTAGCCCTGGCTCGCGGGTTGAGCCATATTCGATTTTGAGCAAAAAACGCGCCATCGCTTAGAGGTCATGGCAACGCCATGCTATGCGGTTATGCTGCGGTGCCAAGAAACTAGGCAGCATTTCGATTCGGAATTTCGGCAAAAAAAAGCTCGGCAAAAGCCGAGCCCTTCAGGATGCAAACCAATCGAATCGCGATCTTGTTTTCGCGATCATGTCGACCGCGCCCTATGATGAAGGCTTCGCTCAGCGTTTCGCGCCGAGCGAATCAGCTTATCCCTTGACGGAGCTCTGAACCTTGGTGATCGCCGCTTCGATCGGCTTGAAAGCCTCCTTGGCGAGGTTGGAATAGAGTTCGCCAAGTCTGGTCGCCTGAGCGATGAAGCCGGCATAGGACGTCTTGGCATATTCCGATTGGATCTGAATGGCGGTATCGAATGACTTCGCGCCAAGCAGCTTTTCAAGGAAGGCCGAGTTCGTCTCCAGAGACTTCTTGGAAAATTCGGTCGCCTCTGCTGCGATCGTCTGCCAGCTCTTGGCCAGCGAGGCGGTCGTCGTCGTCACCGCTTCGAGCTGCTCTTTGCCAACCTGTTGGAAATCATCATACTGATAGGCCATTTTCTCTTCCTTCATAGAGCATGCGCCGACTCTTCCGAGATCGGAGGCGGCTAATCCCGCAAGCCTGTTGTCCAGCCTGCAGAACCTTCTTATAGTGCAGCGCACAAATCACGTCAAGTTGATATCGCAGTGCAACATAGAGTCGAACAGAAACCGCCGATAAAGCTGCAATTTGGTCTCTTAACCCGCCGGTAACCCAGCGGAATTAGCGTTGCAGCGAAGGCCATTCCAAGGTGAAGTCGAGGATGCTGGACATGTCGAAGCTGGGCGCGACCGTTCGTCGCAGAAAGATTGCCGTCGCCCTATTTGGTTTCACGATCGCCTTGGCGCTGGAGGGGCTTCCAGCGGCGCCCGCGCAGGCGCGTCACCACCACCAGCGCCATCACGCCCCCCGCCCGCATTTCGCGCATCGCGCGCACCATGGGCATCACGCGCACTTCTTCCGCCCCACCCGCGGCCAGCCTGGAACCTCTCACGCCAATATCGCGGCGATCGTCGTCGACGGCAACTCCGGCCGCACGCTTTACGCGCGCAACGAAAACGATCTCCGCCATCCAGCGTCGATCACCAAGGTCATGACGCTCTATCTTTTGTTCGAGCAGCTCGAACAAGGCCGCCTGCGCCTCGACAGCGACATTCGGGTTTCCCACCGCGCGGCGGCGCAGGCGCCGACCAAGCTCGGCCTCAGACCGGGCCAAACCATCAGCGTCGACGATGCGATCAAGGCCATCGTCACCCGTTCGGCCAATGACATAGCGGTCGCGATCGCCGAAACGGTTGGCGGCGATGAAGAAGGTTTCGCTGAACTGATGACCCGCAAGGCGCATGCGCTGGGAATGAGCCGCACGCATTTCGAGAACGCCTCCGGCCTCCCGAACAATGCGCAGGTGACGAGCGCGCATGACCTGGCGATTCTGGGTCGCGCCGTCCAGGAGCGCTTCCCGCGCTATTATCGCTATTTCGCGACCCATGCCTTCTACTATGGCGGCGCGACGATCATGAACCACAACCATCTCCTCGGCCGCGTCGAGGGAATGGACGGCATCAAGACCGGCTATACGCGCGCGTCCGGCTTCAATCTTCTGACCTCGGTCAAGCGCGATGGACATTATATCGTCGCGGTGGTTCTGGGCGGCGCAAGCGCTCCCTCCCGCGACCGGATCATGGCGGACTTGATCGAAGACCAGATCGAAAATGGCGCTACCGTTCGAACCGCCGCCGCGATTTCTGAGACCGGCGCCGGGAGCGCCGACGCCGAGGCCGTAAAGCTCCCGCAGCCCAGCGCAAATCGTCCATTCGGCTCGCTCCGGCAAGACGCCGAGACCAAGCCTGAACAGAATGCCGGACAGAAGCTGGCTCTGCCATCCACCCCGCCCAAGCCAACGCCAGCGGTCGATCCGATTCAGGTTGCCTCCATCAGCCCCGACGTCTCTTTCGATAAGCCCCGGCCCGCCTTTGTCTCGGGAGGCAAACCTTTCTCCGCCGATCCGCATTCTGCGACGAAAGAGAACAATTCCAAGACCCCGGCGCTCGACGGTTCGACTGCGCGCCCTGGACGAGCTTCTGGAGCCTCGGCGACCGCCACGCCTGCGGCGACCCGCTCCGGCGCCGCGCCGGCGACCGTCAAGGATCGGGGGCAGGAGAAAACATCGGCAGCCAGGCCGGAGTCCGATCGCAGCGACAGCATAAAGGTCGCCGAGGCTCACCGGCCGGCGGCCGCCCGCAGCGGCTGGATGATCCAGATCGGCGCCACGGACGATGTGATAAAGGCGAACGCGCTCCTCGCCCGGGCCAAAACCGAAGGCCCCAAAGCGCTGACCGCCGCGCAGCCCTTTACCGAGAAAGTGCAGAAGGGTTCGGAAACGCTCTACAGGGCCCGTTTTGCCGGCCTCCAGGCCGAAAGTGCGGAACTGGCCTGCAAGGCGCTGAAGCGCTCCGGATTTTCCTGTTTCCCGACCAAAGACTGAAGCTCCCGCCGCGGCCGCGGCTCACCTCTATCCGATTCGCCTAAGATGCTCTCAAGAACCCTGGACCTACTGATGACGCCGCATCAGGACATCTTTCGCTTCGTTGACCCGCGCCGCGAGATCCGTCGTCCCGCCGCGATCTGGATGCAGCTTTTTCATCAGCGACCGGTGCGAACGAACGACTTCCTCGCGCGAAGCGCCTTTTTGAAGTCCCAGAACTTCATACGCTTCATCCTTGGACATGGCTCCCGAACCGCGCCGCGCGCCAGCGGGCCCCGAGTCGCCCTGGTCTTGACCTGTCGGACGCCATCCGGAAAACCGGCGGTCGAGATAGGCCTCCAGAAGCCGGGCGCCCTCGGGATCGTCCCTGCAACACAGGCAATAGAGGGATTCGCATTGCGGCCGGGTCAGCGAGTCTAACAGTTTGCCTTCGTCCGGACCGGCCAGGATCGTCCCGCGCATCTTGCCCGTTTCATGATCGAGTTCCATCTCGATCATCGCCGACCTGACGCAGGAAACCCGGCCGGCCGCCCCGCCAACCGGCTTGAACATTCGCCATGGCGATCCGCTGCCGAGCTTCAGCAGCCAGGCGCCAAGACCGCCAAGACCAATCGCCATGTCGAAGCGCCCGCGCAATAGGAGGAACAGAGCCGCGAGCAGCGTCGCCGCTCCGGCGCCGGCCCTGATGAGCCGCGCAAGCGCGGCGGGATTGGCCCGCGTGAAAGCCTTGAGCGCGGAGAGCCCGAGCCAGAACGCCGCCAACCCGGCAAGAAGATAAATCATCCCGCGCCACTCAACGCAATTGCGCTAATAGAAGGTCCGCCGCGGCCGCGCCGCGCGCCCGCGCCTCGAATTCAAGCGCGCGCCGTCCCCCGGCGGCATAGGCCGCGACCGCCGACAAAAGCGCGACGAGCCGTTCGGGCGCCGATGAATCGAAGGTTGCATAGGCCCCCCCGGTCAGCAAGGCGATGTGGCGAAACGCCTGTTCGGCGGTCCTGTCGCGACCTTCCTGGAACAAGAACGCCTTCACGCCCAAAAGTCCAAGGTCTCCGGCGACCGCGGCCAGAGCATCGAATTGCTCCTCCATGGCGTCGCCGACGAAGACAAGCGCGCGAACCGGATTCTTCCGCGTTTCGTCGAGGACATGACGCAAAACTTTTTCGATCTGCGTCTGGCCGGCCCGCACGGCGATTTGAGTCATGAGCCCGGCAAGGCCCTGCCCGCCGGTCATGAAACGCGAGGCCTTGCACTCGCCAAATCCCCGATAATAGACAAGCTGCACCTCGAGGCCGCCATGCGCCGCCGCGGTCGCGAACATTTTGGTTTGAAGCGTTTGCGCAAGATCCCAGGTGGATTGCCGGCTCATCGTCGCATCCAAGGCAAAAATGAGCTTTCCGCGCGCCGTGGCGGCCGGCGCGGGCAGCTTCGCCGCGGCGCCTAGAAACAAATCGATGTCGGATTTCGTGCTGGACTTCGGCGCGAGGGCCCCGCCTTTGTCCTCTGAACGGCTCACTTGGATCCTCGCGCGCTTAAAGTTAGGAGATGCTTGACGCTCTTATAAATCGTGCTTGTAGGGCGTAAGGGCAAGAATATTGAGCGGCGGGCGAAGAATTTCTCGGCTCGCCGGCAAGGCCAAAGGCTGGGGACAGGCGCTTTTCCTCGACGAGGCGGCTTGGCGACGGGCGCGTCCCGGACGGATGCCCCCTTTTTGATGGTCTTCCTCTTCCGGCCTTGGGCCTTGCCCTGACGCCGCTTCGACCCAGGCCTAAGCGCGTTCGTATTTTTCGATAATCCACTCCTCCGCGGCGGCATCCGCGCTCCACGCCAGCCAGGCCGGCAGCGCCATCATCGCATCCATATAGGCGCGGGTCGGCGGCGTCACCGCCACATCATAGACATGCAGACGGTTGACCACCGGGGCGAACATCGCATCCGCGGCGCAGAAATCGCCAAAGAGAAAGGTCCCGCCATCGCCGAATTCCTTGCGCGCCTGCGCGAAAGCCTGTTCAAGGCGCGCGACATCGGCCGCCGCCTCCGGCGTCAGCTCGAATCGGCGGACCGGCCTGCGCATGTTCATCGGCAAATGCGCGCGCAGCCCGACAAAGCCTGAATGCATCTCGGCGGCCAGCGAACGCGCTTGCGCCCGCGCTGCTTTCTCCCTCGGCCAGATCGCACAATCCGGATGCCGCTCGGCGAGATATTCGATGATCGCCAAAGACTCCCACACGCTGACGCCGCCATCGCGCAAGGCCGGGCACTTTCCGCTCGGGGAATGGAGCAAGATCTCCGCTCTGCTCTCCTCGCGCCCGAGAGGAATGACGATCTCGTCGAAGGCGATGTTGAAATGGCGCATCAGGATCCACGGCCGGAGCGACCACGACGAATAGGCCTTGTTGGCGATGACGAGGGTCATAGGCATGGCGGGCCTCAACTATATTCGGTCCAAGTCGGATAAATAATGGTGGATTCAATCAGGCGCGTTCGGTCATGGCGCGGGAAACAGCGCGTCTATCTTTCCGGTCAAGCGATAAGCTAATAGGCCGATCCATTCGCGGATGGCGAACTCAAACATGAACAGTCTTTCCCCGAGCTTCGCACTCGACAGAAAGTCTCGCGAGTCGCCAAAGGTGCGATAGGCGACCGGATAAGGGATCACGTTAAAACCCAGGCGCCGGAATATGCCTACAGAGCGCGGCATGTGCCAGGCCGACGTCACAAGAAGCCAGGTCTCGTCGGGTCGCGGCTTGAGGAGGTCGCGCGTGAAGAGCGCATTTTCCCAAGTATTGCGGGACCTTGTTTCAAAGCTCATGCGCTCTTCCGGCACGCCGAGCGCCAGCCAGAAATTCCGCACGCCATCAGCTTCGGGCGCGCCCACGTCGATAAGTTTCCCCGACCCGCCGGTAAAGACGAGCCGCGCCGTCGGAAATCGCCGCGCCAATTCGACGCCGCTGGTGAGCCGATTGGCGTCTCCGGTCAGGATCGCCTGTCCGCGCGCCTCCGATTTGTTTTGCAGGAGCGCGCCCCCAAGAACAATGATTCCGGCGGGCGCCGGCCCCTGGAGGCTTGCGGCTGGAAACCGATCCTCCAGGGGCCGGATGAGCGCCGCGGAAAGCGGCGTGAATGAGATGATCGCAAGCGCGATAAGCGCGCCGGCCATGATCGCCCGCCCCGTCCGCGCGAAGCGGGTGAAGCCGAGGAGAGCGCCGAGGACGCCCAAAATAATGAGCAGAGAGACCGGCTCGGCAAGGAGCCAGAAGATCTTGGAAAGGGCAAAAAACATGTTCGCGCGTCACGCCGTCATTGGAGCAAGGGCGCCAACCCGCCAAGCCAGCGGCGAGGCCGCCAAACATATCTCGTCATTCCTCGTTCGGCTCGGCCGGATCGGAGGGCGCGCCGCCGGCGGGCTCGGCGGGAACCGCGTAGACGCCGCCAAGCCAGCGATGCAAATCAATGTCCGCGCATCGCTTCGAACAAAATGGACGCATTTCGAGAACGGAGGGTTTGCCGCAGATCGGGCAGGGCCGCGCAGGCGCTTTGGAAGGGTCGCCGCTGGCATGAGGGTCTGGCTTTCCGGGATGCATCGGCGACGTCCGAAACGGCAAGACATGAGGGGATGTCATCAAACCCGGTTCAGCCAGGAAAGATGAGCCGGATAACCCTCGCCGGTCAGCAAGGACATGGTTTCGTAAAGCGGCAGCCCGACAACCGAAGAATAGGAGCCAATGAGCTTCAAGGCAAATGCGCCGGCAAGGCCCTGGATCGCATAGCCCCCCGCCTTGCCGCGCCACTCGCCTGAGCCGAGATAGGCTTCGATTTCGCTCGACGAGAGGCGCTTGAAGCGCAGCCGCGTCTCGACGATCTTGTGGCGCTCCTGGCCCTTCGGCGTGATCAGGCACACGCCGGTGTGAACCCGGTGCGCCCGCCCGGACAGAAGACGCAGACATTGCGCCGCCTCCGCCACCACTTCGCATTTGGGAAGAATGCGGCGGCCAACGCTGACGACGGTGTCGGCGCCGATGACATAACCATTGGCGAGTTCAGGCGTCGCCGCCGCGATTCTTGCCGCCGCTCTCGCTTTCTCTTGCGCGAGACGCGCCGCCAGGGTCCGCGGCAATTCGTTCTTGCCGGGGGTCTCATCGATGTCTGCGGGGAGCAAGGCGTCTGGCTCGATCCCGATCTGCTGCAGCAATTCGAGCCGTCGCGGCGACGCGGAGGCCAGAACCAGCCTTGGCCGCCAAGCCTTGTCTTCAGCGGTCACGGCGGCGGTCCATTGCAAAATCCCCGATCACTTGAACCGATAGGTAATGCGACCTTTGGTCAGGTCATAGGGGGTCATTTCAACGAGAACTTTATCGCCGGTCAGAACGCGGATGCGATTCTTGCGCATTTTTCCGGCGGTGTGGGCAATAATCTCGTGTTCATTCTCAAGCTTGACGCGAAAAGTCGCATTCGGGAGCAGTTCGACGACAACGCCTGGAAATTCAAGCAATTCTTCTTTCGACATTTCTTTCCTTGTACTTAAGCCGTCCTCTTGGTTCCGCGGCTCGGCCCTGGCGCGGGAGGCGTATCGACAGCTGCAAACACCGTAAGCAAACCAAGAGGTTGAAGATCAAGCGGAGATTGGCGCCCAGCTTCGACGACTCGGGCGCGAACATCCGGCAAGATCCTGCAAGATCCGACAAGAATCCGGCGCGGCAATTGGCCGGGACCCTAATCGAGAACAAAGCCTTTGTGAACCGGCGCCGCGTATTTGCCAAGTCCCGCGCGCGAAGGGCGCAAACGGACTCCCCCCTTTTAGGGCGAGTTCTCATGCGACGGCGCAGCGGAGGAAGCCACGGGCGAATTCTTCGCCAACTCGGCGAGTTTGAGGTCGGCCAATTCGTAGGCCTTGAACCGGCGGACCGCGAAGGGAATTGTCGCGAGATAGATCAAGGCCAGGCAGACGAGCATTTCCATTGGAAAGGTCGCGAGCAGGAGAATGCAGGCGACCACCGCGAAAAGGACGACAATCACATATTCGCGCGGCACGCGGCCGGTCTTCTTGCCGGAAAAATGCGGGATGCGGCTCGCCATCAGGAAGGCGATGATCAGAACGTAAACGATCTCAAAGGGGACGAGGCCGCGCACATTCGGAACCTCGAGAACCGAGAGATGAAGGTAGAGCGGCAACAGGCTGACGATGGCGCCGGCGGGCGCCGGCATGCCGGTGAAAAAACGCGCCTGCCAGACCGGCCGACCGGGATCGTCGATCATGACGTTGAAACGCGCCAACCGCAGCGCCGCCGCGATCGCGAAGACAAGCGCCGCGAACCAGCCAAGGCTCTTGATTTCGTGCAGACTCCAGAAATAGAGGATGAGCGCCGGAGCGACGCCGAAATCGACGAAATCGGCCAGCGAATCCAGTTCAGCGCCAAAACGCGACGTGCCGCGCAGCGCGCGGGCGATGCGGCCATCCAATCCATCGAGAATGGCGGCGATGACAATGGCGATGACCGCTGTTTCGAACTTTCCCTCGACCGCGAAACGAATGGCGGTGAGGCCCATGCACAGCGCCAGCAAAGTCACCAGATTGGGCAGGATGATCCGGACCGGGACAGGGCGGAACCTGCGCCGGCGCGGAGGCGACGGTTCAAAAGCGTCGAATTCGCTGGCGTCGTCAAACCGCGCCTTCGCGCCGGCCTCCGATTGATAGGGAGGGCCGGAAGAATTGTTTTTCATGTCAGCGCCAGTCATCATTCTAGCATAGGCGCGCCGCATCAGGGCCACAAGAGTTCGACCGGACCAGGTTGGCGCCGCGCTGGACCTTTGGCCTCAGGACCGAGGTTCGGTCCAAGACGGAGACCTCAGTCGACGCGAAGACGCAGCCGGACCCGCGCGATCATGCCGCGGGCCCTTTGTTTGACCCTCGCCGCGAAAGCCCAGGCCTGCGTCGACCTGACCCAGGCAATGAGGCTGTCGCGAAAGCCGACGAGCCAATCCATGAGCTTGGCGAACCAGACGATGGTTCTGAGTTTTTCCCGGCCTGCGTCATAAATTCTCTCCATCACGACTAGGCTGAGAAGATAGGCCAAAACGAAAATGCCAAGTCCAATGGCAAGATGCCCCGTGGCGACCAGAACCAAGGCGTAGACTTTGGCCGGTTCGGCGATCGCGAAAGGAACCGCAAGCAGACCGAGAATCCCATAAGGGGGCAGACGCTCGACGATCGCCTGCAACCGGATGATGAGGCGAAGCTTCGCCGTCCATCGAATGATAGGGAGAAACAGCGGGGTAAAAATGCTGTCGAGAGCGACATAGAGAATAACGAGCGCTTCGACTGGCCAAAGCAGATAGCGGCCCCATCCTGGATTTTCGCGTCCCTCGGGCAATGCGGTCCGTCCTTCCCTACGACAATCGAAAAGCAAGCGAACCCGAGCGCCCTGCCTCACGCCCACTTAACCTAAATCGCCCGAGCCCTACCTCTGCCGCGATTTCCGGTGCCCGTACGGGTTCTCGCTGGTTTTCTTCGACATGCGGATCGGGACTCCCGGCAGATCGAATGCCTGGCGCAGGCCGTTGACGAGGAAGCGTTCGTAGCTGGTCGGCAAAGCGTCGAGCTGATTGCCGAACAGGATAAAATAGGGCGGGCGCGCCCGCAATTGGGTCATATAGCGGATCTTGATCCGGCGGCCCGAGACGGCGGGAGGCGGCGACTGTTCAAGCGCCCCCGCGAGCCAGCGATTGAGCCGCGCGGTGGAGATGCGCTTGTTCCAGATCTCATGGACGCGCACGATCGCCTCCATCAGCTTTTCGACGCCCTCGCCGGTCGCGCCGGAAACCGGGACGACAGGCGCGCCCTTGACCTGCGGCAGCAGTTTTGAAGCCGCCTCGCGCAGTTCGGACAGTTTCGAGCCCTTGGCCTCGATCAGATCCCATTTGTTCAGGCCAATGACCAGCGCCCTGCCCTCGCGTTCGACGAGATCGGCGAGGGTCAGGTCCTGATTCTCGAAAGGGATCGTCGCATCGAGTAGGAGCACCACGACTTCGGCGAATTTCGCCGCGCGCAGGGCGTCGGCTCCGGCGAGTTTTTCGAGCTTGTCCTCGATCCGCGCCCGCCGGCGCAAGCCGGCGGTGTCGAACATCTTGATCTTGCGATTGCGCCATTCGAAATCGATGCCGATCGTATCGCGCGTGAGGCCGGGTTCCGGTCCGGTCAACAGCCGGTCCTGCCCCAGGATGCGATTGAGCAAAGTTGATTTGCCGGCATTCGGGCGGCCGATGATGGCGATCCGCAGAGGCTTCGTGATGTCGAGTTCCGAGCCGTCCTCGTCTTCGCCGAGAACGAGCCGCGCCTCGCTTTCTCCCCGCTCGGCGGGCAGTTCGGTCTCCTCCGGGAGCGCCTCGCGCAAGGCGGCGTAAAGCTCGGCGAACCCATCGCCATGCTCGGCCGAAAGCGGCACGGGTTCGCCGAGGCCCAGATCGTAGCCCTCGATCGCGCCCGCCTGCCCGGCCCGGCCTTCGGCCTTATTGGCGATGAGGATCAAGGGTTTGTCGGCGCGACGAACAAGATTGGCGAAAAAGCGGTCGTCCGGGGTCAGGCCAATGCGCGAATCGAATACGAAGAAAATCGCGTCGGCGAGTTCGATCGCCATTTCCGTCTGCGCCCGCATCCGGCCGGGCAAGGAAGCGCTGTCGCCTTCCTCGAGGCCAGCGGTGTCGATGATTTTGAAGACAAGGTCGCCGAGCTTGGCCTCGCCCTCGCGGCGGTCGCGGGTCACGCCGGGGCGGTCGTCGACCAGAGCAAGCTTCTTGCCGACAAGCCGGTTGAACAGGGTCGATTTGCCGACATTCGGGCGGCCGATGATCGCGATTGTAAACATCACTTCGAGGGCGCCGCCCCCGCCGGCGCCGCTTGCGGCGGCGCTGTTTCTGGAGACGATTTTTCAGGCGGTGATTTTTCAATCAAAAGCGGTCCCGCCTGGACCAAACCGAGGAAGGCTTCCGCCCGCTGGCGTAGCGCCGGAGACGCTTGCTGATCGGAGAGGATCGCCTCGAACCAGCGGCCGGCGGCCTCGAAATCGCTCCGCTTCAGCGCCGACAAGCCCAGCAATTCGCGGATCGTATTGTGATAGGGGAAAGACTGAGCGGACAGCAGGCTGAGCCTTGGCTCGACGTCTCTCGGCTCGCTCCTATCCACCGCCAGCATCGCCGCGCGCAACCGCGCCACGTCCCGGAACGCTTGGTCATAGGCTGGATCGGCGGCCAGCGCGTCATAGGCCTTGATCGCGAGATCGGGATCGCGGGAGGCGATTTCATCGGCCGCCCGCAGCCGCGCGAGGCTGGCGTATCCTTTGGGAGCGGTCTTGGCGATCGCCTCGAATGCAGCCTCCGCCTCCACCGATTTTTTCTCGTGGGACAATTGCAGCGCGGCCTCGTATTGCGATCCCGCAGCCTCGGCCGCCGCTTCGCGAAAATTCACATTGGCGCGCCACGCCGCCGTCCCCGCGACAATCAGCAAAGCCAAGGCGATGAGCCAATATTGGTATTTGGTCCAGATGCGAATAACGCGGTCGCGGCGAACATCCTCTGAGACTTCGCGGAAAAAATCGGTCATTTGCGTCTCTTGCGCTGACGGACCCTCAAGTCCTCGGAACTCGTCAGCTAGCATGCGCCGGCCGCAAAGGCGACCCCGCCTTTTAGCGCTTTACCTAGCGTTCAAGCGCTCCCTGGCCGCCGCAAGCCCGTCTTGTCAGGCTTCTCCACCAAAGTTGAGGCGGGCGTCATGGCCACGCTCAGACAAACTCGTAAGCGAAGAGGAGCGAAACAACCGCCATGACCGTCAAGCCGATCATAAAAAAGACATCGGCGATCTGTTCCAGCTTAAGGACGGACGGCTTTTGCTCGTCGGCCCTGATGGATGCATAAGAGCAGATGCAGCTGACCAGAAAGACCAGACTGTTCAAAGCCAGATATTCATCGACATGGGTCGGGCCCAAATCCGCTTCGGCAACTTTGACAAGGCCGATTCCGGTCAGGCAGACGCCGAGCATCGTCGATGCGCTGGGAAGAATGTGATGAGAGCGCTGGTATTGGGTCAATTCCTCTCCTTGAGCATTTTCGAGCGAAGTGGATGCCGGTTCGCGTTAAGAAAATGCGATAATATGAAGATCTACAGCTGCTTTTTGATACTTGCGGATCTGAAAGCGCTCTTGAACGCATCCCGATCAGATGGAGCCATCCGATCGAAAAAGTCGATCACCTTATTGGAACATGCTTAGTCCGTCGCCGCCTGACGCCTCAGATCGGAAAGCCTGCCGGTGAGCCGAAAGCCATCGCGAATGTTGAGCGACATAAGCGAGAGATTGACAGCGCCTGCGATCAATTCGATTGCCTGAACGCCGTAAAAAAGCGGCCCTAACTCGCCGCGGGAGGCAAGTGCGGCGAGATAAAGCGCGCTCGGAATCAGAATGAATAGTCCATTGCCGGCAATGAACGGCATCCGGCGTTTCTTTCCGATGACCCGAGGGTCGCTCGAGGCGCCCGCCAGTTTGAAGCCAGAAGCTCCGGCGATGGCCAGCGCTGGGACAAGGATCAGCAGCCCCCAGGGGATCGCCCGTTTTACGGCGACGACCGTCTCAAGAGAGCCGAACAGCTCCGATGCGACGGTGGAGGTCCAGAAAGTGAGAATCGTCAGAAAGCCAATGATTCCTGCAATTGGATGGATGATTTTAAGCATTGTCGTCGCCTTTTTCCGGGTGTTCGAGACGTTCGCGAACGGCGCGCAAGGTCTCCGTCGCAGCTTCGATCCGTTCGGCGCTCATCCCGCCCATGAGATTGGCCGCCCACGGCCCCTGACGCTGCATCGCCGCGTCATAGGCCGCCTGCCCGCGAGACGTCAGAAGCACCAGCTTGGCCCGACGGTGATGCGGATTGGGCTCGAAGCGCAAAAGCCCGTCGGCCGCCATCTCATTCACAAGCCGCTGCACCGCCTGACGCGTCAGCCCCATGTTCCGCGCGATATGGGCCACGGAGATCGGGACCGGAGACAACGCGATTGCGCCGAGCACCTGCCATCGCGCGCTGGTCAGACCGAGATCGGCCACCAGCGCGTCCCCCTCCGCCAGCAGCCGGCCGTTGAGTCGAAAGGTCTCCAGGACAAGATCGGTGACAAGATCCGTCAAGGCGGCGGTTACGGCGGTAGACATGTTTATATATTGTCATTTAGACAATAGGCTGTCAATTATCTTCCGAGCCTGGCGCAGCGCCGCGCGCCGCGTTTCGCGCCTTTGACATTAAGCGGTTGGAGCCTAGTTATTCGGGCGGCGTTGAAGGCTTGTTTGCGCCGCGGCGCCATCGTCGAGGCGTTCTAAGCGCCCGAGCCAGGGATGCGAAGACGAAATCGAGGGAATGCTGTCGGCTTCGCCCTGCTCGATCGTTCTTTGGTCAATTCAAACAAAGGAGGGCTTGATGGCCTATGTCGACGGTTTCGTGCTCGCGGCGCCAAAGCAAAACATTGAGGCCTACAAGGCGATGGCGCGGAAGGCTGGGGAGGTCTGGAAGGAATGCGGCGCGCTCGCCTATGTGGAATGCATCGGCGACGATGTGCCCTATGGCGAACTCACCTCTTTCCCACGCGCCGTGCAAGCGAAGGAGGACGAAGTCGTCATCTTCTCCTGGATCGTCTATGAATCGCGCCAGCAGCGCGACGCAATCAACGCGAAGGTGATGGTGGATCCCCGATTGAAGGACTTCATGTCGAACATGCCGTTCGACGGCAAGCGCATGATCTACGGCGGGTTCGAGACGTTCTTGGAACTTTAGAGGCTGCGCTCGACGGTTGCCCCGCTTACCGGCGATGGATGCTGATAGGCCTTATCGATTAGTCAATTTTGTCTTCTGTTAGTGCGCCAGCCCCAACACGGATTCTGGACGGTCCGAGGCGAAACCAGCGTGACAATAGGACCTGTTCGCATTCTTGTTACTGGTTTTGGCGGATTTCCAGGCGTCGCGAACAATCCCACAGAGCGGATGGTCGCGGCGCTCCGTAAGCATAGGCCAAGACTGGCGCGGCTTGGCGTCACGCTCGAACTCGATGTCCTGCCCGTCGTCTATGCCGAGATCGCGCCTCGGCTTCAGACTTTGGCCGAAACGATTAAGCCGGATGCGGCATTGCATTTTGGCCTCGCGGCGCGCCGAAAAGCTTTTTGCGTCGAAACGCGCGCCCTGAACCGCGTCAGCCTGCTTCGTCCCGACGCCGCCGGCGCGAGAGCGAGATCTCGCGCCATCGTTCCGGGCGCGCCATTCACGGCGAAATCCACTTTTCCTTCTGCTCTCATCGCGGCCGCGATGAGCAGCGCCGGGATCAAGGCCCGCTTGTCGATCAACGCCGGCGATTATGTCTGCAATCAGACGCTGTATCTCTCCCTCGCCCTGATGAAGGCCGGGTCCGTCGGGTTCATCCACATTCCGCGACTTGCGCGGCGCCGGCGGACCCCAGACGCGGCGAAAACGCAGCGGCCAACTCTCGACGCGGCGGTGCGCGCCGCCGTCATCGCGATCCTGGTCATGGCGGTGAAGCTGCGCGGCGGCCTTGCGCGCAACAAGGCCAAGCTTGACCCGGAGCTTGACCCCGCTCCATTCCTGACCTAGCTCCAGCCGATGAACCCCGAGGCGACAGCTTTCCTTATTCCACTGCTCCAGATCATCTGGATCGATATCCTGTTGTCCGGCGATAACGCCGTAGTCATTGCGCTCGCCTGTCGCTCGCTGCCGCGCCGGCAACGCCAGGTCGCGATCCTGCTCGGCGCCGGCGCGGCGGTGATGTTGCGCGTCATCTTCACGTCGCTCGTCGTGGAAGCGCTGGCTGTTCCCTACCTCAAGATTGTCGGCGGCGCGCTTTTGCTTTGGATCGCGATCCAACTCGTCGCCGAGCAAAGGCCCGGCAAAGAGGTCACTCCAGCTGAGACGATTTGGGCGTCGATCCGAATTATTGTCGTCGCCGACGCGGTGATGTCGCTCGATAATGTCGTGGCGATCGCAAGCGCCGCGAAAGGATCGAAATGGCTGATCCTTTTCGGCCTCGCCTTATCAATTCCGCTGATCGTCTTCGGCTCGACTCTGGTCCTCTCGCTTCTCACCCGCTTTCCGGCTCTGGTCTGGTTTGGCGCCGCCTTGCTCGGCTGGATCGCGGGCGACGTCATCGGCTCCGATCCCGATGTCGAAGCATGGCTGCGCCGCTACGCGCCAAGCATAAAGGACTGGGGCGCGCCAGCCGGCGCATTTTTTGTTCTTGCTATCGCCGGGCTGCGCGCCAACAGGGCCTCGGGCAGACGAGCTTAGAGCATTTTCGGTCGAGACCGCCCTAGAGCCGGATGACTTTGGACGGAATCGCAACGCGATCTCGTCCAAAGTCTGAATCCGCCTCTTCTCAAAGAGTTAGAGCATGATGTCGTCCGAAAACCGGTTTCCACTTTTCGGCATCATGCTCTAAGCGACGCGTCCGAAAAAGCGGACAATTGATTCAAAAGAAAATCATCTAAAATCAAACAACTCGAGCAAGAAAGCATTGCTTGCCAAGCATGTCCTGCTTAAGATCGCTTATGTTCTCATTGGGGATTTGGACATGCATCGTCGTGACCTGTTGAAAGCGCTTACAGGGCTCGCCCTCTGCCCGCTTTGCGCCCGCGCCGCATCTTCATCCGAGGGGCCGCATTGGAGCTATGAAGGCGCACATGGTCCCGACCATTGGGGCGATCTCGATCCGGCCGACCGCGTCTGTTCGGTCGGAAGCCAGCAATCGCCGATCGCCATCGACGCCTCGATCGAGGCGCGACTGCCCCCGCTCGAAATCGCCTGGGCTGAGCGGCCGGACACGATCGTCAACAATGGCCACACGATTCAGCTCAATTTCGGCGACGGCGGCGCGCTGAATGTAGGCTCGCAAACCTATAAATTGGCGCAGTTTCACTTCCACCACCCGAGCGAGCATCTCATCGACGACAAGCACTCGGCGATGGAAGCGCATTTCGTCCATCGCAACGCCACAGGGTCTCTCGGCGTGATCGGCGTCCTGATGACGGCCGGCAAAACGAACCCTGCTTTCGCGAAAATCGCGGCGACCATGCCGCAGACCGCAGGCGAGCCCGTCAAAGCCGACCCCGGCATCGATCCAAAAGGCTTGCTGCCCGCGAAACTCGGCTATTACGCCTACTCTGGATCGCTCACGACGCCGCCCTGCAGCGAAACCGTCGAATGGATGCTGCTGGCCGAGCCGATCGAGGTCGCAGCGGCGGACATTGCGGCTTTCGCCAAGCTTTACCCGATGAATGCGCGGCCAGCCCAAAAGCTCGATCGCCGCTTTGTGCTGCATTCGGTCTAAGCACCTACGTCCTAACGCTCGGAAGCTCGAGCGTTAGGTTCAAAACCCCTTCGCGAGATCCTGTTTCGCGGCAAGATATTCCCGGCGCATCCGAGCGATGACCTCCGCCGCCGGCAACACGTCGTCGATGGCGCCAACGCCCTGCCCGGCGCCATAAATATCGCGCCAGGCTTTGACCGCCTCGGTGGCTTTGGCCGATTCAAAGCTCATCGCCGTTTTGTCGCGCTCCGGCAAATCATCCGGATCGAGGCCAGCGTCGACGACGCTCTGGCGCAGATAATTGCCCGATACGCCGGTAAAATAGGCCGAAGTCAGGATCCCCGCGGCGTCGCTCTCAACAATCATCTGTTTGTAACGCGCATCGGCGTTGGCTTCCTCCGTCGCGATGAATCTGGTGCCGACATAGGCGAAGTCGGCGCCAAGCGCGCGGGCGGCGAGAACCGCGCGTCCGGTCGCGATCGCTCCGGACAGGGCAATCGGACCCTGCCAGAATTTGCGGATCTCCTCGACGAAAGCGAAAGGCGAAAGAGTCCCGGCATGTCCCCCCGCTCCGGCGCAGACAAGGACAAGCCCATCGACGCCGGCCTCAATGGCTTTCTTCGCATGGCGGACGCTGATGACGTCATGAAAGACGAGCCCGCCCCAGGCGTGGACATGGGGCGTAATCGCGCTCGGCGCGGCCAGACTCGTGATGACGATGGGCGCTTTATATTTGGCGCAAAGCGCGAGGTCATGCATGAGCCTGTCGTTCGAGGCGTGAATGATCTGATTGACCGCGAAGGGGGCGACTTCGGCTTCTGAATGCGCGGCTTTGAAAGCCGCGAGTTCGGAAGTGATCGCAGCAAGCCAATCGTCGAGCTTCTCCTTTGGGCGCGCGTTGAGCGCGGGAAAGGCGCCGATCACGCCATTCTTGCATTGCGCGATGACGAGATCGGGATTTGAAATGATGAAAAGCGGCGCGCCGATGACCGGCAGCGACAGTGGGCGCAGGGTTTGCGGCCAAGCCATTTCGTCCTCTTGCTTTCAATTTCAATGCGCGGCGGCCAGTCGCTGATCGCGACAGAGGATTTCTTCCGATTGATCCATTGTATTGCGCCTCCGCTGAAGTTTTACGAAAGCGCGAAGCCCCCGCGCTGGCGAGGCGTGAACCGAGCGAGGCTACACCTGTCCGCATTGCTAATCTCAGTGAAGAGATTCGTCACAAAAGACGGGCGGTTTCCTTTTGTGTCCGGGCGTGCGCGGCTCGCATCTGTGTGCCTTCAATCGCAAGGAGCCGGAGCTTCGTCGCGAGGCCGCCATGCGCGGAAAAGCCGCCGAGTTTGCCATTGGCCGCAAGCACGCGATGGCACGGCACGATGAGCGCAAAAGGATTGCGTCCGAGCGCCTGCCCCACAGCCCGCGCCGCGCCGGCGGCGCCGATTTTTTGCGCGATGGCGCCATAGGTCTGCGTCTCTCCCGGCAAGATAGCGCGGGTCGCCTCATAGACGCGGCGGCGGAACGGCGGCGCGGCATCCATGTCGAGCGCAACGGTCGAAAGATCGCTCGTCTCGCCGCGAAGAAGCGCCGCTATCCCTTCCTTCGCGCGCGCCGCATTGGGCGGCGGCACCGCTTCCCGCGCATCCGGAAATCGATCGAGCAGACGCCGGCGCGTCTCGGTCTCGCAAGCTTCCGGGAGTTGTGCGCCGACGATGCCCCGCCCGCCCCAGACGATGGCGCATCGGCCGATCGCCGTCTCGAAGAACGTGAAGCAATGAGCTGTCATTTGATTAAATTTTAATATCCCGCCCGCGTATTTCATATTCAAAAAATCTTGCGAAAAATCCTGCGGGCAAAGCCCTTGACTCTTCCGCCCGAAACGGGAATCAATAAGAACAAATAGAGAACTTAAATCCAGATCAATGAATTGGAGCGAACCGATGTCGCAACGCGGCAGTTCGGCGCGAGTGGATTTTTTGCGCCAAAGGATCGCCAGGATCGAGGCTGGGGGCTCGGCTGAGTCTACGCTTCCTCACCAGGATGCGCCCGTGAGCCTTGGCGAAAATTTCAGCCTCGACCGGATGCTGCATGGCGGCCTTCGCCGCGGCGCCTTGCATGAGATCGCGCCGGGCCGCGCTGGCGACGGCGCGGCAGCCTCGGGCTTCGCCCTCGCCCTGTCGGCCCGGTTCGCCGCGAAGGCCGCGGAAAGCCGATCCAGCATCATCTGGATCGTCGAGGATTACGCGCGCTTGGAAAATGGCGCGCCTTATGGGCCAGGGCTCGCGCTCCATGGCGTCGATCCCACCCGCCTCGTCCTCGTCCATACGCTCAATGCGAAAGAGAGCCTATGGGCCATGGAAGAGGCCTTGAAATGCCGCGCCGCGGCCGCCGTCATCGGCGAAATATGGAGCCTCGAAAAAGCCTATGGCCTCGCCGCCTCCCGCCGCTTGGTTCTGGCCGCGCAAAAAAGCGGAACGCCGGGCCTGATGCTCGCCTCCGGGATGGCTCGAGGCGCACACAAGCTTTCATCGAGCGCGCAAACCCGGTTCGAGATTTTTTCATGCGTTGGGCCTCGTTTGGCGGCGGCGAGGGGCTTGCCGCTGCCGGGCCTCGCCTGCTGGTCCCTCCGCATCGTCAAGGCGCGCGCCGGTCCCGATCGGTTCGGCTTCGATCGAGACAAGCTCCTTTCCATTCTCTGGGATCACGAAGAGGCATGTTTCCGTGACGCGTTTCCTCTCCCTCTGTCTTCCCACGCTCGCAACCGATCGGATCATCCGGCTGATGCGCGCGCAAGGCGCGCGGAAGTCGCCTGACGCGCCGCTGGCGACGGTCGCCAAGATCGACAACGCGCAAAGGCTCTCCGCCGTCGATGTGCGGGCGAAGGTTTTAGGCCTCAAACCCGGCATGAGCCTGCCCGATGCGCGCGCCATGCATCCTGCCCTTGTCTGCGTCGACGCCGATGCAAGAGCCGAAGCGCAAACGCTGGAGGATATCGCCGATTGGTGCCGCCGCTTCACCCCGCTTGCGGCCCTCGACGCGCCAGATGGCGTCATGCTCGATGTGAGCGGCGCCGCGCATCTTTTTGGCGGCGAGGCGAAACTTCTCATGGAGGTCGAAGCGCGGCTCGAAGCCCAAGGCTTTTGCGCGCGCGCGGCCCTGGCCTCGACGCCGGAAGCGGCCTGGGCTTTGGCGCGGTATGGAACCCTGCGCCTGCTGCCTCCCGATCTTGACGAAACAGAACGCGCGCGCCGCCTCGCCGATCTGCCGCTCGCCGCCTTGCGTCTCGACGCAGCGACCATTTCCGATCTCGCCCAAGCGGGCTTGCGCCGGATCGGCGACATCATGCTGCGCCCGCGCGCGCCGATCGCCGCCCGTTGCGGCGGCTTTATTCATGCCCGGCTCGATGGGCTCCTCGGCCGCGTCAAAACGCCGATATCGCCGCGTTTCGAGGCGCCTCCCTATCTGGCGGAGCGGCGCTTCCTCGACGGCGTCACCCATCGTGAAGACATCGCGGCCACGATCTTGTCGCTCGCGCATGATCTGGCGGAGCTTCTTGTCCGTCATAGCGAAGGCGCGCGGCGACTTAAGGTCAGCCTGTTTCGCGTCGATGGCTTGGTGAAGCATTTCGAGGTCGGCGCCAGCCGGCCCTTGCGCGAGCCCAAGCTCATTGCAAGGCTGTTTGACGAACGCATCGACGCCGCCTGCGCATCGAACGGCGACGATGCTCTCGATGCCGGTTATGGTTTCGACGTCATTCGTCTCGCCGCTCTGACGGCGGAGCGCAAGGATCCTGAGCAAACCGGCTGGAACGACCCGAACGACGCCGCCGACCTCGCCGACCTCATCGACAGGCTCGGGGCAAGACTGGGATTGCGGCGGGTGAGCCGGCTTGCTTTTAATCCTGTGCATGCGCCCGAATTCGCCGTCATCGCCTCGCCTGCCGCCGATCTGCAAAAATTAAATTCGCGCGAATCCAATTCGAGACAGCCGCAAAATCCGCGGGCGAAGCTCCCGAGGAAAGCGGACGCAGGATCGGGACGGCGGAGGTCCGCGCCCGTTTCCTTTGCGCCGCCGCCCAGGCCGGATTTTGGCGATGAGGACGCCGGCAAATATCTCCCCTCCCGTCCGATCCGGCTTTTGCAACGGCCGGAGCCGATAGACGCCATCGCCTGCGTGCCGGATGGGCCGCCGCTGCGATTTCGCTGGCGCAGAGTCATGCACGAGGTCGCCGCGCTCGAAGGACCGGAGCGGATCGCGCCCGAATGGTGGAAAAGCAAGACCGCCCTCACTCGCGATTATTTCCGCGCCGAGGATACCGAGGGGCAAAGATTCTGGCTCTTTCGCGAAGGCCTCTTCAATAGCGAAACAGCGCGGCCGCGCTGGTTCATGCATGGGCTTTTTGCATGAAGCGAGATCTTGGCATGATGCAAGATCGCGCGCCGGCGCGCTATGCCGAACTCGCCGTCACGACGAATTTCTCGTTTTTGCGCGGCGCCTCGCATCCTGAGGAACTGGTCTCCAAAGCCATGGATTTTGGCCTTGCCGGAATCGGCATAGCCGATCGCAATTCGCTGGCCGGCATCGTCCGCGCGCATGTATTCGCCCGCGAGAACGGAGCCCCCGCAAAAGGCTTTCGCGTGATCTGCGGCGCAAGGCTCGTCTTTTGCGACGGCGCGCCCGACATCTTGAGCTTTCCGCGCGATCGCGCCGCCTATGGCCGTCTGGCGCGGCTGCTTACGCGCGGCAATGCCCGCGCGCAAAAAGGCGTCTGCCTGCTCCGCCTCGAGGATCTCGTCGAGGCGGCGCAAGATCAGCAGCTCATCGTCATGCAGCGCAGTTCCTGGGACGCCAAGGACGACGCCAGGCGCGCGGCAAAAATCCACGCCGATTTCGCCGATGCGCAGCCAAAGCCGACGCCCCATCCTCCAGAGTCCTCGACAGCGGACGCTCTGCCTTTGCTCGCGCGTCTTCGCGAAGCCGCGGCCGGCCGCGTCTGGCTTGCCGCCTCCATGACCTATGGTCCCGCCATGCGGCGCGATTTCGCCCGCCGCGGCGCTCTCGCGCACAAGGCGAGGCTCCCTCTTCTCGCCACCAACGATGTTCTCATGCATGCGCCGGAGCGGCGCGCCTTGCAGGATGTGCTGACCTGCATTCGCGAAGGCGCAACGCTCGATGCGGCCGGATTGCGGCTCGAAGCCAATGCAGAGCGCCACATCAAGGACGGCGCCGAGATGGCGCGCCTTTTCGCCGACGCGCCGGAGGCGATCGCGCAGACCTTATGTTTTCTCGACGGCGTCAGTTTCAGCCTCGATGAACTTTCCGGCGATTATCCGGAGGAATTGCGCGAGGGCTTCGCCAGCCCGCAAGAGGCTTTGGCGTTTTTTGCGCGCGAGGGAGCCAAACGCCGCTATCCTTCCGGCCCCCCGGCGCATGTCGAAAAGGCGATCGCGCATGAATTGCAACTTGTCGCGGAGCTCGATTACGCGCCCTATTTCCTCACCGTCCACGATATCGTGCGCTTCGCCCAGTCGCGCGGCATTTTGTGCCAAGGCCGCGGCTCGGCCGCCAATTCGACGCTGTGCTTTTGCCTTGGCGTCACCGAAGTCGATCCCGCGATTCATGATCTGCTGTTTGAACGATTCATCTCGGTTGAACGCAAGGAGCCGCCCGATATCGACGTCGATTTCGAACATGAGCGGCGCGAAGAGGTCATGCAATATATCTATGCGCGCTATGGCCGCGCCAGGGCCGGCCTGACGGCGAGCGTCATCACCTATCGCGCGCGCTCGGCCATTCGCGAGGTCGGCAAGGCTTTCGGTCTCTCGGAAGACGTCGTTGCGGCCTTATCCAGCACGATTTGGGGCAGGTCCTCGGCTGGCGTCGACGCTGACGAGACGCGCAAGGCCGGTCTTGATCCAACCGAGGCGCGGCTCGCCCAGGCGATCCGCCTCGCCGAAGAACTCACCGGCTTCCCGCGCCATCTCTCGCAACATTCCGGCGGCTTCGTCATCACCCGCTCGCGCCTCGACGAAACCGTTCCAATCATCAATGCCGCGATGGAGGATCGCACCACCATCGAATGGGACAAGGACGATCTCGACGCGCTTGGCATTTTGAAGGTCGACATTCTCGCGCTCGGCATGCTGAGCTGCCTGCGCAAGGGCTTCGACCTTATCGAGAAACATTACGGCCGCGCCCTGACATTGGCGAGTCTGCCGGCCGAGGAGCGCGCCGTCTATGCGATGATTTCACGCGCGGATACGATCGGCGTATTCCAGATCGAAAGCCGCGCGCAGATGTCGATGCTGCCGCGGCTCAAGCCGGCTACATTCTACGATCTTGTTATCGAAGTCGCGATCGTTCGGCCCGGCCCGATCCAGGGCGACATGGTGCATCCCTATCTGCGCCGCCGGCAACGTTTGGAGCCGGTCGTCTATCCATCGAAAGAGCTTGAAGAGGTGCTCGGCAAGACGCTCGGCGTCCCTTTGTTCCAGGAACAGGCGATGAAGATCGCCATCGTCGCCGCCGGCTTCACCCCTTCCGAAGCCGACCGGCTGCGCCGCTCCATGGCGACGTTCAAACGCGTCGGAACGATCAGCGCTTTTCAGGCGAAGATGGTGGAAGGCATGGTCGCGCGGGGCTATCCACGCGACTTCGCCGAGCGCTGCTTCAAGCAGATCGAGGGCTTTGGCACTTATGGCTTTCCTGAAAGCCATGCGGCCTCCTTCGCTCTTCTCGTTTATGCATCCGCCTGGATGAAATGCCGCTATCCGGACGCCTTCGCCTGCGCTCTTCTCAACGCCCAACCGATGGGTTTTTACGCGCCGGCGCAAATCACGCGGGACGCCCGCGAACATGGCGTCCAAATCGAAGAAGTCGATGTCAATTTCTCCGCCTGGGACTCGACGCTTGCGGAGCGCGCGCAATCGGATGAAGCCTTGCCGCTGCATCCCCGCCATGCGTCCATGCAAGGCGAAATCTTCTCAACTCACGCCATCCGGCTCGGCTTCCGGCACATTAAGGGGCTTTGCGAATCCGACATGCGCCAACTCGTCGATTTGCGCGCGGAAGGATATGATTCCATCCGCGATCTTTGGCTCCGCGCCAGGCTCTCGCCAGACGCGCTGGAAATTCTAGCCGGCGCCGACGCCTTTCGCTCCCTCGGCCTCGACCGGCGCGAGGCGCTTTGGGCCGTGCGCGGCCTCAACCGCGCCGGCGACAAGGATGATCTGCCGCTTTTGAAAGACCTCAGCTGGCGCGCCATCGAGCCCGACGCCAGGCTTCCAGCCATGCCGCTTGGCGAACATGTGGTGGAGGATTATCGCCATTTATCGCTCTCCCTGAAGGCGCATCCAGTCGCCTTCCTGCGCGACCGGCTCACACAGAAGAAAATTTTCCGCGCCGCGGAGCTTGCGTCCCTTCCCCCCGGCCGGCGTGTCAGCGTCGCCGGCCTCGTTCTCGTGCGCCAGCGCCCGGGCTCGGCCAAGGGAGTGATCTTCCTGACGCTCGAAGACGAGACCGGAACCGCCAACGCCATCGTCTGGCCGAAAGTCTTCGAGGCCCTGCGCCCGATCGTCATCGGCGCGCGTTTCATCGCCGTGACCGGACGCCTGCAGAACGAGGCGAATGTGATCCACATCGTCATGGAGCGCGCCGAGGATCTGACCTCGCTTCTCGGCCTATTGTCCGCCCAAGGCAAAGACATCTCGGCCCTCGCCCACGCCGACGCCGTCAAGCGCCCGCATCTCCGCAGCCGTTGGGGCGAATTGGAAAGAGAAGCCCAGCCAAGTCTTGCCGCCCAGCCCAACCTTTTCGATGCGGCGGAAACGCCCCGCTCCGCCCTCGAGGTCCGGCGCATTCTGCCGAAGGGCCGCAACTTTCAGTAAGGCGGCAATGATCGCGGTTCGCTTCGGCCCCATCGAAGACGCCAAGGCGGCCCGGCTCTTGCTTTACGATGGGACCGCGCCGTTACAATTTAACTACATATTAGAGCACGAACCATGCTTTAACGCGTCCGTCAGGCGTTCCGGATCGTCTCTCGCCCGTCCATCGCTTTACGCCGAAGCAGATCGCCGCGCACTTGTTGGGGAATCTCATGAGGCTCCGCCTTGAAAGCCGCGACATGTGCGAGTGGTCCGGGCTCGCCGACTTGCTCGAAAGCTTCCGCCTCCAAATCGCGCGGGGAGAATCCGGCAAGATCTCGCCTTTTCTGCTGCTCGCCATGTCCGGCGTCAGCGCCAGCGAACAACGCGGCTGTTCCGAGCTCTGGATGAAGGACAGGCAAGCCGCCTCCGCCGCTGATCGCGACGCGCTCGCCTTTACGTTCAGCGCCGCCGCGCGCGCGAAAATCCGAATTGGTTATCTATCCTGCGACTTTCACGAACACGCGACCGCGCTGCTGCTCGTTGAGATGTTCGAAGCGCATGATCGCGCTCGTTTCGAGCTATTCGCCTATTCCTATGGCGCCGATGACGGCAAGCCGATGCGGCCGCGTCTCAAGGCCGCCTTTGACCATTTCATCGACATTGAAGCCTTGTCGAACATTGACGCGGCGCGCGCGATCCATGCCGACGAGATCGACATTCTCGTCGATCTCAAGGGCTTCACAATGCATACGCGAACCGCAATTCTTCTGTTCGGTCCGGCGCCGGTGCAGGTCAACTTTCTCGGCTATCCGGGAACGCTCGGCGAGAGTCTTTGCGATTATATCATCACGGATCCTTTCCTCACTCCGGCCGCCAGCGCCAGGGACTACAGCGAGTCCTTCGCCTATCTGCCGCATACCTATCAGCCGCATGGACGCAGGGCCCTGATCGGGACGGCGCCGACCCGGACGCAAGCCGGATTGCCCGAGGATGGGTTTGTCTTTTGCTGCTTCAATCAGGCCTATAAGATCACGCCGGAAATGTTCGACATCTGGTGCCGGCTCTTGATCGAGGTTCCCGGCAGCGTCCTTTGGCTCTTGAAGAACGACAAGGCCGAGGGAAACTTGAAGAACGAGGCTTTGTGGCGCGGCGTCACCCCGGATCGGCTGATCTTCGCGAAGGATTTGCCGCAGATCGAGCACCTCGGCCGGCTTCAGCTCGCCGACCTCGTTCTCGACACCTTGCCCTATAACGCGCATACGACGGCCAGCGACGCCCTCTGGGCCGGCGTGCCTCTCGTCACCTGCGCGGGAGATACCTTTCCTTCGCGCGTCGCCGGGAGCATTTTGCGCGCGATCGGCCTCGGCGAACTGGTCGCCGCCGATCTCGATGGCTATTTCAATGTCGCCCATGAACTCGCGATCGATCCGGAGAGCCTCGCCAAGATCAACGCCAAACTCGCGGCAAACCGTCTGACGACGCCGCTTTTCGACATCGAAGCCTATACGCGCGACATCGAAGGGCTCTATGAGACCATGTGGCGACGCTATAGCGGCGGCGAGGCGCCCGCCTCGATCGGCGCGGTCCCGGCGCCAGATTGAGGCCGCCGTCGATTCTCTCAAGCAAGAGCGCCTTTTCCGCCGCGCCTTGGCGACATATGAATCATTGAACCGCGGCGGCGCGTTCTGGACCCCACAAGCGCTGGACTGCAGATGCCCGAACCCACGCAGGAAGACGAGATCGCCTTCAACCGCTCCTTCGAAGGGGCCCCGGGCGAACTCATCCGGCTTTCGCCCCTGGTCCGCCGGATGGTCGCCGGCAACGCCGGGCCGATGACATTCACCGGAACCTGCACTTATGTCGTCGGCTCCGGCCAAGTGGCGGTCATCGATCCCGGCCCGGACGACAAGCGCCATATCGCCGCATTGCTTGACGCCTTGCGGGGCGAGACCGTCGCGACCATCCTTGTCACCCACACCCATCGGGATCATTCGCCTGGCGCGCGCGCGCTGAAGGAGGCGACCGGGGCCCAAATAGCTGGCTGCGCGCCATATCATCCGGCGCGAGAGGGCCTTGCGGCCGAAATGGGCCGGATCGATGCCGCAAATGATTCCAACTATGCGCCCGATGCGGTCATGCGCGAGGGCGACGCGATCGAGGCCGCCGACTTCACTCTCGTCTGCGTCGAGACCCCGGGCCATACGATGAATCATCAAGCCTTCGCCCTGCCGCAGGAAAACGCGCTGTTTTCCGGCGACCACGTCATGGCCTGGTCGACCTCGGTGGTGACGCCCCCGGACGGCGCGATGCGCGATTATATGGCCTCGCTCGACAAGCTGCGCACGCGGGACGATAGGATTTATTGGCCGGGACATGGCGGGCCGGTCAACGAGCCTCAACGCTTCGTGCGCGGGCTGGCCCAGCATCGGCGCGCGCGCGAGAAATCGATTTTGTCCCACATCGGCGCGGGAGACGCCACGATCGCGGCAATTGTTGCGACCGTCTATGAGGGCCTCGATCCGGCCCTGCGCGGCGCCGCCGCCTTATCGGTTTACGCCCACATCGAGGACCTCGTCGAGCGCGGGCTGGTTTGCGCAGAGGGGCCGGCGGCGCTGGGCGCAAGCTATCGTCTCGCGTGATCGCTTTTGTCGACTTCCGCCTGTAGAGCGGACTCGAATTTTTCTATGTTGCGTTGATTGGAGCCAAAATCATAGGGCCCGAAGCGCGAGACGGAGCGAATGTCGACCCGCGTCTGCCCGACGAGCGGCCGGATCCGTAAAGTGATGTCGCAGGGAAATCCCAAAATCAGGCTCGAGGCGATCGCATCGACATGGCCAAGGCCGGAGCGTCCGCCAGGCGGTTTCTGTTCGACGATTTTCCAGCCGTTCGCGGTCATCGCCTTCAGGATGGATTGATAGGCCTCCTGCGACTCGAGATCGAGCAGGATAGGCTGGATCTGCGGATAGGCCTGCATCTGCCGTTTACGCATCTGAACGGGAATGCTGGCCGGGGTCGCGCCGCCGCGCGCCGCCTGCGCTTGACGGGACAAGGAGAAAACCGGCGGATCGGCGATGTCGGTCGAAATATCGACAAGACGCGGCAGGCGCAGCGTCCTTTCGGCGAGGTAGGCCGGATAGGCCAGGAAAAGCAGCGCTAGAAAAAGCCCTGCGGAAGCCTGTCCCGCGCCCTTGCGCCCGCTGCGCCAGATCACGACAAACGCCAGGAACGCAAATAAAATCGCGACGCAAGCGACAAAAGCCGCGGCGGCCAGCACCGCGAAGGTCGCCGGCGGATCGAGTCCCGCGCGCCCGAGGAAAACGCCGACAAGTCCAACGGCAACAGAAAAAAAAGCGAGATTCCGGCTAAGCAAGGCCGCCTTGGAATAAGGCTCTTCGACGATCAAGCGCCGCATCACCGGTCCCCGCACGCGATATTTGAAATCAACCCTGGACCGCTCGAAAGAAGCAGGCCTTCTTAAGCCAAGCTTCGGGTCTGGCCACTAGAGCATTTTCATGCGGGCTGTGTCCACTTCAAGCGCTCTCACGTCATATCGGTGCGGGGATTATAAGGCTTCTGGGCCTCCCATTTGCGCATGAGGCTCGAGAGGTCGGAATCGGACTCATCCGGCAGGACAATCCGCAAGGTCACCAACAGATCGCCCGCCGGTCCTTGCGGATTGGGCAGGCCCTTGCCGCGCAGACGCAAGGTGCGGCCGCCGTTGGAGCCGGCCGGAATTGCAAGCTCCACCGCCGCATCGAGCGTCGGCGCATTGACCTTGGCCCCAAGCACGGCCTCATAAAGGGTGACCGGCAGATCGAGCCTCAAGTCGCGCCCATCGACCCGGAAAAACGGATGTTTGGCGATTTTGACCGTCACCATCGCATCGCCCGGCTCGCCTCCGGCAGCGCTCGGCTGCCCCTGCTTCTTCAGGCGGATCTGCTTGCCGTCTTCGATGCCCGCCGGCACTGTGACTTCCAGGGTCCGGCCAGTCGGCAAGGTGACGCGGGCGGTGGTTCCCTTGACCGCTTCGGCGAGGCCAACGGTCACGCTTGCGGCGACATCCTCGCCGCGCGTCGGAGCCGAGGCTGGACCCCGCCCGCCTCTGCGCCCGCCGGCCGCCCCCGCGCCGAAAAGATCGGCGAATATGTCGCCGGCATCGAACCCATGGCCGCCAGGGCGCCCGCCGCCGAAATTAAACTCGAAATGCTCGGCGCCGGGGCCTCCGCCCGCCTTGGCGCCGCGCCCAAAGCCGGGTCCGCCAGCGCCAAACCCCTCAAAACCGTGATAACGCGGCTTGCCCTCGGCGTCGATTTCGCCGCGATCGAACGCGGCGCGCTTCTTGTCGTCGCCGAGGATCTCGTAAGCGGCGCTAACCTCGGCGAATTTTTCCTTCGCCTTGTGTTCACTGCTCTGATCGGGATGGAATTTCTTCGCGAGCTTGCGAAAGGCCTTCTTGATCTCAGCCGCATCGGCTGATTTCTGCACACCCAAGACCACATATGGATCACGCATCGATGAGCCCACTCCCCGCGCCCGCCCATTGACCGGCACAAGCGCCAATGTCTCTTAGTGCATTTGGGGGATCGGCGCGCCGGACGCAAGGCTTTCGGAATGAATCGAGGCGAGGGGCGCCCTAATTCGAGGCCCTCAAGTCTTTGCTTGTGGGATTGATTTCCGCGATTGCCCAATCGCCCGCCTTTTCCGAACAGGCGGTTCCCCGCATCGATCGCGCGTTGCCTTTGCGATCGATCTGGCTCAGAAAGACGCGGCAGATCTTCGCGTCCGAGGGATAGGCCGCGCCGATTGGGGTGAAGGACCCTTTGGCTCCCGATTCCGGATTGGCCCAGCCGACCAGCGACCCATTGCCCTGCGGATCGAGGGCAGTGTCGAGAGCCGCCTTTGCCCGGCGCAAATCCTCGGCGTCCAAAAAATGGGCGAAGGAGGCCTTTGGAATCGAGCCGGTCGCGTCGTCGTTCGAAGCCGTCAGTGAGGCGATCTGCATCGACATGGAGCACCCAGCCAGCGCGAAGGCCAAACAAGCAGTAGACATCCACGCGGCGGCGAGGCTGGTCGAATTGAACCGAGCCCCCCGGATGACCGGCCGGCTGGCTTCCAGCTCGCAGCTTTTTCCTGTCAAAAGCTCAGCGCCGGACTTATATCGTCGATCGTGGCGCAAGAACTCCTCTGTCACGATTCCGCCGCTCGCAAAAAATTAGGCCTTGTGGAGACTTACCCTTGAACAAGTTAACGGGGCGTGACTTCACCGAGGAGACCGAGCCTTTCCAATTGTTCGCATCCTGGTTCGAGGCGGCGCAAAAGAGCGAGCCGAACGATCCCAACGCGATGGCGCTGGCGACCGTCGACGCGGATGGACTGCCGAATGTCCGCATGGTTCTGCTCAAGGCGGTCGAGGATTCGACCTTTGTCTTTTACAGCAATTCGGAGAGCGCCAAGGGCCAAGAACTGCAGGCCAATATGAAGGCCGCGGCTGTCCTGCATTGGAAATCGCTGCGCCGCCAGGTTCGCTTTCGCGGGCCGGTCACGCTTGCCTCCGACACCGAGGCCGACGCCTATTTCGCGAGCCGGGCCTTGCAAAGCCGTCTCGGGGCCTGGGCGAGCCAGCAATCGCGCCCGCTCGAAAGCCGCTTCGCGCTCGAGGCGGCGGTGGCGAAATATGCGGCAAGATTCGCCCTTGGGGGCGTGCCCCGGCCGCCCCATTGGATCGGCTACAAGATTGCGCCGGTCTATTTGGAATTCTGGTCGGATGGCGCATTCCGCTTGCACGACCGCATCGCGTTCCGAAGGCCGACGCCGCAGGAGCCCTGGCGCAAGGAGCGGCTCTATCCATGAAGCCCGATAGGATTTTCGCGTCGCCGGCGGATCGGGAGCGGATCTATCCTCCCTACCCTTTCCTCGCCGTGAGCCTGGCGGTCTTCCGGGCCGGCCGGGTGTTGCTGGCCACGCGCACAAAGCCGCCCTATGCCGGCGCCTTTTCGCTGCCCGGGGGACTGGTCGAGGCGGGAGAAACCTTGCAGGAGGCGGCCTTGCGCGAATTGCGCGAGGAGGTGCAGGTCGAGGCGCGAATCGTCGCCTTCAACCGGCACGTCGAATCGATCGAACGCGATGACGAGGGAGGGATCTTGCGCCATTATGTGATCGCCTCCTTTGTCGGCGCCTGGATCGCCGGGGAAGGCGCGCCCGGACCGGAGGCGGGCGAAGTCATCTGGGCCGAGCCGTCCGACCTCGCCCGGCTCGATTGCACGCCCCATGTCCTCGCCACGATCGAGGCGGCGGAAACAGCGCTGAAGGCGCCGATGCGAGGCGCGTCGTGAGCTCTATTCCCGTCCGCGCCACGCCCTCCCGCCAGAAGCCGGGCCGCGCCAAGATCATTCGGAGCTTAGTGCTTCACGCATCCTTGGCGGCGCTGGTCTGCGTCGCTCTATCCACGGCGCCGGCGGTCGCCGTGGAGGGACAGGCCGCGAAGGCTGGGCATTCGAGGACGCACTCCAAAGCGGTTTTAGGCAAGAAGACTCAAGGCAAGGGCGCCCCGGCCAAGCCGGCGGAGGCAGCTCCGGCTCCCGCGACAAATGCAGAGACGCCCGCCTCGGAGCCGCCGCCGCCGCCCTACGAGGCGCAGGTCTTAAGGCTCGCCGAGATCCTCGGGGCTTTGACCTATCTCGACGATCTGTGCGGTTTCAGGGATTCAGGCGACTGGCGCGCGAAGATGCAGGCGCTTCTGGAAGCCGAAGCAAAGACAACGTTTCGGAAAGAGCGCCTTGCGGGCGCCTATAATCGCAGCTTTCGCGGCTATGAGCGATCGTATCGCGCCTGCACGCCGAACGCTCAGGCGATCATCAACCGGTTCCTCGCCGAAGGCGGCCGGCTCGCGCATGAGGTGGTCAATCGATTCAGCGCTTCGTGAGCGGCGCCGCCCTTGCGCCCGGAGGCAAAATCGCTTCCGAGATCCGCAGGGCGTGCGGTCATCCCTCCCCTCAGCGGGGGAGGATGACCGCACGCCACGGATATTAAGCAATGCGCCGCGCTTCGAGGCGCCGGCGCAACCTTTGGAGACAAGCCCCAAATGCAGCTTAATGACGATCCTGGATTCCATTGTGAACCTGGGCGAGGACGCGGCCTTCGACCCAGGCGAACCCAGCGTTCGGATCGGCGCAATTAATCTCGCGCTCGATGATAAGCCGGTCGCAGAGGATGACGCAGATGTCTTCTATCGGAGCAGAGGTGTCATTCTCCTCGGTCATGCGATCGATCGAGATTTCTCCCCATTCCTCGCCATCGATCATGTGGATGATGAAGACTTCCTCATGCCCATGGATGCCGTGATAGTTTACCCTGAAGGTTTCACCGCGATATTGAAATTCACGTATCATCTGACCGCCGACTCTCTATTAGTGGGTTAGCGAATGTGTGGGTTAGCGAATGGATTTCGATCCATTGATGCAAAGCGCGGCGACCATATGCATAGGGGCAAGTCGAGGTCAAGTCGGCGCGGCGCCGCGGGCGCATCGGTTCGGTACAGAGGCGGCAAGATTTTGCGCCGCACAAAAAGAGTCGAAGAGATTACCTTCAGGGCCATATATTAGAATCGATATATTATAGAGCGCGACGAGGAGTTGGCGATAGCGCAGTATCATATAATTAGTTTATATAGGATGTGCTCTATTTATTACTGAACTTTTTGATCTAATACTTGTAGCGGCAAGACAGCCCGCGGAACCGGAGCGCCGATAGTGAAAAATCTCATCACGGATGTCCCCGGCCTTCGCGTCGGCAATGCCCTGGACGAAAAGCTCGGATCCGGCGTCACCGCCGTGATTTTCGATGCGCCCGCCATCGCCTCGATCGCCATTCACGGCGGCGCGCCGGCCCTGCGCGACGCCACGCTCCTCGAACCCGAGATGACGGTGGAGCGGATCGACGCCCTGGTTCTGTCCGGCGGCTCCGTCCATGGCCTCGATTCGATGGGCGGGGTCTTGGCCTTCCTGCGCGAGAGCGGCCGCGGCTTCGCGGTCGGCGACGTCAAGGTGCCGATCGCCCCCGGCGCGGCGCTCTTCGATCTTCTGAACGGCGGCGACAAGAATTTTGGGAGCGAACCTGTCTACTGGCATCTGGGCTACAAGGCGGCGCGCGCTGCGGCCACCGATTTTGAGCTCGGCAGCATCGGCGCCGGATATGGAGCGACCCTCGCCGACATCAAAGGCGGCCTCGGCTCGGCCAGCGAGACGACCTCGAGAGGCTTTCGCGTCGGCGCGCTTGTCGCGGTGAATGCGGTTGGCCGCGCGACAATCGGCCGAAGCGCGCATTTCTGGGCCGCTCCCTATGAACGGAACGGCGAATTCGGCGGCCTTGGCTGGCCTTCGCCATGGCCTCCGGACGCGCTCGACTTTCACATCAAGGGCGACGCCGCAGAGAACACGACGATCGCCATCATCGCCACCGATGCGGCCATGACCAAAGCCGAGGCCAAGCGCCTTGCGATCATGGCGCATGACGGCATGGCCCATGCGGTGCGCCCCTCCCATGCCGCCATGGACGGCGACACGATTTTTTCCGCCGCGACCGGCGCGGCGAGCCGGACCTCGACGATCCGCGACAGGACCGAAATCGGCATGCGCGCCGCCGACTGTCTCGCCCGCGCCATAGCCAGAGCCGTTTACATGGCCACGCCCTTGCCTTTTCCAGGCGCCCAGCCGAGCTGGCGCGGCAAATTTGGGACGGGGTGAGGACAGCGCAAATAGTCTCATGCTACAGCTGTGAACTCGCAGAGCCGCATTCCCCAATCCCCTGGAGGCCGAGCGCTCTGGATCGGCGCCGTCCCGAACGGGCCGCCAAGCGATCGCACGGATTTTCGAGGCAGGAGCAAAACAGATGGCGATAAACTTTGCGTGGAAGCTGCTCGCGGCCATGATGGCGCTCGGCGGTCTCTTTCTCATGCCCGCCACGGCCGAAGATCAGTCCAAGCCAAGCGCCCGGGTCTGGACCGTCCCAGATGTCGGCGCGCTGCCTGATGACGCTCATGGCCAGCAGGTGCGCCGGGGACGCGATCTCATCACTTCGACCTACGCTCATATAGGTCCACAGGTCGCCGATCATGCAAAACGTTTCGCGGGCAACAACATGGCCTGCGGCAATTGTCACCTCGAGGCTGGAACAAAGAAGTTCGGCTTGCCGATTTTTGGGCTCTACTATGACTTTCCGCACTATAGCGCCCGTACCGGCGCGGATATCTCCATCGAAGACCGCATCAATTCCTGCATGACGCGGAGCATGAACGGCCGGCCAATGCCTGCTAACGCGCCGGAAATGAAGGCGCTTGTTGCTTACGTCAAGTTCCTTTCGATAGGCGTCGCGCCGGGCGAGCAGCTGCCCGGCCATGGGTCGGGCAAGATGCCGGAGCTCGACCGGGCGGCCGATCCCAAGCGCGGCGAACTGGTCTATCAGCGCGCCTGTCTCGACTGCCACAATACCGATGGCTCGGGGGTCGCGCGCAGCAAAGCGGCGATGGCGCTGGGCTATGCCGCGCCGCCGCTCTGGGGAAAGGATAGTTTCAACGATGGAGCGGGCATGGCCCGGATCGGCGATATGGCGAATTTCGTTCATTTCAACATGCCGCATGGGGCCGATTATTTGAACCCGATGCTGTCGGTCGAGGATTCTTGGGATGTGGCGGCCTATGTCGAGTCGCAGAGCCGGCCGGCAAAATCCGGCCTCGCGCATGACTTTGCGAACCTGCTGGACAAGCCCGTCGACGCGGCCTATGGGCCCTATGCAGACAGCTTCAGCGAGGCCCAGCATAAATACGGGCCATTCGCGCCGATCCGCGCCGAAATCGCGCGCCTGAAAGCCGAGAAGAAGCTGATTCCGAACGAAACGCGATAAATGGCGCTCGCGCCATTCAGGGCCAAAAAGCCTCTTTGGCCCTGCTCCTGCGGCTGATCCCTTTGCCGGCCTCGTAGCCGCGTGTTAGGCCTGCCCGCTCCCAACCCGAAAGCTCAAGGCCATGATCCCGCGCTATTCCCGTCCCGAAATGACCGCCGTCTGGGAGGCGCAAACCAGGTTTCGGATCTGGTTCGAGATCGAGGCCCATGCCTGCGACGCGCTCGCCGAAATCGGCGTCATCCCAAAAAAATCGGCGGAGGCGATCTGGGCCAAGGCCGGCCATGTCGCCTTCGACGTCGCGCGAATCGACGAAATCGAAAAAGTCACCAAACATGACGTCATCGCCTTCTTGACTCATCTCGCTGAATTCATCGGCGAGGACGCCCGTTTCGTGCATCAGGGCATGACCTCCTCCGATGTGCTCGACACCTGTTTTGCGGTGCAGCTCGCGCGCGCCTCCGACATTCTCCTCAACGACATCGACGCCTTGCTCGCGGCCCTGAAGCGCCGCGCCTTCGAACACAGACTGACGCCGGCGATCGGCCGCTCGCATGGGATTCACGCCGAGCCGGTGACCTTCGGGCTGAAGCTCGCGGGAGCCTATGCGGAGTTTTCCCGCGCCCGCGAACGGCTCGTCAATGCCCGCAAGGAGATCGCGACCTGCGCGATTTCGGGCGCCGTCGGCACCTTCGCCAATATCGATCCCCGCGTCGAAGCCCATGTCGCGGCAAAACTCGGCCTCGCGGTGGAGCCCGTCTCGACGCAAGTTATTCCGCGCGATCGGCATGCCATGTTCTTCGCGACGCTTGGCGTCATCGCCTCCTCGATGGAGCGGCTCGCGACCGAGATCCGGCATTTGCAGCGCAGCGAAGTTTTGGAGGTTGAGGAGTTTTTTTCCGAAGGGCAGAAAGGCTCTTCGGCCATGCCGCATAAGCGCAATCCGGTCTTGACCGAAAACGTGACCGGCCTCGCCCGTCTCGTGCGCGGCATGGCGCTGCCGGCGATGGAAAATGTCGCGCTCTGGCACGAGCGCGACATATCCCATTCCTCGGTCGAGCGGATGATCGCGCCCGATGCGACGATCACGCTGGATTTCGCGCTGAACCGCCTCACCAATGTCATCGACAAGCTGCTCGTCTATCCGGCCAATATGCGGAAAAATCTGGATCGGCTCGGCGGCCTCATCCATTCGCAGCGGGTCCTCCTCGCCCTGACCCAGAAGGGCGTCAGCCGCGAGGACGCCTATGGCTTCGTCCAGCGCAACGCCATGCCGGTCTGGCGCGGCGAAGGCGATTTTCTGACGCTCCTGAAAAACGACAAGGACGTAAGCCTAGCGCTGAGCGCGGCGGAGCTCGATGATCTGTTCGATCTCGGCTATCATCTGAAAAATGTCGATGTCATATTCGCCCGCGTTTTCGGCTAAGCATCGAGGCCGCGGCCAATTCGGGAGAAAATAACGCGGACTGAGCGGCGCCCAGCATTTTCGAGCGAAGCGGAAACCGGTTCGCATTGTGAAGCGTGATTGAAACTAGGGGTCTATATCTGACAACACTTTAGACGAGATTGCCGACGCTGGAAAAAGGGGGGTCGCAACCCGACGCCTCCTTGGCATAGCCTGCTTAGGAGGAATGACCCATGAATACCGACACGCTGAGCATCATGCCGATCATATGGTGGGTTGTCGGCGTCGCGGTTTTCCTCATCCTGTATAGAATGCGATAGACGACGCGCATTCGAAGCGGCGGCTTCCGCCGAAAAGCGATCCGCTGCTTAGCTCCAGCCTGAGAGGCTGCGACGAACGGTCAAACGTGGCCAAGCGCGGCTTTCCTAGGACCTCGGCGCGCAAGAGCACAACACAGAAGAAAGAATTGCCCATGCAAGTTCAAGATCGGCAAATTCAAGATCGACAGGCGGAAGATCGCCTCGATGCCTCGATCGGCGCCATCGTCGCCGACCCGCTCCTACACGCAAGGTGGCTGAACACCTTCTCGTTCCTGGAATATGTCGGATTCCGCAAGATCGTGAAAAGCCAAAGGGCCGAGGCCTTGAACGCCGCGATCCTCACCCACGCGCTCGAGGAAGGCCGCCATGCGCTGGGCCTGAAAAAGCTCGCGGTGAAACTGGGCGGTCCGCAGTTTGATTCCTACGCGCCCAAAGCCCTGCTGTGCGGGGAGGAGGCCGAAGCCTATTTTCAGGATCTCGACGGCGCCTGCGAGGAAGCTTTCCTGGATCGCTCCGAGGCCGAGCGCGCAGCGCTCGTCTATTGCTATGTAACCTGGCTCGTCGAGCGCCGCGCGCTGCAGGTCTATGGCGCCTACAAGACCGCGCTTGGCGATTCCGAGGTTGCCCGCAAGCTCGACGGACTGCTCGCCGAGGAAGCCAAGCATCTCACCGACGTCGAAGCCTCGCTCCACGCCGGCGACCCGGATTTCGTCACGAGGTCGCGGGAATTCGAGGCGGTCGAAACCGGCCTCTACAGCAAATTCCTCGAGGCGCTCGCGCATGAGCTCGCCGCGCCGGCCGCGGCCTGAACGCGCCCTCCCCTGAGCCTTGCCGATGCGCACATCCGACGCGGATATTCTCATCATACCCGGGCTTGGCGGCTCGGGACCCGATCATTGGCAGAGCCGGTGGGACGCCAAGCTCCCGACCGCGCGCCGCGTCGTTCAAGCCGACTGGGACCGGCCCGAACGGGAGGCCTGGCTCCAGCGCATCATCGAAGCGGCTGAGCGCGCCGAGCGCCCGGTGATCCTCGTCGCGCATAGTCTCGGCGCCCTCGCCGCCGCGCATGCCGCGCCGTTTTTGGCCGGCAAGGTCAAGGGCGCCTTTCTCGTCGCGCCGGCGTCCAGGGAGGTCATCGCCGGGATAGAAGCCGTCGACCCGGCTTTCGCCGCGCTTCCGCTCGAACCGCTGCCCTTCCCCTCCCTCGTGATCGCCAGCCGCAACGATCCCTTCGCGCCTTATGCCGAAAGCGAAGCCCTTGCCCGCGCCCTTGGCGCGGAGCTCGTCGACGCCGGCCATTCGGGCCATATCAATATAGAAAGCGGCCATGGCCCCTGGCCCGAAGGCCTGATGCGCTTCGCCGGTTTCCTGAAGACGCTGTGACCCTGCTCCCTTACAAGGCTTGACCGAAGCGCACCGGCTCGCCGCGCGACGGGGCCGCGATCTCGCCCTCCCAGCAGACCCGCGCGCCGCGAACAATCGTCCCCACCGGCCAGCCCAAGACCTCCCGCCCGGCATAGGGCGTCCAGCCGCAGCGCGAGGCGATCCAGCCATCCTCGATGGTCTGGCGCCGCTTCATATCCACGAGGGTCAAATCGGCGTCATAGCCCACGGCGATGCGGCCCTTTCCGGCGACGCCAAACAGCCGCGCGGGACCGGCGCTGGTCAGATCAATGAAGCGGCCGAGGCTGAGCCGCCCCGCATTCACATGATCGAGCATCACTGGAACCAACGTCTGCACGCCGGTCATGCCGGAGGGACTTTGCGGATAGGGCCTGGCCTTTTCTTCAAGCGTATGGGGCGCATGATCGGAGCCCAAAATATCGACGATGCTTTGGCCCACTCCATACCAGAGGCTGTCGCGGTGGCGGGCGTCGCGCACCGGCGGATTCATCTGCAATTTTGTTCCCAGCCGGGCGTAATCGTCGGCGCTAAAGGTCAGATGATGGGTCGTCGCCTCGACGCTTGCGATATCCTTATGATTTTTTAGAAAATCGATCTCCTCGGCGCTGGACACATGCAGCACATGCACCAAGGCGCGGCATTGGCGGGCGATGCGGATCAGACGCTGCGTCGCCTGAAGCGCCGAGGCCTCATCGCGCCAGATCGGATGCGACGACGGATCGCCCGAAATCCGCAAGGGCTTGCGCGCGTTCAGGCGCGGCTCATCCTCACAATGGAAGGCGGCGCGCCTTCGGGTCTGGCTCAAGATATTGGCGATTCCGGCATCGTCCTCGACCAGCAGCGATCCCGTCGAGGACCCCATGAACACCTTGATTCCGGCCACCCCCGGCAGCCGCTCGAGCTCTGGAATATCGCGCGGATTGTCGGCGGCGCCGCCGACCCAGAAGGCGAAATCGCAATGCATCCGATGGCGCGCCCGCGCCACTTTGTCGGCCAGCGCTTCGGCGCTCACGGTCAGTGGATTGGTGTTGGGCATTTCGAAAACCGCCGTGACGCCGCCAAGAACAGCCGCGCGGGAGCCGGTCTCCAAATCCTCCTTATGGGTCAGGCCGGGCTCGCGGAAATGCACCTGCGTATCGATGACGCCCGGCAGGATGGTGAGGCCTGCGGCCTCGATCGCCTCGCCGGCGCTGGCGCGGGCCAAATCGCCGATTTCAGCGATTTTTCCGTCCCTGATCCCTATATCTCGGGCTCCTATGCCATTGTGGTCGACAACGACGCCGCCCTTCAAAAGCAGATCGAAGGTTTGCGGCATTGGCCCATCCATTGCTTGAGATTTGGCGACGGCAGCAGTTCCGACGAAATGGAGCCGGTCCGGCGAGAAGAAAACGCGACAAAACAAATGTCCTGGAGCGGCTTTCGGATCCAGGGCGCAAGCGCCTTGCGCTCCCTCGCGAGCGGATTAATACAAGTGCGGCAGGACAGGAGTCGAGGATCTTCGATGGCAAACAGCGCATTTCTCAGCGATCGCGGCGTCCTCAAGCTGGCTGGCGGCGACGCGACGAATTTTCTGCACAAGCTTGTCACCAATAGCGTGCTGAACATCGCCCTTGGCGAAAGCCGCTATTCGGGCCTCCTGACGGCCCAGGGCAAGCTGATGTTCGACTTTTTTGTCGTTCCCCTGCCGGAAGGGCCGGACGCCGGCTATCTGGTGGATTGCCTTCGCGAGCAGTCCGCCGATCTCGCCAAGCGGCTCAATTTTCATAAGATGCGGGCGAAAATCACCATCGAGGATCAATCCGAGGCCTTTGGCGTCGCCGCGTTTTGGGGCGACGGCGCGCCGACCGGCATCGATGGCGTGGTCTATCGCGACATGCGGGCGCCCGACATGGGCCTGCGGGTCATCGCGTCGCGCGCGAGCCTCGCCGGTCTCGGCTCGGACGAAGCGAGCTATGAGGCCCATCGGGTCGCCCAAGGCGTGCCGAAAGGCGGCGTCGATTTCGTCTATGGCGATACATTCGTCCATGACGCCAATCTCGACCGGCTGAATGGCGTCGATTTCAAAAAGGGCTGCTATGTCGGCCAGGAGGTCGTCGCCCGCGTCCATTTCCGCAATTCCGCGCGCAAGCGGATCGTGAAGATCCATTTCAACGGTCCGACGCCCGACCAAGGCGCTCAGATCATGGCCGGTGAAATCACGATAGGCCAGGTCGGCTCGACCGCCGGCTCGGAGGGGCTCGCCTCCCTGCGGCTCGACCGTCTCGAAGACGCCAAGGCGGCCGGGGCGGCGGTGCAGGCCGGAGGCGTCTCCGTGGATGTGACGGTGCCGCCGGAATTCATCGAAACCGCCGCAGGGGTTGAAAAGCGGCTCTAAAGGTTTATCAACTTGCAGCCATTGGAGCGCCGCCAAAGGGTCGGTCGACGCTGTCGCGCCCGTCCATTGAATGATGCAAGACGCGAACTCTTTACTCCACGCCGACAAGAAGCCCCGCTGCACTTGGCCGGGGAGCGATCCCCTCTACCTCGCCTATCATGACGAGGAATGGGGCGTGCCCGAACGCGACGACCGGGCGCTCTATGAAAAGCTGATCCTCGACGGTTTCCAGGCCGGGCTCTCGTGGATCACTATTCTGCGCAAACGCGAAGCCTTTCGCGCCGCCTTCGATCGCTTCGAACCGGAAAAGATCGCCCGCTATGACGCCTCCAAAGTCGCGGCCTTGATGCAGGACGCCGGCATTGTCCGAAATCGCGCCAAGATCGAAAGCGCGGTTGTTTCCGCCCAGGCGTGGCTCAAGATCCAAGAAGGCGAAGGCTTTGCAAATTACCTCTGGAATTTCTTCGATGGACGGAGCGTCCAGAACATGTATCGCAGCTCCAGCGAAGTCCCGGCGCAGACCGCGCTTTCGGTTCGGATGTCGAAGGATCTGAAAAGCAAAGGGTTCAATTTCTGCGGCCCGACCATCGTCTACGCCTTTTGCCAGGCGACCGGCATGGTCAACGACCATCTCACAACCTGCTGGCGTCATGCCGAATGCGCCGCGCATTCGGCATGAGGGTCCCAGCTCATTCCGCCGCCGCCGCGATCGGCGCTTCGGCGGGATGGGCCAGATCGAGGCCGCGGAAAACCGAACAGCGGATAAAGACCTCCGCCGTCGGCGGCACATTCTTCTGATTGCAGAATTTCGCGGTGAGCTTGGTCAGGCCCTTGATGTCGCGCCCGGTCGCCGCCGGGAACATGTGAACCAGATCGTCCTTCAACTTTTCCTCGACGGGCAAAGCGAATTGCTGCGTCATCACCTCCCAGATCCGGCGCCGCGCGTCGGCGGTCGGCGGATGGAATTTGATCATCGCAATGCAGCGCGAAACGATGGCTTCGTCGATGTCGTCCACGCGGTTGGTGGTCATGAACAAGAGCCCGTTGAAATATTCAAGCACGCGCAAGAACACGCCGACGACCGCGTTGGTCGCGATATTGTCGTCGCGCTTCTTGATGTAGACGTCGGCCTCGTCGATCAGCATGACCGCGCCCCAGCGCTGCGCCCGCGTCAGGACGTCTTTCAAGGCCTGCTCCATCTGGGCGACATTGAGACCGAGCTGGCCTGAGTGAACCCGGTAAAGCGGGCGCCGGATGATTTCCGAATAGACTTCGGCGGTCAGAGTCTTGCCGACGCCCGCCGGCCCGGCGCAAAGCACCGTGGTGCCGCCGGACTTGCCGGCGACGATGTCATCCATGAGGACGTCCATTTCCGCCGTCAGAATGTCGATGAGATCGGTCTGCTCCTGCGGCAGGACCAGCTTTTCCTTCAATTGCGGTTGATACTCATAGAGCTCCATGTCATCGACATGGACCCAGATGTAATGGTGCAATTCGAGGTGGAACATCAGGACATAGGCGTGGACCGGCAATTGGGTGAAGAGACCCTTGGGGATCTCTTTTTGCGATTCCTCGACCTCGTCCTCGGCGCTGTAGCGATCGCTCTTGGCGGCTTTCTTGAGATATTGGCCAAGGATGTCGCCGGTCGCATCCATCGTCAGGGTGCGGGCGGTCAAAACGCCTTCATCATTCACCAGCCGGGCGGGGCCGCCGCTGGTTGAGAGGACGACGACATCCTTGCGGGTCCAATCCGTATCGCGATGCGTCGAATTCGGATCGTCGGCGTAAAAGCCGGTGCCTTTGGCGGAAAACTGCGCGCCATATTGCGCCCGCCAATCGAAATATTTTTCGACTGTTCTGTCATATTCCTCGATGAGTTCCGGGGTCTCCTTGAGGAACCCTTTCATGGCGAAGATTTCGCCAACCGTCCTGCCGATGATATCGGTCGAGGAAATGCGCAGAACCTGCGTCGTCACCGAGCCTTTGACATTGGCCTTCAGCTCCAGGAAAATCTTGCCCGCCGCATCCTCGGCCGGCGGCGTGAAGTCAAGCCGCGTCAGCACATAGGGCAGCGGCCTATTGGTGACATTGGCGGTGAACAGCCAACCCCTTATGCCGTCCTTGGCCAGGTAGCGAGCGATCGCCGGGACGACATTTTCGAGATCCTCCGCGCCGAACCGCTCGCCGCCGCTGGAAAGCGCCTTGCGCAGCGTCGAAAGATGCGCCGCCTTGGTTTTGTAGTCCAGCCCGCCGTCTTCATAGAGCTTCTGCAGGAAGGCGAGTTCGGAAGCCGACAATTGATGGAAAGGCGCCTCGACCTTGTTGCCGAACCGAAGCTGCTCCTTGAGCGGCGCCAGGTTCGGGAATTCGGCCACCATGGCCTCAATATGGGATCGATCGATCTGAAGGTTCATCCTTGTCTCTCCAATTCGAATGATCTCTGGAATGATCTCTGAAAAGCCGCGCGGCGGAACCAGCCGCCTGCGCTGTCGCAGTGTTTAAGCAATCGGCGTGCCGCAAGCTGGGGCGAGCGGTACTGTAATGATTTAACGGTGCGCTCGGGCCCGCCCTGTTTGGCCCCTTGGCCGGCGAAAGCGCTCTGACCGCTGTTTCCCCTCCCGCCGAAATGATCTAGAAAACCGATATGGTCTTCGAAAACGCAACCGGCCGCGAGCCCGGCGCGATCAAGACGCGGGCCTGGGTTCGGCTTTACTCCGGCAAGCGGCTCGATCTGCTCGATCCGACGCCATTCGACTGGGAAGACCGCGACCTTGCGATCGGGCTCGCGCGAACCTATCGCTGGGGCGGACATTCAGCCTGGGCCCTGCCGCTCTCGGTCGCCCAGCATTCGCTTCTTGTTCTGGCCTTGCATCGGCTTTCATTTCCCAAGCGCGCGGACGCCAGGGCCGAACTGCGCGAGTTGCTCCATGACGCCGACGAGGGGCTGCTCGGATTCGATTGCATCTCGGTGCTGAAGCCATTCCTCGGCGAGGCCTATCGCACCCTCACCGCCAAATTGGAGAGCGCCGTGGCCCTTCGCTATGGCTTGGCCCCCTGGACCGCTCGCGAAAAGAAGGCGCATAAGCGGGCCGATCGCATCGCCGCCGCCTCGGAAGCCGTTCATGTCGTCGGCTGGACCGAAAAGGAAGTGAGCAATACGTTGCGGATTCCCTATGAGCCTTTGGCGGCGGACCCTTTGCTCGATGTCTATGGCGGAACCGCCTGGGAGCCCTGGGCGCCGGCGCTGGCCGAAACCCGCTTCCTGGCGGAGCTCGAACGGCTCAGCGGCCAGGTTCGCGAAAATTTGCACGGGGATTGTCCGTGAGGCCATCCAAATTGTCATGAAAATCCCCGATGACGGTAGGGATCGGATGAGTCGACGCCAAGCCGGCTGGGTTGGCGGGATTAGGCCATTCGGCGTCCAGACGCCTCTGGCGCGGACCGCGACGCGGCTTGCAAAGGCGGCGGCCGGCCAGAGAGCAAGGTTTTGAAGGATCGATCCATGGCGCGCATCCATGTCTGCTCGCTCTCGAAAGTTCCGGAGACGGTTCGTTCGACCGGCGCGCGAACCCTCGTCACGCTGATCAACCGGGGCACGCCGGTCCGGCGGCCCTCGGAAATTCCGCCCGACCGGCACCTTATGGTCGCCGTTTCCGATATTGTCGCGCATGAAGAGGGCCATATCCTGCCCTCTGACGCCCATGTCGCGCAATTGCTGGCCTTCGTGCGGCAATGGGACCGCGCCGACCCGATGCTGATCCATTGCTGGGCCGGCGTCAGCCGCTCGACAGCAGCGGCCTTCATCGCCGCATGCGCCTTGAACCCGCATCGCGCCGAGACCGACATTGCCGAGGCGATCCGGCGCGATTCGCCGACCGCGACGCCCAATGCGCGGCTGGTCGCCGTCGCCGACGCCATGCTCGGGCGCGAGGGCCGAATGGCCGCCGCCGTCGAAAGAATCGGCCGCGGCGACGAGTGTCACGAGGGCGTCCCCTTTGCGCTGGAGTTGCGCTGATCGCAAACCGCGCCTACGACGGCGAACTCGGGCGCCCCGCCGCTCGCGGGCTTATCGCTAAGCGGGATTGTCTTAACGAAGGAAAGACCCGGCCTTGCCAGAACCCGAAGATGTCGCCGCCCTGCCTTTCGAACGCGCGATCAAGGAGCTCGAAGAAATCGTCGACCGGCTGGAAAAGGGCTCTGTCGAGCTTGAGGAATCGATCGCGATCTATGCGCGCGGCGAGGCCTTGAAGAAACATTGCGAGAATTTGCTGAAAAGCGCCGAACAGAGGATCGAAAAGATCACTTTGGGCCCGGACGGGCGCCCCAGCGGCGCCGAACCGCTCGACGTCGACTAAGATCGACGAACGCGGTCTTGAGACAACGAAGTCTTGAAACAACGAAGTCTTGGGATGAAGTCCTCGGCATGATTTGAATGGTCAGGCTGGCGCAGCATTCCTTTGCTTTGTCTATCCGGGCGAAAAATTTAGGAGGAACGCGACGATGTTGAAAAAAGCAATCAGCGCTGGCCCGGCGCATGTTCTTGCTCTCGCAGCCTCGCTTGGATTGGCGCTGGCGTTTGGACCAGCCCTCGCCCAGCAGCCGACCGCAGCCCAGACCAGCGCGATCCGATCCGCTTGCCAGAGCGATTATCGCGCGAATTGCGCCAGCGTTCCGCCGGGCGGCTCGGCTGCTCTTGCCTGCTTGCAGAAAAACGCGGCCAATCTCTCGCCCGCCTGCAAGACGGCGGTCAACGCCGTCGGCGGCGCGCCCGCCCCGGCCGCAACCACGGCGGCGGCGCCTTCCGCGGCCGCCTCGCCCGCCCCCGCCTCTCCTGCCGCCTCCTCCACTGCGACCGGAGCAGCCAGCGCTCCGGCCGCGGCTCTGGCCCCCACCCCGGCTCCGGCAAAACCCGCAACGCCGCCGCAGGCCTTTCCGCCGTTGTCGCCGCGCGAAGAATTGATGGTCCTGCGCAATGCCTGCGGAGCCGATTTCCGAGCCCTCTGCGCTGGCGTGCAACTCGGCCAAGGCCGAGCAATCGGCTGTTTGCGGGCCAATGGCCCATCGCTCTCGGACCGATGCAAGGGCGCGCTCATGCGGGCGTCGCAGCGGTGACGTCCGTCTCCGACTGGACCAAACGCTTTCGGCGGCGCGAATTGCAGCCGCGACATCGGTCAAGCTTGGCAGGTTGCTTGCTTAGCAGCGGTCAGCCGCGTCGCCCGCGCGCGCGCTCCATTTCAACCGAGGTCTGAACCCATGGGTGATTACGCCTTCGCCGAGCCGCCGGTCATCTCCCTCATGTCGATGTCGACCCGGCCTTTTCCCGTCCGGCGCATCTATTGCGTCGGCCAGAACTATCGGGACCACGCCAAGGAGATGGGCGGCAATCCGGAGACCGACGAGCCCTTTTTCTTCATGAAGCCCGCCGACGCCATCCTTCAGAACGGCGAAATCATGCCTTATCCGCCGGGCACCAGCGATCTGCATCACGAAGTCGAACTGGTGGTCGCGATGAACATGGGCGGCAAGAATATACCGCCCGAAAAAGTCAACGACATGATTTTCGGCTATGCCGTCGGGCTCGACATGACCAAACGCGACGTTCAAAACGCGGCGAAGCAAAAGGGCCGGCCGTGGGAAATGGCCAAAGCCTTCGACTTCTCCGCCCCCTGCTCCTCGATCACGCCGGAAATGTACACCGGCGTCGTCGCCAAGGGCAAAATCCAGTGCAAGGTCAATGGCGAGTTGCGCCAGAGCGCCGATCTCGGCGACATGATCTGGGGGGTCCCGGAAATCGTTCACCATCTCTCGCGGCTCGTCGAAATCGCGCCGGGCGATCTCATCTTCACCGGAACTCCGGCGGGCGTCGGACCGGTGGTCAAGGGAGACAAGATCGAGGCGACGATCGCGGGCCTGGAGCCGCTTTTGATCGAGATCGGTTAGAGCATTTTCGAGCGAAGTGGATGCCGGTTCGCGTTAAGAAAATGAGATAAAACAAAGACCTAGAGCTGCTTTCTGATTCCGCTGAATCTGAAAGCGCTCTAGCGACGCGCCGGGAGGCGCATGGGCGCATCCATATTGACCTTCAAGACAAGAACATAAGGCGCGATCCGCACCGCGCCTGGATGACCGCGGGTCTCCTCCCGGGCATAGCGCAGCGCCGCCGCCTCATCGGCGAATAAGCCGCCGCAGCGACCATGCGTCTCGACCACGACCCAATGATTCTGGCCATCGCGGCCAACGATCAAATTAGGAGGCTCCTTTTTGGAGGAGGGGTCTTCGGTCCCTTGCAAATTGTCCAACATCGTCCCCTTTAGAGCATGATCCCAAAAAGGCGCCGCCTTCTCAAGAAGATCATGTTGTAAAAAAACAAGTAGCTAGAGCTGCGCTGAATCTGAAAGCGCTCTAATGTGGCGGCAAAAGCCCGATCCCGCGTGCGATCAAGCCGATGCAAATGATCATGGCGACGAGCGCGGCATAGACGAGATCGGGGCGGTTCATCAGGCGCGAAGTCCGGGATCTAGATCGTGGTCTCATCGCTTTCTCCATCTGGCCGCATGAGGCGGCCGAGGCGGCGAGCGTGTCAGAATGGGCATAAAGGATCGATTGGGCGCGCAAAGACGCAACCTATACAAAACATAAAGACGCCGCCCGCAGCGCGGGAGTTCCGCGCGGCGGCGTCATTTTGGCGATCATCCGGCGATTTTCGAGAAATCCGCGATCTTATGCACGGCCTGGCGCAATTCGTTGAGGAGCCTTAGCCGATTGAGCCGCAACTCCTTGTCCTCCGCATTCACCGTGACCTTATCGAAAAAGGCGTCGACAGGCCCGCGCAGCGAGGACAGGGATTCCATGGCGTCTTCAAACGGCGTCTGGCCGGCAAATTCAGGGCGCCCGATCCGCGCTTGGGCCAATTCCAGATGCGCGCCCGCATCGGCGGACATTCTTTGGATCCCGCTCCAAAGGCGGATTTCCTCCTCCTGGCGCAGCAAGGCGGGGTCCGGCCTTCCCTCGAAGGCCCCTGCTCCGTCCTTTTTCTCTTCAGCGCGCAAAATATTGGCGGCGCGGCGATAGCCAGCCAATAGATTGCCGCCTTCCTCCTCATCGAGGAATTTGCCGAGCGCCTCGACCCGGCGCACGATCAGCAGGAGATCGTCCTGGTCCGGCAAGGCGAACACCGCATCGATGAGATCGTGCCGCGCCCCGCGCTCGCGCAAATAGACTTTCAGCCGATCGGCGAAAAAACCTAAGAGCTGATCGAATAAGATGCTTCGTCCGGCGAGGAAGGCCTCCATCTCGTTGTGGAAGGCGGCGTCGAGATCGGCTTGCGGTTCGGCCAAGCCGCCGCGGGCGATAAAATGCTCATGCAGCCGCTCATAAGGCTTCAGCAGAGCGAACAGACGATCGAATTGCCGCAAATCCGCTTCGAGAGGCTCTGACTCGCCGGAAAAGCGCGCCTCCAAATAGCGATGCGCCGCCGCAAAAGCACTGGCGCCGGGCTCGAAGGAGAATTCCCAGGCCCAGAGGCCCCCCCGCACCAGTTCGGCGAGTTCGCTCTCCTCGCTCGCCTCTTCGTCGAGGATGCGGCGCAAGCCGAACGTCGGCACGGCTTCGCTCACCCCGGCATGATGGGCGAAAGCCGCCGCGAGAATAGGCCGCAAAGGCAGACGCAAATTGTTTTCAAGGACAATCGCGATGACGCCGAGCGCCGCCCGGCGGAGGGCATAGGGGTCCTTGCTGCCAGTCGGCTTTTCGTCAATCGCCCAAAAGCCGACCAGGGTGTCGAGCTTGTCGGCGAGGGCGACGCTGATCGCCACCCGATCATCTGGAACGCGATCGGTCGGACCTTGCGGCTTGTAGTGATCTTCGAGCGCCTGCGCGACGCTTGGGTCCTCGCCCTGTGCGGTCGCATAATAGCGCCCCATCAGCCCCTGCAATTCGGGGAATTCGCCGACCATTTCAGACGTCAGATCGGCCTTGGCGAGGAGGGCCGCGCGGCCGGCGAGTTCAACATCGGCCTTAATGGTTCGCGCGACGTCCCGCGCGAGCAGCCTCAATCTTTCGACGCGTTCGCCCTGACTGCCGAGCTTTTCGTGAAAGACGATCGAATCGAGCTTGGCGAGGCGGTCCTCGAGCTTGACCTTAAGATCGCTCTCCCAAAAGAATTTGGCGTCGGACAGCCGCGCGCCGACAACCCGCGCATTTCCGGCGGCGATCACCGCGCCACCATCTCTCGCCTCGATATTCGCCACCAGAACAAATCGATTAGCGAGGCCGCCGCGCGGCGGGCCTTTCAAAACGAAGCATTTCTGATTGGCGCGGATCGTGGCGCGGATCACTTCTTCCGGAATGTCGAGAAAGGCCGCGTCGAATTCGCCCATCAAGACGACGGGCCATTCGACGAGGCCGGCGACTTCCTGCAAAAGCGCCTCATCCTCGACGAGTTCGAGCCCGTGCGCCAAGGCGAGGTCCCGTGCGTCAAAAAGGATGATGTCGCGCCGCCGCGCCGGATCGAGGACGACTTTGGCTTTTTCCAATGCCGGAACGTAATCGTCGAAGCGCCGGACCTTGATTTTATCCGGCGCCATGAACCTGTGGCCGAAGGTGAAATTGCCGGAGGCGACGCCATCGACGGAAAACGGGATGAGGTCGGGCTCCTCGGTCTCCGGGCCGAAGGTCGCAAGGATCGCATGGAGTGGGCGCACCCAGCGCAAGGAATCGGCGCGTGTGGAAGCCGCTCCCCAGCGCATCGACTTTGGCCAGGGGAAGCGTTTGATGACGCCGGGCAGGATTTCGGCGAGAAGATCAAGGCACGTCTGGCCGCCGCGCTCGATCACGGCGACGTAAAATTCGCCCTTCTTGGGATCCTTTTCGATTCGAGCCTGATCCAACGAGGTCAGCCCGGCGCTCTTAAGGAACCCCTGCACGGCCGCGTCGGGCGCGCCGACGCGAGGTCCCTTCTTTTCTTCGCGCGTATCGGGCTGGCGCGCCGGCAGGCCGGCGATGTGCAAGGCTAGACGTCGCGGCGTCGCAAAACTCGCCGCGCCTTCATAGCCAAGACCGCGTTCGCACAAGGCGTCGGTGACGAGGCGCTTCAAATCTTCCGCCGCCTGCGCCTGCATGCGGGCGGGAATTTCTTCGGAAAAAAGTTCAAGGAGGAGGTCGGGCATGGTCTCGTTTCAGCGCGGGGCGCGAATTCCGCTGCAGGAATAAGCGGGCAAGAGCCGCCTTCTATAAACGCAGGCCGCCCCAGAAGGAATGGTCTAGGACGCCGCCTTCCCGGTCAAATGGACTCATCCGATCGAAAGGCGCCCGAGCCGATGATCGGCGGCTGCGCCCCGCGCCAAAACGAAGAATCGATCACTTTTTGGGCGAATCGGAACGAGCTGAGCAAGGACAGCGTTCGGCGGGAAAGGAGGAGCGCCATGAACATCATCAAAAGTTCGGCATTTGCCGCCGCGGCTCTGCTCGCAGCCACGGCGACCGCCTGGGGCGGTCCAATGAGCGTGGCGAGCGCGACCCTCATCGCGCCGCGCCAAACACAGATTGAGCAGGCGCACTATTGGCGCGGGCGTCGCCATCATCACCATTACCATCATCATTACCGGCGCTATCGACATTACGGCTGGGACCCTGGGGCGGCATTCGCGGGGGCGGCGCTGGGCCTTTTCGCGCTGCCGGCGATCGCGGCGACCGGCAGCTGGTGCGGCCCCTATTACGGGTCGTGCTATTATGGCGGACCTTACTATAGCGGATATTACGGCTGGCCCTATTACAGCCGTCCATACTACGGCTATTACCGTCCATACTATCGCCATTATGGCTGGCGCCCCCATTATCGTCACTACGCCTATCGGCCCTACTATCGCCATTACGGCGGCTGGCATGGCCCGCGATTCGCCGGTTACGGCGGCCGCGCCTATATTGGCCGCAGCGTTGGATTTGGAGGTTGGCATGGAGGAGGTTGGCACGGCGGCGGTGGCTGGCGCGGCGGTGGGGGCTGGCATGGGGGCGGTGGGGGCTGGCATGGCGGCCGCCATCGTTAATCCTCGACGCGTCGTTCAGAGCGTTTTTGCGAGAAGCCGTAAGTTCGCATTGTGAAAATGCGATAAAGTAAAAAACTAGAGCTGCCTTCTAGGGAATCAGAAAGCAGCTCTAGAGCATATTCCGAACAATTGGTTCGATCTGTTCGACCTGTCGCCCAACCAGGCGTCACGCCGAACGCGTCGTCAGGCGCCGCCAGCCCCGGTCTTCAGCCAAGCCGCGCCGCAAGCCTTGGCGAGGTCGCGCACCCGTAAAATATAGCTTTGCCGTTCAGTCACCGAAATGACCCCGCGGGCGTCGAGCAAATTGAACAGGTGGGAGGCCTTGATGCATTGATCATAGGCGGGGAGCGCCAGCAGATGCCGCTCGCCCATGTCTCCCTTCGTCAGCAACGCCTTGCACTCGGCTTCGGCGTCCCTGAAATGCTGCTGCAAGGCGTCGACATTCGCGGCTTCGAAATTATAGCGGGAGAATTCCTCCTCGGCCTGGAGGAAAACATCGCCATAGGTGATCTTTTCCGCCCCTTCGAGGCCGTTGAAATTCAGATCCATGATGCGATCGACGTTCTGCAGATAGCAGGCGAGGCGCTCAAGCCCATAGGTCAGTTCGCCCGAGACCGGCGCGCATTCAATGCCCGCGACCTGCTGAAAATAGGTGAATTGCGACACCTCCATGCCATCGCACCAGCATTCCCAGCCAAGCCCCCAGGCGCCGAGCGTCGGGCTCTCCCAATCATCCTCGACGAAACGTATGTCATGCAGCCGAAAATCTATGCCGATCGCTTCAAGCGAGGCGAGGTAAAGCGCCTGTAGATCTGACGGCGAAGGCTTCAGGATCACCTGAAACTGATAAAAGTATTGCACCCGGTTGGGGTTCTGCCCATAGCGGCCGTCCTTCGGGCGGCGCGAGGGCTGAACATAGGCGGCCTTCCAGGGGCGCGGTCCCAGCGAACGCAAAGTGGTCGCGGGGTGAAACGTGCCCGCGCCGCATTCCATGTCATAAGGCTGCAGAATGACGCAGCCTTGCGCGGCCCAGAATTTCTGAAGCGTCAGAATGAGGCCCTGGAAAGAGCGCGCCGGATCCAACCCACCGGCGGCGGGTTCTCGTATCTCGCTTGTGGCTTCGTTCATGAGATGAGGCGACTTTCGAATCGGGCCTTGAATGCGTTAAGGCAAAGCTTGAGCGCCCCACGCCCTCCGCCCCAGCCAAGGCAAACCTCTGTTACAATATACAACTTGGCTTATCCACCCCAACCGCAAAGGCCGCATCCCTGCGCGCCGTGTCCTGAAGTTTCCCATCAGCGCGGTCAATTCCTGGCCCTTTTGTCTTGGCCTCTCTTGGCTCGCGTGCGAGATCCATAATTTACTATTGCTCTCCGCATAATTTGGATGCACCCTTTACTTGCGATTTTTCATTGCCTCGAAGGAGGAAAAAATGAAATTTTTAAGGATAGTCGTCCTCGCCCTCTGCGCCGCCTATGGCGCGATCATTGGAGCCGCCAATCTCGCCCAAGCCACGCCCATGAGCGGCCTTTTACAGGCCGCGCCGGGGGTGCTAGGCCTTGAAAAGCTCAATGCGCAAACCTTCCCTGTCGAAAAGACCTATCACCACTACAGGCATTATCATCGCCACTATTACCACCGGCGCCATTGGCGCCACCCCTACTATCGCCGCCATTATTGGCGCCGGCACTATTATCATCCTTATTGGCACCGCCGTTATTACCATCCATATTGGCATCGTCGCTATTATTGGTAGGAAGACGCGGGAAATCGCACTCGAGCATCATTGCTTCCAGCCGGCGGGCGATGGAGCGAATCGAATCCTCGTGAATGCGCGAGGGCGGATCAAGAAGCGCGGATCCCGCCAAGCCTGAAGCGGGGCGATCTCATGCGTCGTAGAACGGCGCACAGGATTCGCCCCACGGCTAGTCTCGAAAATCCATGATAATTATGTTACAAAGGAGAAGAGAAACATGCATGCGCGATTCAAAATCGGCTTCGGATTCGCAGCGGGCGCGGCCGTCGCCGCGATTGGCTTTGCAAGTCTCGGCTTCATAAGCATCGCCCAAGCGGCGCCATTAGCTGGCGCGGCCTCGAGCGTCCTGACGATTCAGGAGCCGGCGATCGTAGAGGCGCGGACGGAACAGGCCCATTATTCTCGCCATCGCCATACGCATCGGGGCCACCATCACCATTACCACCACCATCATCATTATCACCACCACCACCACGGCCGCCATTGATCGTCAGTCCATAGTTTGGCCCTTGTCGCTTTAGGCGATGAGGGCGGGGTCGCTTTATGGAAGACTCCTTCCGTCGGCGAGCGAGCCCTTCACCAATGGATCGCCGCCGCGCCTTGATGGAGGGCCTCGGCGGCGGCGGTAAAAGCCGTCCCCTCATGCAAAATAAGCGGCGGCGCGATCGATGTCGGCGCGCGGCTGCCTTTCCTGCCGCGCACCAGAACGCGGATCGCGGCTTTCTCACGCCTCGGATGGACCGCCAGAATTGTCAATGCGCCGGCGCGCCCGGCCAAGCTTTCGAGAATGGCCGGCAAGGCGTCCGGCCGGTGAATCAGGATGATCGAGCCGCCAGGCTCCAGCAAAGCCAGCGAGGCGGCGATCCAGGCGGCGAGCGGCCGGGGACCTTCCGCCTGCATCGCATGCGCCCGCCGCTTGCCCGGTTCGGGCGAGAGCCGCGCCCGGCCGGGATCGGCAAAAGGCGGATTGGTTATGATGAGGCTGGCGGATTCGTCCAACAAGCCCGCGGCGCGACGGCAAGGGCGCGACAAAATGTCAGCTTCGAAGACGAGGCCGCGTTCCGCAAGGCCGTTAAGCGCGAGATTGTCACGCGCCAGCGCGGCCGAGAATGGATCGTTTTCGACGAGGCCGATTCGCGCGGCGGGATGCATAAGCGCGAGCGCCAGTCCCGCCGCGCCCACCCCGGCGCCGATGTCGAAGGCGAGACCAGAAAAATCAACCGGCGCCGCGGCGGCGAGCAGCACCGCGTCGGTTCCCGCCCGGTGGCCCTTGCGAGGTTGACGCAGCAAGAGCCGGCCGCCAAGAAACCCATCGGTTGCAGTCGGCGGCGCGGCCTCGCCCCAGTCCTCAGCCATCCCCCAATTCTCCGGCGAGCCCGGCTTCCGCCAAAACCTTCCGGGCCAAGACCGCTTCAGAGGCGTCGACGAGCAGCCGGCGGGGCAGGAAACCCAGCGATCCTTCCATCGCGCTCATATGCTCATCGGCGACGAAGACGACGATCCCATTTTCAAAGAGGATTGCTTCGATCAGCGAAATCAGCACAAGGTCATTGGTGCGAAGAAGTTCGATCACGGGGCCTCCAGAGGTTCGCCAGACCGCCTCTCGCATGGGATAGGACCTCCGGCAAGGCCGGAGAATCGCATCCAACTGTTGCGAAGCGTGAAACAGCGCCCTAATAAGTGCGCGCCGGCATTCGGAGAATTCGATCTTGGGCGTTGTCATCCCCCTAGAAGAAAAGACGCAAGAGCCCAGCATCGAGGGGCTTCTCGCCTTGGTGAGCGCCGACATGGAGCGCGTCAACAAGACGATTCTGGCGCGGGCCGCCTCGGACGTGTCGATGATTCCCGAAGTCGCCAATCATCTTATATCGTCCGGCGGCAAGCGGCTGCGGCCAATGCTGACCCTGGCGACCGCCGGCCTTTGCGGCTACGACGGCGCCGGCCACATCAAACTTGCCGCCTCGGTCGAATTCATGCACACGGCGACCCTCCTCCACGACGATGTCGTGGACGAGAGCGACATGCGCCGGGGAAAACTCGCCGCGCGCATGTTATGGGGCAACGAGGCGAGCGTCCTCGTCGGCGATTTCCTTCTCGGCCAAGCCTTCAAGATGATGGTGGAGGTGGGCTCGCTGCCTTGCCTCGACGTGCTGTCCTCGGCCGCCACCATCATCGCCGAAGGCGAAGTGATGCAGCTCTCCGCCGCCAAGGACACCCAGACGAGCGAAGACGATTACCTCGCGGTGATCCGGGCCAAGACCGCCGCCTTGTTCGGGGCGGCGTCCGAGGTCGGCCCGCTCCTTGGCCAAAGGCCCAAGGCGGAGATCGCCGCCTGCCGCGGCTATGGGCTCAATCTCGGCATCGCCTTTCAGCTCATCGACGATGCGCTCGATTACGGCGGCACCTCGGCCAAACTCGGCAAGAATGTCGGCGATGATTTCCGCGAAGGAAAGATCACTTTGCCGGTGGTTCTCTCTTTCCGCCGCGGCACGCAAAAGCAGCGGGACTTCTGGCGCCGCACTTTGGAAAAAGGCGAAATCGCCGAGGGCGACCTCGAGACCGCGATTGCGACGATGCACAAGCACCGCGCGCTTGAGGATACGATTGAGCGCGCCCGCCATTATGGGGCCATGGCGCGCGACGCCTTGGAGCTTTTTCCCCCTTCGCCATGGAAATTCGCCTTGAGCGACGTCGTCGATTTCTGCGTCAACCGGGCTTACTGAAGTGACCTGCGTCAAAGGTCGGAATGGGTGGTCCAAATTGCAGCCGGTATCTTCGCACTACACTTGATCATCCGAATCGAAATTTCGGCGTTTCCGATTCGGTAGCTCACTCTAAAAAGCAGCAGCGGACACCCGTTCCGGCTAATAATAGCGAAAATATCCTAAATTGAAGGCGGGAGCGGTGGCCGAACGTCGCGACCAGATTGCGGATCAAGGTAGCGCCAGTCGAAGAGAGTGGAGCCAACCCAATGGCCAAGTGGCTCCAAGACAATGCGCGACCCCGGTGGTAGCCGGTCAATTACCGCCCGCAAGAGGGCGTCAGCTCCTTGCTGCTATCCCCTCCGATAGGACGCTTCCGGATCATCATGTTCGTGCATAAGCCTTTTTCCTATGATGGGGGATGCCAAAACTCGATTTAACTTAAGTTAATCAAAGCCCAAGGTCTTCAAGAGTTAATTCGCGGACGCCCCGTCTACGAGCAAGTGCAGGATCCTTCAAATCGAGCATTGAAAATAGTCGCCCCTCACGGATCACGTGCCACTGCCGCCATGCGCTTAGGGAAATGATTTCACCCTTGTCATTGCGATGATTTTTGGCCTCTTGGACGATGCGCATTGCAGGCTGCAAAACGCTCCCTTTGGACGGTTCGATTCTCTTACCGTCCAAATAAAAGCCCGCCTCACGAATTTCTGCGACAGCATCTGGTTTTCTCTTCCGTTTGGAACCATCCGACAGAAAGAGCATAGGCCGCTCGCCGGCGTGGAGCAGCACGCCTTGGCCTAGATCAAGGACGCTGAAATCGGATACTTTGACCGGCACCAGCAACGGCGATAGCACCCTTACTAAAATGTCTGATTTAGTTTCATCTGGAGCTTGCCGAAAGCGCTCCAGGAGCGTCGCAGCTTCATGGGTTAAACCGGCGTATTCAACGTACATTCAACCCTCCTGACATGAAGATTATGAGGGCTTTGTAAGCGTGCTAGCTGCTTATGTCAACTTTTTAGCTACTAAAATAGATATGCTTGCTTAGATCAGGCCGTGCGCCAGAAGGCCTCGGGAACGGAAATCAAATTGCTCCCTACGCAATTTTCAAATCTGCCCCATTCTGGCACGCAGGGGAAGCGCCCACCGTAACCTGTTCTCAAGCTTAAGCGCCAATAACAATATGTCTGACGGCGAACTGGCCGGATCGGGAAGCGTTTTCGCCGACGCCCTGCCAGAGGGCTCTGGAGCGCTTCACGATCGGATGGAATCATCCGATCGAAGAGGAATCATTTAGATTCAATGCGTTGGGGCATGTTCTTATGAGACGTCGGATAAATCCGATGCCTCAATATCGAAAAAGTCGGTCAACTTTTTTGAGAACATGCTCTAAGCGAGCGTGGGACGCGCATGGGCAGTTCGCGGATCGGTTGGGCGATGGGGGCAGTGGCGCCCTGGTGGCTCGGCATGGCGCTCGCCGTGTCGATCCCCGCCGACGCCGGCCAGGAAGCGGCGACCGGCGCCTCGGTCGCTCCCCTCGCATTTCGGGCGCCGCCGCCGCCAATGGAGCTGATTCCGGCGCAATCTCCATCGCTGCGCGGGGACTTCGGCGGGCTTTCCGGCGAGGCGGGACGGCTTTTGCGCAAGGCCAGCCTCGTCCTTGGCGAGGCGGACGAGTTTAAGCGCTTGCCCGACGAAATCGAGCCGCGCGCCGACCTTAAGCGCAATGCGCGGAGGTTTCCGGCGCTTGACCGCAGCCGCAAAGGCGATCCAGTCGTCGGTTTGCGGCCGACTTTCGATACGCGGCTGCGCCGCTCCGGCGGTCTCGCCAATCTCCGCGCGCATGATCTTATTTTTGCTCATGATGAAGCCTGGCCGACCGGCGGCTTCGCGGAGGTCGACGGCGAAGCCGCCGGTCCCGACAGCGTCGCGTTCTTCGAGCCCTGGCCCGATGGCGAAACGCCGACGACCGCCGGCTCCGGCGCCTCGCCGCGTCAGGACGGCGGCGCCGTGACCATGCGCCCGGCGGCGATCAACGAACGCATCCTGCAAGGCGCGACGCCCGCCGTCCGCCGCGCTATGGCGCTTGGCTCGACGACCCCTGCCCCCGCCGATTCCACGCCGGTCGAAGTCGCGGTTCTCCACGGCCTGCCGCGCGGCGCGGCGCCGAACCTCAACCAGAGTCCGCAAAATGGCGCGCGGCCCAATTTCGCCTCGCTGATCGATCAGGATCAAGCGGCGCAGGAAAAGCGGTGCCTCGCCGAAGCCATCTATTTCGAAGCCCGCTCCGAATCGGAGGAAGGACAAGCGGCGGTCGCGCAGGTTGTCTTGAATCGGGTATCGAGCGGACTTTATCCCGCGTCGATCTGCGGGGTCGTTTACCAGAACCGGCGCCACTACAAAGCCTGCCAGTTCACTTTCGCCTGCGAGGGCAAGTCGCTGCGCGTCAGCGACCCCGACTCCTGGCGCACGGCGGTCCGGATCGCCGGAGAGGTCACCAACGGCCAGACCTATGTTTCGGATGTCGGCGGCTCCACCCATTATCACGCCAATTACGTCCGGCCGCGCTGGGCCAGAAGACTTGAAAAAATGGATGTCATTGGCCACCATATTTTTTACAAGTTGCGGCCCGGTCAGACTTGATGAATTGCGCTCCGCAAAGTGGAGCAACGCATTTTTTGCCCAGCGCGCCGGACTCAAGCCGGAAAAGCCTCCAAGCTCAAGCTTACGCGCCTTTGGTTCGACGCCGGCAAGAGTCCGTTCCCTTCAAATCCTTGTATGGTCCCGGGGCGAACGACCCATGGGCTTGCCCGGCAGACGCAAAAGGGCCATGTTTAGAATCGAAATAACGCTGACAGGCCCCGCGTGATCAGCCTCTCCTCTCGCATGGAAAAACGGTCGCATGTCGCTCGAGTCTAAGTTCGCCCGGAAGGCCCTCGGCCAGAGCCGTCGCCGCCTCGCCTTGCGCGCTGCAATATTGTCTGCTCTTGCGGTCTTTCTATTTCCCGCGACGCTCAATGCGGTGCAAGCGCGGGCCAGGGAAAACCTGGCGATCGCGGCTCCCTTCGAGGTCGGGGAAAGCCCGGCCGGGAATTATCTCGCGGCGCTCGTCGCCGGGGCCGAACGCGATACGGTCGCCGCCGCGACCTTTTTTCGCGAGGCGCTCCGGTACGATCCGCGCAATTCGCGCTTGATCGAGCGCGCCTTCGTCGCCTCCGTCTCGAATGGCAACATGCCGGAGGCTTTCGGCCTCGCGACCCGTCTTATCGCCCGCGAGCCGGACAACAGCCTCGCCCATCTGGCGCTTGGCGTTCAGGCTATCAAGGCAAGGCAGTTCGCGGCCGCTCGAGCCCAATTCGCCAAGGGCGGGTCCGGCCAACAGCGCGACATCACCGCCACGCTGCTCACCGCATGGAGCTACCAGGGCGAGGGGAACACCCGCCGCGCGCTCGAACTCGTCGACCGGCTTCGCGACGAGAGTTTCGGCGTTTTCCGCGACTATCATGCCGGACTCATCGCCAATATCGCCAAGAATCCAGCTGAGGCGACCAAACGGATGAAGGCGGCCTATGAGGCCGACAAGAATACGTTGCGCCTCGTCGACGCCTATGCCCGCTTCCTTGCCCGCCGCGGCGACCGCAACGACGCGATCAAGATCTACGAAGCCTTCGACGAGATCCTCCCCAACCATCCGATCATCGCAGCGGCGCGAGCGGACTTGAGCGCCGGCAAACCGCTTGAGCCGCTGATCAAGAATGCCGAGCAAGGCGCGGCCGAGGTGCTCTATGGCCTTGGCGCCGCCGGCGGCCGGCAAGGCGATGAACTCGCCGCGATGATCTATCTGCGTCTTTCGCTTTATCTCGCGCCGCAAAACAGTCTCGCCATCATTACCTTGGCCGACATATACGAACGCATCAAACAGAACGAACAGGCGATCGACGTCTACGAATTGGTGCGGGAGAGCGATCCGCTGCGCACCACCGCCGATATCCAGACCGGCCTCATTCTCGAAGCCATGGGCCGGCCGGAAGATTCCGCCAATTATTTGAAACGCGTCGTCGACGAGCACCCAAAGAACGATGACGCCTTATCCGCGCTCGGCAATCTGCAACGCGCCCATAAGCAATATGCAGAGGCGGTCGACACCTATAGCCGCGCGTTGAAAGAATCGACCAAACCCGCGAAAGCCAATTGGCCGATCTATTACTTCCGCGGAATTTCCTATGAACGGGAAAAGAATTGGCCGCTCGCCGAGGCCGATTTCAAACAGGCGCTGGCGCTGTTTCCGGATCAGCCGCTGGTCTTGAACTATCTCGGCTATAGCTGGGTCGATCAAGGCATCAACCTCGACGAAGCCTTCACCATGCTGCACCGGGCGGTCGAGTTGCATCCAACCGACGGCTACATCGTCGACAGCCTCGGATGGGCCAATTACAAGCTGGGGCGCTACGACGAAGCGGTCAAGGAACTCGAACGCGCGATCGACCTGAAGGCCTCGGATCCGGTGATCAACGATCATCTGGGCGACGCCTATTGGAAAGTCGGCCGCAAACTCGAAGCGCGGTTCCAGTGGAATCACGCGCGCGACCTCAATCCGGAACCCGATGATAAGGTCAAGATCCTGCGCAAGATCGAACGCGGCCTCGACGAGGACGAAAAGCCCGCCGCCGCCGAAGCCGATCCGCATAAGAACGGCGGGTGAACGCTCGCCCCGCGCAGCGATATTGGTTCGCGCGGCCGCGGTCTTAATCTAAGTAATGCGCTCCCAGCGTCGACGGCGGCGGAAATTTGCTCCGCCTGGACCCCGGTTCGAGACCGTCGCCGCATCTTCAATGCAAATTCGCGGCGGCCGCCTTGCCTATCATCCTCACCGAACGCGCGCCCGCGAAAATCAATCTGACCTTGCACATTGTCGGCCGCCAGACCGATGGGTGGCACGCGCTCGAAAGCCTCGTCGCCTTCTCGCGCGGCGGCGACGATCTCTCTCTTGTCGAGGGCGCGCCCTTGAGCCTTTCGATCGAAGGTCCGACCGCGCCCGCCTCCGGCGCTCTCGGCGATAATCTGGTCCTGCGCGCCGCCCGCAATTTCTCCAAGGCCTATGCGGGCGCGCGGCTCGGCGCTTTCCATCTCGTCAAACGCCTGCCGGTGGCGGCGGGAATTGGCGGCGGCTCCTCGGATGCGGCGGCGGCGCTTCGACTTCTCGCCCGCGCCAACGCGATCTCGATCGAGGACGAGGGCTTGATCGAGGCCGCGCGGCAGACGGGCGCCGATGTGCCGGTCTGTCTCGCCAAGCGGGCCCGGATGATGACGGGGATCGGCGGCGAGCTTGGGCCATTGCTGGAGCTTCCTCCGCTGATCGGCCTCATCGTCAATCCCGGCGAGCCGCTCGAGACCAAAAGCGTCTTCGCCCAGATGAAGATCGCGCCGGGCGCCAAGACGCGTTTCGGCGGACATCCGGAGCTTTGCGCGAAAATGCCGGCCGACGCGCTGATCTCGGCCTTGCGCAAAGGCCGCAACGACATGGAGGCGGCGGCTTGTGTGCTGGCGCCGATCATCGGCGACGTGCTCGCCGTCCTTTCCGCCGCGCCCGGATGCCGCCTCGCCCGCATGTCCGGCTCGGGCGCGACATGTTTCGCCATTTTCAAGGATTGCCGGACCGCCGCGCGGGCGAAGAAAGCCATTCTGCAGGCCCATCCGGCCTGGTGGGTCAAGACCTGCGTTTTGAATTAAAGCAGCAGTTGCTTCGATCCAGAGCGCTTGTGGCAATGACTTTCCGTCAAGACTATAGAGCCATTGAAATGGACTGGCCGAAGCGCTAAGCTTCCCAGCACGCTCCTTAGGGGAGCGGGAATGGTTTCGCGGGCGTAGTTCAATGGTAGAACGGCAGCTTCCCAAGCTGCATACGAGGGTTCGATTCCCTTCGCCCGCTCCAAAATGCGCCCTACAGAAATCTACGCCACGCGCGGCTTTCGCCGCAGTCCGTAATCCTTGAATTTTTCGACCGTCTTGGCGATCTCCTCATCCGCCAGCAGGCGCGGCGTTCCGATCTGAAGCGCGATCGCATATTGTTTCGCCAAGGTCTCGACTTCGAGCGCGCGCCACATCGCCTCGGCGAGATCTGAACCTGTCGCGATCATCCCATGATTGCCAAGCAGCGCGCAGCTTCGATCGACCAGCGCCTCCAGCGCCGCGACCGACAGTTCCGGGGAGCCATAGCTTTCATAGCGGGCGCAGCGGATGCTCGGCCCGCCCGCCGCCGCGATCATATAATGCGCGGCCGGGATCTCCATCCCGCACATCGCGAAGGCCGTGCAATAAAGCGGATGCGCGTGAACCACCGCGTTCACCTCGGGGCGCTGGCGCAAGATGTCGCGATGGAAACGCCATTCCGATGACGCCGGCAAGGGGTGTTGGTAGCCGCCATCCATGGTCATGAAAACGATGTCGTCGGCGGCCATCTCTTCATAGGGCAGGCCCGATGGGGTTATCAGGAGGCCGCCTTTCCAGCGCGCCGAAATATTTCCCGCCGTTCCCTGATTGATGCCTTGCCGGTCCATCCGGCGGCAGGCCTCGACAATCGATTGCCGGAGCGCGAATTCCTCGCTCATGGCCATGGCGCTCTCCTATTCCAAATCGCGCGTTATCATCGCCGCGCGAGAGCTGTCGCCTGTCGCGCCAGTTCCTCGACGCGAACGAAATCGCGGGCGTCGAGGATGTCTCGCGCCACCATCCACGATCCCCCGACGCAGGCGACATTGTCCAACTCGAGATAGGCCTTGGCCTTTTGCGCATCGATGCCGCCGGTAGGACAAAAAACAAGATCGGGCAAGGGACCGGCGAGCGCGGCAAGATATTTCGCGCCGCCCGCCGCCTCGGCGGGGAAAAATTTCAGCGCCCGGAATCCGCGCTCGAAAAGCGCCATGGCCTCGGAGGCCGAGGCGACGCCGGGCAGAAACGGGACCGACGAGCGCAGCGCCGCCTCGATGAGGCGCGGCGTCGTCCCCGGACTGACGAGGAAGCCCGCGCCGGCCTCGACCGCCGCCTCGGCCTGGGCGGCCTCGATGATGGTTCCGGCGCCAATGATCGCTTCGGGAAACGCCTTGGCGAGCACGGCGATGGCTTTGAGCGCGGCGGGCGTGCGCAGAGTGATTTCGAGCACATGGAGGCCGCCCGCAATCAGCGCGGCCGCCTGCTCCAGCGCCGCCGCGACATCGGCGACCTTCAAGACTGGAATGACCGGCCGGCGCCGCATCAGCGCCAGGGTCGCCTCGGTGTGCCGATACCGCATCTCCAGCGCCTTTCGATTTGTCGCATTTTCTTAACGCGAGCCGGCGTCCGCTTCGCTCGAAAAATGCTCTGGTCAGACGATCCCGCTCGCGCCCAATTCCGGCGCGCTCGCATGGGCGCGGAAGAGCTCGAACAAATCGCGCCCATAGCCATGCGCGTTGGCTTCAAGATCGCAGCTTGCATTGGCGCGCTCTTGCAGATCCTGCGCCGAAACTTCCGCCATCAGCATGCCCGCCTCGGCGTCGAGGCTGATGATGTCGCCATCGCGCAGCCGCGCGATCGGCCCGCCATCCTGCGCCTCGGGGCTCACATGGATCGCGGCCGGCACTTTTCCCGAGGCGCCCGACATGCGCCCGTCAGTGACCAGCGCCACCTGATGCCCTTGCGCCATGAGCGAAGCCAGCAACGGCGTCAGCTTGTGCAATTCCGGCATGCCGGTGGCGCGCGCGCCCTGAAAGCGCACCACCGCGACAAAATCGAGGTTAAGCTCGCCGGCGCAGAAGGCGGCCTCCACCTCCTCCTGAGTGTGGAAGATGCGCGCCGGCGCGCGCAGCTTGCGGCGCTCCGGGGCGACCGCGCTCAATTTGATCACCGCGCGGCCAAGATTGCCCTCCAGCACCTTCAAGCCGCCATCCTGCGAAAAAGGCCGCCGCGCCGGACGCAGCACGGAAAGATCCGAGCTCGCCGCCGCCGCCGGGCGATAGGCGAGCCTGCCGCCGTCGAGATAAGGCTCCACGACATAGCCCTCGAGCGCATGGCCGGCGATCGTCTTCGCGTCGGGATGCAACAGGCCCGCCTCCAGCAATTGGCCGATGAGGAAGCCCGTGCCGCCGGCCTTCGTAAAATGATTCACGTCGGCGCCGCCGTTCGGATAAATCCGGGTCAGCAAGGGAACTGCTTTCGAAAGATCGGCGAAATCGTCGAGCGTCAGGATCAGTCCGCCGGCGCGGGCCATGGCGACAAGATGAATCACGTGATTGGTCGAGCCGCCGGTCGCATGCAAGGCGACGATGCCGTTGACGAAAGCGCGCTCGTCGAGAATTTGCGCCACTGGCGTATAGTCTTCGCCAAGCGCGGTGATCGCCAGCGCCCGTTGCGCGGCGGCGGCGGTCAGCGCATCGCGCAAGGGCGTATCGGGATTGACGAATGAGCCGCCGGGCAGATGCAGGCCCATCGTTTCCATCAGCATCTGGTTGGAATTGGCGGTTCCGTAAAATGTGCAGGTGCCGGGCGCATGATAGGAGGCGGCTTCCGCCTCGAGCAAATCCTCGCGCGAGGCTTTGCCTTCCGCGTAGCTCTGGCGCAGCATCGCCTTGGTCTCGTTCGGGATGCCGGAGGGCATCGGCCCGGCCGGAATGAAGACCGCCGGCAGATGTCCGAAGGCCTGCGCGGCGATGACGAGGCCCGGCACGATCTTGTCGCACACGCCAAGAAACGCCACGGCGTCGAACATGTCATGCGACAGCGCGATCGCCGCCGCCATGGCGATCACATCGCGCGAGAACAGCGACAGCTCCATGCCGGCGCGTCCCTGCGTGACCCCGTCGCACATGGCGGGCACGCCTCCTGCAACCTGCGCGACGGCGCCGATCTCGCGCGCCGCCCGCTTGATGATCGCGGGAAACCGCTCATAGGGCTGATGCGCCGAGAGCATGTCGTTATAGGCGGTTACGATCGCGAGATTGGGCGTGATCCCCTGGTGCAAGCGCTGTTTCTCGGTCGCGCCGCAAGCGGCGAACCCATGCGCGAGATTGGCGCAGCCAAGCCCCTCGCGGCGCGGGCCCTCCCGCCGCATGGCCTCGATCCGGCCAAGATATTTCTCGCGGCTCGGGCGGCTGCGCTCTTGGATGCGGGCGGTGACATCTGCGATTGCTTGCTGAACCATGGCTTGGCCTCACCGTCGGAAGCTGAGCGCGTCGGCGCCAGCGTCGCTCAAACGACATCCTCGTTCCAGCTTCGTCCATCGCGCTCGACGAGGGCGATCGCCGCGGCCGGCCCCCATGTGCCGGCAAAATAAGGGCGCGGCCCGTCGCTCATATGGCTCCAGGCCTCGCGGATCGGATCGATCCAGCGCCACGCTGCCTCGACCTCGTCGCGGCGCATGAACAAGGTCGCATTGCCGCGAATGACGTCCATCAACAATCGCTCATAGGCTTCAGGAGCGTAAATCTGGAAGGCCTCGGCGAAATTCATGTCGAGCGGCACATAGCGCAGGCGCATGCCTCCGGCGCCCGGCTCCTTCAGCATCAGCCAGAGCTTGATGCCCTCGTCCGGCTGCAGCCGGATGACCAATCGCGTCTTCGAAATCCGGCCCGACTCGGCGCTAAAGATCGAATGCGGGATTTTGCGGAAGGCGACGATGACCTCCGAAACCCGTTGCGGCAAGCGCTTGCCGGTCCGAAGATAGAAGGGCGTGCCGGCCCAGCGCCAGTTCGCGACGGCGACCTTGAGCGCGACGAAGGTTTCGGTCGCGGTGTCGGGATTGCCGACGTCCTGCGCATAGCTCGGCACGGCGCCGCCTTCGCTAGCCCCGGCGCGATATTGCCCGCGCACGGTTGCCTGCGCCGCGTTGCTGGCGTCGATCGGAGCGAGCGACTCCAGGACCTTCAATTTCTCGCCGCGCACCGCATCGGCCTCCAGAGAGGCAGGCGGCTCCATGGCGACGAGGCACAAAAGCTGCAGCAAATGATTCTGCACCATGTCGCGAAGAGCGCCGGAGTTTTCATAATAGGTCCCCCGGCTTTCGACGCCGATCGATTCGGCGACGGTGAGTTCGACATGGTCGATATGGGCCGAGTTCCACAGCGGCTCGAACAGCGCGTTGGCGAAACGCAGCGCCATCAGATTTTGGACGGTTTCCTTGCCAAGATAATGGTCGATGCGGAAAATCTGCCGCTCCGAGAACACCGCCCCAATGGCGTCATTGATGCGCGCGGCGGACGCCGCATCATGGCCGATCGGCTTCTCGACGATGATGCGAGAATTGGGCGTGACGAGCGCATGGGCGGCGAGTTGCTTGGCGATGGGGCCGAAACGGTCCGCGGCGGTCGCAAGATAGAAAGCCCGCACGCGCGAAGGGTCGCCGGACAATCGCTCGGCGAGAAGATCCCAACCAGCGTCCTGTCCGACGTCGAGCGGCACATAATCGATCATGTCGAGAAAGGCTTTGACCTCATCCGCACGCCCCGCCTCGGTCGAGAATTTTTGCAGCGCCTCCGCGATCGTGCGGCGATAGGCGGCGCTGTCCAACGGCTGGCGCGAGACGCCGATCAATCGGGTTGGCTCGGAGAATTGCCCATCGAGAAAACGCCGAAACAGCGCCGGAAAGAGTTTGCGATAGGCAAGGTCGCCGGTTCCGCCGAAAACGACGAGATCGAAGGGATCAACCTTGAGGATGCGCGAAACCATTGGCTCCCTTTCCGTGCGGCGCGCCTCGTGGACCGCGCCTTCTGGCGATGCAACCTTGCCGCTAATGCAAAGGATTTCGGGCCATCTTTCAGATTGGCAAGGCGCCTGCCCCCCGCACACGCGGCATCGCCCTGCGCTCATGGTCCAACGCGCGGATATGCTGGCCATTGTCGACAAGTTGCGACGTCAAGTCGATCCCCAATCGTCTCGCGGGTGACGATAGCGGCGAGCCTCAAAAGGAAGCGGCGAACGTTTTGAGATCAGGCTTGAACTTGTTGCTCGCTCTGTCATGAAACGTTAACACTAGAACGCTTCCCACCGACATTCCTTGCAGGAGTTCTTGATGCTGCTTCACCGCGAGTCTTCAGAAGCGGCCACGCCGATCTGGTTCGTGACGGCGCGGACGTGGCCGGAGATCCGGTCGGGGCTGCCGGCTCAAGCGCAAGCTTTCACGGCCAGTTGCGGCTTCGAGCCAGCGCCCGGCCGATCTTTTCTCCTTCCCGACGCCACCGGCGCCATCGCCGCGGCGCTGTTTGGCCTCGAGGGCGAGAACGCAAAGGACAAGGACCCGTTTCTGCCCGGACGGCTGGCGGCGTCCTTGCCGCCCGGTCTTTATCGCTTCGCCAACGCGCCGCATGATCCCAGCCTCGCCGCGCTCTCCTGGCTCCTGTCCGGATATCGTTTCACCCGCTACAAGAGCCATGACGTCGAACCGGCGATCCTCTGCGCTCCTCCCGGCGTCGATGCGGCGCGCATCGAGCGCATCGCCAAGAGCGTCGCGCTCGGGCGCGACCTGATCAATACGCCGGCCAATGATCTTGGCCCCGACGCACTCGAAGCCGCCGCCTTGAACGTTGCGAGCCAATATCGCGCGAAAGCCTCGGTGACGCGCGGCGATAAGCTCTTGCAGACGAATCTGCCGCTCATTCACGCCGTCGGCCGCGCCGCCGACAAAGCGCCCCGTCTCGTCGATTTTTGCTGGGGCGATGCAAACCATCCCAAAATTACCTTGGTCGGCAAAGGCGTCTGTTTCGACTCGGGCGGATTGGACATCAAGCCCTCGTCCGGCATGTTGATGATGAAAAAGGACATGGGCGGCGCGGCGAGCGCCCTGGCGCTGGCGTCGATGATCATGTCGGCCAATCTTGCGGTGCGGCTGCGGGTGCTGCTGCCGATCGTCGAAAACTCGATTTCGAGCAATGCTTTCCGGCCAGGCGACATCTATCCGAGCCGCAAGGGCCTCTCGGTCGAGATCGGCAATACCGACGCCGAAGGCCGCCTCATTCTCGCCGACGCTCTGGCCCTGGCGGACGAGGAGGCCCCAGAGCTCCTGTTGGATTTCGCCACCTTGACGGGCGCGGCCCGGGTGGCGCTTGGGCCGGACCTGCCGCCTTTCTATACGATGGATGAGACGCTTTCCGCCGACATCGCGAGGTTTGCGGCAGCCAGCCATGATCCGGTCTGGCGGCTGCCTTTGTGGGGCCCCTACGACAAGCTTCTCGACAGCAAGATCGCCGACATCAACAATGTCGCCGGGGGTTCCTTCGCCGGTTCGATCACCGCTGCGCTGTTCCTGCGCCGTTTTGTCGAACGCGCCAAGAGCTGGGCGCATTTCGATGTCTACGCCTGGACGCCAAGCTTGAAGCCGGGGCGCCCGGAAGGCGCCGAGATCCAGGCCGCGCGTCTGCTCTTTGACTTGCTCGAGGCGCGTTATGGCGCCGGCGCGGCGATCGAGCCGACGGAAGGCAAGAGCCGCAAGATCATTCGCCGCGTCAAGGAAACCAGCGGCCTTCGCCATTCCGAAGATGATGACGACGGCGGCGCCTTCGATGATCTCACGCCATAGGATGGCCGCGCCCGCGCGCCGTTCGGTCGGCTGGAGCGTTGACCGCTTGAACAAGCCCTATGATCGTGAACGGCTTGCGGTTAAGCTGCGGCGCGCGCTCGATGGCTCGGCCGGGGAAGCCGAAGCAACCGCTCGGATTTCATGACCAAGCCGGGCTCCCTCCAGGATGCGCAAGGGGCAAGTTCGATATCTTTGGGGAAGGACAGAAAAATGCTGCCAGACGTAAAATGGGCGCTCGCCGCGGTTGTTTTCTTGGGCCTAATGGCGACTCCCGCCCTGTGCCAGTACTCCGTTGAGCAGGAGACGGCCGCTTGTCAGAACGACGCCCTGAACCTTTGCGGCCCGGTTATTCCAGATCATGCGAAAATTCACGCATGCCTCGTGAAATATAAAGCTTATCTCAGTCCCCAATGCCGCGCGATCGTAGCGCCGACTAAACAACGCCGGCGCCAAAAGCACTCCTAAATCTCGCGCTGAGCAGCGAGACCGCGGGGCCGTCTCGTTCGTCGAAAAGACCGCGCTCGCGCTGGCGTCTCCTTCCGACCAAACGTCAGGCCGCCCGCGCCCAAGCGGCAAGGGCGTCGCACACGTCGTCGACTATGCGCTCGACGACGTCGAGATTGTCGCCCTCCCCCATCACCCGAATCACCGGCTCTGTTCCCGATGGGCGGATCACGAGCCGCCCAGCATTGCCGAGCTCCCGGCGGCCCGCTTCGATGGCGCGGATGACGCCGTCATCCTCCAAAGGCCGGCCGGCCTTGAAGGTTACATTTTTCAAAACCTGCGGCAGAGGCTCGAAGCGACGGCACACCTGGCTCACCGGCTTCGATTCGCGCTTGACGATCGCCATCAATTGCAGCGCAGCGACGAGGCCATCGCCGGTCGTGCAATAGTCCGACAGGATGATATGGCCGGATTGTTCGCCGCCAAGATTATACCCGTTCTGACGCATGTGCTCGAGAACATAGCGGTCGCCGACCGGCGTGCGCGCCAGCGAAAGACCGACGTCCTCGAGATAGCGCTCAAGGCCGAGATTCGACATCACCGTCGCGACGATGCCCGGCTTGGTCAACCTTCCCTCGTCCTTCCAGCTTTGCGCGATCGCCGCCATCAATTGATCGCCATCGACGATCTTGCCCATCTCGTCGACGATGATCACCCGGTCAGCGTCGCCGTCGAGAGCGACGCCGATGTCGGCGCGCATTTCCCGGACTTTCTTGACCAGAGCTTGCGGAGCCGTCGAGCCGACGCCGCGATTGATATTGAAACCATCCGGTTCGACGCCGATCGAAAAGACCTCGGCTCCAAGCTCCCACAAGGCTTCTGGGGCGACCTTGTAGGCGGCGCCGTTCGCGCAATCGACGACAATGCGCAAGCCGTCGAGGGAAAGCGTGCGCAGCAAAGTCCGCTTGGCGAACTCAATGTAGCGCGCGCGATCGCCCTCGACCCGCATCGCCCGGCCAAGATCGGCGGGTTTCGACAATTTCAGCGCAAAGTCCTTGGCGAGCATCGCCTCGATTTTCGCTTCGACCTCGTCCGACAATTTATAGCCGTCCGGTCCGAACAGCTTGATCCCATTGTCCTCAAACGGATTATGCGAGGCGGAAATCATCACGCCAATGTCGGCCCGCATCGAATGGGTGAGCATAGCGACGGCTGGCGTCGGCATCGGCCCCAGCAGAAGCGAGTCCATGCCGACCGAGGCGAAGCCCGCGACCATGGCGTATTCGATCATATAGCTGGAGAGCCGCGTATCCTTGCCGATCACCGCGCGATGGCGATGGTCGCCGCGCTGAAAGACGACGCCTGTCGCCTGCGCGACCTTCATCGCTAATTCAGGCGTGATCGCCACATTGGCGCGGCCCCTTATTCCGTCCGTCCCAAAATGCTTGCGAACCATGGTTCGAATATCCCTAGAGCATAATCCCACGGAAATTTGTAGAGCTCTCAAAGGGGATTATGCGTTAAAACAACGACGTAGAAAGCGTGATCCGGTGCGGGCCGGAGCTGCGGATCGGATCGCGCCATAAGGTGGACCGAGGGATAGCGCCATCGGTTCGCGTCAAAACGATGGCGCTCGGCGCAATAGAGCATGGTCTTAAAAAAGTTGACCGACTTTTTCGATATTTAGACATCGGATATATCCGATGTCTCATAAGAACATACTCTAACCCTTTGAATCTGACCGATTCTTTCCCGATCAGATGAGTCCATCTGAGCGGGAAGCGCTAGATGCGCAAATCAGAACGGTTGGCGCAACGCTTGATAAACCGGCAATTGCCATGAGAGCCAAATGCCGCCTTTCAAACAATTCGAACCATTACTGATCGCATTTAATTAAAGATCGCTTGATCGCTGCGTCGATTGAGCGATCTTTCCGTTAATCTCGAAGCCAATCGCCAAGAATTGCAGCGCTTCATCGCATTTCGCCGAAAGCGTTCACATATCCTCAATCTCGCTCACTTGACAGGAACGCCGCCTCATGACGTTTTTCGACAGACCCCTGCCCACCGTCGCGACGGCTATCCTGTTGCTCGGCATCGCGTCCCTGGCGGCCGGGTTGGCGCCGCCCGCCCGCGCGGAAAAATCGCCGGCGATGCGTCTCGAGCTCGCGCAAGGCTTTGGCGTCCCCCCCGCCGACATTGGCGAATCCGGCGATTATCGCTATGGGCGGCCGCAGCAGGACGCGGCGGGTCTGCTCGTTAGAATCGACCGGTTGGAAAACCAGATGCGCCAGTTGAACGGACAGATCGAACAATTGCAGTTCGAGAATCGCAAGCTGGGAGAACAGCTCAAGAAATTCCAGGAAGATGTCGATTTCCGCTTCCAGGATGCCGGCGGGCATGGCGCGACTCCGGCGCCCTCCGCGCCAAGGCCTCCACAAAAGCGCAGCGAAGCGCCCGAACCAAGCATCGAATCCCTCGCTGAGGCCCCTTTGCCCGCCACTCCCTCAACCGCGACGCCGGCGCGGCCGAGCCGGCGCGGCGATGCTTTCGACCCCTCCGAGGATCCGACCGCGCCGGGAGCGCCGCGTCCGCTCGGAAGCCAAGCCTCGACCCCGCTCGGCGCCGCTGGCTCAGGCGGGAGCACGGGGCGAGGGCCCTTGGATCGTTCGGCCGCCGGACTCGATCCAAGCGATCCCGATGCGCCGCTCGACCTCCCAAGCAGCAAGCACCGGAGCGGGCAAGCCGCTCCCCCTGCCTTGGGCGCACGGCCGGCGCCTGACAGTTCTCCCCTCGTCGCCACAGCGCCCGGCGGCGCCGTCACCGCCGGCGGCACTGTCATCGCAGGAGCGCCGGTCAACCTGGTAAAAGAAGAGTTCGAAATCGCGCTCGGCTATTACAAGGAGAAAGAGTATGAAAACGCTGAAAAGAGCTTCATTGCTTTCCTCAAGAAAAATCCAAAATCCAAACTGATTTCCGACGCGACCTATTACCTTGGCGAAACCTACTTTCAACGCGGCCGCCAGCGCGAGGCGGCGGAGCAATATTTGAAGATCTCGACCCAATATGCGAATGCGCCCCGCGCGCCCGAAGCCTTGCTGCGCCTTGGCCAGTCGCTCTATTCTCTCGGCGCCAAGGAACAGGCCTGCGCGACATTTGGCGAAATCGGGCGCAAATATCCAAACGCCTCCGCCTCGATCAAGGCCGGCGCCGAGCGGGAGGCCAAGCGCGCGCAATGTTAGGTCCGGCGAACGAGGACCAAAATTCTGATCGCGCCGACCAAGGTCCGATTGGCGCCGCGCCGTTCAAGACACCGTTTGGCGGGGCGGAGATCGCGCGGCTGTTCCGCTCTTGGGAAGATGCGCGCGGCATCCTCCTCGCAGTGTCCGGCGGGCCGGATTCAGTGGCCTTGATGCTCCTCGCCGCGGCCTGGGCCGAGTCGCGCGCCGCGCCGCCGCTGCGCGTCGCAACCGTCGATCATTGCCTGCGCGAGGGCTCGCGCCACGAGGCTGAGCAGGTCGGGGCCTGGGCCGCGGCGCTCGGGCTGCCGCACGAGATTCTCGTTTGGGATGGCGCAAAGCAACGCTCGCGGATTCAGGAGCGCGCGCGGCAGGCGCGCTACGATCTTCTTTTCGCCCATGCGGCCAGGATCGGCGCGGATATTGTGGCGACCGCGCATCATGCCGACGATCAGGCGGAAACCATCCTGTTCCGGCTGCTGCGCGGAAGCGGCCTTGCCGGCCTCGCCGGGATGACCGGATCGCGCGAGCGCAGCGGCCTCACCCATTCGCGCCCGCTGCTGCATCGCTCCAAAGCGGAGCTTCTGGCTTTTTGCGAGGCGCGCGCGCATCCCTCTCTCGACGATCCATCGAACCGGAATCCGGCTTACGCCCGGACCCGGATGCGCGCGCTCAGCGGTTTCTTCGCCGCGCAAGGCCTCGATGGCGCGGCTTTGCTTCGGCTCGGCCGCCGCGCCGCCAGGGCAGAAGCGGCGCTGGCGGAACAGGCGCGATTCCTTCGCGCTGGATTGGAGGCGGAGCGCAAGCCCGGCCTTTTCCGCGCCAATATCGCCTCCCTCGCGGCCCAGCCGGAGGAGGCTTTGCTGCGCATTCTCTCCCTTGAGATTCAAGCCATTGAGGCCCAAGCATTGGACGACGTCGGACCGCCTCTGCGTCTCGACCGGCTTGAGGCGCTCACGCTGGCCTTACGCAAGGCGCTGCAATCCGGCGTCTCCTTCGCCTCCACATTAGGAGGCGCCGCGCTTCGGCTTCGCGCCGACGGGACCCTGACCATTCAACGGGAGAAAGCGCGCCGCCGCGGCCTGACGGGCCCCAAAAAACCGCCATCGGACGCAATCTGACGCGGAGCGCCGCATCTCTTCGATCAAGACTTAGCCGTTGGCAAGCAAGACGGCCCCCTTGGCAAGAATGAGGACGAAGCCTACATTGCTTAGAATGCCTCTCTTGTGGGGTTGTTTTTCTTTCAATGGGCGGCCGGCCTTCCGGTCAGATCGGCCTGTAGCGGGAATGAAAATGAATCCGAATTTCCGAAATTTCGCGCTTTGGGTAATCATTATCCTGCTCGTCGTCGCGCTGGTCATGCTGTTCCAGAACCCCGGTCAGCGCGCGCCGTCGCAAGACATCACCTTCAGCCAGCTTCTGAATGAGGTCGACCAAGGTCATGTTCGCGAGGTCACGATCTCGGGCAATGAGATTACCGGCCATTTCACCGACAATCGCGCTTTCTCGACTTATGCGCCGAACGATCCGACTTTGGTGCAGAGTCTCTATAAGAAAAACGTGTCGATCTCGGCCAAGCCGCCGTCTGACGGCAATAATTGGCTGCTGACTCTGCTCGTCAACGCGCTGCCGCTCATCGCCATCATCGGCGTCTGGATCTTCCTGTCCCGCCAGATGCAGGGCGCCGGAGGCAAAGCGATGGGCTTTGGCAAATCCAAGGCGAAGCTTCTGACCGAGGCGCATGGGCGGGTCACCTTCGAGGATGTCGCCGGCGTCGACGAAGCCAAGGAAGACCTCCAGGAGATCGTCGAATTCCTGCGCGATCCGCAGCGGTTCCAAAAACTTGGCGGCCGGATTCCGCGGGGCGTCCTGCTCATCGGTCCGCCCGGCACCGGCAAGACCTTGCTGGCGCGCGCCATCGCCGGCGAGGCCAATGTGCCCTTCTTCACGATCTCCGGATCGGATTTCGTCGAGATGTTCGTCGGCGTCGGCGCGAGCCGCGTCCGCGACATGTTCGAGCAGGCCAAGAAGAACGCGCCTTGCATTATCTTCATCGATGAAATCGACGCCGTCGGCCGTCATCGCGGCGCCGGTCTTGGCGGCGGCAATGACGAGCGCGAGCAGACCTTGAACCAGCTGCTCGTCGAAATGGATGGATTCGAGGCGAACGAGAGCATTATCCTCATCGCCGCGACCAACCGTCCCGACGTGCTCGACCCGGCGCTGCTGCGCCCGGGCCGATTCGATCGCCAGATCGTCGTGCCGAACCCCGACGTGGTTGGCCGCGAGCGCATCCTGAAAGTGCATGTCCGCAAGGTTCCGCTCGCGCCAGACGTCGAATTGCGGACGGTCGCGCGCGGCACCCCGGGCTTTTCGGGCGCCGATCTCATGAACCTCGTCAACGAGGCCGCCTTGCTCGCGGCGCGGCGCGGCAAGCGCGTCGTCACGATGGCGGAGTTCGAGGATTCCAAGGACAAGATCATGATGGGCGCGGAGCGCCGCACCATGGTCATGACCGAGCAGGAAAAAATGCTGACCGCCTATCACGAGGGCGGCCACGCCATCGTCGCCCTCAATGTCCCGGCCACCGATCCGGTGCATAAAGCGACGATCATTCCGCGCGGCCGGGCGCTCGGCATGGTCATGCAGCTCCCCGAACGCGACAAGCTCTCGACGACCTATGAACAGATGACCTCGCGTCTTGCCGTCTGCATGGGCGGCCGGGTGTCGGAGGAAATCATTTTCGGCAAGGACCAGATCACTTCCGGGGCGCAATCCGACATCGAACAGGCGACCAAGCTCGCACGCGCGATGGTGACGCGCTGGGGCTTTTCCGACAAGCTCGGCACCGTGATGTATGGCGATAACCAGGAGAATGAAGTCTTCCTTGGCTATTCCATGGGCAAGCAGCAAACCATTTCCGAGGAGACGGCGCAGAAGATCGACTCGGAAGTGCGCCGGCTTGTCGAAATGGGCCTCGCCGAGGCTCGGCGCATCATCACCGAGAAGCGCGCCGATCTCGAGGCGCTCGCCAAAGGGTTGCTCGAATATGAGACCCTTAGCGGCGACGAGATCATGGGTCTCTTGCAGGGTCGCAAGCCGGTGCGCGACACTGGCGACGATTCAGCGGCGCAGCGTGGATCCGCTGTGCCGACGGCCGGTGTCGGCGTTCGTCCGAAGTCGGGGCCTGGCGGATTGGAGCCCCAGCCGCAGGCTTAAAGCAAAGCCAGGTTCGATTAAGGTCCGCATGTGATTTAAGACTCGTGGCCGCCCTTCGCTCCCGCAATCGGAGCGAGGGGCGGCCACAATGCTGTTTTGAGCCCAAAAAGCGCGGTCAATTGAAGACGGCTCCCGCGCGAATCCTGCACCGTCCGCTTGACGCCTCCTCAGGCGTAGGGGCATAGCTCCCGTGCCGCGGCGCGGCCAGCCAAAGCGGCCTACCCTTTCCTATCGCTTTTGACCGGCTTGGCTTGTCCCGCCTTGACTTGTTCCTTTTGCGGGCCTGCGGGGAGCAGTTCATAGACGCGTTCGGGCGGACGGCAGAGCATCGCCAAGGACTCCGTCGAAACGATCGGCCGCTCGATCAGGATCGGGTATTTCAGCATCGCATCGATCAAAACCGCGTCCGAGAGTCCCTCATCGGCAAGACCGAGGTCGTCATAGGGCGTGCCGCGTCGGCGCAAAATCGCTCTCGGCTTCAGCTTCATCCGCGCCAGAAGATCCAACAGAACCGCCTTTGAAGGCGGCTCCTTCAGGTAGGGAACGATTAAGGGCTCGATCCCGGCTTGGCGGATGAGGCCCAGGACCTTGCGCGAGGTGGCGCAGGAGGGATTATGATAAATGGTTAAGCTCATGAAATCGGATTTTAGGCCGGGATCAGGCGACCCGCCACGAAAAAAACCGGCGCCTGAATGGAGGGGCGCCGGTTCGAGTTGCGGGCTGGGAACAAGGGAGGAAACGCCAAGGGGCGCAAGTTCCCTCGCCCGATAAGATCAGGACTGGCCGCCGCCGAGCACCGTGACCGCGCGGCGGTTTTGCGACCAGCAGGAAATATCGTTGCAGACCGCGACGGGGCGCTCCTTGCCATAGCTGGTGGTGCGAATCCGGGCCGCCGGAATGCCTCGGGCGACCAGATATTCCTTAGTGGCTTCGGCCCGGCGCGCGCCGAGGGCGAAGTTATATTCGCGCGTGCCGCGCTCGTCGGCATGACCTTCGACGGTGAATGTGTAGCGGCTATACTGCTGCAGCCACCGCGACTGCTTATCCAAAGTCGCCTGCGCGGTTGGGCTCAGTTCGCTGGAATCGCTGTCGAAGAAAACCCGGTCGCCGGCATTGACGGCGAAATCTTGCGGACTGCCAGGAGCGGCCGCGCGCGAACCGCCTGCGCCAAAGCCGGCGCCGCCGGCAAGCGCCGCCGGATCTTCGGTCGGCGTCTTGGCGCAACCGGCAATCGCGAGGGCGGCGCCCAGCACGGCGGCGAATTTCAATTCGCCCAACCGTTTGAGAAAGCTCATCCCTTTTCTCCTTGTGTGATCGCAGGACATGACCTGTCCTATCCCCCGGTGGTTAATGGAAGGTTCCGTCAACCTTGATCGAAGCTTGCCTCAAAGCGTTGCATTTGAGCAATCACGCCTGATGGTTAACCCTCTGTTGACGGCGGCATTAGGGCCGCTTGGCCATCTTGTCGCCGATCCTGCCTGGCGGAGCCCCCCATCCGGACCTCGCGCGTCTCCCGGCAAGCGTTCTAACCGCGCGACCTGTCGCCGCGCTGGTCAATCCATCCGGGGAGCGGACCGACGGAGCGCGTTCCGATCAGGCGCCATAGGGCATTTTCGAGCGAAGTGGATGCCGGTTCGCGTTAAGAAAATGCGACAAAAAAAGACCTAGAGCTGCCTTCTGAGTCCGCCGAAACCGAAAGCGCTCTACCGCGGATTCAGTTGAGCAGCGGACTCCAGGCGGGATCGGAGCCGAAACTTGGCGTCGGCACGAGGAACTCGCCGCGGCCGAACACATCTACCATGTAGATTTTCGAGCCGCTTTGCCCGCCTGGATCGCGGAAGAACATCAGGTAGAGGCCATTGGGCGCCCAGGTCGGGCCTTCATTGTGATAGCCATCGGTCAGGATCCGCTCGCCTGATCCATCCGGCCGTATGACGCCAATGGCGAAAGTGCCGCCCTTCTGCTTGGTGAAGGCGATGAAATCGCCTTTCGGCGACCAGACCGGCGTTGAATAGCGTCCCTCGCCAAAGGTGATCCGCTTCGGCGCCCCGCCGCTCGCCGACATCACATAGACTTGCTGCGTTCCGCCGCGGTCCGATTCAAAGGCGATTTGCGTCCCGTCCGGGGAATAGGAGGGCGAGGTGTCGATCGCCCTGGAATCGGACAAGCGCGTCGTCGTCCGCGAGCGCAGATCCATAGTGAAGAGGTTCGATGCGGACCCTTGCGCCAGCGACATAACGATCTTCTGCCCATCGGGCGAAAACCGCGGCGCGAAGGTCATGCCCGGGAAATTGCCGACCACCTCGCGCTGGCCGGTCTCGATGTTCAGCAAGAGCACCTTCGGGTCAGATGCGCCAAAGGACATATAGGTCACGTCCTGCGAGGATGGCGAAAAGCGGGGCGTGACCACGAGATCGTCGCCGCGCGTCAAATAGCGCACATTGGCGCCGTCCTGGTCCATGATCGCAAGGCGTTTGCGGCGGTTCTCTTTCGTCCCGGTCTCGTCGACGAAAACGACGCGGGTATCGAAAAAGCCCTGCTCCCCGGTGATGCGCGAGAAGATCGCATCCGAGATAATATGCGCGACCCGGCGCGCATTATTGGGGTCGGTAACATATTGCTGGCCGGCGACCTGCGCGCCGGTGGCGACGTCCCAGAGCCGGAATTCGCTCTGCAGCCGCCCATCCGAGCCGCGGCTGGTGCGCCCGGTCACGACAAATTGCGCATTGATCATGCGCCAGGAATCCATCTGCGGCGCCTGGTCGGGGTTGGCGATGGTCTCGACGAAAGTCTTGGGATCGAGCGGCGTCAGAAAGACGGAGCGCTTGAAATTATTGGTGACAATGCCGGTCAACTGAGCCGCCGCCGCTGCGTCGCCGGCAAAAGCCGTCACCGCCACCGGAATCGGCTTGAACTCGGCCGATCGCCGCACATCGAGATAGCGGTCCTGGCCCAAGGCGGGGCCGAGCCCAGCGCCAAGGCAAGCGGCGGAAAGGGCTCCGGCGGACAAGGCCATGGCGGACCTGCGCGTAAGATCCAAAATCCCGCTGGAATTGCGATTGGCTTCGCCGCGCGGCGCAAAATGAAAAGTTTTCACAGCATTTCCTCCGGATCGAAGCGAACGATCCGGCCTTTCCATTCATTGTAGTAGGGCTGATACTGAGCCGGGATTTGCAACGGATCGCACCGCCGCACCGCCCGGATCGCACTTTCAGCGAGATTGCGCAAATTGGGATCGGATGGCGGATTGAGCAACTCGGGCTGGCCAATCAGCGCGCCATCTTGCGCATATTGAACATGAATCTCGGGGACGTATTTTTTCTGCGCGCCAAGCCCGATAAAATTCCAACACCGCTTGTACTGCTCCTGCAGCAAACCATCAAGCCGGCCCCAGAGCGAGGGCGACATTTTGGCCGCGTTCGCGGTCGGCGAGCCCAGCGAGGCCACTTGCTGCAACTCGCGTCCGGTCGAGGCTTTCCGTTGCGGCGCGTCCTTGGTCAAGAACCTGCTGATGTCGCCCGGATCGAATTTCTGGTTCGATTCATTGGCCTCGTCTCCAGATTTCGGCTTCGGCGCAGGCTTTTCGACGGGCTTCTGGATCGGATCCTTTTGCTTTTCCTGCTCGAGCAGTTTCGCCAATTGATCCGGTTTGAATTTTGGCTCGGCCTTTTGCGGCCTCTCGATCGGCTTTGGCTTCTGTTCCGCCACAGGCTCCTGCTTCGGCTCGACCTTAGGATCAGGCTTGGGCCTGGGAACCGGCTTTGGCTCGATCGCTTCGGCTGACTCGGGCGGCGGCGGCTTTGGCGGCGATGGCGGCGCGGCCGTCTTAGCGGGCTCGGGTTTGGCGGCGGGCTTCACAGGCTCCTCGGCCGGACGCGGCGGCGGCAGCGCCGCGCTGCGTTCGGGGGGCGTTGGCGGAGTTTTCGGCACGTCATGGCCGGGATCCGGCTCGCGCTTCAGCGGCGAAGGCGGCGCAGGCGCATCCATCTTGGCTTCGGCAAGCGCCGGATGGGGCTTCAATTCGGCGATTTCAGCGCGCTTTTCGACCCTTTGCAGCGGCTTTGCCTGCTTGGGCGCGGTCTTTTCGCCTCTCATGATCTGATTGAATTCGCTATCGCTGACCATTTCGACAGGAATGCTCTCCTGCGCATCCTCGAATTGCGGGGCATGCGAAAAGGAAAGCAGCAGCGCGGCGAGCAAAAGGAGATGGATGCCGCTCGAGATCGCTAAGCCTGGATTTCCGCGCAGCGACATTGCCGTTTAGTTCTTGCTCGGATCGGTGACCAGCGCGACCTTCTTATATCCGGCCGCGGTGATGATCGACATCACTTCGGCGATCTTGCCGTAATTCACGGCATTGGCGCCGCGCACATAGATGCGCTCGTCAAAGCCCGCCTTGGCGACTTCCTTCAATTTATCGGCGAGCTGCGTGACGGGCACCGGCTGATCCATGACATAGACGAGGCCTTTGTCGTCCACCGCGACGGAGAGCGGCTTCTGCTCGATGTTCAGCGCCGAGGCCTTGGTCTGCGGCAGGTCGATCGGCACGCCGCTCGCGAGCAGCGGCGCCGCCACCATGAAGATGATCAAGAGGACCAGCATGACGTCGATGAAAGGCGTCATATTGATCTCGGCCATGGCGCCATAGCGCGGCACGCCGCGCCGCCGGCGCCCGACTCTGCGCGCTGCAACTCCAGATAAGGCCATTTTCAAAATCTCCCGCGCGCTGCCTCAAAGCATTTTCCGGCGAAATAGACGCCAACTCATCGATCGAAAATGCGCCGCCGTCGGTTGGAACAGGATGGCTTCAAGGCGAAACGGTCTGTTCACTATCAATTTTGTCGGGCGCACGACTTCACCCGAGAAGTCCGCAACGCCTCGGGGACCATGCTCTAGGCCGCCTGATCGTGACTGGCGCGCTGATCGATTTGACGCGACAAGATCGAGGAGAATTCATCGGCGAAGGCTTCGAGCTGCGCCTGTTTCTTGGCGACGTCGCCTTGCAATTTATTATAGGCGATCAGCGCCGGAATCGCCGCGAAAAGCCCGATCGCGGTGGCGAACAGCGCTTCCGCTATGCCAGGCGCGACGACCGCGAGCGAGGTGTTGCGCGAGGCGGCGATCGAGCGAAACGAAGACATGATGCCCCAGACCGTCCCAAACAGTCCGATGAAGGGACTGGCCGAGGCGACCGTCGCCAGCACCAGGAGATTGGACTCAAGCTTCTCGACTTCCCGCGCGATCGAAACATCCAGCACTTTTTCGATCCGCGCCTGCAGCCCCATGAAAGAGGAGCCCGCGCCTTGCACGGTGCGCCGCCATTCGCGCATCGCGGCGACGAACAGGGTGGCCATTCCCGTCGTCGGGCGCGACGACAAGGTGCCATAAAGTTCATCAAGAGAGGCGCCCGACCAGAACACTTCCTCGAACTGGGCCATGGCGCGCTGCGTCCGCCGCAGAAGAAGAACTTTGTTGATAATGATCGCCCAGCACCAGACCGACGCCCCAAGCAAGCCCATCATGACGAGCTTGACCACGAGATGGGCGGACCAGAACATGCTCAAAAGCGAGACTTCGGCGCCCGAAGCCAATCCGGATGCGGCCAGTCCCGTAGCAGCGATGTCGGTAGGATTCATCTTCTAATAGTCCTCTCGATGCCGGCCGATCGCGGCGCATTGGCGCCGCATTGTCATAAAGCCAATCTTGGGCCGGAAATCGGTCATTTCTGGGGCTTTGCGCCAATTCGCCGGCGCCTATGAGCGCAGACTTTAGCCTCGATCGAGGTTAATATCCGGTTACCCTCGGCGTCCGCCCGCCACAGTTACAGTTCTCTTGGCGACGTCATCTTGAGCTTGGCCAGTATCTCCGCCGGGATGCGGCGCGCTCTTCCGCCTGAGACCACGGCTATTCTGACCTTAGCGGTCACAAGCGATTCGCCGCCGCGCAAGATCGCCTGCGCCATTTCGATCGAGGCGCCGCCAATGGCTTGGGTCCTGGTCTCGACCAAAAGCGCATCGTCCATCAGCGCCGGCTTGAGAAAATCGAGCGTCATGGCGCGAACGACGAAATGGAAGCCTTCGGCGCCGCCGCCGGCGAAGATCGCCTTATGGTGAATGCCGAGCGCGCGTAGAAATTCAGTGCGGCCGCGCTCCAGAAAACGCAGATAGGACGCATGATAGACGACGCCGGAAAAATCCGTGTCCTCGTAATAGACCTGGACGCCGAAGCGGTGCGGGCCGGGCAAGGCGATCGCCTCGCTCATCGTCGCTTCGCCGGAAGTAAGGGGCATATGACCTGTTGGCGCTTGAGCCCTTTGCGGGGGCGTTGAGCGGGAACCCTAGCCTTTTTCCCCGGTTCGCCTCAAGCACGGGGCCCCACCAAAGACTCTGACTTTTCCAAATCATGCTTTAGCCACGCAGAGTCCACATCGCCGCCAAACCCAGGGCAGCCACGAAATCATAAATCGCGCAAAAAGGCGGATACCAGACCGGTATCGTTACAAGCTTTGATCCTTGATGATGCGCGTAGTCCCAAGCTCCATGCAGGACATAGGCGATCGGAACAATCCAGACGTTGAGCCACAAGCCGGCCAGGGCCGCCGCCAGGAATCCAAAGGCTGCGGCGATTTCCGTCGCGATTTGCGACAGGCTGCCGCGCTGCAGGGCGAAACCGACGTAAATCGCGCCAATGGCGGCAAGGAGCACGCAGGCGAATTGCTCCGACTGCAGCTTTGAGAGAAAAAAATGCGCCGGGATTGTCGCGACGCTCGCGAGACCGCCGATCATGGCGGGCGAACGCGCGAAAGAATTTGCAACAAGAGCGCCGCCCATTCGATTGCCTCCATCCTCTACGCGTACGAAAACCTCGTCGCGAAATCGCCAATTCAAGGGTATGGATAAATTGCCATTAGGTTGAGCCGGCACGCATCGCCGACCCCGCACAATAGGCGCGAAAGACAAAAAAATACCGTTAAGGTAGAGCAAGCTTTCCCTCCTGTCGCAAGGCATAAGGCGCGCGCCCGCGAGGAAGGCGAAAAAGCGGGGAAGGAATTCATGGCCATGGAGCGCAATCGCCGGATCGCGGTTCTGGGGGCTGGCGCTTGGGGGACCGCTCTCGCCAATCTCGCCGCCCGTCCGGGAGCGGGCGTCGAGGTTGCGCTATGGGCGCGCGACGCCGCCCATGTCGCCGAGATGGCGGCGACCGGCGTCAACGCGCGCCGTCTGCCCGGCGTCCCTTTGCTCTCGAATGTGCATCCAACCGTCGATCTCGCGCAGGCGTCGGGCGCGGACGCGGTCCTCGCCGTTGTCCCGGCGCAGGCGCTGCGCGGCGCGCTGGAAGCCTTCGCGCCGCATCTGCCCGCCGGCGCGCCGATCATCGTCTGCGCCAAGGGCATCGAGCACGCGACCGGCCTGTTCATGAGCGACGTCGTCGCGCAGGTCCTGCCGGACAATCCGCCTGCGGTCCTGTCGGGGCCGAGCTTCGCCATGGATGTCGCGCAGGGCCTGCCGACCGCGGTCACCCTCGCCGCGCAAGATGGCGATCTCGCCGCCAGGCTCGCGGCCATGCTCGCGGCGCCCTGGTTTCGCCTCTACTCCTCCACCGACATAAGGGGCGTCGAGATCGGCGGCGCGGCCAAAAACGTTCTCGCCATCGCCAATGGGATCGCCGCCGGACGCGGCCTTGGCGCCAGCGCCGGCGCCGCCCTCGTCGCGCGCGGCTTCGCCGAACTCATCCGTTTCGGCCACGCATTCGGCGCGGAGCCCGGCACGCTCATGGGCCTTTCCGGACTGGGCGATCTGGTGCTCACCTGCACCTCGCCAATATCGCGCAATTACGCCTTTGGCGTCGCCCTTGGGCGCGGGCGCTCCATTGCCGAAACCGCGCAACGCGGCGGCCTTGTCGAAGGCGCGCATACCTGTGGCGTGCTTGTCGATCTCGCCAGCGCCAAAGGCGTGGAAATGCCGATCGCGGCCGCCGTCGACGCCGTGCTGGCGGAGCGGATCGGCATTGACGAGGCCATCGCGACCTTGCTCGCCCGCCCCTCGAAAGCCGAACTCACGATACTTGACTAAGCAACCCGCGGCGCTCTTTCCGGAGGCGGTGAAAATGGTCTAGCCTCCGCCGGGAATGGAGACGGACACCGATGGCGCATTGGCTGATCAAGAGCGAACCGAACAAATGGTCCTGGCGGGACCAGGTCGAGGCGGGCGAGAAAGGCACGTTCTGGAACGGCGTGCGCAATCATACCGCCAAGCAATATTTGATGGCGATGCAGCTTGGCGATCAGGTCTTTTTCTATCACTCGAATGAAGGCAAGGAGATCGTCGGCATCGTCGAGGTCATCAAGCTCTTTTATCCCGATCCGAGCGACCCCAGCGGCAAATTCGGCATGGTCGATGTCCGCGCGGTCAAGCCGTTGAAGCGGCCGGTGACGCTGGAGGCGATCAAGGCCGACCCTCGGCTGAAGGACATGATGCTGGTCAAGAACTCCAGGCTTTCGGTGCAGCCGGTCACGGACGAGGAATGGAAGATCGTTTGCGAGGAAGGCGGGGTGTAGGGGCGCGGAGAAGCCCTATGCGCAGCTGCGCTTCGCAGCAGAATTATGCACCAAAAAAGCCCTTAAAAATCAAGCAGCTGACTTTCGTGCAACATTCTTTTTCCCCGCACGGGATAGGCCGCTTCGGGTGGGTCGTGGCTGTTCGGCGGCGCTACGGGCGATCGACAGCTGAACCATTTCGATATTATGATGGCGTTGTACAAATTATCGTCTGAACACCCTGCGTACGTTCTCGAATCGTTTGCGCAAATCTATTTTGAAATCCCGCCACGCCATGCTGAATTCATCTTGCTGCATTCTAAACGCATAATCTTGTATCTCCCGTCTCATATTTTTCATTTCTCTGCGCAACTCCTCCATGGTCAGCGACTTTTTTATCGGATCAATAAAGCCTAAAATAGAAGATTTATCTAGTCGTATCAATATTTGTTTCTCGCTGTATGACATCAGCAAATTGTATAGTATTCCAGCGACTGGGCAAAAGACCAACGCGAACACCGAGAACAAGACTACCGTCCAATTATCCAGCGGCGCGGTTGGATCGACGGCGGACAGAACCAATCCGATAAGAGATAGTGATACCGCGACGCCAAATAGTCCGGCGATAATAAGACCTAACGGACGGGTGTTGCGCATTGCGGGGAATCCGTATCGCACGTAATGCCGCACGACGATCAACTCACGTTCGCCAAACTCAAGAGATGGATCGATCCTGCTCATTTCCTCCGCCAAGTGCCTAGCCAAGGAATCATGCGCTCGTCGATATGCAAAATATACGGTCGGCAGAGCCGCGTTCAATCCAAAAGCCAGTTGGAAGATGGACGCCGCGTTTCCGTACGTGCTCATTGTCCACTCCCTCTCAACGCGCACCGGCACCTGCCTTCAAATCAGGCGGCGCCTCTCGCGCCATTCTCAAGAACCCTTGCTCTTGAGAGGCGTTCGCCACGCGCATGAGTTTTGAATTTCGCACATACAATGCATCTATCAAGCCTGAGCGGAATACTTCCTTCCCTTGTGCGTTGAGACCACCGCGCCACTCGCCTATTGGCCTAGAGCCGGATGACTTTGGACGGAATCGCGACGCGATCTCGTCCAAAGTCTTAAATCCGCCTCTCATCAAAAAGTTAGAGCATGATGTCGTCCGAAAACCGGTTTCCACTTTTCGGCATCATGCTCTAGTCACCCAAATGGGCTGAGTCGGCCCGTTGCGATCTTGCTCGGCGCTAATTTTCTGGAAAATCATAGCGTAGGTTTCAGTTGGGCTATGCCCTTGGCGTCAAATAGGAAGGGCCGCCCGAAGGCGGCCCTTGTTCGCACTCATTCCCCGCTGCTCATCAGCCAGCGCAGAAAAATCAATACCGATAGTGATCCGGCTTGAATGGCCCGCTCGCGGGCAGGCCGAGATAAACTGCCTGCGCCGGGGAAAGCTGGGTCAGCTTCACCCCGATCTTGGCGAGATGAAGAAGCGCGACCTTTTCGTCGAGGTGCTTGGGCAGGGTATAGACCTTGCGCTCGTAGTGGCCTTGCTTGGTCCAAAGCTCGATTTGCGCGAGGGTCTGATTGGTGAACGAGGCCGACATCACGAAGGACGGATGTCCCGTCGCGTTGCCGAGATTGACGAGCCGCCCCTCGGACAAAAGAATGATCCGCTTGCCATCGGGAAATTCGATCTCGTCGACCTGCGGCTTCACATTGTGCCACTTGAAATTGCGCAGGCCGGCGACCTGAATTTCCGAATCGAAATGGCCGATGTTGCAGACAATGGCGCGATCCTTCATCGCGCGCATATGCTCTGTGGTGATGACGTCGACATTACCGGTGCAGGTCACGAAAATGTCGGCGCGGGGCGCCGCGTCTTCCATGGTCGTGACTTCATAGCCTTCCATCGCCGCCTGCAAGGCGCAGATCGGATCGATTTCCGAGACCAGGACGCGGGCGCCCGCATTGCGCAGCGAGGCCGCTGAGCCCTTGCCGACATCGCCAAAGCCCGCGACCATCGCGACCTTGCCGGCCATCATCACATCGGTGCCGCGGCGAATGCCGTCGACGAGCGACTCGCGGCAGCCGTAAAGATTGTCGAACTTCGACTTGGTGACCGAATCATTGACGTTGATCGCCGGCCAAAGCAGCTTGCCGTCGCGCTCCATCAGATAGAGGCGGTGGACGCCGGTGGTGGTCTCCTCGCTGACGCCTTTGATCGCCTGGCCATATTTCGTGTAGACGCCGGGATGCGAGACGAGCCGCTTCTTGATCGCGGCGAAGAAAACCTCTTCCTCCTCATTGCCGGGCGTCTCGAGAAACGCGGTGTCGCCCGCCTCGGCGCGCATGCCGAGATGGACCAGCATGGTCGCGTCGCCGCCATCGTCTAGGATGAGATTGGGCGCGCCGCCATCGCCCCATTCGAAGATCTTGTGGGTGTATTCCCAATAGTCGTAGAGGCTCTCGCCCTTGCGCGCAAAGACCGGGATGCCGGCGGCGGCGATCGCCGCGGCGGCGTGATCCTGGGTCGAATAGATATTGCAAGAGGCCCAGCGGATATCGGCGCCGAGCGCCTTCAGCGTCTCGATCAGCACGGCGGTCTGGATCGTCATATGCAGCGATCCGGCGATCCGCGCGCCCTTGAGCGGCTGGCTTGGCCCAAATTCGGCCCGCGTCGCCATCAAGCCAGGCATTTCGGTTTCGGCGATCGCGAGTTCCTTGCGGCCCCAGGCGGCGAGCCCGATGTCGGTGATGGCGTAATCATTGAACGAATGGGTCATGACGGTCGAGGCTCCGAAAATGGGACGCCGGGTTCATATCAGGCCAGCGGGAATGGCGCAATAAAGATATGCACAAGTCTTTATATCAACGAGCCGACGTGAAAAGCGGTTCGACAAGCGCGCGCAGCGCCCCGCGATAGGCCTCGAAGGAAAACAGCCTTTCATAAGCGGCGCTTGTGTCGGCGCGCGGCCGATCGCCCCCCGCCCCGCGCCCAGATGCTGCGGCGTTGGCGCGTCGCAGCGCCGCCGCGAAGCTCTCGGCGTCCGGCGCGACTATGACATTTGCGAGCCCAGCTGGATCGAGGCCAAGGCCGCGGAACGCATGCATTGTTGCAATGAGAGGAGCGCCGCTCGACATCGCCTCGATGGTCTTGATCGAAACGCCATGTCCCTGCGTGGTCGGCAAAAGAATCGCCGCGGCCTTGCGGTAAACGGCGCCAAGATCCGCCACCCGGCCGTAAAACAGCGCGGAATGCTTTCTAAAGAGGGCCGGCGCGTGGGCGCGAACCGCCTGATCGATATTGCCGAAGATCTTGACCGGAACCCCAGGCGCCAGAGGCAAAACCTCGCTCAGGAACCAGATGACGCCAAGGACATTGGCGCGATTGGCGCTGGCGACCATGATGAGATCCTGCCCCCCCTGCCCGCCCGGCGCCGGGGAGACGGCGGGATAAAGCAGGGCGTGGCGCTGCAAAGGCAGCAGCTTGCGGAAGGCCGCCGCTTCTTCGTCGTTCAAATGGACGAGAACATCGGCCTCGCGCATGGCGGCAAGTTCGATCTCCAGCATCTCCTCAAAACCCGCCGCCGGGGCCAAGGTCCAGCCGGCCTCATTGCGCAAGGCATATTGACGCGCCTGCAAATCATGGGTGTCGAGCAGGACCGGACAGGCGTGAGGCGCGCGAAGGCGCGTCGCTGCAGGCATGCAAAAAAAGTGATTGCAATGGATGAGATCGATGCGGCGCGTCGCGGCGAGCGCTTGCGGGATCGCGGCGAGCTTTGTGGTCTCGACCAGAATCTTCGCGAAATTTCCATGCAGCCAGAGCTTCGCCGCCCGGAGAAAATCCGGCTTCAAGACCGAGAGCAAAGGCATGCCGGCGTAATAGCGCGCGTCGGCTGCAAGATCGGCCGTCGCGCCGACATAGGCCTTGTGGACGCGAGAGCCCTCGGTCGCGCCCGGAGCGTCGGCCACCGCCAGGCTCAAGACCTTGGCCCCAAGGCCGCGATAGGCCTGCGCCTGAGAGACGAAGACCTGATGGCTGCCGCAGGAATGCCATGCGGGATGCACAAGCAAGACGGTCTTGCCGCTTAGCGGCCCTTCCGGGTTCGCTGGCGGCGGCGCGCCTTCTCCTTGGTCTTGATCCATGTTTTCCATCAATGTACATCAAGGCGAACGCAAGGCTTCCGCAATCTTGCGAGGACCGCCGTCCCCGCCAGCCTAAGATCGGGCAAGATTTCAACCAACCCTATTGCGGCGATGCCAGAAATCGCGGCGAACCAGGAACCGGCCATCGCATTGCCGACGCAAGATTCAACCGGCTTCTTCGACCCGCCAAGCCCCGGCTTGGCTCCAGCCGCGTCTGAAGAGCCCTGCCCGGCGCCGATCCCCGTTGACGCCAGAGCCGATCCCCGTTGACGCCAGATTCGTCGCCAAATTCGATCCTCCCGCCCAGCCAATGCCCCAAACTTCCATGCCCGATCAACTCTCGCCGGATCATCTCTTGCCAAATCCCCTGCCAAGCTCCTCGCCCAACTCTTCGCCAAATCCCGCTCCGGCGGCCAGGACTTATGGCATCGCCATCGTCGCGAATGACCGAATATCCGATTGGCTGCTGCCTTTCTTGGAAAGCTACCGCGCCACGAATGCGGCGACGCCGCTCTATCTCATCCCCTACGACGACAATCTCGATCTGACGCGGCGCGCGGCGGACGTCTATGGCGTTCACCTCGCCACCGAAGACTCGCGCGAACTGGACGCCCTGGCGAGCCGGCTCTATCCCTTGTTTCCCGGGCATCGCCGCCGCCTGCGCAAATTCCTCTCCCTCGCCCTGCCACTCGACGAAGTCCTTTATGTCGATGTCGATACGATTCTGTTTCGCGACATGAGGGAAGTCTTCGGCAAGCTTGAGCCCGGCAAGGTCGATTTCATCATGGCGTCGACCAGCGACGAATATGTCTACAACAAAAAGCGCGACAAATATGATTTCCTGCGCGACGTCAGGCTGTTCAACGATGGTTTCTTCCTCACCTCCAATAAGATCCTGTCGCTGCAGCATTTCTACGACGTGATCGAGGAGGATGAGAAAATCTTCCACGCCGTGCGCAAGCATGGCATGCTGTTCGCTCAGCCGCTCACCAATTTCGTGACGCATCGGCGCGGCTTGCAGATCGCCTCCCTTACCGAATGCGTGGCCGGAGCCTCCGACGAAAGTTTCTACAAGGCGACAAATGTCCGCTTCGACGCGGATGGCGGACCACTCGATTGGGCCGGCAATCGGATTTTCTTCGCCCATTGGGCCGGCGCGGTTTCGCTGCCCAGCCGCCGCGTTTTCGACAAAGCCTGGCATGATTATGCGCGCCAGGCTTCGGCGCGCATGAAAATATGATCTCGAGCCCATGACCCGCGCGGCGGCGGCCTTGGCCCGCCGCCTCATGCAAGGATTGCAATGCCTCGGCTCCTCTACCTTTATCTTGCCAAGCGGATCGCTTTATCCGCCCTGCTGATCGAGACGGGCCTTTGCCTTCCGGTCGTCATGACGACGCTGTTCCAGCATCTTCCAGCCGCCGCGATCCGGGGCGGCCTTCTCACGCCAGCGCTTCTGGGCACGATGCCGACGGTTCTCTATATCGCTTTGCCGATGGCCGTCGGCATTGCGGTCGCGCTCGAATTCGCGCGCATGTCGGCCGATGGCATGATCGCAGTGCTCTATTCCGTGCGGCTTTCGGTATGGTCTATTTGCGTTCCATACATTTGCGTCGCGGCGATCGCGGTCGGCGCCGGCTATTGGATCTCGTCGGTTTTCGCGCCGGCCAATGTCGGCAAGATGCATGACGTGATCCACGTCATCCGAAATTCGCTCAATCACCGCATGTTGCAGCCGGGCCAGTTCTATACGTTCGACGACGGCTCCCGCACTTTGTATTTCCAGCGCTGGCGCTCCGCCGATGTCGTGTCAGGCATGTTCATCCATCAATTCTCCACCGAAAAGAACGAGGAGCAAATCATCACCGCCGCCGAAACGGAATTCCGCCGCAACGAGCAAGGCGTCGTGATGATCATGAGCAAAGGCTCGATTCAATCCCGCTCTGAAGGCGGGGCGACCATGCGCACGGCGAATTTCGACGAATATGTGATTCCGATCGACATGCAGGGCGCCGGCGGCCTGCCCAAGCGCGGCTGGCGCGGCCTTTTTGAATTATCCTCCGGCGCATTTCTTCACGCTTTGCCGAACCCCGCTTGGGATCCCCGCGGCTACGCCGAATGGATGAGCGAGGCGACCAAGCGTTTCGCCATTCCCCTGCTCGCCCTGACCCATGCGCTGTTGGCGATCGGGCTGGTCTTGAGCGTGGCTACTCCGACCGGCCGCGGCGCCGCGGCGGCGAGCGCAATGGTGGGCGCGATTCCGGCTGTCCATGTCGCGATCCTCGTTTGCGCCGAAACGCTGGTGCGTCAGGATCCGCGCCTCGTCTGGTTGATCGGCCTCGCAATCCTCGCCGAATTCGTCGCCGCGATTGTCTTGATCCAACGTCAGAACGCGGATTTTCCGGCGCGACGGCCATTGAGCTTGCAGCCGGCGCGCTGAAAGCTATGCCAAAACGCGTGAAGCTCTTGGCGGCTCAGCTTGACGCAGCCGCTCTCTTCAGCAGCAGCGCCTTGGCTGCCGCGCGACCCTCGACCGATTTGCGATAATCGGCGATGACATGTTCGGCGGTCCCAAGTTTGCGCACCGCTCCGTCCTCGATCCAGATGACGCGATCGCAGACCGTCGCCAGAAGCTCGAGATCATGCGAGACGACGAGAATCGTTCCTTGCGTCGCGAACTCCTTGATGAAGGCGTCGCATTTTGCGGCGAAGGCGGCGTCGCCCACCGAAAGCGCTTCATCGATGATTAGAATGTCGGCGTCGGCATGGGCGCAGACGGCGAAGGCGAGCCGCGCCGCCATCCCGGTCGAATACATTTTCAAGGGTTGATAAAAGAAATCGCCGATCTCGGCGAAGGCCGCGATCGCGTCGAGCCGCGCCTCGACCGCCGCGCGGCGCATGCCGAGAATCGCCCCCCCGATCAAGGCGTTTTCCCGGCCCGTCAGCTCAAGGTCGAATCCGGCGCCGAGCGCGAGAATTGGTGCCACCCTGCCGACGACGTTCACATTCCCCTGAGTCGGGCGGGTAATGCCGCAGATGATCTGCAAAAGCGTCGTCTTGCCAGCGCCGTTGCGGCCGATAATGCCGACCTTTTCGCCGCGATGAACCTTGAAGCTGACATCGCGCAGCACCCAATGCTGACGGTAGAATTGCTTCCAATGGCCGAAGATCGCCTGTTTCAGCTGGTCGTTTCGCCGCATGTAAAGCTGGAACGCCTTACCCACACCATCGCAGCTGATGACGAGATCAGATGACATCGACGAACACGGCCTTGTATTGCATGAAGAATCGATAGGAGAAGAAAAAGACGAGGAGCGAACCGCCGACCGTCCCGAGATAAAGCAGCGCATCTGGGAATCGGTTGAACAAGACGACATCGCGAATCATCTCGACATAATTTCCGATCGGATTGAAGTGGACGTAGAAGCGCAGGTGCGGCGGCACATCCTCGATCGAATAAAAAATCGGCGTCGCGAACATGAACACCGGCACGATCGAGATCATCAGATAGGCGACATCGCGGGTGAACGACCCGAGCGCCATCAGAAACCAGGATATGCCGAGGAGAAACAAGAAGAAGGGAACGACGACGAAAGGCAGCAACAGGCACGTCGGCGGCAGCCAGAACGTCAGCGCCAACTCAAAGACGAAAAGCACCGCCAAGCTGATCAAAGCATAAACGGAGGCGCGGATCGCCGCCGTCCAGGCCAGCGTCTCGCTCGGAAAAATCGACTTCTTGATGACCGCCGCATGTTCGTGCAGCAGACCGGGAGAGCGGTAAGCGAGTTCGCTAAACAGGTTGAAGACGATGAGGCCAGTGAAGATCGACAAGGCGTAGCTGCCGACCCCGCCCTGCTTCGCCGAGGCGGGGACCCCGACCGCATTGGAGAAGATCACGGTATAGGCGGACAGCATCACGAGTGGGCCGAAGATGGCCCAGAGCCAGCCAAGGATCGAGCCGCGAAACCGCACCGCCAATTCCCGCCGCACCACCGCTCGTATCAACTCGCGATAATGCCAGGCGTTCTCAAAAGGGGTCAGAGGGGTCATTCGTGGCGTCGGTCCAAAATGCGAAAGCTTGGCGAAGTCGGCGGATGTAGACCAGTTTGAGCCGGTTCCGTCAACGGAGGCCCGCGCCGGCTCCGTCCAAGGCGCGGCGCGGAACCCTGTGGTCGATGCGACGTTGACCGCGCTTGAGCGTGGACGAAGCGGCTCCCGGCGTTTTATCGTCAGCCGGAAAACAATCCCCTAACGATTCAACGTGAGCGGAGCCAGAGACGTGGCGCAACCAGCGGACGTCGATATTCTCGTCATCGGCGGCGGCGTCAATGGAGCCGGCATCGCCCGCGACGCAGCGGGCCGGGGCTTTTCCGTGGCCCTGTGCGAGCAAGGCGATCTTGCCGGCGCGACATCCTCGGCGTCAAGCAAACTGATCCACGGTGGGCTCCGCTACCTCGAATATTACGATTTCCGCCTCGTGCATGAGGCTCTGGCGGAGCGAGAGGCGCTGCTTGCCGCCGCCCCCCATATCATCTGGCCGACGCGCTTCATCCTCCCTTATGAGAAGGGCGTGCGCCCGGCCTGGATGATTCGGTTGGGATTGCTGCTTTATGATTGGCTCGGCCCGCGCAAGCGATTGCCGGGATCAAAGCGGATCAAACTGAGCGGAAGCCTTGAGGGCGCGCCGCTCAACAAGAACCTAACCACCGGGTTTTCCTATTTCGATTGCTCCGTCGACGATTCCCGGCTGGTCGCGCTGAACGCGCTTGACGCCCGCGAGCGGGGCGCCGAGATTCGCACGCGGACGCGCTGCCTTTCCGCCCGGCGCGAGCTTGGGCTTTGGCGGGTGGCGCTCCAGGATGCGCGGGAGGGGACCGAAACGACCCTGACGGCGCGCGCGCTGGTCAATGCGGCCGGTCCCTGGGCGCAAGACGTGCTGAACCGCGTCTGTCGGCTCAAGACCGGCAAGGAGCTGCGCCTCGTCAAGGGCAGCCATATCATCGCGCCGCGGCTCTATGCGGGAGACCACGCCTATATCTTGCAGAACGCAGACCGGCGGGTGGTCTTCGTCATGCCGCATGGCGAGGAATTCTCGCTCATCGGAACGACCGAGCAGCCATTCGCGGGCGACCCGTCCAGCGTCGCGATCAGCCCGGACGAGATCGCCTATCTTTGCGACGCCGTCTCGCATTTTTTTCAAAGCCCGCTAAGGCCAAAGGATGTCATCGGCAGCTTTTCGGGCGTCCGCCCGCTCTACGACGACAAGGCCGCAAACGCGTCGGCCGTCACCCGCGATTATGTTCTAGATCTCGATGCGCCGGAGGGCGCCGCGCCCCTTTTATCGGTCCTCGGCGGCAAGATCACGACCTATCGGCGCATGGCGGAGCGGGCGGTCGGAATGCTGGCGGCGCATCTCGAACCGGCGCGGCCAAAGCCATGGACCCGAACCGCGCCGCTGCCTGGCGGCGATATGGAGGGCGCCGATTTCGATTTGTTTCTGCGGCAATTCCACACCAAACACGCCTGGTTGCCCCTCGCGCAGGCAAGACGCCTCGCGCGCGCCTACGGAACCCGGGCCGAGCGGATCCTTGGCAAGGCCCGCGCCCCGGAGGATTTGGGACTCGATTTCGGCGCCGGTCTGTATCAGGCCGAGATCGACTACCTCATGGACCAGGAATGGGCGCTGACTGGAGAGGACGTTCTGTGGCGGAGATCGAAGCTCGGGCTGCGCCTATCGCCAAGCGAAAGCGCCCGCGTTTGCGCCTATGTCAGCGCGCGAAGCCATGATCGGGGAGCGCAGACATGACAAGCCGCAGCCTTCTCCTGGCGATTGACCAGGGCACAACCTCGACGCGAAGCCTCCTCTTCGACGGCTCGGGGCGGCTCAAGGCCACCGCCCAGCGCGAGTTCCCGCAGCATTATCCGCGCTCGGGCTGGGTCGAGCACGATCTTGAGGATATCTGGCGCGACGTCCTCGAAACGGCGCGCGAAGTCATCGAAAAGGCCGATGCGCCGATCGCGGCGCTTGGAATCGCCAACCAGCGCGAAACTGTTGCAGTGTGGGACCGCGCCACCGGCGCGCCAATTCATCGCGCCATCGTCTGGCAGGACCGGCGCACCGCCGATCAATGCGCGCTTTTGCGGCGGGACGGGGTGGAGGCTATGGCGCGAGCGCAGACCGGCCTCCTTCTCGATCCCTATTTCTCGGCGACCAAGCTCGCTTGGATTCTCGATCATGTGGCGGACGCGCGGACCGAGGCCGAGCGGGGAAAGCTGGCCTTCGGCACGATCGACAGTTTTCTTCTTTGGCGCCTGACCGGCGGGCAGGTCCATGCGACCGATGCGGCCAATGCGTCGCGCACATTGCTGTTCGACATTCATCGCCAATGCTGGAGCGACGAGCTTCTCAGGCTGTTCCGGATTCCCGCAGCTCTGCTTCCAACGGTTCGCGACAATAGTTGCGTCTTCGGCGCCACGGCCCCAAACTGGTTCGGCGTGAAGATACCCATCGCCGGCATGGCGGGCGATCAGCAGGCGGCGCTGATTGGGCAGGCCTGCTTTGAACCGGGCATGGCCAAGGCGACCTATGGCACCGGCTGCTTCGCCTTGCTCAACATCGGGGCCCGCCCCAAGCCGACGGACCCCGGCGCGCTGACGACGGTGGCCTACCGGATCGACGGCGTCCCCACCTATGCGGCCGAGGGCGCGATTTTTTCCGCCGGCGCCGCGGTCAAATGGCTGCGCGACGGCCTTGGCCTCATCAAGGATCCAGCTCAAACGCAGGAGATGGCCTCCGGCCTTGCGAGCAACCATGGGGTCTATATGGTTCCGGCCTTCGTCGGCCTTGGCGCGCCTTACTGGGACCCGAACGCGCGCGGCCTGATTTGCGGCCTGACGCTGGACGCCAGCGCCGCCCATATCGCCCGCGCGGCTTTGGAAAGCGTCGCCTACCAGACTCTCGATCTGATGGCGGCTCTGACCGGTGACGCTTCCGTCCGCGGACCACAAGCGCTGCGGGTGGATGGCGGAATGGCGGCGAATGACTGGTTCTGCCAATTCCTCGCGGATATTCTCGATGCGCCGGTCGAACGCCCAATCATGCTCGAGAGCACGGCGCTGGGGGCGGCCTATCTGGCCGGCCTGTCGAGCGGCGTCTATGCCGACTTCGCCGCCATCGCCAAGGCATGGGCGAAGGGCCGCCGCTTCGATCCTTCCATGGACGCGCCGCAAAGAGCGCGCTTGATCGACGGTTGGCGCGACGCGATCCGCCGCGCCCTCGCGAGCGACGCGCGCTCCGTGCGGTGAAACGCCGCAAGCGTATCGCGGGCGGAATTGACGAGAGAGAGAGAGAGAGAGAGAGAGAGAGAGAGAGCCGCTTATTTGCTCAAGGCATAGCTTAGTCGCGCGGATTATATCTTCCGACGTGCATTTTGACGCATATCATTATTTAAAAAATGTCCTAATATTTTCTTTAAAGCTTAATCACAGCATCGCCTCAACAATATTTGATAGGATTGGCGTTTTACGCAGTTTCTATGGGTCTCCATTGACCGCACGCCCTAACCCAACCAAACATAGTAACCGCCTAATGCCCTTGAGGAGAACCCATCGCGAGCTCTAGCTATCTGTATCTTTTACGGTTCCTAGAATAAGAAAATGGCCGGTGCGGCGCTTTTTGGCTTCGCCGAGGACAGACCGGCCCGGCTCCAGATGGTTTGCGGGCGATTGAGCGCCGGGCTTGCCGCCCGCGCGGATAATGGGCGAATTAGCTGACCAACTATCCAAGACAATGTCGGTATGTTATTTTTTTACAGTGTAAAAGATTCAATGCGGTCTGACGCGCCGGTTTGAACCTGAGCGTCATATGCGAAGGCCGGGGAGACTGTCGATGCCCCGGTTTAAGCCTTCAAGACACATGGCGAAGCGCTCACGTCGAAGTGAACGTCATTCACTGAAAATGCGCCTATGTCCTTGGCGTAGGCCGGATTGAAGACATAATTTCGTCAGCAATAGCTCCCTTAAAGGCCAGGATTCAGGGCCGAGAGTCATAATGGTCCTCTATGGCGGATGGCCGCGGCCATAATTTTCGGCCTAGTCGGACGCGCTTTGGCCTTACCGGCCCCATTGCAACCATGGCCAAGACGATCTGGCAGGAGCCCAAACCCCGCGATGCATTCTTCTTTTCTCCATCCCGAGTCGTTGTGGTCGATCACGTGAAACGCATCATCATTTTTGTCCTTGTGTTCATACTCTTGGCCGCGCTGGGCGGCGGCGTCGGCTATTTCCAATTCGTCGTCAAACCGGAGATGATCAAGACCATCATCGCGCAAGCGGCGCCGCCGCCCGCGACCGTTGCGGTCAGCGCGGCGCAGAGCGAGAGCTGGACGCCGCGATTGCCGGCCATCGGCAGCTTCCGCGCCGTGCAAGGCATCGAAGTCGCGCCGCAGATCGGCGGCGTGATCGTGTCGGTCCGCGTCCAATCGGGCCAAGACGTCGAGAAAGGCGCGGTTCTTTTTGAGATCGATAATTCAGTCGAACAGGCCGATCTCAAGAGCAATCTCGCGACTCTGAAGAATGCCGATCTCGCCCTCGAGCGGCAGCGGCAGTTGGTCGTCGGCGGCAATACGGCCAAGGCCAATTTCGACGCGGCGGAAGCCGCCCGCGATTCCGCCGCCGCCGCCGTCGAGCGGGTTCGCGCGATAATCGCCCAAAAAACGATCGCCGCGCCTTTTTCGGGCCGGCTTGGCATTCGCAAAAATGATCTTGGCCAGTATGTGTCGCCAGGAATGAGCCTCATTACCTTGCAGCAACTCGATCCGATTTTCGTTGATTTTCCCGTGCCTGAAAAATCGTTGGACATCTTGAAGCCCGGTCAGGTCATCGAGGTCGAGGTCGACGCCTATCCCGGCAAGATCTTTCGCGGCTCGATCGCGACGATCGACGCCCGCGTCGCGCAGGAAAGCCGCAATGTTTTGGTGCGGGGCCAGCTCGACAACAAAAAGAAGCAGTTGCTTCCGGGCATGTTCGCCAATGTGAACGTCATCGCCGGCGCGCCGGTCAATGTCGTGACCTTGCCGCAGACGGCAATCAATTATTCCCTTTATGGCGATAGCGTTTTCGTAGTCGCTCCCGTCGGCCCGAGGGCCGGCGAGGCGCAAGCGGCGCCGGCAGGCGGCGAATCCTTCGCAGCTGATCAGCCGTTGAAAATTGAGCGCCGCTTCGTGCGCGTCGGCGACGCGCGAGAGAGTCGCGTCGCGATCCTCGACGGCCTGCGCCCTGGAGAACGAGTCGTGACGGAAGGCCAGCTGAAGCTGCAGCCCGACGCCCGCGTGCGAATCGACCCCGATGCGCGCCTCGACCCGCCAGCAGTCCTGCCGAAGGAATAGAGAATGTCATTTACCGATATTTTCATTCGCCGACCGGTGCTGGCGAGCGTCGTCAGCCTCTTGATCCTGCTCATCGGCCTGGAATGCGCCTCCAAGCTGCAGGTTCGGCAATTTCCCGCGCTTTCCTCCACCACGATCACGATCACGACCACATATCCGGGCGCCAATGCGGACGTGATCAAGGGCTTCATCACGACGCCGATCGCCCAGGCGGTAGCGAGCGCCGAGGGCGTCGACACGCTGATTTCCAGCTCTCAGCAGAATGTCTCGACGATCACCCTCAACCTGCTTCTCAACGCCGATCCAGACCGCGCCGTCGCCGACGTGCTGTCGAAGGTGAACCAAGTCAAATATGTTCTCCCGCGAGAGGCCTTCGACCCGGTCGTCGTAAAGCAGACCGGCGATTCGACCGCGCTTCTTTATATGTCGTTCAGCTCGAAGGTTCTCACGCCCTCGCAGATCACCGATTACATGACGCGCGTCATTCAACCGAAGCTGCAAACAATCGACGGCGTCGCCAATGCGCAAATTCTTGGGGGCCAGACCTTCGCGATGCGGATTTGGCTGGATCCGAACCGCATGGCCGCGCGCGGCGTGACCCCGAACGATGTCAGGATCGCGCTGGCGGCGAATAATTTCACCGCCGCCGCGGGCCAGATCAAAGGCGATTTCACCCAAACCTCGATCAACGCCCAGACTTCGCTCAATTCGGCCAAGGCTTTCGGCCAGTTGGTCGTCGCGGCGCATGGCGATGCGCTGATCCGGCTTGGCGATATATCGACGATCGAACTCGGACCGGAAGCAGTCGATTCCTCCTCCGTTTTCGACGGCCTGAAAGCTGTTTTCATCGGCGTCTATTCGACCCCGACCGCGAACCCGCTGGATGTGATCAACGCCGTCAGGCAGGCCTTTCCCGAGATCAAGGCGCAATTGCCCGTCGGCCTCGAAGCCGCGATCGCCTATGACGCAACCGAATTCATCCGCGCCTCGATCAACGAGGTCGAGAAAACGCTCGGGGAAGCCGTCGTCATCGTCGTCATCGTCATTTTTCTCTTCCTCGGCAATTTTCGCTCGACGATCATCCCGATCGTGACCATCCCGCTGTCGCTGGTCGGCGTGATGATCATTCTGCTGGCGCTCGGCTATTCGCTGAACCTTTTGACCCTGCTCGCGCTCGTGCTGGCGATCGGCCTCGTCGTCGACGACGCCATCGTCGTCGTTGAGAACATCTATCGCCACATGGAAGAAGGAATGCCGCCGGTCGAGGCGGCGACCCAGGGCGCGCGTGAAATCACTGGCCCAGTCATTTCGATGACGATCACGCTCGCCGCCGTCTACGCGCCGATCGGCTTCGTCTCCGGGCTCACCGGCGCATTGTTTCGCGAATTCGCTTTCACGCTTGCCGGAGCGGTCGTTGTCTCCGGCGTCATCGCGCTCACTTTGTCGCCGATGATGTGCTCGCTTCTCCTGAAGCCGCCGGAGGCCAATCCGCGCGGCTTTCCGGCCTTGCTGGATCGCCTCTTCGATTGGTTGCGCAAAGCCTATCAGCGCCGCCTCCACAAGACGCTGAACTTTCGCGCCTTGACCGTGCTGATCCTCATCGGCGTCCTCGGCCTGACCGGCGTGATGTATATGTCGACGCCGAAGGAGCTTGCGCCGGAGGAGGACCAAGGCGTGGTCTTCGCCCTGATCAAGACGCCGCAATACGCAAACCTCAATTACATGGAAAAGGCGACCGAGCAGGTTCAGGCCTCGGCGGACCAAATCCCCGAAAAGGACCATGTGTTTCTGATCAACGGCTCAGGCGGCGTGCATCAGGGTTTCGGCGGCCTCATCCTGAAAGCCTGGGACCAGCGCGCACATAATCAGAAAGAGGTCATTCAGGCGCTGCAGCCGAAGCTTTCGGGCGTCACCGGAGCCCAGATCATCGCCTTCTCGCCGCCGCCGCTGCCCGGCTCGACTGGCGGCCCGCCGGTTCAATTCGTGATCCGCACGATTGGCGACTATCGCCAACTCGTCGAGGTGATGGCGCAGGTGGAGAAGGCCGCGCGCGAGAGCGGGCTCTTCATTTTCACCGACAGCGATCTCAAGTTCGATTTGCCGCAGATCGAATTCAAGATCGACGCCGACAAGGCGAACCGCCTCGGGATCACCATGCAGGAGATTGGCACCTCACTGGCGACCCTGCTTGGCGGCAATTACGTCAACCGCTTCAGCCTCAATGGCCGCAGTTACCAGGTTATCGCGCAGGCGCCGCGGGAGTTCAGGCAAACGCCCGATTGGCTGACGCGCTATCAGGTGCGCACGCGTTCGGGAGATCTTGTCTCGCTGGCGACGGTGGCGAGCGTGTCGACAAGCGTGCAGCCGAATGGATTGCCGACTTTCCAACAATTGAATTCAGCGACCTTGCAAGGCGTGCCCTTCCCCGGCCATACGCTTGGCGAGACGATTGATTTTCTGCAAAAGACGGCGGCGAACCTCCTGCCCGCCGGATACACGGTCGATTATCAGGGCGAGAGCCGGCAATATATTCAGGAAGGCAATGCGCTTCTGGTCACATTCGCCTTCGCGCTCATCGTGATCTTCCTCGTGCTCGCGGCGCAATTTGAAAGTTTTCGCGATCCTTTCATCATTCTCATCGCGTTGCCGACATCGATGTTCGGCGCGCTCTTGCCTTTGAACATTCTTGGCGTCGTCGGCGCGGCGAGCATGAACATTTATTCGCAGATCGGCCTCGTCACCCTGATCGGCCTGATTTCCAAACATGGGATCCTCATGGTGGAATTCGCCAACCGGCTCCAGGAAGAGGAAGGCATGAGCCGCCGCGCGGCGATCGAACATGCGGCGGCAGTGCGGCTGCGCCCCATTCTCATGACGACGGCGGCCATGGTGGTTGGCATGATTCCCCTGATCATCGCCGAAGGCGCCGGCGCGCGCAGCCGCTTTGCGATCGGCATCGTGATCGCCTCGGGAATGAGCATCGGCACGATTTTCACGCTGTTCGTGACGCCGGCGATGTACACGCTGATCGCGCGGGACCACAACAAGCGCAAAGAAGAAGACCGTCTGCAAAAACTCCTATTCCCGCCGCAGGCCCTTGAACAGGATCGGTCCGCCGCCGAATGACGAGCGCGGGCGCGATGCCCAAAGAGGTTACGGCCTTTTGGACATCCATGCGCTTGCGTTTCAAATCAGGCGGGAAGCCGCCGTTTGAGCGAGCCGGCGGCCAGCGCTAGCGCGAGACCCGCGCAAGCCAGCGCCGCCATGGCGAGATAGGCCTTTTGCCCAAAGAGGCTAGTCAGCCTGCCGGAAGCGAAAGTCGCCGCCGCCAAGCTGAGAGCGGAAGCCGCCGAGAGCCAGCCCTGCATCCGCGCCCGATGGGTGGGGAGCGCGAGGCCGCCAAGGAGCAGGACGCTGCCGCATGTTGTGGCGCCAAAACTCAAACCATGCATGGCCTGCAGGGCGATGAGACGCCAAGGCTCGGGATCGGCGCTCATCGCCCACCAGCGCAAGGCGGCGCCTAAGCCCCCGATCATGAGAAGGCCGATGGCGTTTTTCTCCGCGCCGAAGAAACGCGCCATGAGCAGAAAAAGCAGGCTCTCGGAGGCGACGCCGATCGCCCATGCGGCGCCGATGAAATCAGACGAAAGCCCCGCCTGCCGCCAGTGGATGGTGCCAAAGGAATAGACCTCGGCATGGCTCGCCTGGATCAGGGCGGCGGCGGCGATGCAAACGATTGCGAGCCGCAGTCGCGCGGCGTCTGCGGTCATGCGGCCGCCTTCCGACGCGCGCCAAGGTCCGGCCTTTTTCAGCTTCAGGGCGGCCAGCACGGCGACGCAAACAGGCGCCAAGGCAACCAATGTCAGCGCGAAAATAATCCGCTCGCCCGGGAATATCCCGACGATCCTGCCAGAGAGCAGCATCATCGTCAGCACGCCCACCGAGGTCCAGACCCGGATATGGCCATAAGCAATCGAGCGCTGACCCAAGGCGTCGACGCGCCGAATCTCATTGAGCGTCAAGGCGTCGGCGAGCGGGAGCATCGCGCCCATCGCCAGCGCCACGACCAGCGCGCCAAGGAAGATCGCCGCAAAGCCCTCGACAATGTCGAGGCCGCAATAACCGGCCAGCATCGTCATCGCGCATGCGGAAAGAACCAGCGCGATGCCAAGCCTGTCGGCGAGCGCCGCGATAATCGGCGTGGCCAGGACGCGCATGACCATCGGGGCGGCGATGACGGTCGCGATCTCGCCATCGGAAAGTCCCCGAGCGGCCAACCACACCGGAAAATAAGGCAAATGCAATCCGACGGGCAGAAACAAAACAGCCGCCAGGATCGAGAGATGCAATGCGGTCCGATCGCTGTCCGCCGGTTTCGCGCCAGACGGATTCAAGCTCTTGTCCACATTATTTTTGGAAATCATCTTGGCTGAGAACAAGAGAAATGGGCGGGGCGAAATCAGCCCTATTCCATCGCCGCGGCTTTGAGAATGCAGACCATCATGGCCGCCGCCGGCTTTTGTGAAACATTGCGGATTGTATGCGGACGGTCGCAGCGGTAGCGCAGCGTTTCGCCGGCCTTGGCCCGGTCGATCGCGCCGCCGACCTCGACCTCGAGCTCCCCCTCGCTGACCGACAAGCTCTCGACCGAACCGCGCTGATGCGCCTCCGACTCAAGCACGCCGCCGGGATCGGCATAAAAATCATACCATTGCAGCCATTCGACCGTCTTGATCCAGCCGATGATGGCGAGCTTGCATTTGCCATCATCCGAAACCAGGATCGGCGTATCGCCGCGCGATGATTTCTCCAAGAAGGGCTCGTCGTCGGCGGCCTGCAGAACCCGGTCGATCGAGACATCGAGCGCCTGCGCGAGGCGCCAGATCGTCGCGAGCGTCGGATTGGTCTCGTTGCGCTCGATCTGGCTGATGATCGACTTGGCGACGCCCGATTGTTCGGAAAGTTCGGAGAGCGAAAGATTATAGGCCTTGCGCAGCCGCTGCACGGTTTTGCCGAGCTGGCTCGACAAGGCAAGCGCGCCCGCCTCCAAAACCTTGACCTTCTCACGTCCTTCGATGCCCATGGATCCGGCTCGTTGTTGCCCTTGCGTTTGAGAAAATAGCTGGTTTCGTTTGAAATATCGAACGATCATTTGAGCGAAACGTGAACTTCAGAGCATAGCGTCGCCGCCGCGGAATTCCTGCGACGGGCGTTCTCATGGCGCCCGGATTCCGACCGGAAGCCGGCCACAGCTTTCCTGCTATTCCCTTGATTTGCTTAGTTTCTCTACCGGAGAAACCGTCACGCCAACAAGCGCGTTCTCGCCCCTCGCCTGACTGCTGTCATCCAACCGCCATAAGAATCTGCTCTTGCATGCTCGGATACGACATTCAAATCCGAGGTCACGCCGGTGAGCCACGAACGAGAGCCGACCCATTATCGCACGCTCTTTCTCTCCGACATCCATCTCGGAACGCGCGGTTGCCAGGCCGAACTCCTGCTCGATTTCTTGCGACATAATGAAGCCGACACAATCTATCTCGTCGGCGACATCATCGACGGGTGGCGGCTGAAAAGCGGCTGGTACTGGCCGCAGGCGCATAATGACGTCGTGCAGAAGTTTTTGCGCCAGGTGCGCAAGGGCTCGCGGATGCTCTATGTGCCGGGCAACCATGATGAATTCGCCCGCGACTTTATCGGCACGGTGTTCGGCGGCGTTGAAGTCGTCGACCGCGCCTATCATGTCACCGCCGATGGAAAGCGTCTGCTTGTCGTCCATGGCGACCAGTTCGACATGGTCGTGAAACATGCGCGCTGGCTTGCCGCGCTGGGCGATTGGGCCTATACTTTCGCGCTTTGGTCGAACATCGGGTTCAACAAGATCCGGCGCTCATTGGGTTTCCCTTATTGGTCCCTCTCCGCATGGGCCAAGCTCAAGGTAAAGAATGCTGTGAACTTCATTAGCGCTTTCGAGGAAGCATTGGCCGAAGCCGCGCGACGCGACGAGGCCGACGGCGTGGTATGTGGTCACATCCATCACGCTGCGATCCGCGACATGGGCGGCGTCGTCTATGTGAACAGCGGCGATTTCGTCGAATCCTGCACCGCCATCGCCGAGCATGCCGACGGCCGGCTCGAGATTGTGCACTGGCAGCTCACCGCCGTGCAGCAAAAGGCCGCCGCCGCGGCGGCGCAGGTCCGGGCGGTGACGAAGGCAGCCGCCTGATGCGCATCCTCATTGCGACGGACGCCTGGAAGCCGCAAGTCAATGGAGTTGTCCGATCGCTTGAATCCGTGGCCAAGGCGTTAGGTGAATTCGGCGCCGACATTGAATTTTTGACGCCGCAGGGTTTTGCTTCGATTCCCCTACCGACCTATGGCGAAATTAGGCTCGCCTTGGCGACGCCGAGGGCGGTCGCAAGACGCCTCGATGGGCCCTCGATCGACCATATCCACATTGCGACCGAAGGCCCCGTCGGCTTTGCCGCCCGGCGCTATTGCCTGCGCTCGAACCGCCCTTTCACGACGAGCTATCACACCCGCTTTCCCGAATATATTTCGGCCCGCGCACGCGTGCCGGAATCCTTCACCTATGCGCTTTTGCGCCGTTTTCACAATGCAGGCTCGGGCGTCATGGTCTCGACCGCTTCAATTGCCAATGATCTCGAAAACCGCGGCTTTCAACGCTTGATGCACTGGTCGCGCGGCGTCGATCACAGCCAGTTCACTCCGGCCAAAGCCTCGGTCATGAACCTGCCCCGGCCGATCTTTCTCTATGCCGGACGCCTCGCGCCCGAAAAGAATGTTGAGACTTTCCTGGCCCTGGATCTGCCCGGCTCCAAAGTCATCGTCGGCGACGGCCCCTCCCGCCGGGCGTTGCAGGCCAATTACCCCGAGGCCCATTTTCTCGGCTCGCAAACCGGCGACGCTCTCGCCGTTTCCTATGCTTCGGCGGATGTTTTCGTGTTCCCAAGCCGCACCGACACATTCGGCATGGTGCTGCTCGAAGCCCTCGCCTGCGGCCTGCCGGTGGCGGCCTTGCCGGTGCCGGGGCCGCTCGACGTCATTGGCGCTAGCGGCGCCGGCGTTCTCGACGCGGATCTGCGCGCCGCCTGTCTCGCCGCGCTCGAAATCCCGCGCGAAAAGGCGCGGGAGCATGCGCTAACCTTTACCTGGGCGAACAGCGCCCGGCAGTTCCTCGACAATATTCTCCTCGCCAAAACCGCCGGACCCTGCCAGATGATCGCAAGCCCCGGCCTTACCGGCTAAGTTTTTCCGCGCGAATTCCTGAAAAGCGGCGGTCATGCAAGTTGCACGCGCTGACGCCGCTTCATGAACCGCACAACATGAGCCGCCAAGCCGCGCGACAGGCCTTCGCCCGGCCCTTTGAGCGCTTTCTGATCGATCGAATGGAGTCATTCGATCGATCAGAAAGCGCTCCAGTGTCAAAAGAGTCTAAGCATGTTCTGGTCGAACAGTTCGAACCAATCTGTTCGGAATATGCTCTAGATCCGCGCAAGTTTGGTCGGTGCGCCGCAATGCCTGCCGCCGGGCGCTCATTCAAGACTTCGCGGCCCACCCTCTTAACGCACGGAAATCCGGCCCCATATCAATGGGGCCACAAAAGGATTGACGTGAAATGCTTGAGGTCTTTCCCTCATTCATCCTTGATGAAGACGACGGCGTTCGGGCGCCAGCCTCCGCCGATAACCGGGTCGATGACTCTTCCCTTCTGGACGCCTACTCCAGGAGCGTGACCCGGGTCGTCGAGCAGGTCGGGCCGAGCGTCGTGCGCCTCGACATTCGCCGCGGCGATGGCAAACGGGCGGGATCGGGCTCCGGCGTCATCGTCTCGCCGGACGGGCTCGTCCTCACCAATAGCCATGTCGTGCAAGGGGCCAGACGCGCCGAGGTGACGACGCTCGATGGGCGGAGCTTCTCCGGCCGCGTCCTCGGCGACGATCCCGACACCGATCTCGCACTGGTCCGGATCGATGAGAGCGCGACGCTTCCGGCGGCGCGGCTCGGCGATTCCAAGACGCTGAAGCCCGGCGAAATCGCCATCGCGATCGGCAATCCGCTCGGCTTCGACGCCAGCGTCACGGCGGGCGTCATTTCGGCTCTTGGCCGGTCTCTGCGTTCGAAGAACGGCCGCCTGATCGAAGATGTGATCCAAACCGACGCGGCCCTCAATCCCGGCAATTCCGGCGGCCCGCTCGTCTCGTCGAAAGGCGAGGTGATCGGCGTCAACACCGCCATTATCACGGGCGCTCAGGGCATATGCTTCGCCGTCGCCTCGAACACGGCGAGCTTCGTGCTCGGCGAACTCGTGTCGCATGGGCGCGTTCGGCGCGCCTATCTCGGGATCGGCGCCGGCACGATCCTCCTGCCGCGGAGAATCGCGCTTCGGCTTGGCCTCGCTCAGACGACGGGCGCCGTGGTCAGCATGGTGGAGGCGGAGAGCCCGGCCGATCACGCCGGCCTCCTCACCGGCGATATTCTGCTCGCGATCGATGGCGCGGCGGTCACTGGCGCCGATGATCTTCTGCGCTTCCTCGACGCCGAAAAAATCAATCGGACGATTCCGCTCGACGTTCTTCGGCGCTCAGATCGGCGCCGCTTCTGGGCCGCCCTTCGCGAACGGGAACGCTAGAGCACGAGTCTGCCTCATCGGGAAGCGCTCCAACGCATCCTTTGCGGCGTGACCGGCCACGCGCCTACTTCTGCCCGCCGCGAGAGATCGGATCGGCTTTACTTGACACCTTCAAGCAATGACTGCTGGTCGGCGTCAAGCGAGCCGCTTTTCCTTTTTATATCAATTCTAAAGATGGATCTTTACATTGATTGGCTGCATATCTTGGTGTAAAGCGCCAAAGCGTTTCGGGTTTCGCTCCGTAAGAGCCGGCCCTGTCGGGCCATCGCCGGTTCAGCCCGGCGGACGAAACCGCGGGGAAAATTCGGACCGTTCGGCGCCAAAGGAGCATTCAGCGTGATCGGCGCTCTCATTATCGTCCTGCGCGAGGTCATTGAAGCGGGACTGATTGTCGGCATCGTTCTCGCCGTGACCAAATCCATGCCGGGGCGGATGGCCTATATCGCCGGCGGCCTTGGCGCCGGACTCCTTGGCGCCGGCGTCGTCGCGATTTTCGCAGGCGCCCTCTCCAATGCCTTCGAGGGCGTCGGCCAGGAAATTTTCAACGCGTCCATTCTTGCGACCGCCGTGATCATGCTCACATGGCATAATGTCTGGATGGCGCGCCACGGCCGCGAGATAAGCGAACAATTGCGCCGCACTGGAAGCGAAGTCGCCGCCGGATCGCGATCGCTTCTCGCCCTTGCCGTTGTCGTCGGACTGGCTGTCCTGCGGGAGGGCTCCGAAGTCGTGCTGTTCCTCTATGGAGTGGTGATTTCAAGCGGCGCCTCCGGCTTCGGCCTGTTTCTCGGCGGATTGCTCGGGCTCTTGCTTGGAACTGCGATCAGCGGGCTCACTTATGCGGGTCTCGTCACCATCCCCATGCGTTATCTTTTCCGAGTGACCAGTCTTCTGATCGCATTCATGGCGGCCGGCATGGCGGCGCAAAGCGTCGCCTTTCTCGAACAGGCGGATCTCGCAACGGTCTTGGGTCGGATCGTCTGGAATACGTCATCGATCCTGCCAGACAGCGGCATGATCGGCCGCGTCCTCCACACCCTCCTTGGTTATTCCGACAAGCCGACGGAGCTGCAGCTCCTCGCCTATGTCGGAACCCTCGCCGGCATGTTCGGCCTCATGAGGCTTTTATCGCCTCCAACAAAACAAAACCAACGGCTCGCAACCCGTTGAAGGCTTTGTAATGAGCGGCTTTTTGTCCCGGCCTTGCCTCTGGCCGCGGCAATTCAGCGCAGGCGCGCTTGCCGATTTAGCTTTGCCGATCAATGCGGCGCTTGTAATTCCATTGTCTTAAGACGATAATAGTATACGAATGCGACAAGAAATCGCGTGTATGCCTCCGTCTGGCCGCGAGGGCGCGTCGGTTTGAACCCCTGCCGTTCAGGCAACGCACAGTTCTTGCTTCACCAATTAATCTTGCAAAAACCTGGACGGATTTTTGCGTCTCGAGGCCAAGGCTCGCCTGCCTGCGCGCCCGGACCTCACCAATCCAAGCTTCCGGCTAAACAGCCCATTTCAGGATCATAATGACATTTAACGAACTCGGACTCAGCGAGAAGGTTCTCCAAGCCGTGGAGGCTTCCGGCTATACGATTCCGACGCCTATTCAAGCGCAGGCGATTCCTGTCGCGCTCGCCGGACGCGACGTGCTGGGCATCGCCCAAACCGGCACCGGCAAGACTGCCGCCTTCACCCTTCCAATGTTGTCGCGTCTCGAACAAGGCCGGGCCCGGGCGCGGATGCCCCGCACCCTCATTCTCGAGCCGACCCGCGAACTCGCCGCGCAAGTCGAGGAAAGCTTCGCCCGCTACGGCGTCAATCACAAACTCAATGTCGCTCTCCTGATCGGCGGCGTCTCCTTCGGAGATCAGGAAACCAAGATCATGCGCGGCGCCGATGTCCTCATCGCAACGCCTGGCCGCCTCCTCGATTTTTCGGAACGCGGCAAGCTGCTTCTCACCGGCATCGAGATTCTTGTGATCGACGAAGCGGACCGCATGCTCGACATGGGTTTCATCCCCGACATCGAGCGCATCTGCAAGCTGGTTCCGTTCACCCGGCAGACCTTGTTCTTCTCCGCCACCATGCCGCCGGAAATCACCCGGTTGACGGAGACTTTTTTGCACAATCCGGTGCGGATCGAGGTCGCCCGCGCCGCCTCCACCGCCGTCACCATCACCCAAGGCCTCGTCGCCTCCGCGACCGGCCCGGCCAAACGCGAAACCTTGCGCCGCCTCATTCGCGGCGCGGCGGATTTCAAGAACGCGATTATTTTCTGCAATCGCAAGCGCGATGTGGCGGTGCTGCATAAGTCGCTGCAAAAGCACGGCTTCAACGCCGGCGCGCTGCACGGCGACATGGACCAGCGCGCGCGCATGACTTCCCTCGATGCTTTCAAATCGGGCGATGTCGACCTCCTCGTCTGCTCGGACGTCGCCGCGCGCGGCCTCGACATTCCCGATGTCAGCCATGTGTTCAATTTCGATATCCCGACCCACGCGGAAGATTATGTTCATCGCATCGGCAGGACCGGGCGAGCCGGCAAAAGCGGCGTCGCGATTTCGATCATCACCCGCGCGGACCAAAAGCATGTCGGTGAGATCGAACGCCTGATCGAGCGAAAGATCGATTGGCTCGGCGACGAGACGCTGGCGAATTTGCCCGATGACGAAGCCGCGGAGCATCCGCCGCGCCGCGAGCGCGGCTCGCCATCCCGCCGGCCTGCGCCCCACCGTGCGGAAACCGACCATGCGGAGAGCGCCGGTCGCGCTCTGCAAGCAGCAGCGACGAAGCCCACCCGCTCACGGCGGCGCGTCGAGGAGAGTCCCGCCGCCCCCGCACCCGTTTTGGTAGTTGAGGCCGGAGCGCATGCCGCGCCTTCGCGCCGGCCAAGGCGGCGACAGGAAGAGGACGACGCGCCGGTCATCGGCATGGGGGACCATGTTCCGATGTTCATGCTGCGCCCGGTAAAGCTCAAATCCTCCAAATCGGCCGAAGAATAAAGCCAATCGCGAGACGTGACGCGGAGCGCGGGAGATGGCCGCACCCGCTTCCGATCCCTAATAGTCAAGCCGCTCTCGCATCCGTCCGGCGGTTTCCTAGAGCGCTTCCCGATCGGATGGAATCATCTGATCGAAAAGGAATCGCTCAAATTCGACGAGTTGAGCATGTTCGGCGCCCGCCATTGGCGGGCATTTCTTTGCCTCGCCGCGCATCGAATGAAGGGCAAGGCCTCATGTCGAAAGCCGCTCCCAAGCCAAAATATTTCCTGCGGGACATTCCCTCCGGGATCTGGGCGCTGGGCTTCGTCTCAATGCTCATGGATGTCTCATCCGAGATGATCCATGGCCTGCTGCCCGTCTATCTGGTGACCGGGCTTGGAGCCTCGATGGCCGCAGTGGGGCTGATCGAAGGAATCGCCGAAGCGACGGCCTCCATCACCAAGATCTTCTCCGGGGCGCTCTCCGATCGCCTCGGCAAGCGCAAGCTGCTCGCCGCCTTCGGCTATGGTCTGGCCGCCTTCACCAAGCCCGTCTTTCCACTGGCCTCGAACATTGGATGGCTGATCGCGGCGCGCTTTGTCGACAGGATCGGCAAAGGGATCCGCGGGGCGCCGCGCGACGCGCTGGTCGCCGATATTTCACCGGCCCATTTGCGCGGCGCGAGCTTCGGCCTCAGACAATCCCTCGACACCGTCGGGGCGTTTCTCGGCCCGCTCCTGGGCATCTTGCTTATGTGGCTGACCGCCGACAATTTCAGGGCGGCATTCTGGGTCGCGGCGGTCCCCGCCTTTCTGGCGCTTGCGCTCATTTGCTTCGCCGTGCATGAGCCGAAACGGCCAGATGGCCTGCGCAAGGTGCGCAACCCCTTAAGCCTTACGGAAATGCAGCGTCTCGGGGCACTCTATTGGTGGGTTGTTGGCGTCGCGACAGTCTTCACCCTCGCGCGATTCAGCGAAGCCTTCTTGGTGCTCCGCGCCCAGAATGCCGGCCTGCCCATCATGCTGGCGCCAGCCGTCCTTGTGGTGATGAATATCGTCTATGCGCTCACCGCCTATCCCGCCGGCGCGCTGTCCGATCGAATGGATCGACTGAGCATCCTGGTCATCGGCCTCCTCTTGCTGATCGCCGCCGATATGACGCTGGCGCTCGCGACCAGCCTTGCGGGAATCGCCCTTGGCGTCGTTCTGTGGGGCCTCCACATGGGCCTGACGCAAGGGCTGCTGGCGACCCTCGTGGCCGACGCCTCGCCGCCGGAGCTGCGCGGCGTCGCCTATGGCTACATCAATCTGTTTGGCGGATTGGCGATGCTCGCCGCCAGCGTCATCGCCGGAGCGCTTTGGGATGCGAGCGGCCCGCAGGGCGCCTTTCTAGCTGGCGCGGGATTCGCGTTCATCGCCCTGGCTGGCCTCTTGGTCCTCCGCCGCAAGCTCCGCGCGAAATAAACGGATATCCGCCACGCCGGAATTCTTAGAGCATTTTCGAGCGAAGTGGATACCGGTTCGCGTTAAGAAAATGCGATAAAACAAAAACCTAGAGCCGGATGACTTTGGACGGAATCGCAACGCGATCTCGTCCAAAGTCTGAATCCGCCTCTCATCAAAGAGTTAGAGCATGATGTCGTCCGAAAACCGGTTTCCACTTTTCGGCATCATGCTCTAGAGCTGCTTTCAGGTTCCGCGGAAACTGAAAGCGCTCTAGCGCCGCAGCCCAATCAAGGAGCCAAAGCAGCTTTCAGGTATTTCATCGGTGAACTTTTCCATGATTGAAGATGAAGTCTTCTATAGAAGCTTGAACTTAGATGCATCATGGCAACAGCTTCGCGTTATTCGCAAGTAAAGCCGACAAACCCATTGTGACCCTGGTCCTTGAAATCTAGTCTCTTGCGACGAGAATGGAAATCCTGGTCAATAGGCGGGGGACATGCGGCGGAAATTCAGGTTGGCGAAAACTCAGAGCCTTGGCGCGGCTTTCGCGCTTTTGCCAGCGGCCTTGGCGCTTTTGCCTATGACGCAAGTCGCCGCGCAGACCGCCGAGCCCGCCGCCACGGTGGCCTTGCCGGAGGTCGACGTCGTCGCGACGTCGCCCTTGCCCGGAAGCGGCGAGGATCCTGAAAAATTCCCCAGTCTCGTGCAAAGTCTATTCGGGCCGGATTTCGAACGCACCTATTCCCCGAATATCACCGACGCGTTGCAGCAGCGCGTGCCAGGGATTTTCGTCGACGACATCAATGGGAACCCTTTTTCCCAGGAATTATATTATCGCGGCTTCGTCGCCTCGCCGCTGCAGGGGTCGCCGCAGGGGCTCGCCGTCTATCAAAACGGCATCCGCGTCAACGAGGCATTCGGCGATACGGTCAATTGGGACCTCATTCCGCCGCAAGCGATCGCCCGCACCGACGTCTTCACCGCCAACCCGATCTTCGGCCTCAACGCGCTTGGCGGCGCGATCAGCATCCAGATGAAAAACGGCTTCACCTGGCAAGGTTTCCAGGCGCAGGCGATGGGCGGCTCCTATGGGAGAGCCAGCGGCCTCATCGAATATGGCAAGCAAATTGACAATTATAGCCTCTATATCACCGTCGACGCCGCGCGCGACGATGGTTGGCGGCGTTTCTCGCCGTCCTCGCTCGTCCGTCTTTATGGCGATGTCGGATATCGGACGCAGGACGCGGAATTGCACCTCATCGCCAGCGGCGCCAGAACGACGCTGGGCGTCGTCGGGCCAACGCCCGTCGGCCTCCTCTCTCAAGACTACGCAAATGTTTTCACCTCGCCGCAGACCACGCTCAACGAGGCCGGTTCGCTGGCCTTTACGGGCAAATTCGAGATCAATCCGCAATGGTCCATTTCGAGCAATTTCTATTTGCGGAACTTCAATCAGAAACACGTCGACGGGAACGATTCTGATCTCCAGGATTGTTCTGAAAATACCTTGCCGACCAATTTCAGCGGCTTCCTCTGCCTCGACAACAGCAACTTCCCCGGCATAACCTCCCCCACTACCGCCGATGGCGACCGCTTCGTCATCCTGGGCCAGAATGGGAAGCCGCTCTTAACCTCGAGCAGCGCCGTCTATGGAACCGTGGACCGCACCTTCACCCATTCGACCACCGCAGGGACCGCGCTCCAGGCCACCAATCGCGATAAGGTCTTCGGCCACGACAATTACTTGACCTTTGGCGGCAGCGTCGACCGAAGCTTTTTCAGCTTCAGCGCCACCAGCACGCTCGGCAATATCTATCCCGATCTGGTCATTGGCGATGGTCTGTTTCAGGGTTCGGGATCTATCATTCGAACTCTGGGCGGCATCGGCTATGTCCCGACCTATCTGACCGGGACAACCACCTATTACGGGCTCTATGCCCTCGACACCTTCAACATCACGCCCGAACTCGCCCTGACAGCCGGGGCGCGGCTCAATATCGCCAGCATCCTTACCGAGGACGCCAGCGGAACGGCCCCCGAACTCAATATCAACAGCGCCTTCTCGCGCATCAATCCGGTTGTCGGGCTGACCTATCAAATCATGCCCAGCCTCAACGCCTACGCTGGCTATTCGGAGGCGAACCGAGCCCCAACGCCCCTCGAACTCGATTGCGCCGATAAGAATCGCCCCTGCCTGCTTGAAAATTCGCTCGTCGCCGACCCGCCGCTGAACCAGGTCGTGTCCCATACGGTGGAGGCTGGCCTGCGCGGGACGCAGCTTGTTGGCGGTGGGCGCATCGATTGGAAGGCGGGCCTGTTCCGCACCGAGAGCACGAATGACATTATCGCGCTGGCGAGCACGATCACCGGGCACGGCTATTACGCGAATGTGCCGGCGACGCTGCGGCAAGGGGTCGAGGCCGGCGCGGAGTTCCGCAGCGGCGATTGGCTGGCCTATGTCAATTATAGTTTCGTCGACGCGACCTACCGATTTTCTGGATCCCTGGCTTCGCCCAACAATCCCTTTGCCGACGAGGAAGGCAATGTTTTCGTGACCCCAGGCGACCATATTCCGGGCATTCCCCGTCAGCAGGTCAAGTTCGGCGCCGATTACGCCTTCACGCCGAAATTCAAACTTGGCGGCGACGTCCGCGTAGTGGGAACGCAATATTATATTGGCGACAATTCCAACCTTAACCCGAAATTGCCCGCCTATTGGGTGGCGAACCTACATGCGTCCTATCAGATCACCGACAATATTCAGGTCTTTGGGCTCATCAACAATCTGTTCAATAATCGAAACCCGACCTATGGCGCTTTCTTCGATACGGACACCGATGCGCAACGCGCGGTCGCGACGAATTTCACAAGCGACCCGCGGACGATTACGCCCCTGCAGCCGATTTCCTTCTATGGCGGGATGAAAGTCACGTTTTAGGCTGCCCTAAATCCGCGGGCTAAATCCGAGGGAGAGCCTCGCAGATTCAAGGCTGTCGACAAGGCCCGCGAGAGGTCCCGGCTTGCGCGCGGCAGATTTTTGGTGTCTTGTCGACCATCTGTGGCTTCGCTTTCTGTCGCTAAGGCCGGCGACAATCGAGCCGCATTCACGATCAACAGCCTGTTGAAGGGCGACATCGCTTTGGAAGAAACCCCGCCCCCGGCGACCAACGCCGCATCGTCGCAATCGGCCGGTTCCGGACTGAATGGCGCGCCGGGCGGCATCGGCATTGAAATAGTGACCCTGGCGAGCCTGCCGGACGCCGCAAACTTTGGCGAGCATGACTTTTATCTCGATGCTTTCGCTCCGTCCGAGATCGCCTATTGCCTTCGACAGCCCGCCATCAAGGCATCGTTCTGCGGTCTTCTAGCGGCAAAAAAGGCGATTCTCAAATCTGGCGCCGCGAAAGGTCCGCTCGAAACCCTGCGGCGGATTGAAATCGTCCACGACGCAGACGGCAGGCCGACCTACCCTGGCGCTCTTGTGTCGATCAGCGATACCGATGCAGCCGCCGCGGCCGTCAGCCTCTATTCAAGCGGCCAGAGCCCTTTCCCCGTTGGCGCCGCCGGGAGCGACCGTGGACCAAACGGCGGCCCGGCCAATCCGCTGAACCGTGGAACGCAAATTTTCGTCATTGCGGTGCTGCTGTCGCTCGTCTTCCTCTTCGCCTTCGGGCTTTGGAAGATATTGCAATTCGCGTCGATGCGCTGATCGGCGGACCGCGCCGCTCCGTTTCCGGGATGCGCGGGACCACCACGGACCGCCGCGCCGCGGCCTCAATGACAAAGGCCGGCTTCAGCGGGACACATATTCTGGAGCCGGGGTCGGCTCGCCGATTTGCACCCAAAGATTCTGATCGCTCTGTGATTGCCGTTTGACGAAACGATAGCCAGTCTGGTCCCAGCGTTTCATTTCATTATTCAGATTGTCGAGCACGAACTCGCCGAGGTTCGTCTTTATGGTCAGCAGCGCGTGGCCCTCATTGCGCGCGTCCTTGACCACGGTCATCAGTAAAGCTTGACGCGGAAAACCTTCTTCGAGAAGGAGCCGCCGCTTTAAGATTGCGTAATCCTCGCAATCGCCTTTGCGGTCGGTCGGGTAGTCCCATTGGTCGACGACCCCCCAGTGATCGAGGTCCGCCACCGGCTCAATATGCCCATTGACCCATTGGTTGAGGCGTTCGAGTTCCTTAATCGCTCCAGCCGTCAGATTGATGTCCAGCGGCGCAAGCTTGCCGCCGTCACACTCGCCGTCATGGCGGCGGCAAAAATCGACCCATCCGAAGGGTGCTGTCGCCGGCTCGCCGACCAAAGCAAAGGCGGCGCGCGGCGGACCCGCCGCCTGCGCCGTCGGAAGCGCGTCGAGGCCGAACGCCATCAGACAACACGACGCCCGGCTTAGCGCCCGAATGGATCTCGTAGCCCACCCCATTATATCCTCGCCTCCGAGACGGCCCATGACGCGGATTTTTCGCAGGTCCGATTTGGCGCGCGCTGAATGACCTGGGTCGGTTTTTAGCCAAATGGCCTTTAGGCTCGACCCAAGCGGCATTTGCTTAACGCACGTCAAAGCCAAATCGATTGTATTTGGCGACTTTTTTTGATCGGACTTGAATGGCGGATGGAAAGTGGCCAATTGCATTAAATGCCGCGACAGCCGCGGCGCGATGCGCTAGCCGCATTTTTGCCGTTGCAAAAGGACCGGGCGTCCAAATAGGCTTTGCGATGTGTGGATAGGGCCACATGATAAAACGCGCGGATAAGCGCCGCCAGGCTATTGGGCAAGGCTATTTTGGCGAGGACAGCTTGTGAATTCCCTGATTAACGCCACCCCGTCCACATCGGGCGCGTGGGTCATTCGAAGCGAGACATCGGGGTTCTCGGCGGAGGACCAAGCGTCGCTGGAGCGCGCGATCGCGCAACTCGAACGCTCCAGTCTGGCGATGCGCCTCTCATCCCTTCTCGGCCGGCAGGTCGGCTTCATCGGATCGGTCTTTCCGGCGCAAATTTTAGACGTCGTGAACCAGGCGGCCGAAATCGCAATCAAGCGCGCGCTTGTCCTGGCCGTGAGGAGCCTTGAGGGAAGGCCCGTCCGGGACACCCGCCGTCTTCACAAGACCGTCGCGGTTCTCGCTGGCGCCGCCGGCGGCGCCTTCGGCTTTTCGGGCCTCCCGGTCGAATTGCCCTTCACGACCACGCTCATGCTGCGTTCAATCGCCGATATCGCGCGCAGCGAAGGCGAAGATCTGTCCCAGCCCACGGCCGCCTTCGCCTGCCTCGAGGTCTTCGCTCTAGGGGGGCGCTGCGATGCGAAGGAGAATCTGCTTCAATACGCCCATCTTGCGGGCGACCCCAGCGTGGAGACCGGCTATTTCGCGGTTCGCGGCATTTTGGCGAAATCGGTGACCGAGGCCGGCCGCTATCTCCTGGAGCGCGGCCTTGGCGACGAAGCCGCTCCCCTGCTGGTGCGCTTCGTGACGCAGATCGGCGCCCGATTTGGCGTCGTCGTTTCGCAAAAGCTCGCCGCCCAGAGCGTCCCGGTGATCGGCGCCGCCTGCGGCGCGGCGATTAATTACGCCTTCGTCGATCATTTCCAGACGCTCGCGCGCGGCCATTTCACAATTTTGCGGCTTGAACGCCTATATGGGGCGGCCGCGGTGCGAGCGGAATATGAACAGCTTTTGAAGCGAACCTGAAACTTTAGGGGAACTTTGCGCACCGCCCTCGCGTTCCGGTGGCGTTAGCTATTGGAATGTTCTTGACGCCATTTTTGCGACGGAGACAGTGCAGGTGGGATTTTCGCGAAAGTTATTATTGACGCTTTTCCGCCATGCGCGCATTCCAGCCATCGCCGCTGGCGCATTGGCCATGCCTTTGAATGCGGCCCATGCTGGATTTTTCGACTTCCTGTTTGGTCCGCCGCCTGTCGCTCAAAGCCCGGCTCCCGGCTACCCCGGCGCCATTGCGCCCCGTTTGCGCGGCGACCATTTCCGTCAACGCAAGAACAAGGCTGTCCTGCTTCACCACCCAAAAAATGTGACCATGCTGGAAAAGGCGGGCAAGCCCCGTAAGGGCCTGCCCCATGCTTCTCCCGCCGGCCTCATGGATGACGACAGTTTGAAGGACGGCGACGCGGTGATGACGCAACGCGGCATCCGCATTTTTACCGGCGATTCCGGGCGGCATCATAAGCCCGAGGATTTCGCCCGTCTGTCGGAGATCAAGGGCCTTTCCGGCCGCACCCGCACCGCCCTTGCCGCAATTGACGCAAATCGGTCCGACGCCGGCAAGCGCATCGAGCGCCAGCATGAAGTCGTCACCGGCCGATCGGCGGCGGAGCCTCACGTCGCCGCTGGCACGATGATCACGGACGCGAAGGGCCGTCAGATCCGCTATGTCGGACCCTAAGCATGTCCCGAAAAAGTTGATCGATTTTTAGACATCGGATATATTCGATGTCTAATCGGGACATGCTCCAACTCTTCGATTTCGAGCGAGTCCTTGTCGATCACATGATTCCATGTGATCGGGACGCGCTCTAAGCAAGATTGCTTTTGAAGACATGTTCTGAAGGCGCCAATTTAGCGATCTTCCTCCCCGACGAGGCGCGGGGCGTCTTCGGCGCTCGACAGATCCCGGAGCACATCCGCCACCATGGCCCGCGTGATCGGTCTTTGGCGCGACAGCGCCTCCCGGTCGAGCGCATCGACAAAGGAGCGGGCGGCGTTGAGCGAGCGGTCGAGCCGCAGCGCGGCATATTCGACGGCGCCGGGGTCGACGACCAGTTGCCTGTCGACGAAGTGCTTGACGAGAACCGCCCGCATCAAAGCGTCGTCCGGCGTCCCAATTTCGACGCAGGGCGCAAGACGCAGGCGCGACAGGAGATCGGGGATTTGCAAGCCCCAGGCATCCGGCGGCTTTCGCGCGGTCAGCGCCAGCGCCACTCCGCGTTCGCGCAGGAGATTGACGAGATGGAAGAGATGCGTTTCCGCCGCGCCGATCGCTTCCAAGTCCTCGACAAGCAATGGCCCGGCGGCGGCCAAAGCGTCTATGTCGGCGCGCGCCAACTCGGCGGCGTAAAGGGCGCGGGCCTTCGCCTTCGCCGCCCAGATCGCGCCAAGATGGCTCTTGCCGGCGCCCGCAGGCCCCAAAATCACCAGCGCCTTGTCCGGCCAATCGGGCCAGAGCTCTATCATCGCATAGGCTTTTTCATTCGAATCGGAAACGAAGAAATCCTCTCGACCGAAGCGGGGCGCCGGAGCGATCTCCAGTGTCAATTGCCGGCTCGGCGCCAGCGTTTTATGCGCGCCGCCGAGGACGAGACGAACCATTTTCAATGATCCTTTGGGGGCGGCGCCACAGTGGCTTCGAGAAAGAGTTTCGGCCTTGGCGGCGGCAATCCCGTGTAAATATTGCTTTCACGATAGCGCTTGACCGCAAAGCGCAAGATCACGCCGGCGGCGGCGGCGAGCGGAACCGCGGTAATCAGGCCGGTGAAGCCAAACAGGCTGCCGAACGCGAGCAGCGCGAAAATCAACCAGACCGGATGCAGCCCGACCGATTCGCCGACGAGCTTGGGCGACAGGATATTGCCTTCGAGAAATTGGCCAGTCCCAATGACCGCGAGCGCCATGAGAAGCAGCTTCCATTGCGGCCAATCCTGCACGATCGCCACGGCCGAGGCCAAGACAAGCGCGGTCAAGGAGCCGACATAGGGGATGAAACTCAAGATTCCGGCCGAAATGCCGATCAATAGGCCGAAATTAAGCCCGATCAGCGAAAGCCCGATACCGTACCACGAGCCCAGGAAGAGACAGACAAGGGATTGGCCGCGCAGAAAGCCCGCCATGGCGGCGTCGATCTCATGCGCGAGTTGGCGCACAGTATCGCGATGACGGAGCGGCACGAGGCCATCGATCGTCGCGATCATCTGGCGCCAGTCGAGCAGCATGTAAAAGGCGACAACCGGCGTCACGATAATCAGCGAAACGAGGCTGATCAGAGCCGCCCCGCTGGTCCAAAGCGATTTCACGAAGGAGGCCGCCCATTGCGCCGCCTGGGAAACGAGATCGCTCGTGGTGCTTCGAATATCGGCCGCCGCCTCGTTTCCAAGGCCGAGCTTTTCAAAGAGAACGCCGCCATATTGATGCGCGAGGCGCGCGCTCTGATCTGAAATCAATTGCGTCAATCTGGCCCCATATTCGGGCGCCGCGCTGATGAAACTCGCCAGTTGCTTCCCGAGAATGGGCGCGATCAGAACGAAACACGAGACAAGCACGATGGCGAAACCCGCCATAATGAGAAGGGTCGCCCCGAGCCTGCTGAGACCCAGCCGCTCGAGCCGGTCGGCGACAGGATTCAAGAGATAGCCGAGCGCCACCGCTGCGGCGAAAGGCAAGAGCACGCCGCTGAACAGCCAGAGCAGCAGGATGAAGAGAAATAACGCGCCGACCCAGAAGCCGATCTGCCATTCGATCCGCATCGCCATCGCCCCTCTCCGCCTGCGGCCGCGACGCTCCGGCGGACTTGTCCCAACGTGCGGCGCCGGACGTTGATTTGTCCGGGCGCCAGTCTCTTCCATAGCATAAGCGTTGATGACATAGCATCAGAGGCGTGCACAAACCGTTGCTTGCGTCATACGCTCATGTGCCGGATCCATTGGTTGAAATAGGCCGCAAGCGAGGCAAGGCTGAGGGCCGCGACGGCGTAGAGCGAAACATCGAACCAGATTCCAGCCGGAAAATCGAACGCCTTGACGGCGAGAATCATCGCCGCGCAGCCGAGCTGGACCAAAGTGTTCAGCTTCGAGATGAGCAGCGGCTTGACCGCCATCGGCTTGTCCAGGAACCAGGAAATCATGAAGGCCCCGACGATCATCACGTCGCGGGCGACGACGATGATCGCGATCGTCGCCGGCAAAACCCCGACGATCGCGAGCGCAACATAGATCGAGACGATCAGCGCCTTGTCCGCCAAGGGATCGAGATAGGCCCCGAGTTCGCTGCGCAGATTGAAGCTCTTGGCGATCCAGCCATCCAGCGCATCGGAGAGGCCGGCGACGATGAAAACCACGCAAGCGGCCTGCCAGCGTTGCGCGGCGATCATCGCCATAATAGCCGGAACCAGCACGAGGCGGCCGAGCGTGATTAGATTGGGCAGACTGCGGTAAAGGGGAAAACTCATGCCATCTCAGCGCTGAAAGGCGGCCCCTCGCTTTTTGTTGTTTAATCTAACATAGGCGCAGGCCAACCCCTAGCCAAGGATCGTGGTAGAATGGAACCGGTTGTTGCTCTCGTGGTTTAGCATGCGCTGTTTAAGATTAGCTCACCCGATTCAATTGAGCCTTATTGAATAATAATAGCTCACAGCGCTCATGTAGTCAATTGGCGCCAATACAAATCATCAAAAAACTTGATCCTTAAAATTAAGGAGATTGATCATGGATTGCTTAGGCCGCGAGCGGGACCACGCTACAAGAACATGTAATGCCGCCGTCCTTTGGACGATGTTGGCAATAGGGTCAGGCTCGATCGCGTGGCCAGCGCAGGCGGCGCCCTTCGCCTATGTCGCCAACGCGGCCTCTTTTGACGTCTCGGTCATCGATACCGCGACCAAGACGGTAGTGGCCACTATCCCGGTCGGGCGCTCTCCCTTCGCGGTCGCTGTAGCGCCAGGCGGGCAAAAAGTTTACGTCGAGAATACAGGCGACAACAGCGTTTCGGTGATCGACGCAACCAAGAACGCTGTGGCGGCGACGATTTTGGTTGGACATAGCCCCTCCGGTCTCGCGGTCACTCCAGATGGAAAAAATGTCTATGTCGCGATTTCCGGAGACAACGCAGTTGCAGTGATCGATGCAGCCAGCAACACGGTGGCGGCCACAATCCCGGTAGGAAACACCCCGGTTGAACTCGCGATCGCGCGTGACGGAAAGCAGGCCTATGTCGCCAATCTTATCTCCAACAGCGTTTCGGTGATCGATACGATGACCCGGAAGGTCACGGCCACGATCCCCACGAAGCGCTACCCCTATGGCGTCGCCGTCACGCCAGATGGCAAGGAGATCTATGTAACGCATCGGGGCGAGAATGTCGTCTCGGTCATCGATGCCGCAACGAAAAGCGTGTCCAATGCGATCCCGGTGGGTGGCCAATCCTTTGGCGTCGCCATTACTCCAAACGGGAAACGCGCCTATGTCACCGTGGACGACCCGGCCGGCGTTTCGGTCATTGATACCGCGAACAAACAGGTGGCGGCGAAAGTTCCGGCCCTGCGCTATCCTTCGGGAATCGCCATCACGCCAGACGGGAAGGAGGTCTACGTCTCGATCAGCTTCACATCCTCCAGCGTCTGGGTGATCGACGCCGCAACCAATACTGTGGCGGCTGAGGTAAGCGCGGGCAATATGCCGCATGGAGTGGGCATCATGCCAGCCCCTCCGGGCGCTTCCTTTCTCAGCTTTAACGCCAGACTTCAAATCGAGACGGGCCGCGATAAGGCATTCGCGCTCCAGTCAAGCTTCACTTTGAGCAGCGCCAAGAGCAATGGAATAAATCCCGGCGCCGAGCCGACCTTGCTCCAAGTCGGCGGCTTTGCCGCCACCATTCCGGCCGGCTCCTTCAAGAAGCGCGCGGACGGGCTTTTCACCTATGCCGGGATTGTCGACGGCGTTAAGCTGAAAGCTCTGATCAGGCCCACCGGCGCGCTGCGATACGCCTTCCTCGCAGCGGCGGAAGGCGTCACTCTGAATGCGCCACAAAACCCTGTCCCTCTGATGCTCAGCATTGGCGACGATAGCGGCGCCACCTCGGTGAAGGCCCATTTTGAACGAGAGCATCAGGCTTATGTCGGATTGGATTTTTGATTGCGGCGCGGCGGCGGTCAGGGCCGCCGCGTAGGGTTGGAGCATGTTCTTATGAGACATCGGATATATCCGATGTCTCAATATCGAAAAAGTCGATCAACTTTTTAAAGAACATGCTCTAGAGCATAATCCGAACAGATTGGTTCATCTGTTCGACGAGAATATGCTCAGACGCTCTAACACTGGAGCGATTTCTGATCGATCGAATGACTCCATTCGATCGGAAAGCGCTCTAGCTGCTCAGATACTTGATCAAGGCCGCGATTAAGAGGATCAGGACGACAAGGAGCAGCAACCCGATCAGGCCCATGCCCCACATCCCACCGTCCATCATTCCATAGCCGTTCATCATGGCTCGTCTGCCTATTTCTTCAATCAAGCCGCGTGACGCGCAGCCGCAGCGCGTTGGCGATCACGCTGACAGATGACAGCGCCATCGCCGCCGCCGCAATGATCGGCGAAAGCAAAACGCCGAAGACGGGATAGAGTGCGCCCGCCGCGATCGGCACGCCCGCCGCATTGTAGACGAAGGCGAAGAAGAGGTTCTGGCGGATGTTGCGCATCGTCGCCGCTGAGAGGCGCCTCGCCCGCATGACGCCCTGAAGATCGCCTTTGAGCAGAGTGACGCCGGCGCTCTCGATGGCGACATCCGTCCCGGTCCCCATCGCGACGCCAATGTCGGCCGCTGCGAGCGCCGGCGCATCATTGACCCCGTCGCCCGCCATGGCGACGACGCGGCCATCGCGGCGCAGGCGCTCGACCACCTTGCTCTTGTCCTCCGGCAGGATTTCCGCCTCGATCTCCGTGATGCCGAGCCGCTTCGCGACGGCCTCGGCGGTCGTGCGATTGTCGCCGGTCAGCATGACGACGCGAATGCCGTCGGCGAGCAGCGCGCGGACGGCCTCCGGCGTCGTCTGCTTGATCGGATCGGCGATCCCGATGAGCCCCGCTGCGCGGCCATCGATCGCCAAAAAGACCGCCGTGGCGCCATCGAGCCGAAGCGCCTCCGCCTGTTGCTCCAGGGCGTGCGCATCGATGCCGAGCTCTCCGAGGAAACGGCGATTGCCGATGGCGAGCCGCCGCCCTTCGACCTCGCCGGCAACGCCCTTGCCGACTGGCGAATCGAAGTCCTGCGCTTCAGACAGAGTCAGGGCTTTCTCCTGCGCGGCTGCGACGATGGCCGCCGCAAGCGGATGTTCGCTGCCGCGCTCCAGACTTGCGGCAAGACGCAGCACGTCGTCGCCTTCGAATCCCGATGCGGGGATGATCGCCGCAACGCGCGGCCTGCCTTCGGTGAGCGTGCCGGTCTTGTCGACGACAAGCGTGTCAATTTTCTCGAAGCGCTCCAGCGCCTCGGCGTTCTTGATCAAAACGCCGGATTGCGCGCCGCGCCCGACGCCGACCATGATCGACATCGGCGTCGCCAGCCCAAGCGCGCACGGACAAGCGATAATCAGCACCGAGACGGCGGCGATCAGACCAAAGCTCAATCGCGGCTCCGGTCCCCAGATCGACCACGCGACAAAGGCGAGCGCGGCTATGCCAATGACGAGCGGCACGAACCAGCCGGAGACCCGATCCGCAAGGCGCTGGATCGGAGCTCGGCTGCGCTGCGCATTCGCGACCATTTGCACGGTCTGCGCGAGCATCGTGTCGCGGCCGATCTTCTCGGCGCGCATCACGAAACTGCCGGTCTGATTCATCGTGCCGCCGATCAACTTCGAGCCGACAATCTTGGTCACCGGCATCGATTCTCCGGTGACCAAGGACTCGTCAACGGCGCTGCGGCCTTCAACGAGTTCGCCGTCGACCGGCGTCTTCTCGCCTGGACGCACGCGCAGCATGTCGCCAACCGCGACGGATTCGAGGGCAATGTCGCGCTCGCCGCCGTCCGACTCGATCCGGCGCGCCGTCTTCGGGGCGAGGTCCAGCAGCGCGCGGATGGCGCCTCCTGTCTGCTCGCGCGCGCGGAGCTCCAACACCTGACCGAGAAGCACGAGGACAGTGATGACCGCCGCCGCCTCGAAATAGATCGCGACGGAGCCGTCAGCATTGCGGAAGGCGGGCGGAAAGATCTGCGGCGCAACGGTCGCTGCAACGCTATAGAACCAGGCAACGCCCGTGCCCATGGCGATCAGCGTGAACATGTTGAGGTTGCGGGTCAGGAGCGATCGCCATGCGCGCGCGAAGAAGGGCCAGCCAGCCCAGAGCACAACCGGAGTCGCCAGCGCGAATTGAGCCCAGTTCGAGCTCTGCCGTGAAAGCCAGTGCAAGTTCAGGACGTGGCCGCCCATCTCCAGCGCCAGCACTGGGATCGAAAGAACAAGACCGATCCAGAATCGCCGCGTCATGTCGAGGAGCTCAGCGCTGGGACCTGTCTCGGCTGATGGCGTTTCGGGTTCAAGCGTCATGCCGCAGATCGGGCAATTGCCGGGACCGGGCTGGCGGATCTGCGGGTGCATGGGGCAGGTGTAGATCGTTCCGGCCGGCGCCGGCGGCGTCTTTGGCGCCGCGGCGGCGGCCCGCCTGACGTAGCGTTCTGGATCTACGGTGAATTTGTCGCGGCAATGGGCCGAGCAGAAGTAATAAGTCCTTTCCTCATATTCAGCGGCGCGCTTCGTCTTGGCGGGATCGATGCTCATTCCGCAGACAGGATCCTTGACCAGATCCGGCGCATGATCCGGGCTGTCGCGATGGCGCTCCGCGCCGTGGTCATGATGATGCGGATGGTCATGCTGGACAGGCATTGGATTGGCTCCTTCGTCCTTGTCGACGCTGATGCTACCCCTCCCATCATTGGAACGCCAATCCCGGACGCGCCCCGCCCCCCGCGCGTTTCGCTCCAAAGACTGCGCCGACTGGATTTGCCAACCTTGCTTTGCTCCCCACAAGGCGCTAGCCCTGGCGGGCTCTTGCCGGGACCCTCATGACGAAAAAACATGGCCTGACCTATGCCGATGCCGGCGTCGATATCGACGCCGGCAACGCCATGGTCGAAACGATCAAGCCGCTGGTGCGCGCCACCCGCCGGCGCGGCGCCGACGCGGAAATCGGCGGCTTTGGCGGATTGTTCGATCTCAAGGCGGCGGGCTTTTCCGATCCGATCCTCGTCGCCGCCAATGATGGGGTCGGCACGAAAGTCAAAATCGCGATCGAGACCGGCATTCACGACACGATCGGGATCGATCTCGTCGCCATGTGCGTCAACGATCTCATCGTTCAGGGCGCCGAGCCGCTGTTCTTCCTAGACTATTACGCCACCGGCAAACTCGATCCCGCCGCCGGGGCCGCCGTCGTCAAGGGCATCGCGCAAGGCTGCATCGAGGCCGGGGCGGCCTTGATCGGCGGCGAAACCGCTGAAATGCCGGGTCTTTATGGCGGCGCCGACTACGATCTCGCCGGCTTCGCCGTCGGCGCCGTCGAGCGCGGCAAGCTCTTGCCGAAAGCCGGGATCGCTTCGGGCGACCGCCTCATCGGACTGCGCTCCTCCGGCCTGCATTCGAACGGCTTTTCGCTGGTGCGCAAGATCGTCGCGAAAACCGGACTCGCCTGGACCGACGCGGCCCCCTATGACGCCGCCAAAACGCTTGGCCAAGCCTTGCTGACGCCGACCCGCATTTACGTCAGGCAAGTCCTGCGGCTGCTCGAGGCGACGCAGGGCGTCAAGGCCCTGGCCCATATCACCGGAGGCGGATTTCCTGACAATCTGCCGCGCGTCCTGCCGCATGGCCTGGGGGCGCGGCTCGATCTTTCCGCGATTCCCGCGCCGCCGGTTTTTTGCTGGCTCGCCGAGGCGGGCGAGGTCAGCGAAGCCGAGATGTTGCGCACGTTCAATTGCGGCGTCGGCATGGTTCTGGTCGTCAGCCCAGAGCGCGCCGAGGAGGTTGAAGCCAGCCTGAGCGGCGCGGGCGAAGACCCCCCGGTGCTCCTTGGGCAGGTCATCGAAACGGGCGACGCGGAGAGGGTCGCCTATTCCGGGCGCCTGCCGCTGTGACCTCCCAGCGCAAACGCACGGCGATCCTGATCTCCGGGCGCGGCTCCAATATGCGGGCTCTGATCGAAGCCGCGCGCGTCCCTGCCTTTCCCGCCGAAATCGCCCTTGTCCTGTCGAACCGGCCGGACGCGGCAGGATTGGCTTTCGCCAAGGAGAACGGCATCGCTTGCGCCGCTGTCGATCATAAGATTTACGCTGGGCGGGAGGAGTTCGAACGCTCGATGCAGGTCCTGCTCGATCTGCACCGCATTGAAATCATTTGCCTCGCCGGCTTCATGCGGATGCTGACGCCCTGGTTCATCGGCCAATGGCAAGGCGCGCTGATCAACATCCACCCAGCCCTCTTGCCGGCCTATCGAGGGCTCGACACGCATCGACGCGCCTTGGATGATGGCGTCAAAATCCACGGCTGCACGGCGCATTTCGTGGTCCCGGCCATGGATGAGGGCCCGATCATCGCTCAGGCGGCGGTTGCGGTGCTCGATTCCGACACGCCCGAAACGCTCGCGGCCCGCGTGCTGGCGCAAGAGCATGTCATCTACCCGGCCGCGCTGGAGCGCCTCGCCGCCGGGCGCCTCCAGGTCCAAGGCAATCGAGTGTTTTGCGAGGATGGCAGCGGCGCCCTGCCCGCGCCCCTGCGCGTTCCTGCGGCCTCGTAACCCTCAACCGCCTCCATCCGCGACGCCGTCGGCCTTCTTCACCCAAACCCGCGTGTCATGAAACGCCGCCCCGCCGTAGGGCGCGACGCTGTCGGCGCCGGTCAGCGTGTTGATCCCCTTGCCGTCTTCGAACGAGGCATTGGGCATGATCCCTTCCGCGATCAGCACGCCCTGCTGCAATCCATCGAAAAGCGCCACCCTGAGCCGCACCTCGCCCCGATCATTGCCGAGGACGACCTTATCACCGGCCTCGACGCCAAGGCGCGCGGCATCAAACGGATGGATCTTGACCGTTGGCCCGCCCTCCGCGGCGCGGGACGTCCGCGTCTGCGTGAAACTGGAGTTCAGGAAATTGCGCGCCGGGCTCGTCGCCAGGCGGAAGGGATAGGCGTCGTTGGCGCTCTCGATCGCGTCCCAATGATCGGGCAGGCTAGGCATCTCGCGCCACGGGCCTTGCAGGCCAATATTGCCAAAAGGCACATTCGCCCAATCCGGCTTGAAGCGGAATTTCTTGTCCGGCCAGGCGAAGCCGTCGAGATAATGCGCCGCGGCGAAATCGGGCTGAGCGTCGAGCCAGCGCTTGTCCTCAAGCTCTTTGAGCCCGCCCCAGCCGGATTCGCGCAAGGTCGCGTCGATCAATTCGCGCGGGCTCATCGCAAAGCCCGGATGCTCGGCCCCAAGCCTGCCCGCAAGCGCGCAAACGACCTCATGATTGCTGTGGCATTCCCCCGGAGGCTCGATCAGCTTGCCGCCGAATTCAAGATGCTGATGCCCTCCCCCCGCATAGAAATCATCATGTTCAAGAAACATCGTGGCGGGTAGGACGATGTCGGCCATGGCCGCCGTCTCGGTCAAGAATTGCTCATGCACGGCGACGAAGAGATCGGCGCGAGAAAACCCTTGCCGCACCTTGGTCTGGTCAGGGGCGACCGACATCGGATTGGTGTTTTGAATGAGCATGGCTCTCACCGGCCCGCCGCCGCGAAGGGCGTCCGAATCGCCGGTCAGGATCGCGCCGATTCGCGATTGATCGAGGATGCGGGTCGTGGAATCGCGGACGTCGAGGCCTTCGATCAGGTCCTGGCGCAGATGAAAGATCGCGCCATTATTGTGGAAGGCGCCGCCGCCCTCCTCTTTCCACGCCCCGGTCACTGCGGCGATGCAGGAGGCCGCGTGCATATTGACCGCGCCATTGCGCTGGCGCGAGAAGCCATAGCCAAGCCGGAAAAAGGTCTTCTTTGTCCGCCCTATAAGCTGGGCGAAGGCCTCGATCTCCTCGACGCTGAGGCCAGTGATCGCGGCGGCCCAGCGCGGCGTGCGGCTTGTAAGATGCGCCTCGAACTCATGCGGCGCATCGGTATATTTTTCCAGATAATCCCAATCGGCGAGACCATCGCGAAAGAGCACATGCATCACCGCGCAGGCGAGCGCGCCATCGGTTCCCGGCCTAAGGCAGAGCGCGAGATCGGCCTGCGCCGTTGTCGCGTTGCGATAAATATCGATGACGACGATCTTCGCGCCGCGCTCTTTTCGCGCCCGCGCCGCATGGGTCATCAGATTGACCTGCGTCGCCACCGCATTCGTGCCCCAGATCACGACGCAATCGGATTTGGCGATTTCGCGCGGATCTGGTCCGGCCATTTTTCCGGTCCCGGCGATAAAGCCCGGCCAGGCGATATTGACGCAGATCGAGCCATAGAAACGCGAATAGCGCTTGGCATGGGTGAGGCGGTTGATCCCATCGCGCATGACGCGGCCCATCGTGCCGCCGTAGTAATAGGGCCAGATGCTCTCCGCGCCGAACTCATGTTCGGCTTTCAGGAATTCTGCCGCGATTGCGTCGAGCGCTTCGTCCCAGGAGATCCGCGCGAAGGAGCCCGATCCCTTGGGGCCTGTGCGCTTCAGCGGATAGAGCAAGCGGTCCGGATGATGGATCCGCTCGGCATAGCGCGCGACTTTGGCGCAGACGACGCCGGCGGTATAGGTCTGATCCTTCGCGCCATGAATGCGCCCGATGGTTTTTCCGTCGATCACCTCGACATCGAGGGCGCAGACCGAGGGGCAATCATGCGGACAGGCGGAAGGGTGGCGGAGGATTTTTGGCGCGGCGTTCATGGCCGGCCATGATGGCGCGACGATCGCCTTTTCGCAACCGGAGGATGGGCGCGCTCGCGCCAACGCGATTCGCGCCCTACCCTTCAGTGAGCTCCAGGCTCAACGCCAGCAGCGTGTCGACGGCCGCGATATAGGACGCATGTTCGGGCTTCTCCGGATCGAAGGGCGCAAAGGGGCCGGTCTGCATCGCTGCGGAAATGGCCTCCGGGGAGGGCAGATCCATGCTCGCCTCCTTGGTCATGACCCGGCGGATCTCGCGCCTGGAGGAAGTTGGATGGCTGCGCCGCTCCGCGAGAAAGACATTCTCGAGGATCGCGATGCGGTTCGATTTGATCCCTTCCGAAATTTGCGCGAGATGGGATAGCGAAATGAACAAGGGGGCATAGGCGACCGGCAGCGCCTTGGTGGAGACCAGGGAGATTTCCCGGGTCCGGCCCAGGCTTCCCTGAACCTCTAGGCCAAGATCGATTTTGACGGGGATGTCGCGTCCAACAAGGCGCTCCGCGACCCGTTTGATGAGCTTGGCCAGTTCGTCCAAGCCCAGCTTCGCCTGGCCGCCGCCTTCCGCCGACACGCTCCAATGAGCGTTGGCCGCCGCCGTGTACACATTGCCCAGGATGAGCCCCTCGGCGCCGCGGGGATTGGCCTTTGGATCCAGGATTGGCGCCAATGGCGCGCATTCCGGCCTGTTTTTCGTCGCTTGAAAGCTTTTCAAGACTTCCGCTTCGCCCGTGCTGCGAACGGAAACATTGTCGAAACTGAGCGTTCCGGTCCGTTCGAAGCGCAGCTTGACGCCGCCCTCGCCAAGACTTGCCTCCTCGATCGCGGCCTTCAGCGTTGCATTCAGCTCCGCCTGGGTCGCCTCGTTCATGGAGGGCAGGTTGGCGCTGCCCGCAACTTCCGCCAATTTCGGAAAACAGGTCGGCTGCCGCGTCCTGAACCCGCCAAGCGTCGACCGATAGACGTCGCCGGGCATTTCTCCAGCGGGAGCCAAGACCGGCAGCAGGCCGAGCGGTTGGAAGAAAGCGAAAAGCTTGGCGGCAGGGTCGTCCAGACTCTTGCGGAGGGCTTCAGGCTTGCCGCCGCGCAAGAAACTAATATTGCGCTGCAGCCACTCGCCCAGGCCGGCATGAGCCGGACGCGGCGACGCGAGAACGCCCAACAGCGCGAAGGCCACTAGCGTTGCAAAAACGCCGATGCGCCTCGACAAAGCCAGCATCCGCGGCCCTCCACGTCTCTGTCTCACGGCGGTCCGTCGCGAAACCTCAGTCTGATGCAGTCAAGATTAGGGGGCAAGGCCGCTTGCGCGACCTTGCGGCAATATTTACCCAACGATCTCGTTGCCGGAGAACCATTGCGCGATTTCGACCGCGGCGGTCTCGGGCGCATCCGAGCCATGCGCCGAATTTTCTCCAAGCGAAAGCGCGAATTCCTTGCGGATCGTGCCTGGATCGGCCTTGGACGGATCGGTCGCGCCGAGCACGTCGCGGTATTTCTTGATCGCGTCCTCGCCCTCGAGCACTTGCACGACCACCGGACCGCCGATCATCGATTCGACGAGTTCGCCGAAGAAGGGCCGCGCCTTGTGAACCGCGTAAAAAGTTTCCGCCTGGGCGCGGGTGAATTGAACGCGCTTTTGCGCGACGATGCGCAGGCCGGCCTTTTCGATCAGGGCGTTGATCGCCCCGGTCAGATTGCGCCGGGTCGCGTCGGGCTTGAGGATGGAGAAAGTGCGTTCGATGGCCATTTTGTCCCTGCGTCGGAAGAAGCGGAAAAGCACCGCCGCTTATAGAGGCGCGCTCCGACATTGCAAGGCGCCGCGGCGCTTGCGCCTGTCCATGCTCCATAGAGAAGGCCGATTGTTTCGAGAATTATGATTTGATACTACGATCGCATGAATTTGCGCGACCTCCGTTACATTATCGCCGTCGCCGATCTTGGCCATTTCGGCCGCGCCGCCGCCACCTGCCATGTCAGCCAGCCGACCTTGAGCGGCCAGATCCTGAAATTAGAGGAAGAGCTCGGGGTTTGCATTTTCGAGCGGGTCGGCAAATCGATCGCGACGACGGCCGCCGGGGAGCAGATACTCGCTCAAGCGCGGCGCGCCATCGCCGCCGCCGATGACCTTCTCGCCTGCGCCAAAGCCTGCCGCGATCCGATGGTCGGCCCCTTGCGTCTCGGCGTCATTCCAACGCTTGGCCCCTATCTGATGCCTTTCATTCTGCCGCGCGCGCGCCACGCCATGCCGGCGACGCCCCTGCTCCTCGTCGAGGATTTGACGGAGCGGCTGATCGAGCCTGTGGCCTCTGGCCGACTCGACGCCGCCATCATCGCCTCGGATCCGGAAAATGCCGCGCTCGAGGCCCTGCCCTTGTTCGATGAGCCCTTTTTTCTGGTTCTGCCGGATGACGATCCGCTCGCGCGCCGCGCCAGCGTCGAGGCGGAGGACATCGATCCGCATCGCCTTTTGCTGCTCGCGGACGGGCATTGCCTGCGCGATCAGGCGCTGGACCTCTGCCAGCATCCCAATCTGGGCGACGACGCCATGGCCGACATGCGGGCGACAAGCCTGCAAACCTTGCTGCATATGGCCGCGGCGGGCTACGGCATGACTCTGGCGCCGGGCCTCGCTCTTCTTGACGCGCGCGGCCTTCCCGGCAATCTGACCGCGCGACGGATCGAGGGGCCGCATGCCTCGCGCGGCGTTCGCCTCATTTGCCGGGCGACCAATCCGCGCCGGCCCGCAATCGCGGCGCTCGCCGAATTGATCCGAAACGCCATCCCGACGGCGTTTTCAAGCGAGGCCGTCCTCGGTTCGCTTGAAAATGCGTTTAGATAGGACGTTGGGCGACCCCATGGATCATGCGTGTTCGACCGAGAGGCTGGCGGCCTCAATGGCGACGGCGACGGATTGAACGATCGAGGCGCATCGCACCGCGAACTGGATCGCTTCCTGACTCACGCCCGCCGCCGCCAGGACCTTTTCATGCGCGTCGATGCAAGCGCCGCAGCCATTGATCGCCGAGACCGCGAGGCACCAGATCTCGAAATCCGCCTTGGCGACGCCAGGAGCGCCGATCACCGACATCCGCAGCTTCGCCGGCATCGTCCGATAGGCCTTGTTCGAGGCCAGATGAACAAATCGATAATAGACATTGTTCATCGCCATGATCGCGGCGGCCGAACGCGCCGCATCCCGCGCCGCCGGCGAGAGACGCGAGGCCGCCTCCCGATCGAAAGCCTGCGCCACATCCGCGTTGCGGGTGGCGATGGCGCAGGCGAGCAGGAGCCCGTATTTGGCCTCCTCGCCCAGCGCATCGTCATTGACGATTGCGGAAAGGTTCAGACGGACATCGCGGGCGAAGTCGGGAATCCTGTCTTTCAGGCTTTCAATCGACATTTGCGCCTCACGCGACCAGGAGAATATCGCCGCCGACCTCGCGGTTGCAGGGGCAAAGCTCGTCCGTCTGCAAGGCGTCGAGCACGCGCAGCGTGTCTTTGGGCGCGCGGCCGACGTTGAGGTTATTGGCGTAGATATGCTGGATCGCGTTGTCGGGATCGACGATGAACGTATAGCGATAGGCGACGCCATCGGGCGAGCGGACGCCGAGACCATCGGTTAAGGATCCATTCGTATCGGCGAATTGCCAGATCGGCAGCTTGGCGAGGTCCTTATGCGAGCGCCGCCAGGCGAGCTTGACGAATTCATTGTCGGTCGAACCGCCGAGCACGACCGCGCCGCGATCCGCGAATTCCGCGTTGAGCCGCGCGAATTCGGCGATCTCGGTCGGGCAGACGAAGGTGAAATCCTTCGGATAGAAGAAAATAATCTTCCACTTGCCGGGAAAGCTCGCTTCGGTGAGCGTCTCGAAGGCGCTGACGCCGTTTTCTTCGTGCGTCTCGAAACCCGGCTTGACGCCGATGACGGAAAAGCTCGGAACCTTGGATCCAATTCTGACCATCTGCCAATTCCTTCTTAAGGCCCGGTCGATGCCGCTGCATCGACCGTGAAGGGAGCTATAATGGCGGAATTAACATCGGTCCAATCGATGGTTTAGATCATTACCATCGTTAATTTCGATTATATGGCGCATGGGCCCGCAGCGCCCGCGCCCCGCGCAAAGCCGCTCGCGTTCAATCGAAATCGCCGGCCAGTTCAGCGCGCACGGCGTCCGGCAACACAGCCATATGACCGTAGGACGGATGCGAAAACCCAAGCGAAATTTGCGCGCCGGGGCTGCGGAACGCGGCGATCTGCGCCGGCGTAAAGGCGAAATGCACGAATTGGACCGAGGAGGCCTTTCCATCGGCGCGCGTGCGCTCCAGATCTTCCTCCGCCAAGCCGGGAATGCGCTCCGCGCCGATCGCGATGAAGGCGGCATTCTCGATGCCGCCCACGGCGCCGAGTATGCGTTTGCGCCGCTCAGGATCCTCGATCTCGATCATGAAAGTGGCGACGAGTTCCTGGCCTTTGGGGATCAGCGGATTATAGGCGGCGATTTCGTCTCGAATCTGCGCGTCTCCGCCTTTTTCGATGAAGACCATCTCATGGACCTGCATCCACATCGTGTCGTAATTCTCGAAATAGAAGGTGATGTAAGGCCCCACCTCGACGCGCCGATTCTGTTTGCGCTCGGAGATCTTGCGGCGGCTTTCCGCGCGTATCTTTCCATATTCCGCGAGCGGCAGGATGTCGGCCGCCGTCAGATTGTGTTTTTGCGCCATGTTTCAGCTCCGAGGTCGATGACCGGACGCGGCGCCGGCAAGACTCTTCCGGCGCGATGGTTCAAGCAAGATAGCTTTAATTCACATCGATCACGCGCCAGACTCCTGGTCGAGGCCATAGGCCTTCGCCACGAGCTGGATCGGATGGTTGTAGAGCTGCGGCTTGCCTTCGCCGCCGCCGAGCCGTTCGACGCCTTGCGCGATATGAAGGCCAGCCAGCGGACATTCCGAGGTCACGATGGCTTTGCCGCCCTCAACGACCTGTCGGGCCACCGGCGCGCCGACCTTCAGGGCGGTTTCGAAATTCTCGGATCTGTACCCCCAAGACCCGCCATGGCCGGAGCAGCGCTCGATCACCTGCAAATTGGCCTCCGGCAAAAGCTTCAACAGCTCCCGCGCCTTCTGGCCCATGTTCTGCGCCCGCGAATGACAGGAGATATGCAGGGCTATGCCGCCCGGGGCGACCGGCGCCAGTCCCGGCGCGAGGCCTTCCTTGCGGGCGATGCCGACGACATATTCGCTGAGATCATAGGTCGCCTTCGACAACATCTTGACGTCGGCGTCATCGGGCAGGATCAGCGGCCATTCGGTCTTCAGCATCAAGGCGCAAGAGGGCACCAGCGCCACGATGTCATAGCCTTTTCTGATCCAGGGACGCAGCTCAGAGGCGACAATCTTGGCGGCCTTCGCGACTTCCGCGATATTTCCTTGCTCCAACATCGGCATTCCGCAGCAATGCGGATGCAGCACTTGCGTCTCGACCCCGTTCTTGGCGAGCACCGCACGGGCGGCGAGGCCGATGTCGGGCTCGTTGTAATTGGCAAAGCAGGTCGCGTAGATGACCGCCTTCCGGCCCGCGGCCGGAGCATGGGCGTTGACGAGCGGCGGTTTTTCCTTGGCGCGCTCCTCGAAGCTCTTCGATGCATATTTCGGCAGCCAGGCCTCCTTGTCGAGGTCGGCGATTTTCTGAAGCAGGCCGCGCATCATCTTGTTCGCGCTATTGGTCACGAAATTGGCGAGCGGCGCGACGTAAGAGGCGAGTTTGCCATTGCGGTCGGTTTGAGCCAGCTCGCGTTCGGGGCGCGCGATCTCGCCCTTCTTCGCTTCGACGGCGCGATAGCGCAGCATCAGATGCGGAAAATCGAGATTGAATTCATGCGGCGGGACATAGGGGCATTTCGTCATGTAGCACATGTCGCAGAGCGTGCAGGCATCCACGATAGGCTTGAAATCCTTGCTGTCGACCGTGTCCAATTCGCCACTTTTCGAAGCGTCGACGAGGTCGAAAAGGCGCGGGAAGGAATCGCATAGATTGAAGCACCGGCGGCAGCCATGGCAAATGTCAAACACCCGCCGCAATTCGGCGTCGAGTTTGGCCTCGTCATAAAAATCGGGATTTTGCCAATCCAATGGATGCCGGGAGGGAGCTGCCAGACCGCCTTCGCTCATGTCGCCTTCTTCTAAGCTGGATGAAACGCTGGGAAAGAACGGCCCGGCTCGCGGATGAGCCGGGCCGTCGGATGACTTTAAGTGTTCGGCCGATTACTTCGGCAGCTCGTCGAGAGCCTTCTGGAAACGGCCGGCGTGCGAACGCTCGGCCTTGGCGAGCGTCTCGAACCAATCGGCGATCTCGCCAAAACCTTCCTCGCGGGCGGTGCGCGCCATGCTCGGATACATGTCGGTATATTCATGCGTTTCGCCGGCGACGGCGGCGGTGAGGTTCAGCGAGGTTTCGCCGATCGGCAGGCCGGTGGCGGGATCGCCGACCGCCTCGAGGAACTCGAGATGGCCATGGGCATGGCCGGTTTCGCCTTCAGCCGTCGAACGGAACACCGCGGCGACGTCGTTATAGCCTTCCACATCCGCCTTTTGTGCGAAATAAAGATACCGTCGGTTCGCTTGCGATTCACCGGCGAAGGCGTCCTTCAGATTGCCTTCGGTCTTGCTGCCACCAAGCGCTGCCATATCCACACTCCCTTCAAACCAAACAGGACAAAAGCCAGTGCTCCCGCGTAATGCGAGGGGCGATGGCTTAGAATCATTCTAACCATAGTCCCGCATTCGAGCAAGAGGCGCTTTGGACCTTTACCACTTTCGAGCCCTTGCTCCGCTCCGTGGGTTGATCCCGTTGGCCATTGCGCCGAGCGGCATAGGGTCGCACGGCGGAGGAGGAGGAATAAAATCCGGCGATAAATCCAGCCGGCGGCCGAAAAATTGGCGGGTTCGTCCCTGCGTCGCGGAGAATGATGCGTAGCTTCTCGCGATCCTTTCTCTTGCAATGCAGCACAAGGCGGGCGACAAGCCCGCATGCTCCATATCAACGACATTACTCTAAGGCTAGGGCCTCGGATTCTTTTCGACAAGGCGACCGCCGCCCTGCCCGACCACGCGCGGGTCGGATTCGTCGGCCGCAATGGCGCCGGGAAGACGACCTTGTTCAAGATGATCTCCGGGGAGCTGGCGCCTGAGACCGGCTCGATTTCCTACCCCAAACAGATGCGCCTTGGCCGCGTCGAGCAGGAGGCGCCGGGCGGCCCCGGAACCCTGATCGATTTCGTCCTCGCCGCCGATCTCGAGCGCCACAGCCTCATGGAGGAGGCCGAGACCGCCACCGACCCGGCCCGCATCTCCGATATCCATTTGCGCCTTGTCGACATCGACGCCCATGCGGCGCCCTCGCGCGCCGCCGGAATTCTTGCCGGACTTGGTTTCGATGAAGCGGCGCAAAACCGATCCCTATCGGAATTCTCCGGCGGCTGGCGCATGCGCGTAGCGCTCGCAGCGGTGCTGTTCTCGAACCCGGATCTTCTGCTGCTCGACGAGCCGACCAATTATCTCGATCTCGAAGGCACGCTTTGGCTGATCGACTATCTGCAGCGCTATCCGGCGACGATCCTCGTCATCAGCCATGATCGCGATTTGCTCGACGCCGTCTCCGACCACATCCTGCATCTCGATCAGGCCAAGCTCACCCTCTGGCGCGGCAATTATTCGAGCTTCGAGCGGCAGCGGCGCGAACAACAGGCGATTTTGCTCAAGCACAAGAAGAAGCAGGACGATCAGCGCAAGCATTTACAATCTTTCGTCGATCGCTTCCGCGCCAAGGCGACCAAGGCGGCGCAGGCGCAATCGCGCCTCAAGATGCTCGCCAAGATGGAGCCCATCTCGGCCATCGTCGACGGGCATATCCTGCCGTTTCATCTTCCTTCGCCGCAAAAGCCGTTAAGCCCGCCGATCGTCGCGATGGACGACGCCAGCGTCGGCTATGGCGAAACGCCGGTCTTGAAGCGGCTCTCGCTCAATATTTCGGACGACGACCGGATCGGCCTGCTCGGCTCGAACGGCAACGGCAAATCGACTTTCGCCAAGCTGGTCGCCGGACGGCTTTCGGCGCAGGCGGGAACGGTCAGGCGCTCATCGAAGCTCGAAGTTGGATTTTTCGCCCAGCATCAGGTCGACGATCTCGACGAAAAGGCGACGCCCTATCAATGCGTCGCCGAACTCATGCGCGAGGGAACGGAAGCGAAAATCAGGGGCAAATGCGCCCAGTTCGGCTTTCCTAACGTCAAAGCCGACACCAAGGTCGCGCAACTCTCCGGCGGCGAGAAAGCGCGGCTTCTGATGGGACTTGCGAGCTTCAATGGCCCGCATCTGATGATCCTCGACGAACCGACCAACCATCTCGACATCGACAGCAGGGCGGCCTTGATCGAGGCGATCAACGATTACGAGGGCGCCATCATCCTCGTCTCGCATGACCGGCATCTCTTGGACGCCTGCGCCGACCGGCTGTGGCTCGTCGAGGAGGGCACGGTAGAGGCCTTCGACGGCGACATGGACGATTACAAGAAATACGTCCTCGACCGCGCCGGCGGCGGCAATGGCAAATCGTCGAAGAAAAACCGCAACGAGGCCGAGCGTTCGGCGCCCCAGCGCAAAGAGGGCGCACAGAACCGCAAGGATGGCGCGCCAACCAAAAAGCAGATTTGGGCGATCGAGGAAAAGATGCGGAAATTCCAGGATCTGATCCAGCGGATCGACATGGCGCTGGCGACGCCCAAAGCCTTTGCCAAGGACCCCGCGAAGGCTGCGCAGCTTGCCGCCCAGCGCGGCGATCTCGAAACGGCGCTGATGGCGGCCGAAGAGGAATGGCTGGCGCTGACCAGCGATGCCGAAACGGCGCAAGCTGGATGATCTGAGCTAAAGCACGGTCCTGAGAAGGCGCGGACTTCTCGGATCGGATCATGCGTTGAAATAGGCCGACCCCACTTGCGGCGGGTCCTTTGGGCCAAACCAGACGCCGGTTCGGCCCAAAGCGATTTGCTTAACGCGAGTAGAACTCGATCACGAGATTGGGCTCCATGATGACCGGATAGGGCACTTCCGCCGGCAAAGGAACCCGCATGACCTTTGCGCTCATCTTGGTGTGATCGACCTCGTAATAATCCGGCACGTCGCGTTCGGCGAGTTGCTTGGCCTCGAGGACGAGGATAATCTGGCGCGAGGTTTCCTTGATCTCGATCACGTCGCCGACCTTGACCAGATAGGACGCGATATTGACCCGCCGTCCATTGACCTTGATATGGCCATGGTTGACGAACTGGCGCGCGGCAAAAACCGTCGGGACGAATTTCGCCCGATAGACCACGGTGTCGAGCCGGCTCTCCAGGAGGCCGATCAGGTTATTGCCGGAATCGCCCTTCATGCGGATCGCCTCGGCGTAATATTTGCGGAATTGCTTTTCCGAAATATTGCCGTAATAGCCCTTCAGCTTCTGCTTGGCCTTGAGCTGGGTGCCGAATGGGGTCGGCTTGCCCTTGCGGCGCTGGCCGTGCTGGCCCGGCCCATATTCGCGCCGATTGACCGGGCTTTTCGGACGGCCCCAGATGTTCTCGCCCATCCGGCGGTCGATTTTATACTTTGCTTCCGCGCGCTTCGTCATCGCGTGTCCTCTTCGATCATTGCGCTGGCAATGAGGACGCGCGCGCAAACGCCCGGCGCTCCGAAAAGCGCGGCGCTCAAACTCGCGTCCTCCCGCCAACTAGGGGGGAGGAACGCGCCCTCCTCTGCCCGGCCTCGAACGAGGTCAGGCCGACAGGCTCGTCGCTTCAAAAGAACGGGTCTTGATTGAAGGAAGCGCCACGGGTGCGTCTTTGGCGGGACAAAGGCCCGCCGCATGGACTTGGGACGCCCGAAGACGCGCCAAGAACGGTTGTGGTTAGAGGAGTTTGGCGCGCGGGTCAAGGAACGGCAGTGTTTCAGCGCGAATTTCTGCTTTCGACCGAGGTCGTGTAAAAACGCGGTGTGTTCGCCGGCGATTATGACGGGCCGGACTTTCCGGTAATTGAAGGCAGACGGATTGAACCGAG
>NZ_KN050805.1:210656-234539 GCF_000746085.1 Methylocapsa aurea | reverse complement strand
GGGCTTGATAATCGAGGGGGAAAGGGCTAATTGTTTGGGTGTCAAAAGCCGCCAGCCAATGACATTTTTGAGGGTCGCTTCCGCATCGCGCGGTTGCGGCCCTCGCCGTATCTGGGGCCTGCATCGATCACGCCACCACATCGTGTTCCGCGATCGATGGCGCGGCAGCCGACTTTGTTGGGCGTTGAGAAGTCGACGTTTGCGCTGGGCCGATCTTAGAGAGCGCCCAGGTGTCCAGTGCTTCGCGCGTGTAGAGGACGATACGTCCTGCCCGATGGAATTCGGGAGAGTCGCCCGTTACCGCACCCTTGGCGAGCGTACGGGCGGCGCCAAATCCGTAAGTCTTGTTGAGATACTCAGCCGCGGCATCGCGGCGAAGAAATTGTGTGGTGAGTTGCATTGCTGTTTCCTTCGAAACACCCGGAGATTTTCCGGGAACGCAATGCAGCTACTCCCATATTTGTCGCGACAATAAGGGAATTATCCCGTCGAATTTTTCGCCGATAACTCCCTAACAGTATTCTTTTTTGCCTTCCGCCGCCCGCGGACATCGGCCAGCGCATCGGTCAGCGGCCCGTTACCACAAAACTCACGAGCATCTGGAGGCAGGGCATCTTGTAAGCGTGAAAAGAATTGGACAAATGGGGATGGCCAGTTCTTTGACGTCTCAGCCTTTTTTGCAGTTGTCACAGACAAACGGCGTTGTTCAGCCCAGTCCATCAAGTCCAAGACCAGTTTCCGCCACGCGTCATGTACCTGAATGCCGGGAGTCGGGTCTTGCATCACATCTTGCTTTGCCAGCTTCGCGGCAACCATAATGGATGCAGCGAGAGTGCTCGCATCATCAGCACCTAGTGAAGTTTCCTCACCCGAAAAGCAGTGCGGGAGACCGACGCGCAACCGAACCTCGAGGTGCTCCAGAGCGATTGAGCCTACCTCTGACGAGCCGCCTTTGTAATCGTGCGCAAGCACTTCATATAGCCTGCCCGCTGCCTTACAGATCAACTCAAGGCGATCAACCACCTTATTCACGGAATGAACGTGCGATTCAAATGGCGCGTCCCTCAAATAGCGAACAACCATGTCGGTTATGCGCCGCTCGTCCTCGTCGCTTAAGTCACAAAAAGTTCCTCCTATCTGCCTCCACTCATCCCGCGTAGGAGCGAAGGTCGGAGCAGATCCAGAATAGCTGGCGCTGGGCAGCGTCCGTAGCCTTGGTTTTCTGGTCATCGCGTGTCCTCGCGAATGTCCTATGAACGCGGGGAAACGAGTGGACTACCTCGCTTGTCGGCTGGCCGGCCTATCCCCGCGCATCTGGAATTTAGCTTGCTGGCTTTGTCCTGTGTAGCGGCACAACCGAGCCACCCTTTTTGCCGTCCATCGCGGCGGAAATCGTCGCGCCAATGGTGTTGGCCGCGCGGCGGAGAGGGTCGGCGTCAAGGTGTGCGTAGCGATGCGTCGTCGCGGCCTGAGAGTGACCAAGCAGCTTTCCGATGACAGGCAAACCCATGGACGCGCCGGCGCCGATGCTGGCGAAGGAATGACGCAGATCGTGGAGGCGGACGCCATCGAGCCCCGCGGCCTTGCCGACCGCGCCCCAGGGCTTTTTCAGATCGGCGCGCGGCGCGCCATCCTTGGCCCCGGCGATGATGTACGGGTTGCCTTCGATGCGCGGGAGCTCCGAGAGGATCAAAAGAGCCGCCGCCGAGAGATAGACCGGCTTCTTGCCCGTCTTGCTGTCCGGCAGGAAAATCACCCCGCGCTCGATGTCGACGTGCCGCCACTGGGCGTCGAGGATTTCACGGAGGCGAGCGCCGGTCAGGATCAGGAGGCGGATCGCCGCGACTGCGAACGGGTCCAGCTTCACCCGGCGCTTATCGGCTTTCGGCGCGTGTTTCGCCTTGGGCTTCGTCTCGTCCACGTCATAGGCCAAGCCGAGTGTTTCGCCTTCCGCAAGCGCCGAACCGAGCCGCGCGAGTTCATCGCTGGTCAGATAGCGCTCGCGGCCTTGCTCGGGATAGCGTTCGATTCCGATACAGGGATTCGAACCCGCTCCCACTTCCTCACGCCGCGCCGCCCATCCCCAAATGCTCGAAACCACGGCAAGCGCCCGGTTCGCGGCCGATGGCGTCGCTCTCATCCCGTTGTGAAGAGCAGCCATCTGCGTGCGGCGCACCTCGACGATTCTGCGCGATTTGATTGCCGGATAGACATGCTTTTCGAGAATCTCGCGATAACTCGCTTCGGTCCGGCCTTTGCGCTTGGCCGCGACGTGCAGGCGCATGAAGTCTTCAGCTACCTCGCCGAAGGTGCGGACGGCGTGCGCCTAGCGGCGGGCTTCAATGGGATCCGCGCCGGTCTCGACCACGCCAAGCAGCTTCTTCGCCTCAGACCGCGCCTCGTCCGGCGTCAACCGGCCATGCTCGCCAAGGGTCGAGCGCCGCGATCGTCCGGCCTGCCGATATTGTGCGACGTAGACCTTCTTGCCGGAGGGGAAGGCCGTTACGCCAAACCCCGACAGCGCGTCATCCCAAAGGAACTCGCGATCCTTGCCGGTAGGACAAATGAGAGCGTCGACCGAGCGTTTGCTGATCCGTCCCTTTGGCATGGCCCGACCCTCTGACTTTCTGCCGTGGTAAGCGTCCGGTAAGCACGGTAAGCGCCTGGTAAGCAGAAACAGGATAATGCCAGAATGGACGGGAAAACAAGGGGAATGATAACAGCCTTATAATAAACGGCTTTTTTGATTGTGGAAAAAGCAGGAAATCACCGGAAAAGCGAGGCCGTCAAATTCGTAATGAGGGGGTCTGGGGTTCGAATCCCTCTTGCGGCACCAGTCACCAATAACCCGGCTGTCGTCTTGGGACCGTCTTTGGTTGCCGCCTTTTGGCCGGTAAGCGCTTAATAAGCAAAAATTGGAAATCCCGAAAAACATCGGCCGCAAATGCCGAGAGGCAAATGCGAACTTTGCGGCCGCATTTTCTGATTGTCCCTTGTCCTTTGAAGCCGGATGGAGCGTAGCCAAGTTGCTCGTCGGACTCGTAACCTAAAGGTTGCAGGTTCAAACCATCTTCCCGCAATCATCTCAAATTGCGAGTCCCAACCCTCGTAGCCGGGGCGGGCCTTTGAGCGAAACTGCAAGGATTCCAAACAAGTTTGCCTCGAACATCGACCGGCGACTCGCGGCTGTCTGGCGTCAGAAGGGTCTCCTTTACCAAAAATCGGAAGAACGCGCCAATTTTGAACTGCTTGGCGCCGTTTGCATATCTCATTGTTGAGAATGCCGTTGACCTTAATTGACTCGCATCAAACCAATCGAACAACGATAGCGCATGATTGCGCCGTCATGCGATGCGAGGGAGGCGGCCATGCGGCTCAGTTCAAGCGCATTCTCCGATGGCGGGCCGATCCCGCGCCGCTTCACCTGCGACGGAGAGGATCTGTCCCCGCCGCTCTCTTGGAGCGACCCGCCAACCGGAACCCGCAGTTTCGCGCTTCTTTGCGATGATCCAGATGCGCCGGGAGGCACGTTCCATCATTGGGCCGTCTACGACATCGCCGTCGATCGAACGGAACTCGCGCAAGGGTCCGACCGTCACGCCGACGCGCAGGGATTTAAGCGGGCAGCCAATGACTTCAACCGGTTAGGTTATGGCGGCCCGTGTCCGCCCCAGCGCCATGGACCTCACCGCTATCAATTTTGCCTGCTCGCTCTTTCGGTTGATCACCTGCCGCTGCGCAAAGGATCCTCCTGCCGAGAAGTCGAGCGCGAGGCGCGCAAACATGCTCTCGCCGAGGCCGGCCTTGTTGGGACTTACGAGAGATGAGCATCCCTTGATGCTTGTCACGCGAGCTTCGCCTCGAGGTAGCTGACCGCCCCATCCAGAGTCATGAGCTTCGGATAATCGATCTCCGGAATGTTGATCCCAAGGCGGTGATGGATAGCGGTGACAAAATTGAGGAAATCCATTGAGTCGATGTCGAGGGCCTCGCGCAGGTCGGCGGATGGATCGACCGAACTCATATCGATTTCGGGCGCGATATTGCCGAGTTCCTCTCGCAGCACCGCTCTTATGTCGACATCGCTCATAATTTTTCCGGCTCCCGCAGCAGCTTGCCAATTTCTGCCAGGAACAGGGCCCCGGCATGGCCATCATTGGCCCTGTGATCGCCCGAAAGCGTGAGGGTGACGATAGAGCGCGGCGCGATGGCGCCATCCACGATCCAGGGACGCGCCACGATCTTCCCAACTCCGACGAGAGCCACCTGGGGCGGATAAATGATTCCGTAGAGCGCCTCGACGCCCCGTTCGCCGAGACTTGAGATGGTGATCGTCGAATCGGCTATCTCAGAACTCCGGATGCGGCCGCTGCGCATGCGTTGGATCAGATCGCGCATGCGCCCCATGAGTTCGTCGCATGAGATTCGGTCCGCGTCGCGGATCGCTGGCGCGGCCAAGCCGCCGCCGCGAATGGCGATCGCCACCCCGACATGAACGCCGCGAGCCAGCTCGAATTTCCCCTCGCGGTAGAACCCATTGAAGGTTGGAAAGCGATGTGCTGCCAAAGCGACGGCCTTTACCGCGAGGGCGCCCATCAGCAGTCTTTTGTCAGGCGGCCGCGTTGCATTCGTCTGTGCAAGCCACGCCTCGCATGGGGTCACGTCAACCTGATGCTCAAGGTAGTAATGTGGGATTTCACGTTTCGATCGCGTCATGGCGGCGGCGATCGCGGCGCGCATCGCTTCCAGATCGAGGCCAGGCTCGGCCCTCTTTTTTTCCAACAGCGGCGCGACGGCGCGGCTGCCCTCGACATCTTGCGCGATAATCGCGCCTAGCGGACCGCTGCCGGTGATCGTTGCGAGGTCAAGCTTCTGCGTCTGAGCGAGCCGCCGCGCCGCGGGCGAGGCCCGGATGCGGCCAACGGAGGGCGGCATCGGCCCCGCCGATATCGAAGGCAAGGCCAGGCGCGGCGCGGCAGGCGCGACGGCGGGAGGAGGGGCTAGGCTGGCCGCGAGCGCTTCCTTTGCAGGCGCTACGTCTAGCCCGGCCATCGCGTCCGGCGCGTCCCGAATCTTTGCAAGCGGCGTCCCGACGGGGACTTTGGCGCCAACGTCGACCAAAATTTGCTCGATCTCGCCGGTCTCGAAAATTTCGACCTCGATCGCGCCCTTCTGGGTCTCCACGATGGCGACGACATCCCCGCGTTTGACGCGATCGCCCGGCTTGACCATCCATTCGACAAGCGTTCCGGCCTCCATATCGGCGCCAAGCGAGGGCATGCGAAATTCAGTCACGGCGTCACCCGCCGCGCCCGAGCGCGGATTTTGCCGCGGCGACGATTTTCGACGCCTGCGGAATTGCAGCTTGCTCGAGGTGGCGCGGATAGGGGATCGGCGTCTCTTCGCTGCAGACGCGGCCGGGCGGCGCATCGAGCTCCCAGAACGCCTGCTCGACGATGCGCGCATAAATTTCCGCCGAAATGCCGCCGCTGCGCCAGCCTTCATCGATAATGACGGCGCGCCTTGTCTTGCTTACCGAAGCGATGATCGTCGCATCATCGAGCGGCCGCAAACTGCGCAGATCGATGACCTCCGCCTCGATATTTTCCGCGGCCAACAGACTTGCGGCTTCAAGCGTCTTCCACAGCGAGCCGCCATAAGTGATGAGCGAGACGTCCCGCCCGGCGTGGCGGACCGCGGCTTTGGCGATCTCGACCGGTCCGGCATCGGCTGCGAGTTTTCCCATCATGTTGTAGAGCACGATATTTTCGAAGATCAGCACCGGGTCCGGATCTTGAAGCGCCGTCCACAACATGCCGCGCGCGTCTTCGAGCGTCGCCGGGGCGAGCACCTTGATGCCGGGAATATGGGCGTACCATCCTTCGAGACTATGCGAATGCTGCGCGGCGAGCTGACGGCCCGCGCCGGTCGCCATCCTGATCACCAGCGGCACGCCGAATTGATTGCCCGACATGTGACGAAGCGTGGCGGCGCTGTTGAGAATCTGATCGAGCGCGAGCAAGCTGAAATTCACCGTCATCAATTCGACGATCGGTCGCATGCCGGCGATGGCGGCGCCGACGCCGGCGCCCGTAAACCCCGATTCCGCCAGCGGCGCATCCCGGATCCGCTCCGGTCCAAACTCCGCCTGAAGCCCCTTGCTGACCGCGTAGCAGCCTCCATAGCGGCCAACATCCTCGCCCATGAGAAAGACGCGCTCATCGCGGATCATGGCGTCGCGGATCGCCGCGCGCACCGCTTCGCGATAGCTGAGTTCGACAGGTTCGGATCGGTCCGCGATTTGCTGCATGAGGCCAGTCGTCAGCCGGTCAGGCTGTCCCTTCCGCATAGGTGAAACGCGCGAGAGTCTCGACCGGCTCCCATGTTCCCGCCTCGGCGAATGCGACGGCATCGGCGATTTCAGCGGCGACCTCGGCCTCGATGCGCGCTATGTCTTCCGGGTGGATCATGTGATTGGCCTCGAGCCATCCACGAAATCGCAGGATTGGCCCCTTTTTCCTCCAGGCCTCGACCTCGGCCTTGTCGCGGTAGAGCTGCGCGTCGAACATTGAATGGGCGCGGAACCGATAGGTGCGGCATTCGAGAAAATAGGGCTTTCCGGTTTGCCGCACCGCCTGGATCGCGCGCCGCGCGGCCGCCTCGACGGCGATCACATCCATGCCGTCGACCGCTTCAGATGCGATCCGATAGCTCGCCGCCTTGAGGTGGATGTCGGTCTCCGACTCGGAGAGCGCCAGCGCCGTTCCCATCGCGTAGAGATTGTTCTCGCACACGAACAGCACCGGCAGAGTCCAGAGCGCCGCGAGATTGAGGCTTTCGTGAAATTCGCCCTCCGCGACGGCCCCATCGCCGAAGAAGCAGGCGGTTACGTTATTCTCCTTGCGCATGTGATCGGCGAGCGCGAGGCCCACCGCCATCGGCAACCCGCCCCCGACAATGGCGTTGCCGCCATAGAAATTGGTCGCCCGGTCGAAAAGGTGCATCGAGCCGCCGCGCCCGCCGCTGCAGCCCTCTTGCTTGCCATACATCTCGGCGAGCGCGGCTTTCATCGGCACGCCGCGCATCAGCGCATGACCATGTTCGCGATAGGTCGAGACGATCCGATCGCGGCTTTCGAGCAGGGGAATGACGCCGGCGGCAACCGCTTCCTCGCCGTCGTAGAGATGCAGAAAACCTCTGATTTTCTCCTGCGTGTAGAGTTCGGCGCAGGCGTCTTCGAACCGGCGGATGCGGATCATCTGCTTGAGGAGATCCAATTCATGCGCCCGCGACAGGCGAGGCTTATCGACAGCGGCGCTCATTGCTCCTCGCTTTCCAGCGTCGAGAGATCGCCTTCCGGCAGCCCCAACTCACGCGCTTTCAAGAGCCTGCGCATGATCTTGCCGCTGCGCGTCTTCGGCAGGTTCTTGCGGAAGGCGATGTCCTTTGGCGCGATCGCCGGACCAAGCCGCTTGCGCGCGTGGCCGAGCAACTCCTTGCGCAGCGCCTCGGTCGGTTCAGCCCCTTCCTTCAAGGCGACAAAGGCTTTCACGACCTCCCCCGCGATCGCGTCGGGAATTCCGATCACGCCGGCCTCGGCGACCGCCGCGTGCTCCATGAGGGCGCTTTCCACCTCGAAGGGGCCGATGAGATGGCCGGCGCTCTTGATGACGTCGTCGGCGCGGCCAACGAACCAATAATAGCCGTCGGCGTCGCGCATCGCGAGGTCGCCGGTCAGATACCAGCCGCCGGCGAAACATTTGCGGTAGCGCTCCTCCTCGTTCAGATAGGCGCGCATCATCGAGGGCCAGCCGGGACGCAGGGCAAGCTCCCCCATGGCCATCGGCTTGCCGACCTCCCGGATTTTCCCATCTCGGCTCCGCTCGACGATCGAAGCGGTCACGCCGGGCAAGGGGCGCCCCATCGAGCCCGGCTTGACGTCCATGGATCGGTAATTGGCGATCATGATGCCGCCGGTCTCGGTCTGCCACCAATTGTCATGGAAGGGCTTCCCGAACGCCTCGACGCCCCAAATGACAGCCTCCGGATTGAGCGGCTCGCCGACGCTGGCCATGAAACGCAAGTTCGACAAATCGAACTGCTTTGCCAGCCCGGCGCCGGCCTTCATCAGCATGCGGATCGCGGTTGGGGCCGTGTACCAGACGTTGACCTTCTGCGCCTCCAGAATTCGATACCAGCGCTCCGCGTCGAACTCCGCCTGGTCGACGATCAGCGTCGCGCCATTGGTGAGCGGCGAGATAATGCCGTAGGAGGCGCCCGTGACCCAGCCGGGATCGGCCGTGCACCAGAAAATGTCGCCTGGATGGAGATCGAGCGCGAGCTTGCCCGTCACGTGATGGGCGACGACCGATTGATGCACATGCACGGCGCCTTTCGGCCGTCCCGTCGTTCCGCTGGTGAAGTGCAAGAGCGCCATGTCCTCGGGCACTGTCCATACGGTTTCGAACGAATCCTGTTCCATGGCCATGGCGGCGGTGAGATTGGTCGCGCCAACGGGCGGATCATCCGAGCAATCGGTCAAAAAAACATGCTCGAGGCTGCTCAATTCGTGGCGAATGGGCTCGATCTTGCGGCGGTAGAATGTTTCGGAGGTAATCAAAGCCTTGGCGGCTCCAATTGTCATCCGCGCCTTGATCGGCTCCGGTCCGAAGGCCGAGAACAGCGGCGAGAACACGCTCCCATTCTTGAGCGCGCCGAGCGCTGCCATGTAGAGCTCCGGCGTCCGGCCGAGCAGCGAGAACACCCGCTCGCCTTTCCCGACGCCGCGCCGCGCCAGGACATTGGCGAATCGATTGGCCGCGGCCTGAAGATCGGCGTAGGAGAAGTCATGGACGCGATCGTCGCGACCGATCCAGCGCAGCGCGAGTTTGTCGCCGCGTCCAGCCAATACATGCCGGTCGAGAGCCTCATGGGCGATATTGAGGCCGCCTTTCGGCAGGCCATCGAGTTGCGCCTGTTCCCGCGCCCACGAGAAGGCGGCGATAGAGGCTTCGTAATCCTGGATGTTGGCTCCGGCGACGTCCTGTTGATGTTTTCGGATGACCTCCCATTGCATTGGCGCGCCCCAGGCCGGAGTTTGTTCTGCTTTCGGGAATGGATGCGAGTCATTGCTCAGGAAGGAGCGTCGATCAGCATCAACCTCGCCAACGGCCGTCGATTGAACGGCGCCTCGGCGCGCCGTTCCAGCGCGCGCGAGCCATTTTTTTCAGGCGTGATGGGCCGAGACGGCCTTCGTCACTTCCGCCGCGATCTTCGGCGAGGCCGCATGGGAAACATCGCCGAGGCTGATCATCCCGACCATGCGCTTGTTGGCGTCGATCACCGGCAGCCTTCTCACCTGCTTGCTTTCCATGATCCGAGCCGCCTCGTCCACGTCTTCGTTATCTTTGCAGTAGATCACCCCGGCGGTCATTACGTCCCTGGCCGTAAGCTTGGAGAGATCCTTGCCATTGGCGACGCCTCGGACCGTGATGTCGCGGTCGGTGACCATGCCGATGAGGCGGTCGTTTTCGCCGATCGGAATCGCGCCGATGTCAAATTGCTGCATTTTTTTCGCAAGCGCCGTGACTATCGTATCTGGCGAAACCCATTCGACGCCCTTGTGCATGATTTTCTTGATTTTCATGGCAGACCTCTTTCATTCTGGTCGTCGCCGCGCCGAGAGGACGGCATTATCGCGCCTCCGGTCCCGCTTGCGCCGCGGAACTTGCGAAAAATGCATCATCGCCGTTTCAATGGTCGCGGTCTTTGATCCGCATCAATCATCACGTCAGAAATTAGCCGCGTCAGGCCAGGACAGGCTCAGCCTCCCATCGGGCTTCAGCGCGACGCGCACATTGAACCGCCGGCTTTCACGGTCGAGCATTCGCCCCATCCAGCCAATGTCGGCGCTGGAGGCGCGGACGAGTTGAAAGCGCCGGATCTGAAGCGGCGCAAGTTCGAGATCGGCAAGGTCTCCGCTCAGGGAATCGAAGCCGGCGAAATACATCAGGGCGAGATCGCCGCGAAAGTCCTCATAGCCGCTGATGCCTTCGTAATCGTTCAGGAAGTCGCCGCATCCATAAAGGATGAGCCGGTTCTTGTAGATCTCGATGGCCTTCGCATGATGCGAGGAATGGCCGTGGACGATCGAAACCTTGGCCTGATCGACGAGGCCATGCGCGAAGCTTCGTTGCTCTTCAGGAATCTCGTAACCCCAATTTGGTCCCCAATGGATCGACGCGATGATCACATCGCCGGGCTGTCGCACGCGCGCTGCTTGGTCGGCGATCCGCGCGATGCTTTCATCCGTGAAATCGCGCAGAAGATTTACCCCGGCCGCCGTTGGCGTCGCGGCCCAATTGGGCGGGACGCCGCTCGTCGGGGACGCGAAGGAAAAGACGATCACGCGTCCTTTACCTTCGATTTCCAGCGCCGCCGGCCGCTCCGCTTGGGTTTGGTCGCGCCCAGCTCCAGCAGTTTCGATCCCCAAGCGTTCGAGCGTGGCCAAGGTGTCGAGCAATCCGGCCCGCCCCCAGTCGAGGACATGGTTGTTGCCGAGAACGCAGCAATCGATAGCGGCGGCGGTTAGGCATGCGGCGTTCTCAGGGCTCATTCGATAGTTGATCCCTTTGGGGATGTAGTCGTCGCTGCGCGTAATGCTGGTTTCGAGATTGACGATGCGGGCGTCCGAAGGCGTCCGGTTCAACTCGTCCAACGCCGCGCCCCAGATATAGGCGGGCGGGGCGGGCGCCGGGATCGGTCCATTCGCCTGTTCGGCGAGGCGAACATAACCCTTGGCCGAGCGGACGTAATTCTCGTGCAGATGAGGGTCGCAGGGCTGCGGCAAGATCTGGTCGACGCCGCGCCCCGTCATCACGTCGCCGCAAAGAAAGACGCGGATGATGCGCGGCGCATTGAGTTTGGACAGGGCGGAGGCGTTCATGCCCTTCGCCTCTTTCTTGGGCTTCAGCTCGGCCAGAGGCCATGCAATTCCTTTGGCGTGGCGGCTTTTGCATTCTCGATTTCGGCCGGAGGCAAACGCGCCGTAAGAAGCGCCAAGACCGCTTGGGCGACCTGCTCAGCGTCGACGCCAGGTTCGCGATGCACGCCGTCATGGATGCGCGCCAGGAACGCGCCGCGGCTTTTGGCTGGCGGATGTCCGGCCCCGCGCCAGCCCTCATAGTAGAGGCCGCGCAGCAATGGCGGGAAACAGGCTCCTATATAGATGGCCTCATCGCGCGGCAGCCAATCGCGCAGCGCATGCAGCGCGGCGATCAAGGCCAAATAGACCTTGTCGCGATCCTGCCAGCCGAGCCGCAGCGTAAGATCGTCGATCCAATCCGTGGCCGCGCGCACGGCGCCATCGAGTTCTCGTAGGGATCTCTTCGTCAAGTCAGGCCTCACTTTCAGGCGCTGCGCGGGCTCGAATGCCGCGGATGATGGCCCCAATCGTCGTCCATGGCTGGGAAAACGCCTTGCGGCAGATCAATCCAATGGGCAACGAAGGCGGCCATCTTGTTCCAGGGCAATTTTTCTCGGCGCCTTGATTCGAATCAATGCTCGGTCGCCTGAAAAGCTTAGCGTTTTCGCGTGGAGCCAAATCCCGATAAGCCAAGTTCTGATAGCGGCGCTGGCGAAAGCGATCTCGTCGCGATTGTCCAGGCGCTGGCGCGCGAACTGCACCCGCAGCGGGCAAAGTTCATCGATGTCGTCCCGTCCTGCAGGCTCGAACAGGATCTCGGCATTGATAGTCTGAGCCGAACGGAATTGATTTTAAGGATTGAGCGGGCCTTCCGGGTGCGGTTGCCGATTCGCGTCGTGGGGGAGGCCGAAACCGTCGCCGATCTCCTGCAAGCGCTGCAGCGGGCTCGCCCGCATCAAGGCCTTGAGCGCGCTCAAACGCCCGCGGCGGCGCCCCTGCCGATTGTGCCGGCCGCCGCCGATGCGCGGACATTGATCGAGGTCCTCGATTGGCACGTGGCGCGCCATCCAGATCGCCTTCATTTGACCGTGCTCCAGGACGAGGCCACGGTGCTCGATGCGATAAGCTACCGCGAGCTTGCGCTAAAGGCGGGCCGTGTCGCGGCCGGCCTTATCGCGCGCGACGTCATGGCTGGCGATCGGGTCGCCTTGATGCTGCCGACCGGCATTGAATTTTTCACCGCCTTTTTCGGCATTCTCTACGCTGGCGCCATACCAGTGCCGATCTACCCGCCCATGCGCTTGTCGCAGCTCGAGGATCATTTACGGCGCCAAGCCAAAATCCTGCGCAATGCGGGGGCTCGCATCCTCGTCACTGTTTCCGAAGGGCTCGGCCTCGCGGCATTGCTCCGGGCGCAGGTCGAGACCCTCGACGCGGTCGAAAGCGTCGCCGGGCTCATCCACGGAGCCGCGGGCGCGCCGCCGCCGCCGGTCGCGGACGAGCGGTCAACCGCCCTGATCCAGTATACATCGGGAAGCACCGGCGATCCGAAAGGCGTCGTGCTAAGCCACGCCAATCTGCTCGCCAACATTCGGGCGATGGGCCAAGCCATGGAGGCGAGCTCCGCCGACGTCGTGGTCAGCTGGCTTCCCCTCTATCACGACATGGGGCTGATTGGCATGTGGCTGGGAGGCCTCCATTTCGCGGCGCCGATTTATGTGATGTCGCCATTGAGTTTTCTCGTGCGCCCGGAAAGCTGGCTATGGGCGATCCATCGCTTTCGCGCCACCGTTTCGGCCGCGCCAAATTTCGGATTCGAGCTGTGCCTTGGCAAGATAAACGACTCCGACCTTCAAGGGCTCGACCTCAGCTCGTTGCGGATGGTGGCCAATGGCGCCGAACCGGTCAGCGTCCACACGCTGCGTCGATTCCTCGAAAGGTTCGGGCCCCATGGATTCCGACCCGGGGCGATGGCGCCGGTCTATGGCCTCGCCGAGAATGCCGTGGGGCTGGCCTTCCCTCCCCCCGGCCGTCCTCCCATTATCGATCGCGTGGACAGGGAGGCGCTCAGCGCGCGCGGACTCGCTGAACCAGCAAGGCCAGACGACCCAAACCCGATCGAGATCGTGGCCTGCGGTCAGCCATTGCCCGGCCATGAACTTCGGATCGTCGACGAAGCCAGTCGCGAAGTCGGAGAGCGGCGTGAGGGTCGCCTCGAATTCCGCGGTCCGTCGGCGACCTCCGGCTATTTTTGCAACGAGACGAAGACGCGCGAGCTGTTTAGCGACGGCTGGCTCGACAGCGGCGACCGGGCCTACATCGCCGGCGGCGACGTCTACGTCACCGGCCGCATCAAGGACATCATTATCCGGGCCGGACGCCACATCTATCCGCAGGAGATCGAGGAGGCCGTTGCCGAAATCCCCGGCATCCGAAAGGGCGGCGTCGTGGCCTTTGGCGTCGCCGATCCCGCCTCCGGCACGGAGCGCGTGGTCGTGCTGGCCGAGACTCGCGAGACCGACGCGCGCGCGCGCCGAGTTGCTGAGCCAAGCTTATGACGTCGCCGGCGGCATCGCCGGCGCGCCGCCCGATGAGATCGTGCTGGCATTGCCGCGAACGGCGCCCAAGACATCGAGCGGCAAGATTCGACGAAGCGCGGCGAAGGCGCTCTATGAGGCTCAAAAGCTCGGCGCGCCGGAGCGGCCTTTATGGCGGCAAGTCCTGCGGTTGTGGCTTGCAGGAGCGGGTCGGCGGATCCAGCATCTGATCCGATTATTGGCCGATATCCTCTATGCCGGATGGTGGTGGACCGTCGTGGCGTTCGGCTCCGTGCTCAGCTGGCTGGCCGTCATGAGTTTGCCGCGCCTGCGCTGGCGCTGGGCGGCGGCAAGAGGGATCGCCCGCACCGCTTTCCTCGCCTTCGGGGGGCGACTCACTGTCGCCGGCCTCGATCGCATCCCAACCGGCGGCGCCATGCTTATATTCAATCATTCGAGCTATGCCGATGTGCTCGTCCTTGCCGCGATCTTGCCGGGCGAGCCTGCTTTTGTCGCCAAGAGAGAGCTGGCTTCGCAGACCTTCGCCGGTCCGTTCCTGCGCCGGCTTGGCGCCCTGTTCGTCGAGCGTTTCGACGTGGCGAGCAGCGTCGCGGACATTGAAGCCATCGCCGGGATCGCGCGGCAAGGTCGAAACCTGGTATTTTTCCCCGAAGGCACCTTCACCCGCAGAGCGGGCCTTTCCGGCTTCTATCTCGGAGCCTTCAAGGTGGCCGCCGAAGCGAAGCTGTCGATTTCGCCCGGCATTCTTCGCGGGACGCGCTCGATGTTGCGCGCCGACCAATGGTTTCCAAGGTGGACGCCAATCAGCATCTACATTGGCGAAGCCATCAGCCCGCGCGGGACGGATTTCGCCTCAGTTCTGTGGCTGCGCGATGCCGTGCGGGACGTCGTGCTGGCGCATTGCGGCGAACCTGACCTCGGCACCTTGACGAAGCCCGCGCCGCCGCAAGCCGCAGCCTGATCGCACGGCTTATGAAGCGATCTGCGGCACGAGCCAATAAGTTCCTTGTTCGCTTTTGTGGGGGCGCACGACAAATACCGAACAATTGGCGTGCCGAACGATCTTTTGGGCGTTCGAACCGAGAAGATAGGTGCTCATGGTTGGACTATGAGATCCAACGACAATCAGGTCGGCCCCCCAAGCCTTCGCCTCATCAAGAACCTCGTCGTACACAGACCCAGTCCGGACGACATGCGAGAATCTCCCAGTTGGAATATTGGCCTTTTTGGCGAGATCCTGAAGCTGCGAACCGATGGCGTTTTCTCGTTCGACGCCGATGCGCGGCGGCAAAAATTCTTGAAAGCTGTAGGGGATTTCGGGGACAACGTGAATCAATCTGACGAAGCCATTGGCCAATGCCGCGAGCTCCGCCGCGAAAAAAACGCCAGGCTCCGCAAAGGCGATGTCATCGATGTCGATGGGAATGAGAATTTTCTTGAACATGCGCATCTCCTTAGAGCTGCTTTCCGATCGAATGGAGTCATTCGATCGATCAGAGATCGCTCCAGCGTTAAAGAGTCTAAGCATATTCTCGTCGAACAGATCGAACCAATCTATTCGGAATATGCTTTAGAGCGCTTCCCGATCATATAAATTCATCTGATCGAACAGGAATCGCTCAGATTCAATCCGATTTGCCTGACCAATTTACGACGACGATTGACGAAATAGAAGCTTGTATCGTTTGTAAGCCCGTCCGCAATGCTTATGACGCGGCCTGTCGAAAGCGGACGAATCGCATGGGGGCGTTCGGGGCGAGCTTTCGACTGATAGAAAAGATCGGCGCAAGAACGTCGAGCAGGAGGATGAAATGGTTGTTGATGCTCCATATGTCGTCTGGTTCGAGGAGCTTACCCGACGTGATGTTCCGCGTGTTGGCGGCAAGAACGCATCGCTGGGCGAAATGGTCGGCAATCTTGCTGCAAAAGGCGTCAAGGTGCCCGGCGGTTTCGCGACGACGGCCGAAGCCTACTGGCGCTTCGTCGAGAGCAATGGGTTGAGGCCGACCGTCGCCTCGACGCTCGCCGATCTCGAGGCCGGGCGCATCGCGCTCGCCGAGGCTGGCCAAACGATCCGCAGCGCAATTCTGCACGGTGATTGGCCTCAGGAAATCGCCGCGGCGGTCATCGGCGCCTACCGCGAGCTCTGCCGGCGCATAGGCAAGCCTGAAGCCGATGTCGCCGTCCGCTCGAGCGCGACGGCCGAAGACCTCCCCGATGCGAGCTTCGCCGGGCAACAGGAGACCTATCTCAACATTCGGGGAGAACGCGCTCTGCTTGACGCCTGCCGACGCTGTTACGCTTCGCTCTTCACGGACCGGGCGATCAGCTATCGGCAAGCCAAAGGGTTCGACCATATGAAGGTCGCGCTCGCGGTCGGCGTCCAGGCCATGGTGCGCTCCGATCTTGGCGGCGCCGGCGTCATGTTCTCGATCGACACTGAAACCGGCTTCGACAAGGTGGCGCTGATCAACGCGGCCTGGGGGCTTGGCGAAAACGTCGTTCAAGGTGCCGTCGACCCGGATGAATACCAGGTCTTCAAGCCATTCCTCTCTGACCCTTCGCTGTCGCCGATCATCGAAAAGAAACGCGGCGGCAAGGCGCTCAAGATGATCTACGCCAATGATGACGGCCATCCGACCAAAAACGTTCCAACCTCCAAGGCTGAACGCGCCGCATTCGTCCTGAACGATCAGGATATCCTGACCCTGTCGCGTTGGGCATGCATCATCGAGAACCACTATGGCCAGACGATGGACATGGAATGGGCCAAGGACGGGGAGACCGGCGAGCTTTTTATCGTCCAGGCGCGCCCAGAGACCGTGCAGTCGCGACGCGAGGCCACCGCTCTGAAGACCTATCGGATTAAGGCCAAAGGCCGAAAGATCGCCTCGGGACTCGCCATCGGCGAAGCTGTGGCGGTTGGAAAGGTTTGCGTGATCGAAAGCGCCCGGGACATCTCTCGTTTCATAGACGGCGCCATATTGGTTACCGAGACGACGGACCCGGATTGGGTGCCGATCATGAAGCGCGCCGCAGCCATTATAACAGACCACGGCGGGCGCACGTCGCACGCGGCCATCGTCAGTCGTGAGCTCGGCCTCCCGGCGATCGTCGGCGCCAGCGACGCGACCCACATCCTGCACGATGAACAGCTGATCACAGTCTCCTGCGCGGAGGGCGACCAGGGTTTCGTCTATGAAGGCGCCGCCGATTTTGAGACCGAAGACCTCGATCTGACCGCCATTCCGGCGACGCGCACCAAGGTCATGCTCAACCTCGCCGATCCCGCGGCGGCGTTTCGCTGGTGGCGCATGCCGGCGGATGGGGTTGGGCTGGCGCGCATGGAGTTCGTCGTCAACAACCACATCAAGATCCACCCGATGGCGCTCGTCCGCTATGACTCGTTGAAGGATGAAGGGGCCAAGCGAGCCATCGGCCAAATGACGATCGGATACGACGACAAGACCGAATATTTCGTGGACCGGCTCGCCCATGCGCTTGGCCGCATCGCCGCGGCGCGCCATCCCGATCCGGTGATCGTGCGCATGAGCGACTTCAAGACCAATGAATACGCCAATCTGATCGGCGGCGCCGAGTTCGAACCAAAGGAGGAGAACCCGATGATCGGTTTTCGCGGCGCCTCCCGCTATTATTCGCCGCGTTACCGCGAGGGGTTCGCTCTCGAATGCCGCGCCATCCGCCGCCTGCGCATGGAGATGGGTTTCAAGAACGTGATCGTCATGATCCCCTTCTGCCGTTCGACCAAGGAGGCCGACCGAGTACTCGAAGTCATGGCGGCCAGCGGCCTAAAACGTGGCGTGGAGAGTCTTCAAGTCTACGTCATGTGTGAGATCCCCTCGAACGTGATCCTGGCCAAAGCCTTTGCGGAGCGCTTCGACGGTTTCTCGATCGGCAGCAATGATCTGACGCAACTCACCCTCGGCGTCGACCGCGATTCTGCGGAGCTGTCGGAGCTCTTCGATGAGCGGGACGAGGCGGTGAAATGGATGATCGAGAACGTCATCAAGGAAGCGCACAAAGCCGGAGCAAAGGTAGGGCTGTGCGGGCAAGCGCCCAGCGACCATCCCGAGTTCGCCGAGTTCCTTGTCGCGTGTGGAATCGATTCGCTATCGGTCAGTCCCGACAGTTTTATCGCGGTGAAGCGCCATGTGGCCGCCGCGGAGGAGCGGGCGAGAAACATCGGCAATGCGGCGCCGACCTGATCTGCGGCTCTGATCGAGCGGACGTCCCGCCGACAATATTGATGCGCCAACGCCGCGTAGAGCGTTGGCTTTCGGCAGCTATAGCCCTTGCGGGCCGATCAACAATTGCCTCTATATGCCAATATAGGGCGCTATTTTCGGCGGATTTTCACATCGAGGTCCGGCACGATTCCCATTAGCAGGCGTAAATCGAGCAGCGCGCCGCTGAGCGTGTCGAGCACATGCGCGTCGTCGGCGACGCCATGGAACTCCACCAGCAGGACGCCATCGACAGTCGTCACCTTGCTCAGTTTTCCGCTGCCTTCCAAAACGCGCTTTCTAATCGCATCGGCAAGAGCGCGTTCTATCTCATTTGATTCCGCCACAAGCGCCTCCTCATGCGCGACCCGATCGAATGGAGATCGATGAGGGACAAGCTCATGATCAGGGACGAAGCATGTCCTGATCGTTAAAGGCCGGCAAGCCTTTTGAAACCTTCTCCCAAGCACAGCCTCAACGGTACATGATACGCGGCAGTTCTGATAGGGGCGCCGTCGGCGAAAAATTGGCGGCGCGCCGTCTTGGCCGCCGCTTGAGTCGGCGGCCTCTCTTTATCGCGCCATGCCCCGCCCGCTATTCGGCGGCGTGGGGGAGTTTTTGGTCGTCGGGGTTGACCGGGTCAGGCGGCAGGCCGCCTTCGGGCTGCGGATTGGCGACATATTCAAACTGACCCTCATTCCAAGGTCCGCGATCTCGCCGAAGAAGGCGCGGCCTCGGCGGTGTGGGACGCGAGGCGATGATGCGCCGCGTCTGGCCCCAAACAAAGAAGAGCCGCGAGAGTTCGAGCGCTGCCGGAATCAAACTTCACAGCGCGGCAAATGCGGCGGATAAGAGCTTCGCCTCAAGCAGCAAACAATTGGACCCCGCCATGCGCTTTCGATTGAACCCGCCGAGCTTTGTCGTATTCCTTTTCTCCCTCATTCTCGCGATCGTCGCGATCGCAACCCTCTATGCCCGAGTCCCGCTGGTCGGCCATTATGTCAGTTCGCACCGTTTCTGGGTTCTGGCCGCCGCCTATGCGGCCTTGCTCGCTGGCGTGACTTTTGGGCTCTAAAGCATGATCAAAGTAGGCGAGGCGCCTTGAATCAGGCCGCTGAGGTTTCGAAAAAAAACCTCAGCATTTCACCGGAAGCGTCGGGTCCATGCTGGTCCGTGTAGGAGCCTTCGGGGCGCCCTCCCGACCAGGCATGTCCCAACCCTTCGATCGTCCAATATTCAACATGCGGGACGCCGTTGGCGTCGGCGATCAGCATGCGCGTATAGGCGCGGCCTCCGGCGGAACGGCCATGTTGGGTCTTTTGCGCCGCGTTCTTGAGACCGGAGCGCGCGGCCGAGACGATGATCTCGGCGTTCGCGGGATGCACCGTCTTGTCGGAGGCGCCATGAAAGATGATGGTGCGAACCTGGCCATTTTCGCCATTGCGATGGTTGGGCCCTGGCGCGGCCGCGGCTGGGCCGCTGCGCATGGCGGTGAGCGCGGAAAGCAGGTCGGTCGCGGACCCATGCGCCAATCCCGAGTGAATGCCGCTCGCGCTGAAAAGGTCTGGATAGGTGGCGCCCATGGTCGCGGCCATGGCGCCGCCCGCCGAGAGGCCGGCGACGTAGACCCGCTCCGGGTCGATGTCAAACTCCGCGATGATGCGTCGAGTCATTCCGGCGATGATGCTCGGCTCCCCCGCGTCGCGCCTCTGATCGCCTGGGTTGAACCAGTTCCAGCAGCCGGATTGATTGGCGCCGGCGGATTGCCTTGGATAGGCGGCGATGAAGCCGTGCTCTTCGGCGAGTTGGTTCATCCCCGTTCCCGCCGCGAAGTCGTCGGGGTTCTGCGTGCAGCCGTGAAGCATCACGATCAAGGGACTTTTCGAAGAGCCCGCCTTGGCCGTCCATCCGCTCGGGATATAGAGCTTATAGTCCCTCGATCCCGCCTCGCAGGCAAAGCTACGCGTGAGAAAAGCCGCTCCGTCCGGCGCGGGCGGCGTTCGGCGCGCTGGCGCGAAAGGTCTTGAGCCGGGACCGACGCCGGGAAGATCGGGCCGCCGCAGCAGTTCCAAAACGTCTCCAAGCGGACGCACCGGGCGTCCGGCGGCTCTCGGCCGCGGGAGGGCTTGGGGCGCCAGTTCATCGCTGACAAACTCAGATGGAGCAATCGTCTCGCCAACAAGCACATCGCCAACGCCGTCACGCGCGGCCTCGTCCCTGGGGGCGCCATTGAACCTTGCCAAAACCTCAAGCGTGGGCGGTTTCAGCGCGAACAGCAGAGCGTTTTCGGGCGATGGCGCAACGGGCGACTTCGCATCCCTTCGTCCCGATAAGACGCGTTGGATCACCTTTGTCGCGTCGATGACGTTTTGACGGCGCGTCAGTTGCGCCGCCTTACGCATGGCGGCGTCCAAGATGGTTTTCATGGAGCTATCCTTGTTGCGGCGGGTCGCCGGAGATCAGAGGATGCGGCCGCTGAGCGCCGCTTTGACCGCTTTGCTGGCCTGAAGCGCGCCAAGAACCGTGATCGATTCGATCGTCTCGAGCGCGAGTTCGGGCGTGACGTCGTCGGCGATCGTGGCGAGCCCGATGACGCGGATGCGCAGCCTATCGCCCGCAGCCCTCACCGCCTCCAGATGCTCGCGCCCATAGCGCCGCAGACCGAGTTCCAAAGTCTGCCGCACAATCGACTGTTTAACGGCGTCGGAATGGGAGGTGAGCTGGTTGCGAATCGCCGTTCGGATCAAGTCGGTGCGATTGGAGTAAAAACCTTCGCGCACGAGCAAATCGATATAGCCGAGATCGACGTAGCCGACATTGATGGTGATTTTCTCGCTGTCACCCGGTTTGTCTCGAAATTGATGTATCTCCGCGGCCACGCCATTCCTCCACCGTCCATCCGCATGGATGGTGTATGGATGGTTTTAGAACTGATTGCAAGGATGATCTGGACTCCGCAAGCGCGACTTTTCGTCGGAGCCCGCGGCCATGGCTTTGCATTGAGCCGGCAATTCTGAAGCGCCGTCTGTCTTCCACGGCAAAATACGGCGTCTTCACTCCAATGAATGGGATGCTGGCCATCACATGTAAGAATACAGTAACGTAAGCCTGATTCTTACAATTTATCATATTATAGTTACACAATAGTGACGGTGTATTCGCAACTAATCAGAATAATGACTATGAATATGGCTGGCGTTGATGGTTTATTCAGATCTTAGAAGCTATAAGCGAAACATCAACAGAGACAAGTGGATAGTCTATTATTCAGTGTTGGTCGCTGTTCAATTAAGAAAGCGCTAAGCCGATACGTAAACTGGCGCGCTTCGGATTCGAACCGATCTTCTGAATAATCGTCGCCGCCTCGTCCGGCCATATCAACAATGTTTTTTCGCGAGGCGCCATGTCGCTTTCAAATCTCGCCATCGTTCGCAAGCTTGGCGTCGGCTTCGCTTGCGTTCTCGTCGCGGTCGCCCTCATGAGCGGCACGCTTTTCCTCATTTTGAAGTCGCTCGATGCGGCTGCCGTGGTCAATAAAAAGTCCTATGCAGTCGTCGAGGATCTCGAACGCGCGCTCAACGCGGTATCCGATCAGTCGCGAACGTCGCGCGGCTATATCATCAGCCGCGAGGAGCGCCTTCCGGCCGCTTATGACGAGGCGGTCAGACTCTTCGCAGCGACGATGGCCTCCGCCCGCGCCGCCGCCGCCAGCCGCCCGGAAATTCTTGCGCTGCTCGACAAAGTCGAGCTGACGGGAACGACTTGGCGCAACGAGGTCGGCGATCCAATCATCCGCCTGACGCGCGATATGCCCACCTCCGAGCGAGCGGCGGATCTCTCCAAGACAGCCCATAGCACCGAACTCTTCGGGGCGTTCAAGAGCGCGGCGGCGGCGGCGCGCGATCGGGTCGGCGCCTGGTCGGCGGATGCGCAAATGACCCAAGACAGGCTCATGAACTGGGCCCATCTGGCGCTGATCGGCGGCGGCCTGACTTCGGCGCTTGTGGCATTTTTCATCGCCTGGTGGCTGGCGCGCGCGATCGCCCGTCCGGTGACCGGGATGACCGAGGCCATGAATAAATTGGCTGGCGGCGACATTGCCATCGCCATCCCCTCGCTGGGTGAAAAAAATGAACTCGGCCTTATGGCGGGCGCCGTTCAAACCTTCAAGAACGCGGCGATCGCCAAGATCGCCAAGGACGCCAAGGACGCCGAGGATGTGAAGGCATGGACGAAGATGGACGCGGAGCGCGCCGCGCGCGAGGCGCAGGAGGCGCGTCAGGACCAAATCGCGATCGACAACATAGCCGCTGGGCTTCAGCGCTTAGCTGATGGCGATCTCGTCTATCGGATCGAGACGGAGTTCGCGCCGAAGACCGCAAAGCTGCGAAGCGACTTCAACAGCGCGGTGGAGAAGCTTCAACAGGCGATGCTGAGCATCCGCTCCAACACCGACGGCATTCGTTCGGGCAGCGGCGAAATTTCCTCGGCGGCGGACGATCTCTCGCGGCGCACCGAACAGCAGGCGGCGAGCCTCGAGGAGACCGCGGCGACGCTCGATGAGATCACCGCGACGGTCAAGAACACCGCGCAAGGCGCCACGCACGCTCATGACATCGTCTCGAACACGAAGACCGACGCCGATCACAGCGGCGATGTGGTGCGCAAGGCGATCGCGGCGATGGGCGGGATCGAGAAATCCTCGCAGCAGATCGGCCGTTTTTTTCTTCTTGCCTTGAACGCCGGAGTCGAGGCGGCGCGGGCCGGCGACGCGGGGCGCGGCTTCGCGGTTGTGGCCTCCGAGGTGCGGGCGCTGGCGCAGCGTTCGGCCGAGGCGGCGAAGGAAATCAAGAGCCTGATTTCGGCCTCGACGGCGCAGGTCGGGCAGGGGGTCGATCTTGTCGGCGAAACCGGCAAGGCGCTGGGCCGGATCGTCGTCCAGGTGGCTGAGATCGATACGGTCGTCGCGGCGATCGCGGCGAGCGCCCAGGAGCAGGCGAGCGCGCTGCATCAGGTGAACACGGCGGTGAACCAGATGGATCAGGTGACGCAGCAGAATGCGGCGATGGTGGAGGAAACCACGGCGGCGGCACATTCGCTGAGCCAGGAGAGCGAGGAGCTGGCGCGCCAGCTTGGCCGCTTCCAGCTTGGGCAGGAGGCGAATGTCGAGCCGATGCGGGCCAAGGCGGCAAGGAGCGTGTCAAGGCCCGCATCGAGACCCGCTCGCCCGGCGCTGAAGACGCTTGCGGGGCCAAGCGGGGGCGGCGCCCTGCGCAAGCCGGACGCCGCCGCTGACGAAAGCTGGGAGGAGTTTTGATGTGCTCCGCTGATAAAATATCCGCCTCGATAGAGGCTCATGTTAACGCATATATCCGAATATATCTAAGTATCTAAATATCAATAAGAACAGATATTTCATTTATATAGACAAGAGTGCGCATAAAGGTCCGCGACTCCAGGCGCAAGATTAGCAACAGGGCAGGTCAATGCTGAGATTATACAGAGAAGCCTTTCCGATTAAGAGAAAGCTGACTGTCGCCTTCGGGTTTCAGTTCGCCTTTATGGCTGCGAACTCCGGCCTTATCTATCTTGTTATGGCGCATCACATCGAGCCGTCGACGGCTCTGGCGGCCAGCTTGGGCGCAATTTTAGCGTCGACCGCGGCCGCGATCCTCATGCGCCATGCGATCGCCTTTCCCTATGTCTCGACCGTCGTGCGTATGGAGGGATTGGCGGCCGGCGATCTTACGTCGCCGATCGAATTCACGAACTATTCTGATTGCGTCGGACGCATGACCAAGGCGATGCATAGCTTCAAGGAGGCGGCGATCGCCAAGGAAGCCGCCGATGCCGAGGCCGTGAAAACACGGCGCCAAGCGGAAGAGGAGCGGGCCGCTCGGGAAACCGAGAAAGCCGAAGAAATCCGCCAGGATCAGGCCGCGATCAACGGCCTTGCTCAGGGGCTGGAGCGCCTTTCGAACGGCGATCTCGTCTATCGGATCGACGCTGCATTCTCCTCCAAGACCGAAAAGCTTCGCCTCGACTTCAACGGCGCCGTCGAAAAGCTTCAACAGGCGATGCTGAGCATCCGCTCCAACACCGACGGCATTCGTTCGGGCAGCGGCGAAATTTCCTCGGCGGCGGACGATCTCTCGCG
>NZ_KN050805.1:0-210511 GCF_000746085.1 Methylocapsa aurea | reverse complement strand
AAGGCGATCGCGGCGATGGGCGGGATCGAGAAATCCTCGCAGCAGATCGGCCAGATCATCGGCGTCATCGATGAGATCGCGTTCCAGACCAATCTCCTCGCCTTGAACGCCGGGGTCGAGGCGGCGCGGGCTGGCGACGCCGGGCGCGGCTTTGCGGTGGTGGCTTCCGAGGTGCGGGCGCTGGCGCAGCGTTCGGCCGAGGCGGCGAAGGAAATCAAGAGCCTGATTTCGGCCTCGACGGCGCAGGTCGGACAGGGGGTCGATCTTGTCGGCGAGACCGGCAAGGCGCTGGGCCGGATCGTCGCCGAAGTGGCCGAGATCAACGGCCTCGTCGCCGGAATTGCGGCGAGCGCGCAAGAGCAGGCGAGCGCGCTGCATCAGGTGAATACGGCGGTGAACCAGATGGATCAGGTGACGCAGCAGAATGCGGCGATGGTGGAGGAAACCACGGCGGCGGCGCATTCGCTGAGCCAGGAGAGCGAGGAGCTGGCGCGCCAGCTTGGCCGTTTCCAGCTTGGGCAGGAGGCGAATGTCGAGCCGATGCGGGCCAAGGCGGCAAGGAGCGCGCCAAGGCCCGCATCGAGACCAGCTCGCCCTGCGCTGAAGACGCTTGCGGGGCCAAGCCGGGGCGGCGCCCTACGCAAGCCGGAGGCCGCCGCTCACGAAAGCTGGGAGGAGTTTTGATGTCCCATGCGCCCGAAACCGGGGACCATGCGCCGCCCGTGCTTGAATTGCCTGAGTTTCTCGACCTGAAAGCGGCGGCGCCGCTGGTCGGCCAACTCCTAGCGCTTCGGGGCGAGGAACTCAGCATCGACGCCTCGCGCGTGCAGCGTCTCGGCGGCCAATGTCTGCAAGTGCTTCTCTCGGCGGCCATGACCTGGAAGGCCGATGAGGCGCCGCTCGCTTTCATCAATCCGTCGCCCGACTTTATCGAAGGCTTGAAGCGGCTCGGGATCGCTCCAGCCGAATTCATCGATCAGGAATTGCCTCAATGAGCAAGACAGTACTCACCGTCGACGATTCGCGCACCATGCGCGACATGCTGATGCTGGCCTTGTCCGACGCCGGCTATCGGGTGGTGCAGGCCGAAGACGGCGTGCATGGGCTGGAGGTTCTCCTCGGCGAGACGCCCGACGTCATCGTCACCGACATCAACATGCCGCGCATGGATGGCTTTGGCTTCATCGAAGGCGTGCGCAGCGACGATCGCCATCGGGCGGTTCCAATCCTCGTCCTGACCACCGAGAGCGATGCCGGGAAGAAGGACCGCGCGCGCCGCGCCGGGGCCACCGGCTGGATCATCAAGCCCTTCGATCCCGTCAAGCTCGTCGCCGCGATTCGGCGCGTCGCCGCCTGACCCCAAAGAGGATACAAGTCCATGGATGCGATGGCGGCGATCAAACAGACCTTTTTTCAGGAATGCGAGGAGCAGCTCGCCGAACTGGAGATCGGGCTTCTCGCGATTCAAGATGGCGACGTCAACCCTGAAACGGTGAATGCGGTTTTCCGCGCCGTCCATTCCATCAAGGGCGGGGCAGGCGCCTTCAGTCTCGACGATCTGGTGCATTTCGCCCATGTTTTCGAGACCGCGATGGATCATCTGCGCGCGGGGCGCCTCGCTCCCTCGCATGAGGTTCTAAAAACTATGCTGCGGGCGATGGATGTCCTGGCCGATTTCGTGCGCGCCGCGCGCGATGGCGGCTGCGTCGACGCCGAGCGCAGCCAAACGCTCGCTAAAGAACTGCGCGCGCTCGATCCCGACGGCTCTGGCGCAGGCTCGGAGATGGATGACGAGGAGATCGCATTCGAGCCGGTGCTGATGGACCAATCGATGTTCGATGACGAGCTGGAGGCCGCCGCCGCGCCCCCGGTTCGGCTCTTCACCATTCGCTTCAGGCCGAAGGCCACCTTGTACGCCAAGGCGAACGAGACCGCGCTTCTCCTGCGCGAAATCGGGCTCCTCGGCGAGATGGCGATCGCCTGCGATGCATCCGCGCTGCCCTTGCTTTCGGAGCTCGATCCTGAGGGCGGCTATCTGTCCTGGACCATCGAATTGCTGACGACGCAGGACGAGGCGGCGATCCGCGAAGTGTTCGAATTCGTCGAGTGGGATTGCGATCTCGACATCGAGTCCGACGCCGCGAGCGCCGCGCCAGACGACATCGACCTGGCCGCCCTCATTCAAAAAATGCAAGCGACGGTCGAAGCGGAGCTTTCGGCCTTGAGCCCGCCGCCAACCCGCGTGGATCCGCTTGCCGAGGCTTCTCGTAAAGACGCAGATGCATCGGCGGATCCGGGGGTGATCGATCTTGCCAAGGCGCGGCAGAAGAAATCCGAGCAGGCCGTCGGCGAGCATTTGGGACCGAAGCCGGATCAAGGCGCCGCCGGGGGCGCATCGCAGCCGACGATCCGCGTCGATCTCGATCGCGTCGATCGCCTCATCAATCTCGTCGGCGAACTGGTCATTAATCAGGCCATGCTGGCGCAGCGGGTCATGGAGGCGGGGCTCGCCCGCGCTTCGGGCGTCGCGACGGGGCTCGACGAGTTGGAGCAATTGACGCGCGAGATCCAGGACAGCGTGATGGCGATCCGCGCCCAACCGGTGAAATCGGTCTTTCAACGCATGCCGCGCCTGGTGCGCGAGGTTGCGGCGATGACCGGAAAGCTGGTGCGCCTCGTCACCGAAGGAGAAAACACCGAGGTCGACAAGACGGTGATCGAACGTCTGGCCGATCCGCTCACCCATATGATCCGCAACGCCATCGATCATGGGCTGGAATCGCCCGAGGCGCGCGCCGCCGCCGGCAAGCCCGAGGAAGGGCTGGTGCATCTCTCGGCCCTGCATCGCTCCGGCCGCATCGTCATAGAGGTCTCCGACGATGGGGCCGGCATTAATCGCGCGCGAGTCAAGGAGATCGCCGCGAGCAAGGGACTGATCGCCGCCGACGCTTCGCTCTCCGACGAGGAGATCGACAATCTCATCTTTTTGCCGGGATTTTCGACGGCGCCGAGCATATCCGACATCTCCGGCCGCGGCGTCGGCATGGATGTCGTTCGCCGCTCGATCCAGGCGCTCGGGGGCCGCATATCGATCACTTCCCGGCCGGGCCGGGGATCGACCTTCACCATGAGCCTGCCGCTGACCTTGGCGGTGCTCGATGGAATGGTGGTGACCGTCGCCGGCCAAACGCTGGTGGTTCCGCTGACCGCCATTGTCGAAACGCTGCAGCCGAAAATCGCCGACGTCCACGGCTTTGGCGGCGGCGCGCGGGTGATCGCCATCCGCGAGCATTTTACGCCGCTGATCGATGTCGGCCGCGAACTCGATTATCGCGGCGAAAATGCCGATCCGCTGGCTTGCGTCGCGCTCCTTGTCGAATCCGAGGGCGGCGTCCGCAGCGCGCTGCTGGTCGACGCGATCTTGGGCCAGCGTCAGGTGGTCATCAAGAGCCTGGAGGCGAACTACCGCCATGTTCCGGGCATTGCGGCGGCGACCATTCTTGGCGATGGCCGCGTCGCCCTGATCCTCGACGTCGACGCGGTTGTCGCCAGTTCGCGCGCCGACTCCGCCGCCTTTGAACAGTCCCTAGCAACAGCAGGTTGAAGCACATGACCGAGATCATCAGGACTGACATAGCGAGCGCCCGCGAACTCATCGCCTTCCGCATCGGCGCGCAAGAGTTCTGCGTCGACATCATGTCGGTGCGCGAAATTCGCGGCTGGACGCCGGCGACCGCGCTGCCTCAATCGCCGTGCTTCGTTCGCGGCGTCGTCAATCTGCGCGGCGCGGTGCTGCCGATCGTGGATCTTGCGGCGAGACTGGGATTTCCGCCGGCCGAGCCAACCGCCCGCCACGTGATTATCGTCGCCCAGATCGAGGCCCAAGTCGTTGGGCTTCTTGTCGATGCGGTCTCCGACATTTTGACGGTGACCGACGATCTCGTGCAGGCGACGCCCGACGTCGCCTCCGACATGGCGAAAACATTCGTCCGCGGCGTCCTCGCCATCGACAAGCGGATGATCAGCTTGATCGCGCTCGACCAGGTCCTGCCGGCGCCCGAACGGGACGCCGCATGACCTTTGCTCACGCCCTCAAAACCAAGAGCGCTGGGCTTGTGCCCGGCGAGTTCGTTCTGACGGGGGACGACTTCCGTCAGATCGCCGCCATGCTGCATGCCGACGCCGGCATTCATCTGCCTGAATCCAAGGCCGCGCTGGTCTATTCGCGGCTGGCCAAGAGATTGCGGGCGCTGGGGCTCGCGAGCTTCCGCGATTATTGCGCCTTGGTCGCAAGGAGCGAAGGCGTCGATGAGCGTCAGAAGATGTTGGCCGCCCTCACCACCAATGTGACGCGGTTCTTCCGCGAGCCGCATCATTTCGAACATCTCGAGGTTGAAGTTCTGCCGCCGCTGCTTGAAGCCGCGCGCCGGGGCGAACGGGTGCGGCTATGGTCCGCCGCCTGCTCCAACGGTCCGGAGCCTTATTCGATTGCGCTCACTGTGCTCTCGTTGATGCCGGACGCGGGCGATTTCGACGTCAAGGTGCTGGCGACCGACATCGATCCCAATATGCTCGCCGAAGGACAACGCGGGATCTATGCCGAAGCGCTCCTCGAGCCCGTGCCTGTGAAAATGCGGGCGCGCTGGTTCGTCCCGGAGGAAGGCGGTCCGCGAGGCGGCGCAAGAAGCTTTCGCGTCGCCGAGCCGCTGCGCGAACTGGTCGCCTTTCGCGAACTCAATCTGTTCGGCGACTGGCCGATGAAGGGTCCGTTTCAGGCGATCTTCTGCCGCAACGTCGCGATCTACTTCGAGGAAGAGGCTCAGGCCCGGCTTTGGGCGCGCTTCGTCCCAATGCTCGCGCCGGGGGGCAGGCTCTATATCGGCCATTCCGAACGGCTCGCCGGGGCTGCGGCGGCTTTGTTCGAGAACGAGGGCATCACAGCCTATCGGCTGCGGCGGGGAGTGCGCGCATGAAGCCGGTCCGCGTCCTTGTCGTCGACGATTCAGCAACCGTGCGCGGCCTCATCCGCGCGCTGCTCGGCCGCGACCACAGAATCGAGGTGGTTGGCGAGGCCGCCGACCCGCATGAGGCGCGCGCCGCGATCAAGGCCTTGAACCCGGATGTGATTACCCTCGACGTCGAGATGCCGAAAATGAACGGCCTCGAGTTTCTGGACAAGATCATGCGGCTGCGGCCAACGCCCGTAATCATGGTCTCCAGTCAGACCAGCCGCGGCGCATCCGCCGCGTTCACCGCGCTCGAAATGGGCGCCTTCGACTGCGTCGCCAAGCCGGGGCCCGGCGAGCAGGACGTCTTCGCCGACCTCCTGGCGGCAAAAGTGAAGGCGGCCGCTGGATCGCGCGTGCGCTCCCTGACGCGGCCGGATCAAGGCGGTTCGTCCGGCGCCGGGGCTTTGCCAGCGGGCCGGTCCTATCGCCCGGATGGACGCGTCGTTGCCATCGGCGCATCGACCGGAGGAGTCGAGGCGCTCGTCGCCGTCTTGTCCCAGTTTCCGGCGAATTGTCCTCCGACCGTGATCACCCAGCATATGCCCGCGACTTTCACCAAGACCTTCGCTGAACGCCTGGATCGCCTCAGCAAGCCGAGCGTCACCGAGGCGGTCGACGGCGCGCCGCTCATTCCCGGACATATCTATCTGGCGCCTGGAGGGGCGGCTCATTTGGAAATTGGGCATTCATCTTCGCTGCGCTGCCGCCTGCTGCAAAGCGATCCGGTCAACGGCCATCGGCCTTCTGTCGATGTGCTGTTCCAATCGGTCGCAAGCGCGGTCGGCTCCAGGGCCCTTGGCGTGATTCTCACCGGGATGGGCCGCGACGGCGCCGAAGGTTTGCTTGCGATGCGCGGGGCGGGGGCGGCGACATTGGGCCAGAACGAAGCCTCCTGCCTCATCTATGGGATGCCCAAGGCCGCATTTGAGCTCGGCGCGATCGAGAAGCAGGTCCCCTTGAACAGAATTGCTTCAGAGATTTTACGCATCACTTGCGCAGAGTGAGAAGGAGAAGACCTATGCCGTTCGCAGCAGCGATGCGAGTATTAATCGTCGACGATCAGCTCACCAGCCGTCTGCTGATTCGCGGCGGCCTGCAGGACCTCGGCATTTCCGACATAGAAATGGCCGCCGATGGCGAGCAAGCGTTCAAGATCATGATGGGCAAGCCGGCCCATCTGGTGATTTCGGACTTCAACATGCCGAAGATGGATGGAATAGCTTTTCTGCGGGCCATCCGCGCCTATGAGCCAACCAAGAAATCCGCGTTCATCCTCCTGACCGGCCGAGGCGACAAGGAACTGATCGACCGCGCCAAGCAATATGGCGCCAATAACATCATCGCCAAGCCGTTCACGATCCCTGTGCTGAAGGCGCAGATCGAGGCCATCGTTGGAAAACTGAAATGAACAAATGCCAGGCCGGGCGGATCGGCGGACGCTTCGGCGCCGAGGACGAACAGCGCGTTCACATCATCCAGGGCGAATATCACGTCACCGATGACCCGAGCGTGATGCTGACCACTTTGCTGGGGTCCTGCGTTGCGGCATGCCTGCGCGATCCCTTGGCGGGCGTCGGCGGGATGAATCATTTCCTTCTGCCAGGCCAGGCATCGCCGAGCCAAGAGGCGGGGCAGGAGAATGGCCCGCAACGGAAGGAAGCGGAGCGCTATGGCGTTCATTTGATGGAGCTTCTGGTCAACGGCTTGCTGCGCCATGGCGCGCGGCGCGAGCGGCTTGAGGCGAAATTATTTGGGGGCGCCCGGACGATGGATGGCCTTGCCGACATCGGCGCCCTGAACGCGGGCTTCGCCGAACGCTTTCTGCGCAATGAAGGGATCCGGTTGATTGGCGGCAGTCTTCGCGGCGACCAGGGCCGGCGCATTCAATTCTGGCCGGTTTCCGGCCGCGCCCGCCAGGTTTTTCTGACCGCCGCCCAGATTCCGCCGCCGCAAGCCATCGCCGCGCATAAGTCATCGACCGGCGGCGCCGTCGAATTTTTTTGAGCCTCGCCAATGCCCCAATCGAGAAACCGCTTCTCGATGCCGAACGATCGGACCGCCGATGATGAACGCTGAAATCGAAAGCGTCGAGATTTCCCGCCGCTCGCAAGTCCACATGGGCGATGTCCTTGGCCGCGTTGGCCATGAACTGAGCCATCTCGCCCGGCTGCTGGCGCATCTTGAGATCCTTCTGGGGCCGCTGATCGTCGAAGCCGCAGGTCGTGACGCCGCTGTGCTGCGACACATGCAGGGATTCGATCACATCGGGCAAAAAGTCTCCGGCCTCGCCGATTTTCTGGCGGCTCTGGCCCCGGCCGCCTCGGATCAGTGGATGCTGGACCCGACCGAGGCGGCGCGCGTCGTCACGCTCGCGGATCTGGCGTCGAGGCTTGTTTTTGAGGAAGACCAAAATGCCTGCGCCACCGCCGGAGGCGACTGCGAACTTTTCTGATCGACTTTTTGCGTCACGCCCTAGGCGGGGTGGACACTTACCTGAGCCAGATGACGGTGGCGGCGAGGGTAACGATGGCGAGATAGTGTTTCGAGGTCTTCTCGAAGCGTGTTGCGACGCGCCGGAACTGCTTCAGCCTTGAAAAGCAGCATTCGATCAGGTGGCGTTGAGCGTAGAGGTCTTTGTCGAGCGGGTATTTGAGGGCGCGCGACGGATTGTTCGGGATCACAGCCGCAGCGCCTTTTCGCGCGATGGTCTGACGCAGTTTTTCACTGTCATAGGCTGTGTCGGCCATGACGACGTCGGCGGGCAGGTCCTCGATCAGGGCCTCGGCCTGCGGGGCATCCCCCTTCTGGCCGGCCGTGAGGATGAAGCGGACCGGACAGCCCAGGCCGCGCACGGCCATGTGGATCTTGGTGCTCAAGCCGCCGCGCGAGCGGCCAAGGGCCTGATCTTCAGACCCCCCTTTTTAGCCCCGGCAGCGTGCTGGTGGGCGCGGACAATGGTGGAATCGACGATCAGGTATTCAAAGTCGGGGTCGTCCGACATGGCTTCGAAGATGCGCCACCAGACACCTTTGTGGCTCCAACGGCTGAACCGGCGAAAGACGCTGTTCCAGTCGCCGAACACTTCGGGCAGGTCGCGCCAGGGCGAGCCGGTCCGTACATCCACAAGACCGCCTCGACAAACATGCGGTTGTCGCGGCCGGACGAGCCGCGCGTGCGCGCGTCGCCGATGATGTGGGCCGACATCCGCTCCCACTGATCGTCCCGAAGAATCAGACGGTCCAGAACGCCCATGGCTGCCTCCAAAAGACAGCCTTGAATCACACCCCAACACCCTTGGGAATCCCAAGAGTCCACACTTCCTAGGCGGGGTGGCGCGAGGGCTTGCCGTCGGGACCGGCGAAAGGGAAAATCCCCGCCTTGAAGCTTGCGGCCATGTGATTGGCCTTGGCGAGCGCCTTGGCGGCGAGGTCGGGCGGCAAGGTCGCTTTGGCGGTGTCTTCGAACAAGGCCAGCCACCGCGTGAAATGCTCGAGCTCAATCGGCAAATTCATGTGAAGCACAAAAGGCGAACCCTTATATGCGCCTGTGCCGAGCAGGGCGTTCGACCAGAAATTTGTGATTACTCTCATGTGGACGTCCCAATCATCGACCTTGGCGTTGAACACCGGGCCGAGCAAATCGTCCTTGCGCGCCTTGGCGTAGAATTCGCGGACGCAGACGCCGATGGCGTCCTCTTGAGTGGTTTGGGTCGACTCCATTTCGGGTCCTTCCATGTTTGCCAGAAAGTGGCTGGGGAGCCGCGGGCGGCGGCGTCCTCAACCCTAGAGCGTTTCCCGATCAGATGGAGTCATCTGATCGAAAAGGAATCGCTCAAATTCAATGACTTGGAGCATGTTTTGATCGAAAAGGTCGATCAACTTTTTCGGAACATGCTCTAGCGGCGCCAGTTCTTGCGAAAGGGCGATGCATAGAGTTTATATGACCAAAAATCCAGCGCCTTCAGCCGCGCCATTTTTGCGCGGCCGCGTCATCTTCCGCTTTGGCGTCGACCCAAGCGGCGGCGCCTGAGCCGGGCTCGGACTCGGCGGAAGCATCGGTCGGATGCTGCTTCTTCCAGAAGGGCGCCTGAGTTTTTAAAAAATCCATGAGAAAAGCGGCGGCCTCGAAAGCCTCGGCTCGGTGCAAGCTCGCGGTGACGACGAGCACAATAGGCTCGCCTGGCCTGATAAGGCCGAAACGATGCAGGACGACGACGCCTTCAAGCGTCCACCGCGCTGCAGCCTGGGCAACGACGCGGCTGATTTCCTCTTCCGCCATGCCGGGATAATGTTCGATTTCGAGCGCCGCCAGCGCGCCGCTTTCGTCCCGGCAAAGTCCGGTAAAGGTGACGACCGCGCCGAGGTCGGTCCGATTCTTCGTGAGCTTGGCGGCTTCCTCCGCCGCGTCGAACATATCTTCCTGGACGCGGACGATGACGCGGCAGCTCACGTCATCACCCTCCGGTCATTGGCGGGAAAAAGGCGATTTCGCGGGCGTCGGCGATCGGCGCGTCATGTTTGACATGGATGCGGTCGAGCGCGGCCCTGATCGTCTTCATATTTTCAAAGGCGGCGGCATAGCCCTCGTCCTTCTCGCGCAGCCAGGTCATGAGTTCGCCGACCGTCGCGATCCGATCGGGCGGCGAGAGCTCTTCTTCGGCTTTGCCGATGCGTTCGCGCACCCAGGCGAAATAGAGAGCTTTCATTTGTTCGAACCTTTGCGCGGCGCGAGAGCATGCCGATCGAGCGGCGCTACTCGCCGCTCACATGCTTCATGCCGGCTTTCAGATAGTCCCAGCCCGTATAGAGGGTGAGCAGGGCCGAAAGCCAGAACAGGGTCAAGCCGATGATCAGCGTCCCCGGCAATATTTCCTCGCCGGACGGACCGGCGATCAGAAAGCCCAGCGCAACCAGTTGCATCATGGTCTTCCATTTGGCGATCTTGCTGACAGGAATCGAGACTTTAAGCTCGGCCAGAAATTCCCTGAGCCCGGAAACGAGGATTTCCCGACATAAGATGACGATCGCCGCCGACAAGGAGTAGCTTTCAATCGTATGATCGGCGACCAGCATCATCAAAACCGCGGCGACGAGAAGCTTATCCGCGATCGGATCGAGCATCTGGCCGAGAGTGGATTGCTGCGACAGGGCGCGGGCGAGATAACCGTCGAGAAAATCGGTGATTCCGGCGGCGATGAAAACGCCGAGGGCGACCCAGCGCATCCATCCGATTTCCGACCAAAACAGGCAGCCGACGACGACCGGAACCGCGGCCACCCGTCCATAGGTCAGGATATTGGGCAAGCCCCAGGTCCGGCTTGAAACTCTTGATATCGTCGTGGTCGCCATGACTCGAGGGAACATATTCTCCAAGGCCGCGTCAATAGGCGGCAAAGGCTCCTGTCAGTCAAAATGCCGTTTAGCGCCGCGAGGGCGTTGAATTGTCGCTATCTGCCCCGCTCGTGAAAAAAGTCATAGACGAGCCGGGCGGTTGCGGCGTTGATCCCTGGCACTTTCTCGAAATCGGACAAGGCCGCTTGCGAAATCGCCTTGGCGGTGCCGAAAGCATGCAGCAAGGCGCGCTTGCGCGAGGGGCCTATCCCGGCAATATCGTCGAGCGGGCTTCGGGTAAATTCCTTTTTCCGGCGCGCGCGATGCGTTCCGATCGCGAAGCGATGCGCCTCGTCGCGCAGGCGCTGCACGAAATAAAGCGCCGGGTCGCGCGGGGACAGCCTGAACGGCTCCCGGCCGTCGACAAAAAAACTTTCCCTCCCGGCATTGCGGTCGGGACCCTTGGCGATTCCAACGATCGCCACGCCGTCAACGCCAAGATCAGCCAGGATCGCGCGCGCCGCATCGAATTGGCCTTGACCGCCATCTATCAGGATGAGGTCAGGCTTTTGCGGGAACGCATCCTGATCGTCGTCGCCCCCATCGGCTGGCGCCGGCGTTGGCTCCGTTTCCGGCTCGCCGCTGGCGCTCCGCGCGAGGTCCAGGTTGGACGCCGCAGCCTCATCCTTCATCAATCTCGCAAAGCGCCGGCGCAGCACCTCGCGCATCATGCCGTAGTCGTCGCCCGGCGTCAGTTCCTCGCCCTTGATGTTGAAGGTGCGATAATGCGCCTTCATGAATCCATTGGCGCCCGCCGCGATCATCGCGCCGACTGCGTGCGTCCCCATGATGTGGGAATTGTCATAAACCTCGATTCGGCGCGGCTTCCGCTCCAGGCCAAAGGCGTCGGCGAGGGCGGCGAGAAGATGCTCCTGCGACGCTGTTTCGGATAATTTGCGGCCGAGAGCCTCGCGCCCATTTTGCGCAGCATGTTCGACAAGCTCTTTTTTTTCGCCTCTTTGCGGCGCCGCGATCTCGACTTTGCGGTCAGTTCTCTCGCGCAGGGCCTGTTCGAGCACCTCGCGGTTTTCGATGTCATGCGAGAGCAGGATCAAGCGCGGCGCCGGCTTATCGGCATAGAACTGAGCCAGGAAGGCGTCGAGCACCTCCGCCGGCGAAAGGGATTTGTCGGCGCGCGGAAAATAGGCCCGATTGCCCCAATTCTGATAGGTCCGGAAAAAGAAGACTTCGATGCAGAACTGTCCGGCCTGATCGACAATGGCGAAGACATCCGCCTCCTCGACGCTCTTGGGGTTGACGCCCTGGGCTCCCTGGATCGCCGAGAGCGCGGCGATGCGATCGCGCAGCCGGGCGGCGCGTTCGAACTCGAGGCGGTCGGCCGCTTCCGTCATCTCTTGCGCGAGATTTTCGCGCACGGCTCTGCTCTTTCCGGACAGGAAGTCACGGGCCTCGCGCACAAGTTCGGCATAGTCCGCGTGGCTGATTTCTCCAGTGCAGGGGGCGGAGCAGCGTTTGATCTGATAGAGCAGGCAGGGCCGGGTGCGATTTTCGTAATAGCTGTCCGAGCAGGAACGCAGCAGAAACGCGCGTTGCAGGGCGTTCAAGGTGCGATTGACCGCCCATACGCTTGCGAAGGGGCCAAAATAATCGCCCTTCCTGTTGCGCGCGCCGCGATGTTTTGTGATTTGCGCCGCCGCATGATCGCCTGTCAGTAGAATATAGGGAAACGACTTATCGTCTCGCATCAAGACATTGAAGCGCGGCTTCATCTGCTTGATGTAATTGGTTTCGAGGAGAAGAGCTTCGGTCTCCGTTTCCGTCGAGATGAAGACCATCGAGGCGGTCAGCGCGATCATTCTCGCGATGCGATTGGCATGGCCCAGCGGGCGCATGTAGCTCGCAATCCGCTTGCGGACGCTTTTCGCCTTGCCGACATAGAGAACCTCTCCATCGGCGCCGATCATGCGGTAGACGCCGGGCCCTATCGGCGCGTGTCGCCAAAAGCCGCGGATGACGGAGGCTCCGTGGCGGACGGAGGCCGGCGCCGCGTCCTCGTCGAGGCCAGGGTCCATGTCGGTGCAAGCTGCGGCGTCTTCCTCGAACGCCTCGGCGGAGGGCTGCTGTCGGGCGATGGCGGAGGCATCGCCATTTGCGGCATCGATGGGGGAGGAACCGTTCCTCTGAACGCGCGTCATGGCGGCAGATTTAGGCGATCCCCGCCGGCGTGAAAAGACTTGTTCGCAGGAGCATCCGGGCGCGGCCCCGCGCAGGCCGGGACTTTCTTGAAAGGATCGTCCGCCAAAAAGGGAGGATCGGTCGGAAACAAACATCCTCCAGGAGACATCGCCTTCGCGAACCGACGCATTCCCGCCTGGATTGATTGGTTTCCGATCGCATTCTTCCGCAAAGCGCCTCGGGAAACGCCTAAAGCAATTGCAATTGCTCTCCCCGGCGCGCGGGAGGCGAAAACAAGTCGCAGCGCAAAGGCATGCGGCTTCTAGCGAGGCCGATTTTCGCCGCGGCCGCCTCGAACCGGCGTCCGATCATCCAGGCATAGGGTCCGGACCCGGCCATGCGCTTGCCAAAGGTCGAGTCGTAGAGCTTGCCGCCGCGCACCGACCGGATCAGCGCAAGGACATGCCTGAGCTTGTCCGGATAATGCGCCAGCAGCCATTCGGTGAATAGATCGCGCAATTCGAGCGGCAGCCGGAGCATGACATATCCCGCCTCGCGCGCCCCCATCGCATGGGCTCGCGTGAGAATGGTCTCGATTTCCGCATCATTGATGGCGGGGATGATCGGCGCGACCATGACGACCGTCGGAACGCCCGCCTGAGCCAGGAGCCGGATCGTCTCCAGCCGCCGCGCGGGCGCGCTCGCCCTCGGCTCCATCTTGCGGGCGAGGCCGGGATCGAGCGTCGTCACTGAAAGAGCCACTTTCACGAGGCCTTTCTCAGCCATGGGAACGAGGAGATCAAGATCGCGCAGGACCAGAGCCGATTTGGTGACAATGCCGACCGGATGATTGGTCCGCGCGAGCACGCCGAGAATCTGCCGCATGATCTGCTCTTTGCGTTCGATCGGCTGATAGGGATCGGTATTGGCGCCAATCGCAATGGTTTTGGGCCGGTAGTTCGGCGCCGACAATTCGCGCTCGAGTAGGCTCGCCGCATTGGTCTTGGCGAAAAGCCGAGTTTCGAAATCGAGGCCAGGCGAAAAGCCCAGATAGGCGTGTGTCGGCCGCGCGAAACAATAGACGCATCCGTGCTCGCAACCACGATAGGGATTGATCGAGCGATCGAAAGAAATATCGGGCGAGTCATTGCGGGTGATGATTGTCTTAGCGCGTTCTTGCGTCACTTGCGTCCGCAGCGGCGGCAGATCCTCGGTCGAGCCCCAGCCGTCGTCTTCGCAATAACGAGTCTCGCTCTCGAAACGTCCACTTTCGTTGGAGAGGGCGCCGCGACCGCGTTGCTTGTTCGGCGCGCTGACGGATAAGGAGGGCTGACCCTCCGCGGGCGGTCTCGGCGAACCGCCAGCAATGCGCTTCGCGGATCTGACGGCCGGCTTGACAGCGGCTATTGGCCGCCCTTCTTCCCTCTCGCCATGATCCTGTTTCGCCGCGTCCGCCATTTTCTTGATGATCGCCATGCCGGAGCCAATCTCTATTTTGATCGGGCGAATACAGGAATATATAGAGAACAAATAGAAAACATATGGAGGTTTGTCAAGCGTTCTTGTGGATAACTTTTGTCAACAGGCGCCTCCTTGATCGCTTCTGAAGGATTTAAGAATAAGCGACGGCAAGCGGGCAGCGCGTCGGCGCGCTTGCCTCGGAGGGCGATGGAGGGAAGGCGGTCCTCTGCGGAACCCGCTCTTGGGGGCAGCGCTGGATCGGGATCGGAAGCAAGGCGTCAAGGCGATGGTGCTGCGAGACAGGATTGAACTTTAGACACAGAGCCATAGTGCATTGATAAATATAGAGAAACCAGAGCGCCTTTCCGCTATTGTGTAACAGTTCAGGGTAACGGTTGGCAAGCTCAGTCCGTTGCCGCCCCCGCTTCCAAGTTCTTATGCTGCTTCCAGCCCCAATCCCCGAACCATTCAAGCGGGCCGACGCGTCCGTGCGCCGCCGTGTCCGTGTCGCGCTCCGTCCATATCCAAGTCTCGCCAAGCTCGGGGCGGCGGGCAGACATGGCCTTCATGACGTGCAACCCGAGGCGTGCCGTCCGTAGGAAGAAACCGACGCAACTAAGCTCCAATTCGAAGTCGCGCCCAATCGTCAACGTTACCATTGTTGTCTCCTATGCGTTTGTCAGAGTGTCCGGCTCTTGCTGGCAAAGCACGGCCGCGCCACGTTGCGGACGCTACACAATGACGTGTCTGAAAGATAGATGAAAATGCAGCAGAACATTGCAGGAAGTGCAAATAATACTATTACTTAACTATGTGGATATGAGCTTTTTATTTTAGATCAGGCGGCTACGCATGACATCGCGACATTTTGACTCAGGCATTCGGACTGCCAAGGGGTCACAAATTTTCGAGGCCCCATCACCAGCCTTTCGGCAGGAACTTCCCCCCGTCCGGCCTCGCGCGGGCTTGGTGCATGGTGCAGCGCGGCGGGCGTTTAGGAAAGGCAAGACGGCCGAGCAGAGCGCACGCTTCCTATGATTTCACAGGAGAGCGAGCCCACGTTCCACGATCTGTTCTGCCGGTACCTGCCCTGCCCGTATTTGGTCGCCATGGTACCGCGCGAGTTGCCTTAGCATCCCCACGAAAAGCGGCCGTGCTGCGATCCGAAATGCCGCCCCGCCTTCTTTGCCTTGCAGAGACGCTGTTCGTCCCGCACACGTCAGCGCCATCTCAAGATGCACGGCCGCGCTCTTTTCATTTGCCACGGGCAGTTCGCAAAGATGCTGCAAGGTCCGACTGAGGGCGGCAACAAAAGCGGCGTGAAGTTGGTCGGCGGGAATTGCTGCGGCGGCGGCTTCCAAGGTCCTGAGCTGCACTCTGTTCTTGAAAAAATGGAAGGCAAACACGGCGGGAACGGCCAACAGCGAGGCGATGAAAATCCACACGGGCGCACCTCATATCGGAAAAATGCCGGTTTAGCTTAGCACTTTCAACGCACGCCCGCCACGCACTGCCGTCCTTCCGTCCACCCCGAACCAAGCGGCTCATTCGGGTACACCTTAGCGATACAGCGCCATGAGACGCTTTTCATGTCTCATTAGGATTGACTTCGGAGTATGAGACAGCCATAAGGGGATGGTCTAGAGCCTATTGAGACATTGGAGGGTTTGAAATGGCCACCTACGGATACGCCCGCGTCAGCACCACCGATCAAGATTTGACCGTTCAGCGCGAGGCCCTTGAGCGCGCCGGGTGCAGCATTATCAGGGCAGAGAAAGTCACCGGCACTAAGCTTGAAGGCCGCACGGAGCTTCGGACGCTTCTAGAATTCATCCGCGCTGGCGACACCCTTGTCGTGACTCGCATCGACCGTCTTGCGCGATCCATAGGCGACCTCGCGGGCATCGTGAAGGAAATCGAAAGCAAGGGCGCGGCGCTCAAGGCCACAGAGCAGCCAATCGACACAAGCACGGCGGCGGGCAAGGCCTTTCTCGGAATGCTCGGGGTGTTTGCCGAGTTCGAAACGAACATCCGAAAGGAGCGGCAACTTGAGGGCATCGCTAAGGCCAAAGCGGAGGGCGTCTATAAGGGCCGCAAGCCGTCAATCGACCCGTTGGAAGTACGGCGGTTGCGCGATGAAGAAAAGCTTGGACCAAGCGAGATTGCAGCCCGGCTCAGGATTGGCAGGGCCAGCGTCTATCGGGCCTTGGGCGGTGGGGAGGCGCACGGGTGAGGGGGGAGGAAGCGCGCGCGAATCTTTTTCGTTGGGGCGAATATTTAGCTTGACATACAAATTAGTTTGTTAATTATAGGAAATTCCCGGACCTTTCCGGGTGCCGAGTTCCTTTCCGAGGGAGCCCTAAAGGCGACAAAAAGGTGTATCGGGTCGGCACTAAAGTGGGGAAGCACGTTAGCCGCGACGCCCGACGTAACAGTGGGGTGCACGCAATAGCGGTCAGAAGTCCCTGCAAGAGGTGAGGTTCAAGACCCCGCCCACAGACGTAACCATTCTGTCCAAATCCTGCGGGTCTCGGGATAGGTTTCGACTGATAAGCCACGATGGCGCAACCGGAATGCAGTCTACCCGCAGAGAGATCACATCATGAAATGGAGCGATAAGGAGCGCGCCCGAATGCTAGTTCTCAAGCGGATCGTTTCGGCGTTCCGTGAGATTGACCTGCACATGCAAATGACCACCGCACTGACATTGCTTGAGATAGCGAAGGACGAAGGCGGCAACTTAGATGCGGGAGGCAAGCTGGACTTCGGCCCAAGCGTCACGCAGCTAGCGGCGCGGGCGAATGTATCTCAACAGTCGATGACGCATCTCTTGCGAGTCCTTGAGACTGGAAAGGACGCGCGAGGCTACGGTCATGGCCTCAAGTTCATCGAAACATTCAAGGACCCTCAGGATGCGCGGACTAAGCGGGTCCGTCTGTCGGACATGGGGCGGCGGTTCTTGCGCGACGTAATCACCGCTGCGGAGCCTAAGGTTTAGCAGCGTCTGAACGCCGACCACAATCATCAGCATCACCACAACCACCACAACCACCACAACCGCGAAACAGGCTCATAGTGGGCGCGCGAGTTGTAGCCAGAGCGGCGGCCTCTGCATTCTGCATTGACGCAGCCAACAAGGAGTTAACATGGACGAATACGATGCGACTTACGACGACGAAACCGGCAATTGGGTTGACAGAATGCTTGCCGAGCAAGCCAGAATACCGAGTTGCGATGCGTGGGTAGGACCAGGATCGACGGCGCAAGGACGGCAAAAGTACTACGTAGTTGTTCGCGACGAACGGCCCAACTGCCGCGGCGCTGCTACAACGGCTCTGGAAGCGGTCGGCGCGGCTGACGGCGGAAGCACCGCAGAGAGCTTGCTCTTGGAGGCATTAACGGCGGCCTTGGATTTCATTCGGGCGGGCGGAGACATTAGGATCAATCTGCCGCCTGACTGTCCCCTTGGCAATCCGTTCGAGCGCCTTGAAGCGCTCCGGCGGAATCGCTGGAGGCAAGAAGACGGAACCACGGTTCAGGACGTTGAAAGCTGGCGCGCTCTCGGGCAGGCCTACAAGAAGCACGAACGCACGTCCGGGGTTTCGGTCAACCAGGGGTGCGACGAAATGGCGGAAATCTTGGTGGGCGCGGTCCTAAGTGATGCGGCGCGGGCCATGACTGCGGCGTTCTAAACGATAGCCTAAGGGGAAGGAACAAAGGGCCGGTGTTTGCAAAGAGCATCGGCCTTCCTTCCGCCCTCCCGCTGAACGGCCGCCATCCAAGTTTTTCTGAGACAGGCTGTTTGGGCGAGGCGCGGTCAGGTCAATTCACGCGCTTTTAATGTGAAATAATCGAGCGTTCCACAACCCCATGAAAGGCCAGCTTGCTGGCAAGGAGCAACCCCCTGACGCGTCCACCCCTGAACTCGAAGAAAGGCATCAAGCAGCGCGCCGAGGCCATCCGCAAGGCCACAACGGTCCGCAAAGACGCCGACGCCCGATGTTTGGTATTCCCGTGCAACCACCCACCTCTAGACGCCACAGAGCATGGCATAGGGCGGCTCTGTCGGGTGCATCGGGACCACTACCGCAGACACGGCCACCCGACGCGTAGCAGCCTCACCGCCGCACAATTGACGCCCTATCGCCGTGCAGCCTTCGAGTGGATCAACGCGCAGCTTGCGAGCAAAGCGAATGTCTCGGAGTTCTTCGTTGTGAACGCTTTGAGGCGGATCGAAGGGCGGCTTGAAGCATCGGGGCAGGTTGTCGAAGCGAGCGATATCCGCGCAATGTCCCCGGACGACAAAGCGCGGGCCGTGTGGGCGCGCATTAAGCGGCGCGAGGTTGACGCGCGGGTGTTGCTTGCCATCGCTCTTGGCGTCGAAGCCGCCTTGGCGGAAGACCCGGACCCACCGAAATGGCTCGGGCCGCTCAAATTCCGCGAATATGCTTTCGTGCAGATGGCCAAAGTTCTCAACCAGATCGGCGGCGGCATTGTGAAGCGTTGGAAGCGAACATCCGCCCCCGACAAAGTCCAAGAGCTTCGCGGCTTCCAAGTGTCAATGGGGCGGGTCCTTCGGCATCTCGGGGCGGCGCTATCTGAAGATGCTGAATTGGTCACAGCGGACCACCTGAAAGACGTGCTTGCCATGAAGCACGCGATTGAGGACCGAGTCACGGCGAAGGGCGAGAAATGGAAAAATAACTTCCTCTCGCGCCCCTATCCGCTGCGGTTCGCCGTCAAACGGGATGTCAGCGGCAGTGGGCGCGCGGCCATTGTTTCAGTGTTTGAAGATGAACCGCCCCGCCACCCGAACCGGTTGCGTGAGCCGAAGTCGGTGGACGTGAAGGAGACGCCGCAAGGAGCCAAGCTTGAAATCCACCGATACTAACGACACCCCAATGACCACGCCGACCCCGGCGGCAACCATTAGCGGCGCACGCTCTCAGGCATGTCCCGATGCCAGCCATAGAGCATCCAACGTTCACGCGGGCAATCGCCAGCTTGCTGGCAATCGGTGGCTCGATCAATGGAGCGTTGCGCAAGGCGAGCCATTGCGTGCGCTAGTGGACCTGATCCAAGTGGCGCTCGCGTCCTTCGAATTGCGCGATCTTGATGAGAACCGGACGGGGGCGCGCAAGAGGCGGCGCAAAGGCGATGACGCGGAACGGTTTGCGGCGCTGGTCGAAGCGATCATTGTGGAACTCGCCTATGCTGTCCTCATGCCTCCCGCGTCTGGCTGCCTTGCGGTCATGCTGAGACATGGTGGGCGGGGCTGGCAGGGCCAGTGGGGAAATGGTCAAGGAACCCGCTACGGCAACCCTGCATTTGGGAAGGGCCTTTCGCCGCTCTTAGGAAGGCTACAGGCTGTCGATGTTCTAGCGTTGCGGCTTGGCATCACGGGCGTCTCGGCAACTACCGTAGCGCCTTCCGCGTGGGTCGCCAGCATGGTGGAAGGCTTTGGGGTGAGCCTCAAGGACTTTGGGCGCGATCCCCGCGAGGAAGTCATCGTCCTCAATCGCAACACTCCGACGCTTTCATGGGAGAGCGGGGGGCCGGAGCGGATAACACAGCGCGAGCGTGTGGATTACAGGGACACCCCCGACTCCCGCACTTACCGGGCCGAAGTCCAGCGCATCAACGCCCACCTAGCGTCCGCCAATATCGGCTTCGCAGAGGGCAATGCACAAGGTGCGGTCGGGGTGGACCCCTTCAAGCGGACCTTGCGGCGCTACTTTGTCATTGAGGGCGATGAAGGGCCGCGCTTCGACCGCATGGGGCGTCTCTTTGGGAATGCCTTTTGGCTCAACCTTGCGGGTCAGCGGCGGGGCGGCATTCGCATTGACGGCGAGCCCATTGCGAACCTCGACTTCTCCAGCATGTTCCTTCGGCTTGTCTATGCGGCGGCTGGCGAGGAAGCCCCCCAAGGCGATCTTTACGCCATACCGGGATTGGAGGCGGTGAAGCGGTCCTTTGTGAAGTTCGCCGTCAACTGCTTCTTGTGCGACCGGGGCGAACGCCGTGCTTGGCCTACGGATGAACGCCACAGCGCGCCTAAAGGCCTGACGCCTGGGATTGTCCGCAAGGCGGTCCTTGAGGCTCACCCGGTGTTGAGGGGCGTGGTCGGGACGGGGGCGGGAATGGAATTGATGATGACCGAGAGCCGCATCATGGTCGGCGTGCTCTTGCGCCTTGTGGATGGCGGCGTGACTGCCTTGCCCTTGCACGATGGTTTGCTTGTAGCCGCCGCGAAGTCGGAAGTGGCGCTGCGAGCTATGCAAGAGGTGTCCGGGGGTGTTGTGGGTGTCAGGATGCCTGTCACTTGCAAAGCTGTCTAAGGGAACGCTATCTATTGTTCACCCCAACCAATGAGACTATCAGAGGAGGACCTATCTACTCCTTATATGGGACCCATAAGGAAACACGTTAATAATTCAGTTACTTACGGAAAACGGAACGGGGCTATTCGTTCCGTAGGGGTTCGCTGGCCGTTGCCGATGGAAGGCGCACCTATATAATGGCGCAATGCCGCGCGGCTCTTTATGAAATCCGTCTACGAACATTAGGATCTGTGAGTGAAAATATTTTGGGCGTGGCAATCGGACTTGCCGGGGAAGATTTCGAGGCATTTCATTCGTTCCGCGCTCGAAGAAGCTATCGCGAACATCAAGGAAGCGAACGCCATCCAAGAGCCCGACGAACAATTTCAGGGCGGGATGCACCTTGATCATGACAGGAAGGGCTTGAAGGGCAGCCCAGACTTGGCGGCAGAAATTCTGAAAAAGATAGAGGAGGCGTCCGTGTTCGTGGCCGATGTGACGCCAGTAGGGAACGGTCCCGCCCGAAAGGTCGACGACGGAAGCACGTCCACCGGCAAGCGGCTCATGAACCCTAACGTGGCGATTGAACTCGGGTTTGCTTTGCGCACGCTGGGGACAGAAGGGCTTTTGATGATTCTGAATACGCACTATGGCACCCGCGATAGCGTCCCTTTTGACCTCGCACACAAAGGAGGCCCAATCCTCTACATGCTTGCGCCCGAAGCGACGCCTTTGGAGATTGCGACCGAGAAAAAGACGCTCGTCGGTAAGTTAGTCGCGGCGCTGAGTCTCTACAAGCCAAAGGAGGAAAGGAAGCTATTCGCAGAGACACCCTTCACGTCCTCTCGCGCTTTCTTCTTCAACAACGGTGACATTCTGGCCGAATCCCGCTCCATTTTTCACGAGATGCAATACACAATGCCTCACGGACCCGCGTTCTATTTGCGCGTGATCCCCTGCACCGAACTTCCGATGCCGATTGCCGTGGACACGCTGTTACAACAACATCCAAGCGACTGTACGTTTGGCCTCAGCCGTGGGGGCATACCGAGGGTGAACCAGTGGGGCGTCAACGTCTTCGACTCGCGTGGGGACTGCGACAGGATCGACAGCTTCACCCAGCTGTTTCGAAACGGTGAAATTTGGGGAGTGAACAAGTACATTCTTGAGGGCGGAGAGTCAGAGGAACGCCAGACGATATCTTCTTTCTCGATGGAGCACACCTTCCACCAAACGCTCCCAAAATACCTGACGTTCATGAAGGATGTCATGAAATGCGAGCCACCTTACACAGTCGAGGCGGGCATCGTCGGCGTGAAAGGCCGCGCTCTAATGATCATGCAGCATCGGACAACGTCGTCTGGCAATATGTATGAGGATGTCGTCTGGCTAAGACTAATCTTGAACACGGCATCGGCGGATACGTGGGACAAATTCCTTTTGACGTTCTTCGAAAAGGTGTTTAGCCAAACGGGCAAGGTTCGTCCTGACGGGCTTTATGGATTTCCTGGATCCGCGCCGTACCCGGACAGATGAGCGGCCCGCGTCTTATTGTCGCGTCCAGCGGCTCCGATGGACTGAACGCAAGTCCCCCTGACCATGAGCCCGCCTCCGACCCCAATGACACCTCGCAGCGGTCTCGCCTTCAACCGCACCCCAGCATCAAGCAGTTATCTATAGCGCGCGCTACTTGCTTCCGCTGCCAGCCAATCATTGCGGCGGCCTTAGGGAGCGGCTTCGGGACCACCTTCGCACAATGCATCGGGCGCTGCCCAATAATTTTATCCAGGGCCTTGGCGGCATGACGTACTGAGCGGTAGGCGGGTGTCCTGTCCTGGTTGGGTGATCCTGGTTTCGATGACAAGGAGACGGGCACTGATGGCTTCATTAAGGGGCATTGGTTCTGCTACGGATCGAAGGCTGTCCAATGGCAGGCCGGGGGAAGCAAGTCCGCCCTCCGCCTGTCAGGCCAGCTTCGAGGCGTCTTAGTGAATGCAGAGCGGGGCCGGGCGGGCCATTGTTATCATGACGATAAGGACATCTTGCAGATATTTGGCCTTAATTATTAGTCAGTTAATGGCTCAAACCGGGGGATTTTGCAAAGCTCTCGATGAAGAACCGGGGCAAGCCGCGTTCCGTATTGACGGGCGACTGTCTTGGCCGCGTGCCCAGTCAAGGCGTCCGAGAATTTCTCTTCGACGGCGTGCAAGTCGCATAGGGTCTTGAATAGGTGCCGCCAGCCATGGTTAGGCTGAACGTTAGGATCTGACACCCCACAGTCTGCCCGGACCCATGCAGAGATTTTCCCGCTGACGCTCTGCGCACGGCTCTTTGAAATGCCGTCAGGATGTTTCGGGTCCGGCGCATAGAACAGCGGACCGGGGGGAGCCGCCGCGATCATATCAAGAATGCCTTGCTCGATTAGGTGAGGGTGCAGCGGGATTGTTCGGGGTCTGCCGGTCTTAGTTCCGCCCGCGTCCGGCGTTACGTGCATGACCCATATGCCGCCGACCTCTTCGAAGTCATCCTTGCGCAACTGCGTCATCTCTGTGATACGCGCGCCCGAGTAGGCACAGAGCCAGGGGCACCAGCGTTTCGCCAGCACGTTCTTTGCCGATTGACGGCCTCGGACGACTTTAAGGGTTGCCGAAAGGATTGCCTTGGCTTCCGCTTCCGTCAGGTCTTTGGCGCGCGGCTGGGGCTTCGCAGGGGCGCGGACCCGCACGCCTTTGGCCGCGTTCCCATTAAGCCGGTTGTTATCGACGCCCCATTGCAGGACCGACTTCACGGCCGCGATGTTTGTCTTCATGACCGAGTGCGGGTCTCGCTTCAAGACGGTGATGAGGTGATCTTTCCAGCGGATCACGTCGCCTTGGGTGATCTTGGCTGCATCGTCGTGCCCGAGGAAAGCAATCAGGTTATCGACGATTGGACGCCATGCCCGCACAGTGCCGTCATTGTCGGCGCGTTGCCGCTCCGCTTGCCAGCCTTCGAAGAGGGCGCGTAGCGAGGCTGGGGAATGCTGGGCACCGACCGGGGCTTTAGGCTCTTGCCATTCGGGGAACCGGGCGGCGGCGGGGTCAGGGGTGTAATCGCCTTGCGCGTTGCGGGCCAGACGATCCGTAGCTTGCATCGTGGCGTCCGACACTGCGGCCATCACGGCGGGGCGTTGGGCAGGCGCGAGGTCAATTCCCTCTGCGACAAGAAGGCGATCCACGTAGCCTCCCATCCAGCGCTCTAAAAGTTCGCCTTCGCGGTTTTTCGCCTGAATGCGGCGAATGTTGCCCCATGTGGAAGGCTCGTGCGGATTGTCTTCGTGACGCTCAACCCATGCGCGATAGACCTTCCCGGCGAAGGCGATGATTTCCTTTTGGGTGAGGCGGCGGACGCCAGTGCTTAGACCAGCCAGCGTGCGGGCCACGTCTGCGGCGACTTGCGGGCACAGCGCCTTCGCTTTTGCAGGGTCTGCCGTGCCGAGGGTGATCCAGATTTCCGCCTTGCCGAAGCCGCGCGGCCAATGATCGCGGGGAATAGCTGCGAGGGTGCGCTTCTCTGCGGCGGTCAGGCGGCGGCGATAATGCCAGTTGCTGGAGCCGGTTCGCTTGGTCGGGCAGGGCATTTTGAGAACCATTTGTGTGTCGCCCTTGTGTAACAGAAGGGCGTCTGGGTTCTCTATAAAATCAACAAGTTGCTGATCTTTCAAGGCGTTTGATGGTGCTGCGAGACAGGATTGAATTCTACTGTCAATTTTTATTATTGTTCATAATCAATCACTTAGTGCTGCTAGAAGTCGAAAAGTGTTACATCGGAATGGCGAGTTTTTGTTACATTTTTGGACAGCCTATTTATTCGATGTCCCGGATTTGTTCACGATAGATATCCCCAATGTTCGCGAGCGCCATTTTGATATCATCGACGCTCGGCTTCCCCGTCTCGGGGTCGCGCTCCAGATGATAAATCGCCTCAATCAAACTCCAGTACGTTTCTGATTCGAGATAGATCGAAGAGTCAGCTTCTAATTTCGGTTTCATGTATTTCTCCAATGTTGATGCGCTTAAGACGGGTGTTTGTCGCATATCCCGGAAAAATATCAAGTTAAAATTATGTAATGTATAGTATAAGTAAGTACTTACTTAGAATATATCTAAACAATACTAAAAGCTTTCCAGGTGCCCGCGCAAAATCGATTGATTAGGTATAGCGCCGCCCTCATCCTTGTGCCGAAAAATAGCCTCGATTTACAAAGGCTCTAGGAAGCCCGCTGACAGGAATCTTGTGTTTCGGCTATGGTGGTAGCTCTTAGTTCTTTTTGGAGCGCCTAGACCCCTGTTTCTATTGATCCTGAAAGGCGTTGAGAGCTTGACCGAGGCTTGAAAGTTGTTCCGGGCGGAAAAGAGATGGTTTTCGTTCCGGGGAAGCCCGGAGCTAACCGCAAGGGTTTTGAATCTCCGAGGATGGTTCGAATTAATTCTCTCCGGAGATTCAATTTGACCTAACGAACGAGGGCGGGACGTGAGCGAAGCGAACGAAGCCCGAAGTTCGATCGCCGCAGGCGATTTGAAAAAGCCTGCGAGCCTTAGTTTAAATTTATTATCTAGAATCTAGTATATCTCTTATAGGACAAATTTTTGATTTTTAGGGCTATACCCTTTGCAAAATAAGTCTGTTATTTATCAATGACTTAGCCGGAAATTTGGACATATTTTTGATTTTTAGGGCTATACCCCCAAATGCTCAGAAACTCGATTTAGGGGTATAGCCCTTAACGGCTTAAGGGCTATACCCCTAGCGGCTGTTTCGGCCATATTCCGGCGGCCTCAAGATCGGCGATAATGCGCATTCGGGTTTGAGCTTGGCTTTTCGTCGCGCCTTTTCCGTGCATAGCCGCGATCCTACCAAGTCCCGCTTTGTCGCCATACTCACGGATCGCCCTTTGGCGCGCCAGCCACCAGCCGATTAGCTCATGCGTGCGTTCGGCGATCTGTTCGAGCATGGGCGACTTGGTTTTCTTTGCGCACTCAGCGTTGAGCTTCTTAAGCAGTTTCGTGGCGTCTTTACTTAACTGCTTTTCAAAGCCCGCCGAAGATGCTTTGTAAGCGGCGCGCTCAGCTTCTTTTTCGATGCGCCAGCATTTCCGATTTTCGGCGCGTTCAATCTCTAAAGCGGCGGCGCGAGCTTCAGGCGAATACTTTTTTATCGCGTCTTGAACCGCGCGCCTTTGTTCAAGGATCACTCGACGCCTTGCAACATCCGGTTGAACAAGTTGAGGCTGCTTTGCTTCGGGCGTCGGCTCGAGATGATCCACTGCGCTTGAAGTGAATTTGGTCGGGCTAAGCGGCGTCCGCTTAGCCCTTATGCGATCGGCGATTGCATAAAATTCCGCATATTTTGGGTTCTTGCGGGCGCGGGCTTCTAATTCCGCGTCGGATTCTTCAGGCTCGACAGGCTCGGAAGCAATGGAGTCTGGAGACTCATAAGAATCAAGTTCTGCAAGCGCCGCTTCAAGTTCGGCTGGATCAAGCTCTTTAGGCGCTGCTACTTTTTTGTAATTTGTCTTGAAACCGCTCGGAATGCCGCTATAATACAAATCGGTCACTTACTTAGACTTCCTTGGTTGGTGATTGACATTGAAATTGAGCCTTCTTTGTTTTTGGTTTAAGCCCTGGACAGTCTCGTCAACTGTTCAGGGCTTTATTATTTCACATATAAAAATCGATTACAATTTGAATATTTTATTGTAACGCTTCGGATTCTCGCTATACTAATATCAGATTGTTTCTTCCGGTTATTTGTTCACTGGAACTCTCAGTCGGCATTTCTTGGATTCCCAAAATCTCCAATAATAAGAACCCCGGATCAGAAATGATCCGGGGTTTTTCTTTGTTCAACTAAATCGATATAGCGCCGCACCAAACCGATGCATAAATTCATGGTGCGGCGGGGTGTCGTAGGCTAACGGTTGGCGTCCTGCCGCTAGGATTTTTTTGGCGTGATAAAAAGGCTATTAGGATGACGTCATTTTCAGAGCGAATGGGTATTACTAAGAAAAAGACGATACAGATTGCTGACTTAGATATTGATCTTAGAAATTCTCTCTGGAATGTTTGCAGGCGGTATTTTTTCACTAAGACTCGCGATCACTTAGCAGCGGATCATATGCATTCTATAGCACGATTAATGTATATATTTTACTTTAAGCTTCCCGTCGATAGCCTGCCCCGTGTAACTGATTCATTTGTAAAAAATGTACTTGGGCATTTTCAACTTGCGCAATGGTTCGATGTTTTGAATATTGTCGAGTTTCTTCGTACTAAATGTCTATATGAAATAATAAAACAGCAACAATTTGAAAGCGATATTAACCGGGTTCTTGAAATTGAAAAATCCGCCTATCGATTTATTGCTGGCAAGTTAGCATCTATTACAAATGAAATTGAAATGCAGGAGCTTGAACAAGCAACAAAGCATATCGATCGCTTCGGGCCGGTTTCCGAGCATGTCAGAACAGCATTGGAGTTATATAGCCAAAAACCTCAGCCTGATTATCGTAATAGCATTAAAGAGTCGATTTCAGCGGTAGAGTCCGCAGCAAAAATCGTTACAGGTCTAGCAAATGCGACGTTAGGTGCGGCTATTAATGAAATCGATAAAAAGCATTCGTTGCATAAGGCATTTAAGAGTGGGATAATACAACTTTACGGTTACACAAGCGATGAAGGTGGAATTCGACACGGCTTGAGTGAGGCTGCAAATATAGACGAAGCAGATGCTCGTTACATGCTTGTGAGTTGTAGTGCTTTCGCGAACTACCTAATTAGTAGGTATGATAAACAGCCGTGAGGGAATCTCTCGTTGCGTCGAACCGTTACCGGCTAAAAAGTCCGCCCGGCCTCATTTGCTGCCGCATTTGCTCTATAACCAACTGTTTTGTAGTTGCCTCGACATGGCGAGAGATTTGCGTCGCCAGATCGCTATTTTGCGCCGAAGTCCCGCCGTTAGCGTTCACAGTGATCTCGTTTTTCAGATTGACGTTCTGAGTCGTCATACCGCCGCCCGAAGCCATGCTTGGCGCTGATCGCATCGACGGCGCACCAACTAAGCCGCCAGTTGCGAACTTCGGAAGCTTCCCCGAATTGATCGCCTGAAGCAATGGAAGGTTTTGCTTCGTCGCATCGGCGCGGACAACGAACTCGCCATTCGAAACCGCCGCCAGAATCGAATCCGATTTGCCTGTACCTGGACCAGAAATTTGCCCGCCATTCGCGAACGCCGGAATGTGAGTCCAGCTAGGCGCGCCTGAAGCCTCGACATGCCCGCCATCGGCGAACCCAAGCATCTTACCAAGCCCGCCAAGCAAGCCGCCTGTAGCGCCGCCGCCTAGAAGTCCCGCTAATGGTCCCTCGCCAAGCAACGCCGCCTTCAAAACAGCCTTCTCAATCGTCTTAGCTAGATCGCTGAAAATATCGCCAAGGCCTTTTCCGTCAACAATTAGATCGCTCAAAGACTCCGCGACAGATGACTTAAAGAACTCGGCTTGCTGCTTCGCTTGCTCTTGCGCCTTGGCGTAGTCCGTAAGCGCCTGCTTACCTTGTTCGATCGCCGTAACATTGTCACGGATAGCTTTACCTTCATTCGAGGTTGCATCGACGTGCTGCTTCGCTAGCTCGATTGCAACGCGCTTTTCAGTATTAGATAATCCGAGGGTAGTTACCTCGGATTCGGTTGTTCGGCGTTCTTCCTCTAGGCTTGTAATCTGGCGCTTGATAATATTTTCGCGCTTCTCTTCGTCGGTCTTTGGCGCTTTCTTGGTCGAGGCTTTCTTCGGCTCTTTCTCGGATTCCGAAACCTTATCTTCGTTCGCGATCAGAGTCGCCGCATTGGTTTTCGATTCTTCGGGACTCAGAGCGCCGCCAGCTTTCTTTGCGGCGTCGCGAAGCTCTTTGGCCCGATCTTCAAGCGCCTTTTCCTTCGCCGAAAGTTTGCTTCGGCGCGTCTCTTCCGCAAGAAAATCCTTGTTCGAGGTTTGCTCTTTCTGGAAGCCCTCGAACTCGGCGACGCCGGTTTGATTCGCGTCATGCGTTTTCGTTTCAGCGGCTTGCGCATCGTCAATCGCTTTGCGGGCGTTTAGAGCCGCTTGCCGGACGGTTGCGAGCTTCTCTAGAAGGACGTTGAAGCTCGAGAATGCCGATGCAAAATTTGGGTTTGCATTACCCATATCGATCAGGCTTTGTTTCGCCGCGAACGCCGCTTTTTCATCGCCGGAAAGAGCAGCTTCCAAAAGTTTCAGTGCGGCCTCTTTCTCGCCATTCGAAACTTTTGTCGCCCCGAATTGTTCGAGGCTCTGAATCATGCCGCGAAGCTGATCGGAAAGGTTTTCAGACTCTTGGGCGAATGTCGCGAGATTGGTGTTTTCGGTCGCCTGAGTCACTTCCGTAATTTTATGCGCGGCGTCGCTCGCGGCGTTGCCTACTTCACGAATGGCAGGCGTCGCGCCAGTCGCCGAAGCTTTCACGTCGTCAAGCGCCTTGGCGTACAAATCGTTTACGGCTTTGCCTTCGGAAGCCTTCGACGCAACGTAGGTGATCGCCGCCGCCGCTCCAAGCAAAGCTAAGCCGATAGGTCCGCCCGCAATCGCCATTGCGCGCCCAAAGAGCGCCACTGAAGCCGTTGCAACGCCTGAAGCAGTCGTCAGAGCGCCCATGCCGACAACGCCAGCGCCAAGCCCGCCCACAAGCGCCCCTAAGCCGCCTAGGGCAGGCGTAATGCCAGCCGCAAGCAACCGAACCGCCAAGATCGAACCAAGGGCGATTGCGCCATTAGCAACGGTTCCGAAGTTCTCTGAAAGGCCATGAATTGCAGCCGTCGCAACGCCGCTAGCCGTCTTGATAGCATTCGAGGTTCCCACATATCGGATTGCTGCGGTTTCGAGTTGTTTGAAGCTCTGACCGATGGTGGTCGTCGTCTTTCCGAAGGCGTCATTGATTTCGGTCGATGCGCCTTTTAGAGCGTCAAACACTTTCTTCGATGTAAGTTCGCCAGCGGCTCCCAATTCCTTCAGACCGCCGACCGTCACGCCAAACGATTTGGCGATAGCATTGGTTAAAAGTGGCGCATTTTCAGACAGACTATGAAGTTCGTCGCCCTGAAGCTTTCCAGAGCCTAGAGCCTGACCCAATTGCAAGATCGCCGATGATGACTCTTCGGCGCTGGCGCCCGCGATCTGAAGCGCCTTGCTAACGGTTTCAGTGACAACGCTAACATCGGCCTGCGAAGCGCCAAGCTCTTTCGAAGCCCTCGATAGAGTCGCATACAAGCTTGCGGTCTCAGAGAAGCCAGAGCGCGACCGATCGGCAATCCCGGCAACCAATTCGGTCGACGCGGAGGCTTTCGAAACGTCGCCTATCGCCGCGCCAATTTTATTGCTGGCGCTAACCCAAGCGTCGGAATATTTCGCAACAGTTTCGACACTCAAAGCCGTTGCGATGCCAGCCGCCGCGCCTTTCAAACCAAAACTATCGGCGAACGTTGATCCTAATTTATGCGCTTGCCGGTTGACGCCTTCAGCGGCTTTCGCGAATGAGTTTTCGAGATTCTTGGAGGCGCTTTTTCCGCGACCTTCAATCCGAGCCCAATTATCGTTTGCGGTCTTAGACGCCTTCTGAAACGCCTTCTCGAAATTCGAGATTCTGGCTTCCAAAAGTACGGTAAGTTGTTCAACTTCACCTGACATAAAATTCGATCCCTAAAAGAATAAGAGCCCATCGGGGCGTTCTGAAATATCGGAATAAACGCTACGTTCATCGTCGCCGGAAAAAGCTCTAGCAACAGCCATCGCCGTAGCAACAGCGCCGTCGATTCTGTCTCGACTCTTGCCTTTGTTGAACGCGCGATTTCCCGCGCTATCTTCAGTGCAAGCGATGTTGTCGAAGTTCCAACGAAGAACTGGATGCCCGCCATGCTGAAACTTGCCGGAAAGAATCGATCTTTCTAGCTCCTTGATCGCCGGTGCCATCGAAACCCAACCTTGACGAAACTCAACAGCCGCAAATCCATCTTCCAAAAGATTGTTCAGCATGTTTCGCGCAAGGTGCGGATCGAAGGCAATTTCTCGCACGTCGAAGCGCTCGCATAGATCGCGAATCGTTCCCTCGACATATCGAAAATCCACAACGTTGCCTTCGGTCGGCAGAATGAATCCGTCTTCCGCCCATGTCGGATAGGGAACGCCGTCTTTGTCCGCGCGGCGTCGAAGATTATCAGCTGGACAAAAGAACCAAGGATGCACGATATAGCCGCCCTTGCCGTCACGCCAAGCCGCAACAATGCATGTCAGGTCGCCATTGCTGGAAAGGTCGACTCCAAGCCAGCATGGTTGACCTGCCAGCGCATCAAGATCGATCGGCGCGGAACCCTGATCGTAAATTTGCATGTCAACAAATGGGTCGCTCGAATGATCGAGCCAAATATTCAAATGATCGTTTTTGAACTTCTCGCGTAGGGCAGGGCGGTTTTCAGCTTCGCGCGCCTCTTGGCGTAGGGCGTCAAGATCAGGATAGCCAAGCGCCAGACCGGGATTGCATTTGAACCAAACATCTTCGTCGCGCCAATCCGCGTCTTGGGCCGTCTCAAACAGGATTGGAAGCGTTCCAGCGTCTTCAATTTCGCCGCGCGCCACCTTGCGGGCGTAGTCGAAGATTTCATAGGCGACGTTCTCTTGCCCACGTCCTGCTTGTGAGATTGTTACCGAAAGCGTGCCAGATGTTTTCGAGAGTCCGGTACGCAAAACATCATATAGCTTTCGATCGCGCCAAGCATGAATCTCATCAAACAAAACGAACGAAGGCGTCCTTCCGTTTTGCGCCGCCGCGTCGGAAGAAACCGCCCGAAGATTCGCCCGGCTCTTCGAATGGATAATTTGATGCCGGTAATCTAGCATCCTGACGACGGATTGAATCCGCTTGTCGGCGCAAACAATGCCCGATGCTTCCTCATAGGCGATGCGCGCCTGATCGCGGTCATAAGCGGCGCAAATGATCTGACCGCCCGGAACCTTCTCAGGGCCGATGGTATGCAAGAGTCCTAATGCAGCGCCTAGCGTCGTTTTTCTAGCGCCGCGTGGCACCATCATAACGACGTTCTTAACGATGCGCGTTCCATCGGGCTTGCGCGGGCCGTAGATGCGCCTGACGATCCTTTCTTGCCAAGGATCAAGCTGGAAGCCTTTGCCCGTCTTAGGATGCTTTAAAGCCCGTAGAAACTTGACCGCGCGCTCGCCAAATCCAAACGGGTCATCGATAGGGGAATCATCAAAAATCCACGCCGGATATGAATCAGTCCAAGCCAAGGTCGTCTTCGCCTTCGGGCATTTGATCGCGAACGCTAGGACGCGAGCGACTAACGGGCGTCAATCCAAGTTCGTTCGCTAAGAGCCGCGCCGTAGTTTGCGCCGCGTTTTGGATGCCAACAGCCGGATGCCGTTTGATTCCGTGCGGCGTGACGACGGTTATTCCGTCCCGGCTGATTTGTGTCTGGCATTCTCTGATCGTTCCAACGGAACAACAATAGCTTTCGAGCGTCGGCAAATCCGCCTCGGTCAGAACATTTCTTTCGACAAGGATCGGCGCGACGCGCTTCCATTCCGATTTTGCATGACTCGAAAGCCAAGCCGGACATTTGGGGATATTGTCCAGGGTGCTGGAGCCTTTGACGATGTTCTTTGGTCTACAGCCTCGGGTCACTTGCCTTGCCTTTCAACGGTGATATTCCAGCCGCGCCTGCGTTGGATTTCAGAAAGCTCTTTTATTAAATACGGTTTGTTCGCGTACATAATTCGGTCATCAAGGGTTATGTCCGCAATCCAACGGATTCTAAAAATCAATTTGGAGTCCGTAATCGAGCCCGAAGCATGTTCAACGGAATCGATCTTTTGGTTGAATATTTGGGCGCGCGCCAAGACGTGCGGAGTCCAAGTCTGAATCACTTTTCCGAGCGAATTTGTTACGGTTGTCGAGCGCTCGACAATGATCGGTCGATCTAATTTTCCAGCCATCATTGTGCGGATTCCTGTAAGAGCGCTTCGGCGCCGATAACGGCATGGGCGTGCTGCCCGCCAGGATCGGCGCCGAAGCGCGTTGAGGCTATTTTGAAATCGACAACGCTATGATCCTGCAAGGTCAGAACAACGCCGCGTAGGGCTTCCTGAACCGCGCCAGCAATGATCTTGACCGAAGAAAGATCGCCCTCATTTGTCCAAACGTGAAGATCGCTGAAAACTCGAATCACGCGCCGGTCATAGGCTGTGTCTTCCAAGACCGTTTGACCGTCGCCGATGATAATGCATGGGAAGATTTCAGGGCGTTGTGAACGGTCAAAGATCGCTTCGGGTGCAACCATAGCCGCTAAGGGGAGATTGGCTATCAGGACGGCTCTAATGGCTTCCTGAAGGGCAAGAGACGCCTCGGTCACGCTGTCCAGCCTTCCCGAACGGATTTATTAATGGAAGTCGTTATGCGGCGCTTGATCCGGTTCTTTAGAAGGCGATAAGCAGGCCAGAAAAATGGTTGTGCCGCTGCTTGCGCCGTCCCATATTCCACGAGGTGTGAATAACGACCTTCCTTATCCCCAACAGTGACCGCAATGGCGTTCTCAGGAACAAGCGTAGCTCCGCCCGGTTGCGAATAAGGGGGCGTGGTTTGCCCGCCTAAGGTTACATGAATCGAGTCGATCAAAGCGCCAGTGTCTCGCGAGGGCGCTGCAAGGGCTTTCATTGCCGAGGCGAGTTCGTTGCCGGATTTGGCGAGGGCAGGCTGTACGGCTTCCCTGACGCTTTTGGGGATGGATGCGAGACGCTGGCGAAGAGATTCGATGCTCATTTAAAATTCGAATTCCCGGTAGGGCAAAAGAAGTATAAAAACGTCGAATTGAGTCTCGATAGTTGCTTCGTTGTTCGAACTCTCTCGATGTTCATAGAAATCCGCCGCAAGCTTTCGAACTGCTTCCCGAAGAGGATTGGGAACCGGTAGCAAAGGATCAAGCGGAAGAATCCATGTATCAATCCACTCGGAAGCTGCGCTGATCTTGCTGTTTAGAAGTTCATCATCATCGTTGCCGATGATATTCAAGTGCGCTTTCAGATCAGCAAGGTCGATATAATCCGTCATTTCAAAGCCTTAAAAGTATATAAAGATATGTGCATATGTTGAAATCCTAAATCGAAAAAATATAGAGCGAACCATCCGCCGCCGGTTCCTTAATAATATCAATAACTTCCGACCTACCCCCGGCCTTGGTGTTTCTTTTATGCAACAGGTTCGGGTTCTTCGCTTTACTTTCAATCTTCCTAAGCTCAAGGATCTCTTTAATAGATAAGCCTTGGCTAATGTACCTCTCTAAAGTACGCCGACCCATCTTTAGATCTTTTGACCAGTTTGAAATGCTCTGAGACTTTCCGTCATGTTCTATAAGCGTCTTAGCTGCTCTTTTGTCTCGTATCGTCTTATACAAATAAAGATCAAGGATATGTGAGATTGTGTAACCCTGCTTTAATCGCAGTAGCATTGTCGTGTACGAAATACCTGCTAAGTCTGCCCATTGTATAATGTTTAGAGTTTTGCCGTCATGCTCAAAGAATCTCTCATTAGGTGAGAGACCGCGTTTGCGAGGTGTTTTTGTAACTTCGTCGCGCTTCGCTTGTTCAATTACGTCGCGGGCGTTCTTTCTGATATAATCCGGGTCTACTTCCGCGAGGGAGCAGGCGTCTAGGAAGTCTTTTGAGTGACCTGTTAGCCAAGCTCTTGCTTCGGATCGATCTAGGATTGCGCGCTTATCTACGCCTATATACTTAGAATCGTCGAAGGCTTGGGTAATAACCGCAGTCCATAGGGCGCGAAGCTGATACTTTTGTTCCGTTTCGTTCGTTGTCATTAAAGATTAAAACTTTGTCTGAAGGTTGCGGTAATCTTGTGTAGACCGTTTGAAAGATGCGTGTCGCTCCAATCGTCACAAGTATACTTTATTTGCATAGAATCGCCAGGGATTTGATAAAGAAAAGACAAATAACCGCCTTGCGATGAAAAGAATGTTGTTATTGAGCTTGCTTGGCTTGCGGTTAAGACGTCCCAAGTAAGTTCAACTACTTGGCGAACATAGTTGATTCCATCCGGGGATGATTGCGTATAGCCGTCGCCGAAGGATGCTTTGGCGATTTTGATTTCCGGTTTTGATCTGAGTCCGGCGCTTGGCTTTACTGGCGGATTGAAGGTCTGGATTGGCATTATTAAAACTCGACACCAAAGGTGAATAACATTCCAAGTCCTTCGTTTGGATTGTTGGAAGGCGGGATAACAATTATTGAGGGTGCTACGATGAAAAGTTCCACGTAGCATTTGGCTGTGTTTTTCACCCAAATGTGGTTCGCGGCGTTCGAGATTTCTTCCAGCGTTCCGAGGCCGACAAAGGGGCCATGCGTTACGGTCGGGAAATCGTCCGAGACAAAATACATTACGCGACTATTGCCCTCGATTTTGAGTGGTCCTGGGCCGATGTCTATCCAAGTCGAGTTAGGCGGCAGGATGACGTTCTGACTAAATGCCAAGGCGCTTTTCCTCGGATTGTTTCGTTACGTTGTGGCAGTGGGTGCAGAGCGGTTGCCAATTGGCTTTGTTCCAAAACAGCCGCATGTTGCCGCGATGTGGTTGAATGTGATCTACAACGCTGGCAGGCTCGCCGCATTTCCGACAGTTCGGATTAGCCTTGAGAAAAGCTTTGGCTTCCTTTGTCCATTCCGCCGTATATCCGCGCTTGCGGGCATTTGGTCTTGTTTGGTCGAACCGATATTTACGCTCTTGGTCGCGCTTGATCTGGCAGGCGCAACGCTCGTTTGATGGAACGATGTTTCCGCAAGAGCAAATTCTAGGCGCGCGAACCGGCATTATGCTGCCGCAACCTCTTCGGGCGTGACGATTTGCATCGGGAAGCGCGCCAGGGCGACTCGGGCTTGCGTCGCTAGATCAACGTTCGGCTTTTCCTCTTCGCTTGCTCCGAAGATAGCTTTCAGCAAATCGACGCGACCGTTATAAGCCTCGATGATTTCCGAAGGGGTCGCGTTCCAGGTCGTTTCTGGTGTCCAGCCGAGCCACCCGGTTCCAATTTGGAAAAGTTTCTTGTGGTGCTCGGCGAATGTGACTCGCGATTTGCTTTCAGACTCAGGTTTCGAATCTTCGTCAAAACCGGCAAGCTGAAAAGCGAGGGAAATAAGCGGCGGAACCAGATGGTTGATTCCGACGCGAAGAGGGTGAAGCCCGATTTCCTCGATTAGATCTGGAATGCTCGTATAGCCGGTAGCAGTCGCGCGGATAATGTCCGCCATGACTGACAGATTTTCGTCGGCAATGGCTTCAAGCAATTTGTCGAAGCCATTGTATTTTTGTTCGAGGCGCATCGCCGCGCGAAGCGTCGGGCGAAGACGGATTTCGCTATTGTCGATTGTTAAAATGATCTCGTCTGCCGCCAGAGTCATGGTCTTACGCGCCCGCCGTCGCAGCAACCAAGAGAACAGCGGTATTAACCTCGGTTTCGAACGACTGGATGATAACGTCGGAAGCCTTGCCTAGCTTGGTCCGCGCCGACATTACAAGACCACGGAAGTAGTAAGTCGTGCCCGTACCAGTCGCGTTCAGGGGATCGGGGAGAACAACTTTGAAGGCGCGCTGAACAGTTTCAGTTGCGGCTTCGCGAAGTTCCGTTTGGCCAACGTCGCTAGGATCATGGGCGCATTCCAGTGTGAGCGTCCCAGCATCGGCGATGCCTTTAAGCTTTTCAACGCGGCCTGATTCGATCGTCTCGAACTTGACGACGCTTGCAGAGTCGCCGAATTCGCCGATGGATTCGATGTTTCCAACAGCGTTCCAGGCAACGCCAGTCGTGTAATTCGTGAGAATAAGGTTACTAGAGGCTGACCCGACAGGGTAAGACTCGGTAGAAACGTACAATTTTGTATGTGCTGTTGCAGAAATACTCATAAAAACAATGCCTTATATGAAAATTGATGAAAAGAGCCTGACTTAATCGGTCAGGCTCTTTGTGGGTTGAATTACGCGGCGATTTTCAGGAATCGGAAGGCTTCCGGCAGGCTCACAGCGCCGCCAACACGCCTACGGGCATGAAAACGTACAAGACCATCCGTTGCCTGGGAGAACGGATCCCGCATGATCGAAACGCCAACACGGTCGAAGATGCGGAACCCCGCCTGCCAGTCGCCGAAGATAATCGGAATCGTGCCGATAGCGAGCGGCGAACCATCGCCGTTCTGGTGGTGCGGAAGTTCCGGCATTTCGATGATTGGGCGGCCGAGCAACATTGCCGGTTGTCCGCCAGCAAGCCCGCCAGTGGAATCCTGCCAAAGGAACTGTTCAAGGCCGTTCACGAGACCGCGAATGTAACCCATCATTCCGCGCGACATGGTCCAAACCGCATTCTTCGCGTAGAAGGTAGGTAGGCTGTAGAACATTTCGATCAAGAGTCCGGGCGTAATAAAAGTCAGGCTGTTAAGACCGGGCGTGAAGGGAATCGAAGCGTTGCCGATAATTCCAGCCGGTTTTCCGATTCCGTTGCCGCCGATGAAAGCGGCGGATTCAGAAAGTCCGAATTGCTGGCCTAAATCCATTGCGATTTCAGATTCAAGGTTGAACATGGAATCTTCGAGAAGGCGGTTCGACACGTCACAATGCGCCCCCATTTCGAAGATATCGAAGCTCTGGCGATCATAGGTCTGCTGCGTGCTTGGCGAAGGCGAACCCTCGTCAACCCACGAAACAGTCGTGGTTCCGGTGCGCTTCGGAAGTAGGACGGGAGTCGTGCCGACACTTGTAACGCGCGCGAGGGAACGAACCGAAGAGTAGAGAACAAGCTGCTTGGTGATCTCTGCAAGGTACGCGGGTGGAACAGTAAACCCCCCTGCCGAATTCGTGCTGGAGATAAGAGCCTTGGTCTCGATCTGCGGCATACGTTCGACCCCAAGCCGCATAAAATTGTCAAACGCTTTGGTTTCGCTCTCGCCAGCGTTGTCTTTGGTTTCGACATTGCCCGTTCCGGGGCGATTTAGGCGCGTCTCGATTTTGTCGAGGCGATTGGTCAGAATGTTGACGCTGTTGAACTTGGTCTCGAGTTCGTTGAATTTGGTTTCAAGCGCCGCATAATCCGGCGCGTTATTATCTTCGTGTTCCAAAATGTTTTCCTTAACAGTGAGAATTTGCGCGTTCGGATGTGCGGGAACGCTGACAATGGAGATTTCTTGCAAATCGGTTTTGTAAATTGTACGCCCGCCGCGCGGACGCGACGTAGCCTTTTGAACGCTGAAGCCAATGGAGAGGCCTTGCACTGCGCCGGATTTGACGAGGGCGTGAATCTCCGCCGCGCGTTGAACGTCATTAACTAGGAGTCGGCCTTTGACTTCCAAACCCTGCGCCGTTTCGCGCACTGAGTTCCATACGCCAAGTACTTCGCGCTGATCATGCGACCATAAAATAGGAAGCCTTGAAGGCGCGGTAGAGAAGGCTCCTTTTGTAATGATGTCGCCGGTTCGATCAGGCGTATCAAAGACCCAAGCAATCCCGCTGATTTCACCTTCATCCGATACGGAGAGAGCTGATTTGAATTCAAGCTTGTTCATCTAAATTTTCATTCGTTTTGTTGCCATTGCCGAACCAGAGCACGCTTAGGATATCGATTGCCAGGGGAAGCGTTTCATCAAGCGGGCGATTGAGCGCGTAAGCCTTCACAAGGAGAGAGGCTTGTTGCGGATTAGCGCCGCCGCCAATGAGTCCGAGGCGGATGGTTTCGATCATATCCGCGTGGCGGAAGTCGCCGTTGAATAAGCGCCTGCAAAGCGAACCGATGCCTGATTCCGTGACGCGCTCTAGTTCGGGGATCAACGCTGGCGTGATCTGAAAATCGTGTTCAAGATCGCCAAAGAAGGCCGTCAGGCGGGTGTCCGTTGTCATAAGCTAGGCTCCGAAGCTTCAGGCGGTTTGCCGGGTTCGGCGGCCTCTACAGCGACGTCTGGATTGTTGCCGCTGGTAGTGTTCGGATTGATGAACGCATCGCCGCCTTCGTATGGCGCTCTGTTCTCCAGCTCGCGAATTTCGTTCGGATTCAAAATCCGCGATTGAATGAAAATTTGGTAGGCTTGGGCGCGCTGGAAGAGGTCGGCTTTGAGCAAATCGTCTAAGCAGAATTCCGCATGTAGCTGATCGCGTTCAGGAGGTTCGATCAACTTCAAATAGATTTCAGATTCGATGCGGCGAACCCAAGGAATCAACGTGAAGTTGACGAACTGTTGCGCGATCTCTTCGGAATTCTTGAAGTTCGCGCGGCCCAAGTCCTGAAGCAGAATTGGCGCGACGCGGAAGGCGCGGGCGATTTCCGCAATGGCGAACTCCCTGATTTGAATATATTGGGAATCAACACTGTTGAAGCTTAGAGCTTGGAAAGCTGCGCCTTCTTCCAAGAGCGCCGTGCGGCCTGAATTCGCGCCAGCGTGCGAGGCTTGCCAACTGTTGCGAATGCGCAATGCGGCGTCGGCGGTTAGTTTGCCGGGAAATGTAAGGACGCCGCTAGGACGTCCGCCAGACGCGAAGAGACGCGCCGCATGGGCTTCTAGCGCCAGCGCCAAGCCGATAGCCTCACGCGCCTGCATAACGACGCTTTCGCCACGATAGAGAAATGCGCCAACCGGTGCTTTCAGATGGAAGACGTCGCGATAAGGAAGTTCGCGACATTCGTTCGTGCCGTTCGTCGTCAGGCGGTAAACAGGCTCGCCTGTAATTTGATCCTCAAAGACCGAACAAGCTTCAGGGCGAAGCCGGGTTAGCTCGACTACCTTGCCATTCACGCGATTGATATGAGCGTAGCCATTCCCAAACAGAAGCGCGTCGCGAACCATTTGCTCTTGGAATTCTTGGCAGGACGTGAAGTCGTTTACCGATTTGTTCAGGATATTATAGAGCGGATGACTTGTGGCGCGGGACTTAGCGCCGTTGTCGTCTTTGGAGTAAAGATGAATTGGAAGCTGGCCAACCGCTTCGGAAATAGCTCTGACCGCACAAGAGACGGCGGTACACTTCAATGCAGCGTAAGGCGAAACAAGTTCGCCAGATAATGCCGTAGCAGAGCCAAATAGATCGAAAAGCCAAGGTTCTGGCGAACTAATGCCAGAACTCTTCTTTTCAAACCAGCTATTCCAGAATGCCATAAAATGAATATACCAATGTCAATTGCTATGACATAAGTATACCATTAAAATACACTTAATATACAACTATTTTAGGTAGTTGTGTGATTAGCTTTTAGTGGATTACAGATTATCCATCTGAATCAGCCAAATCGATCGACGGAAGCTTGCCGATAGCGAGCATAGACGCCTTCAGACTTACGTCGCCATAGTTGTCGCCAGCCGTGCGCGCCGCGTGACCTTGGATTGCGTCCAGGACTCTCGGGTCTATGCCTGCTTCGCGTCCGACCGTTTTGAACCGATGCCGCCAGCCATGCGAGGGGTCTACTTCTGGCGGAACAACGTTCAAAGATTTCAGCCATTGGCTGATTCTGCCCGCGACAGTCTTTGACGGGTGCGTCGTTCCGGTGCGGGTCTTGGTCGCGTAAAAAAGCGGACCATCTGCGGCGTCCTCGACGAAGGTCAGGAATCCAAGTTCGATCAATTGCGGATGAATCGGCACGTCGCGATATTTGCCCGTTTTTACCGAACCAGCTTCGGGCGTGATCCTGATAAATTGAACGCCGTCTTGCGCGCGAATGTCCTCTTTCCGTAGTTGGGTGATCTCCGCGACGCGCGCGCCAGAGTGTGCGCAAATCCAAGGAACCCATTTCTTAGCCGCCGTTAGATGCGGACCTTCGCGGGTTTGGGGATTGTCTGAAGGCTTGGGTACGTGCGCCAGAGCGGCCTTTAAAACCACTGCGGCTTCGTCTGGCGTGAATCCTTTGGAGCGGTTGAGCTTTGGCGCGGTGAACCTGACTTTGACGCCAGCGGCGACGTTTTCAGCGATCTTGTCGTTTTCAGCCGCGAAGGCGAGTACAGCCTTAAGTGCAGCTAAGGCGGTGTCGCGGACCGTTTTCGGACTTTTCGATTCTAGGAGGCGATCTTTCCAATCGACTATATTTTTCTTTGTCAGGCGTGTGGCGTCGTCATGCCCGACGAATTTAACCAGATCGGTGAAAGCGGGTGCCCAGCGCTTCGCGGCGACAGCGCCCTTACCAGATCGCGCCAATTCTTTGATATATGCGTCGAAAAGCCCATTGATCGATACGGGTTCAGCTTCCTGCGGTTCATCGGGTGCGTCGGTTAATATCGGATGGTAAGGCTTGCCGTCGAGTTTGCCTTCGTCGCGCTCTTTGCTGCGCTCTAGCGATTCGACCTGAATCGCCGCAAGGGTCCGCGCTAAGCTTAACCATTCGGGCGAACCGCGTTCGGGCGTCGTCCTACCCTCGACGTTGAACTGATCGATAGCCCAACCGATTGTCGCCGCGACAAATTCAATGTCGAGAGATTCGCCAGTGAAACCGCTGGATGCGACCACTTTCAAATTTCTGAGATACGGGTCGCGTGGCAGGACGCCGTTTAATTCCTTCGGCGAAACGACGCCGCGAAGGTAATTGCGCCGAGATAATTCATCGTGCGCAAGCTCTTGCTCATAATGTGCCCGCGCTAGGGCGCGAATGGAATCGCCGCGCTTTTTCTCTGGAATTGGGGCGTTTGGAATTTGACGACGCGCGTCGTCAAGCTGCGCATGGAATCCGACAAGCGCCGCGTGAAGGTTCTTAATCGCTTCGGGGCGGTTTGGGCCGAGAGCTTCGCGCAATTCGGTTTTGCCGATGATCGCGCGAAGCTCCTTTGGGACGACGATGCGCGCCCAAAAGTTTCCTTGCCGGTTTATAAGGTATGGGGTCTTGCCAGCCATTCCGCACCATTCAGTTTGTAACACGGATTGTTACATCAGAATGGAAAAGGCTGATTTTTCAAGGGAATATTTTGAAAACAAGGGCTTGGCTGGTGCTGCGAGACAGGATTGAACTGTCGACCTCTCCATTACCAATGGAGTGCTCTACCACTGAGCTACCGCAGCCTCGCGGGGCGCGCTTTCAGGTTACAAGGCGCCGGCGTATGTGACATAGGCGCGCCGGTTAGGCAAGCGGGTAGCCTTGCCTCGGCCTTAAAGACATTTTACTACATTTCTCAGAAAAATGCGCCGCTGTCTGATTTGAAGCAATAATCGAGGGTGACTGCATGGGGGCGTCCGGCAAGGGGGAGGATCTGTCCGCGCCAGATGGCAAGGACGCCGCCGAAGCCAATGCGCGCAAGAAAGCGGCCGAGCGCCAGCGTCTCGCCGAAGCGCTGCGGGCTAACCTCAACCGGCGCAAGGCCCAAAGCCGCGACCGCCGGGCGCGCGAGGCCAGCCAGGACGAGGCCGCGGCGCTCGAAAAGGGAAGCAGTTTTCACGAGCGGTAGGCTCGAATCGGGGGATTGATGGATCGCATTCGCATCGTCGGCGGGCAAACGCTGAACGGCGTCATTCGGATTTCCGGCGCCAAGAACGCGGCACTGCCGCTGATGATCGCTTCGCTTCTCACAGCCGAGACGCTCACCCTCGAAAATGTGCCCAGTCTCGCCGATGTCGGCATGCTGCTGCGCATTCTTGGTCATCACGGCGTCGATTATTCGGTTGATGGACGGCGGCCGGGAGCGGCGCCGCGCGCCAGCCGGGCGATCCATCTTTCCGCGCGAACGATTGTCGATACGATGGCGCCCTATGAGCTTGTCTCCAAAATGCGCGCGAGCTTTTGGGTCGTCGCGCCGCTTCTTGCGCGGATGGGCGAGGCCAAGGTTTCGCTGCCAGGAGGCTGCGCCATAGGCACACGGCCGGTCGACCTGCTCATCATGGCGCTGGAAAAGCTTGGCGCCAGCGTCGAGATCGAGGCGGGCTATGTTCACGCCACCGCGCCGAAAGGATTGATCGGCGCGGAAATTCATTTTCCGAAGGTGACGGTCGGCGGCACGCATACGGCGCTGATGGCCGCCTCCCTGGCCAAGGGCCACACGCTTCTCGTCAATGCGGCGCGCGAGCCGGAGATCGTCGATCTCGCCGATTGCCTCATCAAGATGGGCGCCAAGATCAAGGGCGCCGGGCAGTCCATCATCGAGATCGAGGGAGTTGGCAGCCTTTCGGGCGCAAGCCACACCGTCTTGCCCGATCGCATCGAAGCGGGAACTTATGCGATTGCGGTCGCCATGGCGGGCGGCGATGTGCTTTTGGAAGGCGCCGAGGCCGGGCTTTTGCAAAGCGCTCTCGACGCGATCGAGCAGGCTGGGGCGAGCGTTTCCGTCACCAATGAGGGGCTTCGGGTGCGGCGCAATGGCGCCGGGATCATGCCGGTCGATGTCTCGACGGCTCCGTTTCCCGGCTTCCCGACCGATTTGCAGGCCCAGTTCATGGCTTTGATGACAAAGGCCAAGGGGCATTCGAAGATCACCGAAACAATTTTCGAAAACCGCTTCATGCATGTGCAGGAACTCGCCCGGCTCGGCGCCCGCATAAAACTCGAGGGCGACGTCGCCTTGGTCGAAGGGGTGGACGAGCTCCAAGGCGCCCAGGTAATGGCGACGGATCTCCGCGCTTCGGTGTCGCTCGTCATCGCGGCGCTTGCGGCGCAGGGCGAAACCATGGTCAACCGCGTTTATCATCTCGATCGCGGCTTCGAACATCTCGAGGACAAGCTGGGCGGCTGCGGCGCGATCATCGAGCGGCTCTCCGGCCACGCCTAAACCATTGTTTCGGAAATGACGCTGGCTTTCCGAAGGAAATCAGGCAGAATCGAAAGTTCGACGCCAAGGGTGGAACAACCAGCGCCGCTGACGCCAGCCCCTTGGCGGAGGCGCCGGGGGGCTCCTTGCTCGCGAAAATTCAATCCGTATGGCTAAAAGCTATGACCGAGCGCGCAGCTCTTTCCGATGAGAGTAACGTAACGTGACGCCACTGCCGGATCTCCTTCGATTGGTCGCCATGGATAGCGAGGATCTTGGCGTCATCTCGGCCAATCTTCAGGACGCATTGGTCCGTGTCGGCGACATGGCTTATCTGCCGCATTCGAAGCGGTTCGCCATTGTCTCGTCGAGGTTCGATTGGGTGAAGGCGAATCAGGGCGTTTTGGAGCGCTGCCGCACCGGGCTGCATTTCGAGCGTGTTTTCAAGGTCTCATGTGCGGGGTTCTCGCAGCGGGACAAGGGCGCAATCCTCAATCTTCTCAGCATTTCGTTCAAAGAGACGGAGCCGCCGTCGGGCGAGGTGGCGCTCATCTTCTCCGCGGGGGGCGCTCTGCGGCTCGAGGTGGAATGCCTTGAAGCAGAGTTGCGCGATCTTGGGTTGCGCTGGAAAGCTGGTTGCCTGCCAGGTCACCCGCTCGAAAATGCGGAGGGCGCGCCAAAATAATCGGCGCATATTGCGGGGGCGGGGAACTGGCTCTAGGCTGGCGCCATGTTCGAATGTGTTTTCCAAACCTTTGAGGATCAGGCCGATCCTTCGCAGGGCGTGGCGCGGCTCGCGGCTTTGCGCGCCGAACTCGATCGCCTCGGGCTCGATGGCTTTCTCATCCCCCGCGCCGATCGGCATCAAAATGAATATGTCGCCCCCTCCGAAGAGCGGCTCGCATGGCTTTCCGGCTTTACCGGCTCGGCGGGGCTCGCGATTGTGTTGCGCGATCGCGCTGCGATCTTCGTCGATGGCCGCTATGCGCTGGCGGTCAAGGACCAAGTCGACGTTTCGATTTTCAAGCCTGTCGCCATGGCGGAGACCAGCCCTTCGAAATGGCTTGAGGAGAATCTGAGCCGGGGGGCTCGGCTCGGCTACGATCCTTGGCTGCACACGCCGCTCCAGGTGGAGAGCCTTGGCAAGGCGGCGCAACTCGCGGGAGCCGAACTCGTCGCCATCGAGCCGAACCCGATCGATGCGATCTGGACCGATCGTCCGGCGCCGCCGCTCGGCAGGATCCGCTTGCATCCGCGCAAGCTCGCCGGAGAAGGCGCATCCGAGAAGCTTGCCCGCGCCGGCGCTGCGCTCAAGGGCAAGGACGCCTTGGTGATCAGCGATCCGCATGCCGTCGCCTGGATCTTCAACATTCGCGGCGCCGATGTCTCGCATACGCCGCTGCCGCTGGCCTTCGCCCTGATCTTGAAAGAGGGCAAGCCGCGTCTTTATGTCGATGCGCGCAAGCTCGACAATGGGTTGCGGGACCAGCTCTGCAGCCTCGCCGACATCGAGGAGCCAGACCGCCTTGAGGGCGATCTCGAAGATCTTGGCAGACGAGGCAAGCACGTGCTTTTCGACGCCGCCACGGCGCCCGCCAAGCTGACCTCGATCGTGAAGGTGGCGGGCGGACTTATCGATGTAGGGCAAGATCCAGTCGCCTTGATGAAAGCGCGCAAGAACGCCGCTGAACTCGCCGGAGCGCGCAGGGCTCAACTCCGAGACGGCGCCGCGATTGTGCGCTTCCTGCATTGGTTTTCGCTCAATGCGCCGGCGGGAGAACTCACCGAGATCGACGCGGCGCAAGCGCTCGAGACCTTCAGGCGGCAAACGCGCAAGCTGAAGGACGTCTCATTTCCCTCAATCGCCGCTGCCGGGCCTAATGCGGCGATCCCGCATTATCGCGTGAGCATCAAGACCAACCGCAAGATTGGCAAAGGCATTTTCCTGATCGATTCCGGCGGCCAATATGAGGATGGCACAACAGACATCACGCGCACGCTCGCCGTCGGCAAACCGACGGCCGAGATGCGCGATCGATTCACAAGGGTGCTCAAGGGGCATATCGCGATCGCGCGGGCTGTTTTTCCGAAAGGCGCGTCGGGCGCGCAAATCGACGCCTTGGCGCGACTTCCGCTCTGGCGGGCCGGTCTCGACTTTGACCATGGGACGGGGCATGGCGTCGGGTCCTATCTATCGGTGCATGAAGGACCTCAGCGCATTTCGAAGCTGGGATCGGCGGCCCTGGAGCCCGGCATGATCTTGTCGAACGAGCCAGGCTTTTATCATGCCGGCCACTGGGGCATCCGCATTGAGAATTTGATCGTGGTGGAGCCCCGGGAAATCGCCGGCGCGGAACGGGAAATGTTCGGTTTCGAGACGATCACGCTGGCGCCGATCGATCTTGCCCTGGTCGAGCCAAAGCTCCTCGACAAGGAGGAAATCGCCTGGCTCAATGCCTATCACGCCCGCGTGCGGCGCGAGATTTCGCCCCTGGTCGAGCCGGATGTGCGGCGCTGGTTGACTAGCGCGACGAAGCGCATCCGAGCATAGCGGCCCATCCGCCCAGCAGTAGCGATGGTAGGACGAGGCGGATAGGGCGATCCGATGGAAACGACATATGCGCTTGTCATGACGACCTGCGCCGATCGCGCGAATGCGGAGTCGATCGCGCGGTTGCTGATCGGCGAGCGTCTCGCCGCCTGCGTCCAGATTTTTCCGATCGAAAGCTTCTATCAATGGGAAGGCGCGGTGCAAGAGGCGCGCGAGTTGATGCTGTTGTGCAAGATCAAGCGCGCTGACTACGCGGATGTCGAGGCGGCGATCCGCGCCGCGCATCCTTACGCCAATCCGGAAATCATCGAGATTCCAATCGAGAAAGGCGCGCCGGCCTATCTCGATTGGATCGCATCGGTCACCAGATGATCCGAAATCCATCGCCTCGGCGCGCCGAGGCGATCCAGCTGCGCCGCAAAACGGCGGCTACAGCTCCGGTCGCGGCGTTGTGGAGACGTTGGGCGGCAGAATGGGATAGGTCACATTCGGCTGGTCGCCCGTCAAGCTGCCGAGAAAGGCGGTGATCTTGTCGATTTCTTCGCCATTGAGCTGGTCGCCCAGCTGGCTTGCGCCCATCAGAGCCACGGCCTGACGCAGATCCCAGACTTTGCCGGTGTGGAAATAGGGCGCCGTCAAGGCGATGTTGCGCAGCGTCGGCACCTTGAAGACATTCTGGTCTTCTATGTCCTTCGTGACCGCGAACCTTCCCCTGTCATTCGCCGGCATATATTCGACGCCGGGCTTGATGACCACGCCGAAAGGCGCATACATGCCGCCGCCGACATTGGGTCCATTGTGGCACTCCGCGCACCCTTTGGCGATGAACAGCGCCAAGCCTTCCTTCTGCTCGGGCGCAAGCGCGTCGGCCGCGCCCTTCAGGAACCGGTCGAACGGCGCGTTGGGGGTGATCAGCGTTCCTTCGAATACGGCGATCGCCTTTTGCACATTGGCCTGCGTGATCGGGTCCGAGTCGTCCGGAAAGGCGGCGGCGAAGGCGGCGGAATAGCCCGGAATGCCCTTGATCTGCTCGACGACGCGCTCCGTCGCCGAGGCCATCTCGACCGGATTGACCATCGGGCCTCCGGCCTGCTGCTCGAGGTCCTTGGCGCGGCCGTCCCAGAACTGGGACAGATTGAACGCTGCATTCAGCACGGTAGGAGCGTTGCGTCCGCCGCGCTGCCAATTATGGCCGATGGAGGTCGGCTCGGCGTCGGCGCCGCCAAGCCCTAAATTGTGACAGGAATTGCAGCTGATGGCGTGGCTGGCGGAGATGCGCGGTTCGAAAAAGAGCTTCTTGCCAAGCTCGACCTTAGCTGGCGTCGCGGGGTTGCCGGGCAGAGCGGGGGGAGCGAGCGGGATCGGATCGAATAGCTGCCGCGCCCGCGCCAGCAAATCCTCGTCGGCGAGGATAGGAGACGTCCACAGGCAGCCAAGAGACAAGACAGCGACGACAACGCGTTTTACCATGGCGAGCTTCCATGTTCATGCTGCATTGCAGCGGCCGGCTCACTCCTAGCGACGCGGGGTTGGGCTGTCAACGGACTTGACCTCCGCCGCGCCGCCTCGACATCCGCGCGCGCGCATGGCACAAGCCGGTTGACGCGAAATAGTGACGCAAGTGGTTGAGACGGCCCCGAACATGTCCGAGATGGAAGCGCTGCACAGCAAGACTTTGGCCGAGATCGCGGCCGCCGCCGACGAGGCCGCGCTCGAGGCGGTCCGCGTCGCGGCGCTCGGCAAGAAAGGTTCGATTTCGGCGCTTCTGTCGGGGCTCGGCAAGATGGCGCCTGATGAGCGCAAGGCCGAAGGGGCGGCGATCAATGCGCTCAAGGATAGCGTCGTTGAAGCCTTGGCCGCGCGGCGCGCACTCTTGAAGGAGGCGGCGCTCGAAGCGCGCCTCAAGACCGAGACGGTCGATGTCACTTTGCCCATTCCCGCGCGCGGGATCGAGCTCGGCCGCATCCATCCGGTGTCGCAAGTCATGGACGAACTGGCCGCGATCTTCGCCGATATGGGCTTTTCCATCGCCGAAGGGCCGGACATCGAAACGGATGATTACAACTTCACCAAACTGAATTTTCCGCCGGATCATCCGGCGCGCGACATGCACGACACCTTCTTCTTTAATCCGGACGCCCAAGGCCAGCGCAAGGTTCTGCGCACGCATACGAGCCCGGTCCAGGTGCGCACGATGTTGACGCAAAAGCCGCCGATCCGGGTGATCTGCCCTGGCCGGACCTATCGTTGCGATTCGGACCAGACCCATACGCCGATGTTCCATCAGGTCGAGGGCCTGGTCATCGACCGCTCCGCCAATCTTGGCCATCTGAAATGGATCTTGGAGGAGTTCTTCAAGGCCTTCTTCGAGGTGAGCGAGGTGAAGATGCGGTTCCGGCCGAGTTTCTTTCCGTTCACCGAACCCTCGATGGAAGTCGATATCCAATGCGCGCGCAAAGGCGGCGAGATTCGCTTTGGCGAGGGCGAGGATTGGCTCGAGGTTCTGGGATGTGGCATGGTGCATTCAAACGTGCTGCGCAATTGCGGGCTCGATCCCGATGTCTACCAAGGTTTCGCCTGGGGAATCGGCATCGACCGCATCGCCACGTTGAAATATGGCATGCCGGACCTTCGCGCCTTCTTCGAGGCCGACATCCGGTGGCTCAGGCATTACGGGTTCCGGCCGCTCGATCTGCCGACGCTGGTAGGCGGGTTGAGCGCATAAAGAGGCGTCATCGCAAACAATCTTAAAAATCGCTGGCGATGCCCTTCACTTCCCAATCACCGTAGCGCACCGGTTCTGGACCGTCGCGGCCATTGATTTCTTTTGGAGCCTCCTTTGGCGCGGCAAGCCGGCGGCGCTCCTCCGCTTCGGCGAGCGCGCGTTGGGCCTCAGGGGGCAGCGTCTTGCGAGGCGACTCTGGAGTTGGATTTGTTTTCGTATTCTTCAGTTGATCCACAATAATTGCCTTGAAGACGCCGAGAAGCTTTGGGATTGAGCAGGAAACTCTACGCAAAGCCTAACCGATCATGTTAGAAAAGCCTATGATTCTTAGCCAAAGCCTTCGCAGCGGAGCCTGAGTTTGAACGCACCTCCGCGCCCGCCGGTGGATCGGCGTCGGACCCGCAAGGCGTCGCTGAACCGTCCCGGCCAAATGGTTTCCGCCGAGGCGCAAAGGCTGATCGCCGAGCAGCAGCCGGGCTTGCCGGTCCGTCTCGCCGCCGCCGCGATCCTTTGCGACATCGTCGCCAAAGCGCATTCCCTCGACGAGTGCTTTTCGGCGGGGGCGATCCCCGCCCGGCTCGGCGGACTCGACGCCCGCGACGTCAGCTTGGCGCGCTCCATCGTCACCGTCGCGCTGCGCCGGCTCGGCACGATCCGGGCGGCCTTGGCCGAGCTTATGGAGAAGGGTCTGCCGCGCCAGGCCGCGCATCTTGAATGGACCTTGATCGTCGCGGCGGCGCAAATCCTCTTCCTGGACGTCCCGGATCACGCCGCCGTCGATCTCGCCGTCCGCATGACCCGTCTCGAATCGAAGAATGCGCCCTACGCCGCTCTCGTCAATGGCGTGTTGCGCAATCTCGCGCGCGAGCGGGAGAAGATCCTCGCCCAAAGCGATCCGCTCGACCATGACACTCCGCCCTGGCTGGCGGCGCGCTGGCGCAAGACCTATGGCGAGGACCTGGCGCGCGCCATCGCCGCCGCCAATCGGGAGGAGCCGACGCTCGACCTCACGGTCAAATCGGATCCTCTGGTCTGGGCGGAGCGTCTTGGAGCAGTGCTGTTGCCGACCGGATCGTTGCGGTTGCGGAGCCATCAGCCGGTGACGGAACTCGCCGGATTCGCGGATGGCGAATGGTGGGTTCAGGACGCGGCCGCCGCTCTGCCGGCGCGGTTCCTTGAGGTTGCGCCGGGGACGCGGGTCGCCGATTTTTGCGCGGCTCCCGGCGGCAAGGCGGCGCAACTCGCGGCGGCGGGCGCAGAAGTCGTCGCGATCGACCGCTCCGCCGAAAGGTTGAAGCGGCTCGCCGCCAATTTCGAAAGGCTGCGTCTTCACGCCGACGTCGTCGTCGCCGATATCGTCAATCTCAAGGCGCCGCCCTTCGATGCCATTCTGGTCGATGCGCCCTGTCTTGCGACCGGAACCATCCGGCGTCACCCCGATATCGCCTGGATCAAGAAGCCGAGCGACATCGCCGCGCTGACCCTCGCGCAATCGCGCATGCTCGACAAGGCAGTCGAACTCGTGAAGCCGGGCGGGCGAATCGTCTATTGTACCTGTTCGATCGAACCGGAGGAGGGCGAGATGCAGATCTCGGCTCTGCTTCGGCGCAATCCTGATGTGATGCGGTTGCCGATCGATCCCGCGGAGGTTGGTCACGTAACCGAAATCCTGAACGAAAACGGTGAATTGCGGACATTGTCCTCGCATCTTCCGGCGGCCGAGACGCGGCTTGCCGGCCTTGATGGATTTTTCGCCGCCCGCTTGATCCGTCGTGGTTAATAAAGCGGATAGGATTTTCGGGGATAAGGCAATGTTCCGGGCCAGGACTGTCCGGTTTCGCCGTGCGGGCATGAGCGCTTCAAATAGAAATCGATCATGCTCTTTGTCTCTTTGTTTTAACGCATGATCTTGTCCAAGAGGTCCGCGCCTTCTTGGACAAGATCATGCACTGGCGCGCTGCGTGACAAGAGGCGCCGCTATCGGCTGGCGCGGACGTCGGCCGGCGCGAATTCGAGGAGTTGAAGCGGGTGGCCGGCGCGACATTCAAGGACCGGTTGCGCGTGGTCGGGCTCCTCGCTGCTCGGGCGGCGTCGGGTTTGTGGCGGCGCCTTGGCGCGCCGTTGCGCGCCATCGTGGGACGGCATCGGCCGCCGGAGCGGCTGCTGATCGCGCCGCAGGACATCCGGACCAGCGATCCGACCCTGGCGGCGGATATTTACGCCGGCTATTTTGCGTTCGGCGGCAAGATCGTCAATGCGCATGGCCGCTCGCCATTCGAATTGGACCCTGGTTCGCCCGCCTGGATGCGTTCGCTCGCGAGCTTCAGCTGGCTCCGCCACTTGCGCGCCGCCGACACCGCTGTAGCCCGCGCCAACGCCCGCGCCCTTGTCGAGGATTTCTTGACCCTGGCTGGAAAGCCTAGCCGAACCCCGGCCTGGGAGCCGCAGGTCGCGGCGCGCCGGCTGCTCGCCTGGCTCTCGCAATCGCCGATCATTCTCGAAGGCTCCGATCGTCTCTTCTACCGGCGATTCATGAAAGGCATCGGCCGCACCCAGGCTTTCCTGGAGCGCCGGATGGCCGCCGGACTGGCCGGCGAACAGCGCCTCATCGTGGCGATCGCGCTTGCCGAACTGGGGCTTTGCGCCGAAGGGACCGGCAAGCTGCAGCAACGAAGCACGAAGCAGCTTGTCGAGGAGTTGGAGCGCCAGATTCTTCCCGATGGCGGCCATGTCAGCCGCAATCCGCAGATCCTGGTCGACCTGCTTCTCGATCTGCTTCCATTGCGGCAGGCCTATGCCGCGCGGGGATTGCAGACCCCGGCGCAACTCCTCAACGCGATTGACCGAATGATGCCCATGCTGCGTTTGTTCCGGCATGGCGATGGGACGCTCGCTTTGTTCAACGGCATGGGCGTTACCGCGCCCGAACAGCTTGCGACGGTTCTCGCCTATGACGACGTGCGCGCGCAGGCGCTCGCCAATGCGCGCCATTCCGGGTATCAGCGAATCGAGGCCCAGGATGCGATTTTCGTGATGGATGCCGGCCGCCCGCCGCCGCCGGTGTTTTCCAATCGGGCGCATGCCGGATGTTCGTCCTTTGAGTTTTCGGTTGGCGCGCAGCGGCTCGTCATCAATTGCGGCGCGCCCGACGCCAATCGCGCCGCCGCCCGCGAGGCCGCGCGGATGACCGCGGCGCATTCGACGCTGGTGATCGACGACACCTCCTCTTGCCGTTTCGCCTTCCATGCCGGCATCGGCAAATGGCTCGGCGACGAGATGGTCGCCGGGCCGGAGAAAGTTGACGTCGAACGCCGCGATCACCCTTCCGGAACAATGATCCTGGTGGCGCATGACGGCTATGAGTCCCGGTTTGGCGTCATCTGCCAGCGTCAGATCATGCTGCAGCGGGACGGCAAGAGGCTCGAAGGCGTAGATCGCCTGCGCGGGACAATAGCCGGGGCCGCGATCGAAACGCGCCCCTTCGCCTTGCGCTTTCACATCCACCCGGCCGTGCGCTTGAAACGCGTGCGCGAGGGACATGCGGTCCTTTGCGTGCTGCCCAATGGAAGGCGCTGGCTTTTCGAATCTCCGAATTGGTTCGTCGACCTTGAAGAGAGCATATTTTTCGCGGCGCCGGACGGTCCGCGCAGCTGCGCCCAAATCGTCATTTTTGGCGATGCCGACGAAAATGTGGAAATCGAATGGAGTTTCCGAAACGTCGAGAAGAAGCGGCCGCCCGATGCGGGGTGAGGGCTCTCGCGCCGAGAAATGTTTCCCTGGCCCATAATCTGCTATGAGGACAAAACGGCGCCGGAAAACGGTCGCCCGCGAGGGGTGCTGAATTGCTCGCCAGTTTGATTTGAGAGGTTTGATCGTGGCCGAGATGCGTTTAGTCGATGAAGTGAACCAGGATGATATGGGTCGATTGCTCGGCTATTACGTCTATGCCGACACCAAGATCTGGTTCGAAGACGGCAAGGTGCATCGCACGGATGGCCCCGCCGTCATCACGCCTGACGCGATCGAGCGCTGGTATGTCCACGGGAAGGAGATCACGCTCGACGTGCGCTCGTTTTTCGCCGCGAAAAACTGGAACCCCAGAAAAGGCCTCGACACGCCGGAGAAACAGGCGGCGTTCCAGGCGCAGTTTTGTAAGTGAGTTTTTTGACGTGACGCAGCCTTAACGATGCTCCGCGCGTCGGCGCATCGCCTTCACCCAATCCTTCGCGCGTCGCTCTGGTTCGGCGTTGAGCGTGATGTCGGTCACAACAGCGGCGACGTCGGCCCCGGCCTCCAATACGCCCGGCGCGCGCTCAAGGGTGATCCCGCCTATGCCGACAAGAGGGATCGCGCCGATTTTGCGCTTCCATTCGCCTAGGCGCGGCAGGCCTTGCGGAGCGAAAGGCATCTGCTTCAAAATTGTCGGATAGATCGGCCCGAGTGCGATATAATCCGGCGCGGTTTCGAGCGCGCGGGCTAGCTCCGCTTCGTCGTGGGTCGAGACGCCAAACTTCAATCCGGCGCGGCGGATCGCGGACAGGTCCGCCGCATCGAGATCGCCTTGGCCGAGATGGATGTAGTCGCAACCGGCGTCGATCGCCTCGCGCCAATAATCATTGACGACAAGCTGCGCGCCATGACGTTGGCAAAGCGCTTTGGCGGCAACAATCTCTGCCCGAAGCTTTGCGTCGGAAGCATCCTTGACGCGCAATTGCACGAGCCGAACGCGGCAAGGCAAAAGCCTTTCGATCCAGGCCGCGCTGTCGACGATGAGATAAAACGGGTCAAGCACGCGCGAGATCCGAAAACGGCCGCCCGATCACGGGCGTCGAAGGCGCGGCCATGTCGCGCGGTTGCATCGGATCGGCGCGAAAGCCGAGCCGTCCGGCCTCGACCGCCAAGGCGAAGGCGCGCGCCATGGCGACGGGATCGCCCGCCTTCGCGATCGCGGTATTGAGCAGGATGGCGTCATAGCCAAGCTCCATCGCCGCCGCCGCATGCGAGGGCGCGCCGATTCCAGCGTCGATGACGAGCGGCGTGCCCGGAAAATGCGCGCGCAAGGCTTTCAGCCCATAGGGATTGTTGAGGCCGCGTCCCGAGCCGATCGGCGCCCCCCAGGGCATCAGAACCTCGCAACCCGCGCCAAGCAGCTTTTCCGCGACGACGAGGTCCTCGGTCGTGTAGGGAAAAACCTGAAATCCGTCCCGCGCCAGGATCGCGGCGGCCTCGACAAGGCCGAACACATCGGGCTGCAACGTGTCTTCCTCGCCGATGACCTCTAGCTTGATCCAGGACGTATCGAAGACTTCGCGCGCCATCTGCGCCGTCGTCACCGCTTCTTTCACGGTCCGGCATCCCGCCGTATTAGGCAGAACCCTGACGCCAAGTTCGCGGATCAGCGCCCAGAAATTTTCGCCGGCGCGGCCGGCGCCCGACTCGCGCCGCAGCGAGACTGTAACGACCTCCGCCTTCGCCGCCTTGATCGCCGTCGCGAGGATGGCGGGCGAGGGATATTGCGCGGTTCCGACAAGGAGGCGCGAGGCGAGCGTGACGCCATAGAGGGAGAGCTCATCCATGTTCAGCCCCCCTGGCGCGGGGTGAGAATTTCAACGGCGTCGCCCTCTTTCACCTGCGTCCGCTGGCGCTCGGTCTTGCGGATGAAATTCTGGTTGAGCGCGGTCGCGACGATAGCTTCATCGACTCCAAGTTCACTGAGCAGGGCTGCGAGCGTCGTCGCCGAAACGTCAAGCGCTTTGCCGTTCACCTGGATCCGCATCCATGACCTCCGGAAAATGGGCGCCTTCCAGCACGATGTCGACAACCCGTCGGGCGAGCGCGGGCGCGACCAGAAAACCATGCCGGAACAGGCCGTTGACATAAATCCTGCGATCCTCGCAACGGATCCGCGGCAGATTGTCGGCGAAGGCCGGCCGCACGCCCGCCGCGGTCTCGATGATCTCCGCCTCGGCGAAAGCCGGATGAACCGCATAGGCCGCGCCCAGAAGCTCCAGCATCGCGCGGGCGGTGACGGGGCCTGGCGCATCGCTTTCGATCATTGTCGCGCCGATCATGAAGCGCCCATCGCCGCGCGGTACGATATAGACGGGATGGCGCGGATGAATGAGCCGCACCGGCCGCGCCAATCTGATTTCGGATGTCGCCAACACCAGCATTTCCCCTCGGACGCCGCGCAGGTCGGGCAGGGCGTCGCGCCCGTCGAAACCACGGCAATCGATCGTCCAATCGGCGTCTTTGTCGCGCGAGGGCTTGGCCTCAGCGCCGTAGCGCAGCGCGACATTTTTGAATTCTTGCAAACGCGCGGCCAGCGCCGCCATGGCCGCGCGGGGATCGAGATGAGCCTCATCGGTGAAAAAAAGCGCCTGCTCGAAACGCCCGGCGAGATCGGGCTCGAGCGCGGCGATCCCTTCGGCGTCGAGGCGTTCGAAGCCGCTGGTGCGGCGGGCAAAGCGCGTTAGCTCAGGTTGATCGCGCGCGGGCGCGAGGACGAGCGAGCCGCACCTTTGCGCGAGGGCGGCGGTTTGCGTCCAGAACTTCAACGATTCGACGCCGAGATCGACGATGAGCTGTTCGGCGCTTTCGGCCTCGCACCAGGGCGCGAGCATGCCGCCGGCGAAATGCGAGCAGCCAAGGCCTGGTCCCGCGCGGCGCTCGATCAGCTCGACGGGGCAGCCGGCTCGGGCGAATTCAAACGCGACGGTCAGGCCGGCGACGCCGGCGCCGATGACGCGGATGCGCGGGGTCTTACCCATTTGCGTCGCGCCCAAGCCGCACGGGGCGCCGACCAAAGGAGCTGCGAAGAGGCGGTTCTCTAAAGGGGAGCATTGCCGACCATCCCTACGCCAGTGCGAACTGGATCAGGTTCGAAGGGTCGCCGGGCCGCTTCTTTTGAGCATGAACCCGAAAAGCTGCAGACTTTTCGGATAGATTCATGCGCCGAAAATAAGCGCTGCCAGCCTCTCAGCCCCCTGACGGGGATCCCCTAGGTTTGAACAAGATAGGTAGGCGCGGCGGCGGCTGGCGTCAAGGCGCGCCAGTTGGAAGCCTTTTTCGTCCCGCCTTCGGAAATTCTATGCTTCTGGCTTGTCTCCTAGTCTCCTTCCCAGCATGAGGCGACCATGTCGAGACCTTTCCAGATCTCGTTGGCCCCGCAAAGGCTCTGGCAAGCGATCAATCCCTGGACCTTCTTTCAGCAAGGTGACGAGTCCACGGAAGGCGCGTCTATCTGTTCATCTTGCGTGGCCGCCGCCGAAGCCGCCTGCGCGGCCGCCGAATCCCTCGCCGCCGCCGAAACGGCTTGCATGGCCATCACCGCCACCTGCGCCCCACTTGCCGCCTTCAGCGCCGCCGGCGCGGCCATATGCCGCTCGGCCTTCGACGCCGCCCGCGCCGCCATAGACAGCGCCGCCCTCCACGCCGCCTGTTTCGCCGTAGACCGCGCCGCCCTCGACTCCGCCCGCTGCTCCGCCGTAGACCGCGCCGCCTTCGGCTCCACCCGCGCCCGCGCGCCATCCGCCGCCCTCGGCTCCCGCGCCGCCAGCACGGTCCCCGCCCCGCTCACCGCCGCCGGCGCCTCGGTCAAAGCCCGCGCCGCCAGCCACGCGCCCGCCAGGTCCGTCGCGGAAGGCGTCGGCTGTGTTCGGCGCGCCAATGGCGAGCGCCAGGGCCAGGATTGCTGCGCCCGTGAGTAAACTGCGGTTCATGGCTGAAATCCTCGATCAAAGCATGCATCTGTGCAAACGCACTGAATTGATGCGCTCAAGGAGTGAAATTTCCCGAAAATCAATGCATAAAATCTGCGCCGGGGCGTCCAAATCGTTGGACCCTTCTCAAGCGAAGCGGGCGCTGGTTCGCGTCAAAAGTATGCTCTAGAGCCGGATGATTTTGGATGGAATCGCAGCGCGATCTCGTCCAAAGTCTTAAATCCGCCTCTCCTCAAAGAGTTAGAGCATGATGTCGTCCGAAAACCGGTTTCCACTTTTCGGCATCATGCTCTAACGGCACGGATCGGCGCGCGTGGAAAAAAAACGAATCTTCACCATCCCTCCCGGCGCGCCATTTCTCAAAACCTTTGCCGAGGCGCTGCTTGACGGGCGCGTCGTCGAGAGGTTTTCCCGCCAGTTGGGGCCACTGGAAATCGCCGGGGCGACCATCTATGTGCCGACCCGCCGCGCCGCCCGCGCCTTGGCCGATGAACTCGCCCGCGCCTTGGGGCGCTCCTCGACGCTGCTGCCGCGCATTCTGCCGCTCGGTGGCTTGGAGGAGACTGAGACCGGGCTTCTCTTCGACGCCGCGTCGTTTCTGGATGAGCCGCAAGGCTTCGACCCGCCATTGGCGATGGGCGAAATCGCGCGGCGCATGCAACTTGCCGAATTGATCTTGAAATGGGCGCGCGCTCTGGCTCATGCGATCGTCAGAATCTGCGCCGGCGGCAAACACGAGGTCGATCCCGCCGAATCCTTCCTCGTCGCGACGACAGCCGCCGACGCCTGGCATCTCTCCGGCGAATTGGCGGGGCTTATCGACGAATTGATCATCGAGGATGTCGCTTGGGGCGCACTCGATCCGCTGGTCCTGCCTGAGTTCGATTCCTATTGGCGCATCACCCTTGATTTCCTTAACATAGCCATCGGTCAGTGGCCAAAAATTCTGCAGGATCAAGGCCTTGTCGACAAGGCCCGCCGGCAGGCGGCGCTCGTCGAGGCGCAGATCAAAAGACTGGAAGAGGGCCGCGTCACGACGCCGGTCATCGCGATCGGCTCGACTGGCACCAATCGCGCGACGGCGCGGCTGCTGGCCGCCATTGCCCGCGCGCCAATGGGCGCGGTGGTTCTGCCCGGTCTCGATCAGGACCTGGACGAGGGCGCCTTCGCGCTGATCGCGGGCGACGCCAAGGCGAATGTCGACGCCTCCTTCACCCATCCGCAGTCGGCCCTTTGCCGCCTTCTGAAGACGCTCCAGGTCAAACGCGAGGAGGTTGTCCGTTTGGGCGAAGTGGACCCCGCGCGCGCGGCCCGCGCCCGGTTCGTTTCGCAGGCGCTGCGGCCGGCCGATGCGACCGACGCATGGATCGCCTATCGCGCAGAGCTTGACCCAGCCGCCCGCACCGCCGCGCTGGAAAGCGTGAGCCTCATCGAAGCCGCCGACGAACGCGAGGAGGCGCTCGGACTCGCCATCGCCATGCGGGAGGCCTTGGAAACGCCGGGCGCTACGGCGGCCTTGGTGACGCCCGACCGCACCCTTGCGCGCCGCGTCGGCGCCGAATTGCTGCGCTGGGGGATCGAGGTCGACGATTCCGGCGGCGCGCCTTTGAGCGCAAGCCCGCATGGGGTTTTGGCGCGGCTGGTCATCGCTTGCGCCGCTAGCGCGATGAGCGCGGAAAGCCTTGCCGCGCTTCTCGCCCATCCTGAGTTGCGTCTCGGGCTTTGTTCCGGCGAAGTCGCCCGCCTCGCGCCGCTTCTCGAAATCGGCGTGTTGCGCTCGCCGCGCGCCGCCGGAGGCCTCAAGGATCGCATTCTTGGCGCCGCTGCAGATATGATCGCGGCGGCGCAAGAGGAGGCCAAGGATCGCTTCGCGCATCCCGCCAAGCAACGGATTTCGGCGAGCGAATGGGCGGGGTTGCACGAGCTCCTGATCCGCCTTGGCGCGCAATTTCAGCCGCTTCTCGCCTTGCGCGGGGAGCAGGGTCTGAAAACCTGGATCGCCGCGCATCGCGAAACGCTCGATGCGGTCGCGAGCGCCGAAGACGATCCCGCCGGCGGCGAGGATCGCGAGGCTTTGGAGGCGTTGTTCGATGAGCTTTCGGCGAGCGCCGCCGCGGGCATGGTCTTTGACGCGGAGTCCTATGGCCATTTCTTCGCCGCGGTCGCGCGGGAGGTCGTATTGCGGGGACCCAAGCGCGCCCATCCGCGCCTCAAGATTTTTGGTCTTCTCGAAGCCCGCCTCATGGATGCCGATGTGGTGCTGCTTGGTGGCCTCGATGAGACCGTCTGGCCGCCGCAAGCGCGAACCGACGCCTTTCTCAATCGTCCGATGCGCGCCGCTCTGGGATTGACGCCGCCAGAGCGTAAACTCGGTCAGACCGCGCATGATTTCACGCAAGCCTTCGGCCATCGCCGGGTGATCTTGAGCCGGGCGTGTAAACGCGGCGGCGCGCCGACGGTGGCTTCGCGTTTTCTCCAGCGCATGGCGGCGCTTGGGGACGAGGCCTGGCTTGAATGCGCCCGGCGCGGAAAGTTTTATCTGGACCTGACGCGGACGATCGACCGGCCGGTGGAGGCGACGGCGCAAATCAAGAGGCCGATGCCGAGGCCCCCGGTCGATCTGCGCCCGGACAATCTCAGCGTCACGCGCATCGAGACCTTGCGGCGCGATCCCTACGCCATCTATGCCGAAAGGATCTTGCGGCTCACGGAATTGCCGCCCCTTGGCGGCGCGGCGGGCGCGGCCGAGGTCGGCAGCGCGGTTCATGCCGCGCTGGAGCGTTTTGTTGCGGCCTATCCGAGCGGCGCATTGCCGCCCGATGCGCGCGAGCAGCTTTGCGCGCTGCTGCGCGAGGGTCTCAAAGCCAATCTGATGGATCCGGATTTCAAAGCGTTTCAACGGCCGCGATTTGAAAGGACCATCGATTTCTATCTCGGGTTCGAGGCAAGGCGGCGCGGCGGCATAAGAGAGATCAAGACCGAGGTCGAGGGCAGGCTCGTCATTCCCCTGGTTGATGGTTCGCATTTCACGCTTCGGGCGCGCGCCGACCGCATCGAGCTGCGGGCCGACGGAGGCTTGATGCTTGTCGATTACAAGACCGGAGCGCCGCCGGGAAAGACGGAAATTCTCGTCGGCTTCGCGCCGCAACTCACGCTCGAGGCCGTGATGGCGGGGGAGGGCGCCTTCGGGCCTCGCCCGAAGCTGGCGTCGATCGAGGGTCTCTATCTCAAACTCGGCGGGGCCGAGGGCGGCAAGGAATATCCGGTGGAGTTCAAGGACAATGGCGGTTTCGCCGAAGTCGCCGCGAGCCACTATGCCGGTCTCGTCGATCTGCTCAATCAGTTCCGCGACCCCGCGACGCCCTATCCGCCGCGTCCCTTTCCGAAATTTTACGCGCGCTTCAATGCTTATGATCATCTGGCGCGGGTCAAGGAATGGTCGCTCGGCGGCGAGCCGGAAGCGGCGGGCCAATGACGGACGTTTTGCGAATTTCGCTTTCGACGCTCAAGAAGCAGCATGCGGCGTCTGATCCGGCCTCTTCGGTATGGGTTTCGGCCAATGCCGGATCGGGCAAGACGCATGTCCTGGCGCAGCGCGTCGTGCGGCTTCTTCTGCAAGGCGTCGCGCCCTCGAAAATTCTCTGCCTGACCTTCACCAAGGCGGCGGCGGCCAACATGGCGGCGCGCGTGTTCGATACGCTCGCGGCCTGGACGCGCCTTGCCGATCAGGAGTTGGCCGAGGCGATTCTCTCGACTGGAGCGCCGACGCCTCGCCGGCAGGATATAATCGCAGCGCGAAAACTTTTCGCGCGGACGGTGGAGACGCCGGGCGGATTGAAAATTCAAACGATCCACGCATTCTGCGAAAGACTGCTTCACCTGTTTCCATTCGAGGCCAATGTTCCGGCGCGTTTCGAGGTCGCCGACGATATGCGCCGGGATGAGCTGTTGCAGCGCGCGCGGCGCGAGATTTTGACGCGGGCGGGGGACGCAGCCGCCAATCTGGGCGAGGCGCTTTCGCGCATCGCGGACGAATGTTCGGCGAGCGATTTCGAAGCCCTGATCAAGGAGGCGATGAGGCATCGCGCGATGTCGCGGGCGCGCTGGCCGCAGGACCCCAAACCGGCGTTGCGCAAGGCGTTGGGATTGGCGCCTGGCCGCAACAGCGCATGCATCGAGCGCGAGATGATCGAGGATGGTCTTGCGCCCGGGCAATGGAGCGAGATCGCGGCCTTTCTCGACCGCGGCAAGAAGAGCGACCAAGACAGGGCGGGGCTTCTACGGCAAGCCGCGGCGGCCTATCAGGCGCGCCGCTTCGATGACGATCTTCAAGATTGTCTCGCTTCATTTCTCGCCGTCTTCTTCATCGACAAGGGCGAGGGCGCAAAGGCCAAAAGCCTTCTCACAGCAAGCCTCGCCAAGGATCGCCCCGACATTGCCGATGCGCTTTTTTCAAAGCAGGAGCGCCTCGAGCCGCTGCGCGCCGAGCGCAAGAGCGCCGCGGCGCTGGATCGCACGCTTGCGCTTATCGCGGTCGTCGACGCGGTTTTCACGCGCTATGGAGAGATGAAGGCCGCGCGCGGCGCGCTCGATTTCGAAGATCTCGTCGCGCGGACCCTGGCTCTGCTCGAACGATCCGATGCGCGTTGGGTGCTCTACAAGTTAGACGCGGGCATCGACCATATTCTCGTCGACGAGGCGCAGGACACGAGCGCGGCGCAGTGGAAGATCCTCGAACGGCTTACCGGCGATTTCGCGTCCGGCTTCGGGCGGGACGGCGCGCCGCGCACTTTCTTCGCGGTTGGCGACGAGAAGCAATCGATCTTTTCGTTCCAGGGCGCCGCGCCGCATATGTTCGGGCAGATGCGGCGAAAATTCGAAACGCGATTCATTGCCGGCGCGCAATCCTTTGCGCATGTGCGCCTCGTCCAATCGTTTCGCTCGGCGCCCGGCGTGCTCGCGGCCATCGACAAGGTATTCGAGCGAAGCGAACATCAAAACGGCCTCGTCGCGCCCAATGACGTCTGGATGCCGCACGAAGCCTTGAAGCTTCAGCTACCTGGCCTTGTCGAAATCTGGCCGATTGTTGCCGCCGAGGCGCGCGATGATCCGCGCGACTGGAGGCTGCCGCTCGACATTCTCGACGCCAAGGACCCGGCAAGTCTCGTCGCGGAGCGGATCGCGCAAAAGATCGCCCGGCTCACCGCTGTCGGCTCCGGCGAATATGTCCATGATGATAAAGTCGGCGGATTGCGTCCGGTTCGCGCCGGAGACATCATGATTCTGGTGCGTCGGCGCGATGCTTTTTTCGAGGCGATGATTCGCGCCCTGAAGCGCTGCAAGGTTCCCGTCGCCGGCGCCGACCGGCTGGAGCTCGGCGAACACATCGCGGTCATGGATCTCATCGCAGCCGGGCGCGCGGCCTTGCTGCCGCAGGACGATCTCACGCTTGCCTGCGTCCTGAAATCCCCGTTGATGGGGCTTGATGACGACGATCTTCTGGCGATCGCGCCGCATCGCGACGGCAGCCTTTTCGACGCGCTCGGGAGCGCACCCGATGCGCGGTCTGCGCGGGCCTTCGCCAAGCTCTCTCTTTGGCGTCAACGGACCGCATCGAGCCCCTTTTCCTTTTATTCGCGTCTGCTCGGACAGGAAGGCGGGCGCCGCGCGCTGGAGGCGCGGCTTGGCCCGGAAGCGGGCGACGCGATCGATGAGTTTTTAGCGCTCGCCTTGGCGCATGAAGACGAGGCGGCACCTTCCCTGGCGACGTTCCTCGCCGATCTTGAAGGCATGGAGCATTCGATCCGGCGCGACATGGAGGCTGGACGCGATGTCGTGCGGGTGATGACGGTGCATGCGGCCAAAGGGCTCGAGGCCAAGATCGTCTTTCTTCCCGATACCTGCGGGGCGCCCTCGGCGCATCACGAACCGAAGATATTCGCGCTTGAGACCGGGACAGCCGAGCAGTCGGTCATCGCCTGGTCGCCGCGCCGCGATGCGGATTGCATCGCGATCGAAACCGCGCGCAAGAAAATGCAGGAGGCGACGGCCGACGAATACCGGCGGCTTCTCTATGTCGCTTTGACCCGCGCCGAGGAGCGCCTGTATATCGCCGGATTCTACGGGGTGAGAAAGCCGAGCGCCGGCAGCTGGGCGGCGATGATCGAAGCGGCGCTGGCGCAGGACGACGAGATAGAGCGCGCGCCGGCCTTCTGGGACGCCGAGGAGACAATTTTGCGCCGCCACACGCTGGGCGGCGCGCCCTTGGCCGATGATGCGGTAAATCCGCCTTCGGATGATGCGGCTTTGGACGCGCCGGACTGGCTTTGGTGCCCCGCCGCGCCCGAAACCAATGCGCCGCCGCCGATCCGGCCATCGAACGCTCTTGCCGCCGCCGATCGGCTGGAGGATGCCGATCTGACGCAAACGCGGCGCATTGCGCTGCGGCAGGGCGGGCTGATGCATGTCCTGCTCCAATATCTGCCGGGCGTCGAGGCCGAGCATCGGCGCAAGGCGGCGCTGGCGTTTCTCTCCGCGCGGGCCGGGGATCTCGACGCGCCAATTCGGCAAGACCTTGCCGATAAGGCCCTGGCGGTGATCGACTCGCCCTCGCTCGCCGGCCTCTTCGGGCCGGACTCAAGGGCCGAAGTCTCCGTCGCCGGCAAGGCGTCGTTGCCCTCCGGCGGCTCTATCGAGGTGACCGGCCAAGTCGACAGGATTGCCGTCGCTCAAAGCGAAGTTCTCGTCGCCGATTACAAGACCGGCGCGCCTTGTGCCGTGGCGCGGACGCCCGCGGCCTATCTGGCTCAGATGGCGCTTTATCGGGCCGTCCTGGCTCCGCTTTGGCCCGACAAGCGCCTGCGCATGCTGTTGATTTGGACGGAAGGGCCGCTCGTCGTTGATTTGGAGGATGCGGCGCTCGACGCCGCCTTGGGGGGCTTCGCCGCTCATGGAGCGGGTTCGCCCAGCTTTGATTGATTCAAGGCTTGGCTTGACGCAAGGCGCGCGCTTTCCTACGTTGCTGGGTGCAATGCGGCGGGTATAGTCCCGCGCCCTACAATGACGAGAGACGAGCATGTCCACCGTTAAAGTCACAGACGCCACCTTCAAAGCCGACGTGGTGGGGGCCGGCGGCCCCGTCGTGGTGGATTTTTGGGCCGAATGGTGCGGGCCCTGCAAGATGATCGGCCCGTCGCTCGAGGAAATCGCCGAGGAGTTGCAAGGCAAGGTCACCATCGCCAAGCTCAATGTCGATGAGAACCCGGGCGTCGCCGGGGCCTATGGCATCCGGACGATACCGACCTTGATGCTGTTCAAGGATGGCAAGCAGGCCTCCACGAAAATCGGCGCCGCGCCGAAGGGCGAACTCAAGAAATGGATCACCGACGCCATTTGATCCGCCGCCAGCGCGCCGGCCGCCTGTCGGCCGCTCACTTGTTGGCCGCTCACTTGGAAAAAGGACCTCGAGAGAGGTCCTTTTTGCTTGTTCCACGAGCTTCGCTTGGGCGAGGAGCGAAAGCGGGGGCGGAGCCTTCATGAGCCACTATGCGGTGAAGGAGATTTTCCTGACCTTGCAGGGCGAAGGCGCGCAGGCCGGGCGGGCCGCGGTCTTCTGCCGCTTTTCCGGCTGCAATCTTTGGTCGGGCCGGGAGAAGGATCGCGTCGATGCCGATTGCCGTTTCTGCGACACCGATTTTGTCGGAACCGACGGCGCGGGCGGCGGCGCCTTTGCCGATGCCGAGCAACTTGCCGCCGCGATCGAGGCGGTATGGAGCGGCGGAGAGGCGAATCGCTTTGTCGTTTTCACCGGCGGCGAGCCTTTGCTGCAACTCGACGCGGAACTCATCGACGCGGCGCATGCGCGCGGCTTCGAGATTGCCGTCGAGACCAATGGAACGCTCGCCGCGCCCTCAGGCCTTGACTGGATTTGCGTCAGCCCGAAGGCCGGCGCCGCCTTGGTCGCCACGGGCGGATCCGAACTCAAGCTGGTTTTCCCACAACCGGGCGTCGCGCCGGAGGAATTCGCTGAGCTTTCGTTTGCGCATTTCTGGCTCCAGCCGATGGATGGCGCCAATCTCGCGGCGAATACCGCCGAGGCGATCGCTTATTGTCTCGCGCATCCGCGCTGGCGGCTCAGTCTGCAAACCCACAAGCTGATCGGCATTCCATGAAATTCCTTCAATGAAGATCACTCAAGCTTTCCGCTTCGAAGCGGCGCATCTTCTCCCCAATGTGCCCGAAAAGCATCGCTGCCGCCGGCTGCACGGCCATTCCTATCGCGTCGAGTTGAGGCTCGAAGGCGAGGTCGATCCGCTCACCGGTTTCGTGGTCGATTTTTTTGAAATCGAGGCCGCCTTCGGGCCTTTGCTGGAGCGGCTCGACCATTTTTATTTGAACGATATCGAAGGGCTCGAAAATCCCACCGCCGAAAACATCGCGATCTGGATTTTCGACCGCGTCCGGCCAAAACTGCCGCAGCTTGCGAGCGTCATCGTGTTCGAGACGCCGGATTGCTGGGCCGAATATGATGGCGGTTGAGTGCAGACTTTGCCAGGGGATTAATCCGGTTGGCACCCCGTTGAACATGTATTTTTGACCAGGAGTAGCCTTTGGGAATTGTGCAAAAATTGAGATTTTTGCACAGCACCTTTGCGGCCGTTATAGAATAATAGAGTCCCACTGCCGTAAGAGTTCGCTGTTCCCGTTCCACCAGCTTTGCAGACGCAAAGCGGCTTCCATTGCTTCGCCGATGTCATCTGCTTGTTCAAAAAATGGTTTCTGTGTATCGAGACGCGGCGTATCAATTGTGATGCCGAGCGAGCGATTTGCTGTGCGCAAATAACCCCCAACGTCTGCTAGGCTTTGCGGCACAGCCAAGCGCGATGCGAGCACAGCCCGATTCGGCAGCATGATTTTGACGGAAGCGGAACGCGCCGCGCTATCCCAGCATTGAAGCGACATGCGGGGCCGGGGCACTTTTTGGTGCAAGCGCAATGTCCGAGGAACATCGAAATACACTGTACGCGATGCATCTGGTCGAATACCGCCATCGTTCGGATCGCGCTTCATAACGAGATCAGGGTAGCGCTCGACAATCAGTTGACGGATCCCGGCAAAGAATTCGCCCGCCCCCATATTCGCGAGAGGCTCGTATGGCGCTTGGGCCTGCAAAATCGCCGCCTCAAGTAATGTACGGTCTTTACCTTCCATCAGAGTCCGGAGGCTCTCGTAGGGAATCCGTGCATTAAACAGATCGGCGAGCCGACTGCTCGCAAGGTATCTCGCCGGGGCGAGCAGCACGGAGTGAGCGTCGACGCCTGCTGCCCGGAAGGCCATGACGCTTTTCTGGTAGCGCTGCGGCTGGCCGTGACCCTCGCGCGTGATACTGTAAGCAGCATCAATCTTATTTTCGATTAGGAGAAGCGGTCCGTCGCGATACCGAACGACGATATCGACAGAACCAGTTCCCGTCGCATGTCGCACCTGGCTCTTCACCTCGAAGGTTCCGACTGGCCGATTTGCGGTCGTCATCTCGGCGAGGCTGCCCCCTACATCCGGACGATCACGCAGAAGACGCAAGAAAAGGGAATCAGTGTCGCGCTCATAAACGCGGTTCCGGCTTATCTCGGGCATTTCTTTTCCTGGACGATTCTTAACAAACACGAACCGTCGCCATATAAAGCTACATGTTTCGCGCAGAAATCAAAAACTATGCATCGCGAAGCTATTCCTTTCCGGCCCTAAGCGGCGGCCGCTAAGCGTCTGATTTTCTCCACGAGTCGTCGCGCCATTTGCGCGCTATTGCGGCGGCGTTCCATTGAGCGCCAGCACTTCGCCGGCGAGATAAAGGCTGCCTGTGATCAGGATGCGCGGCGGCGCGCGCCAGTCGCGCACGGCGAGGAAGCGCAGCGCCGATTCGACGCTTTCGCATGCCGCCGACCTGATCCCGACAGTGTTTGCCGCGGCGGCGACGTCGCGCGCCGGATTGGCTTGTTCGGCCTCAACTGGAACGGCGAGCACTTCCTGCGCGAGGCCTTTGAACGCCCGCAGAAAGCCGCTGGTGTCCTTGGTCGCGAGCGTGCCGCAGATGAGGATGAGCGGCTTTTGCAGCTTGTCCTCGAAATCGGCCATGGATTGGGCCAGCGCGCGCCCGGCGTCCTCGTTGTGGCCGCCATCGAGCCAGATTTCGGCGCCTTCAGGGGCGAGCGCCGCGACATGCCCCTTGACGAGATTTTGCAGCCGCGCTGGCCATTCGGCCTGGCTGAGGCCGCGCTCGAAGGCGCCATGTTCGAGATCCGGCTCGATGTAGCGCACGGCGGCTATGGCGGTCGCGGCGTTTTGATGCTGATGCCGGCCGAGCAGACGCGGCGCCGGCAGATCGAGAAGGCCGCGCTCATCCTCGAATATGAGGCGGCCGTGTTCCTCCCTGGCGGCGTAATCCTCGCCCGCAACGATCAGCGGCGCGCCCTTGCGCCCGGCTTCCCGCCGCAGCGCCGCCAAGGCCGATTCGTGTTGCACGCTCAAAATCGCCGTCGCGCCCGGCTTGAAGATCCCGGCCTTTTCAAAAGCAATTTTTTCGATCGTCGAACCGAGGAACTCCGGATGATCGATCGAGATGGGCGTGATGATCGCAGCGCGCGGCTGCGCAATGACATTGGTGGCGTCGAACCTGCCGCCGAGGCCGACCTCCAGCAGGAGATAATCGGCTGGCGTTTCGCTGAACAGTTTGAACGCGGCGGCCGTGGTCGATTCGAAGAAGGTGATCGGCGCGCCAGCATTGGCCTCCTCGCAAGCGCTCAACGCGGCGAAAAGTTCGGCGTCGCCGACGAGCCGTCCGCCGCCTTCGGCCCCAAGCCTGATGCGCTCGTGAAAGCGCACCAGATGAGGCGACGTATAGACATGGACGCGCTTTCCCGCCGCCTCCAGGATCGCGCGCATGAAGGCGATCGTCGAGCCTTTGCCATTCGTGCCGGCGACATGGATGGTGGGCGGCAGGTTGCGCTCCGGCGATCCGAGAGCCGCAAGCAGCCGTTCGATCCGCCCGAGCGACAGCTCGATCGTTTTTCGATGCAGCTTGAATAGGCGAGAGAGGAGCGCGTCCAGCGAATCCATGGTGCTCTTGTTCGCGCCGCCTGTCAGGCGGCGGCCTGCGCCGCGGTTGGCGTCCGGGTCAAAAGGCCGCAAAGCCGGGCGAGCGTGGCGCGCATGTCGTGCCGGTGGACGACCATGTCGATCATGCCATGCGCCTCGAGATATTCCGCGCGCTGGAAGCCCTCGGGCAGGCGTTCGCGAATGGTCTGTTCGATCACCCTTGCGCCAGCAAAGCCGATCACCGCGCCTGGTTCCGCGACGTGGATGTCGCCGAGCATCGCGTAAGAGGCGGTGACGCCGCCCGTCGTCGGATTGGTCAGCACGACGATATAGGGAAGCTTGGCGGCGCGCAGGCGCTGCACGGCGATCGTCGTGCGCGGCATTTGCATCAACGAGAAAATCCCCTCCTGCATGCGCGCGCCGCCCGAGGCCGTGAAGATGATGAATGGGGTGTGGCGCTCAACCGCGGTCAGCATCCCGGTCACGATGGCTTCGCCCGCCGCCATGCCGAGCGAACCGCCGAGAAAATCGAAATCCTGAATGGCGACGACGACGTTCTTGCCTTCCAACGCGCCGAAGGCGAGCTTTATGGCGTCTAGCGCCTCGGTCTTCAGGCGATATTCCTTGAGCCGGTCGGTGTAGCGCTTCACATCGCGAAATTTCAAGGGATCGAGAGGCACTTCAGGCGTGGCGAGTTCTTCATAGACCGCGCCGTCGAAAAGATTGTCCAGCCGCGCCTTGGGCGCGAGCCGCATGTGATAGCCAGATCCCGGCACCACGAAGAGATTGGCTTCAAGATCCTTGTGAAAGACCAGTTCGCCGCTTTCCGGGCACTTGACCCAAAGGTTCTCCGGCGTCTCGCGGCGCAGCAGCGACCTGACCTTGGGCGGGACGACATTTGAGATCCAGTTCATGGGCGATCCTGTTTAAGGGCGATCTTGGCTGGGCGCAACTTGGAACTCGCGGCGGGGCCTTGGAGCATTTTTCGATCCAAGCCGCGAAACAGCGCCAGAACTCCAATCATGCTCTCTATCTCGTTGTTTTAACGGATGGTCCTATCCAGAAACCTTGCAGTTTTTCGAAGATCATGCGCAAGGCGGATCGCGGCGCCGCCATTCGAACGCCCTTGGCGATCTCGGCGACGAGGCCGACGACCGCCTCGACGCTCTTGCCCGTCGCCTTGCCATCGCGGTCGAGCGAGGCGCGCAAGGCCTCAACCAGCGCCGAGCCGACGACGACTCCATCCGCATGGGCGGCGATGGCGCGGGCGGATTTCGCGTTCTTGACGCCAAATCCCACGGCGACCGGCAAAGCCGTATGCCGCTTGATCCGCTCGACGGCCATGGCGGTTTTCGAAAAATCCGGCGCGGCGGCTCCGGTAATGCCGGTAATCGAAACATAATAGACAAAGCCCGACGTATTGGCGAGGACGGCCGGCAGGCGCGCATCGTCGGTGGTGGGCGTCGCGAGACGGATGAAATTTAGCCCGGCCTTGAGCGCCGGCAGGCAGAGCTCTTCGTCCTCTTCGGGCGGCAGGTCGACGACGATCAGGCCATCGACGCCGGCCGCCTGGGCTTCCTTCAGAAAGGCGTCTACGCCATGGACATAGATCGGATTGTAATAACCCATGAGGACGATCGGCGTCGCCTGATCGCTCTTGCGAAAATCAGCGACGAGGGCGAGCGTTTTCACAAGATTGGTTCCAGCCGCCAACGCGCGCAGCCCAGCCGCCTGGATCGCCGGGCCGTCGGCCATGGGGTCGGTGAAGGGCATGCCGACCTCGATCACGTCGGCCCCAGCCTTCGGCAAGGCTTTCAGGATATCGAGGCATGTCGCGAGGTCGGGATCGCCGGCCATCACGAAAGTGATGAGCGCAGCGCGTTTTTCCCGCGCGAGGTCTGCAAAACGGTTATCGATCCGAGTTGGCATGCGGTCTTGCCAGGCGTTTGACGGGCGAGGAGCCGAAAAAATCAAGCGCCGCTGCATCGCGGCGGATCGGCTGCTCGTCCCGAGAGGAGAGGGAGCGCTCTAACATGAAGTCGGGTCAGGCGGAAGGCCGCAAATGCGGCTCGATTCGGCGCGCTCGGACGAAAAAGGCTTTGCGCACGCGCCCTCGCGCTGCTTGCGGAACACCAGCGTCATATTATTGGCCGGCATCTCGATGGCGAGCGGTTCTGAAAAGCCGGTCGCCAAGGCAAGCTCGGCGATTTGCTCAATGTCCCTGACGCCCCATTGCGCATTGCGCCGGCGCAGATCGAGGTCGAAATCCGCGTTGCTTTGGCTGACATGGCCGCCCCCGCGCTTGTAAGGTCCATAAAGAAACAAGGGGCCGTCCGAAGGCAAAACGCGCGCGGCGCCTGTGAAAAGGCCCTGCGTCGCGGCCCAAGGCGCAATATGGACCATGTTGATGCAGATGATGGCGGCGGCCTCATTCAGCGGCCAGACAGTCGCGGCCGCGTCGAGAGCGATCGCGGCGCGGACATTTTCCACGCGGGACGCCGCGATCCAGGCGTCTATGCTGGCTCTGGCCGCCGGATCGGGATCGCTCGGCTGCATAACGTGGCGGGGCAGCTTTTCGCCGAACCTGATGCAATGTTCGCCGGAGCCGCTCGCCACTTCAAGGACCAGTCCTTCGGAGGGCAGATGCTCCAGCAGAATTTCCAGAATCGGATTGCAGTTTCGCCGGGCGGCCGGCGCGTAGAGGCGGAGATCCTCCATCATGCGCCTTTGTTTGCGGCGGCGCGCGCTTGGGCCGATGGATGGAGGGCGAGAAATACAGTCATGCCTGTCCCGCGGCTTTGCGAGGCGTTCGGGAGCGTTGGTCCATGTTCCTACGCCAGAATTTTCGACGCGGCGACGGGGAACATCGGTTTTGCGGGATTCGGCTGGGCGAAAAAGGGGTCTGAAGGCCAAGGCCGGAAAGAAGCCGCTTGGCGCGACGCAGCAAAATCGGCTAAGATAAATCAAATAGCGCAAAGAGAGATCCTGCGCAGGCACCCGTAGCTCAGCTGGATAGAGCGCTGCCCTCCGAAGGCAGAGGCCAGAGGTTCGAATCCTCTCGGGTGCGCCAATTTTTTCAATGACATCGGCTCGCCTATTGGCGCCCTGGATCAAGGGTTCTGGTGCGAACGGCAAAAGCGCGGCATATTTGCCGTGAACACGCTTTTGGAGGACAGGAACTCGAATGCTGAACATTGATGATCTTTCAAAGGCCGCCATTTCGACCGGGAGATCATCATCCTTTGCGTCCGGTGGCATCTGAGGTTTAAGCTTAGCTTTCGGGATCTCGTGGAAATGATGGCCGAGCGCGGGATTTCCGTCGCTCATGCGCTAGATCCAACGCTATCGTCCGGAATTCGAAAAGCGCGGGAACGGCTTTGCATGCCGAGCTGGCGCGCCTTGGCGCGTCGACGAAACCTACGTGAGGATCAAAGGCCGCTGGACTTATCTTTACCGCGCCGTCGATAAAGAGGGAGAGACCGTCGATTTCCTGCTCTGCGCCAAGCGGGATGTCGCAGCCGCCAGAGCGTTTCTCCATCGGGCGTTCAAGAGCCAGGGCCGGCTGCCGCGCGCCGTCACGCTCGATGGCTGCCAAGCATCCCATCGGGCGGCGCGGGAAGTCCTCGGCGAACATCGGCGCGGCGAGCGGACCAAAATACGATCGTCCAAGTACCTCAACAATTTGATCGAGCAGGATCACCGATCAATCAAACTTCGTTTGGGTCCTATGCTTGGATTGAAGCGGCTTCGCAGCGCCTCGATCACCATTGCCGGCATTTAACTGATGCATCGGATCAGAAAAGGTCAATTCAAACTCGGCAAGCTTCTCGTCAAAGGCAAAACCGCGCCCGAAATCTGGAATGCAGTTCTCGCTGCATGAGCCGACTCGTGCTCCCCATCAATTCGTTGCGTTGATTCCGAAAGTTTGCACCAGAGGAGCCTTGTGAAGCTTGCGATCTCCGAAAAGAGCCATACTCGAACAGCCGCGCCCGATGCCTATATGAGACTCTCGTTCAACACCGTTTAAAAGCTGCCGATGACGACCGAACTCGGGCTTCCCGCATTCTGCGCGCCTTATGCGCCAGCGGACGCGCTGCTCGCCGCAAAATTGCTGCAAGATGCGCGGCTCGGCGACGAGGCCGAGGCGCGGATCGATGGGCTCGCATCGCGCCTCATCGCGTCGGTCCGGCGCAGATCCATCCGCATTGGCGGGCTTGAGGATTTGCTCCGGGAATATTCCCTGTCGTCGGAGGAGGGCCTCGCTCTGATGGTGCTGGCGGAAGCGTTGCTGCGCGTGCCGGACGATTTCACCGCCGACCGATTGATCGAGGACAAGCTTGCGTCGGCCCATTGGAGCAGCCATGCCGGAGGCTCGGAGGCCCTGCTTGTCTCCGCCGCAGCTTGGGCGCTCGGGATTTCCGCGCGCGTCATCGAGAAGGGCAAGTGCGCCGAAGGCGTCGTCGCTGTGCTGGCGCGCCGGATCGGCATGGGCGCATTGCGCGCGGCCGCGCGGCAGGCGATGGCCCTCATGGGCTCGCATTTCGTCTTCGGTCAAACGATAGAGGACGCCTTGTATCGCGCCGGCTCGGCCGCTGGCTGGAGCTATCGCCATTCCTTCGACATGCTGGGCGAGGGCGCCCGGACCATGGACGATGCGGAGCGCTATTATGCCGCCTATGCGCATGCGATCGAGGCCATTGGCGTGTTGGCTGAACCCGCCTCCTCGCTGGCGGCGCGTCCCGGCATTTCGGTCAAGCTTTCCGCGCTCCACCCGCGCTACGAAGCGCAATCGCGCGCGCGCGTTCTCGCCGAGTTGACGCCGCTGGTCTTGGAGCTCGCTTGCGCGGCGAAGCGGCATGATCTGAACTTCACAATCGATGCGGAGGAAGCCGACCGGCTCGAGCTGTCGCTCGATATCGTCGACCGATTGCTGAGCGATCCGACGCTCAAGGACTGGTCGGGCTTTGGCCTCGCCGTGCAAGCCTATCAGAAGCGCGCCTCAAACGTGATTGATCATGTCGCGGCGAGCGCGCGTTGCTTCAATCGCCGGCTGACCCTGCGGCTTGTCAAGGGCGCCTATTGGGACAGCGAGATCAAGCGTGCGCAAGAGCGTGGTCTCGCCGACTATCCGGTATTCACCCGCAAGGCGATGACCGATTTGAATTACATCGCCTGCGCCCGGCGGCTCCTGTCGCTGCGCGAAACGATCTATCCGCAATTCGCCACCCACAATGCGCTCTCCATCGCGACGATCATTGAATTGGCCGGCGGCGTCGAGGGCTATGAATTTCAGCGGCTGCATGGAATGGGCGATGATCTTTCCGCAGCGCTTCGGAGCGAGTTTCCCCAAGCCGCATGCCGGATCTACGCGCCGGTCGGCGCGCATGAAAACCTGCTCGCCTATCTGGTGCGGCGGCTTCTCGAAAATGGCGCGAATTCGTCTTTCGTCGCGCGTCTTGGCGATCCGCATGTGCCGGCGGCCGAGCTCTTGATCCGCCCGCAGACGATTATCGGCGAGGCGACAAACGCCCGCCCGCCATTTCTGCCTTTGCCGGAAGATCTGCACCCTGGGCGCAAGACCGCAAAAGGCGTCGAATTCGGCGACCGGCAAGAAATTGGCGCGCTGATGGCCGCGATCGCAAGAGAGGCCGGCGCGTTCGAGGCCGCGCCGATAGTCTCCGGCGCGGCGCGGGAGGGAGCGGCGCGCGCCATCGCCTCGCCCATCGATGGGTCTTCGATTGGCCTCGTGCGGGAGGCGGCGCCAGGCCTCTTGCAGGAGGCCATGCGCGAGGCCCGCGGCGGCTTCAAAATATGGTCGCGCACGCCGGTGGGCTTGCGCGCGGCCTGTCTCGATCGCGCCGCGCAGGAGCTTGAGGCGCAGGCGCCGCGATGGCTTCATCTTCTCCAGATCGAGGCCGGCAAAACGCTCGAGGACGCCATCGGCGAATGGCGCGAGGCGATCGATTTTTGTCGCTATTATGCGCAAGAGGCGCGGCGGCGGTTCGCCTCGCCAGCTCCGATGCCGGGGCCGACTGGAGAAGACAATAGGCTTTTTTGTCATGGCCGCGGCGTCTTCGTGTGCATCAGTCCGTGGAACTTTCCCCTGTCGATTTTTCTTGGCCAGATCGCCGCCGCGCTGGCCGCTGGCAACAGCGTCCTCGCCAAGCCGGCCGAGCAGACGCCTTTGATCGCGGCGCAAGCTGTTTCATTGCTGTATCGGGCCGGCGTCCCTGCGTCGGTTCTTCATCTCTTGCCGGGGGACGGCGATGTGGGCGCGGCGCTTGTCGCCCTCGACGGCGTCGCCGGGGTTGCAATCACAGGCTCGATGGATACGGCGACAAAGATCAATCGCAGCCTTGCCGCCAAATCGGGGCCGATCGCGCAATTGATCGCAGAAACGGGCGGCGTCAATGCGATGATCGCCGATGCGACAGCTCTGCCCGAACAGGTGTGCGACGATGTGGTCGCCTCGGCGTTCCGCTCGGCCGGACAACGCTGCTCGGCGCTCCGGCTGCTCTGTCTTCAAGAGGATGTCGCAGATAGGATGATCGCGATGATCAAAGGCGCCGCGCGCGAGTTACTCGTTGGCGATCCGCGCGCTCTTGGCGTCCACGTCGGCCCGGTGATCGATCTCGCCGCCAAGCGAAGCCTCGAAGCTCATATCGAGGACATGCGCGCCTGCGCGATCGTCCACTATGCCGGGCGGGCGCCCTCAACCGCGCCGCCGCGCGGCTTTTACCTCGCGCCGCATATTTTTGAACTGTCGAGCGTGAGCGATCTCAGACGCGAAGCGTTCGGGCCGATCCTTCATGTGGCGCGCTACAAGGCGAGCGAGCTCGGCGGCCTGCTCGATAGCATCGAGGCCGCCGGCTTCGGGCTGACTTTGGGCGTGCATTCACGGATCGACGCGGTGATCGATGAGATTGTCGAGCGGCGACTGGCCGGCAATTGCTACGTCAATCGCAATATGATCGGCGCGGTCGTCGGAACGCAGCCCTTTGGCGGCTTCGGCCTCTCGGGCACGGGCCCGAAAGCTGGCGGACCGCATTACCTTGACCGCTTCTGTGTTGAGCAGACGGTGACGATCAACACGGCTGCGGTGGGCGGCAATGCAAGCCTCATCAACGCCGGCCAGTGACCCAAGCGCAAAGACACTGACGCTCAGCCAACATTCGCCTAGCGCTTTCGGTTCCGACGGAATCAGAAAGCAGCTCCAGGCTTTTGTTTTGTCGCATTTTCTTAAGGCGAACCGGTATCCACCTCGCTTGAAAATGCTCTAATAGGCTCTAGCCTTCGACCCATAGCCTTGAGCTGGATGTTTTCGCGCCAAAACCGTTGCAACGCGGCAGGGCGGGACTTCGGCGCTTAGTCACTGGGGCCCATTGGCAGTCAGGGTCATCAGGCTTAAGGCGAAGAGGTCGGGGAGCGCGTGCGCCATGCAAAATCACCAGAGTTTCGGCCTGATCTTGCTGGGCGTCGTCGTCGGGCTCGGTCTTTTCGTGGTCAAGCCCTTTCTGGCGCCGCTCGCCTGGGCCGCCATTCTTGCTTATGTGACTGACCCCGCGCATCGGCGCATTCTTCGCCTGTCCGGAGATCGGCCCACCCTCGCGGCGACGGTCACGACTTTGCTGCTGATCATTGTTCTGGTCGTGCCGGTCTCGATTCTCTTGATCCGTCTGCAGAGCGAGCTCGCCGCCGCCTATCGTGAGCTGTCGACGAGGTTCGCCGAGCAGCCATTTGTCTTGCCGGAGGCAATCACCCGCATTCCCGTCGTTGGCCCCGCTCTGAACGAGGCGCTGACTCGCGTTTGGAACGATCCCGAGCTTCGAAAGCAACAGGTGAACGAATGGCTCGAGCCGTGGATACGCGAGCTGGCGGGGATGGTTGGGAAGATTGGACGCAGCGCAGCGCAGCTCGCCGTGACGGCGGTGGCGCTCTTCTTTTTTTACCGCGACGGCGACCAGGTGTTGGAGCAGGTTCGCAAGGGATTGCGCAAAGTGGTGGGCGATCCCGCGGACCATTATTTCAAAGCGGTCGGAGACACGACGCGAGCCGTGGTTTCCGGAGTGATCGTCAGCGCGATGGCGCAAGGTTTCATCGCCGGCGTCGGCTATGCCATCATTGGCGTCGGAACTCCCATTTTGTTAGGCGCGCTGACAGCATTGACGGCCTTGATCCCCTTTATTGGCACGGTGGCGGTCTGGGGGCCGATCAGCGTTTGGCTTTTGCTCTCCGACCAGGTCGGCGCCGGTCTCGCGTTGTTGGCCTGGGGAGCCGTCGTCGTCAATCTGACCGACAATATTCTGAAGCCGCTGTTGATCAGCAACGCCACTGACATTCCCCTGGTGATGGTTCTCTTTGGCGTGATGGGCGGACTGCTTGCGTTTGGACTGATTGGACTGTTTCTTGGCCCGCTCATTCTCGCCGTGCTTCTAGCGATCTGGCGGGAATGGTTGGATGAAGATGGGCCCGCAGGGGCGAACGCGATATGAACGGTCACCGTTGTCGAATCAGCGAGCAGAAAACGTCTGTGTTCCGTCCGTCCGACCGCCCAAAAAATCAGACAGCATCGGTGGGGCTCACGGTTGCTCGAAGAGCTGCCCGACGATCGATAGACTTCTGATCAGGCGCAGATGCGGTCGTAAAAATCCAGGCGCTCGAGCCCACACAGCCGACGGAGTTAAGTTTATGTCTTCTCCTGCAGGAGCTGGGCGAGTTCCCGAAACGCATCCTTGCTCGGCTCGGATTTTGGCGCTTGCGCCATGGCTTCGTAGATTTTCGGAACCAGCGCGACCGCTTGGTCGAGCTCGCCGTCGCCGCCGTGCCGATAGCCGCCCATCAGCCGCAAATCGCGCGTGTCCTCAAAGCGGGCGATGAGGCCGCGCAGCTTGATGACGAGGCTGTTCTGCTCGGGCGTCCAGGCGACCTGCGCCAGACGGGAGATCGAGGCCAAGACATTGACCGCCGGAAAGCGGCCCTGATCCGCTATGGCGCGATCGAGAACGATATGGCCGTCGAGCGTGCCGCGTATGGCGTCCGCCACAGGATCATTATGATCGTCGCCGTCGACGAGGACGGAAAACACGCCGGTAATCGAGCCTTTGCCCTCTTCGCCCGGCCCCGCCCTTTCGAGAAGCTTGGGCAGATCGCTGAACACGCTCGGGGCATAGCCGCGCGCCACGGCGGGCTCTCCGGCGGCCAGCGCGACATCGCGCGCGGCATGGGCGTATCGCGTGACGCTGTCGACGATCAGCAGCACGGATTCGCCGCGATCCCGAAAATATTCGGCGATGGCCATGGCGGTCTTTGGCGCCATGCGCCGCATCGTCGGGCTTTCATCGCCGGTCGCGACGACGGCGACTGAAACCGCGCGGTTCAAAGCCAGGGCGTCGTCGAGAAATTCGCGCACTTCGCGGCCGCGTTCGCCAACGAGCGCGATCACCACGGCGTCGAAATCGCGCGATCCCGCGAGCATCGCGAGGAGCGTCGATTTGCCGACGCCGGAACCCGCAAAAATTCCGATGCGTTGGCCGGCGCAGATCGGCGTGAACAGGTCAATCACCCGCACGCCGGTCCTCAAAGGTCTGGTGACGCGGCCGCGCCGCATGGCGGGAGGCGGCAAGGCCTCGATCCCGACGGCCTCCTCGCCCTGGCGCAGCGGACCCGCCGCATCGATCGGGACGCCAAGCGCGTTAATGACGCGGCCTTTCCAGCTCACATGCGGCGCGAGTTGCATGGGGCCGACGCGAAACACGCGGTCGCCGAGCCGGGCGCGCGTATTGGTCTCGAAAGTCTTGACGCTCGCCCCTTGCGCATCGATCCGCACCACTTCGGCGCGTTGGCTCAGTCCGCCCGACTCGAAATCGACGCAGTCTCCGAGTTTCAGGTATAGCGATAGGCCTGCCACGCGCGCATGCGACGGCGCAATTTCGGCAACGCTGCCGGAGACGCGAACCATCGGCAGTTCATCGCAAGCCTGCTCCACGCCGAGGGCGAGACGAGCGAGCGCGTTCTCGCTCACGACGGGCCGCCAAGCGTCTTGATCGCGTCTTTCAAAGAAGCTTCGGACCCCTGCAGCGCGGAGGACACGCTTTCAAAGGCGCGCGACACCGCGATCATTCTAGCGATCTCAAGAACCGGATTGATGTTCGCCCCCTCGACATAGCCTTGCGCAAGTCCATTGCGGCTGAAGTCGAGGACGGGCGTCGCGCCCTTATCGGACATGACGCCGGAATTGTCGTAGCGCTTGAGCTTCGCGCCGTCGTCCAGACTGAATAGGCCGATGGCGCCGATCTGACGGCCGCTTTGCGTGATCATTCCGTCTTGGGCGATGCTCGGCGGACCGCCATCAGGATCGAGAAGAATAGGAGCGTTGCCGGCATCGAGAACGGCATAGCCGTCAATGCTTTGCAATGCGCCGCTTTCCCGCAGGCGCAGGCGGCCATCGCGCGTATAGACCGTTCCGGCTGGCGTTTGCAGCGCGAGCCAGCCATCGCCTTGAACCGAGACGTCGAGGGGATTGTTGGTCTTTAGCGGCACGCCGCGCTGCCGGGAAATAAATGTTTCTCCTTGCGAAACATAGGCGACGGGTCTGTCTCCGGACCGCGATACAAGCGCTTTGAAGTCGACCTCCTCGGCCCGATACCCCGGAGTGCCTTGGTTGGCGACATTGGCGGCGATCGTGGTCATGCGCCGCTCGAGCGCCACTTGGGCGGAAAGGGTGACGTAAAGCCCGGATTGCATGATTCAGGAGCCTCCAAGTTTCAGATTTGCAAGCCGCAAAAGCAGATCCGAACTGACGCCGGCGGCTCCGCTCGCCGATGAGAAGAGCATAGCCGATGTCGGATTCGTCGGCGCTGTCGAGGCATTCTTGGAATCATAGGTGGCGGTGAACCGCTCGATGAATTTTTTCAGTTTGGCGGGATTTTGCAAATCGCTGATCTTCAGTTGATTGTTGATCAGCTTGGCTTGCATATCGATGTTTTGCTGTGACATCGACACTGGCAAGCCGAACGCGGTCTGAACGACCTTCAACAGGGTTTTGTCGCCAAGGATATTGTAGGCGGTGGCGATGTTCGGAGCCATGCGCTGAAAATAAAGCGCCATCTGCGCGCCTTCATTTTGCTGCCCGACATTGGCTTCCAGGGTCTGTTGAACATATTTGTCGACCGTTCCCTGTTGGGCCGCGGTCATGCTCGTCGTCGCGGCGCCATTCGCCGCGAAGTTGAACGCCGTGGCGAGGGCTTTGTAGCGGGGGTCATGCAAAGTCGTGGCGAGGCTTTTTGGGCCCGAGACGCCCCCCTCGAGGACCTTGCGAATCAATCCCTTCGCATTGATTTTGTCGGTCAGGCCGAAGGCCTTCATGACATAGGCGTAGAGCTTGTTGTTTTTCAATAGGGCGTCGGCGGACTTCACCTTTCCGATATTCGCGAGAAAATAATCCGTTTCCCGCGATGCCGTCACGCCCGACGCTGTCCCGGCCAGGGTCCGGGAATAGTCTTTTGTGATTGCGCGATAATAAGTTGTGGCGTTGAGCATGGATTTGGGCTCTCAAGCGGGTCTGCGGAGTTTTTCCGAAGGAGCTTGCCCGGGACTGACCGCAGCGGCGCATCGCTTAAATTGGCGCAGAAAGCTCACCGCCTCAATTGACATTCGCGCCGGTAAAGAAGTGGTTTTGGAATTGCGTCGAAACGGGGATGCGAGAGCATGATCCCAAAAAAGTTGGAGACTTTTTGGATCAGATCATGCGGATAATTTGATCGAGAGCATGATCCCAAAAAAGTTGGAGACTTTTTGGATCAGATCATGCGGATAATTTGACGGAGAGCATGATCCCAAGAAGTTGGAGACTTTTTTTGGATAAGATCATGCGGATAATTTGATCGAGAGCATGATCCCAAAAAAGTTGGAGACTTTTTGGATAAGATCATGCGGATAATTTGACGGAGAGCATGATCCCAAGAAGTTGGAGACTTTTTTTGGATAAGATCATGCGTAAGAAATGAATGCTCGCCTTACGGAGCCTTTGCGCGCTTCAGGCGACAAAGCTCTCCGGCATTTCCATCGGCCCGCCATAATAGCTGATGTAGCGTTCTTCGATATCGGCGAGCGGCATGATCGTGAAGACGTCGGTCGTTCCGAATTGAGCGTCGATCACCGCGCCATCGCCAAACCGCGCCCCGACGCGGAGATAGGCCTTGAGCAGGGGAGGCAGAGCGGCGATCCCCCGGCGCGAATCGACGGCGTTCTTGTCGAGGATCGCCATTTCTATGCGATCGGCGAGCGGACGAACGCTCCATTCCTCGGCTGCGGAAGCTTGATGATGCAAGAAGCTCAAAGGCAACGCGAGAGCCAACGGATTGATTCCGGGCAGGCTGGCGCAGCCGATCAAGACATCGATGCGGTGGTGTTTCGCGTAGATCCAAAGACCGCGCCATAAAAGTTCGATGGCTCGCTTCGAGCGATATTTCGGGTGAACGCAGGAGCGTCCCAGCTCAAGGAACCGCTTGTCGGCGTGCCGCGCGAGCAGCGGGGCGATGTCGAATTCGCGCTGGCTGTAGAAGCCGAGATTGCGTTCGGCGACGTCCCTGCGCAACAGACGATAGGTGCCGACCACTTTCGGCTTGTTCCGGCCGAAACGATTGCGCGCCTCTCTGTCGATGACGAGCAGATGGTCGCAAAAATTGTCGAATGGACAAATGTCGCGGCGCATCAGCGCGGTCCCTTGCTGCGGCGTCGCGTTGCCTTCCTCATAGAAGACATGGAAGCGCAGGCGCTGCGCCTTGCGAATTTCCTGTTTTGTCGTCGCGAGTCTGATTTCGAAGGGACCGAAACGTCCAAGCACCGCCGGCAGACCGGTAAGGTCGCGGATGATGCGGCGGGGCCGCATGAAGGGGGCAGGGCGCGGGACATTTCCGCCGAAAGGCGTGCCGATGGGCCACATGATCAACGAATCTCGTCGAGAAACAGAAGGCGAAGCCTAGGAGCGCGACACGAAGCTTTCATGACGAAGGCAAGAAGGCTTCGCTCCCATGGCCGAAGCTCATGCTGAGCCGGACTGACGCTCGTCTGTCATCAAACTGAAAGTCTACAGCGATAAACAGAGCCGATTCAAATTCGGAGCCTGCAAAGCAACATGGCTTATTTGCGAATTTCAATGATCTGTCTTGCGCTGATCTTTTTCTTGCTCATCTGCGCGCCTTTGCAATGGATGGCTTTGCGCATGGGCTGGCCGATCCGGCTCTGGCTCCCCATACTCTTCAGCCGGACTCTGGCGGGGTTGGTGCGATTGAAGATTTCCGCGCGGGGCGCCGTTGTTGGACCGCAAGGACCCCGGCTTCTGGCCGCCAATCACGTGTCATGGCTCGACATTCTCGCGCTGTGCAGCGTCGAGCCGATCTGCTTTCTCGCCAAGCGGGAGGTCGGCTCCTGGCCGATGATTTCCGCCTTCGCGCGCCTGCAGGAAACCGTCTTCGTGGATCGCAATCGACGCCGGTCGATTCCGGGCGCGAACGGGGCATTGGCGCAGCGCATGCTCAAGGGCCGCTGCGCGCTCCTGTTTCCCGAAGGCACGACCGGCGACGGCCTGACGCTTCGCAAATTTCACAGTTCGCATTTCGCCGCCGCGCGCGATCTGCTCGTCAAGGCCAATGACGTCGAGGCTGTCGCCGTGCAGCCCGTCGCGATCCGCTATTCGTCGCCTTCGGCGGCCTGGTTCGGCGACGCATCCTTGGCGCCGCACCTCTGGTCGGTGCTCAAGGGCGAACCGATCCAATGCGATCTCGTCTTTGGCGAGCCTCTCGCCTATGAGCGCGGAACGAATCGCAAGGTCGTCGCCAGCACTGTCGCCTCCGCGATCGCCGAAATGCTTGCGTCCATGGCGCCGGCGGCCGGGGGCGTTGTCGCTGGCAGGTCCGGAGGGCCATCGTTCGAGCCTCTCGCGGCAACGGCGGCGTCTTAAGTCGGCGCAAACGGGCGCGGCTAGGCAAAGGGGGCGGCGCGGCTGTGGGGTTGCCGGGCTCCGCTCAGGATGGGCTGTCTTCCGCCTCAGAAAACAACGGAAATTGAGCGGCGTCGCGGATGGGCTCCTGCAGCCCGAGATGCCGGAAAGCATGTTGGGTCAGCACCCGGCCGCGCGGGGTCCGCTGCAAAAATCCCTGCTGGATCAGATAGGGTTCGATGATGTCTTCGATCGCATCGCGCGGCTCGGACAGCGCGGCGGCGATGGTTTCGATTCCGACCGGGCCGCCGCTGAACGAGACCGCGATCGCAAGAAGGTAACGCCGGTCCATTTGATCGAGCCCGATCGTATCGACTTCGAGGAGGCGCAGGGCTTTGTCGGCGATCGCGCGTGTGATTTCCGGTTCGTTGTCGACGGCAGCGAAATCGCGGACCCGGCGCAGGAGACGTCCGGCGATGCGCGGGGTGCCGCGGGCGCGTCTGGCGATTTCATTGGCGCCGTCATCCGAAATCGCGATCGCGAGGACCCGCGCGCCGCGCCGAACGATGCGTTCAAGCTCTGGGATGGTGTAGAATTCGAGCCGGATCGGTATGCCGAAACGGTCCCGCAGCGGGGTTGTCAGCAGGCCGGCTCTCGTCGTCGCCCCAATCAGCGTAAATCTGGAAAGGTCGATCTTGACCGAGCGCGCGCCCGGCCCCTCGCCGATGATGAGATCGAGTTGAAAATCCTCCATCGCGGGATAGAGAATCTCCTCGACGGCCGGATTGAGCCGATGGATCTCATCGATGAAAATCACGTCGCGGTCTTCGAGCCCTGTCAGCTGGGCGGCGAGATCGCCGGCCTTGGCGATGACCGGCCCCGAGGTCGACCGGAAATTCACTCCGAGTTCGCGCGCGACGATCTGGGCGAGGGTGGTTTTGCCGAGCCCTGGCGGCCCCCAGAAAAGGACATGATCAAGCGCTTCGCGGCGCGCCTTGGCGGCCTCGATGAACACCTTCAGATTATTGCGCGCCGCCTCCTGGCCGGTGAAATCGGCGAGGTTGAGCGGGCGCAGCGACATTTCCGCGTCATCCTCGCGCTTTTCCGCTGTCACCAGGCGGCGGGGGCCGATGGCCAAGGCGTGCAACCTCTTCCTGCGCGGGCCGGCCGCGATAATATCCGCCCGTCATGGCGAACCGGAAGCGCAAGGCGCGACTCACCGGATGCGGCGCAAGGATTATAAGGCGCGCCGCGTTGTCGCGTAAACCGCGACAACGTGGCCAATGGCTTAAGCGGCCTCGGCGCGAGGAGAGCCGATGGCGGGCGCTATCCCAGGATCGCTTTTGCCTTGCGCACCGCATCGACGATGAAGGGTGGGGTCAAATATTTGATTGTGTTGACGATCTTCTGCTGGCGCGAAAGCGTGACCGGTTTGGGAAAAAGCGTTGTGTGAAAGCTCGTGCTTTCATCGTCCGAACGCCCATTGCTGTAGAAATAGGCGGCGGCGGAGCGCCGCGAGCGTCCGTCCGGCGCATTGACCGGTTGGGGATGGCCATGCAGGCTGTTGGAGGATTGGTAGAACAGGATGGACCGGCCGAAGACAGGTTCAATTTCGGCCTTGCACTTGTCTTCCTCAATGCTCCAAAGCTCCAGCGCGCCGCCGTAGGACGCTTTCCAATCCTTGTTGAGATAGGTGATGAAAACAAGGCGATTGTCGAGCTTCGTGACTGCATGCTGGTTGAAATCCGTATGCAGCGCGAACTTGCCGCCTTGGGGGATGTCATGCAGTCCGCCGGCGAAGAGTTCGGGGTCGGGAATGAGGCTCGCGATCCCGGTAATCCGCTGGAGGAAATCGACAAAGCGGCCGGAATGAATCGTATTGAAATAGAGCTGCGTTGCATTTCCAAAGCGCGTATTGGGCAAGGACCCGCGCTTGCGCTCATTCGTATTGTCGTAATGTCTCCAGTTGCTCCATTTCAGATTGTCAAATTCTGAATGCATGAGCTCCAGGAGGCGCGGTTCGAAAAGGCCTTCGAAAACGAGATGCGGAAATGGCGTATTGGTCTTGAACGCGCTAGCGAGGGATTCGACCGTCTTTGGCGCGAAAAACGCGCTGTTCAGGAGTGCGTCGAGCTCCAGCGCGACCCCGCCAATAATGACCTGATCCGGAGGGAGGTGCGGATTCTCGGCTGCGGGGAGCGATTGGCTCAATGTGGAAACCTGGCGCATCCTGAAGGGTCCTCCGGGCGCATGCCGCCCATAGCGCCAAAGTTCGCGGCATTCGCTTGGCGTCAACCGTCGCCGGCGCTAGGTAGCATGACTTTAATAAATCGTCTGAAACTTCGTTCTCAATAAAGGCAAGCCGCGAGCCGAACGGCGAGGGCGGGCCTTCGCGAGCAACTGTAACGATCGGCGCTATTTGGGCAGCCTCGCGATGGAGGCTTTCATAGCTGCAACGGCGGCGCTGCGTCAAGCTTTTATCCGCGCAATACCTTAGTTTCACTAAGAAGGGCGCATCGTTGCGCGCTCTTTCAAGGCATAGAATTGCTCTAAGCGAGTTGATCGGCTTTATTGTTCGGCATTTGCTTGCCAAGAGCATGCTCTTGAAAAAGTTGATCGACTTTTTCGATATTGAGACATCGGATATATCCGATGTCTCATAAGAACATACTCTAAGCCTTTGAATTTGAGCGATTCCTTTTCAATCAGATGATTCCATCTGATCGGGAAGCGCTCATAGGACTGGCGATCGGCGCGTCAGAGACAACGTAGTCCGACCGCGCCGCTTGGCGCGGAGGAGCGAGTTGACGATGCAAGTCGGATCTAGAGCATGATGCCGAAAAGTGGAAACCGGTTTTCGGACGACATCATGCTCTAACTCTTTGAGGAGAGGCGGATTTAAGACTTTGGACGAGATCGCGTTGCGATTCCGTCGAGAGTCATCCGGCTCTAAGGCACCGGCCTAAGCCCAACCTGCTCAGCTATTCGCGGTCCAGATTTCGCCTGCGAGGTCGCGGCGCGCCTTGTCGAGTTCCTCGGCATAGCGGCGCAGCACATGCGCCTCGGTCAGAAGGCCGATGACGCGCCGGTCGGCCTCATTGTCTACCACAGCGAAGGCCTCGCTCTCGCTTTGCTCGAAAAGCTGCGCCGCGAGCTTGATGTTCATCTGCGCCAGCAGAAAACCTTCGGGGTCGCGTGATAAGGCGCTGATTCTTGCGCCGCTCGATTCGGCGTTCAAATTGACCAGATGCGCATCGGGAAGAGAAATCATGCCTTCATAGCGGCCGGATGAATCGGTCGCCGCGACCCATTGGGCGGACCCAGGCGGGAACCGCTCCACGAATTCCGCGATGGTCATCCAAGATGGCGCCGTCGCGACATCGGTTCGCATCATCCGCCCGACCGTCAGATCGCGCATCCAGCCGATGTCATGGGCGCTGCGAATCGATTCTCCCCGCAGATGCAAGCGCCAGGTCGCGAATGAATAGCCGAACAGGCGTCGGACGATGACGGAGACGACCGTTGAGACGGAAAGCATCGCGAGGCTCAAGGGGAAATCTCCGGTGGTCTCCAGCGCCAGAAAACTCATCGTCAAGGGGCCGCCGACGATCGCGACGCCGAGCGCCGTCATTCCGACAATAGCGCAGACCCAGGCATTGGGCGCGATGACCGGATAGAGAGCCCCAATCGCGGCGGCGTAGGCCTCGCCCATCATCGCGCCAAGGAAAAGCGAGGCGAAAAAGAGGCCGCCGCGAAAGCCCGAACCGATCGAGATCACGGAGGCGATCGCTTTTAGGGCCAGCGCCAGGACGATGAGGTCGATCGCCGGACGACCGGCCCCAAAGAACAATTCGAACAAGGCGCCATGGCCTGAGCCCAGCACCTGAGGCGTCACCAGGGCCATCGCGCCGACGGCAAGTCCGCCAAGCGCCGGCTGAATCGCCTGCGGCAGTCGAGTCCAGCGGAAAAACGCCTCGACATATCGCACGGCCCCCATAATCGCGATGCCAAACGCGGCGCAAAAAACCCCAAGCAGGAGCAGCAGCGCCATTTCGGTTTCGGAAAGGGCCGATGGCGCGACGACCTCTCCCATGAATGCGCCGCTGGAGCCAAGCAGGCGCGCGACCAGGACGCCGCCGATGGCCGCGGCGCCGACCGGCGCGAGGCCAAAGGGCGTATAGGTTCCAAGAATAAGCTCGAATGCGTAAAAGGCCCCGGTCACGGGCGCTCCGAACGCGGCGCCGATCGCGCCCGCCGAACCGCATGCCACCAGCGTCCGCATGTCGTTGCGCCGCAGCGCAAAGACGCGCCCGAGCCATGAGGCGAAGCCCGACCCCATCTGCGTATAGGCCGCCTCCAATCCGACGGAAGCGCCAAAACCGTTCGAAATCACGGTTTGCGCGGTAATGATGGCGCTGTCTCGAAGCGACATCCGACCGCCATGCAGCGCATTGGCCTCGATCGGATCGACCGGCCGGCGCGGGCGCCATCTACGGATGAATATCCCGCAGAAGCCGAGCAGCAGGCCGCCGGCGAGCGGAGCCAGCGCTTGCGCCGGGCTGCCCAGCGCCGCGAGGCTGCTTACGCGCGCTTGTCCGAAAAGCCATTCATGCAGGAAGCTTGAGCCGGCGAGGATGCCGCTGACGAAGAGACCCGAGGTCGCGCCGGCGAGAAGCCCCAAGCCGATGAGTCCGATCTCGTCGCGCCGCACGAGGGCGCGGACTTGGGCGCGGAGATGGGCAAAGAGCTGCGAGGGAATTTGGAAGATGAAATGAATCCTGGCGTTGGCGCGTTCGGGGTCGACCATTCTGACTGAAATCCCAAACGCTTGAATGCAAGCCCACTTCATGCCGCGGGCCGGGCGTTCTCCGTGCGCGCACAAGTGGGAGCCCGTTGCGCGCGCGCGCCGTCGCCGTTATAAGCCCGGTTGCGCACCTTCCGACACCCCTGGAGGCGAGGGCGCAACGCGTTTTTTCCAAACTTCTTTTTACCAAGGACATCACCAACATGGCCGAGATCAAGACTCTCACGGCCACGGTGCGCGGAGGGACAGGCAAGGGGGCCGCCCGCAGCGTTCGCCGTGAAGGCCGTATTCCAGGCGTCATCTATGGGGGCGGCGACGCCGCCGAACCGATTGCGCTGGATTATCGCGAATTGAACAAGCTCATCTACGCCGGGCATTTTTTGACGACCATCTTCGAGATCGAGCTCGACGGCGGCAAGCAGCGCGTCATTCCGCGCGATTACCAGCTCGATCCGGTCAAGGATCACCCGCTGCATGTCGATTTCCTGCGGCTGAAGCCAGGCGCCAGCCTGCGCGTCCAGGTCCCGGTGCATTTCATCAACCAGGAAACCTGCCCCGGCATCAAGAAGGGCGGCGCGCTGAACGTGGTGCTTCACTCGGTCGAGATGCGGGTTCCGGCGGACGCCATTCCCGACGCGATCATCGCCGATCTTGGCGCGCTCGAGATCAACGAATCGCTGCATATTTCGGCGATTCCCCTGCCGGAAGGCTGCAAGCCGACGCTGCGCGATCGCGATTTCACCGTGGCGACGATCACGCCGCCGCTGGTCGTTCCCGAGGATCCGGCCGCTGCAGCCGCCGCCGCAGCCGCTGCTGGAAAGGGTGGAAAAGGCGCTCCAAAAGCGGCTGCGCCCGCCGCCAAGGCTCCGCCAAAGGCCAAGAAATAGCCAGAGCGAGTCTCAAGGAAAAAATGCGGAGGCCCGCTCTTTGCTTCCCGCTCATTGCCTGAGGCATAATCCAAAAAAGACGCGAATGCGTCCAACTGGGATTATGCCTTGGAAGAAGGCGGGCCTTCCTTTCGCGCATAGTGTTGCGCTTGTCGTGAGCTGGCGTCATGCTTCTTTTCGTCGGCCTCGGCAATATTGGCCGAGCCTATGCCGGAAACCGTCACAATATCGGCTTCATGGCGGTCGACGCGATTGCCCGGCAATATCGCGCGCCGGCTTTCCGCTCGCGGTTTCAGGGCCTTGTCAGCGAGATAACGCTGGCCGGCGAGCGCGTCGCCCTGCTCAAGCCGGAAACCTATATGAACCAATCCGGCCGCTCCGTCGGCGAGGCGGCGCGCTATTACAAGATCGCCCTGTCCGACATCGTCGTGCTTCATGACGACCTCGATCTCGCGCCCGGCAAGGTGCGGGTCAAGAAAGGCGGCGGCAACGCCGGCCATAACGGGCTCAGGTCGGTGACCGAACATCTCGGCAATGATTATCGCCGGGTGCGGATCGGCATCGGCCATCCGGGCGACAAGGCATTGGTTCACAATTACGTCCTCGGCGATTTCGCCAAGAGCGAAGCGCCCTGGGTCGAGGCTCTGTGCCTCTCGATCGCCGCCAATGCCGAGCTTTTGGCCAAAGGCGAGGACGAAGCTTTCCAGAACAAGATCCACCACGCCATGGAAACCGCCGGCCTCGGCAAGGACGGGCTGTTTTAGGGGGCGCGCTATTGGCGGCAACGTCATGGCCGGGCTTGACCCTGCCATCCAACGCTGATCGTCAGTGCTTGGATGCCCGGCTCAAGGCCGGGCATGACGCACCCCGCTGCCCTACAAAGTTCTGCGGCAAGCTTGCTTTTTCCGTCTCCTGCCCGCATAGGGGCAGCAACACAATCCAAAGAGTTTGTCATGTCTCGCATCGACATTGAAATGGCCGATGATCTTGTCGCGTTCGCGCGCGAACGCGCGGATGCCGAGAATTTGTCGCTCGAAGCCTACATCGAGCTTTTGATTGGCTTGGAAAGCGGATTGCGCGATCAAGCGCGAGATGGCCGCGCCATGTGGCGGCGCGCGTTTGTCTATCGTGGCGAAGCGCAAATCCTCGCTGATCGGACAGCCGCCGCCTGAAAGAGTTTCACCATGGGTTTCAAATGCGGTATCGTTGGCTTGCCAAATGTCGGCAAGTCGACCCTTTTCAACGCGCTTACGCAGACGGCGGCGGCGCAGGCGGCCAATTATCCCTTTTGCACCATCGAGCCCAATGTCGGCGACGTCGCGGTGCCCGACGAGCGGCTGGAGATGCTGGTAAAAATCGCCGGCTCGAAGGAGATCATCCCGACCCGGCTGACCTTCGTCGATATCGCCGGCCTGGTGCGCGGCGCCTCGAAAGGGGAGGGGCTCGGCAATCAGTTCCTGGCCAATATCCGCGAATGCGACGCCATCGCCCATGTCGTGCGCTGCTTTGAGGATTCCGACATCACCCATGTCGAGGGCAAGATCGCGCCGGTCGACGATATCGAGACGATCGAGACCGAATTGATGCTGGCCGATCTTGAAAGTCTCGAAAAGCGGGTGACGGCGCTGGAAAAGAAAGCCAAGGGCGCCGATAAGGAGGCCAAGGAAACTTTCGATCTCGTGCAGCGCTGCCTTGTGCTGCTGCGCGAGGGCAAGCCGGCGCGGCTGGTCGAAATCAAGCCCGAAGAGCAAAAGCTTTTCGAGGGGCTTGGCCTTCTGTCATCAAAGCCGGTGCTTTACGTCTGCAATGTCGAGGAGGCGTCCGCCGACCGGGGCAACGCCTTTTCAAAGGCGGTCGAGGCGCGAGCCGCCGAGGAGGGCGCCGTGGCGGTGACGGTTTCGGCGAAAATCGAGAGCGAGATTGCGGTCTTGGCGCCCGAGGATCAGAAGGACTATCTCGAAGCCGTGGGCCTCGAGGAGCCGGGGCTCAACCGCGTCATTCGCGCCGGCTATGGCCTGTTGCGGCTGATCACCTATTTCACGGTTGGGCCCAAGGAGGCCCGCGCCTGGACGATCCCGCAAGGAACCAAGGGTCCGCAGGCGGCGGGGGTGATCCACACCGACTTCGAAAAAGGCTTTATTCGCGCCGAAACCATCGCCTATGCTGATTATGTCGCCTGCAACGGCGAATCCGGCGCGCGCGAGGCGGGAAAGTTCCGGCTCGAAGGCAAGGATTATGTCGTTGCCGATGGCGATGTCCTGCATTTCAGGTTCGCAACCTGACGATTGCTTCAGCCGCGCGGGAGCGGGCCATGACGGATTTCGGGAAGAGGGCCGCTTCTAAAGTCGCCTTGATCTCGCTTCCCGCCGCTTTGGGACGGAGGGACGCTTCGAGTAGTGGAGGCAGGCTCCGGTGAGCCGCGATGCGCCCATCCAGCCGGCTCCGGTCTTCGACGAGACCTTCAACCTCCGCTTGGTCGATCTTTTCCGTTGGCGGCGGGACGTCCGCCGGTTCACCCCCGATCCTGTGCCGGACCGGCTGATTGAGGACCTCGTGGCGATCGCGGCGCTCGCGCCCTCCGTCGGCAATAGCCAGCCCTGGCGTTTCGTCAGCGTCGAGACGCCGGACCGGCGCCAGGCCGTCATCGCCAATTTCAACGCCTGCAACGCCGCCGCGCTCAATGATTACGAAGGCGAACGCGCGGCGCTTTACGCCCGCCTCAAATTGTCCGGGCTGCGGGAGGCGCCGGTGCATCTGGCTGTGTTTTGCGATCGGGCGACGCAGGCCGGCTCCGGACTTGGCCGGAAGACCATGCCGGAAGTTTTGGATTATTCCGTCGTCGCCGCGATCCACGCATTTTGGCTCGCGGCTCGGGCGCGGGGCCTCGGCGTCGGCTGGGTCTCGATCATAGATCCGCTGGAGCTTGCGGCATCGCTCGAAACGCCGCCGGACTGGAAGCTCATCGGCTATCTCTGCGTCGGGTTTCCGCAGGAAGAGCATCAGGATCCCGAGCTCGAGCGTCAGCATTGGCAGGCGCATCTCGATGAAAATGATCGGCTCTTGCGGCGTTAGATCGTGATCCCAAAGGCGACTCAGAGTCGCTGGCCCATTGGATCGGATCGCCGCAATCCGCTATAGGATTGAACGAATGGAAAAGAGGAATGTCCGGGACATGGACCAAGCCAGCTCAAGCGAAACAAACCCGCTTCTCGAGCCCTGGACCGGGCCGTTCGAGGCGCCGCCCTTCGATCGCTTGAAGCCGGACCAGTTCAGGCCGGCCTTTGAGATCGCATTGGCCGAACACAGCGCCGAAGTAGAAGCCATCGCCGCCAATCCCGAGCCGCCCTCCTTCGCCAATACGATCGATGCGCTGGAGCGCAGCGGCGCCAGCCTCGACAAGGTCGCCTCGGTCTTTTTCAACCTGGCCGGCGCCGACGCCAATGACGCGCTTGAGGCGATCGAGCGCGAAATTGCCCCGATCCTTTCGCGCCATCGCAGCAAAACCTACTTGAACGAGGCGCTTTTTTCGCGCGTCGCGGCGTTGCAGGCCCAGCGGGACAGTCTCGGCCTTGACGCGGAGCAGGCCCGCGTCCTCGAGCGCTATCATATCGCCTTTGTCCGCAATGGCGGCGGCCTGCCGCCGGAAACCAAGGCGCGGCTGGCGGATATCGGCGAACGTCTCGCGACGCTTGGCGCCGCCTTTGGCCAAAATGTCCTGGCTGATGAAAAGGCCTATATGCTGGTTCTCCATGCGCCGGACGATTTGGCTGGCTTGCCCCTGCCGCTTATCGCTGCCGCCGCGCGGACCGCGGCCGACCGCGGCCTGCCGGGCAAACATGGCGTTACCCTATCGCGGTCCAGCATCGAGCCCTTCCTGCAATTCTCGGCGCGGCGCGATCTCCGCGAAAAGGCCTTCCGCGCCTGGGCCTCGCGCGGCGAGAACGGCGGCTTAACCGACAATCGCGCCATCGCCGCCGAAATGGTGCGGCTTCGCGCGGAGCGGGCGAAACTCCTCGGCTTCGAGACTTTCGCGCATTTCCGCCTCGCCGACCGGATGGCGAAAACGCCCGAAGCCGCGCTGGAGCTCTTGCATTCGGTCTGGACGCCGGCGCTGGCTCGCGCTCAGCGCGAAGAGGCGGACTTACAGGCGATCGCCGCCAGCGAAGGCGGCAATTTCCAGATCGCGCCCTGGGATTGGCGCTATTATGCCGAAAAGCGCCGCAAGGCTCTGTTCGATCTCGATGAAGGCGAGACCAAGCCCTATCTCCAACTTGGCAAGATGATCGAGGCGGCGTTCCATGCCGCAAGCCGGCTGTTCGGCCTCACCTTCACGGAACGCAAGGACATCCCGCTTTATCATCCCGACGCACGCGCCTGGATTGTAACGGGGCCGGATGGCGAAGCGCTCGCGCTGTTCATCGGCGATTACTTCGCGCGGCCCTCGAAACGGAGCGGCGCCTGGATGAGCGCCTTCCGCGACCAGCAGAAGCTCGACGGCGACGTTCTGCCGATCATCGTCAATGTCTTGAACTTCGCGAGGGCGAGCGAGAATGCGCCTTGTCTCTTGAGTTTCGACGATGCCCGGACCTTGTTTCACGAATTCGGCCATGCGCTGCACGGCATGCTCTCGAACGTGACCTATCCGATGATCTCGGGGACCAGCGTCGCTCAGGATTTCGTCGAATTCCCGTCGCAGCTTTATGAACATTGGCTGGAGCAGCCGGAGATCCTGCGGCGCTTCGCCGTGCATTATGAGACAGGCGAGCCGATGCCCGAGGCGCTGCTGCAACGGCTGCTTTCGGCGCGCCAATTCAACCAGGGCTTCGCGACGGTCGAATTCGCCTCCTCCGCCCTGATCGACCTCGGGTTGCACCTCGAGCCCGACCCTCAATCGATCGACGTTCTCGCTTTTGAGAAGAAGGAGCTCGAAAAGCTTGGCATGCCGGCTTCGATCGTCATGCGTCACCGCACGCCGCATTTCCAGCATATCTTCTCCGGCGACGGTTATTCGTCCGGCTATTACAGCTATCTTTGGTCGGAAATCCTCGACGCCGATGGTTTCGAGGCTTTCGAAGAGAGTGGCGATATATTCGATCCGGCGATTGCCAAGAGACTTTATGACTATGTGTATTCCGCTGGCTATAGCCGAGACCCGGAGGCGGCCTATAAGGGGTTTCGCGGCCGCGCGCCTTCGCCGGAAGCGCTTTTGCGCAAGCGCGGCCTTTCCGAGGCGACAACCACGGAGACGGTGGGCGCTGAGGCTTGAGTCAGGCGGCGCGGCGTTAGTTTTGCTCGCTTGGAAGCAAGGGGATCGGCAAGATTCCCACGCCTTCCTCGATCAGGGCGCGGGCCTCTTCGAAGCTCGCTTGGCCGTGGATTGGACGCTCCGGGACAAGACCGTGGTGGATCTTGCGCGCCTCTTCCGGAAAATGCATCCCAACATCGTCGGTCTGTTCCAAGATGCGCTTGCGGATGCCTTCGATCATGCTCCGCAGTTCCTTGTCGCCGGCGTCAAGCAGCGCGACATTGGCGGAAGGCTCCGGCGGCGAGAGGAGGGGAGAGGGTTTCTCTCGGCCGCTGCTGGCGATCGCTGGCGCCATGATGGCTTTCGTCACCCTCGCGGTTTGGCAGACCGGGCAACGGATGAGTCCGCCGGCGGCCTGCATGTCGAATGCGGCGCCGTTTTGGAACCAGCTCTCGAATTCATGTCCGCTCGCACAGAGCAGGGCGAATTTGATCATCGCGCCAAATCTGCGAGCAATAGATCGAGCTTGCCGTCATAATGGAGCTCGTGGAGGTCGTCGCAGCCGCCGACGTGCAGATCGTCGAAGAAAATTTGCGGGACCGTCATCCGGCCATTGGCCCTTTCCATCATCCTCATCCGGGCCTCTCCATCGCCATCGACGGGAATCTCGGTGAAATCGAGGTTCTTTTTGCGCAACAGCTCCTTGGCCCGGCGGCAATAGGGACAGGTGGCCGTTGTATAGATCGTGATCTCAGGCATTGAGCTTTCCCTTTCACTGTCTGTTATATGGGCAATCGGCTCTTTGTCACAAGCAGCGCCTGTGCCACCCAGGCTCTGCGAGGTTGCGATTGAGACTGGTTTCTTCTATATTTTGAATGAGTCTCCCGTCGCCTCATGGCGGGAGAAGCTGCAAAGGTCGCCAAGAGCATGGTCTCCCGCCAGCCGCCGCCCAAACGCCAAACGAAGTCCCGCCGCGTTGCGAATTTGCGCGTTAGGCCTCGGCTAGGCATGTTGGCCGGCTGTCCCTTTCACGATTTGCGCGTGAAGCTTTGCGCCGCTGGGCTACGGCCGACGCGTCAGAGACTCGCGCTCGGCTGGCTGCTGTTCGCCAAGGGCGACCGCCATCTCACGGCCGAAAACCTGCAGGAGGAGGCGCAAGCCTCGCGCGTTTCGATCTCGCTCGCGACGATCTACAACAGCCTGCATCAATTCACTCAGACCGGGTTGTTGCGGGAAATCGCCGTCGATGGGTCCAGAACCTATTTCGACACCAATGTCACCGACCACCACCACTTTCTGATCGAGGGCGCAAATACCCTGATCGATATTCCGCAGGTCGCCGTCGATCTATTGCGCTTGCCGCCGGCGCCGACGGGCAAGCGAATCGCACAGGTGGAGGTCATCGTCCGGCTGCGCGATACGCCCCTCGCGTGATGGCGCCTGGGTTTGCTCCTCAACAAATCGCGCCGGCGCGGATTCCGGGGACCTGATTGCCGGCAGGCGGCCTGCGCGGCGTCACAATCGGTCGCGAGACGGGACAACCTTCAAGCCGCAGAACGATAATTCCTGAGGATAGCGCGCTTTCCCGTTTCCGTTCGCCGCGCAACCGCCCTAAGAAATGACTCAAATATGGATCATCTTGGAGCGCGATCCAGTCAGATTGGATCGCGCTTTATCCGATTTGTCTCAACGCATGGCCTGATCCGAGAAGTCTGCGCTTTTTCGAAGTTCATGCCCCAGCTATTAGGCTTTCAGATTGATGTCACCGTCCGGCGCCCATTCGAACAAGCATGAACCCGTCCTACCCGGCAAAGTCGGCATCCTTGTCGTCAATCTCGGCACGCCCGACGCTCCCCGCTTTTGGTCGGTGCGCCGTTTTTTGAAGGAGTTTCTGTCGGATCGCCGCGTCGTCGATTTGCCGCGAATCATTTGGTGGCCGATCTTACATTTCATCATCCTTTGGTTTCGGCCAGGACGGGTGGCCAAGAATTACGCTGCGATCTGGAACAAAGAGCGCAATGAAGGTCCATTGAAGGCCACGACGCGTACGCAGGCCGAGAAACTCGCCGCCTGGATCCGCGCTGGCGGCCTTGAGACGCACGCGCCAGGCCCGCAAAGCGACGAAATCTTCATCGCCTGGGCAATGCGTTACGGCAACCCCTCGATCAGTCTCGGCGTGGCGCAATTGAAAGAGCATGGGTGCGGACGAATCCTCGTCCTCCCGCTCTATCCACAATATTCGGCGGCGACGACGGCCTCGGTCTGCGACGAAGTCTTCGTGACTTTGGAAAGCATGCGATGGCAACCGGCGGTCCGGATCGCGCCGCCTTATTTCAACGATCCCGCCTATATCGATGTTCTGGCGACGTCCCTGCGGGCGACGCTGTCGCGTCTCGATTTCGTCCCCGAAATGATCCTTGTCTCCTTTCACGGGATTCCGAAATCCTATGTCGCCAAGGGCGATCCCTATCTTGAACAATGCACCGAGACCTGGCGGCTTCTGCGCGAAGAGCTTGGCCTCAGCGCCGACCGGTGTCCGATCACCTTCCAGTCCCGCTTCGGCCAGACGGAGTGGCTGCAGCCTTATACGGATGCAACAGTGAAGAAACTGGCCCGCGAAGGGGTCAAGAGCCTCGTCGTCATCACGCCGGGATTCTCCGCCGATTGCCTCGAGACGCTTTTCGAAATCGGCGTCGAAAACCGCGCTATCTTCAAGGAGAATGGCGGCAAGAATTTCGCCGTGATCCCTTGTCTCAACGATAGCGAATTAGGGATGATGGTTCTTTACGATCTCGTCGAGCGCGAAATCAACGGCTGGGTCTAAAGCATAATCCCAAAAAGTTGCAGACTTTTTGGATCAGATTATGCGTCAGCAGGATAGAGTAGCGAGCATAATCCCAAGAAGTTGCGGACTTTCTGGATCAGATTATGTGCTAAATTAAAAGGATAAAGAGCAAGATCCCCGTCGAACGGCAGGGTGCGAGTAGAAGCCTGTTCCGATCAGGGATCGGATGGCGCCGTCTTGTTGTCCTCCGGCGTCCATTTCTCCAGCGGCTCTTCGGCGAAACGAGCGGCGGCCTCCTTGACGGAGCGGCCGAGGAGGTGCAGGTCAGGCGCGATCTCGGCCAGGGGAGTCAGCACGAAAGCGCGTTCGAAAAGATCTTTGTGCGGCAATTTCAACTGCGCCGTTTCGAATGGCGCGTCGCCATGGAAGAGAATATCGATGTCGATCAGACGTGGCCCCCAGCGCACCGAAGTCTGGCGGCCCATATCGCGTTCGACGGCATTGGTCGCGGCCAGAAGCTCGAGCGGGCCGAGGCGAGTCTCTCCCAAGGCGCAGGCATTGGCGAAGAAATCCTGATCGACATAACCCCAAGGCGGCGTGCGGTACATGGATGAAATTGCGGTCACGCGAATGACGCCGCGTTCCTGAAGCAGGGCGAGCGCCCGCAAAATATTGCCTGGCTTGTCGCCGATATTGCTGCCGAGGCCCAGACCGGTTTCCGTCAACGGGCCGGCGCCCTGGAGGTCAGGCGCGTTCGATGGCATCGAAAACCTTGAAAGCGGCAAGATGTTCCGCCGCATCGTGAACGCGGAATATCGAGGCGCCTTTGGCGGCGGCGGTAAGATTGGCGGCGAGCGTGCCGATGAGGCGGGTCTCGACCGAGGCTGAGAGAAGCTCGCCGAACAGCGATTTGCGCGAGACGCCGACGAGGATCGGCAAGCCGAAGTCCTTCAGGCCGGCAAGACGCCTCAAGGCGTCGAGATTCTGGGCCCGGGTCTTGCCGAACCCAATGCCCGGATCGAGCATGACGCGATGACGCGGAATCCCCGCCTTGTCGGCAAGACGCAGCGACTCATCGAAAAACCGGCGCATATCCGCGATGATGTCGAGATCGGGATCGACGTCGTCGCGATTATGCATGACCACCACGGCGGCGCCGGTTTCGGCGACGACATCGGCCATGGCGGGGTCCTTCTGCAGGCCCCAGACGTCGTTGACGACGCTGACGCCAAGTTCGGCGGCGCGGCGCGCGACGCGGGCCTTGGAGGTGTCGATCGAAAAGGGCGCGTCGACGCCGGCCGTCAATTGGCCAAGAACGGGTTCGAGCCGGGCAAGCTCCTCGTCTTCGGATATTGGCGTATGTCCCGGGCGCGTCGATTCCGCGCCGACGTCGATGATGTCGGCCCCGTCGGCGGCGAGCTTCTTCGCTTGGCTTATGGCGGCGTCAAGGCTTTGGAACTTGCCGCCGTCGGAGAAGGAATCCGGCGTGACATTCAAGATGCCCATGATGACGGAGCGCGCGCCAAGGAGTCCGAGGAACCGGTCGCGGCGTTCGATCATAGGGGAGCGGCGTCCAGGGAATTGTTCGTCATGCGGGATAGAGAATCTCTCCCTTGCCGAGAGCGGCCATGTCTCCGGCGAAACGATTGAGCGGACCGGCCAGGAGTTTGGCCGCGGCGCGGCTCTCCGGCTCCAGCAAGCGGGAGAAGACGCTGGCGAAGGCCAATGAGTGGACGCCGCAATCGACGAAAGTCGGCGCCAACGCGGGTGGATTGGCCAGGACAATGGTGCCGCGCCGCATCAGGTAGCCGGGCAGGACGCCGCATTCCCCAAGCAGGATCAGGGTTCCGGCGATCATGCGGCTGCCCGGATAATCTCCGGCGGAGCCCTCGATGAGGATCGTGCCGCGGCGCAGCCGATCGCCGGCGCGCGCGCCGGCCGAACCACGCAGGATCAGCAAGCCGCCGCTCATTCCCTCCATCTCGCCTTCGAGCGGGGCGCCGAGGAAGTCGCCGGCATCGCCCCAGATTTCAAGCCGACCGCCGGACATGCAGGAGCCCGCGAAAGGGCCGGCGTCTCCGGCGACGATCAGATTGCCGCCGCTGAGATTGCGGCCGACTGATTTGCCGCAATCGCCTTCGACGACAATTTCGCCGCTCTTCATCTCAAAGCCGATATTGTCGAGCCGAGTCGAGCCGCCCTCGAACCGGATCGTTTGGGCGCTGCCGGCGCGGATATGAAACAGGTCGCCGACCGTGACTTTCTCGCGCGTCGTCTGCAGTTCGATTTCGGCGATTTCCTTGGCCGATTTGCCTTCGAGCAGATGCGGGCAGAGCGGGCTGAGATCGAGCCTTTGATCGGGCTCTTGTTCGAGGGCGAGGACAAGTGGCTTCACGGCAAGAGATCCTTCAAATGGAAGTGGAAGGGGCCGAGCTTGCCGCCATAATTGCCGGCGCCGATGCGCGACGCGCCATTCTCTGGCCCAAGCTTGACGATTGCCGCGATGCCGACGCGCATGGCGTCGGCGACCGCCTTTTCGGTCAAGCCGTCAATGACGATTTCGAGGACGCAGCCGACATCCTCGTCGAGGCTCGTCGCCACCGCCCCACGCAGGGTCGGGCAATAGGCGTCATTGGTGGAGGCCATCATGGTCTTGTATTTGGAGCCGACCTTGGAGCCCGAACGCACGATGCCGCCAGGGAAAGGCAGGATCACGCCCTCGACCTCGTTCATCGCCTCCACGGCGAGTTCAGCGGCGCGCATCGTCGACTTCCAATCGGCGCCCATGAGGAGGAGATTGCCGCCGCCAACCGCATTTTTGGTCAGCCCCACCGTCGCTTCGCAGAGGAACTCGCCATCCATGACCGGGACGCGCCAGAAGTGCCGGCCGCCGAACTTCTTCGACACCTGCCAGCCGTCGCCGAAATAGCGGATGCTGTCGCCGATCGACAATCTGTCGGGGCCGTCGAGATCGGCGAAGCAGGCCGAGCCCGGAGAGGTCAGGACGCATTGGCCGATGCGGGTGACCAGTTGCGTCTGCAATGTGTCGCTGGACATGGAAAAGAGCAGAACCCGAACCCCGGGGCGCCCGTCCGGCGTCTTCTTCTTGGGCAATTCGCGATCGATCCCGGCCTCGGCGCCGCAGCCGATGACGGAGGTGGCGAATCCGGTCATGGTGGTTGCGGCTTGCTTCGCCCAGCGTTGATTGGGGCCGGTGATGATAATCGCCGTGCCGCGCATGGGGAAAGCTTCGGCGAACGAATCGTCGATCCGGACGCCGTTCCTGATCATTGGGCGCATGCGACCTCCTGGAACGGATCAGAATGCGGAAGAATATGCTCCGGCACCGCGAACATGTTGTGCGAGACGCCGAAATGGCGTTCGTAATAGCCGGCGAGACGGCGGTCGATCGCCTTGTCATAGCCGGGATTGACCTTGAGCGCCTTGCCCCAGCGATAATGCGCAACGCGCCCATCGCGCACGACGAGATCGCCATCCTTGAAGACAAGATGCGCGGCGCGGAACATTTTCGCTATGTCCTTGTCGGGCGAATAGACCGCGACATCGGCGATTCCGCCTTCGCCAAGATGGCCGCGATCCTTGAATCCGAAGAGCTTGGCTGGCGCGGCGCGGGTCATGATCGCAATTTCGTTGAGATTATATTCGCGCGCGATGGAGGGCAGCGTCGAATGGGCGAGGGCGTCCTGCGGCACCCGCGCCGCCGCCTCCGCCCGCGCCTCGCGGCTCATAAGCAGCGCGAATACGTCCGGATAGGCGGTGAAGGGGGCGCCATTCGGATGATCGGTGGTGAAGAAAACCCGCCAAGGGTCGTTGATCAGCAGGAACAATTCCAGCCCGCAAGCCCATTGCACGGCGTTGACGAAATCGCTCTCGCGATAGAGGTAGGGAACGATGCCGCCGCCGTTCGCATCGCCATCGTAGATCACGGATTTCCTCGGCTTGGCCGAGGAGACGCCGTTGAACTGCCGCAGCACGTCGGATGAAATGGTGACCGTCTGCTGGAACATCACCTGACCGACATCGACGCTGACATTGGGCGCGGCGTTGACCGCCGCGGCGAGCGCGGCGGCGGCGGAGGAAAATCCGTGGTCGCCTTCATCCCCATAACCGTAGAATTGCAGATGCGCGAGATGCAAGGGCAGGCCGCGCGCCGCTTCGATCGTCGCGATCGCGGTCGAGACATTGCCCGGAACGCCGAGATTGTTGCAATGCACATGCAGCGGATGAGGGACTTTGAGATCCTGGATCGCCCGCTGCAGGGCTTCGAGGATTTTGCGCGAGGCGACATCATAGAAGGGCACGACATCGTCGAGACCAAAGGTCCGGGCGTTATATTTGAACGCAGTCGCGCCGCCGGCGTTGATGCATTTGAGGCCGAGGCCATTGCTCGCCGCCAATGTCGCCGCGACATAGTCGGCGATCGCCGCCGGCCCTTCGCCATCGCGCAGCAAGGATAGAAGGAAATCATCATTGCCGAGGACGGTGAGCGTCGCCTTGTCGATGATCGGAATGTCGGAGAGTTCGAGATGCGCCTGGAGCGCCTGATGCGGCGCGACGGCCGGCTCGACCACGGTGGTGAAGCCCATTGCGGCGTAGATATTGCCGGTTTCGAAGGTCGACCATTTGGCGGTGGCGAGCGACAATTCGCCCGGCCTCGCGGTGCGGTGCAGTTCAGGAAGCAGCAGACGGGCGGTATTCACATTGCCGCCGGCGATGTGGGAATGAATGTCGATGGCGCCGGCCATGACGATCTTGCCGGCGACATCGTGCGTTTGATCCGGCTGGCGGCCCTGCGGCGGCGCGACGATGCGTCCGTCCTCGATCCAAAGATCGGCAATTTCGTCGCGGGCGTTGAGCGGATCGATCAGCCGGCCGCCCTTGAGTAGAATCAGCATTTAGGCGTCTCCACCGATCTGTTGCGCGATGCGGTTGATGATGGCGGCGACCGAAGGCGCGTCGCTCGGATGCGAGGCCTTGCGGGCGACGATCGTTCCCAGCTCCCGCGAAAACTCCGCCCCATCATGATCGATTCCGGGACAGCCGACTTCCACCAGAACCTGCGGCTCCTGGAAAAAACGCGTTTGCGGCGGAACCAGCGCGACGAGCGGGACCTGCTTTTTCCAATCCGGCGCCTTCTGGCCATAGGCGGAGATCCACAGAGCGGCGTCGGCTTCGCCGCTCTCGATCATCCGATTGGCGTCGAAACGCCATGTGTCATGTTCCGGGTAGCCGCGGCCGAAGGAGGTTCGCATTGGGACGCCGGTCATCCAGCCCGAAGCCTGGGTCACGCCGGTCGAGTTGGCGTCGGCGCCAAGAGGCAGGCCGGAGAACCGCGTCGACTTGTTGAGATCGAGGATCAGGCCGTGGAGCATTTCAATCGCCAGCCGGTCGAGAAGCTCCTCGCCCCAGATGGCGACGCCAAAGCGCGCTTTCTTGAGGATCTCCGCGACCTCGTCGATTTTGCGTTTTGCGCCCTTGGCGGCGGTAATGGGCTTGTCGGCGACCCTGGCGCGCAGGGCTCCGAGCGTCGCGTGCAGATCAGACGAGTCGAGAGTCTCGACCGCGATTCCCTTGAGCTCCGCCGCGCTGCGTCCGGGCGCGATCCACACGATCTTCCTCGGTTCGTGGGGGAGATCGAACATTGGGATCTCGCCTGGCGCCAAACGTTCGACGAGCTGCGGCCAGATCCGGGTGAGGTCCTTGCCGATGAAAACCAGAACATCGGCGCGATGCCGCGCTTCATTCGGCGTCGTGCACATCAGGCCGGCCTGACGATTGACGTCGAGATTGGTGAAAATCTTGTCCGACTGCATGTGATCATAGGCGCCGCGAAGGCGTTCGGCGAGCAAGATTGCGCCGCGGGCGCCGGCAATATCGGTCCCAAGGCCGGCAATGACGGGCAGGCGCGCGCGCGACAGAATTTCCGCCGAGCGCTCGGCGGCCGCTTCGATCGAAGCGGACTTCCCGTCTATCCGGGCCTCAACCATGACTCATTCCTCCAGAGCTTCTCGCGCGGCATGCATCCGCGCTTTTTCGTGCGGGCGCTCCCACCGTCCCGGGGGCATTCATAGACAAGCGCGACAACCGCGCCACTCAAACTTCCAGCTGCGTGCTGATAGGCTCCAACGCTTGCGCCCGCAAGCTCTTGCGGGACGCCCGGGCGTTTTTTCAGCGATTCTTGGGGTTTTGGAATGCGTCTTGAGGCTGCAATTAGGGTGAAAAAATTGGGGCTGAAATTGGGGATGCAGGGATTGGGGCATCCCCTGCCTCACCCGCTTTGCGGTCCGCGCGCGGACTTGAAGCCGTATCGAGGCTAATGCTACGGTATGGGCCCAATCGGTGCAAGGCGATGCGTGAACTTTTTCGCGGGGGCGCCCTTATGCGGCGCGCGTTTGCTCGCCATATTGAGTGTTGACGCTACCGGCAATGATATGCATACGGACGGCTTTGGACGTTCTTTCGGGAAGCTCGGTCGTTGTTAAGCTGGGTTCTCATTCGATGGGACTACCGGCGAATAGGACTACCGGAGGAGAAGTCCATGCAAAATCAGTGCGTAAATAGGCCCATGGCCAGCGATTCGGCTGTCGGCTCGCCTCCTATTGGGAGGCGCCGTTTGAATGCGGCTCCGGGCTCCTTGGCGCTGGAAGGGCGCGCCCGCGGCTGGTTCGCCTACAAGGGACGGCCGGCGGCTCGTCCGGCCGCGCCGCCTAAGCCTGCGGAGCCAAAGACTCCCGCGCCAGCGCCGAAGGACTCGCCGGCGCCGGACGCTCCCAAACCGCCCGAGCCAACCAAGCAAGCGGGCGCAGATTAGCCGGGGGCTGGGAGCAAGCCTCGGATCCTGGACATGCAGGGGCTCCGGCTCAGCCCGCGGGGATTCAATGGTCCGTCACGGTGGTCCAAAGGCCGTGTCCCGCAAGCAACGCGATAAAGAACGTGGAGGTTCTCGACAAGGTTGGATCACGTTTCAGAGGCAGGTCAATGCATGTCATCGAAATCAATTCTTGCGATCCAGCCGACGCGGCGCATGCGCTCAGCCATCTCCCGTTCCTGACCTTTCTCGACAGCGCGATGGCCGATCCAAATCTCGGCCGCTACAGTTTTATCGCAGCCGATCCATTCGCGCGGGTCAAGGGACGCGAAACCGATCGCGACTGGATCTCGCGGTTGAAATCCGTCCTGGCGGAGCATCAATTGCCTTCCGCGCCTGGCCTGCCGCCGTTTCAGGGCGGAGCGGCGGGGCTGTTTTCCTATGAACTTGGCCGCAGTCTGGAGCGGCTGCCAAAGCCCGCTTTGGACGATCTCGCCTTTCCCGATCTTTCTCTTGGGCTCTTTGACGTGGTCGTCGCGTTCGACCGCGTCGAGCGCCGCGCTTGGATTCTTTCGACCGGGCTTCCTGAAAAGGAGCCGGCGGCGCGCGAGCGCCGCGCGATCGAGCGCGGGCAGTGGTTCGAAGCGGAGCTCAAGCGTCCCGCCGCTTCGCGAGGAATGGGACAGCTTTCCCTTGAAGGCTGGACCAGCAATTTCACCCGGGAGGGCTATGAGCGCGCGGTCAGCGAAGTCATCGAGCGCATCCTCGCGGGCGACATCTTCCAGGCAAATCTGTCGCAGCGATTCGAAGCCGCGGCGCCGCCGGATTTCGATCATTTCGGATTTTACCGGCGGTTGCGCAAGGTCAATCCCGCTCCTTTCGCCGCCTATCTCGACCACGCCGATTTCGTCATCGCCTCGGCCTCGCCCGAGCGGTTCTTGAAGGTCGTTGGCGATCGCGTCGAGACGCGGCCGATCAAGGGCACGCGGCCCCGCTTCGCCGATGGGGTTCTCGACAGCCTGCAAGGGCAGGCGCTGAAAGAAAGCCGCAAGGATCGCGCCGAGAATGTCATGATCGTCGATCTGCTGCGCAACGATCTTTCGAAAGTGTGCCTGCCCGGCTCGGTGCAGGTTCCGCAGCTTTGCGGCCTCGAGTCCTTCGCCACCGTCCATCATCTTGTCTCCTCTGTCGTCGGGCGTCTGCGCGAGGGGGAGAGGGCCGTCGATGTCCTGGCCGCGGCCTTTCCCGGCGGCTCCATTACCGGCGCGCCGAAGGTTCGCGCGATGGAGATCATCTCGGAGCTGGAGGGCCATGCGCGCGGCCCTTATTGCGGCGCCATCGGCTATCTCGGATTCAATGGAACGATGGATTTGAACATCGTCATCCGCACCGCGAGCTTTCGCGGCGGCGCTTGCGTCGTGCAGGCCGGCGGGGGAATCGTCACGGCATCCGATCCCGCGGCCGAATATGAAGAAACGCTCGACAAGGCGCGGCGGATCTTCGAGGCCTTCGGCGCCACCGAGTTGGCCCGATGATCCTCGTCATCGACAATTACGATTCGTTTGTTCACACGATCGCCAATTATTTGCGCGAACTCGGCGCGACGCCCGTGGTGGTGCGCAATGACGCGGCCCTGCCGCGCGAGAGCCCGCAAGCCATCGTGATTTCGCCCGGACCCTGCACGCCCAACGAGGCGGGAGCATCCAATCAGCTTGTGCGCGAATATTCCGGCCGCGCGCCGATCCTCGGCATTTGCCTTGGCCATCAATGCATCGGCCAGGTTTTCGGCGGGCGCGTCGTGCGCGCCGCGCGCCCGATGCATGGCGAGGCGAGCCTGGTGCGGCACGAGGCTTCCGGCATTCTCCAAGGCCTGCCAAATCCGTTGAGCGTCGGCCGGTATCATTCGTTGATCGTCGAGCTTGACGAGGATCAACGCCAACTCGCCGCGACGGCATGGTCTCCGGAGGGCGAGATCATGGCTTTGCAACATCGCGAACATCCAACTTTCGGCGTTCAGTTTCATCCTGAATCGATCCTCACCGAGCAAGGGCATCGCTTGCTGCAAAATTTCCTGGGGTTCATTGGGCGGCAATGATGCGGGCGTGGCTGGGCGGAAAGCTTTGCGCGCCGGAGGAAGCGCATGTTGCGATCGCCGATCGCGGCTTCCTGCTCGGCGACGGCGTGTTCGAGACGATGCGGGTGCGGAACGGCCGGGCCTTCGATCTTGACGCGCATCTGGAGCGGCTAGCATCCGGCTTGAAGGTTCTGGATTTCGCGCAGGCGGTCGATCTCGGCAGGCTTCGGGCGGATGTCGCCTCCTATCTTTCGGCCGAGGCGGCAGACAGCGCCATTCTCCGGGTCACGGTGACCCGCGGCGCGGGTCCGCGCGGCCTCGCCCCGCCCGGCGCTCCGCATCCAACCCTTCTAATGACGCTGGCGCCGATGCCGGCGCCGCGCGACTCTCCGCTTTCGCTCCATATCGCGAGGAGGACCCGGCGCAACGAGTTCTCGCCGGTCTCGCGCATCAAGGCGCTGCCCTATCTCGACAATCTGATCGCCCTTGAGGAAGCGCGGGCGCATGGCGCCGATGAGGCCTTGATGCTCAATACGCGCGGCGCGGTCGCCTGCGCGACCATCGCCAACCTTTTCCTTATTCGCGAGGGACGTTTGGAAACGCCGCCGGTTTCCGATGGCGCATTGCCTGGCGCCATGCGAGCGCTCGCGCTCTCCTTGGCGAACCAGGTTGGGTTGACGCCGGTGGAGGCTTCGCTCGAGGAAGCAGATATAGCCGCGGCGGATGAGGTTTTTCTCACCAACAGCGTCCGCGGCGCCGCTGCGGCGGGGTCCTGCAATGGCGCGCCGCTGCGCCGGCGGGCCGGCGGCGCGCTGGAGCGGCTGCGCGGGCTGATCGCCGCCCGGATCGAGGAAACATGAACGCGCCCGCCGCTTTGGCGCAATTGCAATTGCGGCCCCAAGCCTATATTTATCGCCAAAATATATCAGCGGCTTTGAGCATCGGCGCGGGTTTATGCGCCGGAGCGCGGCGATTCCAAAGGCAAGTCATCAAAAGCCTCTTTCGCGCCGCCCCACATTCGCGGCGCGGCGGTCGTTGCGCTTGCGCCGCCTTCGCCCGGATGCTTGCGTCCGCAACGCCTGAGTTCGGCTGATCGGGCGCCTGACCCTTTCGCCAACGCCACCCAAGGATGCGCCATAATGGCTTTGATGCTCGCGAGTGTAACCAACCCTGCCGAGGCGGAAGCGGTTTGGGCCGGCGGCGCCGACATCATCGATCTGAAAGATCCGGCGAAGGGAGCGCTTGGCGCGCTCGACCCCCGCCTCGTCGCCGATATTGTCCGCGCGGTCGGCAAACGCCGGCGGGTCAGCGCGACGGCCGGCGACCGGTTCGCATCGCCGGAGGCGGCGGTCGAGGCGGTCGCGACAATCGCCGCGACTGGGGTCGACTATGTCAAGGTCGGCTTTCCATCGGACAAAGGCGGAGCCGAGTGCATTCGCGCGTTGGACCTCCTTGCGGGCGAAGTGAAGCTCGTCGGCGTTCTTTTCGCAGATCGCGCGCCTGACCTCGATCTCGTGCGGCTGATGGCCAAGCATGGCTTCATGGGCGCCATGCTCGATACGGCGACAAAAGGCGAGAGGCGTCTTCTCGATCATATGGATGTCGCCGCGCTGGCCGGCTTTCTCGATCGCTGCCGGGAGGCTGGACTGATCTCGGGCCTCGCTGGGTCGCTGGAGGCGCCCGACGTGCCGCGGCTGCTTCCGCTGCAGCCGAATTATCTCGGATTTCGCGGGTCCTTGTGCCTCGGCCGCTCGCGTGAGGCCGGGATCGACGCGGCCTCGGTGCGGATGATCCGGGATCTTATTCCGCAGGAAGCCGACAGCCAGGCGGCCCCCGGCGAGCCGCGGGTCGATTGGCGCTTTTTGGGACGCGGCTATACCGCAACGCAAGAGCGTTCGACCGAGACCGATAGAGTCTTCGTGCATGATCTCGTCATGCCATGCTCCATCGGCGCCTATGATTTCGAACGCGGCCTGCAACAGAATGTGCGGTTCAACGTCGACGTCGATGTCCGGCGCAATCAGCATCACTCCGACGATATGCGCGATATTTTTTCCTATGACCTCATCGTCGACGCGATCAAGATCATCCTAGGCCGGGGCCATGTCGAATTGATCGAAACCCTGGCGAGGGAACTCGCGGATTCGGTTCTGCGGCACCCGAGCGTCTTGCGGATTTGCGTGCGCATCGAAAAGCTCGACGTGATTTGCGGCAAGGTTGGCGTCGAGATCAAACGCGAGCGGGCGATTGAAGCGGGCGCTGTCGATCAGCTTTTTCCGAGCCTGTCGGAAGCGGCTGGCGGCGTGAGAAATCCGAGAGGTCCGAGAAATCATTGAGCGCCGCCATCGTCAAATTCGGCGGCAGCCTCGCGCATTCGCCGCAACGCGAAGCCTGGCTCAAAGCGCTGCTCTCCTGGGGGGGGCCCTTTATCCTCGTTCCAGGCGGCGGCCCTTTCGCGATTGGCGTGCGTTGCGCCCAAGAGGCGATCGGATTTGACGACGTCGCGGCCCATCGCATGGCGCTTCTGGCGATGGAGCAATTCGCCATCGCGCTCGGCGCGCATTCGGATGCATTCGCTTTGGCGGCCTCCCGCTGCGAAATGGACGACGCATTGAACGCTGGAAAAATTCCGATCTGGTTGCCATCCGAGATGGTGCTTGGCGCTTTGGAAGTGCCCGCCTCCTGGGAGGCGACCTCGGATTCGCTCGCGGCCTGGCTCGCCGGAGTCTATGGGGCGCGCCGCCTTCTCCTCATCAAATCGCGCGATGCGATCGGCGGAGCGTCCGCCCGGGAACTCGCCGCCGAGCAAATTGTCGATCCGCTGTTCCCGCATTTCGCCGCGCAGAGCAAAGCCGAGGTCTGGCTCGCCGGTCCGGCGTCGCTTGCCGGCGCCGCGGAGATCTTGCAGCGTGGCGGCATGCCGGGCGCGGGCGTTGCGCTTCCTTAGAGTCTATCGGAGCCTTTTAAGATTGGTGCGAGCATGAGCAATGTCGTCACCCCGCGCTGGGGCTGGGCGCTGACCGGGTCCGGTCATTTCTTTAACGAATGCCTGGATCTCGTGCGCGAGTTGGAGAATGTCGACGTCTTCGTCAGCAAGGCGGCGGCGGAAGTGCTGCGCATGTATAAGCAGAAACTCGACCTGCCGAAATCAGCCCGCGTTTTCAGCGACACCGCCGCGAGTTCGCCGCAGGTCGGCTATTTCTATCATGGCGTCTACCATACGCTCGTCGTCGCGCCCGCGACGTCGAACAGCGTCGCCAAATTCGTCTATGGAATTTCCGACAATCTCGCCAGTAATGTTTTCGCCCAGGCTGGCAAGTGCCGCGTCCCAACCATTGTTTTCGCGTGCGACACCGCGCCGGAGCTCGAAACGCGTTCCCCCAAGGGAATGGTGAAGGTGTTTCCGCGCAAGATCGACCTCGAGAATTTCGAGAAGCTCAAAAGCTTTGATGAGACAAGCGTGGCCGAGAGCCTGAGCGACCTGAAAGAGTTTATCGCCCGCCGCCGGAGCGAATTGCCGGCGCCATGAGCGAGCGCTTTCTGTTCCTCACCGGTCATCTCGCCTATCCGCGCCTCGACAGGCTGTTGCGGTCCTTGGGCGAGACCCCTTTCAGCTGGGAGGTTTGCGATATCGGCGTCAAAGTCGCCGCCTTGATGACGGAAGCGATCATCCTGCGCCGCTTGCCGCGGCCCGTTGGAGCGGACCGCATCATTCTGCCGGGCCGCTGCCGCGCCGATCTCGCCCGGCTCTCGAGCGCGCTCAATGCGCCGGTCATGCGCGGGCCGGATGAATTGAGCGATCTCCCCGCCTATCTCGGGCGGGGTGGGCAGGCCAGGGATTTATCGCGTTACGACATTCGGATTTTCGCCGAGATCATCGATGCTCCCGCGCTGTCGATCGAGGCTTTGCTCGCCCGCGCGGATGGCATGCGCAAGGCCGGCGCCGATGTAATCGATGTCGGTTGTCTGCCCGATACGCCCTTTCCCGGCCTTGAAGACTCCATCCGGGCCTTGAAGTCGGCGGGCCACAGAGTCAGCGTCGATTCCGCCGATCCGGGCGAACTTGCGCGGGGGGCAGGGGCTGGCGCCGATTTTCTCCTGAGCCTTGATGAGAGCAGCCTCGACATCGCCGCCGGCTCTGGAGCAACTCCAATTCTTGTACCCTCGCCGCATGGCGACATCGACTCCCTGGTGCGCGCCGCGCATCTCGCCGAGCAACGCGGGCTTTCCTACATCGTCGATCCCATTCTCGACCCGATTCATTTCGGCTTCGCCGCTTCGCTGGCGCGTTATGTCGAAACCCGGCGCCGCCTTCCTCAAGCTGAGATGATGATGGGCACCGGCAATCTCACCGAATTGACCGAAGCGGATTCGGGCGGCGTCACCGCCGTGCTGATCGGACTTTGTTCGGAGCTGGCGATCCGCAATGTGCTCACCGTCCAGGTCAGTCCGCATACGCGCCGCACGCTCCAGGAGCATGACGCCGCGCGCCGCCTCATGCTGGCGGCCGCCGCAGACGGCGCCACGCCCAAGGGCTATGACGCGGGGCTCCTGCAGCTTCACGATCGCGCGCCCTATCCGTCATCGCGGCGGGAGATCGAGGAGATGGCGGAGGAAGTGCGGGACGCAAGTTTTCGGATTGCGACCGCCGAGGATGGGCTGCATATTTTCAATCGCGAGGGTCACCATGTGGCGCGCGACGCCTTTTCATTATTTCCCAAACTTGGCGTCGAGGCGGATGGCGCCCATGCCTTCTATCTCGGCGCCGAGCTCGCCAAGGCCGAGATCGCCTTTGCGCTCGGCAAGCGCTACGCGCAGGACGAGCCGCTCGACTGGGGCTGTGGAGCCGATCGGCCTGAAGAAGATAAGAACCGTCTGCGCGAAGCGGGCCACACGCTGCGCGGCAAGGTCCGTGAGTGATCGGCGACGCAACGCTCCGTTGGAGCAAGGCCGGGAGCTTCATTGCAAAGGAAGCATACGGAGATTGGCTCTGGATAGGGCGAAGCGGCGATGATCCGCGAAACCATCGTCACCACCATCGATGCGTCGGGTAGAGCGCATCTCGCCCCCCTCGGCCTCATCGAGGAGGCGGAGGGATGGGTCCTCGCGCCGTTTCGTCCCTCGACGACGCTGGACAATCTCTTGAGCGTTCCATTTGCGACCGCCAATTACAGCGATGATCCGCGTATTTTCGCGGGCCTCGTCACCGGTCGGCGCGACTGGCCGCTTATCCCGGCGGTCAAGGCGCCTCCGCCGCGTCTGGCCGCGGCTCTCGCCCATGCCGAACTCGCCGTGGTCCGCGTTGATGAGCATCCGGAGCGTCCGCGCTTCCATTGCAAGGTTCTGCATATGGAAAGCCATGCGCCTTTCGAAGGGTTCAATCGCGCCCGCAATGCGGTCCTCGAATGCGCCATCCTGATTACGCGTTTGCATATGCTGCCGCGCGAGAAGGTCGATCATGAAATCGCCTATCTGGCCATCGCGATCGAGAAGACGGCGGGGCCGGCAGAGCGCGAGGCCTGGTCCTGGCTCATGCAGAAACGCCAGTCCTTTTATGCGGAGAATTGAGCCGCCGCCACAAGCGCTGCGGCGCAGGCCGGCGCGCAATCGCAGGCTTTGCTCCGCGCCTCCGGGAGGGCCTCGATCAATTCGTCGAAAGCAACGAAGGGCCGCTCAAATCGATGCGCGATTTGGCGGATGACGCCGCGTCCGACGCCGGCGCCGACAATGGGGGCGCCGGCGTCAAGAATGCTGCGCGACAGAACAAGAGCGGCGGCGTCCATGATCTCGCGCAATTGCGCTTCGGCGAAAAAACGCGCCAGCCTGTCCCATGCGGCGGCGTCAGCCTCGCAACTGTCGCGTCCGATCATCCGGGCCAGCCGCGCGCGGGAAGCCGCCGCCGTTTTCTCGCGGCCGTCGGCCGTGTCGGTCAAATCGGCGCCCGCAGGCAATTGCCCAAGAATGCGATGGACGTCCGCCATATCGGCGAACCATTCATTCATCAACGGCGTCCATTGCCCAGCGAACGGAACGAGCTTCGGACCAGCCATCAGGAATGTTCGCACGAGGCCGGTATAGACCAGTTCGCCATGGCCGAGCCGAGCCGCGTCGGCATAGCCCAGCGCGGCGGGCCGGCTTCCGGCAATGGGAATGATGTCTGTCGTGCTCGAGCCCATGTCGATGAAGAGGGCCTGGGGCGCGCGATGGCCGCTCAGCGCCGCGCTTGCATGCCAATTGGCGGATGCGATGTCGGATGCATGAGCCGCGATTTCGGGCGCGCCGACAAAGCCCGAACGCCCGGCGTAAAACCACACGGCGCCGGGCGCCAGCAAACGCTCCGCTGCGCCGGCGAGCCCAACGACGCCCTCTTCGCGGGTTGCGAAGGCGTCGCATAATTCACCTGTCATCGTGATCGCGTTGAGGGGAGCTCGACCGACGATCGCTTGCGCCTGCGCAAAAGCGCAATCAAGTTCCTCCAGGCCGAGCCAAAGCGGGGAGGGGACTTGCGCGGCATGGGTGATGATTCCGTCTTCCGCGCGGGCGGCTTTGAGATGCGCGCCGCCGATGTCCCATCCGATGATTATTTGCATGTGGAGAATCCAGCAGACCCTTTTGCTAGAGCATGATGCCGAAAAGTGGAAACCGGTTTTCGGCATCATGCTCTAACTCATTGATGAGAGGCGGATTTAAGGCTTCGGATGGAATCGCGCTGCGATTCCATCCGAAGTCATCCGGCTCTAAGCATAGCATGTGAACAGGCGCCGCTTTTGGGACAGGATCAGGCATTCGAACCGCTAGAGCATTTTCTTAACGCGAACCGGTATCCACTTCGCTCGAAAATGCTCTAGCGCCATGAAGCAGAAACGCGATGGATGTCATACCAGTGATCGATCTGAAACAGGGCGCCGTGGTCCGCGCCCGTCTTGGCCGCCGCGACTCCTATGCGCCAATCGTTACGCCGCTGGCGCAAACAAGCGCGCCCCTCGACGTCGTCTCCGGGCTTTTGAGCGTTCATCCTTTTCACACGCTCTATGTGGCTGACCTCGATGCGATCGAATCGCGCGGCGGGCAGGAACGAAGCCTCGCGGCGCTGAGCGAGGCCTTTCCCGCCGTGACATTTTGGGTCGACGCAGGCGTCAGTCATACGGAGGAAGCGCGTGCATGGCTCGCGCGCCATCCGCGCGCCCATCTTGTTCTTGGAAGCGAAACCCTGCATAGCCTTGCGCCGCTTGAGGACCTTGGCGGCGATGAGCGGATCATTCTCTCGCTCGACTTTTGCGGGCAGAGGTTTCTTGGTCCCGAGGCGCTCTGCGATGCAAAGCATTTGTGGCCACGGCGCGTCATTGTCATGGATCTTGCGCGCGTCGGCGGCGACGCCGGCCCGGATCTCGATCGCCTCGGCGCCCTCAAGCGCCGCGCGCCGGATTCCATGGTCTATGCGGCGGGCGGCCTTCGCGGTCCTTCGGATCTCAGCCGTCTGACGCAAGCAGGCATCCACGGCGTTCTCGTTGCTTCTGCGCTGCACGATGGCCGATTGACCGGCGCGGATCTCGCTACGCGCGCATGACGCTGAGAGGTCGCGGACGTCCTGGACAAGCCAACCGATGCCACAAAGCAAAATACAAGATCCCCGAGGGTAGCTTTTTCAGAGCTTGCGCAGGGACAAAAAGAAAGGGGAGCCAAAGCCCCCCTTGCAATTTTCTATTTTCGACTGCGCTCAATTCGGCGCGAAAGGATGTTTCGCGACATTGCGCTGCGCAACGACATAGGCCGGGGTCGGCTCGCCGTTGATGGCGCGCGAAATCGCTTCCTTCGTGGCCTGATAGTTGAAATCCTGAATCTTCTGGTCGTCGTTGGCGTCCCAATGGATGAAAACGCCGACCGAAATGAACACGTTGTCGGCTTCCTTGAGCGGGATGACGCCGTCGGCGACGCTATCCGCGACAGCCTTGGCGACGCCGCGCTGAGCCGGTCCGAACATCTGAACGGCCTGCTTCGCGTTCTTGATGGTCACTTTGTTGAACAGGACGGTTGCGGGCTTGACGAGGAGGTTCGGAGCCACCACCGCGAGCAGCGTGGTGAAGCCATCCTTGTTATTGGTGAGCGCATTGGCGAATGCGGTCTCCGCAGCGCTGCCGCGCGGTCCGATGAGCAGGTCGATGTGAGCGACTTCGTTGCCGTCTCCGACGAGCGATTCGCCGACGAGGAGCCTGTTTATCTTGGCCATGCTTTAAATCCCCCTTGGGTTTGTTCCAAACTGCTGCCGAACGGGCTCGACAAATGCAGATGATTATCCTTGTTGTCAACACCCGGCGCTCGCCGGGCCGGTTGGCCAGATAGCAGCGGCAAATTTCCGCGGCCGCAGTCAATCATCATTGCGCCGCTTGATCAAGATGCGACTTATTCGATCCGCGAAGACGGTGGCGACGGTGAGATCCGCGCTGGTTCCCGGATTGAGGCCGGAAGCCTTCAGACGTCGGTCGAAGGCCAGGAGATCGGGGAGCGCTTCCGCTGGGTTTAATGTCTTTATAAATCGGTCGCGTATTTGCCGCGCTTCATGTTGAACCTCGGTTGCGGCGCCAAGACCCTTCTTGCGGATGATGTGACTGTCCGGGAAACCCGCCAGAAAAGCAAGATAGAGGCAAACGACGGGCCAGGGCGCGGGCCAGCGCTTCAGCCGCGCGTCGCCGAGCGCCGCCACTCCGAGCCCGAATATGTCCGCGAAATCAGAAACATATTGGTAGGCGATCCGATCTCTCCCGGCAGCCGCTCGCATCGTTTCGAGCAGGGTTGCGTCCGCCGCCGCATGGACGTCGTGGCGGGGCGCCTCGCCAAGGCCGGCGGGCGAGGCGCGACGAATGGCGCGGAAGGCGAATTCGGCGTCCGCCTGCGTCAATTGCGCGAGCGTCTTCGTCACGGCGGAGCGCAAATCATCGCCTTTGCTTGCTGCTGCGGCGAGCGGGGCGCAAAGGAGAATGATGCCGAGATTGGTGTTCATTGCGACCTCCGCCCAGGTCGCCTCGACGGCGCCGAAAATCCGCGCGCCGACCGAGGCCGATGCGTCGCACAATGAAGGCGCGGCGGCCTCGGCGCTGCGAAGAAAATCCTTCGCCGTCATGCCGTGCCCATCGGCAAATATATGCACATTGCCGGGTTTGGGCGCTTCGATCTCGTCGCGGCATGAAGCGATGAACGCTTCCGCGATTTCGTTCACCCCGCCGCCTCCGCCTTGCCCGCGCCAATGTGCGAAAGGAGATGGCGCGCAAGCCTGTCGGCGATCGAGAAAGGCGCGACCTTCTGCAGGCCGCGCCACCCCGGCATGCTGTTCACTTCGAGCACATGGGGAGCATCGCTGGCGTCGCGGATAATGTCGACGCCGGCGAAATCCGCGCCGACAGCCGCCGCCGAGCGCAAGGCGAGATCGATCATTTCGGCGTCCGGCTCGAACCATTCCGGCCGAGCGCCGAGTTTGACATTGGTGATCCAATGGGCGGCATGGCGCGTCATCGCGGCGATGACCTCGCCATGCGACACGAAAAGCCGCATGTCGCGAAAGCCGTTGCGCTCGACGGCCACGAAGCGCTGTAGATAATAAACGCCTTCCACCGCTTCGAACGGGGGAAGATCCTCCGCGCGCCGGATCAGCTTCAAGCCAAATCCCTGTGCGCCGAACAAAGGCTTGAGGACGAGCGGGCCGCGTCCGGCCTCGCGCCGCACGATCTGACGCGCCGCCTGTTCTGACTGGACGGTCCAAGTGGGCGGCGTAGGAATGCCTCGTTGCGCGAGGGCGAAACTCGTCGCCGCCTTGTCGACGCAGAGCTCTACCGTCCGCGCGCTGTTCACCACGGGCACGCCGACCGCGCCAAGGCTGTGCAGGACGCCAAGACGCAGCGTGACGCTCTCAAAACTGCCGGAGCCGATCGCGCGCACGAAGACCGCGTCCGGCAGATCCGCGCCGAAGCCGGGAATGACGAGGCCGCTCGGGCGTCCGGTGTCGAAGCCGCAATTGCCCAGGCGGATCGGCGCGGCAAGCGCGCCGGCCCGCGCGAAAGCCGCGGTCAAATCCCGCGCGTGCCAATCATAGAGATCGACGGCGATGGCGATTTTAGGCGCGCCAGCGGCCCTCGCCGGCGCGCTGACCTTATGAGAAAGAGGCATCGAGCAAAGTTTGATCGACCTGGCCTGCGTGGAAGGTTTCGCCGGTCTCGACGGCGGTGACAATGGCCCGCGCCGGGCTGAACAGCATCGGATCGATCGAGTAAAAGTCACCCTTATAGGCCTTGAACACCTCGGCGAAAGGCCGGCCGTAATCGCGCGAGGTGGTGCTTGGCAGCGCCGCGGCTAAAGCCTTTGCGTCGTCGGAGGGGCCGGTCACGAAAAGATGCGCCTGGCCGCCATAGATGATGGCGTCATTGGTCCGTCCCATGGCCTGAATGAAATCGGGATGCGGCGGGCAAAGCGGCGCGCAGGCGAGGCCATCGACGATGCGCGAGAGCGGGAATTTCAATTCGTGCGTCTTGTGCAAGGCGACTTCAAGCACGCGCGCCACGACCTGAACGCCGCCGGCGAGACTCTGCGTCGGCGCAAAGATGAAAGTGAGGTTTTCAGGTTTGACGCCGCAATCATGCGCGACCTTTTCGACGATTTCGGGGGGAGGGGCGCGGTCGCCTTCGAGGACCAGCGTCGCGCGCTCTGCGCGATCGTGATATTCCAGCTCTGCGAACAGTGGCTCCTTGCGCGCGAGGACCCGGCCGGGACCGGAGCCCAGCGCGAAAAACGCGCTCTTGCCCTCGCCATGCGAGAGCGCCCAGCCGGCATATTGGCTGGCGAGGCAAGCGATCACCGGATCGGTGCTGCGAACCGAAATCTGAAACGGCCATTTTGGATTCGAGCCTGTCGGAGCGAGTTCGACCGTTCCAAGGCCGCCAAGGCAAATTTCAGCGAGGCGCAAGCCGGCTTCGATCCCGCCGCGGGCATTCTTGCCGGCGTCGATAAGCGTCTCGCCCTTCTCGCCTTTGGAGACAGCGACGCGCAATTGAGCGGCCTGCGCGATCAGGCGGTCGACCGCGTGGCCGGTCAGAGTGTTGATGCTGAGTTCGGTAGTGCTCAAGATGCCGCTTCCTTCCCAAGGTGTTCTATTTTGTCGAGGATAAAGGCGGTCCGCTCATCCATGAGCCTACGCGCCCGCGCTGGCTGATCGGCGCGCGCCCTTATCGTGCAAAGAGGATCGTTCAAATGCAAGGCGCTTTGCGCCTTTTGTCGATCGCACGCCCAATCCGGCCAGTCCAGCGCCGGCATCGAGGCGATGGGGCCGCGCGCGTAGGCGATCGCCGCGGCCGCGGCGCCCTCGAATTCCAGCGGGCGTTCCGGCAAGGCGCCGAGGCAGGCATCGAGATGCGCCCGAAACAGCATTCCGTCGCGGTCCTCGAAAATATCGAGCGTCGCGCCCGGCCGGGGATTGATTTCGATTAATGTAAAGTCATCGCCATCGACCAGAAGATCGATGCTGTTCAGGCCGCGAAGGCCGCAGGCGCTGGCGATGGTCCCAGCGAGCGCCGCCAGGCGGGTTTCGAGTTTCGCCGCGAGATCGGCTGGGCGCAGAGCGCCGCCGAAACGAAACGGCTCGTCGGGCGTTGGCGTCGGCCATTGCCGGCTGGCTCCCAGGAACTGCGCCTTTGCTCCATCGGCGAGAAACAGGATCGAGACCGGATCGCCTGGAGCGATGCGCTGAAAATAGATTTTCTCGCCGTCCGCCCGCCATGCCCCCGCTTGCGCGACATGGCCGCCGCCTGAGCCGCCAATGCTCTTGACGAGCCAGTCGGAGCTGGCGGACGGCATTTTGAGGCTGATTTCCGGGTGCGGAATGTCCAAGGCCGCGCAGAGAGCCGCAAGGGCCAGCGGGTCCTTCACGCTCCGCACGGCTTCCGGCCGGTTCCCGAACAGGGTCCAGCGCCGCGCGAGTTCATCAAGGAGGTCGACGCGATCCTCAAAGCCGGCGCCATAGACGAGGCCGGCCGGGTCCGCTTCCTCGGCAAGCGCTTCAAGCGCGGCGATCAAAGCCGCGCTTTCAAAACCGGTTTCGAGGTCCCCGGCGACGAGGCAATTCGCTTCGGCCAGGACGCGCGTGTCCGCGTCGTCGAACAAGTCGGCGACGAGGGGCCGGTAGCCGGCGCGCCGCGCGGCGGCCGCCAGGGCGCGTCCGGAAGACGCCGCGATCAGGATCGCGGCGCCGGATTCAGGCGATTTCACGCGCGAGAGCGAAGGCGTCACGGAAATCGAGGGCGAGATGGGTGGAGGACGTCGCCAAGCGCTGGAACAACCCGGCCTCCGTCTTATATTTCACGTCGCCGATCGCGAGCGGCCCAATGCCGAGAATGCCGCCGGGCAGTTCCGCGCCATAGTCCATGAGCTGAAGACCTTCGACGCCCGCAGGCGGCACCGCATTGACGTCGGCGGCTATAATGAGCGACTTCGCCGAGGCGAGCGCCTCTTTCGACAAGACCTGTTTTCCGGCGGCCGCGGCGCAAAACACGATCTCGGCCCCGACCAGCGCCTCCAGCACTTTCTCAGGGGTGCTTCCATCGATGCCGCGCGACTCGGCGCCAAACCGTTTCTTGATGTCGTCCGCCTTGCCTTGGACGCGCGCGGCGCCGTCATAGCCGGCGAGCGTGACATCGGCCCCTTCCAGCGCCGCGATGACGGCGGAGGCGTAGCCGACGACGCCGGTCGCGCCGAAAATCAGGATTTTCGACTTGGCGAGGCTCCGGCCTTTCTTTTCCTTCAGGATTTTTTCGACGCAAGCGACCATGGCGGCGGCCGTCGTGAAGGAGCCGGCGGGATCGGCGAAGGCGGAAATCTCGAACGGTTTGAGCAAGGTCGCCTTAAGCCGCTCCATCATGTCGAGGGCGAGGCCGGCGTCCTTTCCGGCGAAGAAAACGGTTGTGCGAACGGCGTCTCGCGGCGAACGCGAAAACATGGCGTCCTGAACCAATGGCGTGACTTCGTCGAGCGTGACGCCCGTGTATGGCGTGACGGAATCAAATCCGGCGTCGAGGGCCATATTCACGTCGAAAGGGCTCATGTGCTTCAACGGACTGAGCATGTGCAAAATATTTTTCGTGGCCACGCATTTTCCCCTAGTTGACGGCTGCGAAGGACTCTCCCTTCACGAGGGCGCCGTGATTAAGTCCGTTGCAGATCGCTATGTCTACACCCAAGGTTACGACTTTTTCATGCACGAGATCGCAAAGATGCTGCGCTTCATGCAGGTTGACGGCAAAAGCGAAGCCGGTCGGTCCCCAGGATGATTGGCCAGTTCCTTTCGCGCCATGTCTGCGAAGCTCGCGCATGACTTCGGCCACGGCCGGGCTCGCAAACGGCGCGCCGCCTTGGGCTGGCGCGAAATATTCGCCGACGACGTCTTGAATGCGGGCGATCGCATCGCCGAAGGACGAGAGATCGCGTTCGGCCAAGCCGGGCAGCGCCTTGACCAGAACGAGCCGGCAGATTTCGGCGGCGGCGGCGGCTTTGAACGGCGCAAGCTGAGCAAAGGCTTCGCGTTCGCGCGGCCCATGCACGCCCTCGATTCGCTTGTCGAGCACCAGGATGACGCGCCATTCTTGCGGGAATTCCATGCGGGCGATGACCGGCGGCGTCCGGGTTAGCTCGCCGCGCCCGCCATCGACGATCAACCCGCCGCGGTCGAACAGTCCAGCGCCAATGCCGGAGCGCTCGCCCCGCTGCAGCAGCGCGGCGTCGTCCGGCGCATCGGGGGCGAGGCCTTCGAGGCGCCGCAAGGCGGCGGCGATGGCGAGCGCGAGCTGCGTCCCCGAGCCCAGGCCGGCATGCGCCGGGATCGCGTCGCGCACGATCAGCTTATACGCAGATTGAAGTCCGAAGCGCCGGGCGAGCAGCTCGAGATGGCGCATGGCCCGGTCCCGCTCAACGCCCTCGACCTCCAGCGTCGCCGCGCGGCGAATCGACAGCCGGGTCGCTGGCGCATCGATCGCCAGCCCCAGACTGCCGAAGCGCCGGCCCAGCCCACCATTCAAATCGAGAAAGCCGAGATGAAGACGGGCAGGGGCTGTTACGGTGACGCTATCGAACATGCCCCTCTTTCCAAAATGCTTCATTCCGAGACGTTATTCCAAGACGTATTCCGAGGCCTCAGGCGCCGTCGCTCGCGCCTCAGACGAAAGCGCCAGCCGGAATGACTGGACCGAACCGGGCGGATTAGCGGACTTATATTTTTTGAGAGACGATTTGAATACCGCTAATTGATTCATTGCAGCCTGACTCAGACCATTCTTGGCTAAAATTGAGGCGCGCTTGCGAACGTATCATGAACTTACGTCAAGCTAGCGCGCGCTCGGGTCCTACATTCCGCTGGACCGCATTTGGACTGTGTGCTGTTGTTAAGCGTCAATGCTAGCTCGAGTCCAGCCTAGCCGTCGCCGATCGTTCGAGCGCGGGCGGAGCCAGGGTCCGCATTCGGCGCACGCGACAAAGATAGCGGCGAGTTCGAAGGGGGGAGCTTATGCGCGGCGATCACGATTATGTGGACGCTTGTCAGCCCGACGAGCTTCGGCCGAGGCTTCCGCCAAATTCCGTCACGGCGGCGGAGAACGTCGCGATCAACGAGCGCCGCCAATATATCAGGGACAATAAGGGCAGGGATCGCACCCATGCTCCGTTCACCGGCCTTGCGCTTTCTGGCGGCGGCATCCGGTCGGCGTCTTTCGGGCTTGGGACCTTGCAGGCGCTGCACGCCCACTCCGGCATCGAGGGGATCGACTATCTCTCGACGGTGTCTGGGGGCGGCTATATCGGTTGCGCGATGACCGCCGCGATGCAGTCGACCAAGGGCGATTTTCCCTTTACCAACCCAAAATCTTTCGACGACACCGCCTCGGTCCGCCACATCCGGGACTTCTCCAATTACCTTATTCCCCATGGCCTTTTGGACGTCGCCACAGCGATAGGAATCATCGCGCGCGGCCTCGTCGCCAACGCGCTCATTATCCTGCCGATCTTGTTGTTCTTCGTCTGGATCACGCTTGTTTTCCATCCAACCGTGGATTCGCTGGACGAGCCGAAGTTTCTCATATGGAATCTCGCCGATGGCGTCGCCGCGCTAGGCCTGCCAGCCTCAAAGCCGCTATGGGGGCTGCATGGCTATTGGTTCACCCTCTGCCTTGGCGTGCTGAACGTCGTTTTCCTTATTTTTTGGGCTTTCGCCAAATCGATCTCAACCTCGCATTTTTGGCGGACATGGTTCGCATGGATGCGCAAGCCTGGAGACAGCGCCGAACTGAACGGCGGGCTTGTCGCCGTTTCGAAAGCGCTGTTTTTCGCGACGCTTCTCGCCGTGTGGTTCGAGACGCAGCCTTTCATTCTTCTTGCGCTGACAGAGCGCTTGTCAACGGAAGGCGGCGCCTGTTCTGATTGGGCTTTGTCGAGCGCTTGCTTTGGCGCGTTCTTGGAGACCTTGGTCGTGCGCGTCACCCCCTATCTCGCGTCGATCGGGGCCATTTTCGCCTATTTCTCCAAAAACCTGACCGAGATCATCGCCGCTGCGAAGCGCGCGACGGGCTGGCGGGCCTGGTTCAAGAAAATCGCAGCCAAAGCCGCCTTATGGTTTGCCGCGATCGTCGTCCCATTTTTCCTCTGGCTGTTGTACATCCGGCTGACCTTTATCGGGCTTCGGCCAGCCGATGCTCCGGACTGGCTGCAGGCGCTCGCGGGGCTCGCGCCGCAGGCCATCAATCAGGTTCAGGACCTCGCGCATTGGGCCGGCGAGACGGTCGCGGCGCGACTCTATTTTGTGGCGTTTGGCGTCAGTCTGATCGTCGCGCTGTTTATCAATCCCAATGCGACCTCCCTTCACCGCCTGTATCGCGACCGCCTCAGCAAGGCGTTTCTGTTTGATGCGGAAAAGCGCGACCCGCATGGCGATCTCGAAGCGGCGGAGCCGGAGCTTCACCAGATCGACGTCAAATTATCTCCCTATCCGATCATCAACGCGTCTCTGAACATCGAAGGGTCGCAATACGCCAACAAGCGCGGCCGCAATGCCGACTTTTTCATTTTCAGCCCGGAATACACCGGCAGCGATGCGACGGGCTACGTTGGGACGAAGCGGATCGAGGCGGAGGAGACGGCGCTCGACCTTGGAACGGCGATGGCGATTTCGGGGGCCGCGATCTCGGCCAACATGGGCTCGGCGACCATCAGGCCGCTCACCTTGACGCTTGCGCTCCTGAATATCCGGCTTGGCTATTGGCTGCGCAATCCGAAAGCAGTCGGCGGCGCCCGCGCTTTGCTAAAGCGAATGCCGCAATCGGGGAGCTTTCTCCGGTTCACAAAAATATTGGGGTGGATCACCGAGAAGAGCCCGAGCTTCCTCCTGATCAAGGAAATGTTCAGTTGGATCACCGAGGTCAGCCCGACAGTCTATCTCACCGACGGCGGCAATCTCGAGAATCTCGGTCTCTATTCGCTGATGAAGCGGCGCTGCCAGTTGATTATAGTGATCGACGCCGAGGCCGACCCGACGATGGGCTTCGGCTCGCTTCTAATCCTTGAACGCTATGCGCGCATCGACCTTGGCGCGATCATCGAATTGCCCTGGCAAGCCATCCGCGATGGGAGTTTGAATATCAACAAGGCCTTTGACAAGGCCGATGCGGACGGCTCCGCCATCCCCTGCTTGCGGGGGCCCCATTGCGCCGCCGGCGAGATCCAATATGGGCCAAACGAAAAAGGAATCCTTCTTTACGTCAAGGCGTCGTTGAGTGGCGACGAGGACGATTACCTGCTCGACTACAAGCGGCGTAACCGGGCGTTTCCGCATGAGACGACCGGCGATCAGTTTTTCAGCGAGGAGCAATTGGAAGCCTATCGCGCCCTTGGCTTCCACATCATGAAGGGGCTCTTGACGGGGGATGCGCCGTTTGCGGTGACGCCGCGGCCGGGCGAGAGCGAGGATCAGGCCCGCAAGCGCATACAAGATAGCGTCATCGCGGGTCTCAAGCCTGAACCGCGCCCGATCTGAGTTTAGAGCGGCGCGTGTGTTGGCGCGCCATTATCAACGAAATGACCTTGGCGATCCGCCCGCCATAGGGGGCAGGCGACAGGCGCGACGAGCGGCCTCGTTAGCGTCCCGGCAGTTTTTCGAGCTGGTCCGCCAAATGCTTGAGGCGCACATGCTCCATTCCTGTCTGAGCCAGCAGATCGATAACCGGCTGCGCCGCCGCGCGATCATGGGAGGCAAGGGCGGCTTCGAGCAATATGCGCGCATCCTGCGGTTCGCGCTGGGTCAACCAATTGGCCTTGGCGAGGCGCAATGCCTCTTCTGATTGTCCCAGGAGATACAGGGCAAAGCGCGCTTCATCGCCCTGGGGAGGATTTTCAGCGCGTGACTGGTTCACCCTGAACCGGTCCCGTATCTTGGCAATGACCTCCGGTAGATCGTCGGCTTCAAGTTTCTGCTTGGCCAAGGCGAAGCGCAGCAACAGACTGTCAACGGCCGTCTTATCGGCCAGCAACGCAACTGTTTCCGCGGGCCGCCCTTGGTCCAGAAGAAAATCGGCGTAGGCGGCAAGCAGATAGGCGCTTGGACGCTCCAGCGCGAGCGCGTCCTTGAAAAAGGACTCAGCTTCCGCGTTCTTGCCCATTCGCGCCGCCATTTCCGCCAAGACAGTGAAAGTCCAGAGCCGTTGCTCATTGGATGCTGCGTCGTGGCTTCGTAGAAACGCTTGCAAAAGATCGTAGCTTTCCTGCGCGCGCCCGGTCAAACTATTCACGTCACAAAGGCAAGTCATGGCGAGCAATGGATCGTTGGAATTGGCAAGAGGCAGGCAGCTTAGCCGCGCTTGATCATAGCTTGCGCGCACGCGCAGGATCGCTGCGCGCGTGAGCCAAGCCTGCATGCTGCTCGGGTCCCGCGCCAGAACCTGTTCCAGATCCTGCAATGCGCCATCGAAGTCGTGTCGATTCTGCTTGATGAAGGCGCGGAGCAAAAGCACATTCGACGGCGGCTCGGGCGCTCGCCACCAAGGCGACAGCACCGCTTGAGCATTGCCATAATAGCGCGGATCGGACTCCGCCTTTCCAAGTTTGATGTAGAGCTGGGCGAGCTTGACCGCCCGTTCGACCGTCCGAGGCGTCTTGCGAAGGGCGGCGCGCAATTCGCGCATCTCCTTGTTGACCGGCTCGGCGGACAGCGGCAGCCGCGCCAGCACCTCGTCATCGTCGCGCGGAATGAATGGCTCGGCGAACGCCGCCAGAGGCGAGGCAAGCGCCACGACAAGAGCGATGGCGGCGATCCATTGGAGCAGGCGGCGCGAATCGAAATACAACGTCTCGCCCTTTGCCCATGCTCTGGACGCCTGATCGGGCGTCCCGAATTGCATTCGCGCGGCGTCGCCAGGAAGCGCCCGATTTTCTCCGGGCCCTTGCGCGTTCGTCGGAACAAATTCGGCGTTGAAATAATTACCGTGGAGACGCAGCTGTTTTACGTTGATGTGATCGTGCTCTACTGTTATTTTAGCGGCCTACCGATAGGCAATTATTGTTTATGGATTTTTGCTTCTAACCCGGATGGCGATCGCTCGGTTGTATAGTTCATTGCATATCTAACGTCGAGAATGCCGCCTCATCAGCTCCAGCGCAAGTCGAGACTTCGATTGGATCGCTGCGCGCCAGGTTTGAATGGGAATGTGAGCCGCTGGAGACAGGACGCGCGTTCAAAGGGCTAAGTTATTCGCTTCTGGCGTATTGAGGAAGCGCCAAATTTGTTTGGATCTCGGACGGCGAAGGGGATTCGTCAATCGGAGGGAAGCAATATATGAAACAGCTATTGGCATTATTTGTTCTTCTTGCTGCCGCCTTCGCTTCCTGTTCGAGTCGCGCCTCAGATCATGCCGACCCGATGTTGCTGCCCGAGGACGAGCAGGAAGCAAATCTCACCGGGCTTTTCTTTTTCCCGGAAGGCGACCGGATGATCGCTATTCTGGACGTAAGGAGGTCTCTGATCGGGCCGCCGCCCTATAATTTCGAGCCCTTCGAATTTAATATCCAAATGGACCTTCACAGTCCTGTAACCTTCGGCGATCTCGAGGATCTCGCGCGCTACGGCGGCACGATTGCCGCGCCGGAGACCATAAGTCCCGATGTCACGCTGAAATTCCGCTTGAACAATGACGTGACGGTCAAGGAGCAGTCGTTCAAGGGGCTGAAGGATCCGGAAAACATCAGGGTCTATGTCGGCATCCGCGATGACCCATTTATCTTTCCGAAGTTTTTCAAAGTGAATGTGGTCACGATGGCGATCAGCATTCCAAAGTCATCATTTCCCGACAATCAACAGAACTGGCTGCTTTGGGCGACCAGCCACCGCGTGGCCAACGGAGAACAGATCGATCATGTCGGGCGCTCCAACCGGACGCAGTTGGGACGGTTCGAATTCCTAAACACGATCCCGCCGAGCCAACATGTGGCCGCGATCAAGGAAAGAGCGGAGACGAGAGCCAAGATTCAGGATTTCTTGAAAGACGCAGCGCCGCCGCTCGCCAATCTCAATCAACTCAGCGGCTTTTTGATCCGGCATTACGATTATGTCCCCGATGTCATGGTCTACACTAATCAAAGGCCGGCGGGATTTCCCAACGGACGCCGGCTTCAGGATGACGTCGCGTTGCTGACCTGTCAGCAGGGCGATTGCCCCCTGCAGGAAAACTCCTTCATCGATTCGGACCAATGGCCGCGCGCGACGGTCAATGACAAGCCGTTGCTGGCGGAGTTCCCCTATCTGGCGGAGCCATGGCCTTATAAGCCGCAGGCGCCCGGACCATGGGGGCCCTATGTGGTTCGATATTTGTCGCATCCCGCAGTGATCGCGGGTTTGATTGTCGCCTTGCTGGCGCTGATCGTCGGCATCGTCGTCTTGCGGCGGCGTAGACGAGCGGTTTGATCCTGACGGCCGGGACGAATGGTTAAGTTCGTCCGGAAGCTCTCCAATTGAGCGAAAGCAGGAGAGCAAGAGAAGGGGAGCAGGCGCCGACGACGCGCGGTGGAGCCGACGTCGGAGAACCGTCGCCGGCCACGGCTGTGCGCACGGAACGAAATGAAGGGGAGGATGGCATGGAGATTAAATTATCGAAAATCGCAGTCTTTTTGGCGATCCTGACGATTTCGGCGCTTGCGGGCTTTCCTCGCGCCGGATTGGCGGGACCGGCGATTTTCTGCGGCTCAGGCGCCGGAGAGGTTCTGGATGAAGCCAAATGTGTCGGGCGAACAGCCGAAACCTTGGCGGGTTCGGACGAAGATTATTTTCGCGACATGGATTATGGAGCGACAAAATCTCCCGAGGCCCTGGCCAAGGCTCTCGCCTCCTATGTTCCGGGAATAACGCCGGAGCAGGCCGTCAAAGCCGCGGCGGCGGGCCGGAACAACTGGATTGTCTGGACAGCCGGCAACGACCGGTTCTGGAATGAATTGGGCTACAGAACCTTCGGCAATATCGACTTTTTGAAAACATTGTCGAACCATCCAAGTCTAAAGTTCAGCCGCGCCAATCGCTGGAATTATCTTGGGCTGGTGAATGAGCCCTGTTTCGCCAAGCCAACCGGACCTCGGAAGGACCGATACGGCTTGTGGCTCGACGTCCGCGATCCTGGCTGCGCACCGGACCCGTTCGAAAACGAGGCGAAATATCCGGGCGTCAAGATTGGCGCGCGGGGAAGCAATATTCCGGTCGGCTCTTACTATGGCTATGCGACGGGCATTGTCGGCCTGCGCCTGTTTCCCAACCCGGATTTTGACGAGGAAGCGGCGAAAAACTGGGACCCAGAAAAATTCTACACCGATCCAGACTATTACAACGATCGGAAACTGGTCCGGCCCTATCGGGTTGGCATGTCCTGCGGGTTTTGCCACGTCGGGCCAAACCCGGCGAACCCTCCGCAAGATCCTGAAAACCCCAAATGGGAAAATCTCAATTCGAATCCCGGCGCCCAGTATTTCTGGTGGGACCGCATCTTTACATGGACCGTCGATCAGTCGAGCTTCCCCTATCAGCTGTTCCACACCTCCCGCCCTGGAGCGCTGGACACGTCTTTGGTCTCCAGCGATTATATCGGCAATCCGCGCACGATGAACGCCGTCTACAATCTCGGCGCGCGATTGCAAAACGCCTTGAAGTTCGGCGGCGAGAAATTGGCCGGCGGCGGACTCAACAACAAGCAGCTTAACGACTTCGTGCCGGCGGACTCGCCCCTTAGCAAATTCTTCCGCAAGCCGGACTCGGTCTGGACCCCGCGGGTGCTCAAGGATGGATCCGATTCGGTTGGCGCCTTGGGCTCTCTCAACCGCGTCTTCATCAACATTGGAATGTTTAGCGAAGAGTGGTTGGAGCACTTCAATCCCGTCATCGGCGGCAAGCCGATAACCCCGATCCAGATCGCGGTCGGCCGCGACCATTCCTCTTATTGGCAGGCGACCGAAAACCAGACGCCGGACTTGGCTCTGTTCTTCCTGGCGACCGCCAAGCCCGATTATTTGAAAAACGCTCCCGGCGGCGACGCGTTTCTGACCGCCGACGCGGCGGTCTTGAATCGCGGTAAAGAGATGTTCGGCGAAAGATGCGCCCGTTGCCATTCCAGCAAATTGCCGGAGAAGGCCTATTCGTTCTTCCCCAACAATGGCTGCGTCGGCAAGGATTATCTCAAGTGTTGGAACGCCTATTGGGATTGGACCAAGTCGGACGAGTACAAGAAGGAGATCAAGCCAATCGTCGCCGCGGATGATTTCCTGGCCGATAATTTCCTGTCGACGGAGCTGCGAATTCCGGTGACTTTGCTGGAAACCAATGCGTGCAGCCCACTCGCTACGAATGCAATCGAAGGGAACATTTGGAACGATTTCTCGTCTCAATCCTACAAGGATCTCCCATCGGTCGGGACGATCACGGTGCATCATCCCTTCACCGGGGAGCCGAGGTCCTTTGAGATGCCGGCTGGCGGGCGCGGCTACACGCGTCCGGCCTCGTTGATCAGCCTATGGTCCACCGCGCCATTCCTGCTCAACAATACTGTCGGCCCGTTCGACCCAAGCCCGTCGGTGGCGAGCCGGATGAAATCCTTCGAAGGCTCGATCGAACAGATGCTTTGGCCCGAAAAGCGGACCGGCAATATCGACTATAAGACCGCTTCCGGGAAGATGCTTCGCGGTCAGATCGACCTGACCAACGCAACAAGCTACCTGCGGGCGCCGAAGGGATTTTTGCCTGATTTTCTTCAGCCTTTGGTCGGGCCCTTGAACTTCGTGAAATTCTTCAGCGACGAAGGGGTTGAGATTGGCCCAATTCCGAAAGGCACGCCAATCGCCCTGCTCTCCAACCTCGACCTCGATAAGAGAGAAGGGATCATCGCCAATGTAAAACATAAGGTCCAGATTCTGGACCTATTGCTGAAGATCAAGCGGGATCTCAAGTCGCTGCCCCAATCGGCGACCGACGAAGAGGCGCGCGCGGTCTTTGCCAATGTCGTTAATCCATTGCTGGAAAACAGCAAGTGCCCGGACTTCATTGTCAACCGCGGGCATTATTTCGGCACCGACTTTTTCAAGGAAGAGCCTGGCCTGAGCGACGATGACAAACGGGCCTTGATCGCCTTTTTGAAGACAATGTGAGCGCGCGGGAGCCGGCGTTATCGTTCATGACGCCTGGTCCCCGCGACCTGTCGGGATCGCGGATTGGCGCAGCCTGGCGCGATCCCCGCTTGTCGCGGACAAGTCGTTGGGGCGCGCCAAATGTCGCCCCTGCTCCGGCATAAAAACGAGGCGAGGAAAAGTCATGAGCATCAGCAACAATGCCAGCTTCGAATATATCGTTGTCGGCTCGGGCGCTGGCGGAGGCACGGTAGCGGCGCGTTTGGCGGAACAAGGCCGAAAAGTTCTCGTGCTGGAGGCCGGCGGAGACCCGATGAAGCTGGCCGGCGGAGACGCCCCCTATCCGGACGAAAATCGGCTTCCGGATGATTATCAAGTCCCGGTGTTTCACCCCATTTCGACTGAAAACAAGGCGATGGCGTGGGATTTTTGGGTCCGTCATTTCACCAAGGACGAATTACAGAAAAAAGACACGAAATATCGCGAGGATTGGGACGGGGAGCGAGTCGACGGCGTTTTATATCCGCGCGCAGGCTGTCTTGGCGGATGCACCGCGCATAACGCCATGATCACCGTGTATCCGCACAACGAAGACTGGGACTCGTTGGCGCGGCTTACCGATGACGCCTCGTGGAGCGCAAGCAACATGCGCAAATATTTCGAAAGGCTGGAGAATTGCCAGCACCGGGTTTTTCTCTACCGGTGGTTGGCCGCGCTTGGATTCAACCCCACGCGGCACGGCTGGAAGGGCTGGCTGCACACCGAAAAGTCTATTCCGAAAGAAGCGCTCAAAGACGGACAGCTGGTAAATTTTCTCAAGAAATCGGTGCAAGGCGAGATCAAGGCGCTGGCCTCGCCGCTCAAGCGGCTCCTATGGTTTGTCCTTGGCCAAGGCGATCCCAACGATTGGCGTCTCGTCGTCAAGAACGCAATTGGCATCCACTATCCGCCGCTCGCGACCCGCGGCCACTCCCGGACGAGCACGCGCGAGCGCCTGCTCGAGGCGCAGGCCAAATATCCGGACAATCTGACGATTGAATTGGACGCCCTCGCTACGCGCATTCTATTCGATGAAGGCAACCGCGCGGTTGGCGTGGAATATCTGAAGGGCGCCCGTCTTTATCAAGCCCATAAAGGACCAAGCGGCGAGCTTGGCGAAAAGCGCGAAGTTCATGCGTCCCGGGAGGTGATCCTGGCGGGCGGCGCCTTCAATACCCCTCAATTGCTGATGCTGTCAGGAATCGGCCCGAGGGAGGAGCTTGAAAAGCACGCCATTCCGGTTCGCGTCGATCTACCGGGAGTTGGCTCGAACCTTCAGGATCGCTACGAAGTCGGCGTGGTCAATAGGGTCAAGGAGGACTGGGGCGTCCTGAAAGACGCTAAATATGCGAAAGGCGATCCGCAATACGCCGAATGGGAAGGCAAGAGGGAGGGCGTCTACGCCACCAACGGCGCCGTGTTGGCCGTGATCAAGCGATCGGTTCCGCAAAGACCGCTGCCCGACCTCTTCTGCTTCGCCATACTGGGGTATTTTAGGGGCTATTTCCCAACCTATTCTGTTGATGTCGTGACCAAGCTGAACTATCTGACCTGGGCCATTCTCAAGGCGCATACGAATAACACCGCCGGGGAGGTCAGGCTAAAATCGACCGATCCGCGCGAGCGGCCCTACATCAACTTCCATTATTTCGAAGAAGGCAATGACAGCCAGAAAAAGGACTTGGACTCCGTCGTCGAGGGCGTCAAATTTGTCCGGAAACTGGCGGCGCCTTTGCGGGAGCGGGGTGTAATCGTCGAAGAAGAGCAGCCCGGCGAGGCCGTTCAAACGGATGAACAGCTGCGCGATTTCGTGCGATATCAGTCCTGGGGGCATCACGCCTCCTGCACCTGCGCGATCGGCAGGGACGGCGACCCGATGGCTGTCCTCGATGGGAATTTCAAGGTCAGGGGGACGCAGGGCCTGAGGGTTGTGGATGCATCGGTGTTTCCCAGAATTCCGGGATTTTTCATTGTGACCTCAGTCTATATGGTGGGGGAAAAAGCAGCCGATGTAATCCTTGCGGATGCTCGCCCGTAACGATGGATCGGTCTTCGCGCAGGTCCGCTTAACATTCCGGGGCGTCGCGCTGGGCGCTCCGGCCACATAGGCGAATTTGAAGCCGACAGGAAATGCTGACAAGTCGAGATGTAAGATTTTCCGTCGCGCCTATGATGGATTGGACGGACCGGCATTGCCGCTACTTCCATCGCATCTTGTCGCGGCGGGCGCGCCTTTACACAGAGATGCTGACGAGCGCGGCGGTCATTCATGGCCAACGGGATCGGCTGCTTGCATTTGATCAAGCCGAGCATCCCCTCGCCGTGCAGCTTGGCGGCAGCGATCCCGCTGAATTGGCGGCGGCGGCGGGGATTTGCGCCGATTTCGGCTATGACGAGATCAATCTCAACGTCGGATGTCCCTCCGAGCGGGTGCAGAGCGGAGCCTTTGGCGCTTGCCTCATGCTCGAACCCGATCTCGTCGGCGATTGCGTCAGCGCCATGAAGGCGCGGGTCGCCCTTCCGGTGACCATCAAATGCCGCATCGGCGTCGACGAACAGGACCCTGTCGTCGCGCTTGGAGAGCTTGCTGATGCGGTGATCGCCGCCGGGGCCGATGGGCTTTTCGTGCATGCCCGCAAGGCCTGGCTGAAAGGCCTGTCAGCCAAGGAGAACCGCTGCGTTCCCCCGTTGGACTATGGTCTCGTCCATGATCTGAAACGCCGCTTTCCTAATGTGCCGATCGCTCTTAATGGCGGGCTTGCGAGCCTGGATCAGATGCGCGCTGAACTCAGCCATGTCGATGGCGTGATGGTCGGGCGCGCCGCCTACCAGGATCCGGCTTTGCTTCTTGGCGTCGATCCAATGCTGTTCGGCGAGCCGGCGCCGGTCGCCGATCCGGCGGCGGCGGTAGAAGCTTTCATTCCCTATGTCGAGGCGCGCCTGGCCGAGGGGATTCCTCTCCACGCCATGACGCGGCATCTTCTCGGCCTCTTCAATGGAAGATCAGGCGCGCGCGCCTGGCGCCGCCATCTTTCGACGCAGGCGGTGCGCCAAGGCGCCGACGCCGGGGTCTTGCGCGCGGCCCTCGCCTATGTCCAGGCGCGGCGCGGGATCGACGCCGCGGCTTGAGCGGCCGCCCCTTCCTTTACTCGGTCGTCTTCTCGAGCCTTCCGGCGAGGTCCTGGATATATTGCCAAGCGGTGCGCCCGGATCTCGAGCCGCGCGTCACCGCCCATTCCAGAGCCTCGCGCTCGATCGCCTCGCGCTCAATCCCGGCAGGGTCCGCCAGCAGGCCGAAATATTCAGCATAGCCCAGGACCATCGCCAGATAATCCTCTTGCGAGCAGGAATAAAAGCCGAGCCAAAGCCCAAAACGGTCCGATAGCGAGACCTTTTCCTCAACCGAATCGCCGGGGTTGATGGCCGTTCCGCGCTCATTCTCGACCATCTCGCGCGACAGGATGTGGCGCCGGTTCGACGTCGCATAAAATATGACATTGCGCGGGCGCCCTTCGATTCCGCCTTCCAGCGCGGCTTTCAGGGATTTGTAATTCGTATCGGCGGCGTCGAAGGAAAGATCGTCGCAAAAGACGAGAAAACGATAGGGAGCCTCGCGCAGCAGCGCCATGAGCCCTGGAAGGCTGTCGATGTCCTCGCGGTGAATCTCCACGAGCTTAAGAGGTTTGAAGCCGGGGCAGGCGGTGAGCCGGGCATTGATTTCCGCATGCGCCGCCTTGACGAGAGAAGACTTGCCCATGCCTCGCGCGCCCCAGAGCAGGGCGTTATTGGCGGAAAAGCCCTTGGCGAAACGTTCGGTATTGTCCGAAAGAATATCGCGCAACCGGTCGATTCCGCGCAGCAGCGCCATGTCGACGCGGTTGACCCGCCCGACGGGCTGCAGCCGCGCCGCCGCCGCCGCGAAGACAAAGGCGTCAGCGGAATCGAAGTCGCAGGGCGGCGGCTCGGCCGGAAGAAGTTTTTCGAGCGCCGCCGCGATCCGCTCCAGGGCCTTGCCGGACAGGGAGTCGGCAGGGCCGCCGCCGGAGTCTTTGTTCATTGTCGCAACGCTCCAGAAGAGTGCTCCACTTGGAGCGGGACAAAAGTCCAGGCTTCTTGGGCCAGAATCCTGCCCAAAGCCAATAAGGCATAGAGCGTGATGAATTCAACGCGAAGCCGCCCGGGGCTCGAGCGCTTTCCATCTCGACGCCCAGAGCATATTCCGAACAATTGATTCAATCTGTTCGACGAGAATATGCTCAAAGCGCCCAATGCCGACGCAGGCGCTCGCGCGCCATTGCTTTCATGACGACTCCGGTTATATTCGCGCGCCGTCCAGGCGGGAGCGCCGGACGATGCACATGAACATGGAGAAGGGAACGTGTTGATCACATCTGCTTTCGCCCAAGCCGCCGGGGCAGCGCCCCCCAGCGCGACAGATATGATCGGCACGCTGACGCCTTTCGTGCTGATCCTCATCATCATGTATTTCTTGATCATGCGGCCGCAGCAAAGACGGGCGAAGGAGCATGCCGATCTCATCAAGAACATGCGCAGGGGCGATAGCATCGTCACCAATGGCGGGCTGATCGGCAAGGTCACCAAAATCATCGACGACGCCGAACTTGAACTGGAAATCGCCCCCAATGTCAGGGTCCGCGTGATCCGCAACATGATCGCCGATGTTCGGTCCAAGGGCGAACCCGTCAAGGACCAAGCCTGAACCCGCCTGACCCTGGGCTTCCGGCCCCAAATTCTGGATAAATTGCAACGCCATGCTGCGTTTCGCGACCTGGAAGATCGTCTCCATCCTGGCCATGACGGCGTTCGCCGTCCTCGTAATCGTGCCGAGCCTTTTGAGCCCCGAAAACCGCGAGGCGCTGATCGCGCATCTGCCGTCGTGGGTTCCCGCGCGCGCGATCGTGCTCGGTCTCGATTTGCAGGGCGGCTCGCATGTCTTGCTCGAGGTGGACAGCGCCTCGGTGACGAAATCGCTGATCGACAATCTGCGCGACAGCGTCCGCCGCACGCTCCGCGAGGAAAAGATTGCTATCACCGGCGGAATTGGCGTGCTGCAGCGCGGGGTGCAAGTGCGCATCCCGGATGCGGCCGAGCGCGCCAGGGTCATGCCCAAACTCAAGCAATTGGCGGCTTCGGCGGCGAGCGCTTCGGCGGATGGCTCCCGCGTTCCCGCCTTCGATGTGACCGAAAATGAAAGCGGTCTCGTCCAATTCACGGTGACGGAGGCTGGCGTTAGCGCCAAGATTCGCCGCGCCGTCGAGCAATCGATCGAAGTTCTGCGCCGCCGCGTCGATGCGCTCGGCACAACCGAGCCCAATATCCAGCGCCAGGGCGAAGACCGCATCCTCGTCGAGGTGCCGGGCCTGCAAGACACCGGCAAGCTCAAGGAAATTCTTGGCACCACGGCCAAGCTCGAGTTTCGCCTTGTGGCCGAACCCGGGGCCGATCCGTCCGAAACCGAATCCCTCGACGATACGGAGCGGCCCGGCGCAAAATTGCCGGTCGAGAAACGGGTGATGGTGCAGGGCGAGGACTTGACCGACGCGCAGCCGGGGTTCGATAGCCGCACGCAGGAGCCGATCGTCAACTTCCGCTTCAATATTCGCGGCGGGCAAAGATTCGGCGAGGTGACCTCGGAAAATGTCGGCCGGCCCTTCGCCATCGTTCTTGATGGAAAGGTAATCTCGGCGCCGCGCATCTTGGGTCCGATCACCGGCGGATCGGGCCAAATTTCTGGGCGTTTCACCGTCGAGGACGCCAATAAGCTGGCGATTCTCTTGCGCGCGGGCGCGCTTCCAGCCAAGCTCACCATCGTCGAGGAGCGCACCGTTGGGCCTGGCCTCGGCCAGGATTCGATCGACGCCGGCAAACGCGCGGCCTATGTCGGCGCCGGCCTCGTCGCCTTCTACATGCTGATCACCTATGGCGTCTTCGGCGTTTTCGCCAATATCGCGCTGGCCGTCCATATCGCCTTCATTTTTGCGGGCCTTGTCCTCCTTGGCGCGACGCTCACTTTGCCTGGCATCGCGGGGATCGTCCTCACCATCGGCATGGCGGTCGATTCCAACGTCTTGATCTATGAGCGCATCCGTGAGGAGGCGCATCAGGGCCGCTCGATCCTCTCCGCGCTCGACGCTGGCTTCAACCGCGCCTTCGCAACCATCGTCGACTCGAATGTCACCATGTTCGTCGCCGCGGCCATCCTTTACTTTCTCGGCTCGGGACCGGTGCGCGGTTTCGCGGTATCGCTGGCGCTCGGCATTCTCACCACCATCATAACGGCGGTGACGATGACGCGCATGATGATCACGCTGTGGTATCGCTACAAGCGGCCGGCCAGGCTGCCGATTTAGGTCTCGCCAATCTATTTCCACTTTGCCTAGAAAATGGTCTAGTGCGAGGGTCGGCCGCGCGGGCGCGGCAAAGGGTCTTACCAATGAAGCTGCTGCGCCTGGCGCCAGAGGACACCAAATTTCCCTTCATGCGGTTCCGCCGCGTGAGCTATCCGTTCTCGGCGGTTCTCTCTATCGCCTCGGTCGTGCTCTTTCTCAGCCTCGGGATGAATTTCGGGATCGATTTCTCCGGCGGCACGCTGATTGAATTGCGCGCCAAATCCGGGACGGCCGACATCGCTAAATTGCGCGCGACCGCCGAACATATGGACGTGGGCGATGTCGAGGTGCAGGGCTTTGGCGCGCCCTCCGATGTGACCTTGCGTTTTGGCCTTCAAAAGGGCGGCGACGCCGCGCAAGAGGTCGCCGTGAGCCGCGTGAAGGCGGCGATCGGTGATGGCTATGAGATCCGCCGCACCGAGGTCGTCGGCCCGCGCGTCTCCGGCGAACTCGTGCAATCGGGCACGCTCGGCGTCGTCATTTCGATCGTCGCGGTTCTCTGCTATCTCTGGTTCCGGTTCGAATGGCAATTCGCGGTCGGCGCCATCATCGCGACAATGCACGATCTGCTCCTGACCGTCGGCTTTTTCGCTTTGACGCGGCTTGAATTCAACACGACGTCGATCGCCGCCATTCTCACCATCGTCGGCTATTCGCTGAACGAAACCGTCGTGGTGCTCGACCGCATTCGCGAAATGATGCGGAAATATCGCAGAATGCCGACCGACCAATTGATCGATCTCTCGGTCAATGCGGTGCTCCCCCGCACGGTCATGACCGCGACCACCGTGTTTCTTGCGCTGCTCTCGCTCGTGGTTTTCGGCGGGCAAGTCATCCGCTCTTTCTCGATCGCGATGATCTGGGGCATTTTCGTTGCGACCTATTCCTCGGTTTTCATTTGCTCGCCGATGCTGATCTATCTTGGCCTGCGCAGTGAAACCGTCGGGACGGCGCCGCCGGCCGCCGGCAAGCTCGGGAAGGCTTCGGCGTAAGCGGCGCGATCCTGATGGATGCGCGCGGGCGATGCGATCATGGCGGAACAAAAATATGCTGGCTTTTTGCCGGGCGCTCATCCGATCGAGGGATATGGAGCGGGCGGCTTCCGGTTTGGCGGGATGTCGCATCGCGGCTCGATTCTGGCTTTGCCTTCGGGCATCCATGCCTGGAGCGCGGTTGACGCGGCGGACATCGGCGTCGCCTCGCTCGCGCCGCTTTTCACCGAGCCGCCGGGGTCGATCGAACATCTGCTGATCGGAACCGGACTGGAGCTTGTCCCCCTAGGCGCTGCGCTACGCCAGCGCCTGCGTGAGGCCGGGATCAGGGCCGAGCCCATGCCGACCGGGGCCGCGGCGCGCACCTATTCCATTCTTCTGGGCGAAAAGCGCCGGGTCGCCGCGGCCCTTCTGGCCGTGCCATAATGGGCGCGCGGCCGGCGGAGGCGAGCGAAGCCGATTACGCCTATTGCGAGATGCTGCTGCGTCGCGACGATCCCGATCGCTGGCTGGCGAGCCTGTTTGCCCCTGAGGCTCTGCGCCCGCACCTTCACGCGCTTTACGCTTTCAACCTGGAGATCGCGCGGGTGCGGGAAATCGTCTCCGAGCCTTTGCTCGGCGAAATTCGGCATCAATGGTGGCGCGATGCGCTTGATGCGCCAGAGGGGGCCGAGGCCTCGGCCAATCCCGTCGCGGCGGCGCTGCTCGATGCGATCGCCCGTTTCAGCCTGCCGAAACCGGCGCTGCTCGAATTGATCGATGCGCGGATATTCGACCTCTATGACGATCCGATGGAAACGCTCGAGGCGCTTGAGGCCTATGCCAGGGCGACCTCCTCCAGCCTGTTTCGTTTGGCGCGGCTGATCCTCAATCCGGATGAGCCAGCCGACGGGCTCGGCGCGGCCGAGCATGCCGGGATCGCCTATGCCTTGACAGGCATCCTGCGCGCCTTGCCTTGGCATGGTGCGCGCGGACAACTCTATGTTCCGCTTGAGATTTTGCGCAAAACTGGGGCGCAGCGGGAGGATTTTGCTGCCGGGCGGGCGACGCCGGAGGTTCTGGCCGCGCTGGAGGAGCTTCGCGCCCATGCCCATCGCCATCTCGACATTTTCGCGGCGCGGCTGCCGGGACTTCCCGATCGGGGCCGCGCCGCCTTTCTGCCCGCCGCGCTTTGCGGACCCTATCTCCGCCAGATGGAAAAGCGCGGCTACGATCCATTCGAGACGGCGGTCGCGCTGCCGCAATGGCGGCGTCAATGGACGCTTTGGCGCGCGTCAAAGCGGTGGGCATAGAGCGGTCCGGCGACGCGGCGCCGAAAAGCTTTATTCCTTCGGGTTCTGTTGCTAGAACGCATTATGTTCATGCTCCCGTCTCGTCCGCTCCGAATTATGGGCCCGGCGCGCGCCTGAGCGCCAAAGTCGCGCACTTTGCCGCTCGCGCCCAGCCGGGGACGTCACGCCCATTCAGCGGCGGGAGCCGCGCCACGCTCGAGCAGGCCAAAACAATCATGAATGAACAGACGACGGTCAAAACGGCTGACAAGAAGCCCGATGGCCAGGATTACTCCAAGAGCCTTTATCTGCCGCAGACGGATTTTCCGATGCGCGCCGGATTGCCGAAAAAAGAGCCGGAGCTGCTCGCCCGCTGGCGGGAGATCGAGCTCTATCGCCGCCTGCGCGAGGCGGGGCGGGGACGGCCGAAATTCGTCCTCCATGACGGCCCCCCCTACGCCAATGGCAATATCCATATCGGCCATGCACTGAACAAGATTCTCAAGGATCTTGTGACGCGCTCGCAGCAGATGCTCGGCAAAGACTCGAACTATGTGCCGGGCTGGGATTGCCATGGCCTGCCGATCGAATGGAAGATCGAGGAGCAGCATCGCGCCAAGGGCCAAAACAAGGACGCCGTGCCAGTCATCGAATTCCGCCGCGAATGCCGCGCTTTCGCGGAGCATTGGGTCGATGTGCAGCGGGAAGAATTCAAGCGCCTTGGCGTGACCGGGGATTGGGATCATCCCTATCTGACAATGAGCTATCCGGCCGAGGCTCAGATCGCCCGCGAGATCATGAAATTCGCCGAGAACGGGACATTGTATCGCGGCTCGAAGCCGGTGATGTGGAGCGTTGTTGAGAAGACCGCGCTGGCCGAGGCGGAGGTGGAATACGAAGACCACGTCAGCGATGCGGTGTATGTGGCGTTTCCGGTTAAAGAGTCTTGGTCGCCTGAAGGTCGCCCGCTGGAGCCTGGCAAGCCTATCCCGATGATGCAGCCAATGTTGCCGGATGGGACAGCCATCATCATCTGGACGACCACGCCTTGGACGCTTCCCGCCAATCGGGCGATCAGTTTTTCGTCGAAGATTGCTTATGGATTGTACCGCGTTACGGCCGCTCCCGAAAGCAATTGGGCAAGAGTCGGCTCGCATTATGTTGTCGCCGATGCCCTTGCCGATAGCGTCTTCAGCGCCGCAAAGGTCGAGGGCTACGAGCGCCTGCCAGCCCGGATAACACCCGGACTTTTGCTCGATGTTGTTTGTAGCCATCCGCTCGCGACAGCGATCACCGGCTACGACTTCGCTGTTCCGCTCCTCGATGGCGATCACGTCACCGCCGATACGGGCACCGGCTTTGTCCATACGGCGCCCAGCCACGGCCGGGACGACTTCGACATCTGGATGGCGCATGGCCGCGAACTTGCTGAGCGCAACATCGAAACCCGCATCCCCTACACCGTCGACGCCGACGGTTTCCTTACCAACGAAGCTCCTGGCTTCGAAGGCCGCCGCGTCATCGACGACAAAGGCAATAAGGGCGACGCCAACGAGGCGGTGATCAAGGCCTTGATCGACGCCGGCAATCTGGTGGCGCGGGGAAAGCTGAAGCACCAATATCCGCATTCCTGGCGCTCGAAAAAGCCTCTCATTTTCCGCAACACGCCGCAATGGTTCATCGCGCTCGACAAGTCTATGGGAACAACTTCTCAAAACCCTCATCCTGAGGAGGCGCGAAGCGCCGTCTCGAAGGGCGAGGGTGCGTTAAGGAATGCTCCTACCCTGCGTGAGATCGCGCTGCGCGAAATCGCCCTCACCAAGTGGTATCCCGCCGCCGGCGAAAACCGCATCACTGGCATGATCGCCAATCGCCCCGATTGGGTGGTCTCGCGCCAGCGCGCCTGGGGCGTGCCGATCGCGATCTTCGTCCATCGGGAAACCAAGGAAATCCTCAAGGACCCGAAGGTCAATCAACGCATCGCACAGGCCTTCGAGGAAGACGGCGCCGACGCGTGGTTTGGCGAATCGGCTTCCTACCGTTTTCTGGAGCCAGACTACGACCCGCGCGACTACGAAAAAATCGACGACGTTCTCGACGTCTGGTTCGATTCCGGCTCGACTCACGCCTTCACGCTGGACGATCCGACGCATTTTCCCGGCCTTGCCGGCATTCATCGGCTGCGCGACGGCGGCGCCGATGAAATCATGTATCTCGAAGGCTCGGACCAGCATCGCGGCTGGTTCCATTCCTCGCTGCTCGAATCCTGCGGCACGCGCGGGCGGGCGCCTTATGACGCCGTTCTGACCCATGGCTTCGTTCTCGATGAGAAGGGCCAGAAAATGTCGAAATCGGCCGGCAACGTCACCGCGCCGCAAACGATCATCAAGGACGCCGGCGCCGATATTCTCCGGCTCTGGGTGGCGGCCTCCGATTATTCGGACGATCTCCGCATCGGTCCGGAAATCCTGAAGACCTTTGTGGAGACCTACCGGAAACTCCGCAACACGATCCGCTGGATGCTGGGGTCGCTCGCCCATTACGATGCGAAAGACGCGGTCTCCTATGCCGCGATGGGCGAACTCGAAAGACTGATGCTGCATCGGCTCGCCGAATTGGATGGCGAGATCGCCGACGCCTATCAGCGTTTCGATTATAAGCGCATCGTCGCGCGCCTGTCGGCTTTCTTGAACTCGGATCTTTCGGCCTTCTATTTCGATATTCGCAAGGATGCGCTCTATTGCGAACCGCCTTCGAGCGAAAAGCGGCGGGCGGCGCTCGAAGCCATCGAACAGATTTTTCGCTGCGTCACGCTGTGGCTCGCGCCGATTCTCGCTTTCACTTCGGAGGAGGCCTGGCTGTCGCGCTACCCCGACGCGCTCTCGGTTCATCTCGAAGGTTTTCCCAAGGTTCCGGACGCCTGGCGCGATGACCAACTCGCCGCCAAATGGGAAATCATCCGTCGCATCCGCTCGGTCGTCACCGGCGCGCTGGAAATTGAGCGGGCGCAAAAGCGAATCGGCTCTTCGCTCGAGGCCGCTCCAAGGGTCTTCATCACGGAGGAGTCCTGGCGGGCGCTGCTCGAAGGGGTGGATTTTTCCGAAATCTGTATCACCTCCGATATCGCGATCGAAGCGGGGGAGGGGCCGGCGGAGGCCTTTAGGCTTGACGAGGTTCCAGGCGTCGCCGTCCTGCCGCGCCGGGCGGATGGAAAAAAATGCGCGAGGTCGTGGAAAATCTCGACGCTGGTCGGGAGCGATCCCGAATTTCCCGACGTGACGCCGCGCAATGCGCAGGCCCTGCGCGAACTCAGGGCGATGGGCCGATGGCTATGACGCCGCGGATCTTGGGCGCGCTGGCCGTCCTGGCGACTCTCGCGGTGGATCAGGCCAACAAGCTTTGGCTTATTTTTATCTATGGAATCGAAGCGCGCCAGCCGGTGCGGCTGACGCCCTTTTTCGACGTGATTTTCGCCAAGAATCCTGGGATTTCCTATTCGCTCCTCAGTGCGCGCACCGATATGGAGCGTTACGGCCTGCTGGCGCTAACAGTTGCGGCGACGGCGCTCCTCGGCCTCTGGCTCTGGAGGGCCAGAACCAAGACCGTCGGCCTTGGGCTGGGCCTTATCGTCGGCGGCGCGCTCGGCAATGCCTATGACCGGCTCGCCTATGGGTTCGTCGCCGATTTCTATCATTTTCACCTTGGCTCCTTTTCCTGGTACGTCTTTAATTTCGCCGATGTCGCGATTGTCGTCGGCGTCGCGCTTCTGCTTTATGAATCCGTGTTTTTGGCCGGCAAGGCCAGCGAGCCGGAGCGCGCCGCCGGCCAATAAAGATGTTTGGAAAACTGTCTCGGCGCCCGCTCTGCCGTCAAATTGCCGCGAAGTTACCTAAAATGGCCGTTATCGCTACCTTTGCGTCACGCGCGGGCTTGCCAAAGTTTATGGGCGCGGCAAGGATTTGGGCGGGGTCGGCAAAAAGACTCGCGGCTTTGCGGAGGCCGGCTTTCGCCCGCGAGATTTGAAGAGGATGGACGTCATGGTCTTCGACAAAATTCAACCCGGCGGGCGGGCCGTTCTGATGGCCGCGGCTGGCGTGCTTGTCGCCTCGGGGCTGATCGGCTCTTTGCCGGCCAGGGCCCAGGAGGACACCAATCCCTTCAATTCGGTTCTCGGCTTCGTCGGACTGCAGTTCGACAAGGAAAAGGAATCGATCGATTATCGCGCCCGGCCGCCAATTGTTCTTCCGCCCAAATTGGATCTGCCCCCGCCGAAAGAGGCCGTGCGCGACCCATCATGGCCAGCCGATCCCGATATTGCGGAAAGGCGCCGGGCGGCGCTCGAATCGCAGCGGCCCGCGCCGCAACTTATGGAAAATGCCCGCGCGGAACTCACCCAGGCGGAATTGCAGCGCGGCCGCGGCGATTTGCCGACCGAGGGGCCCGCCAGCGAATGTCAGGCGAGTTCGGGCACGCCAATTTGTCTTTATGCGCCCTGGAAGGCCCTGCAAGCCGTCGTTGGAGGCGGACAGCCTGAGACCCTCACGCCTGGCGTCGAACCGCCGCGCAAGTATCTGACTGAACCGCCGCCGGGGTACCGGAAGGCGACCGCCGCAGTGAAAGCCACCGCCGCCGAAGCGCCAAAGGATCAGCCCGACGTTGGCGACGCGGCCGCCTATATTCGTTCGCAGCGGCACAAGACATCGGTCCCGAACTAAGGCGTGAGCTTGACGAGCGGGCTCAGATAGAGCGGGCAAGGTCGAGCCCGCTTAACGATGTCGCTTTTTCGAGCATGATCCCAAGAAGTTGCAGACTTTTTGGATGAGCAAATGCTCCAATATGTCAGATCCAAGCGAACCCTTGTCGATCCTTGCGATCGGAATGCGCTCCGTGGCGGCGGTCGCGATTATTCGTCGCGATAAAACTATGACGCTTTCGTTTTTTCATCCTATATTCGCTTCAATCGGCTTGCTGGACGAACGGCGGGCGGACGAATGTCGCGGGAGCGCCGCCTTGGGCGCGGCTCCCTGAGCACGATGGATTGAAGAAAGCGATGGCTCGGATGTCTTTTGGTCACACCGCGGCGGCGTCCGGCGCCGTTTTTCTCACGCCCGCCGCGCCATCCTCGGCCAGACCCGCGGGGCCAGCCATTACCCAGGCGAAGCTCGCCAACGGTCTCGACATCGTCGTCATTCCCGACCATCGCGCGCCGGTCGTGACTCATATGGTCTGGTATCGGAACGGTTCGGCGGACGATCCGCTGGGCAAATCCGGCATCGCGCATTTCCTTGAACATTTGATGTTCAAAGGCACCAAGGCCAATCCGCAGGGCAAGTTCTCGGAAATCGTCGCGGATTTCGGCGGCCAGGAGAACGCCTTCACATCCAACGATTATACCGCCTATTTCCAGCGGGTCGCCAAGGAGCACCTCGGCGTCTGCATGGAATACGAGGCCGACCGCATGAAAAACCTCGTTCTGACTGACGAGGTGGTTGCGCCCGAGCGCGATGTCGTACTCGAAGAGCGCCGGATGCGCACCGATTCCGATCCCTCCGATCAGCTCAACGAAGCCGTCCAGGCCGCGCTCTACACCCATCATCCCTATGGCAAGCCGATTATCGGATGGAGCCATGAGATCGAGGACCTCGGCCGCGACGACGCTCTCGCCTATTACGATCGTTTCTACACGCCGGAAAACGCCATTCTCGTCGTCGCCGGCGATGTCGAGCCGCAAGAGGTCATCGACCTCGCGCAAAAGATTTATGGCCCTATCCCGGCGCGCGGCGTTCCGCCGAAGCGGACCCGCCCGCGCGAGCCGCAGCCGCGCGCGCACCGTCTCGTCACGCTCGCCGACGAAAAAGTGGAGCAGCCCTCGCTCCAGAGCGTGTTTCTGGCGCCCTCCTACCGCACCGCAGCGCCGGGGGAGGCGGAGGCGCTCGAGGTTCTCGCCCATCTCCTTGGCGGCGGCCAGACCAGCCTTCTCTTCAAGACCTTGGTCATGGATGACAAGCTCGCCGTTGCGGCGGGAGCGCATTACCAGGGCACGGCGGTCGACGATACGCGCTTCTACGTTTTCGCGGTGCCGGCGCCCGGCGTCGGGCTCGATCGTCTTGAAGCTGCGATCGACGCCGTGATCGCCCGCGTCGCCGCGAACGGCGTCGACGAGGCCGATTTCCTGCGCGCCAAGACCCGTCTCGTCGCCGAGGCGATTTATGCGCAGGACAATCAGGCGACGCTCGCGCGCTGGTATGGCGCGGCTCTGGCGACCGGCATGAAGCTTGAGGATGTCGCGCATTGGCCCGAACGGATCGAGGCCGTGAGCGCCGAGGACGTAAGGAAGGCGGCGCGCTGGCTCGACAAAAAGCGGAGCGTGACCGGATTTCTGCTGCCGGCCTCCGCGCCCGCGCAAGCCGCCGCCGAGACAGCGCCCATTGCCGGCTGAATACTTCTTTCGCCGCGTCCCGGAGTGTTTCGGGACGCGGATTTTTTGGATGCAAAGCTCATGACCGCACGCGCCAGCACGCAAAGCCCCTCTCGCGCCGCCGCCGTGCAGAAGGTCGTCTCGAAAGGCGGCATCGAAGCTTGGCTTGTCGAGGATTATGCGGTTCCTCTCGTCGCTCTCGAATTCGCTTTCAAAGGCGGCGCGTCGCAAGACCCGATTGGCAAGCCGGGCGTCGCCACCCTTCTCGCCGGCCTGCTCGATGAAGGGGCGGGTCCCTATGACGCGGAGGGCTTCCATCGCGCTCTCGACGAGGACGCGATCGAAATGTCCTTCTCGGCCGATCGCGACATTTTGAGCGGGCGGATGCAGACTCTGTCGCGCAATAGCGCGCGCGCCTTTGAGCTGTTGCAGCTTGCGGTGACCAAGGCGCGTCTCGACGCCGAGCCCTTTGAGCGGGTGCTGAGCCAGGTGGCGGCGAGCTTGAAGCGCGAGGCCAATGATCCCGACTATGTCGCCAGCCGCACTTTCCGCTCGGCGTCCTATCCTGATCATCCCTATGGCCTGCCGGTGCGCGGCGACCTCGCGACTTTGCCGACGCTGACCCAAGGCAATCTGATCGACATGCGCGCCGCCACGTTCGCGCGCGACAAGCTGAAGATCGCCGTGGTCGGCGCCATCGACGCGGCGACGCTTGCCGGCCATCTCGACGATGTTTTCGGGGCTCTGCCCGAAAAAGGCGCGCTTGCGCCAATCGCAACCGTGGCGTTTTCCGGCGAAGGCGGGCGCCGGGTCGTCGACATCGACGTGCCGCAATCGACCATCCGTTTCGGGCGCCAGGGCATTGCCCGCAAGGACCAGGATTTCATCGCGGCGACTGTCATCAATCATATTCTCGGCGGCGGCATTTTTTCGGCGCGGCTGTTTCGCGAGGTGCGCGAGAAGCGCGGTCTCGCCTATTCGGTCTATTCGCAGCTCGTCACCTATGATCACGCCGCCATGCTCACCGGCGGCACCTCGACCAAGAACGAACGCGCGGCCGAATCGATGGGCGTGATCGAGACCGAAATCGCGAGCCTCTCGGATCTCGGGCCGACCGAGGAGGAGCTCGACAAGGCGAAGAAATATCTGATCGGCTCCTATGCGCTGCGCTTCGACACCTCGACCAAGATCGCCAGCCAGCTCGCCCATCTGCAGACCGAAGGATTCGGCGTCGAATATCTCGACGAGCGCAACAAGCTCATCGCCGCGGTGACGATGGAAGACGCCAAACGCGCGGCCAAGCGCCTGTTCGGCGATGCGAAGCTGCTCGTCGCCGTCGCCGGGCGCCCGGAAGGGATGTGAGGGCGTCCTCTTGAGATTGCGGCCTGGGGAAGAGAATCTTCGGCTCACCGATTGATGCGGCCCAGAAACGCGAGAACGGCCTCTTGGAGGCGCCGCGTTTGCTCGGCGCTATAGTGCGCATTTCCTTCGACGTCGAAACCATGCCCCGCGCATTCGATATGCATATGCTCAACCGGCGCGTTGATTGCTGAAAGCCGTTCGATAGAAGTGAAAGCTTTCTTGTTGGGCGCGATGGAATCCTTTCCTCCCGTTGCTACCATGATGGGCAAATGGCGGCTCCAGTCTTTGTCATGGATGTTGGAGGCAAGGCCGCAATAGGGATAGATCAGGACGAGGGAAGCGATGGCGAGATCCGCCTGCTCGGCGAAAGCCGCGGCCCTTTCGTCGAGCATCCATTCCATGATGGTCCAGGCTCCATGCGACCAGCCGATGAGGGAGATCCGCCGACGATCGACCATGGGGTCTTGCAGCACAAAGGAAAGGGCCTCGGTTATGTCGCGGCTGCGTTCGCGCCCTCGCAGGCGCAGCCCCGTGCAGACAAGGCAGCGCGCCTGCAAGACATCGATGTTGCGCGGAGTCAGGCTGTCGATGGTATAGACAAGGATCCCATGGCGCGCGAGGAGGCGCGCCCAATTGACGGCATGCGCCTTATCGCCGGCGCAGCCATGCAGCAGGAGCGCTGTCGGGTGGGGAGCTTGGCCTTCGCTCGGCGCGTAGCGCTGCACGCTTCGCAACAGCTTTTCTCGCCAAAGTGACGCCGAAAGCCGATTTTCGAAAAAGGACAAGCGCCTTGCGAGGCGGCGCAGAATCAGGCCGAATCCGCGCCTGGCGTCAAAGCGGTCTTTTTCCATTGCCATCTCGTCGTCGGCAGGCGCAGGGTTGCCACCCTAACCGATTTCCGCTCCCTAGAGCATGATGCCGAAAAGTGGAAACCGGTTTTCGGCATCATGCTCTAACTCTTTGATGAGAGGCGGATTCAGACTTTGGACGAGATCGCGTCGCGATTCCGTCCAAAGTCTGAATCCGGCTCTAGAGCGCTTTCCGATCGAATGGAGTCATTCGATCGATTGGAAATCGTTCCAGTGTTAAAGAGGCTGAGCATATTCTCGAAATATGCTCTGGCGCCAAATGACGCCGAGGATGGTCGGACTTTGCTCATAAAAGGAGGACCCATGCCCATCCGCCGTCTCGATCCTGTTCTCGTCGACCGCATCGCGGCGGGCGAGGTTGTCGAGCGGCCGGCTTCCGCGCTGAAGGAATTGATCGAGAATGCTCTCGACGCCGGCGCGAGCCGCATCGACATTGCGATCGAGGCGGGTGGAAAAAAGCTTATCCGCGTCATCGACAATGGATCGGGCATGTCGGGGCAAGATCTCGACCTCGCCGTCGAGCGCCACGCGACCTCGAAACTCCCCGATGGCGATCTCTCCGCCATCGCGACGCTTGGCTTTCGCGGCGAGGCGCTGCCCTCGATCGGCTCGATCGCCACGCTCGAAGTTTTTTCCCGCGCAATGGATTCGCCGCATGGAGCGCATATTCTTGTCGATCAGGGCGACAAGCGCGCCGTCGCGCCATGCGCCCACCCCCAGGGAACGCGGGTCGAAATCCGAGATCTGTTTGCCGCCACTCCAGCGCGGCTGAAATTCTTGAAGAGCGATCGCGCCGAGGCGCGCGCCGCCGCCGATGTCGTGCAGCGCCTCGCCATGGCGCATCAAACGGTGCGCTTTACCTTTACGGCGAGCGAGGCCGCCAGCTTCGAACTTGCCGCGACCGGCCTTGGCGAAGCCGCGCTTTTGACCCGCCTTTCCGATATTCTGGGCGAAGAGTTTCGCGCCAATGCGCTGCGCGTCGAGGCGGCGCGGGAAGGCATTCGGCTTGATGGATTCGCCGGGCTGCCGACCTGGCATCGCGCCAATGCTTCGTCTCAATATCTCTTCGTCAATGGGCGCCCGGTGCGCGACAAGCTTTTGGTTGGCGCGGTGCGCGCCGCCTATATGGATTTTCTGCCGCAAGGGCGCCATCCGGCGCTGGTTCTGTTCCTCTCCTGCGATCCGCGCGAGGTCGACGTCAATGTCCATCCGGCCAAGGCCGAAGTGCGCTTTCGCGATGGCGGGCTCGTGCGCGGCCTCATCGTCGGCGCGCTGAAGCAAACCTTGCAAGCCGCGCTTCATCGCGCGACCCCGAACAATGGCGCGGCGGCGCTTGACCTGATCGCGCGGCGCGGCTTCGAGCGCGGAACTCCCGCCCGGCCCGCGCCATCGGCCAATTGGGATTGGCGGCAATCGCCGGCATATCCCGGCTTCTCGGAACCGGCGCAGCAAGGGTTTGGGGAGTTCTCTTCACCAGCCGATGCGCGCGCCGCCGATGCGCGGGCCCATGCGCAACCGCCTTCGCCCGCGGACATCGACGCTCCGCTCGGCGCGGCCCGCGCGCAGATCCATCAGACCTATATTGTGGCGCAAACCCGCGATGGGATCGTCATCGTCGATCAGCACGCCGCACATGAGCGTCTCGTCTATGAGCGCCTGAAGGCCGCGCGGGCCGCGATGGCGGTCGAACGTCAGGCGCTTCTTGCGCCAATCATTGTCGAAATGGGGCGGGGCGACGTCGAGCGCCTCACCGACGCCGCGCCGCTGCTTGCGGAACTCGGCCTCGTCGTCGAACCCTTCGGACCGGGCGCGCTCGCGATTCATGAAATGCCGGCGGTCTTGAGGACCGATGACGCGCAGCAGCTCCTGCGCGATCTTGCGGCCGCGCTCAGCGAGGACGAGCGCGGCCTCGCCTCCCTGGAAAGGCGTTTGGACCATGTGCTCGCGACCATGGCCTGCCACCATTCGGTGCGCGCCGGGCGCCATCTCAGCGCCGAGGAAATGAACAGCCTGTTGCGCGAGATGGAGCGCACGCCGGGCTCTGGCCAATGCAATCACGGCCGCCCGACCTATGTCGAACTAAAACTCAGCGACGTCGAAAAGCTGTTTGGCCGCAGATAGGGTGTTTCCAGGTTGAGAATGCGCGCTTGCGCAAAGGAGGCCGGAGAGCGGGTTTGAGGCGGCAATGATCCGCCTCGGCGGCGGCGCTGAGTTCGTGGGGATTATAAGCAACCTCAGCCTGCGCGGGCATCGCGCCGCACCGGGCGATCGTCGCATTGCGAGCGGCCGGCGCGACGCGGGCATGGGTCTTGTCGAGGCGGACGGGCTAAAGCGCCTTCCGATCGAATGGGGTCATTCGGTCGATCAGACATCGCTCCACCGTTAAGAAGTCTGAGCATATTCTTGTCGAACAGATCGAACCAATCCGTTCGGAATATGCTCTAGGCTTCCATCAAGCCGACATCGATGACGACCGTGCCTTTGACGCCTTCGGGGGCGGCGACGAGCACTTCCAGCGCCGTGCCCGGACCGCGTTCTTCAATCACGTGAAGGCCGACGTCGATCCCGCTCTTGGCGCCTATAGGGCAATAGCGAATTGGGTCGCCGTTGCTTGTCAACACCAGACAGACCATCTCGGCTGATGAATTTCCGGCGCGGACATAAATTGGCCGCACCCGCTTGTCGCCAGGAACCGTATACGCAATCTTTGATTGAGGCGGGAGCGGCTTGTCGAGCCCCTTGCCTTCAAACTGATAAACACCTTGCATGAATCTTGGCGTCTCTGCCATCGTTCTTCTCCCTATAAAAGCTTTTACGAGGAGTTCATGCGGCAACCTGTCGCAAGAGGAGTTTTTCACTTTGCCGCAGGGTAGGCAAGTCTCTCTTTCCGGTATGTTTTCGGCTGCAGCTATGGCATTGCAAGGAAGGATTGCGGCGACGCCTGACTTTGCGTCAAACATCCCCCTTCGAATGGCGATGGCTCGACCATGAATGTTCTTCTCCTCGGGTCCGGCGGGCGCGAGCACGCCATCGCTATTGCGCTTGCGAAAAGCCGAAGGCTGAGGGAGCTTTTTGTCGCCCCAGGCAATCCCGGCATGCTCTCTTTGGGGCGCGCCGTCGCGCTCGATGTGACCGACCACTCGGCGGTGGCGAATTTTTGCAAGCTGATGGCGATAGATCTCGTCGTGGTCGGCCCTGAGGCGCCGCTCGTCGCCGGAATCGTCGACGATCTGGCGGTGGCGGGGATCAAGGCCTTCGGGCCTAGCAAGGCCGCCGCGCAGCTTGAGGGATCGAAAGGCTTCACCAAGGAGTTTTGCGCCCGCTACAAGATTCCGACCGCCGCATATGCGCTCTTCTCCGACGCCGCGTCCGCCACGGCCTATGTGCGCGAAAAGGGCGCGCCGATCGTCATCAAGGCGGATGGACTTGCGAGCGGCAAGGGGGTCGTCGTGGCGATGAGCCTCGATGAGGCCGAGGCCGCGATCGAGGCGATGTTTGCAGGCGGCTTCGGTCAAGCAGGACCGGCCGGGGGCCAACGAACGATTGTCGTCGAGGAGTTTCTCGAAGGCGAGGAGGCCTCGTTTTTCGCCCTTTGCGATGGCGCGCGCGCAGTGGCCTTCGCTTCGGCGCAGGATCACAAGCGCCTCGGCGAAGGCGAGCGCGGTCCCAACACCGGCGGCATGGGCGCCTATTCGCCAGCGCCGGTGATGGACGCGCCGATGAGCCTGCGCGTCATGCGCGAAATCATTGAGCCGACGCTGCAAGGCATGGCGGAGATGGGCATGCCGTTCAAAGGCGTGCTTTTCGCCGGTCTGATGATTGGCGAGGCGGGTCCCAAGCTGATCGAGTTCAATGTGCGCTTCGGCGATCCGGAAACCCAGGTCATGCTGCCGCGCCTCGAAGAGGATTTGCTCGCGTTGATGCTCGCTTGCGTCGAGGGCAATCTTCCACAGCCACCGCTGCGACTCTCGCCGCTGACCGCGCTCAGCGTCGTTCTCGCCGCCAAGGGCTATCCCGAAGCGCCGCAAAAGGGGAGCGAAATCCTCGGCCTCGCGCGCGCGCAGGCGATGCCCTTCGTCACGATCACCCATGCGGGGACGAAGGTTGAGGGGACAAGGCTGCTCGCTAATGGCGGCCGCGTCCTCAATGTCACGGGTCTTGGCGCTGATGTGGTCGAGGCGCGGGCGCGCGCCTATGCGGCGATCGATGCGATCGATTGGCCGCAAGGTTTCTGCCGGCGCGACATCGGCTGGCGGGCGTTGCAACGGCTCTGAAACTTTTTCGCGCGGGCCTCCGTAAAGACCAACATGCCGGCAAGACACAGCCGGCAAGTCTTAAAGAGGAGCGCATCCATGAAATTCAATCGCATCGCATTTGCCGCCGCTTTCATCTCCGTTGCTGGACTCTCCGGAACAGCCTTCGCCGAAATGACCAAGATGGTCGGCGGCGCGGCCATGTATCCGAGCAAGAACATCATCCAGAACGCCGTCAACTCCAAGGACAACACAACGCTCGTCGCGGCGGTCAAGGCGGCGGGCCTCGTCGATACGTTGCAAGGCGCCGGTCCGTTCACGGTTTTCGCGCCGACCAACGCCGCGTTTAATCAGCTTCCCGCGGGAACCGTCGAAGGGTTGCTGAAGCCAGAGAACAAGGATCAGCTCTCTGCCGTCCTGACCTATCATGTGCTGCCGGGCCGTTTGACGACGGCCGATCTTGCCGACGCTGTGAAACAAGGCGGCGGTCAGGCGATGCTCAAGAGCGTGCAGGGCGAGCCGCTTACCATCACGGAAAGAGGCAAGGCTTTCGACATCACCGATTCGAAGGGCCGCACCGCGCGCATCACGATCGCCGATGTGCTGCAGTCGAATGGCGTGATCCATGTCATCAACAAGGTGTTGATGCCCTGATCGGAATTGCTTCTTCCGCCGCTTAACGCCAGGCCATAATCGATCCCTCATCCTGAGGAGCGAGCGAAGCTCGCATCTCGAAGGACGAGGGGTCGTGCTCATGCGTCGCCCATTGCAACATATGCATTGCGCAACAAACGTCGTGTAGGGAAGTAGCGCGGGCCTGCCTTGAACGGCCGGCTACATTGCGCGGACAAACAGCACTTGCGTATCGCCGTAGCGGCGAGTTTCGAGTAGTGCGAAGCCCTCCGGCAAAGGGACATCCGCTTGGGCATTTTCCTCAACGAGGACGAGCGCGTCCTTTTCGAGCCAGCCGCCATCGCGCAAGGCGATGAGCGCCGGCGGCGCGAGGCCCCGGCCATAGGGCGGATCGAGAAAGGCGAGATTGTAGCGTTCGCCCTCTGGCGCTTGCCCCAGTTTGCGCGCGTCGCGGCGCAGGATTCGCGCGCCATCGCCAAGGCCGAGAGCGGAGACATTGGCGCGGATGAGGGCGTAAGCTTCCGCGCCCTGGTCGACGAGCGTGGCGCAAGTCGCGCCGCGCGACAGGGATTCAAGCGCCAGGGCTCCGGTGCCGGCGAAAAGATCAAGGACGCGCGCGCCTTGGATCGGATCGCCGTAGGAGTGAACGAGAATGTTGAAAAGCGTCTCGCGCAGGCGGTCCGAAGTCGGCCGGATTGCGTCCGCGGCGGGACCCTTCAGCACCCGGCCTCTTAAGCTGCCGCCGACGATGCGCATGTAGCCTCAAGGCTTGCCGCGCGGGCGCCCTTTGCTGGGCCCATTTCTTCCAGCTCCGGCCCCGCGCGCAGGGCCGCCTTTGCCGCCCGGCTTTCCGCCGCCTTTGTAGCCGCCGGCCGCCGCGAACTTGCCGCCGCCAGCGGACCGGCCTGCGCTAAACGGACGAGCGCTCTCCGTCTTGCCCGCCGGGCGCGCCGGACGCTTTGGCGCAGCGGCGCGATCTTCGGGTGCTCCGCGATTTGGCTCGCCGCGCTTTCCTTCATAGTTCCGTTGGGGCTTGGCTGCATATTGGGTCGGCCCTTGCGGGCGATCGGAGGTTCTGTCCCGCTCGGTTTTGCGCGAACCGAAGGCGGGACGCTCCTGCACTCCCGCTGGCCTTTGCGAGCGCTCCCGCTTGGGCCCGCGCGAACCCTCCGCCCCCGAAAATCCGCTGGAGCGGCGCGCCGGGCGGGCGCTCTCGCCCTCGCGGTTTTTGCGCTCGGCTTCGAAGCGGCGACCATTGCGGGTCGTCGGCGGTTCGCGGCTGCCTTGCCGCTTGTCCTTGCTTGCGGTGGAGACAAGCCGCTCGACACGGACGGTCCGGCCGCTGCGATCCTCGGTTTCGGCCCGCTCGATGCGCTTGCGCGCTCCCCGTCCAGCGCCGTCTTCCGTGCGCAAGGCGGAAATATGCTTGCGTGGGCCGGGCGCGGGTTTGCCCCTCGCTTCATTGCCCTTTGTTTGGGCTTGAGGGTCGGGTCGCCGCGATTCACGCGCGTTTTTCTCGAAAGGGCGGGCGCTATATTGGCGCGTCTCTTTCGCACGGTCTGGTTGGCCGGATGCTCTCATGGACGGCGGGCGCTGCGCGCTCGCGCGATCGGAGCCTCCCCTTGTCCCCGCCTGTCTTTGGCGTGGCGGCTCGGACGCCGGCGGAGGCTCCATTTCGTCGCCCGTTGGGCTCAAGAAATCCGCGCCGGCGGCGGCCGCGAGCGAAGGTCCAAGCTGGTCGCGCAGCACGCGCGTGCGCACCTCGTCGACCGCGCCCTCCGCGAGTTCGCCAAGCTGAAACGGTCCAAACGACAGCCTGATGAGGCGATTGACCTCTAGCCCGATATGTTCGAGCACGCGCTTGACCTCGCGGTTCTTGCCCTCGCGCAATCCCATGGTCAGCCAGCTATTGGCGCCCTGCTGGCGATCGAATGTCGCTTCGACGCCGACGTAATCGACGCCATCGATGGTCACCCCCTGGCGGAGACGGTCAAGAACGCCCTGATCGGTTTCGCCCTTGGCGCGGACGCGATAACGCCGGAGCCATCCGGTCGAGGGAAGTTCAAGGACGCGCGCGAGCCCGCCATCATTGGTGAGCAGCAAGAGCCCCTCGGTGTTGATGTCGAGCCGGCCGATGCTGACGACGCGCGGACCTTCTGGCCAATGCTCGCGAAGATAGTCGAAAACCGTTGGCCGGCCCTCGGGATCGCGCTCCGTCGTGACGAGGCCACGTGGTTTGTGGAACAGGAACACCCGCGTCCGCGCGCGCTGGGCGAGCGGTTCGCCATCGATCGTGATTTGGTCGGCGTCGCCGACATTGATCGCGGGGTTGGTCAGCACGACGCCATTCAACGCGACCCGGCCTTCGCCGATCCAGGCTTCGGCGTCGCGGCGAGAGCAGGCCCCGGCCCGCGCCATGACCTTGGCGATCCGTTGCGTCCCGGCGCCGGCTTCTTCGCCAAGGGCTTCCAGGGCAAGGATTTCCTGATGATCCGCGTCTTGATGATGCGATTGTCGGCCCCGCGCTTCGACGTCGCGCGCCTTGTTTGGCTTTCGAGCGCCTGCATGGCCGGAGCGCTTTCCCGTCGAATCCGAGCGGAACGCCGCTCCTGGAGTCTTTTTGGGCGCATTCTCGGGTCGCGGACCGGCGTTTCTGTCGCCGGAGAAAGACTTAGGCGCGATCTTCTGGCGCGGCTGGCGGATGCCTTCGGCCGGCTCACGTTTTGATTTCGCGCCGATCGCTGGCGCTTTGCCGCGCGCCGGGCGCGCGCCTGGCTTGGACGCATCGAATTTGGACGCGTTGAACTTCGCCGCGCCTTTGTGCTTGGGCGCGCCTTTGCTGTTTGACGGGCGGGGCGCGCCGCGCGACGGAGGCCGGTTCTTGGTCGGATGATCTTGCATCATTCCTGATAGCAGAATGCGAGAGTAAAAGGGAAACAGGCTATCAGCATTCGTCGCGCCGGCGGGAGCTGAAGCTAAGCCGTCTTCGAGGATAGGCGATTGCAAGACGATGTCAGCGCTGATCCCAGGTCTGCTCCTAAGTCGGACCCAATGTCATGCGCCTTTGCCGAAGCGCAAGGCGCCTTTCGGCGCGGCGAAGTGCCGGTCGGGGCGGTGATCGTTCGCGCCGGCGAGATTGTGTCGAGCGCCGGCAATCGGGTGCTTTTGGATAAGGACCCGACCGCGCATGCCGAAATCCTGGCGATTCGTTCGGCGTGCCGGACGCTCGGCTCGGAGCGGCTGACCGGCTGCGATCTTTATGTGACGCTTGAGCCTTGCGCCATGTGCGCGGCGGCGATTTCCTTCGCCCGCGTGCGGCGGCTCTATTGGGGCGCGGCGGACCCGAAGGGCGGCGCGGTGGAGCACGGTCCGCGTTTCTTCGCGCTGCCGACCTGCCACCATGCGCCGGAACTCTATGGCGGCATTCGCGAAAGCGAAGCGGGGGATTTGCTGCGTCGGTTTTTCGCCGCGCGGCGATGAGCGGCGCGCGCTCTCAATAAATTTTTATCTTGAAGGCGCGGCGCCAGCGCGCACTTGACAGGCGAAGCCGCTAACTCATAAACGTGGGCGAATCCGGACCAAGGGCCGCATGACCGTCAAGCCAAAATTACACGTCCTCCTTTGCGCGCCGCGCGGCTTCTGCGCGGGCGTCGTTCGCGCCATCGATGCTGTGGAGGAGGCGCTGCGGATTCACGGCGCTCCGGTCTATGTTCGCCATGAGATCGTCCATAATAAATATGTCGTCGAAACGCTCAAATCCAAGGGCGCGATTTTTGTCGAGGAGCTCGATGAAGTTCCCGACACGACGCAGCCGGTGATTTTTTCCGCGCATGGGGTGCCGAAATCGATCCCGGCGGATGCCGAGGCGCGTAATATTTTCGCAATCGACGCGACTTGCCCGCTGGTGACGAAAGTACATCGCGAAGCTGAATTGCATCACAGGCAAGGCCGCCAGGTTCTCCTCGTCGGCCATGCCGGACATCCCGAAGTGGTTGGCACCTTGGGTCAATTGCCGAGCGGTTCGATCATTCTGGTTCAGACGCTCGACGATATCGCGACATTGCAGCCTTTGGACGAGAATAATCTGGCCTATGTCACGCAAACGACGCTTTCGGTCGACGATACGCGCTGCATGGTGGAAGCTTTGACGCGGCGGTTCCCGCAAATCATGGGGCCGCATCGCGAGGACATTTGCTACGCGACCACAAATCGGCAGGAGGCGGTGAAACGCATTGCGCCGGTTGTCGACGCCTTGCTTGTCGTGGGCTCATCGAATTCCTCCAATTCGCAACGGCTGAAGGAAGTCGCCGAACGCTCGGGCTGCAAGCTCGCCCGTCTCGTGCTGCGCGCCGACGACGTCGAATGGGATTTGTTTGCCAATATTTCCTCGCTCGGAATCACCGCCGGGGCCTCGGCGCCTGAAATTCTTGTCGAGGAAATCATGGATGCCTTCGCGCAGCGCTTCGAATTGAGCGTCGAGACGGTGTCCACCGCAGACGAGGGCGTGTTTTTCCCGCTGCCGCGCGAGTTGCGGCAGGCCGTGTAGCGCATGGTCCCAAAAAGTTGCAGACTTTTTGGATAAGATTATGCGATGTGACGGCGCAACAGAGCATTCCCGGCCAAAATCGCGCCGGTAGCGGCGTTCGGGAATCGCCGCCCCAGAGACGCTTCAGGTCCAAAACGATAGGACCTCCGGACCGTATTGACCCCTATTTCAACCATTCTCATCGCGGGACCGACGGCGAGCGGCAAATCCGCCCTGGCGCTTCGCCTTGCCCGTGCCTTTGACGGCGTGTTGATCAATGCCGATTCGATGCAGGTCTACCGCGATCTGCGGGTGCTGACGGCGCGCCCAGATGCGCAAGACGAGGCCAAGGCGCCGCACCGGCTGTTTGGCCATGTCGACGGCGCGATCAATCATTCTGTCGGCCTCTGGCTGAAGGATGCCTCCCTTGCGCTTGATGAAGCAAGGAGCGCTGGGCGCTTGCCGATCTTCGTCGGCGGGACCGGCCTCTATTTCAAGGCGCTGACGCAGGGGCTTTCGGCCATCCCCCCGGTGCCCGATGAAGTGCGCGAAGGCATCCGCGCGTGGGCGCAAAATATTCCGGTTGCGGCCTTGCACGCTGAACTTGCCCGTCGCGATCCGGCGAGCGCCGCGCGTTTGCGGCCGACCGATCCGCAGCGGATTTTGCGCGCGCTCGAGGTTTTCGAGGCGACGGGGACAAGCCTTACATCGTTCCAAGCCGCTCGGACGGCGCCGCTTATCGATCAGAGCAGCGCGCTCGCGGTGTTTCTCGCGCCGGAGCGGAGCCTTTTGGCGCAACGGATCGATGCCCGTTTCGACGCCATGCTCGAGGCGGGGGCGCTGCAGGAGGCTGCGGCGCTGCGCCAGCGCGGCCTCGACCCGGCGCTGCCGATCATGCGCGCGCATGGCGCGCCGCATCTCATCGCGCATCTCAACGGCGCGATTTCCTTGGCGGAGGCGGCCCAGCGCGCCAAGCTCGACACCCGCCAATACGCCAAGCGACAATTGACCTTCGCGCGGCATCAACTGCCTGGGTTTCGATGGGGCTCGGCGGAAGAGGCGGAGGCTTTGGCGCTGGCGGCGCTGGCTCAATGACGCCCGACAATGATCTGGCCGATTGTGATGATAATTTCGGCGATGATCAGGACGACGATGGTCGCCTCGAGGCGGGTGGCCCGATCGGCGTCGATCATGTCGGTCAGGGCGCGCGCGGTCTCGACAATCATGTCGAGCTTGCGCTTTAAGGTTTCGGCGCGCTCCTTCAATTCATATTCGTCTTCGAGGCGGGCATAAAGCCGCTCGAGATCGGGCCGGTCCCAGAGCACGTCGGGCTTTTCCTCGACGGCGACGCGGCCCGACAGGCGATGCTGGACGAGCAGCGTCTGGCCAATCAGTTTCAGCATCGAGCGGCGTTTCCAGGGCGGCCGGCCATTGCGCGCGAGATCGGCGGCGAAGGGCTCGATAATGTCGAAGACGGAATTGACCTCGCGCTCGTCGCGGCCGAGCGAAACGGTCTTGGCGAGCGCATCGGAGACGACGAGCAGACGCTGCTCGGAAAGATCCTTCATCGCGATCGCGCCGCCCGGCGGGATCTTGTCGCCATGGTCCGGCGAGATTTCGAGTATGGCGGATTCGTCGTCGATATGCGCATGCGGTCCCGACACCCGCAATTTCACCTGTTTGAGCACATCGTCTTCTTCGAGCGGCGAAAGGCCGATCATGACCGCGACGCCAAACCGATACAGCGCGACAAATCCATTCGCGCCGACATTGAAGGCGAGCGGCGTCGCCGAGATCATGTCGGAGCGCTCGAGGCCGGCGGCGTCGATCCGGTCGCCGAGCAGCAGCGCCCGCGCCCGGACGCGGAGCAGACTTGGCGTCGAGGGCGCAGCTGGCGTCGAGGGCTCGGTTGGCGGCGTGGGCAAGGTCGGTTTGGCTTCTGTCATGTCCTATCCCTACGCGACCGCACGCGCCTTTGAAAGATCATGGGTCTGGGAGCGAAGTCGGCGCGCCCGGCATCGGGTGGGTTCCAGGCGCAAGATAGAAGGTCTTTTCGGCGGCTTTGGCGCTGAAAATCTTGCGGAATCGGGCGCCTAAAGGGGAACGGCGCGGATATGCGCGGGCTTGGCGCATGCCATTGGCAGGAAACAGACGCGGCCGGGACAATTATTGCCGGCATCCGCTTCGACGCCGCCTTTCCAATCCAAGCGGCATATCTACATGTAAAAAGACGATAAAAAAGCGGCCCGCCGCGCCGCCGCCGATATTGACGATGGCGGTTACGACCGTTATAGATTGGCTTGGTTTTTGATCGGGGCAACCTTCGTGAAAATGATTCTTGTCGTAACATGCGCGCCGGAGATGGGACGGAGATAGGCTCCGCTTTTCCCGATCTGGCGCATATCCCAGGCCCTCAGGGGCCTTTTTTATTGCCCGGAAGCTGAAAAAGAATATGAAACCACGGCTGGATCCAAGAGCGCTTGGAGCCAGGAACACTCGGAGCCAAGACATGTCCAATCTGTTGACCGGCGCGGAAATGGTCGTCCGAGCGTTGCAGGATCAAGGCGTCGACACGATCTTCGGCTATCCGGGCGGCGCGGTGCTGCCGATCTACGACGCCCTGTTCCACCAGGACCAGATCAAGCATGTGCTGGTGCGCCACGAACAAGGAGCGGCGCATGCCGCCGAAGGCTTCGCGCGCTCCAGCGGCAAGGTCGGCGTGCTGCTCGTGACCTCCGGGCCGGGGGCCACAAACGCCATCACCGGCTTGACCGACGCCCTTATGGATTCGATCCCGCTCGTCTGCATCACCGGTCAGGTTCCGACGCATCTCATCGGCTCCGACGCCTTTCAGGAATGCGACACGGTCGGCATCACCCGCCATTGCACCAAGCACAATTATCTCGTGCGCCAAATCGATGATCTCGCGCGCATTCTGCACGAGGCCTTTTACGTCGCCCAGAATGGGCGTCCGGGTCCGGTCGTCATCGACATCCCGAAAGACGTGCAGTTTGCGATAGGCGCCTATTCCGGACCGCATAAGATCGAACACAAGACCTATAAGCCGAAGCTCGAAGGCGACGCCGACAAAATCGCGCAAGCGGTCGCGCTCATGGCGGGCGCCAAGCGTCCGATTTTCTATACCGGCGGCGGGATCATTAACTCCGGACTCGAAGCCTCGCTTCTGCTGCGCGAACTCGTCGGCCTCACGGGATTTCCGGTCACCTCCACCTTGATGGGGCTCGGCGCCTATCCGGCCTCGGGCGAGAACTGGCTTGGCATGCTTGGCATGCACGGCACGTTCGAGGCCAATAATGCGATGCATGATTGCGATTTGATGATCGCCATTGGCGCGCGGTTCGACGATCGCATCACCGGGCGCCTCGACGCTTTCTCGCCGGGCTCGAAGAAGATCCATGTCGACATCGATCCGTCCTCGATCAACAAGAACGTGAAGGTCGATCTCGGCATCATCGGCGATTGCGCGCATGTGCTGCGCCAGATGATCGACCTCTTCCGCGCCAAGAAAATTTCGATCGAATCGGCGGCGCTCGCCAGATGGTGGACGCAGATCGACAAGTGGCGGGCGCGCAAGTCGCTTTCGTTCAAGGCTTCGAACGAGGTGATCAAGCCGCAATACGCGGTTCAGCGCCTGTATGAATTGACCAAGGGGCGCGATGCTTACATCACGACCGAGGTCGGGCAGCATCAGATGTGGGCTGCGCAGCATTATCATTTCGAGGAGCCCAATCGCTGGATGACGAGCGGGGGCCTCGGCACCATGGGCTACGGCTTGCCGGCGGCGATTGGCGCGCAGATGGCGCATCCCGGCGCGCTGGTCATCGACATCGCCGGCGAGGCCTCGATCCTCATGAACATGCAGGAACTCTCGACCGCCGCGCAATATCGCCTGCCGGTCAAGATCTTCATCCTCAACAATGAATATATGGGGATGGTCCGGCAATGGCAGGAGCTGCTGCATGGCGGGCGCTATTCCGAGAGCTATTCGGAGGCCTTGCCCGATTTCGTCAAGCTCGCCGAAGCCTATGGCGCGCATGGCATTCGCTGTTCGGACCCGGCCAAGCTCGACGAGGCGATCCTCGAAATGATCGATACGCCGCGAACCGTGATGTTCGATTGCATCGTCGACAAGACCGAGAACTGTCTGCCGATGATCCCCTCCGGCAAGGCCCATAATGAAATGATTCTTCCCGATCAGGACGACGATATCGGAACCGTGATCGACGCCTCTGGCAAGATGCTGGTGTAGGAACATGAACGCTCCCACGGCTCCCCTTTCGCCTTATTCCTCGGCTGTCGGCAAGTCGAATATCGAGGTCCACACGCTCTCGGTCCTGGTCGACAACGAGCCGGGCGTGCTTGCCCGCGTCGTCGGGCTTTTCTCCGGGCGCGGCTACAATATCGAGAGCCTGACCGTCGCCGAGGTCGCCCATGCCGAGCATTTGTCGCGCATCACCATCGTCACCTCCGGCACGCCCGAGGCGATCGAGCAGATCGGGCATCAGCTGGAGCGTCTCGTTCCGATCCACAAAGTGACCGACCTGACGCTGCGCGGCGGCGCCGTCGAGCGCGAACTCGCGATGATCAAGGTCGCCGGAAAGGGCGCCTGCCGCGACGAGGCTTTGCGCCTCGCCGACGCCTTTCGGGCAAGGGTCATCGACGCTTCGATCGAGAGCTTCGTCTTCGAGCTTACCGGCAATGTCGGCAAGATCGATCAGTTCATCGACCTCATGCGGCCGATCGGGCTTGTTGAAGTGGCGCGCACCGGCGTTGCGGCGATCTCGCGCGGCCCCAATCCGATTTGAGGGGCGAACGGGCGCCTGCGGGCGTTTTGACCGCAGCCGCGCCGCGGCCTAAAAGAAACCATCCACACCATTCGAGGCGGTGAAAGCCCGCCGATTGCACGAGGAAACGTCACGCCATGCGCGTCTATTACGATCGAGATGCCGACATCAATCTCATCAAGGGCAAGAAAGTCGCCATCATCGGCTTTGGCAGCCAAGGCCATGCGCATGCCTTGAACCTCAGGGATTCAGGCGTGAAAGAGGTCTGCGTCGCTTTGCGCGAGGATTCCGCCACCGCCAAGAAGGCGGAAAAGGAAGGGCTGGAGGTCAAGAGCGTCGCCGAGGCCGCCAAATGGGCCGATGTCGTGATGATGCTGGCGCCCGACGAATTGCAGCGCGACATCTATCGCGATCACCTCAGCAAAAATCTGAAGCAGGGCGCGGCCCTGCTGTTCGCGCATGGCCTCAACATTCATTTCAATCTGATCGAGCCGCGCGGCGATCTCGACATATTGATGGTCGCGCCGAAGGGTCCTGGCCATACCGTGCGCTCGGAATATAAGCGCGGCGGCGGCGTGCCCTGTCTCATCGCGGTCGAGCGGAACCCGTCCGGCCACGCCCATGACCTCGGGCTCTCCTATGCGTCGGCGCTTGGCGGCGGGCGCGCCGGCATTATCGAGACGACATTCCGGGAGGAATGCGAGACAGATCTTTTCGGCGAACAGGTCGTGCTCTGCGGCGGTCTCGTCGAACTCATCCGCAACGGCTTCGAAACCCTGGTCGAGGCGGGATACGCGCCGGAAATGGCCTATTTCGAATGTCTCCACGAGGTGAAGCTGATCGTCGATCTCATCTATGAGGGCGGCATCGCAACGATGAATTATTCGGTCTCGAACACCGCCGAATACGGCGAATATGTCACCGGACCGCGCATTGTGACGGCGGAGACCAAGGCCGAGATGAAGCGCGTCTTGAACGACATTCAATCGGGCCGGTTCACCCGCGATTGGATGCTCGAAAACGAAGTCAACCAGACCTCGTTCAAGGCGATGCGGGCCAAGGCGGCCGGCCATCCGATCGAGGAGGTCGGCGCAAGGCTCCGCGCGATGATGCCCTGGATCGGCGCCAACAAGCTGGTCGATAAGGACAAGAACTAAGTTCATCGCACGGGCCCTCATCCTGAGGAGGGCTCGAAAGAGCCCGTCTCGAAGGACGAGAGGGTCTTGAACGAGCCCGCTTTGAGAGGGTGAGCCGGAGGGGGCCGCGTGGCAATTGCCGTCGCGCGGCGCTTATCGCCGCTGTCGAAATTCCCTCGGCGCGCGGCCGAACTGTCGCCTGAAGGCGCGGCTGAAATGCGAAGCGTCGTTAAATCCCCAGCGAAACGCGATGTCGGAGATAGCATCGCCGGCGCGCCGTGGGTCCTGCATGTCCTTCGCGCAATTCTCGAGCCTGAGCCTCCACACGTAGCGCATGAGCGAGGTCCCTTCGTCGCCGAAAAGGGCGTTGACATAGCGCGCCGACAGGCCCGCGCGGCGGGCGATTATGGCGGTGTCGAGATCGCAATCGGCAAGGCATTTTTCAATCAAGAGCTTGACGCGGCGCATGGACACCGATCGGCTTCTTGAGACGGCGAAGCTGGCTGGCCGGGCCGAGGCCGCTGACAGAGTGAGCAAATCGAGCGCCTGCTCGGCGAGGGACGAAGTTTCAAGCGTCGTGAGCTCGTCGGCTTGCTGGCTCGACGCGCGCAGGAAATTCGAAGTCACGGCGCCGATCCCTCCGGCGCCGGGCATGGGCAGTGCGGTACAGTGTTCGATGTCTGGCATGCGCTCCCGCAAAAGCGGCCTTGGGATCGACAAAATAAGCTTCACGAAATCCCCTGGGCACTGAATCCGGTGCGGCCGGGTCGCATCATAAAGGGTCATATCGCCCGGCCGCAGAACAGCCTCCCGCCCGTCCTGCTCCAGACAATAGTTGCCGGAGATTAACACAACGGCGAAATAGCAGTCCTGGCTGACGCGCTGCGGCGCGCGGGGAAGGCGTTCGAGGGCGACGCCGTTGCATTGGACGACAGACAGCCGGAGCTCGTTCCAAGGGTATATCCTCAGATCTTGGGACAAGATTTGACGCGCGGGCAAGGTCACTTCAACCTGGGCATATTCCCGGCAAATGACCTCACGCAGCCAACTCACGCGCTCGGTCGGGGGGATATCGCGGGTCGAAAACCTTAAAGGCCCGCTTTGGCCTTGGGCGGCCGGTTCGGATGTGGAAGGCGGATCGCAACTCATCGCGCGGCGTCACCTCGAAAAAAGACCATCCGGATTTTCTCTTCTCAAAGAGCCGTTGCAGTCAACTTTTGTTCTGTCCTATGCAAGCGCGTCATCGCCCAAATCGCTAAGGAGAGTGAAGCGGCGGATCACGTCCGCCGGGTTTGAATAGGGAAAGCCACGATGAACAAAGACTCTGATACGGCCGGAAATATAGTTCTGCTCCGGGGCGCCTGCCTTTGGCTGCTGGCCGCTTTGGTCCTGGCTTGGTGTCTTGTTGGATTGGATTTCGGCATTCCTTTTGTGAAAAGCATTTTTCCGGGAAAATTCACCCGCGTGCTGCAAGGGCACATCGACTTTTTGTTGATGACCGCGCTCATTCTCGGCGTCTATGCAACGAGGGTCCCTCTGCCTTGGCATGTCCGCTGGGCGATGGTCGTTGGCGCCTTCACCAATTCGAGCCTGTTTGTCCTGCAGGCCATGTTTCCTGTCCTCGACAGCCCCACACCGCCGGACGGAATATTCCCCAAACTCTTTCTTGTGTGTCTTCTGACAAGCCTTGTCGTGACCAGCTATGGCTTTGGAAAGGCGGCGGTGATCGTCTTGCGGTCAACATTCGATCCAAAAGCTGTAAGCTGACAGTCTTGCCGCGCAAGCCGCGCCGCGGGGATGGAGCCGTCCGCCGCACGCGGCGAACGCGACCATGTCCCGTCAGCTCTTTGCATCAGGCTTGCTGAACAGGAAAGGCGCGACATCGTTGACGCCGGGCGCCCGGCTGCTCGCAAAGGGCATCGGACGGCAGACGGCCATCGCGGAGAGCCCGACGCGAGCCGTCAAGAGCCCGTTCAGAACCCCCTCGCCAAGGCGCGCCGATAATTTCGCGGCGAGGCCATGGCCGAGGAGCTGCTGGATTAGGCTGTCTCCGGCCGCCATTCCGCCGGTGATCGCGATATGCGCGCCGATCGAGCGCAAGAGCTTGAAAAAGCCGAACAAGCCCGGCCGGCCGCCATAAATCACCGCAATGCGCCGGATCAGCCGGATGGCTTGCGCGGCAACGAAGATGACGTCGATGAACGCCTTTGGCGCGAGCGCGGTCACCACGGAAACGCGTTTGGCGGCGCGGGCGATTTCACGCTCAACGTCAAGGTCGAGCGGCATCACCAGCGTGCGTTCGGCGATGTCGATGAGGTCGCGGCCGTCGACAATTTCATGCGCGTGCTGGCGAAGCTCCGCCCGGGCGATGGAGGTCTCTGGCCGCCCGGCGTAAAGCGAGGCGAGTTCGCCGATCCGCCGCCGCGCCTCCTTGAAGTCGTCGGTCTCGCGCGCGCGGGCGAGACCGGCATGAAGGTCGGCGATATGGCGTTGCCGCAGAACGCCGGCAATCTCGCGCGCCGCGAGAACGAAGAGCGCGAGCCCGGCGAGACTGGCGAGGACGAGGCCGATGGCCCCGAAGGCCGGCGCGCGGGCGAAAAGATCATCCACAAGCTTGGTCAGCCAAAGTCCCATGGCGAGCGTCACAAGCCCGCCCGCGGCCGACCAGAAGAGACCCGCCCAGGAAAACAGCGAGCGGGCGACGATGCCGCGCTGCTGCGCCTCCTCGACTGCTTCTTCGTCGATGTCGCGCGCCGCCATCAAAGCTTCGGCTTCGGCTTCGAAGGGGTCGCGCGCCGCTTCAATCACCACCGGACCGCGCGGCTTTTCGCTCGCCGAACCGGCGAAGCTCTGGTTCAGATCATCGAGGCGGAATGCGCGGGGCGGGCGTCGTTGGTCAGGCTGCACGGGAGGAACCTCTGGAGCATGATCCTGTCCAAGAAAACGTTGGCCTCGTGGCCAGGATCATGCGGGGAAACAAAAGATAAGGAGCGTGATCGATTTCTGATCGATCGAATGACTCCATTCGATCGGACAGCGTTCTAGCAACCATGCTCGTCATGTCGATTGCGTCATGTCAGCTTATCGCCAAGGAGGAACTGAAGCGCGCGGTCAAGCCGGATATGGGGTGGCGGAAACGGAGCTCCATCCTCGCCGCGCGCCGGAATCGGCGGACGGAACCGAACGAAACGGTAATCGATCTGATTGGCCAGCACAGCGAGGGGCCCGCCGGCGAAGACCCGCTTTGGATCGCTGGGAAGTTCGCCCGGAAAGATCGCCGCTTCGGTCTTGCCGTCGAAAACCTCATCGCCGATGCGCTCCTGATCGAGCGGCGTCCCGATGACCGCGTCGAGCGCCGGTTCGCCATGGCCATTGACTTTGGCCTCGCGCGTCGCCCGCACCGCGGCGAGCGCGATCACGTCGACCTCCGCGCCCACAGTCTCGACCCTGGCAATGGCTCTTGCGGTGAGATGGCGCAAGATCGCCTCGAGCCGGTCGTGGCTCGTGTGGTGCAGATGATCCGCCTTTGTGGCGGCGAAAAGGATCTTGTCGATCTTCGGCCGGAACAGCGTCGAGAGCAGGCCGCCGCGGCCGGCGCGAAAAGCGGTCAGGACATCGGTGATCGCGGTTTCGAGATCGCGCATCGCGGCCGGCCCTGCGTTGAGCGCGGCGAGAGCGTCGACGAGAACGATCTGGCGGTCGAGCCTAGCGAAATGATCGCGAAAGAACGGCTTAACGACATGGGCTTTATAGGCCTCGAAGCGCCGCTCCATCATGGCGGCGAGCGAATCGGGCGCATAGATTTCGCCTTCTTCGACGGCGAGGGGAACAAAAGTGAGGGCCGGCGAACCCTCCAGGTCGCCCGGCATCAGGAAGCGGCCCGGCGGCAGGCTTGAAAAGCTGTAATCATCGGCGCGGCAGGCGCGAAGATAATTGGTGAAAAGCTCGGCCGCGCGGCGGGCGTCGTCCTCATTGGCCTTGGCGCGCGGGTCGGTATTGACGGTGTATCCGCGCCATTGCGCCGCCAGCGGCGCTCTTGCTGCGCCAGCGGAGGCAATAAAGGTCTCCCGTGACCATTGCGCGAAGGATTTTGAGAGCAAGGGCAAGTCGAGCAGCCATTCGCCGGGATAATCGACGATGTCGATGGCCAGCGAATGACGGCCGGGGCGCATGCCGCTCTTTTGTTCGAAATCGAGGCGCAGACGCAGTTCGGAAATGCGCCGCGTCGATTGCGGCCAATGACGATCCTCGACCCGGCCATTGGGACCGGTCAAGGCCGCGACGTGATCTTCGTAGGCGAAGCGCGGCACCGCATCGTCGGGCTGCGGCTCGAGCGCGCCGCCAAGCAAACGTCCGTCGGCGAGGACGCGGAACACTGGCAACGGATTTCGGCGCCCGCGCAGGGAAGGGCGCGCCGCCTTGGTCAGATGTTCGACAAGCGCGGTGATGAAAACGGTCTTGCCCGCGCGCGACAGCCCTGTGACGCCAAGGCGAATATGCGGGCCGCTGGCGTATTCGGCAAGATTTTGCGCGACGGCGCGGGCTTCGAAGAGAAGATCTGAGATCAGGGGCAAAACGAGAATTCCGGCTTTCTATTCAATGGATCGATTCCGATCAATGCAAAGCGTCATAAACAAAAATCGGCTCGCGCCTCGTGCGGATGGAGACGAGCCGTGCGGGGAATGGGGGCGTTGAGCCCTTCCTTTCGATATGGCGAGAGGGCGCCGCGCGCGGGCGCTTGCCGACCGCATGGAGCCATGTGCTCAATAAGGAATCGTTCAAGATCGTAGCGATAAAGCATTTTCAGACGATGCGGAATCCCCCGCAAGACAGGACGACGCGGCAAATCGGGACCGATGGCCTGTTTCCACCGCCTTAAGAGCGGGAAGCGCTCTGCGCCCCGCTTTCGCGATGTTCCACTGAAGATATGTAGCTGCAGGCGCCGAAATGCAGAATTGGTTCGATGCAACCTGATGGAATCGTCCTGTCGAAAAGTCCTTCACTGCGCCGATGGAGCCGGGCCGGCGAGCGCCGCCGCGGCTTGATTTCGCCGCATCTCCGCTTCGACGGCGGCTGCGATCAATTCCGATCCCGCCGCCAAGGGGCCGATTTCCACTTTGGCCATATTTTGCATGAGGCGCGGCAGGTTGGGCCCTGGCGTCCCGTCCGGCGAAAAGAGATGCAAATCCTCGTCGGGGCTAGAAGCGATGCCTTGGATCGCACGCAAAGCGTAATTGTGGATACGCTGGCTTTCGTCCGGGCAAGGAGCGCCGCCGCCGACGGACGCCATGGGCAGGGCGAGGTCGAGCGCGGCCAGTTTCATCGGCGCGCGGTCGCGGCCGTCTTCGCCCATGCCAACGGCGATTTCCGGCGCCCGCAAGAGGGCGATTGGCCGATCCGCGACGATCGAGCGAGGCGGCGCAGCCTTGCCGCCACCGGTGAAACCTGGCCGATGCGCGGCGAGCCAACGCGCGCGTAGCGTATTGCCTATGCCGCGCGGAGCCAGGGCGCGCTGACCAATGCTGATCGGCCGGCTCTTTGGGCTGGGTCGGATCGCGCTTGCTGGGCTTCCGCATTGGGCGGGAGCCCAGCGCGAGAGGATCGCCTGCGCTGTCCGGCGATTGTAGATCAGGTAATAACGGCGGAGCAAAACCGCCGCGACGATCGCCCCTTCGATGGCGGACGCGAACGCGACATGGCCCTCGGCGTCGGCCGCGATCTCGCCGGCCCAGCCCGCCCGCTTGATGCACCAATAATTATTGAGTTTCACGCAGCGGGGAACGCCGGAGGCGTCGGCGCCGGCGACAACTTTCGCCATGGATTGGGGAGGGAGATCGAGATTTCCAGCCGCTTCGATGCGCCAATTCGTAACCGCCCGTTCGGCTGGCCGGAAGGCGGCTTTGGCGGGGAGCGAAAGAAAGGAAATCTGCCGGAGCGCGGCGAGGGGCTGAGACAAGGCCCGCAAGTCGGAGTCGATCTGGCTTGTCGTGGGGACGCCGCTCGCAAGCCAAACAACCAGGCCGAAAATCTCAGGAAGCATGCGCATGCCCCATTTCTGGCGACGGCCTAGAGCATGTTCTTATGAGATGTCGGATATGTCCGACATCTCATAAGAACATGCTCCAACTCATTGAATCTGAGCGGTTCCTTTTCGATCAGATGACTCCATCTGATTGGGAAACGTTTTAGGACGCTCTGCGCAATCATATGTCCTGCCCCGGCAAAGCGGCGGGTGTAACAAAACGATCGAGATGCCCGCCGCCAGCATGCGCCGCGCTCCAATTGTCTTGCGGAAAGTCGATGATGGCGAGACACGGCGCGGGGAAATGGTTGCGCATTTGGGCGAGGTCGTGGTTTGCGCCATCGCCCACGAGCATGTTCGCAAATTGCGCAAGGCCAGGATTGTGCCCGACGATCATCAAGGTCTGAGCTTCACGCGGCGCTCGCGCAAGCAAGGCTTGAAGCGTGCTCACGCTTGCGGCGTGAAGCGAAGAGTCTGTGGCGCAGGCCGGCTTTTGCATCAATTCATGCTCAACCATCTCCAACGTTTCTCGGGCCCGCTGCGCTGGTGAGACGAGGACGAAGTCGGGGGCGAGACCGGACTTCCGGAAATAAGCCCCCATGCGTCGGGCGTCGGCGCGCCCCATCGCCGTTAGCGGTCTTTCCAAGTCGCCGCTGGCGGAATGGGCGATGGCCTCAGCATGGCGAAGAAGAAGGAGCCGCAGCATGGAGCAGGCCAAAGCGCAATTGCAGGATGGAGCGGAGGATAAAATCATCAACCCGGCACCGAGCGTTCCGGAAAACGCCTTGCTCGGTCCGGCTTGATCCAAGGAATTGGCGACAAACTTGAGGCTCAAAGCATATTACGTCCCCTGCGCCAGAGCAGATCGGCGAATTGACGATGTTTCACATCCCCGAATTTAATTGGTAACCGAAATCCGATAATTCGGATCTTGTGGATTCAGGCCTTAGCTCTTGCGAATAGATTCGGAAAACCGCTCAACATTGGCTGCGACGGTCTGACTGGCCGTCTCGGTGGTTTTCGCCGCCGCATTCACCGCTTTCATCCAAGCCTCCTGATAAGTCTTGGTCAATTCCATCGGAAACGCCGACATCAGTTCGGTGAATTTTCGCGTGTGCTGGGCGGCATGTTCGAATGCCTCTTTGACGAAGCTTGTCTGTATCGCCATGACCTCCTCTATGCCATGCGCATTGCGCAGCTTTTCTGCGGCTTCCGTCGCATGTTCCAATGACTGCTTAGACATTTGTGCGATTTCGGTGGCGAAAGCTTGCAAGTTCTTCGACGTGGCCGTCACTCCATTCATAGCCATATCGATGCCGGTTGCAGCGGTGGCCTGCGGATCCGGTTGAGCCATGACTTTCTCCTTAGCATTGTCGTCTCAAGCGTCCCAAGCGGGACTATTCCACAACGGTTCAAGATGATTTGAGTTGCATTGGGAGATAAACTTGTTGCTCCGGGGGCTGCGGCCGCCTAGGGCCGAGACCAGCGGAGCGCCGACGCGTTAAGTTGCAGGAGCCGGCCTTCAATTAAGCCGCGGCGGTGGTTTCGCGCAGGGCGTCGCAGACCGCCGCAAGCGCTGATTCGACGCCAGCGCCGTCTGGACCGCCGGCCTGCGCCAAGTCGCGCCGGCCGCCGCCGCCTTTGCCGCCGAGCTTTGCGGCGGCGACCCGCACCAATTGAACGGCGTCGAACCGCTCGGTCAAATCCGGGGTGACGCCGACGACGACGCCGGCCTTTCCATCCGCGCCGACGCCGGCGATGGCGACGACGCCGGAGCCGACGCTTTGCTTTGCTTCATCGGCGAGCGATTTCAGATCTTTCATATCGATCCCAGACACCGCGCGACCAAGAAATTTGACGCCGCCGATGTCTTGCAAAGGCTGTTCGACTCCCTCGCCGCCCATCGCCAATTTCTTGCGGGCTTCGCTCAACTCGCGTTCAAGTTTGCGACGCTCCTCGATCAGGCTGGCGAGGCGCTTTGCCGCATCCTCTTCCGGGGTTTTAAGGAGCGTTGCGAGATCATGCAGACGCTGCGCCTGCGCATTGAGATGGCGCCTGGCTTCGGCCGCGGTCTTGGCCTCGATGCGCCGCACGCCCGCCGCGACCGCGGTTTCCGATACGATGGTGATGAGGCCTATGTCGCCGGTGCGCGCGACATGAGTGCCGCCGCATAACTCGGTCGAAAAGGGTTGGCCCTCCGCGGCCAAGGCCTCGTCCGCCGTCTGCGCGTAGCCCATTGAGACGACGCGCACCTCGTCGCCGTATTTTTCGCCGAAAAGCGCTCTAGCGCCAGCTCCGATAGCTTCATCAACCGCCATCAGACGGGTCGTCACCGGGGCGTTTTCAAGCACGGCCCGATTGGCGATCTCCTCGACGCGCGTGAGCTCGTCGGCGATGATCGGCTTTGGATGAGCGAAATCGAACCGCAGCCGATCCGGGGCGACGAGCGAACCTTTTTGCGCCACATGATCGCCGAGGACCTGACGGAGCGCCTCGTGCAAAAGGTGGGTGGCCGAGTGATTGGCGCGCACGGCGGCGCGGCGAAAATGATCCACGGCGAGCGATAAGGGAAGCCCCAAGCGGATCTCGCCTTGCTCGACCGAGCCTTCATGAACGAAAAGATCGCCGAGTTTCTTTTGCGTATTGACCACCCGAAAGCGCGCGCCGGCGGCTTGCATGACGCCGGTATCGCCGACCTGGCCGCCCGACTCCCCATAAAAAGGCGTTTGGTTGAGGATGACGGACCCGGATTCGCCGGCGCGAAGGCATTCGACCTCTTGGCCATTCTTTAGGATTGCCATGACGACGCCTTCGGCGCGCTCGGTGTCGTACCCGAGGAAATCCGTCGCTCCGGTCTTTTCCTTGACCGCGAACCAGACCGTCTCGGTCGCAGCTTCTCCAGACCCGGCCCAGGCTTTGCGCGCCTCCACGCGCTGGCGCTCCATGGCGGCTCGGAACCCTTCGACGTCCACGCCTAGACCGCGCGCCCGCAAGGCGTCCTGGGTGAGATCGAGGGGAAAGCCATAGGTGTCGTAGAGCTTGAAGGCGACATGACCAGGCAAGGCGCCGCCTTGCGGAAGGTCGCGGGTCGTTTCATCGAGAATCGAGAGGCCGCGAGCGAGGGTCTCGCGAAAGCGGGTTTCTTCCAGCCGAAGCGTTTCGACAATGAGCGCCTCGGCGCGCAAGAGCTCGGGATAGGCGTGACCCATTTCGTCCGCCAGAGCCGGAACCAGCCGCCAAATCAACGGCTCGCGCGCGCCGAGAAGCTGCGCGTGGCGCATGGCGCGGCGCATGATGCGGCGGAGCACATAACCGCGCCCTTCGGTGGATGGCGTGACGCCGTCTGCGACAAGAAAGGCCGAGGCGCGCAGGTGGTCGGCGATGACTCGATGGCTGGCCTTTTGTGGTCCGTCGGGATCGACGCCTGTCGCCGCAGCAACCGCAAGGATCAAGGCGCGCATGAGGTCGATATCGTAATTCGACGTCACGCCCTGCATGAGCGCGGCGATGCGCTCGAGGCCCATGCCGGTATCGATGGAAGGACGCGGCAGAACGATGCGATCGCCGGGACCGACTTGCTCGAACTGCATGAAGACGAGGTTCCAGAATTCGAGAAAGCGATCGCCATCCTCGTCGGCGCTGCCTGGCGGGCCGCCTTGGAGCTTGTCGCCTTGATCGAAGAAAATCTCGGAGCAGGGGCCGCAAGGACCGGCATCGCCCATCGCCCAGAAATTGTCCGAAGTCGCGATCCGGATGATCTTTGAGTCGCTGAAGCCGGCGATTTTCTTCCACAAATCATAGGCTTCATCGTCGTCGTAATAGACTGTGACCAGAAGCCGGTCCTTTTGCAGGCCGAATTCCTGCGTGATCAGCTTCCAAGCGAGTTCGATCGCAAGCGGCTTGAAATAATCTCCGAAGGAGAAATTGCCGAGCATCTCGAAAAACGTGTGATGCCGGGCGGTATAGCCGACATTGTCGAGATCATTGTGCTTGCCGCCGGCGCGAACGCATTTCTGCGCCGTCGCGGCGCGCGTATAGGGACGCTTTTCGTTTCCGGTAAAAAGGTTCTTGAACTGAACCATGCCCGCATTGGTGAACATGAGGGTCGGGTCGTTGCGCGGCACGAGCGGCGACGAAGGCAGAATCTCGTGCCCATTCTTCCTGAAGTAATCGAGAAAGGCCGACCTGATCTCGTTGACGCCATTCATTTCTGTTCATCCGATTGCGCGCGTCCGAACCTCGTTTGCTCCGGCGCCAAATGGCATGCGCCCGCGCGGCAAATGCAAGCGCGAACTCGAGCTTCCGTTGGTTTGAGACGACATTCTCTTAAAGCATTTTCGGCTCGACAGGAACATCTCCTCCAGCGCGGGCCGGTCCGTACATTGCGAAGTGCTTGCGGCCTTGGTGGAGCGGAGACTGAAATCTCGCATCCACACCCGCCGAGGCCAAGACAACTGACGCCAAAATGATCTGCGCCAAGAATGCCAACAGCAGGTCAATCGCGGATGCAGCGACCAGACCAATACAGAAAGATAGGAGCTCTCCACCGAATTATTCGTCGCCCTCAACGCCATCGACCTGATCGAGAATGCGGTCGGCGATAAGGCCGGAATTTTCCCGGATGGCCTGCTCGATCCGCTCGGCGACTTGCGGATTGGCTTTCAGGAAATTTTTGGAGTTCTCTCGTCCTTGGCCAAGCCTCTGGCTGTCATAGGAAAACCAAGCCCCGGATTTTTCGACGACGCCGGCCTTGACGCCAAGATCGATGAGTTCGCCTACCTTGGAAACGCCTTCGCCATACATGATGTCGAATTCAACCTGTTTGAACGGCGGAGCGACTTTATTCTTGACGACCTTGACGCGGGTCTGATTGCCGATAACTTCCTCGTGGTCCTTGATGGATCCAATCCGACGGATGTCGAGCCGCACGGAGGCGTAGAATTTCAACGCATTGCCGCCCGTCGTGGTCTCGGGGCTGCCATACATCACGCCGATTTTCATCCGGATCTGATTGATGAAAATCACCATCGTCTGGGAGCGTGAAATCGACGCCGTGAGCTTGCGGAGCGCCTGGCTCATAAGGCGCGCCTGAAGCCCTGGCTGGCTGTCGCCCATTTCGCCCTCGATTTCGGCGCGTGGGGTCAGAGCCGCGACCGAATCGATGACCAGCACGTCGACCGCGCCGGAGCGCACCAGCGTATCTGTGATCTCCAAGGCCTGTTCACCAGTATCCGGCTGCGAAATCAGAAGGTCTTCGAGATTGACGCCGAGCTTGCGCGCATAAATGGTGTCCAGCGCGTGTTCGGCGTCGATGAAGGCGCAGACGCCGCCCTTTTTCTGGGCTTCGGCGATGACATGCAAGGTCATGGTCGTCTTGCCGGAGGATTCCGGACCATAGATCTCGATGACGCGTCCGCGCGGCAGGCCGCCGACGCCTAAGGCGATGTCCAACCCAAGCGAACCCGTCGGCACGGTTTCGATCTCGACGGCTTTTTGGTTCTTGCCGAGCCGCATGATCGAGCCTTTTCCGAAGGCGCGTTCGATCTGCGACAGTGCGGCGTCGAGCGCCTTGGTCTTGTCCACGGATGTACCCTCTACAAGGCGGAGATTCGCTTGAGACATTGGTTTCATTCCTTCTGGCATGAGGCGGGCATCGAGTGCAACGTGAGCTGCGATGAAGTTAAATGTACGCAGTTTGTTCTTACCCGCAAGTTCTTTTTATGTTCTCAATGGGGGTAGGGCGAAGTTGATTTCGAAATATGGTGAATCGCGGCGTTTTCCGTGAGCTTTGGCCGCGGGAAGGCATATAAATTGCTTGAGTTTTGATATTCCGTCCGATCTCCAGAGTGCACTTGCCGCGCATGGCTGAAATGAACCAACCGATCAAGATTCGAACGATAAGGGATGATCTCATCGATTTCGGCGATGTCCTGCCCGAAGTGAATGAGATTTTGCAGCGTGGCGTGTCGCTTTACCGACATGATAAGGCAGGCGCAGACCTCGCTTTTCGCGAAGCGCTGGCGCTGGCGCCCGACGCCCTGCCGACTTATCTCTGTCTTTATAAAATCCACACTTATCAGGGCAATCTGGACGAGGCGCTGGCCATCGCCCACGCTGGCCTTGCCGAGGCGGCGCGCCAGGCGGGGCTCGATCCGGATTGGACGCGCTGGGAGCTCGGCCAAATACCGTCCGACGTGAATAGTCCCGGCCATTTCGGTCTGTATACTTTGAAGGCTTTGGCCTTCATTCATCTGCGCCGCGATGAACAGGCGATGTCGCAGCGCTATCTCGACAAAATTGCTGAATTGGGCGCGATGGAGACCGTCGGCGGAACCGTCATCGCCGCCTTGGCGGCGGGGGTCGGCTGAACTGGAAAGAGATTGCGTTGCGGCTCGATTGTGACTTATGGAAAATGTCTCGATCCGTCGAGCTGATGATGAAGTTGACGATCAACCAAGCATGAGTAGCGAAGAAGATGCAAACGACATTCATTAGAAACACATCCGACGGCCGCAAGGTCGAAGTCATCGGGGGCAATGTCTGCGTCGGCGGCAGGCCGGTCGCCGACAAGATCGTCGAAGTCAAGACACATCCCAATCGCGAAGCTATACTGTTTACGCTTCCCAACGCCACGCATATGGCGGGTCCGGTCGCTCTGACCGCTGAGGAGGCCTCCGTCGTGCGCGGCGCTCTGGCGGCCGCGCGCGATCCGCTCACCGATCGCGTCGAAATTTCAGAGCGCTTCCGCAAGGCCTGGAACATCCGCAACCATGAAGCGGGCATCGAATAATGGGGGGACCCAGGGTCATGTCCGAAGCAGCCCGGAGATGACGTTCTTGGAGCATGTTACGAAAAAAGTGATCGACCTTTTTCGATTCTGACATGCTCCAACCCTTTTGAATCCGAGGCTTCCCGATGAGATGGCTCTATCGGACTTGAAAGCAGCCCTCAGGACAAAGATCCCCTGGAGCGGGCTCAATCCGTTCGGCCTTTGACCGCCTCGATCAACTGCTTCAGGGAGAAGGGTTTCGGTAGAAAGCCGAAATCCTCGCCCTCGGGGAGATTCTTGGCGAAGGCCTCCTCGGCATAGCCGGAAACAAAAATGACCTTCGCCTTGACGCCGCGTTTGCGCAATTCGCCAAACATCGTCGGGCCATCCATTTCCGGCATCACCACGTCCGAGACGACGAGATCGATTTTTCCCTCGTTCTGTTCGACGATTTCCAAGGCTTCAAGACCCGAGGCGGCCTGCAGCACCGTGTAGCCGCGCGAGGCGAGGGCTCTGGCGCCGAATGCGCGCACCGCCTCCTCGTCTTCGACCAGGAGAATCGTGCCATGGCCGGTCAGATCGGCGGCGGGCGCCTTCGCCGGTTCGCTCAAAGGCGGCGCGTCGGTTTCGTCGGCGACATAGCGTGGAAGTAAGATCGAGAAGGTCGTCCCTTTGCCAAGCGCGCTGGCGCAAAACACATAGCCGCCGGTCTGTTTCACGATGCCATAGACCATGGCGAGGCCAAGGCCGGTTCCCTTGCCGACCTCCTTTGTGGTGAAGAACGGTTCAAAGATCTTGTCTTTCACTTCCGGCGCGATGCCATGGCCGAAATCCTCGACTTCAATGGCGACGTAATCGGCTGAAATCAGAGACTTTTCGTTGAATTCGGCGCATTCGGCCGCGGCGACGTTGCGGGTTCGCAAAAGGATCCTGCCGCCGTCGGGCATGGCGTCGCGGGCATTGACGATCAGATTGACGATGACCTGCTCGAATTGGTTCAGGTCGGCCTTGACGAGCCACAGGTCGCGGCCGTGGCGCAAGTCGAGGTCGATCTTCTCGCCGACGAGCCGGCGCATCAGCATTTGCAGGTCGGAGAGCACGTCGCCCAGTTGCAACACCTGGGGCCGAAGCGTCTGGCGGCGCGAAAAGGCGAGCAGCTGACGCACCAGCCCGGCGGCCCGATTTGCGTTCTGCTTGATTTGCATGATGTCGCGAAAGGAGGGATCGGTCGGCCGATGATTGGCGAGGAGAAGGTCCGAATAGCCAATGATCGCGGTCAGGACATTGTTGAAATCATGCGCGACCCCGCCTGCGAGCTGCCCGATGGCCTGCATTTTCTGCGATTGCGCGAAATTATTCTGCAACGTGCGCTGTTCCGTCGTGTCAAGCGCATAAATCGTCGCGCCGGCGCCGTCGCGCTCGTCCGACGCGGAGATGAACAGCCTGGCCGAACGTTCGCCCTCTCCCGCAAGTCCGACGTCGATCGGGGGAATATCAGTCTTCGACTGGGCGGCGGCGGCAAGCGCGGTTTCGAGCACGCCGCGGTCGCGGTCGAGAATGCCGGCGTAGATCGAGCGGCTGGCGGCGCCTTCGAGATTCTTCAAAGCTTCCGGCATGAGTCGCGCGAAGGCCGCGTTGGAGCGGGCGATCTTGCCGGCATTGTCGATTATGGCGATGGCCATCGGCGTCGAGTTGAAGACCCGCGCGAAGCGCACCTCGGCGGCGCGCAAATCTTCCGCCGGCTCTTCGCCAGGGGCGCGGTTGAGAACGAGGGTGCGGGAGGCTCCCGGGGCGCCATCCTGGCCGAAAGCGACGCGGTGGAGAATGCGCACGGGCAGGCTTTGGCCGCTGCGGCGTTTCAGGTCGATGTCATATTGCTCGGTGCGCACTTCGCCGGAGCCGCCAGCGATCGAGGCGAGCAGCGAGGCCCCGTCGCCGGCCACGAAATCGGCGAGCTGGAGGCCGCCGGAGCCAACTTGGGCCAGGTCGTAATCGAGCCAGGCCGCCAGGGTCGCATTCATGTAGGAAACCGCGCCGCGCCGATCGCAGGAGAAAAACCCAGCCGGGGCGTAGTCGAGAAAATCGATGGCGTGCTGCAGTTCCTGGAAGACATTTTCTTGCCGTTCGCGTTCGCGGGTGACGTCGGCGACGGTCCAAAGGGTCGCCCGCCTCGCTCCTGCGAAGGTCAGCGGCCGGACTTTGATTTTGTACCATCCAACCCGCCCTTCGCCGCACAGAGGCGGAGACAGGCGCACTTCCTCGATATTGCGCTTGCCGTCGCGGGCGGCCTGGGCGAGGCGGTAGACGGCTTCCGATACGTCAGGAGCGCCGGAAAACAGCCGCTCCACCGCCCGCAGGCCCGCGGGATCATGGGCGCCGGACAAATTCATGTAGGTTTCGTTGGCGTAGATGATCTTGCTTGCGCTATCGGTTGCGATCAGGCCTTCCGGATTGCCGTCGCAGATCACCTTCGTAACGTCGTTTTTCGAGGATTGGCCGGAAAATTGAAGAATCCCGACCGCGAAGGCGAACAAGGCGAAAATGCCGACAATGGCCAGAAGCGCCAGCAGGACGATCACAAGAGTGCCGGCCTCTTCTTTCGGCAACAGGGAAAAGGCGGCCGCGGCGCCCGCTAGAAAGAGGGCGAACATGAGAACGAGGCCGGGACTGCCGGCCCGTTCGGTCCGGTCGAGCGTCGCGGGAATCGGCTGGTCGCTCATTATGTTTCACCCGGGGATAGCGAAGGGTAGCGCATCGTTCTAGAGCATGTTCCGAAAAAGTTGATCGAATTTTTCGATCAGAACATGTTCTAACTTCTTGAATCTAAGCGACTCCTGTTCGATCAGATGATTCCGTCTGATCGGGAGGCGCTCCAAGCCGGCTGGCGCGCCCTGGTCGGATCATCTTGACCCTGGCCGAGGCTGTCCCGGCGCGGGTCGGCTGGAGGAAAGTCTTTTCCGGCTTTGCAAGGCCGGCGGGCCGCGATCGAGGCGCGCCGCTTCCGCAGCATGCGGCGCACGGGCTCTCTTTGCAATCCTGACCAGTGGCCGCCCTCGAACGGCTTGTGGATTGCGGCCCTCGAACGGCAAGCGCTTCGCCACGTCTTCGCCCACCATTCTTAGGCCGGCCGCGTTTATGGAGGCCAAGGCGAAAATGCCGTCGCGTCGAAGACTTCGCGCAGGCAAAGATTCAGCTTATCTCCAACGCCAAATGGAACTTCTCGAGCCCCGGCAGGTTGGAGGAAGGAGCGCCGCGCGCGCGCAAACGGCGTGCGCTGACTTTGAGGAGAGGATGGAATGAAGCCTTCGATTAGACTGGTCGTCGCGGCGATGGCCTTGGCCGCAGGTTCCGGCGCATTGCTTGCGCAGACGAATCCGCCACAGGGTTATTACGGCTATCCAACGCCGCCGTATCCGCCGCCGGGTTGGCTTGCCGAAGGCCGATCGGTCGATGCCTGGGACCGATACCGTTACGATGAATCCGGAACTCGCGGGCGCATGGGACTTGGCGCAAGCCCGATGCATCCCGAGGGCCCTGGGAATTTCTCGACTCCCGGCAGGTGAGGCCGGGGCGGGCCGCAAGGGCCAGGACAATGCGAGCCTGGGGCGCGCGTCGCCCCGGGAGGAAATGGGTCGATGGGTTGGAGTGCAGCCAACATATCGATAGCTGACCCCGGGTCGGGATCGCCGCAGCAGGAACTGTAAATCCTGTCCCAATTTGGTTGGGGCCCGCGTCACCCGCATCACGGCCGCACGCGAAACGGCTCCGCTGATGGGAAATGCTCTCGTCGCCCGAGCTGAATTGAGCGGGTTCTATTTTTTGATGAATTGCGGTAACCATTGGCTCGCTTCCCTCCGTGTGGCTGATTGGGCTGCGAAGGAGTTTGCGGGGCGATCTGCATTTTTTAGGTGAGCCGCCGCAATGCTGGCCTTGAGCGACAACATTTTCGAGAACAAGCCTTTGATGTTTATCGCCGCGGCGATTGCTTTACTGGTGGCCGTCGCCCTTATCTTATTGATTTTTCGGCTCGCCGTCGGCCACCGGCTGAGGATGCCGAGAAACGGCAGGGCGCGGTTGCCGCGCCTTGGAATTGTCGACGCCTTTGATCTGGACCGGCAGCGCCAGCTCGTGATCGTCCGACGCGACAATGTCGAACATCTCATCATGATTGGCGGCCCCAACGACCTTGTGATCGAATCGGAAATCATTCGCGCGGAAATCCGCGAGGGCAGGATGCGCGACAAGGAGCCAAGAGAGGCGGCGCAGGGGCTGGCCGGGGGGGCTTGGCCATCCGAGTTTGATGCGCCTCGGCCGCCGCAGCCGGTAAGCCAGCCGCAGCGCAAGACGCCATTCCCCACCGCGCCGGAGCCTGACGCCGAGCTGACGCCGGCGGCGGCCTTTGACGAGGCGCCTTCCGCGCCGACGGTCGTCGCGCCAGCGCCGAGGCCCCCGGTTTTTCCATTGCCTCCAAGGCGCGCTCCGCCGGCATCGCCGCCGCTGCCGCAACGCGCGTCGCCTCAGCGCGAGCCATCGTTTGGACGCTCCGATTTCCCCCAAAAACCAGATGGCGGCGCAAATCCATCAAGCGGGTTTCCACGCGCTCCGCTGGCGACCCCATTTCTGCGGCCTTCGCCGCCGCGCCAACTTGCCGCTGACGCAGCCGCCAAACCAACTGCGCCGCCGATCGGCGCCGAAGCGCCAGCGCCGATTAGCGAGCCGACGCCGGCCGCTCCCCCCACAGCGCGTGCTTCCACGCCGGCGCCCACATCGGAACCTGCGCCTGTTTCACCCGATGCCGCTCAAATCGAGTTAAAGGCTGCCGAGCCAAAGCTCGCTGAGCCTAAGGTCCCCGAGTTAAAGGCCGAGGTCGAGGCCGAGCCGCAAAGCAAGTCCCCGTTGCCCGAGCCGGCCCCCGCCGCAAGCGTGATCGGCGCCGAGCCGCTTGAGGGCGCCGCGGCCGCTCCAGTAAGGGATCCGATCGATTCGCTCGAGGAGGAAATGGCGAAGCTCCTAGGCCGCGGGCCTGGCAAATGACCGGCGGGACCTGAGCATCGGAGCGGCTCCTTCCCGATCAGATGATTCCACCTGATCGGGAAGCGCTTCGAGAGCATGTTCTTAAAAAAGTTGACCGCCTTTTTCGATCAGAACATGCTTCAACCCTTTGAAATCTAAGCGATTCCTGTTCGATCAGATGATTTCACCTGATCGGGAGGCGCTCTAGCTGTCGCGGTAGACGCGCTCGCGCCTTTCATGGCGCTCCTGCGCCTCGACCGACAGGGTTGCAATCGGCCTGGCGTCGAGACGTTTCAATGCAATCGGGTCGCCGGTTTCCTCGCAATAGCCATAGGTGCCATCGTCGAGTCGCCCGAGGGCCGCCTCGATCTTTGCAATTAGCTTGCGCTGGCGGTCGCGCGCCCGTAATTCAATGGCTCTGTCAGTTTCGGAAGAGGCGCGATCGGCCAGATCCGGATGGTTTTCATTCTCGCTTTGCAGGATCGCCAGTGTTTCGCGGCTCTCGCGTAAAATATCTTCCTTCCAGCCAATTAATTTGCGACGAAAATAATCGCGTTGGCGATCGTTCATGAATGGCTCGTCTTCCGACGGTCTATAATTATCTTCGATCAGTTCGGCAGGCACTTGCGAGTCTCCCCAAACCCTAAATCGATGCCCTTATAACCACAGCCTCGCCTTTATACAATCACGGGACGAACAATAGGCGGCGGCCGAGCGCATCCACTCTGTAACGCCTAAACGAGCTTTCGGGTCCAGCTTTCGCATCGAAGCAAGTGGCGCGTGCTGGAAGGGCCGCATTCCATTTTTGATTGGGGTTCAAGCACTTTCCTATTGGATGGGCTCGGCCTGCGTTTCCTCATCGTCGAAACGCCGTGCGGGACCAGTGCTTTTACTTGCCGTTTCATCGGCCCGAGCGCGCGATCGTTCCGGTTTGCCCGGGCGCGAGGGTGCCTGCGCCGTCGCAGGACGCCGACAATGACGCAGCGCTTTCCGATCGAAGGGAGTCATTCGATCGATCAGAAATCGCTCCAGTGTTAAAGAGTCTGAGCATATTCTCGTCGAACAGATTGAACCAATCCGTTCGGAATATGCTCTTGGCGTCCAAGAGCGCAGCGCTGGGGCGGCGCCTTAAGCCATGGCGTTGCGCAAATTCTCGTCGATCTTATCGAGAAATCCGGTCGTCGAGAGCCAAGGCTGGTCGGCGCCGACGAGGAGGGCAAGGTCCTTGGTCATGAAGCCCGCCTCGACGGTCGCGACGCAGACGGTTTCGAGGGTCTGGGCGAATTTGGCGAGGTCGGGATTGCCGTCGAGCTTGGCCCGATGCGCGAGGCCGCGCGTCCAGGCGAAAATCGAGGCGATCGAATTGGTTGAGGTTTCCTTGCCTTTCTGATGCTCGCGGAAGTGGCGCGTCACCGTGCCATGCGCGGCCTCGGCTTCGACGGTTCTGCCGTCCGGGCTCATCAGCACGGACGTCATCAGACCGAGCGAGCCGAAGCCCTGCGCCACGGTGTCGGACTGAACGTCGCCGTCGTAGTTCTTGCAAGCCCAGACATAGCCGCCAGACCATTTGAGCGAAGACGCCACCATGTCGTCGATGAGGCGATGCTGGTAGGCAATCCCGGCCGCGACGAAGGCGGCTTCGAATTCGGCCTCGTAGATTTCCTGGAACAGATCCTTGAACCGGCCGTCATAGGCCTTGAGGATCGTGTTTTTCGTCGACAGATAGACTGGGTATTTGCGGTTGAGCCCGTAGTTCATAGAGGCGCGGGCGAAATCTCGAATGGATTCATCAACATTATACATTGATAAAGCGACGCCGGAACCGGGGTATTTGAAGATTTCCTTTTCGATGACCGTTCCATCTTCGCCTTCGAAGCGGACGGTCAGGCGGCCCTTGCCAGGAACCTTGAAATCGGTCGCGCTATATTGGTCGCCGAAAGCATGACGGCCAATGACAATTGGGGAGGTCCAACCCGGAACGAGGCGAGGAACATTCCGGCAGATGATCGGTTCGCGGAAGATCACGCCGCCAAGAATGTTTCGGATCGTGCCGTTCGGCGACTTCCACATGCGCTTCAGCTTGAACTCTTCCACCCGCGCTTCATCGGGGGTGATGGTCGCGCATTTGACGCCGACGCCTTGTTTCTTGATCGCGTTGGCGGCGTCGACGGTTACTTGGTCGCCGGTCGCGTCCCGGTTTTCGATGGACAGATCGTAATATTCGAGATCGATGTCGAGGTAGGGATGAATGAGCTTGTCGCGGATGTGGCGCCAGATGATCCTGGTCATCTCGTCGCCATCGAGTTCGACGACGGGATTGGCGACCTTGATCTTGTTCATCGTTGCGACCTTTTCGGCTACGGCGGGATCGATTTGGGATGGGCGTTAGAGGGAGGCGCGCTTCGTCCTACTTCTGCGAGGCGGAGCGCAGCGATTGTGCGAAGGCGGGATCCACATCGGCCGCGAGACCTTCCAAAAGAGGCCGGTTCTGCGGCCAGGCGTTGCGATAAGCGGCGATGATCGCGGATTTAAGGTGCGGCCGGTAGGCCAGGATCCGCCGAATGTCGTTCTTGATGAATTCCTGGATGTCCTTATCCGCGAGCGCGCTGGAGGTCGCCACGCGCGCGAGGCGCAGTTCGGCGAGGGTCAAATCGTTCGGCGCGGTGAAATAGGACATTTGCAGAAGCGCGGCGACGTTGCCCTCGGCGCCGCTCGGCGCATCGGAAGGCAGCGCGGCCAGGAAAAGCCATGCCTCGCCATTGATCGGCGCCAGCGCCAAGGCCGACTCGGCGTTGGAGCGCGCGCGCGCGATCCTGCCCGCATTGGCGCGGTCGAGCAGCGCCGCGCGGTCCAGCCACAAAAGGCTCGAATCGGTGAAGGCGGCCGCGGCCCAAAGATCGCCCCTGATCGCCCCGATTCGCGCCGCCAGCAGCGCCTCGGATTTGTGGGCGCTCGCGGCCGCAGCCCCGGCGGCATCCTGCGGAAGGCCGATCGTCTTGGGTTGAATAAGCTCCGGCAGCAGAAGCCAGCAGCCGGAAAGGGCGAGGATTGCGCCAAAAGCGAACAGTCCCAGGCGCGTCTTCACCGGCGAGGCTGAGGCGGCGGGACTTGGCCCGCGCCGAAACGATGGGGAGGCGGTGGAGGGAAGACCAGAGTGCATCGATCTTTTCCTGCGCAGGGGCTTTTAATGACGAAATGGCGACAGAGTCTCGACAGAAGAATCCATCAAATTCAACCTTGGCGAATTGGGACCTTTATACGTTCATCAAATGAATCCGATTTCGTCGCGCTCAAGCTTCAAACAAGTCAGGCGCCCGGTTGCATAGGCGCCGGTGTCGATGTTAATGCGGTTTGCTCGAACATCCGGCTCCCTGACGGGCGTATGGCCATGAACGATCACCTTTTCGAAGGGCTCTTCATGGCACAAAAAATCGTCCCTGATCCAGAGCAGATCGTCCTCCCGCTGGTTCGCCAGCGGCGCATTTGGATGGACGCCTGCGTGAACAAAGAAGTAATCGCCGCAGGTGAAGGACACTGGGAGCCCGGTGAGAAATTGAACGTGGCTGTGGGGTATGGTTTGGCTGAGCGTTGCTGCGAGTTCAGTCTGCTCGCCTAAATCTGCTTTCAAGCTTGGCTTTAGACCATAAGACAGCAGGGTCGTCAAAGCTCCGTATTGCCCCCAAATTCCAAGGATGGACGGGTTTTCGAGAAACTCCAATAGATAGATCTCGTGATTGCCCTTCAGGCAAAGCGTTTGATGGGTTTGCCCGCGTCTGATCAGGCGATCCAGGACGCCTGCCGAGTCGGGTCCGCGATCGATATAATCGCCGAGAAAGATGTGAATGGCATTGGCTATGGGGTGCTCTTTGAGGTCTTCGTCGATCCGGACGAGCAACTGATCCAGCAAATCGGCCCTGCCATGAACATCACCGATGGCATATACGCGCACCCCATCGGGAATGAAGGGGCGCGTCGGCGCGGCCGTTGCTCCAAACAAACGCGATTTCCACATCAAAGCAACGCTTTTTCCTGGCTCGCCAATTCCCGGCCCGCCAAGGGGCTTCGCACGCAATGGCGCTGATCGAGACTTGCGCCATGCGCCTTGCAAGGAGCGTGTTCGCACTTGGCTATTAGAGCATTTCCCGCCGAAGAAAAAGCCGGATTAACTTGACCTTGACGAATTTCCAGCGCCAATGGCGTCCATGTCCGCTCTTGGCCGCGCGCCCGGCCTCCCTTTGGCCATTTGCAAATCCGCACCGTGCGATGGGCCGCCGCTTCTTATTGTCTTTGCGGCGCGCTCACCAAGGCGTGGCGCATGCTCGATTATGAAAACGACGAAGTTTATTTTCAGCTATTTCGCAATGAGTTTAATAAGGTCCAAAATACAATTATAGATATTCTCTTACGCAATGGAACGATGGCGCCGCCACTGCAAAGAGGATGTCGTCGAATTGATTCATGATGTCATCAGCGATCGCTTCAATCGCAAGAATTTCACTTTAGTTATGCTATTGAAACTATAGACCAACAAGAATGAAAGAAGCCAAGAGAGGCGCGGCCGTCATCTCTGGCGCTGCGGTCTCACTGGAATTGGGCCGTTATTATTGGACTTGCAAGAGCAATGCGACGAGTTCGCTTTGCCGATGGGTGTCGGTTTTCGCAAATATGGACTTCAATTGATTGCGCGCCGTCTCGCGCGATATTTTGAGCTCCATGGCGGCGATTTCGGGACCGGCTCCGCGCGCGATAATGCAGGCAAGTTTCGCTTCGGCGGGCGTGAGGCCGAAAGCCTTGGCCAGGATTGCGGCGGGAGGTCCTGGTCTTGGTCCCAAGGCATTCATCGTGAGGACAGCGCGGACGTCCGGCGATGGCCAGCGCGCCGCGCCGTCGATGGGCCAGGCGCGCAAGAGGACCGGCAATTTGTCCTGCCGCGGCACGATAATCGGCTCGATTGGAGGGGGGCTGATCGGCGCCGGCTGTTTGAACTGTTCGATCAATAGGCGCAGCTTGGTCCGAGCTTCAAGGTCGCGGACAAAAACGCGTCTATCCATGATTCGCAAGTCATTATTGAACAAACTGCTGGCGGCGCTGTTCGCGCCAGCGACAAATCCATCGAGATCAAGCAGGACCGCAGGCTGGCTCAGCGCATCCAAAGCATTGGGCGAGTTAAAAGAATCAACATGCAAGCTCGATAGCGCCGCAATCTCGGTCAGGCGACGCGTAAACGCCGCTGCTATGCGGAATTCTTCAGCTTCAAGGTCTAGTTCGTCATAGCACTCAGCAAAAGGTGTCATAGCTGCCACGTTGGTTCAATTGTTGAGTTATTTGCGATGGAGCATTGGCGTTTGCCGAAAATTTGCGGCGGAACGTTTAGGTGCTGACACGGATATAGTGCCGTGAAAGGTCTTTCGAGGTCATGATTATTTATCTAAGAGATTGTCATAAATTTTGGAGGCCGTCGGTCCGGCTAACGAAACTTCGACCTGGTCGCCGGCCATTTGCCGAGTGTGGAAGCGGCATAGTGAGAGTATTTCGTATTTTATTATGTGCCAATACGCACATTTGAGCGTCAGCTGGGCAAAATGATTTAGAGTTTAGCAAATGAAAGCTGTCGTCTGATAACTCATGGCATTGTTATTTCAATAGTTAAGGCGCCAGATCCACTTGCCTGAAATGTATCTCGCTATTTCTGTTGTGGTTTGACATAACGCAAAGATTGCCAAGAGGAACGCCATTCTTCCAATATTGGCATCATAGTTATCGACTGTTGTGTATTGAAATTTAATAATGATGTTTCGTAGATGTCCTTTGCGGTGAAGATGGACGTGGTTGCGGCCCCTCGCAGTCGAAGCCGCTTCCATTGGGTTCGAAGGGGTTAGGCCAAGCCGCCGCCGCGGCCGAGTCGCCATGATCGGCGCTTCCGCCGCCGATCAATTTGTCGTGCGTTCGCGACTGAGGCGGCGGGCGCGCGGCCGGATCGGCCCTTGAGCCGCGCCGCCAAAAGCCGTAAAGCCCGGTCCAAGGGGCTGTGCTTTGGGCATCTGCGTCTTTGCGGGCGCCTCGGGACGGTGGCGGGCGCATTTTCCTGTAAGCCGGGCCTCTCGTTCGAGCCAACACAAGACCAAGCCAGCATAAGACAATGCGCGCGCGCCTCGTCCAATTGGCGCGACGCTTTCGTCAAGCAACGCTTACGCCGATTGGTATCGGCGAGTGAGCATGAAGGAGATAGGCATGATTTCCGTGACTTTCCCGGATGGCGCCTCGCGCGCGTACGAGCCTGGGATCAGCGGCTTCGATATAGCCAAGAGCATTTCGCCATCGCTTGCCAAGCGCACTGTCGCAATGACTGTCGACGGCGTTTTGCGCGATCTTGGCGACCCGGTCGACCAGAGTTCCCGAGTCGAATTCCTGAGCCGCGAGGACCCACGCGCGCTGGAACTCATCCGTCATGACGCCGCGCATGTCCTCGCCGAGGCGGTGCAGACGCTCTTTCCGGGCACCCAGGTCACGATCGGACCGGTGATCGAGAATGGCTTTTATTATGATTTCTATCGGGACGAGCCTTTCACGCCGGAAGATTTCGCGGCCATCGAAAAGAAGATGGCCGAGATCATCGCCAAGGACAGGCCTTTCACAAAGGAAATCTGGACCCGCGACGCCGCCAAATCCTGGTTCGAGACTCATGGCGAGGCCTTCAAGGTCGAGCTCGTCGACTCGATTCCGGGCGATGAAGACCTGAAGATCTACAAGCAGGGCGACTGGCTCGATCTGTGCCGCGGCCCGCATTTGCCCTCGACCGGCAAAATCGGCAACGCCTTCAAGCTGATGAAGGTGGCCGGTGCCTATTGGCGCGGCGATTCCAACCGGCCCATGCTTCAACGGATCTATGCGACGGCCTTCGCCAAGCAGGAAGAGCTCGCGGCCTATCTGAAACAGCTAGAGGAAGCGGAGCGGCGCGATCATCGCCGCTTGGGCCGGGAAATGGATCTGTTCCATTTCCAGGAAGAAGGACCGGGCGCGGTTTTCTGGCACCCGAAGGGCTGGACCCTGTTCCAAACGCTGATTTCCTATATGCGGCGGCGCCAGCAGGCGGAAGGCTACCTTGAGGTCAACACGCCGCAGGTGCTCGACCGGGCGCTTTGGGAGACCTCCGGCCATTGGCAGACCTATCGCGAGAATATGTTTGTCACTCAGACCGAGGACGAGCGCATCTTCGCCTTGAAGCCCATGAATTGCCCCGGCCATGTGCAAATCTTCAAGAACGGTCTCAAATCCTACCGCGATTTGCCGATGAAGATCGCCGAATTCGGCGTCGTGCATCGCTACGAGCCGTCCGGTGCGATCCATGGGATCATGCGGGTGCGCGCCTTCACCCAGGACGACGCCCATATTTTCTGCACCGAAGAGCAGATCATGGCCGAGAGCTTGAAGGTCAACGACCTCATCCTCTCCATCTATGAAGATTTCGGTTTTGACGACATCGTCATCAAATTGTCGACGCGGCCGGAAAAGCGCGTTGGCTCTGAGGAGGCTTGGGACAAGGCGGAGGCGGCTTTGTTGCTCGTTCTCGACGTGTTGAAGCAGCGCGGCCTCAAGACGGCGATCAACCCGGGGGAGGGCGCATTCTATGGCCCAAAACTCGAATATACTCTGCGCGATGCGATCGGACGCGAATGGCAATGCGGCACGACGCAGGTCGATTTCAACCTGCCGGGCCGTTTCGGCGCCTTTTATATAGCGGCCGACAGCGAAAAGACCACGCCCGTAATGATCCATCGGGCCATGTTCGGTTCTCTGGAGCGCTTCACCGGCATCCTCATCGAGCACTTTGCCGGGCATCTTCCCTTATGGCTCTCGCCCTTGCAGATCGTCGTCGCGACCATCACCCAAGAGGGCGATGACTACGCCTTCGAGGTTATTGAAGCCGCGCGCGCGCGCGGCTTGCGCGTCGAGGGCGATCTGAGGAACGAGAAAATCAACTATAAGGTGCGAGAACATTCGTTGGCGAAGGTTCCGGTTCTGCTTGTCGTCGGCAAACGCGAGGCTATGGAGCGCACCGTCTCCATCCGCAGGTTGGGATCGCAGGATCAGGCCGGGATGGGGCTCGATGCGGCTCTCGATTCGCTTGGCGAGGAGGCGGCCGCGCCAGATTTGAAGCGCATGCGGCGACCGAGCGATTTTCAGCGGGGCGCCGCGGGGCCCGCGAGAACATGAAAATATTCTAATTTTTGATGATTTCTCAGGGCAGAACCGAAGCTGCATCGCTTGAATGTGCGCTAGCGCATATCTCGCGCTGACTGAATCAAAGATAAATCGCACGACTTTAGTTCTTGCGCATGATTCTGCCTAAAATCTTCGCAATTTTGAAGATCATGTTTCGTGCAGCCTCGAAAATTCATCCCCTCAAATTGACCGATTTCGTGATTATCGTTAAATGCGCGCAGTGATTTCTGTTCTGTTGTCACGGCATACGATTTGGTTCGACGCTGGCCAGCTTTGAGGCAATACGCTTCAAAATCCGTCTGATCGACCGAGCATTAATCATCGGTTCGCCCGGATCCGACAGCCGCGGTTTCGGGTTTTAGGTTGATTTTTCCGCCTTATTGTAGCTTAATGACAGGTAAGCGACCTGCTGAACAATGCGAGTTGAGAAATGTACTTTAATCGCTTGAGCCAGATTGCGGAACCGGAAGTCCAAACCGAGGGAAGCACGCGGCGGTTCGACATTTCCTATCAAAATATCGAGACCATCGCAGGTTGTCTGGATATAGCGGTCATCGTTTTAGCCAGCGTGTTTGGGGGCGCCCTTTATCAATATCTCTGGTTTGGGCAGAGCGCCGGAACCGAAGCCAATCTCGCAGTCGGCATCGCCAATAGCCTTCTCTATGTCTATGTCGCGGGGTCGCGCGGCCTATATCGCCTTCCCGTATTGCTGGAGCCCTCTCGCTATCTGGGCCGCATTTTCGTCACCTGGGCGGTGGTAGGTCTGTTCGTCACCGCGTTTTTGTTCCTTTTGAAGGGCGAGACCGAATTTTCGCACGGATCGATGGTTTCGTCCGCGGCCCTACAGATCGTCCTGCTGCTCCTCGCCCGTTGGGTCGCTGCGAAAACCTCGCGCTCCATGATGGCGACTGGAAGCTTGGCGGGGCGCCGCGTCGTGACGGTCGGCGAGCCTGAGGAATTGGCGAGATTGAGCACGGCTGTCCTGTTCCGCTATTTCGGTTTGAACGAAGTGGCCCGCATTTCCGTCGGAGCGAACCAGGGCTTTTCTCCGGACGATGTGCTCATCGATCTCGACCGCGCGCTCCACGAAGCGCGCGAACACGGCGTGGACGAGTTCGTCGTGGCGCTCCGCTGGAGCAGCAAGGACCTTCTCGAGACCGTGCGCAACCGGCTTCGGGCATCGCCGCTTCCTGTCCGATTGCTGCCTGATCACACCATTCGCTCGGTGCTGGGACGGCGCGCCTTGTCCACCAGCGGACCGATGCTGTCGCTGGAGCTTCAGCGCGCGCCTTTGACTCCGGTGGAGCGAGCGTTCAAACGGGCGCTGGACATTGTCTTTGCGTCGATGGCGATCCTGCTCCTCTCCCCCCTTCTGGCGATCACCGCGATCGTCATCAAACTTGATAGTCCTGGACCGGTCATTTTCCGCCAGCGCCGGAATGGCTTCAACACAAAGCCTTTCATCATTTTTAAATTTCGGACGATGACGGTCCTTGAAGATGGGGCGACGATCAAGCAAGCGCGACGGGGCGACCATCGCGTCACTCGGGTCGGGCAATTGCTGCGCCGATCGAGCATCGACGAACTGCCGCAGCTTTTCAATGTCCTCCAGGGCGACATGTCTTTGGTTGGGCCGCGCCCGCATGCGCTTGCGCATGACAATGAATATAAAGTGCTGATCTCGAAATATTCGTTTCGCCATCACGTCAAGCCCGGAATGACCGGGTGGGCGCAGGTCAACGGGTTGCGCGGCGAAACCGGGCGGCTCGATCAGATGGTTGAACGCGTTAAACTCGACCTTTGGTACGTCAATCATTGGTCGTTCGGTCTGGATCTAAGCATCCTGTTGCGGACCTGCTTCGAAGTCATGCGCAACCGGGCCTATTGATCGACCCTCCGCAATGCGATCCGGCTTCGGGCCTAACTTTCGCTGAATTTGATTGCGGCGCATTCGGCCTGCGCGGTCCTATCAGGGCCAGCGACGCGATCGAGTGGCTGTGGTTTTTCGGTAAGTTGGCGAGCCTAATCCCGCTGCATGGACGTTCTTGCTGGCGGGAAGGGACGGCGTCGCCCCTGAGCAGGGTCGTCGGGGGCGGAAGGCAAGATCATTCGTCCGCACAGCGCCCGCTTCGAGCGGAGCAATTGTGGAAGTCGCTATCGCGGGCGGGTTCCTTATCGGAACTGGCCTTGTCAAAACAGGGCGAGCACGCCGGTGTAGCCGTAGATGCGGTCCCCGGCGACTTCGCCATTGGCGAAAAAGCCAACGAGCGGAACATCGCCAAGGGCAGATTGAAGCAGTTCGGCTTCTTCCGTCGCTGAGTCGAACAAGTTAGGGCCGCGCGCGCAGCAGGTCACGTAGAGTCCCCCGCGCACAGTCGCTGTTCGCTTGCGAAGCTTCTGCGCCATCGCCAAAAGGTCCTTTGTCGCGGCGGCGCGGTCGCGTCGGCAGAAAAAAATCTTTTGTCCCGGCTCGACGTGATCGGCGATCGCGATCAGGCCTTTGTCGGTATCGATCCCGGCGAAATTGCGCACGACGAAATCGCCGGTGTCGCAATTTGGAACCGGCAGGCCGACGTGGAGCGAGCGCAGGAGCTTGGCGATATCGCCGTCGGGCGTCACCGAGAGATCGCGCACCAGGGCCTGGAGCGATGGTTCGCCGTCGAGGGACGTGACCATATTGTCCTCCATCTCGGTGATCGTGCGCACCGGACCGATCGCGCTGCATCCTTGCGAGACGCCGACTGCGACCTCGACATCGGGCCCTAGCATGAGCCCCGATGCGCCGCCTTCCGTCACGCCGTCCGCGAACTGATCGAAACGACGCGCGCGCGAAGCGGTGAGCCCGCCAAACAGATAGGCTCGGGACGTCGCCGCGAGCTGGCGCAAATCCGCGTCGAACGGGAAGCGCGGATCGACATGGACAATGGCCGTCGCCATGCCCTTGTCGGCCCAATGGCCGACATCGCTCGGCGACTGGCCGTTGAATAGCTTGAACTGATCCGGGCTCCAATGCCCGATCATCGCCGCGATCGCCGGTTGATTATAGGCCGCGCCGCGCCCGCTGATCACGCCGAAGCCGATGGTCCCGATCCAATTGGCGACGCCAGTCTTTTGCCGAAGGCTCGCAACGACGGGTTCGATGCCGCTGTTCAGCCGGTCGGTAATATAGACGAAGCCAATGGTGCCGCCGCAGCCTTGCGACATCAGTTCAGCGGCGATGCGATCGGCGGCGCGGACGGGATCCTCATCGATGACCAGCGCGGTGCGAAAGTGATCCAACGGCATGGGCGGCGCCTTCTCAATTCGTCGACCTGGCTGTTCCCGGCGGGTGCCGGCGGAGATCACTTCTAAAGAGCCGCGAAACCGCGCGCAAGTACGGCTTCCAACTATGCCGCATGCAAATTAAGCAACAGTGGCAACGAGATAGCGTCAAGATCGCGACGCGTTGGAGTGCTCCACTTTGTCCTTCTCGAGCCGCGCAAGCCAGCGTTTGGCTTGCGCCCGCACATTGGACGGCGCCGTCCCGCCGTAGCTGGTCCGGCTGCGGACGGATTTTTCGACGCCGAGAACCGCATGGACCTCGGCGCTGATATTGGGCTCCACAGCCTGCATTTCGGCCAGGGTCAATTTCTCAAGGCCGATCTTTTTGCCTGCCGCCAGGGCGACGATGCGGCCGGTAATGTGATGCGCTTCCCTGAAGGGCAGCTTCAAGCTCCGCACCAGCCAATCGGCGAGATCGGTCGCGGTCGCATAGCCCGACCCGGCGGCGGCCTTCATGCGTTTGCGATCGGGCTCGAGATCGCCGACCATCCCGGTCATCGCGGCAAGACACAGCGACAGCGCGTGCAGCGCGTCGAACGTGCCTTCCTTATCTTCCTGCATGTCCTTGGAATAGGTCAGCGGCAGGCCTTTCATAACGATGAGGAGGGCGTTCAGCGCGCCAATGATCCGACCGGCCTTGCCGCGCACCAGTTCGGCCGCGTCGGGATTGCGCTTTTGCGGCATGATCGAAGAGCCGGTCGAGAACTTGTCCGACAAGGCCGCGAAGCCGAATTGCGGCGTCGCCCAGAGCACGATTTCCTCGGAGAAGCGCGACAAATGGATGGCGCAGATCGAGGCCGCGCTCAAAGTCTCCAACACGAAATCGCGGTCGGAAACGCTGTCGAGCGAATTTGCGGTCGGCCGGTCGAAGCCAAGCGCCTTGGCGGTCGCGTTTCGGTCGATCGGAAACGAGGTTCCCGCCAACGCCGCCGCGCCGAGCGGAGATTCATTCAGGCGGGCGCGGGCGTCGCGAAGCCTTGAGCGGTCGCGCGAAAACATTTCGACATAGGCCAGAAGGTGATGCCCGAAAGTGACCGGCTGCGCCGACTGCATATGGGTGAAGCCTGGCATCACGCTTGCCGCATGGGCCAGGGCTTTTTCCGCCAGGGCCTGCTGCAACGCCCACAATTGGCGGTCGAGCGCGTCGATCGCATCGCGGACCCAGAGGCGAAAATCGAGCGCGACCTGATCGTTGCGCGAGCGCGCCGTATGCAGCCGTCCCGCGGCGGGACCGATCAGCTCCGCCAGACGCGCCTCGATGTTCATATGAATATCTTCGAGCGCGCGCGAAAATGTGAATGTCCCGGCCTCGATTTCGGCGCCGATTTGACTTAGGCCTTCGGCGATGGCGGCGGCGTGGTCGGCGCTTAGAATGCCGGTCTGCGCCAGCATGGCGACATGGGCTTTCGATCCGGCTATATCCTGCTGGGCGAGCCTATAGTCGAAGCCGATCGACGCGTTGATTTCTTCCATGATGGCGTCGGGACCGCTCGCGAACCGGCCGCCCCACATTTTATTGCTCATCTTCTCGTGCTCATGAGATTGATATCCATATGACGCAAGGTCTCTCCAAACAGGCCAAGTCCCGGCCTCTTGCGCGCCGCGTCGCGGTTGCTTTGGGCGCGCTCGCCGTTCTGCTTCTGGCTGTTGTCCTATACGGGATGAAAGCGCCAGGCGGCAAGGAAACCGCCGAAGGCCCTGCGGCCTGTCCGGCCTCATCGGAAAGAGCGGCGCTGCTCAAGCCGCTGGCCCATGGGGAGCTTGCCGCCTTGAGCCTCGCGGCCCATCCAAAGCCGCTTCCCGAGCTGACCTTCAAGGCGTCGGACGGGACGCCGACGCGCCTTTCCGATTTTCAGGGGCGCGAAGTGCTCCTCAACCTTTGGGCGACTTGGTGCGTGCCGTGCCGGCAGGAGATGCCGGCGCTCGATCGCTTGCAGGGCCTTCTCGGCTCCAAGGATTTTGTCGTGGTCGCGGTCAATATCGATACCGCCAAGCTCGACCGCCCGAAGGCTTTCCTGACCGAAATCGGGGTGAAGAACCTCGCCTATTATTCCGACGCCACCGCCGATGTCTTTCAAGCCCTGAAACAGGCCGGCAGGGCCCTGGGTCTGCCGACGACGATTCTCATCGGCAAGGACGGATGTGAAATCGGGACCATGGCCGGGCCGGCGCAATGGGATTCGCAAGACGCCCTGGCGCTGCTGAGGGCGGGGCAGGGCTGAGTGGCTTGCTAGAGCGCTTTCCGATCGAATGGAGTCATTCGATCGATCAGAAATCGCTCCAGTGTTAAAGAGTCTGCGCATATTCCGAACAGATCGAACCAATCTGTTCGGAATATGCGCTTGGCGGCGGAGCGCGTCGAGAGACGAAAATGCCCGGCGCGCGGCCGGGCATGGGTTTTAACCTGCGACGGGACGAAGCCGTCCCAGTCCTTACCGCATCCGGCCCGGAGGCGCCGCTGCTCAGGCCTTGGTCGGCTGTTTGACGTCAATGCCCTTGCTGGCCAAATGCGTGACAAGCTCGCCCGACTGGAACATTTCGCGGACGATGTCGCAGCCGCCGACGAACTCGCCCTTGATGTAGAGCTGCGGGATTGTCGGCCAGCTGGAGAATTCCTTGATGCCTTGACGGATCTCGTCATTCTCTAGGCAATTCACATGCTCGTAGGGAACGTCAAGATGCCCGAGGATCTGCACGAGCTGGCCGGAAAAGCCGCATTGCGGGAAGTTCGGGGTGCCTTTCATGAACAGGACGACGTCGTTGCGGTCGATCGTCGACTGGATGATATCCTTGATGGGCATTGCCGGGTCCTTTCAGACAGGGTCTATTTGAATATGGTCCGCCTCCGACCGGAGGGCTAAAGTTCGAAACCTTACTTTGGCGCGAAGGTCGTGAGCTGCAGTGCATGAAGCACGCCACCCATATGATCGCCAAGGGCCTTATAGACGATCTGGTGCTGCTGCAGCTTGGTCTTGCCGGTGAATTCAGAGGAAATCACGATCGCCGCGTAATGATCCTTGTCGCCGACGAGATCGGTGATCTGGACCTTCGCGTCCGGGATGCCGGCCTTGATGAGCTTCTCGATATCAGCTTGTTCCATTGCCATGATGAAGTCGTCCTTGTCGCTGCGATGGGCCGCGACCGCGATCGTCAAGGCCCTCAGAATTTTACGCCAGCCATGTAATCGGGCAGCCACGCTTCGTGGGCCCGCATCAGGTCAGCCAGCAATATGGCTATCCCGGCTCCCAGGGTCAACGTGTCGCCGCCGGTCAAACCGATGATTTCACAGGCAACTCCGGCATTTTCTGCCTCATTGCGGATCGCCTCTGCCTTGTCGGCAGCAGCTGTGACAATATATCGCGCCTGATCTTCGCCAAAGAGGAAAGCATGCGCTGGAAGCGAAGCGGGAGCGGCGATGGTCGCGCCGATTCCGCCGGCCATCGCCATCTCGGCGAGCGCGATCGCCAAGCCGCCGTCGGACACGTCATGCGCGGCGGTCACGGCGCGATTGGCGATCAGGCCGCGTAGAAAATCGCCATTCCGCTTTTCGGCGGAAAGATCGACGGGAGGCGGCGCGCCGTTCTCGAGGCCGCAGATCTCGCGCAAATAGAGCGATTGTCCGAGCCAGCCTTCGGTCGTCCCGATGAGGAGGATTTTGTCGCCTGGCCGTTTGATCGAGAGGCTTGCGGTGCGGCTCGCGTCATTGAGCAGGCCGACGCCGCCGATCGCGGGGGTTGGCGGAATCGCGCGCCCGCTGCTTTCATTGTAGAGCGAGACATTGCCGGAGACGATCGGGAAATCGAGCGCCCGGCAGGCCTCGCCAATTCCCTCGATGCAGCCGACGAACTGACCCATGATCTCCGGCTTTTCCGGATTGCCGAAGTTCAAATTGTCGGTCGCCGCGAGCGGCAAGGCTCCGACGGCGGTCAGGTTGCGCCAGGCCTCGGCGACCGCCTGCTTGCCGCCTTCATAGGGATCGGCCTCGCAATAGCGCTGCGTGACATCGGTTGTGAGCGCCAAGCCTTTGGGGCCATCGCCGATCCGAATCACGGCCGCGTCGCCGCCGGGCGGTTGCGCCGTATTGCCCAGAATCAAATGATCATATTGCTCGTAGATCCAGCGTTTTGAGCAAAGGTCCGGGGTCGCGATGAGCCGAGCCAGCGCCTCGCTGTTAGGGATTGGCGCTGCGACTTCCACCGGACTGAGCTTTGGCTTTTTCGGCGCTGCGACATGCGGCCGGTCGTAAAGCGGCGCGGCGTCGCCAAGCTCTTTGATCGGCAGATCCGCTTTGATCTCGCCTTTGTGTTTAACGACGAAGCGGAGCGTATCCGTGGTCTTGCCGATGATCGCAAAATCCAGGCCCCATTTGCGAAAGACGGCCTCGGCCTCGGCCTCCTTGGCTGGGTCGAGCACCATCAGCATGCGCTCCTGGCTTTCCGAGAGCAGCATCTCGTAGGCGCTCATGCCGATCTCGCGGCAGGGGACGGCGTCAAGATCGAGCTCTATGCCAAGATCGCCCTTGGCGCCCATTTCCACCGCCGAGGAGGTGAGGCCCGCCGCCCCCATGTCCTGGATCGCGACGACGGCGCCGGTGCGCATCAATTCCAGGCAGGCTTCGAGCAGAAGCTTTTCGGTGAAGGGATCGCCGACCTGCACCGTCGGGCGCTTCGCTTCGGCGTCGGCTTCGAAAGCGGCCGAGGCCATGGTCGCGCCATGGATTCCGTCGCGGCCAGTTTTAGAGCCGAGATAGACGATCGGATTGCCGACGCCTGTCGCCTTCGCGTAGAAAATCTCGTCCGTCCTGGCGATGCCGACGGCCATCGCGTTGACGAGAATATTGCCGTCATAGCCTTTGTGAAAATTGGTCGCGCCGCCGACGGTCGGCACGCCGAAACTATTGCCATAACCACCAATCCCAGCGACGACGCCGGCGACGAGATGGCGGGTGCGCGGATGCTCCGGCGCGCCGAAGCGCAACAAGTTCAAACAGGCGACCGGACGCGCGCCCATCGTGAAGACGTCGCGCAAAATGCCGCCGACGCCAGTCGCCGCTCCCTGGAACGGCTCGATGAAGGACGGGTGGTTGTGGCTTTCCATCTTGAAGATGCAGGCCTCCCCATCGCCAATGTCGATGACGCCGGCGTTTTCGCCCGGCCCCTGAATGACCCAGGGCGCTTTGGTGGGGAGCCGGCGCAGATGCAGCCGCGAGGATTTGTAAGAACAATGCTCGTTCCACATCGCCGAGAAAATGCCGAGTTCGGTGAAGCTCGGCTTGCGCCCGATCAGCGCGAGAATGCGCGCATATTCGTCGGGTTTGAGGCCATGCGCGGCGACGAGTTCGGGGGAGACGTCGGGGTCGCGTTCGATCACGATGAACTTATCCTCTTGTCCCTCTGCCGCAGCCGATAAATAGGCCAGGCATTTGAGCGGGCCGCCGAAACGGGAGCTTTTCAGGCGGCCTTGCCAAAAGCCGCCAGGCTCTCGAACAGGCCGCGTCCATCGGTCCCGCCAACCAGAGGATCGATGAGATTTTCTGGATGCGGCATCAGGCCGAGAACATTGAAGTTTTCCGAATAAATCCCGGCGATGTCATTGGTCGATCCATTCGGATTGGCGGCGCCGCCGACCACGCCACGCGAATCGCAATAGCGGAAGGCGACGCGACCGGCGCCTTCGAGACGCGCAATCGTCTCGGAATCCGCCTCGTAATTGCCTTCGCCATGGGCGATCGCCACTTTAATGACCTGGCCTTGCTCATATTGGGACGTAAAAGGCGTGTCGGTCCGCTCCACCTTCAAATGCTGCATCCGGCAGACGAAGCGCATGCGCGCATTGCGCATCAACACGCCCGGCAGGAGACCGCTTTCCACCAAAATCTGAAGTCCGTTGCAAATGCCCAGGACCAGGCCGCCCCGCACCGCATGGTCGCGAACGGCTTCCATGATCGGCGCCCGCGCCGCGATCGCGCCGCAGCGCAGATAATCGCCATAGGAAAAACCGCCGGGAAGCACCACGAGATCGGTTCCTGCAGGCAGTTCGGTCTGCCCGTGCCAGACGATGATCGGTTCGCCGCATGCTGCGCTGATTGCGCGAAAGGCGTCGCCCTCGCGATTGGAGCCGGGAAAAAGGATGATGGCGGCTTTCATGCGTCTGTGCCTTCTTCCGCGCGCGCTGGCCTGAAGGGGAAGCCCTTAGATTCAACGAGTTAGAGCATGTTCTTATGAGACATCGGATATATCCGATGTCTCAATAGCGAAAACGTCGATCAACTTTTTCGGAACATGCTCTAGAGGATCTCCACCTGAAAATCCTCGACCACCTGATTCGCCAACAGCTTCTCGCAGGCCTCGCGCAACAGATGCTCCGCGCCGGCGCGGTCGGCGCCCGCAAGCTCGATCTCGAAAATCTTGCCCTGGCGGACGCTTTCGATTCCCTTGAAATCGAGCGATTTCAGCGCCCCTTCGATGGCTTTGCCCTGTGGATCCAAGATCCCGTTCTTGAGGGTGACGAAGACCCTGGCTTTCATCGCGATCAAGTCCAATTCTTTGGCGGTGGCAAGTCGAGCGATAAGACAACAAGCTAAAAACAAAAACGGAGGCCGAAGCCTCCGCGCAGTTCGATTTGCGATCGATCGCAAATCCTGCCCTTCGATCACGCCCGCCGCCTGTCGGGGGGGAAGTGCGGGGGCCGCCGAGGGACGCTTTCGCGAGGAGGTCTAAGTCTCGTTCGCGAAAGCTTTAACGTGGGCTCCATTTTCCTGGAGCCGATTTTGAAGCCTTATTGAACCAGCTTTGGTCCGTTCGCGCGAGGTTGCTCGTTTTCCTGCAGGATGCCGAGACGGCGGGCGACTTCCGTATAGGCCTCGACAAGTCCTCCAAGATCGCGGCGGAAGCGATCTTTGTCGAGCTTGTCGTTGGATTTAATATCCCAGAGACGGCAGGAATCGGGTGAAATTTCGTCGGCGACGGCGATGCGCATCATATCGCCTTCCCACAACCGGCCGCACTCCATCTTGAAATCGACGAGGCGGATGCCGACGCCGAGAAAGAGACCGGACAGAAAGTCGTTGACGCGGATGGCGAGGGCCATGATGTCGTCGATTTCCTGCGGGCTCGCCCAGCCGAAAGCGGTGATATGCTCCTCCGACACCATCGGGTCGTTCAACTCGTCGTTCTTATAGTAGAATTCGATGATCGAGCGGGGCAACTGCGTGCCTTCCTCGATTCCAAGACGCGTCGCGAGGGAGCCCGCGGCGACATTGCGCACCACGACTTCGAGCGGGATGATCTCGACCTCTCGAATCAATTGTTCGCGCATGTTGAGACGGCGGATGAAATGGGTCGGCACGCCGATGTCATTGAGATTTTGGAAGATGAACTCGGAGATCCGGTTGTTAAGGACCCCTTTGCCGTCAATGACCTCGTGCTTCTTGGCATTAAAAGCGGTTGCGTCGTCCTTGAAATGCTGGATGAGCGTCCCCGGTTCAGGTCCCTCATAGAGGACCTTTGCCTTGCCTTCATAGATGCGCCGGCGGCGATTCATTGGGATTAACCGTGGCTTGAGATGATCCATAGGTGGCCGTGGCTCCTGTGAACGTCCTAGGGCCCACGTCCAAACAAGCAATTTTTGTGCGAAGTCGGGGCGGGGCGGGCTTAGGCTATGCGTCGAGTGTCGCCGCGGTTTCGAGTGAAGGTCCTAGCTTTTTCCGGTCTGGAACACAACCTGACCAGCGAGCCTATCCAACCGCGGATTTTCACACAATGCTGAGCCAAACTATTGGGAAATAGCTAATATTTGATTCCTCCAATTTGTAACCAGCGCACGCCTTCTATCAGAGATCGATTGCGGAATACAGAAAAGAAATCAAGCTTCGACCTTGCCACGTGGAGCATGGCGTTTTTACAAAACCTTGTTAAGATGCACGCCTTCGCGCAAATGCGGGGACTTACACACTTCCATATGGGGAGCCTCATGACCACTTTCGACCAGCGTGAGCAGGCTTTCGAAGCCAAGCTCGCGCATGACGAAGAACTAAAATTCAAGGCCAATGTCCGGCGCAACAAATGGCTCGGACTGTGGGCCGCCGAAAAGCTCGGCAAGACGGGCGCCGCCGCGGAAGATTATGCGACTTCGCTGATCGCCGCCGACCTCGAGGAAAACAACGCCGAAGAGATCTTCAAGACCATCCGCGCCGATTTCGATGCGGCCGGCGTCGCGCAATCCGACCATCAGATCCATCGCAAGGCGGACGAGCTTCTCCAGGCGGCGATTGAAGAGATCAAGACCGTGGCCGCCGAGGCCAAGGCCCATCCGCACGAACATTAGGATCGAAACGGGCGACGGCCATTTTCGGCGGGGGATAGGCTCTAGCTCTTTGCCTTTGAGCGATTCCCTTGTCGATGAGGTCTCCTCGTCGATCAGGGCGATTTGTTCATCGATCAAGAGGCGCTCCGGGGCCGGCGCGTCGGCTTCCATCAGTCCCGGCGCTGAGCATTGACCATCCGCATCCGGCCGAAGAACAGCAACCAATCGTTAGGGCGGACGGCGCAATAGTTCGCATGTCGCTCTGACGCTTTCTTGTGACGCTCTCTTGGATGTCTCACGCTCTGATGAGGCGTCTTGGGAGGATGTGCTTTGCTTTGCGGGGTCGCGGCGGACGCCGCTTTGCGCGATTGGATCGTGATTTGGATCTGGAAGCCTCGCCTCCCGCCGCCACTGCTCCGGCCGCCTTGGCCCTTGAGGCGTTTTCAACGGCCGACCGCGAACTCGCGGCGCTGGCTAGAGCTTGGCTAGCCCACCTGGAAGGCGAGCGGCGCGTTTCCGCCCATACTCTGATCTGTTACGGCCGGGATCTGCGCCAGTTTCTGAAATTCGCGGCGATCCATTTCGGCGCCGCTCCCTCGCTCGCGATGGTCGAGGGCTTGGCTCCGGCCGATCTTCGCGCCTTCATGGCGCAGCGGCGGGAGGAGGGCGCAGGCGGCCGGTCGCTGCTGCGCCAACTCGCGGGCCTACGCTCTTTCGTGCGATTCCTGGAGCGCAATGGCCAAGCCAAGACCGCCGCTTTCTCCGCGCTGCGCGCGCCCAAAATTCAGCGCCGCCTTCCCAAGGCCTTGACCAAGGAGGCCGCGCGGCAAGTGGTGCGGACCGACGCCAGGGCCGGCGAGAATCGCCCCGCCTGGATTCTTGCGCGCGACGCCGCCGTGCTGGGTCTGCTTTACGGCGCTGGCCTGCGCATTTCCGAAGCCTTGGCGATTTCGCGCTCCGAGGCGCCGGTCGGCGGCCTTGATGTTTTGAGGGTGATCGGCAAGGGCCAGAAAACGCGCGCGGTTCCGGTGATCGCGCCGGTGCGGCGCGGGATCGAGACCTATCTCGAACTTTGCCCCTATCCGCTCCCGCCTGAAAGACCGCTGTTCGTCGGGGCGAAGGGCGGGCCGCTCTCGCCCCGAATCATTCAGCTCACGGTGGAGCGTTTGCGCGGCGCGCTCGGGTTGCCAGAGACCGCGACCCCGCATGCGCTGCGCCATTCCTTCGCCACCCATCTTCTGGGGCGCGGCGGCGATCTGCGCACCATTCAGGAACTCTTGGGCCATGCCTCGCTCTCGACGACGCAGATCTATACGGCGGTCGACAGCGCCCGGCTGCTGGAGGCCTTTCGCTCGGCCCATCCAAGGGCAACGTGAGCGGCCTCGGCCTCGGCATCGGAGCCTTCCTTTTCGGTCAGACGAGTCAATCTGATTGGGAAGCGCTGGAGATCGCGACTCCTATTTTCGGCCGCTTCGATATAGAGATGAGCGTCTTGTTCTTGCCGTCGATCCCGCCTCGGGGGGAGGGTCAGGGCGCCAAGGCTACGGCCTCCGGCCGGCGATTGAGTTAAAAAAGGAGACGGATCTTGGCGACAACATCACCGGTTGCGCGCTACGCCAGCCAACTTGGCAATAAATTCATGCTATTGACGTGGAAACAAAAAATAGCGGCGTCCGTAGTCGCCGCTATTGTCTTGATAGCCGGACCAATTCTCTCAATAACCGCGTTGCTGAACGCGTATAATTTTTCACACGGATTTCGCACTGGCGCGATTACAAAACTTTCCACTAAAGGTTTTGGATGCTGGACAATGGAAGGGCAGCTCGCCCAAGCCAATTTTTCTCAATCGGGCAACTTGAGGTCAAGAAACGACTCTGTTGATAATACGTTTTATTTTTCTGTTCCTGATTCAGATGTGCGCAAGAAAATTGAAGACGCAGCCGCGGGCGGCGCCGTCACCTTGGAATATAACCAGAAGCTTTTTGTTTTAAGCTGGCCGATTCCGGGTTTTTGTAAGCGCAGGACCGAGTATGAGATCATTGGCGTCAAGACCGCGCCTGACGCTGTCCCCAATGCGCCGCTTGCCCCTGTTAGGCCATAAGGACGGGTTCGTTCGTCAAGCCTTCCCGGCGAACTGGGAGCCGCCGAGCTCCAGAACTTCGGCTCAAACTTTTGTTGCGGGCCTGCTCATGGGTGGGGCGGCGGTGATCGGGAAGGCGCGCGATCGCAATTTGCGTTGCGAAACATCTCCTCGAAGATTGATTTTGGCGTGAGACAGACCGAATCCGCCAGCGTCGCGCTCCCGCCAAGCCCCGTCCTCGGTCGCCGCTCAACCTTCCCTTCGCCGCGCGCGCCTGCTATCTCGCAGGCATGACAACCCATTCGCTTGAAAATATCCGCAATTTTTCCATTGTCGCCCATATCGATCACGGCAAATCGACCCTCGCCGACCGGCTGATCCAGGCGACCGGGACGGTCGCCGCCCGCGATATGGTGGAGCAGGTGCTCGATTCGATGGATATCGAGCGCGAGCGCGGCATCACCATCAAGGCGCAGACGGTCCGGCTCGAATACAAGGCGCAAGACGGCAGGACCTATATCCTGAACCTGATGGATACGCCCGGCCACGTCGATTTCGCCTATGAGGTCTCGCGCTCGCTGGCCGCCTGCGAAGGCTCGCTTCTTGTCGTCGACGCGAGCCAGGGCGTCGAGGCGCAGACGCTCGCCAATGTCTATCACGCGCTCGACGCCGGCCATGAAATCGTGCCGGTCCTGAACAAAATTGATCTGCCCGCCGCCGAGCCCGAGCGGATCAAGCAGCAGATCGAGGATGTGATCGGGCTCGACGCCTCGCAGGCCGTGCTCATTTCGGCAAAGACCGGAATCGGCATCGACCTCGTGCTGGAGGCGATCGTCCAGCGCTTGCCGGCGCCCAAGGGCGATGAGAACGCGCCGCTGAAGGCGCTGCTGGTCGATTCCTGGTACGACGCCTATCTCGGCGTCGTGGTGCTTGTCCGGATCATCGACGGCACGCTCAAGAAGGGACAAAAGATCAAGATGATGGGCGCCGACGCCCATTACGAAGTCGATCGGGTCGGGGTGTTCCGGCCAAAGATGCAGGATGTCGCCGAGCTTGGGCCGGGCGAAGTCGGTTTCATCACCGCGCAGATCAAGCAGGTCGCCGACACCCGCGTCGGCGATACGATCACCGACGAGCGCAAAGCCTGCGACGCCGCCTTGCCGGGGTTCAAGCCGGCGCAGCCGGTCGTCTTCTGCGGGCTGTTTCCGGTCGACGCCGCTGATTTCGACGATTTGCGCGCTGCGATGGGCCGCCTCCGGCTCAATGACGCGAGCTTTTCCTATGAGATGGAGAGCTCGGCGGCGCTCGGCTTTGGCTTCCGCTGTGGTTTTCTCGGCCTTTTGCATCTCGAAATCATTCAGGAGCGCCTTGAGCGCGAGTTCAATCTCGACCTGATCGCGACGGCGCCTTCCGTGGTCTATAAGATCGTGCAGCGGGGCGATGCGACGGTCGAATTGCATAATCCCGCCGACATGCCCGATCCGACCAAGATCGAGGAGATTCAGGAGCCGTGGATTAGAGCGACGATTCTGACGCCGGACGATTATCTCGGCGCGGTGCTGAAGCTCTGCCAGGAAAGGCGCGGGGTTCAGATCGATCTCAACTATGTCGGCAAGCGCGCCATGGCGGTCTATGACCTGCCGCTCAATGAAGTTGTGTTCGATTTCTACGACCGGCTGAAGTCGATCTCGAAAGGCTACGCCAGTTTCGATTATGCGATCACCGATTATCGTCCCGGTGATCTCGTCAAAATGTCGATTCTCGTCAATGCCGAGCCGGTCGATGCGCTCTCCATGCTGGTGCATCGCGATCGCGCCGATATGCGCGGGCGCGCCATGGTGGAGAAGCTGAAAGAGCTGATCCCGCCGCATATGTTCCAGATCCCGATCCAGGCGGCGATCGGCGGCAAGATCATCGCGCGCGAAACCGTGCGGGCCCTGCGCAAGGACGTGACGGCGAAATGCTATGGCGGCGACGCGACGCGCAAGCGCAAGCTCTTGGAAAAGCAGAAGGCCGGCAAGAAGAAGATGCGCCAATTCGGCAAGGTCGAGATCCCGCAGGAGGCGTTTATCGCCGCGCTGAAGATGGATGGATGAAACGTTTCTCAATTATTAATATGTTCTCTCCATGTGCTGGCTCCATTCAAAAAAAGCGTAGCTTGGCGATGAGGAGCGGCGAGGATGAAAGTTGCAGTAATAAGCTGCCACGTGGCGCCGGAAATCAGGAACAAAAGTAGGTGAATGGAGTTGAGGCTTCGCAGCAAGAAGGGAGGAAATATAATGGCTGATAAGTCCTCGCTGATTTCTCGCGCTTTCAGCGCCGCGGCCAATCAAGTCGCCAGAGCCGCTGGAAAGCCTACCTCTTTTGGAGTTGCAGCGCTAACTGTTGTTGTTTGGGCCGCATTTGGACCGGTCTTCAAATATTCAGATACATGGCAGCTAGTCATTAATACGGGAACAACTATTATTACGTTTCTCATGGTCTTTTTAATTCAGAACTCACAAAACAGAGACAATGCGGCGATTCAAGTAAAACTTGATGAACTTATCCGGAGTGGGACCGCTAAGAACTTTTTCATAGGAATTGAAAATTTGACAGAGGATCAAATTGCTAGGATGCGCGACATTTGCGCGGCTGCAGCGAAAACGACGAGAGTCGAAAACATCAAGAAGTGAGCAAAGAAATCGAGAAAGCTTCTTAGTTCTTAGGTCACGGGCCGACAATAGGCTCTAAAGAAAGTTCCTCGGCCAGATCATCGAACGCCACATATGCGCGACTGGGGAATTATCGAACCCTAAGCCTTCTTTCGGCTGGCGGAAATGCCGGCCCACGATGTCCGCGAACGCGTCGAGATCGACGGCAGCGTCGGGGTCGAAGGAATAAAGATCATTGAGCGTAATCAGCCGCGCCGAACCATACCATTTGTGGGCGCGCGCATAATCGTAGGCGGCCTGAATGTAGGGCTCGGGCCGATAATCCGCGCCGAAAAGATCGATGTAGGTTTGCGGATATTCGTAGCCGACGGCGGGGTCCGGGAAGAACCGCAGCGCCTGATGATAGCGCACTGCCCATGAGATTTCTTCATCGACATAGGGCTCGATGAGCTGCGCGCCCCAATAGCCATGATCGCTGGAAATGAGGCCGGCGAGGGCGATGTCATGCAAAAGGCAGGCGAGAACCATTTTCTCCTCGGCCCCGGATTTCAGGGCGAGATGGGCGCTTTGCAGCATGTGGTTGACGGCATCTGGAGTAAACCTCAACCGGAAGAATTCGAACAGCGTCGGCGCCGCGGAGAATTTGGGGAGCGCCGGGTCATCTCCCATCATTACGGCGCGGCCCCCAAGTTTGCTCGGTGGCGAGATAGGATCGAATCGGGTGAAATGCTCGGGCGTTCCCATCGTCGCCAGCGCCGATTTGATCACGATCTTACGGGCGAGCGGCGCTTGCTCTGGCGATCCGCCGTCGCCCGCCGTGGTCTCGCATCGATCATCCATTTCGCACCTTGCCTCCGAGCGCGATCGGACTGCGCCCGATCGACGGCGCGATGACCCCGCTCAACGCATCCGCTTCGCAGATAGGCGAGCCGACCTTGTCCCACAAGACCCGAGCCGCGGGCGCGCCGAGCCCGATCTAGAGTGATGGAACAATCCCCCTCGCAGCGGCGTTAAATTCAAAGATTGCCCTCCGCCATGACGACGGCGATGGCGTTTGCGGATCGCGAAGAGCCAGCGAAGGGCGGCGAGAAGGAGGATGCGATGAGACGCATTTGTGCAGTGGCGAGCGCCGCCGTAATTGGCGCCGCATTGATGGCCAGCGGTCCAGCTTGGGCGCGAATGGGCGGCGGCGGCTTTCATGGCGGCGGCGGATTCCATGGGGGCGGCGGCTTCGGCGGTGGGGGGTTCCGGGGCGGCGGCTTCGGCGGTGGCTGGCATGGCAGCGGCATCCGCGCAGGCGGCGTGGGCTGGCAGGGCGGCGGCTGGAACCGCGGCGCTTGGCAGGGCGCCGGCATCCGCACCGCGGGTTGGCATGGCGGCGGCTGGCATCGGGGCGGCTGGCATAGGGGCGGCTGGAACCGCTGGGGATGGAATAGATGGAATAACGGATGGGGCTGGGGCGGCGCAGGGCTGGGCCTCGGCCTGGCCAGCGGCTTGGGCTGGGGCTCAGGTTGGGGCTATGGCTGGGATTATCCTTATGATTACGCCTATGGCTATCCCTATGGCTACGGCTATCCTTACGGGTACGGATTGGCGGCGGCCGCGACCGCGCCTTTGGCCGTAGCCGCCGCAGCGACCGCGCCTCTGGTGACAGGCCGCAGCGTGGCGACCGGCGGCGTGGGAGGATTTTGCTCAACGCCGGTGAGGACATGCCAACTCATTAGCGCGTCATGGGTTGGCAACGGCTGCTCTTGCAAAGTCTCAGGCGGCCGCGCGCGGGGAACTGTCACGCCCTAAAACCGGCGGCGAAGTGGCGCTGGATCGATAAGATTGGGAGCATGATCAATGCGCCTTGAGCGCTCATGCTCTGAAATATCGGTCGCAACCGATGCTTGAGGAAAAACGGCCGGGGCGATGCTCGGCCGTTTTTAGCTTTCCTCCCGAATTCAAACGCCGTGATAGGCGCGGTACCAGGCGACAAAGGCGGAAACGCCCTCCTGCAAGGGCGTCTTCGGGGTGAAGCCCGTCAGCAGAAAAAGCAATTCGGTATTGGCGAAGGTGATTGGCACATCGCCTTGCTGCATGTCCATGAAATTGCATGACGCCCGCAATCCTGTCGCGGCCTCGATCGCGGCGACGAAATCCATCAGCGCGACCGGCGTCCGCGCGCCGATATTGACGACGCGCCAGGGCGCCACCGGAGACAAGCTGTCCAGCGCCGGAGCCGGGGCCGGGCGCGCGTCTGGCGCGAGCGGCGCCTGGCCGAGCAGGCGGACCATGGCCTCGACGAGATCGCCGACGAAGGTGAAATCCCGCCGCATGTTTCCGTGATTGTAGATGTCGATCGGACGGCCCTCGAACAGTGCCGCCGCGAATTTGAACAGCGCCATATCCGGCCGTCCCCAAGGGCCGTAAACCGTGAAGAATCGCAGCATCGTGGTCGGTATATTGAAGAGATGGCTATAGGAATGGGCCATTTCCTCATTCGCCTTTTTCGTGGCGGCGTAGAGCGTCAAGGGATGATCGGCGCGGTCGGTCTCGCGAAACGGGATCGAGGCGTTTGCGCCGTAGACGGAGGATGTCGAGGCCAGAAGCGCATGGCGTGGCGGCGCATGGCGCAGTAGTTCCAGAAGATTGAAGGTTCCGACGAGATTGGCCTCGACGTAGGCGCGCGGATTGTCCAGACTATAGCGAACGCCGGCTTGCGCGGCGAAATGATAAACTGCATCGAACCCCTCGCCATAAATGGCCTTGAACGCCGCAAAATCCTCGAGCATGGCCTCATGCCCGCAGTAGGCGGGGTTTTGTTGCAGAATTTCGTGGCGCCGGAGTTTGAGCGCGGGGTCGTAATAGGGCGTGAAGCCATCGATCCCGACGACCTCATGGCCGTCTTCGAGGAGACGCCGGGCTGTATGAAAACCGATGAATCCGGCCGCGCCGGTGACGAGAATGCGCATGGTTTACCGATCGCGGATGGGCGAAATCTAACGGCCAAGGCAAAGCTCGCTGGCTCCTTGAGCGGCCGTGGGGCGGCAAATCCCTCGCATGAATCCCAAGCAATTGCCACGAAGGCCGCTCATTTTTTAGAGGTGTGACCATTCGCTGCCCAAACAGCCCTTTTAGAACGCGTAAAAAGAGTATAAACGGGCTATTTCGATACTCGAGTCCATGGGCGACGTCTTTCAGTTGCCTATCCCGCCCCAGCGATCGGATCCTTGGAGAACGTTGAACATGGTGTATCGGCGGATTTTCGACGACGCAATTTCGCGATTGAAGGATGAGCGCCGGTACCGGGTCTTCGCCGATCTCGAGCGTGACGCCGACGCCTTTCCCAAGGCGCGGTGGCGGCGCGACCGGGCCAGCGTCGAGGACGTCGTGATCTGGTGCTCCAACGATTATCTCTGCATGGGCCGGCATCCCGAAGTGATCTCCGCCATGAAGAACGCCGCCGCGCGGCATGGGGTCGGTTCTGGCGGCACGCGCAATATTTCAGGCACCAATCATCCGCTCGTCGAGCTTGAAGCCGAATTGGCCGATTTGCATGGCAAGGAGGCGGCTCTCGTCTTCACCTCCGGCTGGATTTCCAATCTTGCGACGATTTCCACTATTGGCGATCTGCTGCCCGATTGCCTCATTCTCTCCGATCAGTTGAACCATAATTCGATGATTGAAGGCATCCGCCGGTCCAAGGCGCAGCGCCGCATCTTCCGCCATAACGATCTCGCGCATCTCGAGGAATTGCTGGCCGAGGCGGGGCCGGAACGGGCCAAGCTGATCGCCTTCGAAAGCCTTTATTCGATGAATGGCGACATCGCCCCAATCGGGCAAATCGCCGATCTCGCCCGCCGCTACAATGCGATGACCTACATGGACGAGGTCCATGCGGTCGGACTCTACGGCCCGCGCGGCGGCGGCATCGCCGAGCGCGACGGCGTCATGCATAGAATCGACGTCATCGAGGGGACGCTCGCCAAGGGCTTCGGAACGCTGGGCGGCTACATTGCCGCGAATGAGGCGATCATCGACGCGGTGCGCTCCTATGCGCCTTCCTTCATATTCACGACGGCCTTGCCTCCCGCCATCGCATCGGCGGCGCAAACCGCCGTGCGCCTGTTGAAGGAGCGCCAGGGCGCGGAGCTTCGCGCGCAGCATCAGCGCCAGGCAATGCTGACCAAACATGCGTTGAGCGCGGCGGGCCTGCCGGTCATGGCGAATCCGTCCCACATCGTGCCGGTCCTCGTCGGCGACGCCGAGCTTTGCAAGAGCGCGACCGACATGCTGCTCGACCGCCACTCCATCTATATTCAGCCGATCAATTATCCGACGGTCGAAAAGGGCAGCGAAAGATTGCGCATCACGCCAGGCCCCTTGCATACGGATGCGCATATCGTGCATCTGGTCGAGGCGCTGGTCGACGTTTGGAAGAGTTTGAAGCTGCCCTTCGTCGAACAGCCGAAAGTCGTCGAATTCAAGCGCGAAAGCGTCGACGGACGCTGCACCTTTCCGGAATTCAAGCGCGCGGCGGAATAGGCCGCAGGATGTCGCGGGCGACGCTGGCGCCGCCCGCCGCGAGAAAATCCCTGGGTTACAGCTTCAGTCCGTTTTGTCCCGCGAGTTGCGCCAGATCAGTCTGCGGCCGCGCGCCAATATGCTGGATGATCTCCGCCGCCGCGAGCGAGCCGAGCCTTGCGCAAGTCCCCAGATCCTTGCCCTTGCTGAGGCCGGCTAGGAATCCGGCTGCAAAGAGATCGCCGGCGCCTGTCGTATCGACGACCTCATCGACCGGGAAGGCTGGCGTGGCGAGGACTTCATCGCGCGTGACGACGATCGAGCCCTGCTCGGAGCGGGTGATGGCGCTGAGAATATTTTCGCCGCGAAGCTGCGCCACCGCCGTATCGAAATCGGCGGTTTGATAGAGCGAATGCAATTCGCTCTCATTGGCGAAAAGAATATTCACCGCTCCCGATCGAATGAGCCCGATGAATTCGTCGCGGTAGCGGTCGACGCAAAAGGAGTCGGACAGGGAGAGGGCGACTTTGCGGCCGGCGGCGCGGGCGATTTTCGAGGCTTTCACGAAAGCCGCCTTTGCGGCGGGCGGATCCCAAAGATAGCCTTCGAGATAGACAATCCCGGAATGTTTCACGATGTCTTCATCGACATCCGCCTCGGTCAGGCTCTGGCAAGCGCCGAGGAAGGTGTTCATGGTGCGCTGGCCATCGGGCGTGACGATGACGAGGCACCGCGCGCTCGCCGCTCCGTCCGGGGAGAAAGCGGTCGAGAATTTGACTTTGGCGGCGCGGATGTCATGCGCGAAAACCGCGCCGAGTTCGTCGGCCTTGACCTTGCCGATGAAGGCGGCGCTGCAGCCAAGGCTCGCCGCGCCGATGATCGTATTGGCGGCCGAGCCTCCCGACACGATGGCGGCCGGGCCCATCGCCTTGTAGAGCTCCTCGGCGCGGGCTTCGTCGATCAACATCATCGCGCCCTTGTTCAATCCTTGAGCGGCGAGAAAATCGTCGTCGGCGCGGCTGATGACGTCGACGATCGCATTTCCGAGGCCAAGCACATCGTAGAGGCAGGGGGGCATGAAGAGTCTCTCAAGCAGAGGGGAAGGCGATCTCGAACCGTTCGAGAGCGTCGCCGCGCTTCATATCGCAGTCCTCCCATAACTTCCAGATTGCCGCCGGAAACATCATCGCTCGGCGCTCATGGCGCTCTCGTGCCAGCGGCCGAGCAGATAGGCCGATAAAACGGAAAGCACAGCGAAAATCGCAATTCCGGTCAGCGAGAGCAAGGTCAGCGCCGCGAACATCCGTGGAATATTCAGCCTGTAGCCGGCCTCGAGAATCCGGAAAGCGAGCCCCGCGCCTTGTCCCGCCGCTCCGGCGGCGAGTTCGGCGACAATCGCGCCGATCAGCGCCAGGCCGCCGCCGATGCGCAGCCCGCCCAGAAAATAGGGCAGGGCGGCCGGCAAGCGCAAAAGCAGGAGCGTCCGCCAGCGGGAGGCGCGATACAGCTGGAAAAGATCGACCAGATTTCGGTCGGTGGAGGCCAATCCAAGCGCGGTATTCGATAGAATTGGGAAAAAGGCGACAAGAAAGGCGCAGACGAGCACTGCGCTTGAGGGTTCAAGATAGATCAGGAGCAAGGGCGCAATGGCGACGATCGGGGTGACTTGCAGGACGATCGCGACCGGCAGGAACGAGCGTTCGATCCATTTCCATTGCGAAAAAAGAATGGCGAGACCGCCGCCGCCAAGGACCGCCGCGGCAAGGGCGCCGAGCGTGATCTTCAAGGTCGTCAGGAGCGCTGGAAACAGCGTCGCCCGATCGGTCACAAGCGTCTCCAGCACAAGAGCCGGCGAGGGTAGGATATAGGGCGGCAGGTCCGCAAGGCGGACGAAAACCTCCCAGCCCGCAAGCAAAGCGGCGAAGACCAAACCAGGAGGCCCGTATTCTTGGACCCATCGCATCGGACGCATCAATAGTCCCCCTGCATTGCGTCTTGCAAAGCCTGCGAGGCTTTTGCGCAGATCCGCGCATAGGCGGGGCTCGACCGGAAATTCTCGTCGCGCGGAGATCGGTCCTCGCTCGCGATTTCCGCGACGATCCGGCCAGGTCCGCCCGCCATGACCAAGATGCGCGTCGAAAGATAGGCGCTTTCGTAAACCGAATGGGTGACGAAGACGATCGTCGCGCCGGCAGCGCCTTGCAGGCGCAACAGATCGTCGTTGAGGCGAAAGCGCGCGATCTCGTCGAGCGCCGCGAAAGGCTCGTCCATCAACAGCAGCAAAGGGCGCAGGACGAGCGCGCGGGCGATCGACGCGCGCATCCGCATGCCGCCGGAAAGTTCGCGCGGAAACGCCTTGGCGGAGGCGGCGAGTCCGACCAAGCCCAGAGCCTCCATGATCGCCGGGCCTGCCGATTGCCGGCTCAGTCCGCGTAGGCGCAGCGGCAAATAGACATTGTCGAAAACGCTCGCCCAGGGCATCAGCGTCGGCTCCTGGAACACAAAGCCAAGCGCCGCGCCAACATCGTCGAAGGAGCGCGTCAGCACGCCCGTAGAAGGAGAATCGAGACCGGCGATAAGGCGCAAAATAGTGCTCTTGCCGCAGCCCGAAGGGCCAAGCAGCGTCAGGAATTCGCCGTCGCGAACCTCGAGGTCGACGCCCGCGAGCGCCGTCGCGCCATTCTTGTAGGTCTTGCCGACCCCTTGCAGCGAGATGAGCCTTCGCGGCGCGATCATTTGCAACATGAAGGGCGCGGAGCGAATTTCTTGCCAGTCCGCTTCATTGGCGCGGCCGCAAATCAAGCCCGACGCCCTTGTTGACGAATTGAAGCGTATAGGCGCGCTTGTAGTCGAGGCTCGGCGCAAACAGCCCCGCGTTGGTCATTTTGGCGAAGAAGCTTTGCATCCGCGCATCCGTCATTGCCCCAACGCCGAGCGTCGTTGAATCGCCCGAATCGACGATTCCATACTCTTTCATCTTGGCAACCGAATAGGCGAGCAGATCGTCGCGAATGTCGGGATTGTCGCGCTTGATGAGCGCATTCGCCTTGGCGTTGTCGCCATAGATATAATTGCACCAGCCGATCACCGAGGCGTCGACGAAACGTTGCACGAGATCGGGGTTTTTCTCGATCAGATCGCGCCTCGCCTCGATCGTGGTCGAATAGGAATCATAGCCATAATCGGCGAGGAGGAAGACGTTCGGCTTGAACTTGCCTTGTCGCTCCGCCTCATAGGGTTCGGAGGTCGCATAGCCCTGTTGAATCGAGTTCTTATCGGCGATGAAGGGCGCGGCGTTGAACGCATAGGGCCTGACCTTTTCCTCCTTGAAGCCATAGGCCGTCTTCAGCCATTGATAGACCGAGACCAGCGCGTCCTTGCCGATGAAGGCTGTCGCTTTCGGCAGATCCTCAAATCGGTCGAGACCCGCGCCGGGGTGGGACATAAGGATGAAGGGATCCTTTTGGAACAGCGAGGCCACCGCGACGATCGGAATATTTTGCGCAACCGCGTCGAAGGCCTGGATCATGTTGGCGCCGAGGTTGAAGTCGATCTTTCCGGCCGCCAGCAAAAGCTTGTTGTTGGTTTGCGGGCCGCCCTGAAGGATCGTGACGTCGAGACCGTATTTTGCGTAAGTGCCATCCGCCAGCGCCTGGTAGAAACCGCCATGCTCGGCTTCGGCGAGCCAGTTGGTCGCGAAGGTCACCTTGTCGAGCGCGAAGGCGGGGGTGACGGCGAGAGCGAGGGCCGCGAAGAGCAGAGTAAGGCAAGGTTTCAAGGTAAGTCCTCGGTTGGCCATCCTTTGACAGGCTTGGGCGCCTGCGAAGCATACCAATGTTCCCGAAAAAGGCGGTTGGCACTTTTCAAATTCGGCTGCATTGCGCCATTTCCGGACATTTGGCGCTGCGGCGTGGCAAGGCAGACATGGGCCGGAAGCGGAATTACCGGTTCGGAGTGTTGAAGTCGGAATAGCCGCCATTTGTCCGTATTGGGAAAGACGCTTTCGTCTTCGATCCCAGGTCATGGACCACCACCGCCAACTTTGCGCTGGAAGCGGGCTTCCAATGGGAGTTGTCAGGCGCTGCTTCATCTGCCGTGAGGCGTTCATTCGGGCGCGGCGACGCGAATGGGACGTGTTCCGACCGGAGCGCCGGTCGCGCGGTCGATGGTGACAGGATCGATCTCCGTTCCGGTCTCGGCGTCGAAGAACCTGGTCACCTTGCCCCCGCCGCGATGCTTGCGTCCCCACGAGCCGATCGCAAACAGCACCGGCAGAAAATCGCGGCCGGCTTCCGTCAGCACATATTCGTCACGTGGCGGACGGTCGGAATAGCGGCGTTTATCCAGCAGCCCCTCGTCGGTCAGGGCCGAAAGCCGCCCCGTCAGCATCGTCGGCGCGATACCGAGACTCTTGCGGAAATCATCGAAGCGGGTCAGCCCCGCATGGGCGTCACGCAT
>NZ_JQKO01000005.1 GCF_000746085.1 Methylocapsa aurea | reverse complement strand
AAAAAATGCAAGCCCGCCTTGAACATCGGCCAGACGCCATGCTGATCCGCAGGCAGACCGTCGAGCACCCCTTCGGCACACTGAAATCATGGATGGGAAGCGCGCACTTCCTCACCAAGACCCTCGAAAAGGTGCGAACAGAGATGAGCTTTCACATTCTGGCGTATAACATAAAAAGAATGATCCGGATCTTCGGCGTCGGACCGCTGCTTGAGGCGATGCGCGCGTAATCGCTCGGTTCAATCCGTCTGCCTTCAATTACCGGAAAGTCCGGCCCGTCATAATCGCCGGCGAACACACCGCGTTTTTACACGACCTCGGTCGAAAGCCGAAATTCAAACCGAGACGTTGCCTGAGCTTGGGCCCGTAACCTCTGAAATGGCGCAAATAGCGCAGGGTCAGATGAACAGCCGCTCATTTTCGAGCCCGGCGTAGAGCCCCGCGACATAGTCGCCATAGCCGTTGAAGATCTGGGTCGGACGCCGCTCGCGCGAGCCCAAGACCTCCTCGCTCGCCTGACTCCAGCGCGGATGCGGCACGGCGGGGTTCACATTCGCCCAAAAGCCGTATTCGGAAGGCCCCAACTGCTCCCAAAAGGTCTTTGGCCGCTCCTCGACGAAGGAGATCCGGGTGATCGATTTGATCGATTTGAAGCCATATTTCCACGGCGTCGCCAGCCGCAGCGGCGCGCCGAATTGTTTTCCCAACGGCTTGCCATAGGCGCCGGTGACGAGAAACGCGAGATCATTGGCGGCTTCCGCCATGGTCAGGCCCTCGACATAGGGCCAGGGATACCAGAATTGCCGCTGTCCCGGCGCCATCACCCGGTCCAGAAAGGTTTCGAACCGGACATATTTGGCCGAGGCGAGCGGTTGCGCGGCCTCAATCAGGGCGCGCAAGGGAAACCCGGTCCAAGGCACGGCCATCGCCCAGGCCTCGACGCAGCGGTGGCGGTAGAGCCGCTCTTCCAGCGGCATCGCCTTGACGAGATCGTCGATGGCGATGGTTTGCGGCTTCTCGATGAGACCATCGATCTTGATCGACCAGGGCCGGATTTTGAGCGCTTGGGCGGCGTCGAAAATGTCCTTGCCGCTGCCGAATTCATAAAAATTATTATAGTGCGAATTGACCGTCTCCGGCGTCACCGGACGATCCAGCGTGAAGGCCTCATTGCGCTTGGCCGGATAGAGCGCGAGGGAGGGATCGGGCGCGGCGAAGGCCTCCCTTAAGCCTAAACCTACCGCCGCGGCCGCAACGGCGCCGCCTTTCAGAAGCGTTCGGCGGTCGAAAAAAAGCGACTCGGGCGTCGCTTCGCTTTCGCGAATTTCCCATCCCTTCCGGCGGCGGATGAACATGCGGCTTCTCCTTAAGGCGCATCGGGGTCCTTAACCTACATACGAAGCCGCGCGCCTTATTGTTACATCCCAATGAGAATAAGGGGCCGGCGCGCGCGCGGCCAATCACGAGGCTGCGAGCTTGCGCGCCTGGAGCCGGATGATTTTGGACGAAATCGCAACGCGATCTCGTCCAAAGTCTTAAATCCGCCTCTCCTCAAAGTGTTAGAGCATGATGTCGTCCGAAAACCGGTTTCCACTTTTCGGCATCATGCTCTACGAAGCATCAATCGTTTTGCTTGCATGACGGCCTCGCGCCGTTAAAACTGCGGCGCTTAAGAGGCCGGAGCGGGCATGACGAAAGCGATTGTGGGGATCATCGGCGGGTCGGGCGTCTACGCGCTGCCGGGTTTGACCGATATGCGCGAGGAGCGGGTCGCGACGCCTTGGGGCGAGCCCTCCGACGCGCTGCATTTCGGCAGGATTGGAGAAACCGAGGCGGTCTTCCTGCCCCGGCATGGGCGCGGCCATAAATTGTCTCCCTCGGGGATCAATTACCGCGCGAATATCGACGCGCTGAAACGCGCCGGCGTCACCGACATTGTCTCGGTTTCCGCCTGCGGCTCGTTCAAGCAGGATCTTTACCCCGGCCTTTTCGTGCTGGTCGATCAATTCGTCGACCGGACATTTTCGCGGCAGAGTTCGTTTTTCGGCAATGGCTGCGTCGCCCATGTCTCGATGGCTCATCCCGTCGCGCCCTTGTTGCGGCAAAGGATCGCGGCGGCGGCTTCGGCCGAAAACATTCCCTTCGTCTCCGGCGGGACGTATATCTGCATGGAGGGGCCGCAATTTTCTTCGCTCGCGGAATCCCAGGGCTACAAAGCGGCGGGCTATGATGTGATCGGCATGACTGCGTTGCCTGAAGCCAAGCTCGCCCGCGAGGCCGAAATATCCTATGCGACGATCGCGATGGTCACCGATTTCGATTGCTGGCATCCCGAGCATGATGATGTCGATGTCGCCTCCGTCATCAAAATCGTCCAGGCCAATGCGGGCGCCGCCGCGCGGCTTCTGGCGCGGCTGTTGCTGGACTTCCCTCAAGAACACGAAGCCTGTCCCATCGGCTCGGACCGGGCGCTCGATAATGCGGTTCTGACGGCGCCGCCGGCGCGGGATCCCGATCTCATGAAAAAGCTGGAGGCGATCATGCAACGGGTCGATCGGTCATGACGCTTGATTTCGATCTCAAGAATTCGATCCGCACGATCCCCGATTATCCCAAGCCCGGCATCCTGTTCCGGGACATTACGACATTGCTCGGAGACGCCCGCGCCTTTCGCCGCGCCATCGACGAATTGGTGCAGCCCTGGTCCGGCGGCAAGATTGACAAGGTCGCCGGCATGGAGGCGCGCGGATTCATTCTGGGCGGCGCCGTCGCGCATCAGCTGTCGGCCGGTTTCGTGCCGATCCGCAAGAAAGGCAAGCTGCCGCACACCAAGGTGTCGATCGCCTATTCGCTCGAATATGGGCTCGACGAAATGGAAATGCACGACGACGCCGTCGCGCCCGGCGAACGCGTGATTCTCGTCGACGATCTCATCGCGACCGGCGGGACGGCGACGGGCGCGGTGGGATTATTGAAGAAGATCGGCGCCGATGTCGTCGCGGCTTGTTTCGTGATTGATCTGCCCGATCTCGGCGGCGCCAAGAAGATCGAGGCTTTGGGCGTTCCGGTGCGGACGCTCATCTCTTTCGAGGGACATTGATCACGCCGCCGACTGGAAGCGGCCTTCCGTCACAAATGCCCATGGTTGCGCAAAAACGCGTGAGCCACTAGAAGCGACGCTCACCGCAACGGGGATTTTCATGCGTCCTTCTCATCGCGCCGCCGACGAATTGCGCCCGGTCACGCTCGAACGCAATGTCGCGCGCTATGCCGAAGGCTCCTGCCTGATCAAGTTTGGCGGCACGCATGTGCTCTGCACCGCTTCCCTTGAAGACAAGCCGCCGGCCTGGCTGCGCGGTCAGGGACGCGGCTGGGTCACCGCCGAATACGCCATGCTGCCGCGCGCGACGCACACGCGCACCCGGCGTGAATCGACCTCCGGCAAGCAATCCGGCCGCACCCAGGAGATTCAGCGCCTCATCGGCCGCAGTCTTCGCGCGGTCACCAATCTTCAGGCTTTGGGCGAACGCCAGATCACCCTCGATTGCGACGTGCTTCAAGCCGATGGGGGGACGCGAACCGCGTCGATCACCGGCGCCTGGGTCGCCTTGCATGATTGCGTCAAATGGATGCGGGGGCGCTCGATCATCAAGGATCATCCTCTGCGCGACCAGGTCGCCGCGATTTCCTGCGGCATTTCGAATGGGGAAGCCGTGCTCGATCTCGATTATGCGGAGGATTCCGCCGCCGAGACCGACGCCAATTTCGTCATGACCGGCGCAGGTTCCCTGGTCGAGGTGCAGGCGACGGCCGAGGCCGCGGTGTTCAGCGACGTTCAATTGCAGGCGATGATGGCGCTGGCCAAGGCCGGCATATCGCAGCTCGTCGAGCTGCAGAAAAACGCGGTCGCCTGACATGGCGCACCGGCTGGAGGGAAAACTCGTCATCGCTACGCATAATCCCGGCAAGCTCAAGGAAATGCGCGAACTCCTCGACTTTTTCGGCGTCGACGCGGTTTCGGCCGGCGATCTCGGCCTGCCGGAGCCCGAGGAAACCGGCGCGACTTTCGCCGCCAATGCGGAGCTGAAAGCCCGCGCGGCGGCGGCCGGGGCGAAGCTCCCGGCGCTCGCCGATGATTCAGGCCTCTGCGTCGAAGCGCTCGATGACGCGCCGGGCATTTACTCGGCGCGCTGGGCCGGGCCCTCGCGCGATTTTGCGGTGGCGCGGGCCAAAGTCGAGGAAGCCTTGCAAAATGTTGGCGCGCGCGCCCCGTTCAGGGCGCATTTCGTTTGCGTGCTGACGCTCGCCTTTCCAGACGGCGAGACGCAAAATTTCGAGGGCAAGGTGTTCGGCGAACTGGTTTTCCCGCCGCGCGGCGACCTCTGGTTCGGCTATGATCCGATTTTCCGGCCGGAAAATGCGGTCAAGACTTTCGGCGAAATGTCCTCGACGGAAAAACACGGCATCCCCGCCGATGGGTCGCCAGCCTTGTCGCACCGCGGCAGAGCTTTCCAGGCCTTCGCCCGCGCCTGTCTCGAATAGGCTTTCCCGCTAGAGCATTTTCGAGCGAAGTGGATACCAGTTCGCGTTAAGAAAATGCGACGAAATAAAGAGCTAGAGCTGCTTTCCGATTCTGCCGCATTCGAAAGCGCTCTAGACGATTCCCAAGTTATGCGGCTTGATTTCCCGCCCTTCGCGCAATATCATATTGCAGTGCAATAAAGTTGCGTCCGCCCTGAAGGAAGGCTGGAAATGTCTGCGGTCTGGAACACGAAATACGGTTCGCGACGGGTGCGATATGATCCGCCAACCCTGAAGGAGGCGATTATCGCGGCGCAGGGATTGACCGACCAGTTGCTCCAGCAGGTCGAGATCGCCGCCGCGCTCATGGATCTGCCGGTCGAGGAAGTGCGCGCCGTATTGTTGAAGGCGGCGCCCTCGCGCAAGAGCGAGCAGATCGTGACGTCGAGCGGCCGCGAAAGGACCCCCCGGACGGTGGTCGTCGAACGCAAGACGAGCCGGCGGGTCGCAGCCGGAACGCGGTTGGTCCGTCCCTGACGCTCTCGCTTAAATGGGGGCGCCGGAAGGGTTGGAGCGCGCTTTTTTCTAGCGCGCTTCCCGATCAGATGGACCCGTCTGATCGGGAAGCGCTCAGATTCAACGAGTTAGAACATGTTCTAGCGGCCGAATTCCGCATAGCCCCGGAAGCCGGGCGGGAGGATTGGCTGCGCCCCGGTGATGATCCTGGGCAAGGGTGCCGGCGTCAGCCGGCGCTGATAGGAGAACGCCAGGCTCATCGGCCGAGGCGGCGGCGCGGGAACATTGGCGGCTTGAACCTCTGTTTGGGCGTCGGGCGCCGGCGCGCCTGACGGCGCTAATTGTCGCGCCGCTTCCAACGCGGCTTGCGCTGGCGGCGCGGCTTCGAGCGCCGCGAATTCAGCCGGCCGCGCCGGCGGCAAAGGCGGGACCGCCGGCAGCGCTTCGGACGATGTGGGCTTCGCCGCTGGCGCCGCCGTCGGGGCGGATCGCGCCATATCGGTTCGCTCGCTCGATCCGCCAAAGGCCGCCAGCATATTGCGCATCAGGCCGCCAAACAGCGAGCCTTGCTCGGCAGGCGGAGGGGCGGCCTCGATCCGCGCTGGCGGCGCCTTGCGCGGCGCGGCGGAAGCGACCATAACGCGCTGTCCGGTGCAATCCCGGACGCCGAGCGCGATCAATTCGCTCCCCCTCAAGACCTTGTAGTCACGGGTGAGGCCGCCAAGCCGGGCCCGGACGGCGGGCGGGTAGGAATCGAACAGCTGCTGGGAGACATTCGCATCGGTTTGCCGATTGCGCGGATCATAGGCGAGGTGGAATTTCAGCGTGCTGTCGGGATAGACGCAGACGTTGGGCAGGCTGAGCGCCAGGGTGCAAGCGGAGCGGCACTCATGCAGCCTGACTTCGCGATCCGAGGCGCGATAAAGTTCGGTTTGACTCTGATAATCGGTGACAAGACCGCCGACGTCCTTCATGACGATGACGGGCGCCGGCATCGGCGGCGGAGCGAGATAACTCAATCTTCACCTACTCTGGATTCTTACCTACGCAACTGGGATTCATTTCGAAGCTATCGAAACGTGGTGAACGCATTCTTAAGCAATTGCGCCGATTCTTCGGCGTGAGCATGGTCATCGAAACCCTGCCCTGAGCCGCGATCCTAGTTTCGAATCTGCGGCAAAATATGGCGCGACTTTGACCGCGCCGTTTTGGGCCCGCGCGCATGCGTGGACGCGATCCGCGGGGGCAGATGGAAAGCGCTCGCGGCTTGGCGCGACGCGTGATTGCAAGAGACGCATGATGTCTTGCAGGAAAACGGGCCTCTTTTTGCAGATCGAGCTTCACAGGCGGCGGCTGCGGAACGGCGGGACATAAGATGACGAAGGCTGCACGAACAAATATCGCCGCGGACCCGGGCTTCGGGATCTATGTGCATTGGCCGTTCTGCCTCTCGAAATGTCCCTATTGCGATTTCAATAGCCATGTCCGCGCGCAACCGGTCGACCAGGACCGCTTCGTCGCGGCCTATCGGATGGAGCTCGCCCATCGCGCCGGGCTGACCCCCGGGCGCACAGTGTCTTCGATCTTTTTTGGCGGCGGCACGCCGTCCTTGATGAAGCCCGCGACAGTCGCCGCCATACTCGACGCCATCGCGGAATATTGGCCGATCGCCCAGCGCGCGGAGATCACGCTCGAGGCCAATCCGACCAGCGTCGAGGCGGAGCGCTTTCGCGGTTTTCGCGCCGCTGGAGTCAATCGCGTCTCCCTCGGCGTCCAGGCGCTCAACGACGCCGATCTGAAAGCGCTCGGACGCATGCATACGGCGGCCGAGGCGATGGCGGCGGTGGAGCTCGCCGCATCGATCTTCGAACGCTATTCGTTCGATCTGATCTATGCCCGGCCCGGTCAAACGGTGAAGGGATGGCGCGCTGAATTGGAGCAGGGAATTCTGCGCGCGCGCGATCATCTCTCGCTCTATCAGCTGACGATCGAACCCGATACGATGTTCGAGCGGCTGCGCGACCACGGCAAGCTGGCGATCCCCGACGCCGATCTTGGCCGCGACCTCTGGGACGCGACGCAAGAGGCGATGTCGAAAGCGGGGCTTCCCGCATATGAAATTTCCAATCATGCCCGGCCCGGCGCGGAAAGCCGGCATAATCTCATCTATTGGCGCTATGGCGAATATGCCGGCGTTGGCCCTGGCGCGCATGGTCGAATCGCGACGCCAAAGGGACGCCGGGCGCAGGCGACGGAGAGTCATCCCGAAATGTGGCTGACCGTGGTCGAGACCGAGGGCCATGCGCTGGTCGAGGATGAGTTCCTATCCTCCGAAGAGCAGGGCGATGAGTTCTTGCTGATGGGATTGCGTCTTGCCGAAGGCATCGAGCCGACCCAGTTCCAGGCGATGTCGGGCCGCAGCCTCGATCCCCGCCGGGTCGCCTCGCTGATCGCCGACGGCATGGTCGAATATACGCCGCATGGGCGCATCAGAGTCAGCGCCGAAGGATTTCCGGTGCTCGACGCCGTCGTCGCCGATCTCGCCGCCTGAGCATCATTGGCCGCTTGTCTTAACGCGACGAAGCGATCGCTCCTAATCCTTGACTGCATCACGAGAATTAAGCCCGATTCGCGGCGAAATCTGAAAAATAGTCGAGGTTGCGGGCAGGGCGTCCCGCCGATTTCCTTGCAAGGCGAGAAAATCTCGACAGCAGGAAAAAGCGCCATTTCCAGAGTGCGCGCGCACGTCCTCGATAGCGCGCGAACGCCCATCCGCGCCGGCCATCTCGCGCGCCGACACAAGGTCGCCACATTCGCCGACTTAGCTTGAGCCGTAACCATGAATGCAAATTTATGGGCGAGTTCATCAAGGGGAATGTGCCACCATGTTACGGGACATTAACCGTTCAAGTTTTAAGAGCTTGCTCGTTATAAAAGCGGCCTTCGCTGTTAACGGACCCGCGGCGCCCGCCGCAAAAGCGAGAATTGCGAGTTTTCATTTGCGCCAACCGCGCCCCCGCACGGCACCAGAACGAAGCGCCTGTCTCGCCGCCGCCTATGTAGGGGCGATGTTGTTCGGTTTCTTGGCGCCCTCCTCGACCGAGACGGCGGTCGCCAATGGCGACACGCGCACGTTGAGCCTGCATCATTCCCACACCGGCGAATCGATCGAGGCGACCTTCCGGGTCAATGGGTCCTATGATCCCGCGGTTCTCGAAAAGCTCAACTGGTTCCTGCGCGATTGGCGCAACGACGATCGCGCCCGCATGGATCCGCGCCTTTTCGACGTGATCTGGGAAGTCTACCGGACCGCGGGCGCGAGCGAGCCGATCGTGATCGTCTCCGCCTATCGCTCGCCGGCGACCAATGCGATGTTGCGCCGCCGCTCCAGCGCGGTGGCCGAACACTCGCAACATATCCTCGGCAAGGCGATGGACACCACCATGCCAGGCATGTCGATGGAGCGCATTCGCGAAATCGGAATGCGGCTGCAACGCGGCGGCGTGGGCTATTACGGGAGTTCGAATTTCGTCCATCTCGATGTCGGCAATGTCCGACATTGGCCGCGCATGGGCTATGATCAATTGGCGCGGCTTTTCCCCGACGGGAAGACGGTGCATCTCGCCTCGAATGGGCGAACGCTGGCGCGCTACGAAGAGGCTCGCGCTGAGATCGCCTCGCGCGGCGGCGTGACGAGCGATGCGCCGGCGCCTCAATCGGGCAACTTCTTCGCTTGGCTGTTTGGCAAGCAGGAGGACGATGACGAGTCCGAAGCGGTTCGTGCGGCCCCGCCATCGCGGCGCGATCGCTTCCAGGTCGCCGCGCTCACGGGAACCGGCGCTCCCTCGACGAAGTCCAGCGCTTTCGCCGATCGCCGCGAAAGGCGCCAAGCTCCCGCGCCGCAGCCGGTTCCGTCCGCCGCCAACGCGCCGGGGAGCGAGCCGGACCAAGAGCCGGCGGTTGCAGGAACAGTCGTCGCAAGCCTCGCTCCCACGCCGGTCCCGCGCGATCGCCGATCGGCGATCGAAGACAGTGAAGCGGCGGCCGGCGGCCCCGCCAAAGACAGGGCCGAAAAAGGATCGGCCTCCGTCGCGCCGCTCCCGCCGCCGCGTCCGCTGGAGCTTGTCGCTTACGCCGACGTTCCGATGCCGCCGGCGCGGCCGGAGGGACTGACCCGCGTCGCGTCCAATATGGCCGGCAAGCCCGCGAGCAAGAGCGACGTCATCGGCGCCCTGAGCGCCGCGCCCGGCGCCAATGCGCCTCAGGCCCTGGTCCGGGCGGCCAATCTCCCAGTCTTGATCACTCAAGGAGCCAAGGACCAAGCCGCGATTCCCGCCGAGGTTCTCGCCTATGCCCCTTCCGCGCAGCAGGCCCAGAGGCCGCGCGGGGCCCCGCTTGGCAAGGAAACGGGCCAGTCGTCGCAAGCGGCCGTCGTGCCGGCTCGGCTCGATCGCTCCAGCTTCCATGGCCTCGCCAGCGACGTCGCGACCGCGAACGCGCCGGCTCCTTCCCTCCTCGGCCAAGCGCTCACCGGTCTGCGTCAGGCGGCTCGAATCCTCCCCGACGCCTTGTCCGGTCTGCCTTCGGCTGGCTTCGCATCGGCCTTCCGCGCCGCTGCAAGCGATCTCGACTGCTCCCGTTTTGTCTCGGCCGCTCCAGTCAAGCCGGCTCCCGCCGCCGACTCCGTTAGCATCGCAGAGCATCCTGGTCGCGCGCGCGGCAATTGAGGCCGCGGCGTTTTCCGGCTAAGCCTGATGCAGGTCCGGCGATTGACCTCGCCGGAGTCTTGATGCCCGGCAATGGCGACGGGCAAGAGTCGGAGGAGCGGGCGCGATGGCGCAAGTCGCGGTGACGATCGCGGGCAGGGTCTATCGGGTCGCCTGCGACGAGGGCGAAGAAGCCCACCTCGGCGAGCTTGCGCATCTGGTCGACGCCAAGGTCGAGGGGATGCGGCAGCGTTTCGGGGAGATGGGCGACCAGCGCCTTACGATCATGGCCGCCATCACCATCGCCGACGAATTGGCCGAGTCCCATCGCCGCATCGGCCAGTTGGAGGCGGAACTGGCCGAGGTCAGAGGCAATTTGTCGAAGGCCGCAAGCGGGCGGGACGAATGGGCGGTGGGGCTTGCCGGTTCGCTGGGCGAGGCGGCGGCGCGGATTGAGCGCATCGCGCAGGACTTGAACGGCGCCGCCCGCGCCGAGGCCTGACGGGCCGCCCTTATATCTATCATTTCATTGTGCGGATCCCGCCCCCGGCGCCAAAGCTCCCCTGGCATTCTAAGACCTGATCCACTAGATTGGCGTTGCGGAGCTGCGGGGTGCGTGTTGGATCTGTATTCCCGGGGCCTTATCGATCTCTAAGGGAGCTGTCCCTGGCCCTGCCCGTGGGCTCGGCCACATGGCGCCCACCTACATTGTAGGTTCCCGGGGTCGATATCCCACGGCCATCGCGGCCCCGCGCTTGTTCTCCCACCCTCGACGCGATGCTGACGCCACCCTCGAAAACGATGCTGCGCTCCGAGGCTTTGGCGCGCCGCCGCACGCAGACGGAGGCGGCCGCCGCCGCCTTCGCCGCGCATATAGCGGCGGCGGGGACCGAGCTTGTCTGCCGGTTGCGCCCCGGCGTCGTCTCGGCCTATTTCCCGCTGGCAGACGAGCCCTCGCCCTTGCCGCTCCTCGAATCTCTCGCGCGCGCTGGAATTTCGACCGCCTTGCCGATTACCGGCGCGCGTGGGACGCCGCTCGTTTTCCGGCTGTGGCGGCATGGCGAGCCGACCGCGAAAGGCAAGATGGGGATCGCCGAGCCCTTGCCGAGCGCGGCGGAGGTCGATCCCGATGTCTTGTTCGTGCCGCTCGCCGCCTTCGATCGGAGCGGCCATCGGATCGGCTATGGCGCCGGCTTTTATGATCGCACTTTAGAGAAGCTGCGCTCGAAGAAGCCGATTTGCGCGGTCGGGATCGCCTATGCGAATCAAGCCTTGGCCAAAATTCCGCACGAGGCGCACGATCAGAGGCTCGATTACGTGCTAACAGAGCAGGAATTGATCGACTGCCGGGTTGGATAAAAGCATGCGCCTCCTCTTCATCGGCGACGTCGTCGGCCGCGCCGGCCGCACGGTTCTGACCGAGGAACTGCCCAAATTGCGGCTCGCCTGGGGGCTCGATTGCGTCATCGTCAATGGCGAAAACGCCGCTGGCGGCTTCGGGATCACCGAAGCCATTTGCGCCGATTTTCTCAATGCGGGCGCCGATTGCGTGACCCTCGGCAATCACGCCTTCGACCAGCGCGAGGCGCTCGTCTTCATCGCCCGCCAGCCGCGCCTGATCCGGCCGGTGAATTTCCCGCGCGGCACGCCGGGCGCGGGCGCCAATCTGATCGAGATCGGCGATGGGCGGCGGGTGCTGGTGATCAACGCCATGGGCCGGACCTTCATGGACGCCATGGACGATCCTTTCGCCGCCGTCGAGCGGGAGCTCGCAGCCTGTCCCTTGGGGGCCGGCTGCGACGCCGCGGTCGTTGATTTCCATGCCGAGGCGTCGAGCGAAAAACAGGCTTTCGCTCATTTCGTCGATGGCCGCGTCTCGCTGGTCGTCGGCACCCATACGCATGTGCCGACCGCCGACCATCAAATTTTGCCGCAGGGCTCCGGCTATATGACCGACGCCGGCATGACCGGGGATTACGATTCAGTGATCGGCATGGAGAAGGAAGAGCCGGTCCGGCGCTTCACCACCAAACTGCCGACGACGCGGTTTGAGCCGGCGGCGGGCGCGGCGACGCTCTGCGGCGTTGCCGTCGAACTGGATGGAAACGGCCTCGCGGCCAAAATCGCGCCGGTGCGGATCGGCGGAAAGCTTGCCCAAGCGCGCCCGGCTTTTTGGGAAGCATGAAGAAAATATGCGCCCGAGCTGAATCGGCGCCTTTATTTTGTTGGGGATCCGATTGAGCGGATGGATAGGCCGGGCTCCGCGCCTGCGGTAGCATGCGCTTGAGCTGGTCGGGAGGTGGTGCGATGACAGTCAAAGGCGGTCAGCGGCCAAATCAGATCGGCGTTGCCCTTTTCGTCAAGGACGCTGCGGCAATGGCGGAATTTTATAAATCCGTGCTGAATGCTACCGAAGTCCGGTGCCACGCCATGGCTGAAGACGGGCTTTTCCCGAAAGGCGCCGTGACTGCAGTGGAGCTTCAAATTGGAAGCCTGTGCCTGACAGTCGCGGTCGAGAATCCGCGGTGGAAAGAGGCGCCCCGCTCGGATTGGCCGCGGTCGCCCGAATCCGCTGAAACCACAACCGTGTTCCTTTCCCTTTACGTGGATGACGTGGATGCGGTTGTCGCCAGAGCGCTCGCGCTGGGCGCGACGACGCTGAACCCGCAAAAACCGATAGAGGACGCGCATTGGGGCGATCGGGTCGCCCAGTTCATCGATCCTGCGGGCCATGCTTGGCGGATTCAGACAGCCAAGGAAGAAGTCGCATTCGAGGAATTGCCGCATCGCCTTGAACTGGCGCGCGCCGCGCGGTCCCGGTCGGCGGGCGCACAGCCCACTTGACGTCGTGTCAAACCCGTTTGCCGCTGCGGAGGCGACGGACCTTGCCGCGGATCATCGCCTCGGAGCAGCGGCCTTAAACGGAGCTCGGCGGCATGACGGCTTCCACAATGGATGATTTGCGAGCATATTAAGCCGGTGCGAGGCCTAGAGCCTATTCCGAACAGATTGGTTCGATCTGTTTGGGAATATGCTCAAACTCTCTAACACCGGAGCGATTTCTGATCGATCGAATGACTCCATTCGATCGGAAAGCGCTCTAGAAGGACGCCCTCCAAGAGTTCAGGCGTCGCAAAAAGATGAGCCCATTGACCCTCTTGCGCGCGCCGCTTTTGTCCTGGCTGAAGCTGGTCGGCATTGTTTTGCTTGCGGCGGCGCTCAGCGCGCCGGCTGTGGCTCGCCCGGGACCGGCGCCGGCGCAAGATGAGGCGCTCCAGCATTACGCCGACTACACCAAGGACCAGACCGTCTATCTCAATCATAAGATTGAAAAGATTGGACTCAGCGTCTTTTTCGCGGCGGTTTTCATCTGGTATTTCGGCTTCGAAGTCATATTGCGGCTTCGCGGCGATCCCTTGCCATCCAATATTCGCGCCGCCTTCGATAGGCTTGATGCGGTCCGATTGGAGGTCAGGGCGCTGACGCTGGGCGCGAAGGCTCTCAGGCATGGCGCGGAATTGACTTCCGAGGCGCGCCTTTATGACGAGATCGCGGAGCGCGCGAATTTCTTGCTGAGCGCGGCAAGCGCCAATCTGAGATCCGTTGCGGTCGACAAGACCGCTTTAATGGAAGAGATTGAACAATTGATCGTTTGCTCGAACGCGCTTTCCGCCCGGCTGCGAACGATGCAGCCGGATCATTTGTCGACGGCGGAGGTCGGCGATAGGATCAGGTTTGGGTGGGGGTTCATCAATCGCGTCAATCGGGGTTGGAGGCGCGCCTTCGCTCGGCCCAAGCAGTTGAAAATCAGGACCATCGAGCAATTCCAGGAAATGAAATGGCCGGCCTGGTCCAGCATCGAGGGCCTGACGGCATAGATCCTATAGGGCAAGCATGGCCGGCGGCGGCGGGGAACCGGAGCCCGCTTCGAAGGGCGCCATCGAGACCTATCCGCCCGGTTCGGTCCGAGCCCGCAAGGCGATAAAACTTTAAATGAACCAGTTCAATCTTTCGTTCACGCCGCTTGTACCCTGGCCCCTCCTGATCGGATTCGGCCTCTTCGCGCTGGCTATTGTCGGACTTGGCCTTTATGCGCGCCGGCGCGGAACCCTTTTGCGCGGGCTCGGCCTCGCCCTTTTGCTGCTGGCCTTGAGCGACCCCGCCTTGGTGCGGGAGGATCGCAATTCCCTGCAAGACGTCGTTGCGATCGTGGTCGATCAAAGCGGCAGCCAGAGCATCGGCGCGCGCCGCGCGCAGGCGCAACAGGCCGAGGCCCAACTCGAAAAAGCTTTGGCGGCGCTCGGCAATGTCGAGGTCCGCGTCATCGAGAGCGGGGGCGCCGATGCCGAGGCCGATGGCACAAGGCTGTTTTCGGGCGTGAACGCTGGCCTTGCCGACGTGCCCTCGGAGCGAATCGGCGCGGTTTTTATGATCACCGATGGAATCATTCACGACATTCCGGCCAATGCCGATGCGCTGGGCTTCAAGGCGCCGCTGCATGCGCTCATCACCGGCCATGAGGGCGAGCGCGACCGCCGGATCGAGCTTCTTGAAGCGCCCCGATTCGGCATCGTCGGCAAGGATCAGATGATCGAGCTGAGAGTGATCGACACTGCGGACAAGAATGAGCCGGTGGTGTTGCGCCTGCGCCGCGACGGCGAGCCGATCGCGACCTTCGCCGCGGCGCCGGGCGAGCGCATTCGCGCGCCGGTCCGGATCGAGCATGGCGGCCAGAATGTCGTCGAGATCGAAGTCGACGCCTTGCCGGAGGAATTGACCGCGATCAACAACAAGGCGGTTTTGACGATCGAGGGCGTCCGGGACAAGTTGAAGGTTCTCCTCGTCTCGGGCGAGCCGCATGCCGGCGAGCGGATGTGGCGCAATCTCCTGAAGTCGGACGCCAATGTCGATCTGGTCCATTTCACGATCCTGCGCCCGCCCGAAAAGCAGGACGGAACCCCGATCAACGAATTGTCGCTGATCGCTTTTCCGACCAGCGATCTGTTTGGCCGCAAGATCGGCGAATTCGATCTCATCGTCTTCGACCGCTATTCCAACCAGAGCGTTCTGCCGCTCATCTATTTCGACAATATCGTGCGCTACGTCCGGGAGGGCGGCGCGCTTCTGCTGGCGGCGGGGCCGGATTTCGCCCGGCCGGAGGGGCTTTATTATTCTCCTTTGGGACGGATCGCCCCGGCCCGCCCGGATGGCGGGGTGACCGAACGCGCCTTCCGCGCCGCCATCTCCAAGGAGGGCGCCAAACATCCGGTGACCCGCGGGTTGCCGGGCGGCGATCAGACGCCGCCGGCCTGGAGTCGCTGGTTCCGCCAAGTCAATGCCGAAGTCGCGCGGGGAACCAGCGTTCTCGAGGGCGCCGATCAAAAGCCATTGCTCGTTCTCTCGCGCGAGGGCAAGGGCCGCATCGCTTTGCTTCTCACTGATCAGATGTGGCTCTGGGCGCGCGGTTTCGAGGGCGGGGGGCCGCACCTCGATCTTTTGCGCCGCCTCGCCCATTGGCTGATGAAGGAGCCGGAGCTTGAGGAGGAGGCCCTGCGCGCCAATGTGCGCGGCCGCGCCATCGAAATCGAGCGCCAAAGCCTCCTTGCGCAAACCCCGCCGGTCACGGTCACGGCGCCTTCGGGCGCCGTCGCGCGCGCAACCCTCGCGCCGTCCGAGCCCGGCCTGTCGCGCGGTGTGGTCATCGCATCCGAACTCGGGCTTTACCGGGTGGACGACGGGACCATGTCCGTTCTCGCCAATGTCGGGCCGGAAAATCCGCGCGAATTTCAGGAGGTGGTCTCGACGCCGGAGCGGCTGAAGCCCTTAGCCGAGGCGACGGGGGGCAGCGTGCGGCGGATCGGCAAGGGAGACGGGGAGGAGATCGCGTTGCCGCGCCTCGTCGCCATGCGTGACAGCCCAGTCTACGGCGGCTCGGATTATGCCGCGATCAAGCGCACCGGCGCCAGCGAGGTGAAAGGCGTCGGCATCGCTCCGCTCGCCATCGGCTTTTTGGGGCTGGCGGCGCTATTGGGCAGCGTCGCGGCGGCTTGGCTCGTCGAGGGGCGGGGAAGCTTGCGGCGTTCAAGTTAGAGCATTTTCAAGCGAGGTGGATGCCGGTTCGCGTTGAGAAAATGCGATAATACAAAGACCTAGAGCTGCTTTCCGATTTCGCCGAAACTGAAAGCGCTTTAGAACGCATCCGCTCTGGCGGCCCGCCGCACCTTCCCCTTCGCCTGTTCGAGCGCGCCTTCGACAAGTTCGCAATAGAGCAGGCGGGCGGGATCGACCGGGCCGATGAAGGCGAGCCAATCCGGCGGCGCTGGCGCAAAGCCCATTTTGCCATAATAGGACATGTCGCCGACGAGCAGGACCAGCTTGTGGCCCGCCGCCCGCGCCGCCTCGAGCGACTTTCCGACCAAGGCTTCGCCAATGCCGCCGGAGCGGAACGCCGGATCGACGGTCAGCGGCCCAAGCAGCAGCGCCGGGGAGGGCCCGCAGCAGATCGGGGTCATCCGGTTCGCGCCGACGAGCAAAGTCCCGACCCGCGCGACGAAGGACAAGGCGTGGTCTGGCTCCACCCCCTCGCGCAGGCGATAGGCCGAACGGGCGAAGCGGCCGGGCCCGAAGGCGCGTTCGTCGAGCTTCTCTATCGCGGCGAGATCTGCCGGCGTCTGGGGGCTGAGCACAAGGGAAAGGTCGACCATCGCCCTATTAGAGCAGGATCCAGAAAAAGTGGAAACGCCTTTGCGATCTCAGCTATCCCCTCATTTTTCCTTATGCCATTTCGGTAGTTTAGCGCGGCGCCGAACCTAGATGTGACGCTCCCCTAAGTCGCCACCCTGAACGCGGTCTCCCACGGCTCAAGTAGAGTGATGGTCACGGCCACGCCTGTTGGCGCATCCGTCGTCAAGACGAACTCCACGCCAGTTGCCTCTGCGGGCGGCCCATGCGGTACGACGTTCGAGACCCGCACGTCAGGGCCGTGAACATTGAGCCGCGCTTCGTCCGGGAAGTTGCTGGGGAAGCCGAGACCTGGCGGCGCGTGGATCTCCACCGGAGCGGCTGTCACTAGGACAGTGGATCGATTAGTGATATCAAAGCCGTTGATGTTGAAGTTAAACGCTACACGCCCACTCACGTTGCTGTAGTAGATGCGGACCGATCGCGCCATTTGCTCGCCTCCCTAGGGTAAACGAAGTTCTATTATTACAGGATCGGCCCAGAAAGAGCAACAACGGAAGGCATTTGGTCAGATGCCGACAGAAGATTTCCTCCAGCTTGCGCCATCTGCCTTGATCGACGCGGGTGCGAGCACAAGCCGAGGGCATCAACTGTCTTTGTCATGCCGCTAGCGGCGAACGCGAGGAATGGACGTTAGAATACCCTGTCGCAAGCGGCGGGATCTTTCGCGATAAGATGAGCCTTGTCATGAAAAGCGAGGCCTGCGCGGGCCCAGCCGTCAGGAAATCTTCTACCAGGACATGGAAATCGAAGCGCCGTGCAAGACTTCATCAAGCCGGGCGCGGGTCGCCCGGCTTGGAGCCGCCGGCAATTCGTCGGCGGCGAAAAAGCCCGCCTTGGCGGTCGCCCAATCGGCCTCATAAGGCTGGGCTTGGCGGAAATCGCGGACGACGTAACAAGCGAGGTGTTCGCGCGTGCGCTCATCGAAGAAAAGTCCATGTAAATGCGGTGCGCTGGAGAGAAGGATCCTGCGCCTCTGCTCAAGTTCGCGGGCGAGCGCCATTGGCGCGCTTTCGCCAGGCTCGACGGCGCCGCCGGGCAGATGGCAACCGGGGACGCGGCTATGGCGCACGACGAAAACCCGTCCCTGGCGATCGAGGACCAGAGCCCGCACGCCAAGCCGGGCCGATCTGTGGGTTTCTCGGCTTTCCCGCCGCCGCCGCGTGAACCAGTGCATCATCATGTCAAAATAATGACTCTTTCATTCATGGCAATAGTTATCAAGCATTGTGAAAAAGTCTATCGAAACAGCCGAAAAGCGAAAACAAGCTGGAAATTTTGCAGCGCAATGTTTAGACTAATTCCAAGTAAATCGGCTGGGGGCACAGCGTGAAAAGTTTCGCGGAATTGAGCGAACGCGAAATCCTCGCATTGGCGATCGCCTCCGAGGAGGACGATAATCGCGTCTATATGGCCTTCGCCGAGGACCTCCGAGAGCGCTATCCGGGCACCTCCAAGGTATTCGAGGAAATGGCCGAGGTCGAAGCGGGTCATCGGAAAATGCTGGCCGCGGTCTATGAGCAGCGATTCGGTCCGCATCTTGTCCCGATCCGCCGGGGAGACGTGAATTTCTTCATTCATCGGCCGCCGGTGTGGCTGACCCGGAATCTGTCGCTCGATACGATCCGCAAAGAGGCTGAAGTGCGCGAGGCGGAGGCGTCGGGCTTTTACCTGAAAGCGGCCGCGCACGCCAAGGACCCTGGGGTTCGCAAGCTATTGAGCGATCTTGCTCAGACCGAACTCGGCCACGAAAAAATCGCCGCCCATCTGGAAGACGAGATCCTCACCCCCTCGGAACGGACCAGAGAAGCCAAGACTCGCGACCGTTTCTTCGTCCTGCAATTTATTCAGCCGGGTCTCGAAGGGCTGATGGATGGCTCGGTTTCGACGCTGGCGCCGCTGTTCGCCGCCGCTTTCGCAACCCATCACAATTGGCCGACTTTTCTTGTCGGCCTGGCGGCTTCGCTCGGCGCCGGCATCAGCATGGGCTTTGCCGAAGCGCTTTCCGATGACGGCGTGCTGAGCGGGCGCGGATCGCCCGTGCTGCGCGGCGTCGTCTGCGGCGTGATGACGGCGCTTGGCGGAATGGGCCATTCGCTGCCCTATCTCGTGCCCGATGCGCTCCCCAACGCATTCTGGATCGCCACCGCGATCGCCGGCGGCGTCGTCTTCTGCGAACTTTGGATCATCGCCTTCGTGCGGGCCAAATATATGGCGACGCCTTTCCTCAAGGCGGCTTTGCAGATCGTCGTCGGCGGGGCCATCGTCCTGGCGACGGGCATTCTCATCGGCGGCGCTTGACGGCCGGGCGACAGCGGAGGCATTTGCGCGCGTGAGTTTCCTTCTTGCCCATCTTTCCGACCCGCATATCGGGCCGATGCCGCGCCCGCGCCGGCGCGAGCTGCTTGGCAAGCGCATCACCGGCTATTTGAACTGGACGCGCGGCCGCTCGCGCATTCACGACATGGCGGTGCTCGCGCAAATCATCGCCGACGTGAAGGCGCAGCATCCCGACCATATCGCGATGACCGGCGACATCTCCAACATAGGGTTGCCGGCGGAATTTCAGATCGCTCGGCGCTGGCTGGAGATGCTCGGCGCCGCCGAGGACGTCAGTTTCGTGCCCGGCAATCATGACGCCTATGTGCGCGGCTCGATCCCGGATCTGGCGCGGGTTTTTTCTCCCTGGACGAAAGGGGAGAAGGCTGAGAGCGGCGGGTTTCCTTACTTGCGGGTGCGCGGCGAGGTCGCCCTGATCGGCCTGTCCTCGGCGGTTCCGACTCCGTTTTTCATCGCCTCGGGTCGCATGGGCCGCGAGCAGATGAGCGCCTGCGAAGCGCTTCTGGTCGAGTGCGCCAAGCGCGATCTCGTCCGCATCGTCATGATCCATCATTGCCCGCAAAGCGCCGCTTCGAGCATCGCGCGCGGACTGAGCGATGGCCGCCATTTCGAGGCCATGATCAAGCGGGCCGGCGCCGAACTCATCATTCATGGCCATAACCACAAGCAATCCGTGATCTATTTGGAGGGACCGACGCGCCTCACGCCGGTCGTCGGCGCGCCTTCGGCCTCCGCGCTTCGCGGATTGCCGCATAATCGCGCTGGCTACCACCTGTTCGAAGTGTCCGGAAACTATCGCGATTACAAGATCGAGGCGCGGGCGCGCGGCCTCTTGCCGGGGACGATGATCGTCGGCGATCTGGGCCGCATCCGGCTGTGACGCTTCTGGGGACAGGCCCGCAAGGGACGCTTCGTCACAGCCTTCGCGTGTGACATCCTGGCCAATCCTGATTAGCCTGCCGCCATGCCCAAGCGCGCGGATCCTCCCTTTTCGTCCAATTCATCGCAATCGGCCCCGGAAGGACGTCGGCGCGATGTGACGTCCGCCCCCGAGGAGCAAGCCAAGATCTCGCCGATGATGGCGCAATATTGCGAGATCAAGGCGGCCAATCCGGGCTCGTTGCTGTTCTACCGGATGGGCGATTTCTACGAATTGTTTTTTGAGGACGCCGAGATCGCGGCGAAGGCGCTTGGCATCGTCCTGACGCGGCGCGGCAAGCATCTGGGCAAGGATATCCCGATGTGCGGCGTTCCGGTCGAACGCGCGCAGGATTATCTCCACAGGCTGATCGGCCTTGGCTGCCGGGTCTCGATTTGCGAACAGGTCGAGGACCCCGCCGAGGTGCGCAAACGCGGCGGCAAATCCGTGGTGCGCCGAGAAGTCGTGCGCCTGGTGACGCCTGGAACCATCACCGAGGAGCTTCTGCTCGATCCCGCCCGCGCCAATTGCCTGCTTGGAATCGCCCGCGCGCCCCAATCGAAGGGGGATTTCCTCTATGGCCTTGCCGCGATCGATATATCGACCGGCGCTTTCGCCCTTTTTGAAGCGAGCGAGGCCTCGCTGGAGGCCGAGATTTCCCGCATCGACCCGGCCGAGATCGTCACTCCCGAAGCCCTCGCCGACCTGCCCTGTCTTGCCCGGATCGCGCGGGAGACCAAGCTGCCGGTGACCCCGCTTGGCCGCGAGAGCGGCGAGGGCCTTGGCGCCGAGCGGCGGATCAAGGACTATTTCGGCCTTGCGACGCTCGATGGTCTTGGCTCCCTGTCCCGCGCCGAGATCGCCGCCGCGGCCGTGGCGATTTTCTATATCGAGCGCACCCAATTCGGCGCTCGGCCCGCTTTGAGCCTGCCCTCGAAGCTTGGCCGCGACGCGCATATGGACATCGACGCCGCGACCCGCGCCAATCTGGAGCTTACTCGGACCTTGGCCGGCGCCCGCGAGGGCTCGCTGATCGGCGCCGTCGACAAGACGGTCACGCCATCGGGCGGCCGGCTTCTCACGGAGCGCCTCGCCTCGCCGTTGACCGATGCCCATGCCATCGCGCGCCGCCTCGATGCTGTAGAGTTCTTTGTCAACAATCAGATATTGCGCAAGGAGATCAGAGCGCAGCTCAAGGCAGCCCCTGACCTGACCCGCGCCCTTGGCCGGCTCGCGCTCGATCGCGGCGGTCCGCGCGACCTTGCGGCCTTGCGCGATGGATTGGCGGCCGCCAATGCAGTCGCTGAAGCGCTCGGCCGTGCGGGTGAGTTGCCAGGGGAGCTTGAGAAAGCCGGGGTGGGGGCCGGAGGCTGCGATCAAGCGCTTGCGGCGCGCTTGGAAGACGCCCTCGCCGAGGCCTTGCCGCTGCATCGGCGCGAGGGCGGCTTCGTTCGGGCGGGCTATGACGGCGCCCTCGACGAGCATCGCGCCCTCCGCGATGAAAGCCGGCGGGTGATTGCGGCTTTGCAAGCGCGCTATTGCGACATCGCCGAAACCCGGCAGTTAAAGCTCAAGCACAATCATTTCCTTGGCTATTTTCTTGAGGTTCCGCAAGCGCAGGGCGAAAGGCTGTTGAAGCCGCCGCATGACGCGGTTTTCGTGCATCGCCAGACGATGGCCGATGCGATGCGTTTTTCGACGAAGGAGCTTGCCGAGCTCGAGGTCAGGATTTCCTCGGCCGCCGATGAGGCGCTCGCCCGCGAAACCGCGATTTTCAACGATCTCGCCGCGCTTCTCCTCGCGCAAGAGGCAGCGATCAAACGCGCCGCCGATGCGCTCGCCTTGATTGACGTCGCAGCGGCGCTCGCCGAATTGGCGTCCGCCTGCAATTGGACCCGGCCCGAGGTCGATTCCTCGCTGGCTTTCAAAATCGAAGCGGGCCGCCACCCGGTCGTCGAGGCGGCGCTCCGTTTGAACGGCCAAGCCTTTGTCGGCAATGATTGCGCGCTTTCGGGGCTGGCCGGAAAGGGGGGCCGGATCGCCGTCGTGACCGGGCCCAATATGGCCGGCAAGTCCACTTATTTGCGTCAGAACGCGCTCATCGCCGTCCTCGCCCAGATGGGATCCTTTGTTCCCGCCGCAAAAGCGCATATCGGGATCGTCGACAAGCTTTTCTCCCGCGTCGGCGCGGCGGATGATCTCGCCAGAGGCCGCTCGACCTTCATGGTCGAGATGGTCGAGACAGCCGCCATTCTCAATCAGGCGAAGGAGCGCTCCTTCGTCATTCTCGATGAAATCGGCCGCGGCACGGCCACTTTCGACGGTCTCTCCATCGCCATCGCGGTGATGGAGCATCTCCATGAAAAGAACCGGACGCGGGCGCTCTTCGCCACCCATTTCCACGAATTGACGCAGCTCGCCAAAAGCCTCGACCGGGTCGACAATCTCACCGTGCGGGTGACCGACTGGAACGGCGAAGTGGTCTTCTTGCACGAAATCATCGCGGGCGCCGCTGACCGCTCCTATGGCATCCAGGTCGCCAAACTCGCCGGGCTTCCGGCCGCCGTGGTCGCCCGCGCGAAACATCTCCTGGCCGAATTCGAGGCCGCCGACCGCCGCTCCCATGCCGACAGGCTCGTCGCCGATCTGCCTTTGTTCACCGCCCCGGCGATCGAGCGGCCGACCGTGGCCCCGGCTCAAAATGACGTCTTGGCCGATGCTCTCGGCGAAGCTCTGGACGCAGTCGATCCCGATGCGCTTTCCCCGCGCGACGCGTTGGAGGTCTTGTACCGGCTGAAGCGGTTGCGCGGTGCTTAGCGTTGAATGGACGGGTTTTCGATCAGGATTGTAATTAGCATAACTTCCATTTAATTGGATCCAATTGAATTGCTAGCTGGAGACTGCCCATGTCCGATGACGATGCCGCGCCGAGGCTCGATCAGCAGCTTTGCTTCGCGATCTATTCGACCATGCATGCGATCAACAAGACCTATGGGCCCTTGCTGGAGCGCGTCGGACTGACCTATCCGCAATATCTCGTGATGCTGGTCTTGTGGGAGACCGACGACGTGACGGTCAAGGAAATCGGGGAAAAGCTCCAGCTCGATTCCGGCACGCTGACGCCGCTCTTGAAGCGCATTGAAGCCATCGGCTTTATTCACCGAGCAAGGGACCCCAAGGATGAGCGGCAGGTGCGCGTCAAGCTCACCGACAAAGGCAGGGAGCTTCGATCCGCGGCGAAAGGCATCCCGGCCGAGATGGCGCGCGCGATGGGCCGCCCGGCCGAGGATCTGAAGGGGCTGCGGAAAGATCTGCGGCGCGTGCGCAACAATTTGCAGGGCAAGCGCGGAAAGTCCGACGCAAAGCCGCCCGCCGGTTAGATGGTTTTCAAAGGGGAGGATGCCGTTCAGAGTCCGAAAGGATCTTGCGGCGCGCGACGCTAACGCCTTTGCAGCAGGCGCGTGACGACTTTCGACGTATAGTCCACCATCGGGACGATCCGGGCGTAGTTGAGCCGCGTCGGGCCGATGACCCCGAGCACGCCGACGATGCGCTGCTGCTCGTCATGGAAAGGCGCCGCTATCATCGAGGAGCCCGAAAGCGAAAACAGCTTGTTTTCCGATCCGATGAAAATGCGGACGCCTTCGCCCCCTTCCGCCCGGCTCAAGAGATCGATCACATCCTTTTTGGTTTCGAGATCGGAAAATAGCAGCCGGATGCGTTCGAGGTCCTCAAGGGCGGTGAGGTCCTGGAGCAGATTGGCCTGGCCCCTGACGATCAGCTGAGGACCATGCCCGGAACATTCGGTCCAGCTGGCGAGGCCGGCGTCCACAAGGCGCGCGGTCAATTCGCCGAGTTCGGCCTCGGCGGCCTTGTGAGAGGCTTCGATCTCGGTCTTGACCTCGACCAGGGTGCGGCCCCGGATTCGGGCGTTGAGATAATTGCCAGCCTCGATCAAGGCCGAAGGCGGCAGCCAGGTCGGGATTTGAATGATGCGATTTTCAACCGTCCCATCTTCGGCGACGAGCACGGCGAGCGCGCGCTCCGGCTCGATCCTGACGAATTCGATATGTTTGAGCCGCCCGTTTTCCTTCGTCGTAACGACGACGCCGGCGCCCCGAGTGAGGCCCGACAACATGATCATGGCGTCGCCAAGAAGGCCTTCGAGGGGCTGCTCCGGCGAGACCGCCTTGACCTGCGCCTCGATCTGCTCGCGTTCGCCATGGCCAATGTCGCCGAGCTCAAGCAAGGCGTCGACAAAAAAGCGCAGGCCAAGCTCGGTCGGGAGGCGCCCGGCGCTGGTATGCGGGGCATAGATGAGGCCAAGCTCTTCAAGGTCCTGCATAACGTTTCGGACGGAAGCAGGCGACAGCGCCATCGGCAACAGCCGCGCGAGATGGCGCGAACCGACCGCTTCCCCATTCGCCAGATAGGAATCGACGATATGGCGAAAAATCTCGCGCGAGCGCTCGTTGAGGCTCGTCAAGCTCGCGCCGCCAAGGCGCGTAGGATCGCGGGGATGGTCTAACGGGATGGCCATGCCGATAACATGGCCGCCCCGCCCGGTGGATGCAAGCGCGCAAAACAACGACGCAAGATGCGCGCGAGCGCTCCTCCGCCGGACCCGCCAAGGCGCCGCGCCCTCCCGGCCGGCGGATCAGAACGAACGCAGGTCGATTTTCGGGTCCGGAAAAGCGTCTTCAAGGGCCGTTTCAAGATCGCCGACCCGGAACGGCTTTTCCAGGACTTTGGCGTCCGCATAGGTCGCGTCGAGCCCGCGCGCGCCATAACCTGATAGAAAAATGAACGGAATGGCGCGCGACTTCAGAATATCGGCGACAGGAAAGCTTCGCTGGCCATTGAGATTGATGTCGAGGACCGCGAAATCGGGCGATGTCTTCGCCAAGACGCCAAGCGCGCCCTCCACGGAAGCTGCGACCTCGACATGCTGGCATCCAATCTCGGCCAGCATGTCTTCGATCAACATGCTGATCAGGGCTTCATCCTCGACGACAAGGACGCGAAGGCTGGTTTCTAGTTTCAAGACATGAGTCCAAATCAAGCGAGCGCATTAGCAATCAAACCGTCGGCTTCGGCGTTGGTTCCACGCCGCCGGATCAATTTCCGGCGGATCGGAGGGCTGCGCAAATAGGGGCATTTCGAGAACGCAGACAACGCCTCCCTCGAGAAACTCGAGCGCGGTGGATCCCCCGCCAACCCCAAGCAGGCCGCGTTGGATCAATCTTGTGCCGAAGCCAGGTTTGCCAGGGGTCGCCGCGGCCGGAACGCCATGTTCGCGCCAGGTCAGGCGCGCCCGCGGCGGATCGCCGGCGTCGATCGACCAGTGGACGTCGAGACGCCCGGAGTCGATCGAAAACGCGCCATATTTGCCCGAATTCGTCGCGAGTTCATGCAGCACGAGCGCGGCGGCGACAGCCGTCGCCGCGTTCAATTTCGCAGGCGGCCCGGCGCATGTGATCTTGCTGTCCGCCTCCATATAGGGCGTCAGTTCGTTCTCCAGCAATTCATTCAGATCGACGCTTTCCCAATTCGTGCGGATGAGTTGGTCATGCGCCTTTGACAAGGCGAGAAACCGCTCCTGCAGCCGGCGCGCCATATCGACGGGGTCCTCGACATTGCGGGCGGTTTGAGCGGTGATCGATTGGACCGTCGTGAGCGTATTCTTGACCCGGTGATTCAACTCGTTGATGAGAATCTGCTGGCGCTCCTCGGCGTTTTTGCGTTCGGTGATGTCGATCGCGCTGCCGATGACGCGAACCGGCTTGCCTTGATGGTCGCGGATGAGCGATCCTCGATCCCAGACATGGATCCAGCTTCCGTCGCGGTGTCTCAGTCTATATTCCTCGGCCTGCTCTTCGATCGCGCCGTCCCCCAATTTGGCGCGCTGTAGTTCGAAGCGCGGCCGATCGTCGGGGTGCATGCGCGCCAGCCACCAGGCGATGCTGGTCCCGGCCTCCTCGACGCTGCAGCCGAGAAGCTTTAGCAGCCCATCCGACCGGTAGATCGCTCCTGTCGATATGCGCCAGTCGTAGACGATCCCCGCCATCGCGCTGATGGCGACGCGAAATCTTTGCCCGCTGAGCAGAAGGCGGGATTCGGCTTTGTGGAGCGCCGCGACATGTTCGTCCCTGGCGATGAGCGAGGTTTCCGCGCGCCGGCGCCGCTCGATCTCGGCGAAGAGCCGCGTTTCCCGAGCTTGCGCCATGTTGACGAGAGTAGCGAGGGCCAAGCTCGCTCCCGCCGCGATCGCGACGAGCGCCAAGGTTTGAGCGCGCCATGGGGCGAACGCGGCGTCCCGGTCGACGCTGACCCGCACATAGGCGGGAAAGCTCCCCAGTTTGGCGAAGGCATAAAGGCGATCGCCGCCGTCGGCGCTGGAGCGCGTGCGATAAAGGCCGGCGCTTTGGGTGCGGCTCAATTCGAAAAAGAGCGAATCCTCAGAGATCGTCGTGGCTCTTTCTCCAACATTGGAGAGCCGCGCGAGGATGACGCCATCGTCACGTATGATGCTGATCATTAGGGTCGAAACGCCGGCCAGCGTCGACCAGAAATCCTCGAAATAGCGCGCCTTGGTCGGGATGATGATCGCGCCATTGGCGGCGCCGGGACCGCGGCCAGCGGCAAATCCAATTCCCGCCTCGGTCTTGTCTTGAAGCGCTGGACCAAGATAGAGGCGCGCATGGGCGCGCAAGGCCTGTGCGTAGTCCTCCTTCATCGTCAGGCTCGGCGAATTCCCCGAAAGATTGCTGCTCACCGCGATCCGCCCGCCGGGGTCGATCAGCAGGATCGCCGCCATTCGCGGCGAGGATTGCATCAAGCCGGCCAGAAATTCGCGGATCGAATCGGAGCGGCGGATTTCGTCCCAGCTCATCCCCCCTAGCCGCAGATCGATCGCCGCCATCGCATCTTGCTGCGCGTCGAAGATGCGCAAGGCATGTTCGCGCGCGATCGCAGCCGTTCGCTCCGCCTCCAGTTCGATATCCGCAGCGCTGCGGTTGTACAAGATGGCGGAAAAGCTGGCGGCGACGACAAGCGGGAGAATGAGCGCCCCCCAAAAGAGGAATCCGAGAGGAGGCAGCCTGCCGATCAGGGATCGAATGGGTTGTTTCATCCGCCCTCCTGGCTGTCCGCCTCTTAGAGCCGGATGATTTTGGACGGAGTCGCAACGCGATCTCGTCCAAAGTCTTAAATCCACCTCTCATCAAAGAGTTAGAGCATGATGTCGTCCGAAAACCGGTTTCCACTTTTCGGCGTCATGCTCTAGCAGTCCGTCTCAAGCGCCCGGCCTCCGGCTGTTGGGACCGCTTGGCCTGCAAGGACAAGCATCGGGGATATAGGGCTGAAAACCGATGGCGCCATTGGCCTGATCCGTTAGAGGCGCTTTGCTCTCAATATCAAGAGGAGTCCGCGCTCCAGATTGAGGGCGCGGCCCTGAACGTCAGGTCCGCGAAAGCCATCTCCGCTTCAATCCGGGCGCAATGTTTTCGATGGCGCATCAAGATGATTGGCGCGTCGCGTCGTCTGCCCGGCCGATTGGCTTGCTTGCCGGCGCTGGTCGATCCTTGAAATGGAATGGTCCCGCCTGTGGCGGCGGGCCGGCATCTTAATGAGCGCAATCGAATGAGTGCCATAAAGTCCGAGGAAAAGAATAATGGTCGAGGCCGCGCCGAGATTCGCGACAAGGCGCTTCTCCAGGTCGCGATCACCGAAGCCTTCACATTCCTGAGCGCCGGCGCGCCTGGGGAGGCGATCGCCCATCTTGAGCCTTTCGCGGACCTCGCCGCTCCGAGCGATGTCGGGTGCTATGTCTTCGGCCTTATTCATTTCAACGCGGACGATCTTGGCAAAGCGCTCGGTTGGTTCGAGCGCGCGCTCGCCTTGAAGCCCGCCTATCCCGAGGCGCTCGGCGCGCGCGCCATCGTTCTCCAAAAGCTTGGCCAGCCGCAGGACGCGCTAGCATCTTTCGAAGCGGTCCTGAAGCTTCGTCCGGACGACGCCGACGCGCTGTTCAGCATCGGCGTTATTTTGCAGAGCCTGGGGCGCATGAAAGACGCCCTGGCCGCCTATGAAAACGCATTGCGCTGGCGCCCCAATCATTGCGAGGCCTTGACGAATCGCGGGGCCCTGCTTGAACGTTTTGGCAGATTCGAGGAGGCGTTGGCATGTTTCGACGCCATCGCGGCGATTCGGCCCGATGACAGCGGAACCCTCTTTAATAAAGCCTCGGTCTTGCAAAAGCTCGGGCGGCTCGACGCGGCGCTATCCGCCTATGAAGAGGCCGCCCGCTGCGGCCCGCCAGATGCGGAAACCGAGCTCAATCGCGGCAATGTGCTGCAAAAGCTTGGCCGTCTCGAAGAGGCGCTGACCTGCTACGACCGCTCCTTGCGATATCGCCGGGGCTATCCTCAAGCGCTCTACAACAAGGGCATCGCCTTGCAGGGGCTCGGCCGGCCCCGGGAGGCGATCGCCGCCTATGACGCGGCGCTAGCCCTCGATCCGTGCTATTGCGAAGCTTCGTGCAATCGCGGCAATATTTTGCACGAGCTGGGTCAGCTTGGCGACGCTCTCGCCGCCTACAACCAAGCCTTGAAGATTCGCCCCGGATTTCTGCCGGCCCTGACCAATCGCGCCAATATATTTCTGCAAATGGGCCGCGCCGAGCAAGCGCTCTCTTCGTGCGACGAGGCGCTGCGGCACGATCCAAAGCATCCGCAAGCGCTCGGGATTCGCGGCGCCGCGCTGTACAGACTCGGACGGCTCGAAGAGGCGCTGATTCTTCTCGATCAAACGCTTGCGCTCAATCCGGCGGCGCCGGAAGCCTGGCTCAATCGCGGCAATGTCCTGCAGGAACTCGATCGGCACGGCGAGGCGGTGGCCTCCTATGACGAGGCGCTGCGGCTCCGCCCGACTTATCCGGAAGCCATGTCCAGCCTTGGGGTCGCCTTGAAGGAGTCGGGCCAAATCGAGGAGGCGCTGATTTGTTTCAACAAAGCCTTGCAGCATAAGCCCGATTATCCGGACGCGCGGAACAACCGGGCGGGGGCGCTGCTGATCAAGGGCATGCTGAAAGAGGGCTTCGAAGATTTCGAAAGCCGCTGGGACCGCTCGAACGCGCCGCCCAAAACCCTTATGTCGACGACGCCGAAGTGGGAAGGCCAGCCGCTCGGCGGCCGGCGCATCGTCGTGTGGGACGAGCAGGGCTTTGGCGACCTCATCCAATTTTCCCGCTATCTTCTGGAGCTGGCCGACGCCGGAGCGCATGTCACGCTTCTGTGCCGCAAGAGCATGCAGCGATTGCTGCGGTCCCTGCCGGCGCCGATCCGGCTTGTCGACGCGGTCGATCCAGGCGAGCCCTTCGATTTCCAGAGCGCGCTTCTCAGCCTTCCCCGCGCCTTTCAAACCACGCTCGAAACGATTCCGACGCAAGCTCATTATTTGCGGGCCGAGCCGGACCTCGTCGGCAAATGGGCCGAGCGCATCGGCGTAGACGGCTTTCGCATCGGCATCTGCTGGCATGGAAACGCCTTCATCAACTTGAAGCGGACGGTTCCGCCGACATTCTTCGCGCCGCTCGCAGCGATCGAGGGCGTCCGGCTCATCAGCCTCATGAAGGACCAGCAGCGGATTGAGGCGGGGCCATCGGACGCCCGCTTCGCGATCGAGAGCTTGGGCGATGATTTCGACGCCGGGCCGGATTCTTTTATAGACTGCGCGGCGGCGATGGCGTCCCTCGACCTGATCATCACCTCCGACACGGCGATCGCCCATCTCGCCGGCGCATTGGGTCGCCCCGTTTTCGTCGCCCTGAAAAAGGCGCCCGATTGGCGCTGGCTCCTCGACCGCGACGATTGTCCCTGGTATCCGACCATGCAGCTGTTTCGCCAGACCGAAAAAGATGCGTGGACTTCGGTCTTCGAAGGCATCGCCGCGAATGTCGAGCGGCGCGCCTCGGCGGGGCGGCGGGCTCCCAAGGCGGCTTTGATCGAGATCCCCGGCGCGGTCGGCGAATTGATCGATAAAATCACGATCCTGGAGATCAAGGACAACCATGTCGCCGATCCGGCGAAGCGTGGCCATATTCGGCACGAATTGGATCTGTTGCGCAAGCTCAGGGCCAAAGCCGGTTTCGGCGGCGCGCGCCTTGCCGAACTCGAGACCGAACTCAAGGCCGCCAATATCTTTCTCTGGAACGTCGAGGACGCCCTTCGCGAGCACGAAAGGCGCGCGGATTTCAGCGAGGGCTTCATTTCCCTGGCGCGACAGGTTTACAAGACCAACGATCGCCGCGCTGGCTTGAAGAAGATGATCAATCTATTGTTCAATTCCGCTATCGTTGAAGAAAAGTCCTATGCGGCGCAGGACGCGAACGCAGTGTAAGACGGAGCGTGAAACCCCTGCATTGATCATTCGGGGTCCGCGCTTTTTGTTTCCAACAGTCTCCTGCCGGTTTATGGAGTCGGGGGGGGCATTGCGAACAAGGCATGGAAGGCGACGAGGGGTGTGCTCGGGGCCCTTGTTGCGGCAGAATTCGGGCTTCATCGCATGTGTGCAAGTTGGGGACGCGCGGAAATCGACGCCTTGCTCGAGTCGAAAAATCCGTCGCGCGCATTCGGCGCCATCGAAGATCGGATCGGGGAGGCCGCCGCCGCCGACAGGCAGAGCCTTCGAGAATGCGTCATCGAAGCCTTGGAAGAGGCGTTCGCGCGCGCGACGCGAAGGGCGGATGATTGGCTGCGCGCCATTCTCGAGGCGAGCCCAAATTATCTTCGCGCCGCGCCCTCGAACGAGCTGCGTCTTTGCGCCCTGCTCGTTGGCCTCTTGAAAGAAGCCGCGCCATCCGAACGGGGAGAACTCATATTGCCGGTCATCGTCGGCCTGAGCGATATCTCGCTTCTGTGCGCATTGTTCTGCGCCGTCGACGGCGATTGGACAAATGAGCGCGCCGCCGCGGAATCGGGCGAAGCTTTTTTTGGCGCCCATGCCGGAGCGGCGCGCAATGCTCTTTGCGATCGCGTGGTCGATCTGGCGGCGACGGGCAAGCTTTGGCTTCAAGCATCGCCCTCGGCCATTGTTTGGTTCTGGTTCGCATGTGGCCAGGAGCAGCAGGTCTATGTCTTCGTCAAACAAAGCATGCGGGAGGCAAGCTCGCTTGCCCGCTTGCTGGAAATGCCGATCGACCGCGTTGCTTCGAGCGAAGGGGATCGCGACCTCATCGCCGTGCGTCGTTGGTCGAAGATCATCGATTTCAACACCTTGGAACAATGCGCGGTGGCGCTCGTTCTGTCCGCCGCCTCCAAGCCGGATAAGAGAAGCGCGCGGCGCTTCCTCGATGCCTATGCTGCTGGGAAGAGCGAGCTGTTCAAATAAGATTTGAGCGATCGCTTTTCGATCAGATGAGTCCCGCCGATCGGATAGCGCTTAAAAAGGACGCTTTCGCTCCGCCAACGCGTAGAGCGACGAAAAGAGCGGGAACCTCCGCGCCGCTGGCACATTGCCAAGGCAGAACTGATCTCCCATTCGAAAGGCTGACATATGCGCGTAGCGCTCGTGGCTCCCCTGGCTGAGGCTGTGCCTCCAAAACTTTACGGCGGCACGGAGAGAGTCGTTTCCTGGTTGGCGGAAGAACTCGTCCGGCAAGGGCACAAGGTCACTTTGTTCGCGAGCGGCGGGTCGCGGACGAGCGCGAAGCTCATCGCCTGCGCGCCGCAAAGCCTCCGACTTGCGGGAATTCGCGACCACCTTGGCAGTTCGCTGCGCATGTTGCGGGAGGTGCGCCTGCGCGCCGATGAATTCGACATCATCCATTTTCATGTCGACCTCCTGCCCCAGGCCTTATTTCCAGATCTCGCGCATAAATGCCTGACGACCTTGCACGGGCGCCTCGATCAGCCGGACATCCTGCCGCTTTTTGAAGCCTATCCGGAAATGCCTCTGGTCTCGATTTCGAATGCGCAGCGCCGGCCGATGCCGGCGAGCGCCAATTGGCTCGCGACGATCCCGCATGGCCTGCCGCCGCAGGTTTGCCCCTTCGATCCCGAGGGCGGCGACTATCTGGCGTTTCTGGGGCGCATCTCGCCCGAAAAGCGCCCCGATCGGGCGATTGAAATCGCCAAACGGAGCGGCATGCGCCTAAAGATGGCGGCCAAGGTCGACGCCGCCGACCTCGCTTATTTCAAGGCCGAGATCGAGCCCCTCCTCGATCATCCGTTGATCGAATTCATCGGCGAAATCAATGAAACGCAAAAATGCGAATTCCTTGGCAAGGCGCGGGCGCTGCTGTTTCCAATCGATTGGCCTGAACCCTTCGGGCTGGTGATGATCGAAGCGATGTCGGCGGGAACGCCGGTCATCGCCTGGCGCAATGGTTCGGTCCCTGAGGTGATCGCCGATCACGTGAGTGGCGTGATCGTCGAATCGATGGAGGCCGCCGTCGCCGCCGTGAAGGAGTGCGCAACGATGAGCCGCGCGGCGGTTCGGGCCGAATTCGAGGCGCGTTTCACCGCAGCGCGGATGGCGCATTCCTATCTCGGGGCCTATCGTTCGCTCTTGGCCCGAACGCCGGCGCCCGCGGCTATTGCGAAATCTGCAAAAGCGCTCGGGGCGCCGGCTTGGGAACATGCCTCGCTGCATGCGGCGGGCATGAATGCGTCGGCGAACCAAGCTTCTGGATAGGTTTTTGGCCGATCGCCGATAACGGAGGGGACATGCAGGAGGCCGCGCGCGGCGTCGACCACGTCAAGGATGCGGCGATCGAGCTGCCGCAGCATTATATCGAGACCGAGACGTCCCTCGTTCAGCGCGCGTTGCGCAGTTTGAAGCATGAGGACGCTTTCGCGGTCTTCGACGATTACGGGGACATTGGGGTCGGCAGGGCAGGCGCCGAGGGAGTCTATTTCAACGACACCCGATTCCTGTCCTGGTACGAACTCCGGTTCGAGGGGATGCGGCCGCTTCTCTTGAGTTCCGTGGTTCAGGATGACAATGCGGCGCTCTCGGTCGATCTCGCCAACCCCGACGTCCACGCCGATGGCGTCATATCGCTGCCGCGCGACGCGATTGCGTTCGAACGCACCAAGTTCTTGTGGCGGGCCGTCTGCTACGAACGGATTGGTTTCTGCAACTATAGCGATAGCCACAGACGATTTCGCGTCGAGATTTGTTTCAGCGCGGATTTTCGCGATCTCTTCGAGGTGCGCGGAGAGACGCGCGCCAAGCGCGGCGCGGTCTCGGCTTTCGTCACCGAGGCCGGCGTCGAGTTTCATTACGAGGGACTCGACAATCTGAAACGCAAGACGGAGCTGCGGTTCTCGCCGGCGCCGATTCGCCTCGAAGCGAACCGGGCGATTTTCGAATTCGATCTTGCTCCCAATGCGCGCGGATCGCTCTTCGCCTCGGTCCTCTGCCACGATCGAAACCGGCCGGAGTGCATCGATTTTCAGAATGCCTTTCGGGCCCGGCGGCGCGACATCCGGGCGGCGACGAGCCATATAGCCAACGTCGCAAGCTCGAACGACGTCTTCAACGAGGTCTGCCGCAGATCGACCTCCGATCTCTACATGCTGATCTCGCGAACCGCGCATGGGCTTTATCCTTATGCCGGCGTGCCCTGGTACAGCACGCCTTTTGGACGCGACGGGATCATCACGGCGATGCTTTTGCTGTGGCTGGATCCGGCGGTCGCCAAGGGCGTTCTTCATTATCTCGCGGCGACCCAGGCCAAGACCTTCGACGCCTTCGCCGACGCGGAGCCGGGCAAGATCCTGCATGAGACCCGAAACGGGGAAATGGCGCGTCTGGGCGAAGTGCCGTTCCGCCTCTACTATGGAACCGTCGACGCCACGCCGCTCTTCGTCATGCTGGCGGGCATGTATTTCGACCGGACCGGGGACGCGGAGACGCTCAAGGCGATCTGGCCAAATATCAAGGCGGCGCTGCACTGGGTCGACGCCTATGGCGACAAGGATGGCGATGGCTTCGTCGAATATGCGCGGCAGACCGAGACCGGCCTCGTCAATCAAGGCTGGAAGGATTCCTACGATTCCATTTTTCATGCTGACGGCGCTTTGGCGCAAGGGCCGATCGCGCTTTGCGAGGTGCAGGGCTATGTCTTCAGCGCCAAGACCCATGCGGCAAAGCTCGCGGATCGATTCGGCGAAGTCGATTTCGCAAACAAGCTTCGCGCCCAGGCGCTCATGCTGCAAACGAGATTCGAGGCCGCGTTCTGGTGCGAAGACATCGGCGTCTACGCCTTGGCGCTTGACGGCCGGAAAAATCCCTGCCGGGTGCGGACCTCCAATTCCGGCCATGCCTTGTTCACGGGAATCGCCGCGCCGGAGCGCGCCGCCCGCGTTGCGCAAACCCTTCTGGCCAGGGATTCGTTCAGCGGCTGGGGGATCCGAACCGTCGCGAGCGGCGAGGCGCGCTATAATCCCATCTCCTATCATAATGGCTCGATCTGGCCGCATGACAATGCGATCATCGCGCTTGGCTTTTCCCGATACGGGCTCGCCCGGGAAGCCTGCCAGATTTTTTCCGCCATCTTCGATGCGGCTTGCCATCAGGAGCTGCGCCGTCTGCCGGAATTGTTTTGCGGCTTCATTCGCAAGCCGCACCGCGGCCCGACCGCCTATCCCGTCGCTTGCGCGCCGCAAGCCTGGGCCGCCGCGGCGCCCTTCGCTTTCCTTGCGGCCTGTCTTCGCATGGACCTTAGTTATGCAACCGATTCGATCAGCTTCCACGATCCCATCATGCCGGATTTCCTGGAATTCGTGGACATCCGCCATTTGAGCCTGCGCGATTCTTCCGTCGATCTTAAGTTCCATCGGCATGGACAGGACGTCACGCTCAATTTGTTGAGCAGACGCGGCGCGGCGAAAGTCATGCTCGCCAAGTAAGGTGGGCAAAACATTCCTGGGAAGGGCCGGTTACGAGGCCATTAACCGACTTACATGCAATGTGCGCCTTCCCTTAATGACTTCGCATAAATTGCGTTAAATTAACGTTTTTTCGTGAAAGACATTGGCGATGATGCGATCAGGGCCGCAAAGTTGCTTTTGCGGCGGATCCGAGCCTCGCTTCCCAAACGCGTTGGCGTCCGCGCCGGTTCGGGTCAATGCCTTGGTCTCGATCACAGGGAGAGTGACTTTGGAGGACCCGACGCGTGATCCGGCGTCGAGCTTTTCAGCAGGCGTCCGGCGCTCGAGCGGCGGCTTTCGCGGCGACGAGCCGCAGCTCGGGTCGAGGCTCAAGCGCGCGATGCGCCGAGCCCGGGTCGACGAAGCCGAGCGCGCGGAGGTGATCGCGACATTGCGCGGCGCGGAAATGGCGCGGCTCGAAATGCTGCGGGACGCATTGGAGCCACTTCTGGCCGAGGCGCCGCCAGAAATCGATCTGTTCGACGTCGCCATCATGCCTGGCGAGCATCCCCGCTTGTTCATCGACATGATCGGCTTTGTCGATATCGCGCCGGACCGGCGCGCCTATCGCTTCGTGCAGGATACGAGGCATGGCCGCATCGCCTTGGCGGAGAGCGAAAGCATCGATGCGATGATCGACGCGATCGCCGATTACATGGCGCATCGGCTTCTTGAACGCGAAAAAGCCTTGGCCGCCGAAGTGCGGTTTGATCATGGGGCTGGCGCGCGGCGCGCGGCATGGCGCGCCAGGCTTGCCGATGAGCGGCGAGTCGGCGCGGCCGCCGCGGGACAATCGGCGGCCGCGGCGGGGGAGGCCGCGTTTTCGCGCGCGGTCCTCGCAATTCTTTCGTTCCTGATTGAAGTCCTCGGCGCGGCGGCCTTTTTCATGCTGCTGGCGATCGGCGGCTGGGGCGCTTGGAAGGCCTTTGTCGCTTGGGGCGCCGCGTCTTGAGGCAGTCCCAGCGAAGATGGCGCTCATGAGGCTGAAGGCTTCGGGCCAAGGCAAAAGCGCCATTTAATTCGACTCTGAGGCCATGCTATACGTTTTGCATGATCAGCGACATCGGATCGGCGCGCTATGGGGCGCAGGAGCGCGCGCGCGATAGGCGCATGGCGGTGCTCGTGTCGGGGCTCGGGCGGCGCTCGATCGTCCTCGTCGGCCTCATGGGGTCGGGCAAGACCTCGACCGGTCGGCGCCTCGCGCAGCGGCTTGGACTGGCCTTCGTCGACGCCGACGCCGAGATCGAAGCCGCGGCCGGGATGTCGATTTCGGATATTTTCGCCCGTCACGGCGAGCCTTATTTTCGTGACGGCGAGCGCCGGGTCATGGCGCGGCTGCTCGAGGAGGGCCCCCGCGTAATCGCCACCGGTGGCGGCGCCTTTCTCAATGAGGAGACACGGGCGCGGATCGCCAAGCTCGGCATATCGGTTTGGCTCAAGGCCGATCCCGATGTACTCTGGCGCCGGGTGCGCAAGCGTTCGCATCGTCCGCTCCTCCAGGGCGCCGATCCAGAGACAACGCTAAGGACGCTGCTGGAGCAGCGCTATCCCGTCTATGCCCGCGCCGACGTCACCGTGGTTTCGCGCGATGGACCGCATGAAGCGACGGTCGAGGAAATGATTTCGGGCATTGAATTCTTTTTGCGGTTTTCGCCCGATCCGCCGCCGCCAGCAAAGCCGAAGGACATGAACGATTTGAGCAATTCGACGTCGCGCCGTGAACTCTTATCGAATCATGATCCCGCGGTAAGCCGCGCGCTTGTCGAGGTCAAGCTTGGGGCCCGCGCTTATGCGATCTCGATCGGCTCTGGGCTGATCGCCGAGGCTGGAAACCACATTCGCCGCCTGGCCCCGGCCGCCGCCTGCGCCATCGTCACCGATTCGAATGTCGCCAAGCTGCATCTGCCCGCGCTGAAAGCGGCGCTCGATGCGGCCGGCCTGCGCCATTCCACGGTGATCGTCGCCGCTGGCGAAGAATCGAAATCCTTCGCCGTCTTCGCCGAAGTTTGCGACGCCCTGCTCGCAGCGCGGCTCGAGCGCGGCGATTTGATCGTCGCCCTGGGCGGCGGCGTCATTGGCGATCTGGCGGGCTTCGCCGCCGCGACGGTGCGGCGCGGGATGCGCTTCATTCAAATCCCGACGACGCTCCTCGCCCAAGTCGATTCGTCGGTCGGAGGCAAGACCGGGATCAACTCCAAGCATGGCAAGAATCTGATCGGCGCCTTCCATCAGCCCTCGCTCGTTCTGGCCGACACGGATGTGCTGGAGACCTTGCCGCCGCGCGAATTTCGCGCCGGCTATGCCGAGATCGTCAAATATGGCCTCATTGGCGATGCGGGGTTTTTCCGCTGGCTTGAAGCCAATTGGCGGGGACTGTTCACCGGCGGCGCCGAGCGCGTCCATGCGATCGCGACAAGCTGCGCCGCCAAGGCGGCCACGGTTGCCCGCGACGAATGCGAACAGGGCGAGCGGGCGCTGCTCAACCTCGGCCATACTTTCGGCCACGCGTTGGAGCGCATCGCCGGCTACGATGGGGGGCGGCTTGTGCATGGCGAGGGCGTAGCCATTGGCATGGCCTGTGCTTTTCGGTTCTCGGCGCGTGTCGGACTTTGCTCCGAGGCGGATCAAATCCGGGTCGAATCTCATCTCAGGGAGGTTGGATTGCCGTCTCGGATCGGCGACATCGCTGGTCTTGGCGCGGATGCCGATCAGATCGTCGACGCGATGCATCAGGACAAGAAAGTCGAGCGGGGCTCCCTCACATTCATCCTCGCGCGGGGGATCGGCGACTGTTTCGTGGCGAAGAACGTCGATGCCGGCGAGATCCGCGGCTTTCTTCAAGATGAATTGACAACGGGATATTGATGCCATGCACGGCGCGGGTGCCGAGGGTTTGCCGGTCGATCTTTGGCTCGCGATCGTCATAATAATCTTGTGCGTCGCCTTGGCGGCGTTTTTCTCGGCTTCCGAAACGGCGCTCACGGCGGCGTCGAGGGCCCGAATGCACGCCCTGGAGAAAACCGGCGATATTCGCGCCGCCCGGGTCAATCGGCTGCTGAAGAGCCGGGATCGCCTGATCGGGGCCACCTTGCTCGGCAGCACGGTGGTCAATATCGGCTCATCGGCGTTCACGACGATTGTGCTCGTCGAGTTCTTCGGCGATCGCGGCGCGCTCTATGCGACGGCAATCATGACCGTCTTGCTGCTCGTCTTTGCCGAGGTCATGCCGAAAACCGTGGCGATCAACTATCCCGACCGGGTTTCGCTGCTGGTCTCCCGCGCCATCTCATTTTTTGTCGCGATCTTCGGGCCGATCCTCGTCGGCGTCGAAGCGCTGGTGCGCGGCGTCCTGAAGCTCTTCGGCGTCGACACCAGCCGGCGGCATTCGATATTGTCGGGGCACGAGGAATTGAAAAGCACCGTCGATCTTCTGCATCGGGAGGGGGGCGTCGGCCGCTCCGATCGCGACATGTTCGGCGGCCTGCTCGATCTCCGCGACCTCGAAGTGTCCGACCTCATGGTGCACCGGACTAAAATGCTCATGCTCAATGCGGATCTTCCGCCGCATGAATTGATCCGCGAGGTTGTCGAGGCGCCCTATTCCCGCCTGCCGATCTGGCGCGGCGAACCCGATAATATCGTCGGCGTGCTGCACGCGAAGGATCTCCTGCGCGCACTCGACGCCTGGAGCGGCGAGGTCGCCGAATTCGACGTCGAGAAACTCGCGCTGAAGCCCTGGTTCGTGCCCGATACGACCCCGGTCCAGGACCAATTGCAGGCGTTCTTGAAGCGCAAGACGCATTTCGCCATCGTCGTCGACGAATATGGCGTGGTCATGGGCCTCGTCACGCTGGAGGACATCCTTGAGGAGATCGTCGGCGACATTTCCGACGAACATGATCTCGTCGTTCAAGGCGTCAGGCTGCAAGCCGACGGCTCGGTGGTCGTGGAGGGGTCGGTGCCGATCCGCGATCTCAATAGGGTCATGGCCTGGAACCTCCCCGACGAAGAGGCGACAACGATCGCCGGACTTGTCATTCACGAAGCGAGGGCGATCCCGGAATCAGGGCAGGTCTTTACGTTTCACGGGTTCCGATTCGAGGTGCTGCGCAAGACCAAGAACCGCATTACGTCCTTGCGGATTCTGCCGGTCGGCTTGCAGGCGTTCGGGAATGCCCTCCAGCATTGAAGCCGCCTGGACGGAGGGCGCCGCCGGGATCCGCATTGCCGGCGGCGCAAAGATCCAGGGCGTCCCGCGGACTTTAAAAAGAGGCGGCGCGCCTTATAAGAACTCGCGTTTTGTCGATTGCAGCTTGAACCCGTTGTTTTCAAGCACTTCGTCGACGCTTGGATCGCCCGCCGCCGGGCCGATCTCGGCTTCCAGATCGATGTTGATCCCAGCCAGGACGACATCATCCTCGTCATCGACAAAGCAGACGATCTTTTCGAGCTGCGCGCCCTTGCAAGGCCCGGAGATGCAAACGCCGGTTTCCGGGTCGAATTGCGAGCCATGCTTGCCGCACATGAGAAGCTTCAGATAGTTGGGCTCGAAGAAATTGTTCTTCTCCCAATCGAGGCGGACGTGCTGGTGCGGGCACTCGTTGACATAGGCGTGATATTCCTTGCCGAACCGGGCGATGAAAACGTCCCAGGGGCGCAGTTTTCCGTCGGTCCAGCGGCGCATCAAGGGGAAACTTTTCCCCATGCGGTCGCGGATCTCTCTTTTATTGCAGATGCCGTAAAGCTCCCCGCTCGGGGGGGAGGGCGTCGCCGCCACCGGGGGCGGGGGAACGATCTCCGGAACCGGCATCGCGCGCATGACGAATTGGCCGCGTTGTCCGCCTTGCACCCATGCGGCATGGGCCCCGGCGCAGCCGCCCTTGGGGAGGGCTTCGGTCGGGGATTGCGAAGGCTCGGCCGAAGCGGGGGCGGCCCCGGCCGGGGCGTTTGAGGCCTCGTTCGAGGCGCTTTGATCTGACATGTGGTCCTCGCTCTTAATCTCGGTGCGACCGTGAGCTGATTGGTTCGTCCGGCTTGCGTCATTCCATCCGAACCGCATTTTTGCATGCAATAGCAATGCCGCGACAGGTCAGGGAGAGGTCGGCGGCGCCCCCGCGGCCATGAACTGCGCCCGCGCCAAGGCGGCGAAGCGGCCGTTCTTTGCGACAAGCTCCTCGAAACTCCCGGCTTCGACGATCTCGCCCTGTTCGAAGACGAAAATGCGGTCGGCGCCGCGAATCGTCGCCAGCCGATGGGCGATGACGAAAGTGGTGCGGCCTTCGGTCGCCTTCTCCAGCGCGATCTGCAATTGCCGCTCCGTGGTCGCGTCGAGAGCGGAGGTTGCTTCGTCGAAAATCAGGATCGGCGGGTTTTTTAGCAGGGCGCGGGCGATCGCGACCCGCTGGCGCTCGCCGCCCGACAGGGAGCGGCCGCGTTCGCCAACGATCGTCGCCAGCCCGTCGCTTTGGCGGGCGACGAATTCATCGGCCTGGGCGCGCTCGAGCGCAATGCGAATCTCGTCCGTCGAGGCGTCGGGTCGGCCGACTCGCAGATTTTCCTCGATCGAACGGGCGAACAGCATAGGCTCCTGGAACACCACCCCGATATTGCGCCGCAGCGACGCCAGGGTCAGGTCGCGGATATCGAATCCGTCGATCAGCACCCGCCCCTTCGTCGGGTCGAACACCCGGTGCAACAGCCCGAGCGTGGTGGATTTGCCCGAACCCGTCGCCCCGACGAGGGCCACGGTTTCTCCTGGGGCAACCTCGAAAGTTACGTCGGAGACGGCGGTCCGCCTGCCATCATAGGAGAAACTTACATGGTCGAAGGCGACCTTGCCTTCGAGGCGGCCGGGATCCACGGCGAAGGGACTGTCGGCGACCTGCGGCGCGGTGTCGAGGACGCCGAAAAACTCCTGCAATTTGGGAGCCTGCATGAAAAGGTTGTTGAAAAAGCCGACAACCTGCTCGAGCCGGGCGATCAGCATGGTCGCAAAATTCATGAATGTGACGATCTCGCCGATCGTCGCGAGGCCCTGAAGATTGAGCCAGGTCCCGAGCAGAAAAATCGCGAGCAGCGTCAATGTGGCCGATGCTCTCGCCCCGACCGCGGCGAGGGCCCACCAGGACAGCACCGGCATTTGCGCCGCCAGAACGCGATCGATGATCAGGCGCAGCGTATGGGCTTCGAGGTCGATGCGGGTGAAACTCTGGATGACCGGAACATTGCCGAGAGCGTCGGAGGCGTGTTCGGCGAGGGAGCTGTTATGGCGCTCGACCGACTGCTGCATGGACTCTGTGCGGCGCAGGACAAAGGCGGTCAGAAACCCGAACACACAAACCAGCGCGATCAAAAGCGCGCCAAGACGCCAGTTCAGCGCCAGCGACAAAGGCAGGAGAATGAGCAGCGCGGCGAGCGAGGCGCAATTTTCCCGGAAAAACGATAGCCAGAGGCCGGCCATTCCATTCGCGCCCTCGAGCATCACCTTGAGCAGACGGCCGGAATGCGCCGAACTGTGAAAGCTTAAGGGAAGATGCAGGACGTGCTCGAAATAGAGCGCCATCACCGCGAGCCGGCGCCGATGCGCGAGACGGTCGGCGTTCAAGGCGACGAGAACGCCGGCCGGGATGGAGAACAGGCCAAAGCCGACCCAGGCGGCCAGCAGCGGGAGGAGGTCCTGAAAGCTCAAAGCTTTGGTTGCGGTCGCGGCGCTGGTCAGCCTGTCGATGATGCGGCCAAACAGAACCGGCTCGGCGAATTGCGCGGTCGCCAGGGCGAGATTGGCGAGGGCCAGGACGATCGCCAGACGCTTTTGCCCGCCAAGTTGTCCGAGCACGCGGAGATAGACCGAGAGAATCGACATGAACCGCTCTGGCTGGGACAATGCGCAACGGGCGGCCGTTCTTATATTTGATTTGCCGAGTGGTGGCGAGACATCGGCCCGCGTTCCCTCCAGCTTGGAATGGGCGCCGCCGCCTTTATCGGTGTATGGGGAGGCGCCATGGGCTTTTTCCGCGTCGCGGAAAAATGTTCGGGGGGGGACAATCGGAAAACTTAAGGACGAGGGCGGCTTTCCGGTCAAAACCGATCGGAAGGCGCTCCAGCGCGTGGAGCCGGATATGCGAGAGGCGGATCGAAGCCCCGATGGCGGGAGCTTCGTCTACCCAGTGGGCGACGAGCGCGGCGGCGAGCGGCTCGACCGTTTCCTTGCGGCGGAGGCCGCGGCGGCGGGGGCCAATCTGTCCCGCACAAGGCTGAAAGGCCTGATCGAGGCGGGCCTTGTTTCAATCGACGGCGCGACCGTCAAGGACGCCAGCCAAGCGGTGCGCGGCGGCCAGGTCATTGGCTTGAACGTGCCGGCGGCTGTGGATCCGACGCCCCTGGGCGAGGACATTCCGCTCAAAATCGTCTTTGAGGACGCGCATCTGCTCGTTCTCGACAAGCCGGCCGGACTGGTCGTCCATCCAGCGGCGGGACATGAAGCCGGAACCCTCGTCAATGCGCTGATCGCCCATTGCGGCGCGAGCTTGTCTGGCATCGGCGGAGTCCGGCGGCCGGGGATCGTCCATCGGCTCGACAAGGATACGTCGGGCCTCTTGGTCGTCGCCAAGACCGACGCCGCCCATCAAGGGCTCGCAAAGACCTTCGCCGATCACGGCAAGACGCTTGCGCTTGCGCGCGAATATCTGGCTTTCGTCTGGGGCGTTCCGGCGCGGCCTTCGGGCGTCGTCGATGCGCCGCTTGGCCGTCACGCGATCGATCGCGAAAAAATCGCCGTCGTTCCGGCCTCGCGCGGGCGTCATGCCGTCACGCATTGGCGCGTCATCGAGCGCTTTGGCGAGGAGGCTAGCCTTATCGCCTGCCGGTTGGAAACCGGGCGCACGCATCAGATCCGCGTCCATATGGCCCATTGCGGGCATCCGGTGCTGGGGGATCCCGTCTATGCGAAAGGCTTCAAGAGCAAGGCGGCGCGGCTCCCGCCGGAAGCGCAGGCGCGCCTCAATGCGCTCTCCCGGCAAGCCTTGCACGCGGCGCTTCTCGGGTTCCCGCATCCCGTGACCGGAGCCGCGATGCGGTTCGAAAGCGCGCTGCCGCCGGACTTGCAAAATCTTGCCGACGCGCTCTCCGTTTCCGGTAACCCCATGCCGTTTGTTCCTATTTTGGACCGGCGCTAGCCGGTGTCTTTAGAGCCGGATGATTTTGGACGGAATCGCAACGCGATCACGTCCAAAGTCTTAAATCCGCCTCTCATCAAAGAGTTAGAGCATGATGTCGTCCGAAAACCGGTTCCCACTTTTTGGCATCATGCTCTAAGCGGAATGCAACTTGCTTTGTATCTCTTTGTTTTAACGCATGATCCTCTCCAAGAACCCTGCAACTCTTTTCAGATCATGCATTATTAAGTTGAAAATGCCTTGGCCATTGGCCTTGCCGGAGCGCGGTGCCGAACCTATTTTCGCGCCGCGTTCGGCGCTATTGGGCGAAGGGGCGTCGAAACAGGTTTCGAACGACGGGGAACGGCGGTTCATGGCGGACAGATTGAGCGACGAGGAGCGCGCCGCGTTGCAGGCCGAACTCGAGCATCTGCGTCAGGAGCACCGCGATCTTGACGCGGCGATCGACGCCTTGCTCCATCTTGGCGCCGCCGATCGGCTGCAAATCCAGCGGCTCAAGAAGCGCAAGCTCGTCTTGCGGGACCGGCTGAGCTTTCTCGAAGATCAGCTGACCCCGGACATTATCGCCTGACTTGGCTGAGCGTGGCCAAAAAAGCCAGCCTGTTCGGCCGGTTCAAAGCCGCATGATGCGCGCGAGCGTGAATAGCCCGAAAGGTGGTAGGCTGCGCCGCTCCAGGAGGCGGACCTGCGGATTGGAGCCGATCCAATCGCCGAGAATGGACCAGGGGAATTGCGGCCGCCAGCCGAGATCGGCGCTGCGCGTGCCGAGCCAGGCCTCGATCCACGCCATTGGCCCACTGGCCGCGCCGACATGATTGACGAGGATGATCTCGCCGCCGGGCTTCACGACGCGGACCAACTCGTCGAGACTGGCTTCCGGGTCGGGAACCACTGTGAGGACATAAGGCGCCACGACGGCGTCGAAATGCCCGTCGGGGAAAGCGAGGCGCGTCGCGTCCATGACGCCAAGACCCTCGACATTGCGCAGGGCCTTCGAGCTGACGCGATGCTGGGCGCGCCGGAGCATGGGCTCGGACAGATCGACGCCGATCAACCTTGTCCGCCGATCGAACATCGGCAATTCAAGGCCGGTGCCGACGCCAACGTCGAGCACGCGCCCGCCGGGGCGCTCGCCCGCGGCGGCGGCGGCCTTCCGGCCAGGCCGAAGGACCAGCGCGAAGACCAGATCATAGATCGGCGCCCAGCGCGCATAGGATGTCTTGACATGTTTGTTGTCGAGGATCGGGGCGTCTGCCCCCTGCGGCGCCGATCGTCCATCCAAGACGCGAGCGTCGCCGGGAAAGGTTTCCTCTTGCACGGGCGTTCAACCTCCAGCTGATGCTGCCAGCGCATTCCCTTCACCTGGAATCACGACAGCTTTTCTTATGGCTTCGCTCTGGCTCCGGCAGAGCTTGAGCGATCTTCCGCCAAGGCGGAAAAATGTTCAAGCTCTGCTTGGTGCGAGATTTTGGCCACCGCCGGGCAGGCGGGTTCAGTCGAGCTGATGATGCCGCCGCCCAGCACGCGGGCTCGAGGCTGATCCGACTCGTAAAAGACGCAGGCCTGACCGGGCGAGACCGCGTCCTCGTCGCTGGCGAACTCGACGAATGTCTCGGCGTCGCCAACATAGAGATATCCGGGAACCGGCGGGCGGCTGGAGCGGACCTGCACGAAAAGCTCATGTCCGTCGCTGGCGAGGTCCTCGAGCGCGCCGGCTCCGATCCAATTGAGCGCGCGCAAGCGGACGAGGCGGGTCGCCAGGGCGCGGCGCGGCCCGACCACGACCCGCGCTCGCGCGGCGTCGAGCTTGACGACAAAGAGCGGTTCGCCCGCGGCCGCCGTGGTTGCGCCGAGCCCTAAGCCGCGGCGCTGCCCAATCGTATAATGGATGACGCCAGCGTGCCGCCCAAGCACCCGGCCATCGACATGCACGATTTCGCCCGGCTCCGCCGCCCAGGGCGACAGGCGCTCGATCACATCGCTATATTTACCGGTCGGGACAAAACATATGTCCTGGCTGTCCGCCTTGTCGGCGACAAGGAGGCCGAACCGGTGCGCGAGGACGCGGACGTCCGTCTTCGCCAGATCGCCGAGCGGAAACCGCAGGAGCTCGAGCTGGGCCTTGGTAGTCGCGAACAGGAAATAGCTTTGGTCGCGCGTCGCGTCGGAGGCGCGGTACAGCGCGCGCTGCCCCGTCGGATCGAACTTGGACGAGACATAATGGCCGGTGGCGAGAACGTCGGCGCCGAGATCTTGCGCGGTTTCAAACAGGTCGGCGAATTTGATTTCGCTGTTGCAGGAAATGCAGGGGATCGGCGTTTCCCCGGTGGCGTAGCTTTGCGCGAACGGCCCGATGACCTTCTGTTTGAAGCGCTCTTCGTAATCCAGGACATAATGCGGAATTTCGAGCCGCGCCGCGACGAGCCGGGCGTCGTGAATATCCTGCCCGGCGCAGCAAGCTCCCTTGCGATGGACCGCCTCGCCATGATCATAGAGCTGCAGGGTCACGCCGATGACGTCATAGCCCTGCTCCTTCAGGAGCGCGGCGACGACCGAGGAATCAACTCCGCCGGACATGGCGACGACAACGCGCGTCTCTGCGGGACTCTTATTGAGGCCGAGACTGTTGGAGACTTGGCTCCCTCCCGGCGCGGGGTTTTTGGTCATGGCCGCCGTCACTCGCTCGCTTCAATGGCCGGCCGGAGCGCGCTCCGCCTCCAAGGCCGGTTTCAGCCGGGTTGCGCGAAGCGCGGAACAAGGCAACCCCACGGGACTTTACAAAATCTTGAAAAATTTCCCGCGACCGAATTCTCGGGATCGCTCCGGCCTCCGCCAACGCCTTCGCTCCGCCGCTGGCATGGTTCGGATAAAGTCGGAAATGCTTTATAGCAGGTCCCGAAAAACCCGACAGACTTTTTCGCCGCAGACCTTCTGAACTTTCGAGAACGCTTTCAGATGCCGCCGCGGCTTCCCTGGAGCCGGATGATTTTGGACGGAATCGCAACGCGATCTCGTTCAAAGTCTGAATCCGCCTCTCCTCAAAGTGTTAGAGCATGATGTCATCCGAAAACCGGTTCCCACTTTTCGGCATCATGCTCTAACGTTACGCAAATGGATTGCCGCAACGAGAGCCATGAATCGTGAAGCTCTCGATCCGTTGCAAGGGAATTGCTGCAAGAGGATTAAAGGCGGCGGCGCGGAGATTCGCCAGCAAAACCAGGGCATCGGTTTAGGTAAATCTTAAAACACCCGCCTTATGTTGACCGACATCAAGGTCAGTGTAATGCGTGAGTTTTTGAAGATGGCCGAACCGAATCGTCATAGGGCGAAATATGTTATTGGGCCGGATGGCAGCCCCTTGACGATCGCTGATTTGCCGCCCGCGACAACCAAGCGCTGGGTCATCCGGCGCAAGGCGGAAGTCGTGGCTGCTGTGCGCGGCGGCCTTCTTTCGCTGGAGGAAGCCTGCAGCCGCTATACTTTGACGGTCGATGAATTCCTGTCCTGGCAGATGTCCATCGATCAGCATGGCCTCGCCGGCCTGCGCACCACCCGAATTCAGCAATACCGACTCTGACCGCCTTTCTCGCCGGGATTTTCAAGCAAAGCCATTAAACCGTCTTGGATGCAGATGAGCGCGGCTCCGTTTACCGGCGGGCGCCCTCAACAAGGGTCCGTCGCCTTCTCCTCTTCTTCCTCTTCCAGCTTGTGCCGCAGCATAAGAGGCGCTTGCGCGACGGCAAAAACAAAGAGCAAAATCATAATTCCAGGAAATTTGAAGGAAACCCAGACGTCATTCGACTGGGTGCGCCAGACAATCTCGTTCAAAAGCGCAAGAACGAAGAAAAATCCAGCCCAGCGCAGGGTGAGCAGGCGCCAGCCCCGTTCGGTCAGAGCCATGGCGTTGTCGAACACGATCGGCAGGAGCAGCTTGTTGATCGCGAGGCCGCCGAAAAGCGCCAAGCCGAAGCAAGCATAAAGCACGGTCGGCTTCATCTTGATGAAAGTCGTATCCTGGAGATAGAGCGTCAGCGCGCCGAAGCCGACCGCCAGAACGGCTGTCATGAGCGGCACGGCCGGGAGTCGGCGCGTCTGCGCATAGGAGACGATCAGGGCGACCATGACCGCCGCCATCAAAACGAGAGTCGCCGTATAGAGCCCGGCGTTTGGGCCGCTCAAGATCGATTCCGGCAGAAAAAGTCCGGCCAGGGGCTCGAAAAGCTTCGGCCGCGCATTGGCGAAGAAAAACAGGATCAGCGGCCCCATTTCCACGCCAAGCTTCAGCCAGACCGCCCCCGCTTTGACCTGTTTCGATGCGGCGGTGGGGACGCGTTTCGAGACTTCGCTCATTCAAGCCAACCTTTCTTGTCGTTTCGTTCCATCAAAGGCGGGTCGCTTTGTGGCGACCGAGCCCGCGCACTCCAAAAGGCAATCGCCGTCCTGACGGAAAATAATGCCAAGTCGGCGAACCGCGCAGGATCGCTTCGGCTTTGCAATGCGATCGCGCTGCGAGCGGCTTTTCTAGCCATCCAGCCCCGCAATGGCCCGGGCGAAATCGCGGGCCGTAAAAGCTTCGAGGTCTTCGGCGGTTTCGCCAACGCCGATGTAATGAATCGGAAGCTCGAATTTGTCGGTGATCGCAACGAGGATTCCCCCGCGCGCGGTTCCGTCGAGCTTGGTCATGACAAGGCCCGTCACCCCGGCGACTTTGCCGAAAATCTCGACCTGACTCAGGGCGTTCTGGCCGACGGTCGCATCGAGGACGAGAAGCACGGCATGCGGCGCGCGGGGATCGACCTTTTTCATGACGCGAATGATTTTCTCGAGCTCGGCCATGAGCTCGGTCCGGTTTTGCAGGCGCCCGGCGGTATCCATGAGGACGACATCGTCGCCGCGCTCCTGCGCGGCCTTGATCGCATCGAAGGCGAGAGCCGAGGCGTCGGCTCCCTGTTCGCGCGAAATGACCGGACATCCAAGGCGGGCGCCCCAGATCAGCAATTGCTCGATTGCGGCGGCGCGAAAGGTGTCGCCGGCGGCGAGCAGAACCTTGCGGCCTTCGGCGGTAAATTGCGCCGCGATCTTGCCGATGGTTGTCGTCTTGCCCGATCCGTTCACGCCGACCACGAGAATGATGTAAGGCTTTGTTGCGGGATCGAGCTCTAGCGGCTTGGCGTAAGGGGCCAGCACGCGCTCGACTTCGGCGGCAAGGATCGCCTTTACTTCCTCGACCTCGACATTCTTATCGTAGCGGCCCTTGCCGACGATTTTCGCGATCCGCGCCGCGGTTGCGACGCCGAGATCGGCCCGGATCAGCACATCTTCCAGATCGTCGAGCATGGACTCGTCGAGCTTGCGCTTGGTGAATATGGCGATCAGGCCGCTTCCGATCGAATTGGAGGAGCGCGCCAGACCCTCGCGCAATCTTGCCCACCAGCCGCGCCGCGGCGGCGGCTCGGACGACTTGGCCGCAGCCGGCTCGAAAAATTCGGCAGGCTCCAAAGCTTCGGCTGGCGCGGGCGCGGCGTTGGCGACCGGCGGCTCCAAGGCTTCCTCCGGCCAAGAGTCAGCCTCCAAGAAAGGCTCGGCCTCTAGGATCTGCGCCGGCGCGAGTTCCTCGGGCAAGGGCTCCGGCGCGGCGGCGGGGGCTTCCTTGCGCCCGAAAACGCGGGCGAACAGGCCCGGTTTCGGCTTGGCCGCGGCGGCGCTGGCGTCCTTGTCTTGTTGTGCCATTTAATGCGATTCGCTTCCTGGTTCGTGCGGAATCATTGATCTCTGGACGGCGGCGGCGGAGCCTCTTTTGGTCAGTATATAAGATCGCAAGTCCGATTGTGAGCGATTTCAGCGGGAGCGCGGGGCGCCGCCCTGGCCGTTTCCTTCATGCGAAGGCGGCGACGCGCCCGGGCGTCACTGTCAGCATTTGCGCCCGCGCCTTGATCGCGGCGAAAGTCGCGGGATCGGCGCCGGTCAGCCAGATTTGCCCGCCCAAGGTCTCGAGGCCATCATAAAGGGCCGCGCGGCGAACTGGGTCGAAATGGGCTGCGATTTCGTCGAGCAGGACGAGCGGGGCGATCCCGCTCATTGCCTTGACGAGGCGGGCATGGGCCAGAACCAGGCCGACGAGAAGCGCCTTTTGCTCGCCGGTCGAAGCCTGCGCCGCCTCGGCCTGTTTGGGACCGTGCTTCACAAGCAGGTCGCTGGCCTGCGGTCCGATCAGGGTGCGCCCGGCCGCTGCATCGCGCGCCCGGTTGTCGCGCAAAAGCCCGCGATAAATATCCTCGGCCTCAAGAGCCGAGCGCTCCTCGACCAAATGCTCGACCTCGCCTTGAAGCTTCAGTTCGGCCCAGGGGAAAAGAGCATCCGAGCGGGCGGCGAGAATGAGAGCGGAGAGATGCGAGACGGTCTCGAGGCGCGCGGCGGAGACGGCGATGGCGAGCTCGGCGATTTCCCGCTCGATCGCGTCGAGCCAGATCCTGTCGCCATGGCTGGAGCCGTCCGCAAGCAGGCGGTTGCGGCCGCGCAGGGCCCGCTCGAGCGCATTGACCCTTGCGCCATGATCGGCGTCGATCGAGAGCACAAGACGGTCGAGGAATCGCCGCCGCTCCCCCGCCGCTCCGGCGAAGAGTCCATCCATCGCCGGCGTCAGCCAAACCACGCGGATATGGTCGCTAAAGAGGCGGATGGAGCTGACCGGCTCGCGATTGATCCGATATTTGCGCAGCGGCGGCGCATTTCTTGGCGGCTCTATGCCGGTTCCGAGCTGAACGGCGCCGCAAGGCGTTTCGAGTTCGACCGAAACCGCGAAGCCGCCGCCTCCGGTCTGGCGCGTGCAATCGCTCAATTCCGCCCGCCGCAGGCCCCTCCCCGGCGCGAGCAGCGACAAGGCTTCAAGCAGATTGGTCTTGCCGGCGCCATTGTCGCCGCTGAGGACGACGAGGGAGGCGGAAATGTCGAGATCGAGCGCGGCATAGGAGCGAAAATCGGCAAGCGTGACGCGCCGCACGCCGGCGGCCGGGATGCGCCGGCGGGCGATCGGGTCAACTTGCTCCATTCCGACCTGAAGGGGCATCTGGCGACGTTTTCCGAGTGGATCCGTTCGATCTGGCCGATGCGGGTTCGGTGAGATGCGTCAAGCGGAGGATCCGGAAATGCCGATCTCGCATATGCGCCGAAGGGAGCGCTTCGTGGACAAGATCATGCGCTAAAACAACCAGATAAGGAAGGAGATCGATTTCCGCTTGGCGCTATCGGATTCAGACGGCTGGAGCATGTTTTTATGACACATCGGATATAGCCGATGTCTAAATATCGAAAAGAGTCGGTTCAGCTTTTTCCAGAACAGGCTCTAAATCGATCCATGCCAGCGCGCAAGGCGCGTCACAGCGCCAGCCATGGCGCGCCTTATATGCTATGCTTGCAAATATGTTCCGCGCCATCGCCATACGCGACTCCCAAGACGAGGACTTGCCGCGCCTGGCCGATCTTTGGGTCGCAAGCTGGCGCGAGGCGATGCCGGAGATCGATTTTTCGGCCCGGCGGCCATGGTTTTGCGCTCATATGCAAGCGCTCAAGGCGTCCGGGGCGGCAATTTTTTGCGCTTATGATGGCGCGAACCGGCTGATCGGCTTCGCAACGCTCGACCCGGTGAGCGGCTATCTCGACCAGATCGCCGTGGCGCCCGATGCGAAAGGAAGCGGCGCGGCGATGCTGCTTTTAAACGAGGCGCGGCGGCGCGCGCCAATCGGGCTCGAATTGGACGTCAACCAGGACAATGGGCGGGCGGTCCGGTTCTACGAGCGCGAAGGATTTGAAAAATGCGCGGAGGGCGTCAATCCGCGTTCCGGCCTGAAAACCTGGCGCCTCCGGTGGACAAAAGGCGCTTGAGTAATTTTATGGACTACGCCATTGACAAGCTGACGATTCGGCGGTTGCGTCACTGAGATTTCGCGAATTGCCGCTATCTGATGTTCAACTTGCCGCCCGCGCGATTCGGGCGCAATGGGTCGAGGTCGCTCACATGCAGCAGCAATTGGTCATCGTCCAAGCCCTTGGCGGAAAGCCAATGAAAAGGGTCTTGATGACGACCTCTGAAAGAGGCGTTCATGTCGCCGATCCCGGTCTGCTCGAGGAGATCAAAACCGGCATCCATGCGCCTGTCGCCGTCCTGCCGGAGCAAGTCTTCAATTTCGACGAGCTGATTTTCGATGAGCTCCTGGTCCAATGGAGGTCATTGAAACAGACCAATGCGGAGACCTGGGCGAAGCTCGGCAATTTTCAATCCATGTATGATTCGGTGGATTGATTTCCAGCTGTTCCCGGGGCGCGCCTTAGCGCATGTTCCAACAAAGCTGATTGGCTTTTTTTCGATATTGAGACATCGGATATATCCGATGTCTCATAAGAACATGCTCCAACTCTTCGAATCTGAGTGGTTCCCGTTCGATCAAATGAGTCCATCCGATGGGGAGGCGCTCCGGCGCTCACTCGGCCGCTGCGCTCTCTCCGTTCTTGAGCGCCGCGGCGCCGGTTTCGAATTGAAGCTTGGCGAGGCGCGCATAGAGGCCGTCCTTGGCGACCAGGGTCGCATGCACGCCCTCCTCAACCAATTGGCCATTCTCCAGAACCAGAATGCGGTCGGCGTTGAGAACGGTCGCGAGGCGATGCGCGATGACCAGCGTCGTGCGCTCCGACATCACCTTTTCGAGCGCTGTCTGGACCAGGACCTCGTTTTCGGAATCGAGCGCGGAGGTGGCTTCGTCGAGAAGCAGCACCGGCGCCTCCTGCAAGATCGCCCGAGCGATGGCGATCCGCTGGCGCTGGCCGCCCGACAGGGTGACCCCGCGTTCGCCAGCGCGGGTCGCATAGCCCTCGGGCAGGGCGCGGATAAAATCGTCGGCGGCGGCGCGCCGGGCGGCGTCGCGCACGGCCTCGTCGCTGGCCTCCGGCGCGCCATAGCGGATATTGTCGGCGATCGAGGCGCTGAAGATTACCGGATCCTGCGGCACGCTTTTGATCCGCCGCCGCAACTCGGCCGGATCGGCGGTCTTGATGTCGACGCCATCGAGCAGGATGCGGCCCGAAGTCGGGTCATAGAACCGGGAAAGAAGCTGGAACAAAGTCGTCTTGCCGGCGCCTGAGGGGCCGACGATGGCGACGGTTTCGCCCGCCGCGATCTTGAACGAGAGATCGTGCAAAGCGGCGTCCGAAGGCCGGGTCGGATAGGAAAAATCGACATGTTCGAAGCGGATGTCGCCCCGGCTCGGCGAGGGCAGGATGGCCGCCGGAACAGGCGCTTGGATGGTCGGCTGGACGGCGAGAATTTCGGCGATGCGTCCGGCGGAGCCCGAGGCCGAGGATATTTCACCCCAGACCTGGCTCAATTCGCTGAGCGCGCTCGCGCCTAAAATGGCGTAGAGCAGAAACTGCGACAATAGGCCGCCCGTCATGCGATCGGCGAGGACGTCCTGCGCGCCAAACCACAGGACGCCGACGATGCTGGCGAAAATCAGGAAGATCGCCACGAAGGAGAGGCTGGCTCTGGCGGCGGCGGCATTGCGCGCGGCCCGATAGGCTTCTTCGACGGCAGCGCCGAAGCGCTGGCTGGTCGCCGGTTCCGCGCCATAGGCCTGCATCACCCGGACCGCGGCGAGATTTTCGCCGGCATAGGCGCTCGCCTCGGCGAGCGTGTCCTGCGCCTTGCGGGACCGCTTGCGCACGGAGCGCCCCGAGGCGACGAGCGGCAGGACGATGACCGGAATGGCGATCAGCACCACCGCCGAAAGCTTCGGGCTCGAATAGACCATCAGCGCGATCGATCCGAGGAAGAGGAAAAAATTGCGCAGGGCCAAGGCCGCGGTCGCGCCGAAGGCGGTTTTCATCTGCGTGGTGTCGGCGGTGAGCCTCGAAAGAAGCTCGCCGGTCTGCGCGGTGTCGTAGAAGCCGGCGTCAAGACGGCAAAGATGCTTGAAAACATCCGTCCGGAGATCGGCGACGAAGCGTTCTCCGAGCGTCGTCACGAAATAATAACGGGATCCGGAGGCGAGCGCGAGAATGCCGGCGACGCCGATCAGCGCGAAGAAATAGGTATTGATCACGCCGGCGCTGTCGACGGAAAAGCCGAAATCGATCATGCGGCGGATTGCGAGAGGCACCGCGAGGGTCGCCGCGGAAGCGACCGTCACGGCAAGCAGGGCGCCGGCGATTCGCGCCTTGTAGCGCAGCACGTAAGGCAGCAGCGGCAATAGCGCGCGGGGCGAGGGCTTTTGCGAGGATTTCGTGGAAAGGCCGGGAGGGGAGACAGGTTTGATCATTGGTCGACTATAGCAAGATCTTTGATCGTAAGCAGAGCTTTTCAGCGGCGCGAAAGCCCTGCGGCGAGGATTTGGCGACGCAATGAACGCGCTGCGGGGCGTTCATTGCGTTCCGAGCGCGCCCTCAACAGGGCAGAGCGCCTCGATCCCCGCCAGCAGAATGCAAAGCGCTATGCCTTCCGAAGCGATGCGAACATCATCGAGGGTTGGAAAGGTTGGCGCAAGCCGCAGCGAACTGTCGTGCGGATCCTGGCCATAAGGCCAAGTCGCGCCCGCCGGCGTCAATGCCAAGCCGGCTTGCTTGGCGAGTTCGACGACGCGCTTGGCGCCGCCCAAGGCCTCGACGGCGATGAAATAGCCGCCCTCCGGCGCGCTCCAGCGGGCGACGCCAAATCCCGCAAGATGGCGCTCCAGCGCCTCCAGAACGGCGGCAAATTTTGGGGCGAGCAAGGCGCGATGCGCGTCCATGTGGCGGCGCAGGCCTTCTTCGTCCCTAAGAAAGCGGACGTGGCGCAACTGGTTCAACTTGTCCGGGCCGATCGTGCGCTTGCCGATCCGGGCGAGGAACCAGGCGACATTGGCTTGCGAGGCGGCGAAAAGGGCGAGCCCGGCTCCCGCCAGCGTGACTTTCGATGTCGAGGCGAAGACGAAGGGGCGGTCCGGGCATCCGGCAAGGGCGCATTCATCGAGAATGTTCAAGATTTGATGCCGGCGCTCCGTCAAATGGTGAACGCTATAGGCGTCGTCCCAGAACAGCCGGAAATCGGCGGCGCCGGCGCGCATGGACGCGAGGCGCCGGATCGTCGCGTCAGAATAGATCTCCCCGGTCGGGTTCGAGTATTTAGGCACGCACCACATGCCTTTCACCGCCGGATCGAGAGCGAGAGCCTCAACCGCGTCCATGTCCGGCCCATGTCCCGTTAATGGGACAGGGAGCATGCGGACGCCGAATTCCTCGCAGATCGCGAAATGCCTGTCGTAGCCTGGCGTCGGGCAGATGAAGGCGGGGGAGGGCTCCTTGGACCAGGGTTGCGCCGAGCCAGGGACGCCTTTCAATAGGGCGAAGACGAGGCAATCATGCATCAGCGCGAGGCTCGAATTGTCGCCGACGACGATGCGGTCCTGCGGCGCTCCGAGCACATGCGAGAACAGCGCCCTCGTTTCGGGCAGGCCCTGCAGGCCGCCGTAATTGCGGGCGTCCTCGCCCGACTGGGTCAAGTAGTCGCCATTGCCGGGCAAGGCGAGCATGCCATTGGCGAGGTCAAGCTGTTCGGGGGAGGGCTTGCCGCGCGTCATATCGAGCTTGAGGCCGCGCGCCCGGAAGGCGTCGTAGTCGGCGCGGACCCGGTCTCGCAATGCTTCGCGTTCCGCGGCGGAGAGATCGGCGATCGCGTTCATAGTGGCCTCGGGTTCGATTTTCTAAACGGGCGTTGGCGGCGCGGCGAAGGCCGAGGGCGGTCGCGCGGCCGGCGGCGCCAACGGGCATATCGCAGGCGCGCTTGCCGATCCAGGCACTTTAGCGCGATCGGCGGCCAGACGGCCAAATCTGCCCACGGCTGGTTGCTGAAACGGCGGGAGAGGTGATATTCCCCATCCGCATACTGGTGTAAAGCGGTTTTGGGATTCCTTTAGAGAGGCGCGGCGAAGTGGCGGGCGACATGGTTCTGGTCACGGGAGCCTCGGGCTTCGTCGGCTCCGCCGTGGCGCATGCCCTGGTCCAGTCCGGCTATCGCGTGCGAGCGCTGCTGCGTCCGGCCAGCAATCGAGCCAATCTCGCCAATCTCGATGTTGAAGTCGCCGAGGGCGACATGTGCGAGCCTGCGTCCATCGCGCGGGCGATGGACGGCGCGCGCTATCTGCTCCATGTCGCCGCCGACTATCGGCTCTGGGCCCGCGATCCGCGCGAGATCATGCGGACCAATCGCGATGGAACGCTAAACCTCATGCAAGCCGCCCTTAAGGCGGGGGTCGAGCGCATCGTTTATACGAGCAGCGTCGCGACCATCGCCTGCGCCGCCGATGGCGGGGCCTCCGACGAGACCGCGCGCCTTGACGAATCGGAGGCGATCGGCGCCTATAAGAAAAGTAAGGTTGTCGCCGAAAGGGTTGTGGAAACAATGATCGCGCGCGAGGGTTTGCCCGCCGTCATCGTCCATCCGTCAACGCCGATCGGTCCGCGCGACATCAAGCCGACGCCGACCGGGCGGATCATCGTCGAGGCGGCATTGGGCCGCGTCCCCGGTTTTGTCGATACCGGCCTCAATCTCGTGCATGTCGACGATGTCGCCAGCGGCCATCTCGCGGCGCTGTGGCGCGGCAAGATCGGCGAGCATTATATTCTTGGCGGTCAGGACGCCCCGCTTGCCGCCATGCTTGGCGACATCGCCAGGCTCACCGGCCGCAAACCGCCGCGATTTCGGATTCCGCGCCGGCTGGTCTATCCCCTGGCTTTCGCGGCCGAGGCGAGCGCCCATGTCACCGGGCGCGAGCCTTTCGTGACCATCGATGGATTGCGGATGTCAAAACATCACATGTTCTTTTCATCCGCCAAGGCCGAACGCGACCTCGGCTACAAGGCGAGGCCCTATCTCGAGGCGCTCGCCGAAGCTTTGGCGTGGTTCCGGCAAAACGGATATGTGCGATGAGCGCTGTGGCGACGATCGAACCCTCGAAGACGCATACGCAAGAAAACTTCCCCGTCGCCTCAAGGCTCATCGCGCCGAAATATCGCGCCGCGATCCTCGCCTATTACCGCTTCGCCCGCGGGGCCGACGATGTCGTCGACAATAGATCGCTTTCTCCCGACGAAAAGCTGGCCGGCCTCGACGCATTCGAGGCGACGCTGCTGGGGCGCAGCGATCGGATCGAGGCGGCCAAGCCTCTGCGCGCTGTTCTCGAGGCCAAAAAGCTTTCGCCGCGCCACGCGCTGGATCTCTTGCGCGCGTTCAGGATGGACGCGGTCAAGAGCCGCTATGCGACCTGGGCCGAACTGATGGATTATTGCGCCTATTCGGCGGCGCCGGTCGGACGTTTCGTTCTCGACGTGCATGGCGAGAGCGAGGCGACTTGGCCCGCATCGGACGCTTTGTGTTCGGCGCTGCAGGTCATTAACCATCTGCAAGATTGCGCCGCCGACTACCGCAATCTCGATCGCGTTTATGTTCCGCAAGAGACCCTCGCCGCGCATGGCGCCGATGTCGATGCGCTCGGGGCGCAAAGAGCTTCGCCGGCCTTGCGCGCCGCGCTCAAGGATCTGGCGATGAGGAACGCAGCCTTGGTCGACATGGGGGCTGGACTGCCGCCTCTGGTTCAGGATTTTCGCCTGCGTCTCGAGACGGCGGCAATCGCCCGGCTCGCGCAAAAACTCAATGCGCTTCTGCTCGAGCGCGATCCCTTGAGCGAGAAGGTGCATCTGAGCAAGCCCGGCTTCATCGCCTATTCCTGCGCCGGGATCTTGTCCTGCCTCGCGGGTTTTGCGCGTCAGCCGGCGCCGACGCCGGTCGGTGGCGCATGAACGGCGCCGCCTCGGAGTCGGTCGACGCCGATGCCGCCGCCCATTCGCGCGGCAGTTCGTTCTACGCGGCGATGCGCATTCTGCCCCGCCCGCGCCGGGAGGCGATGTTCGAAATCTATTCGTTCTGCCGCTTCGTCGACGATATCGCCGACGAAGGCGGCCCGCGTCCGGAGCGCCTCGCGGCCTTGGCCAAATGGCGCAGCGATATTGACGCCCTTTACGCCGGCGATGCGCCGCCTGCGCGCCTGCGCGGCATCCTGACGGCGATCGAGAGCTTTGACCTGCGGCGCGAGGATTTCATCGCCATCATCGACGGCATGGAGATGGATGTCGAGGCCGATATTCAGGCGCCCGATTGGGTGCGCCTCGACCTTTATTGCGACCGCGTCGCCAGCGCGGTGGGGCGCCTTTCGGTGCGCATCTTCGGGGTTCCGCCGCAGGAGGGTCCCGGCCTTGCCCATCATCTGGGCCGCGCTTTCCAGCTCACCAATATTTTGCGCGATCTCGATGAGGACGCCGCGATTGGGCGGCTCTATCTGCCGCGCGAGGCCCTGATCGACGCAGGAATTTTCGAGACCGATCCGCAAGCGGTTCTGGCGCATCCCGCGCTTGGCGCAGCCTGCGCTCCGGTCATCGCGCGCGCGCAATATCATTTCGACGAGGCGCGGGCGATCATGGCGCGCTGTCCGCGCCAAAGCGTGCGGGCGCCTCGGATCATGGCGGAGGTCTATCAGCCTATTCTCGCCGATTTGAGCGAAACCCGGTTCGCCCCGCCGCGCGCAAGAATCCGCACATCGAAACGGCGCGTCCTGCTGGCGGTCCTGCGCTACGGCCTCATTTGATGGCAAAGCCTGTCGTTCATATTATAGGGGCGGGCCTCGCGGGGCTCGCCGCGGCGGTGAGGCTTGCCGGGGAGCCTTGCGAAATCGTGCTGTATGAGGCGGCGCGTCAGGCGGGCGGGCGCTGCCGGTCCTATTTCGATGCGACGCTCGGCATGGTGATCGACAATGGCAATCACTTGCTTCTGTCGGGCAATCGCGCCGCGCTGGATTTCCTCGCTACGATCGGAGGCGCCGATAGGTTGTCCGGTCCGGCGCAGGCCGATTTTTCCTTTGTCGATCTCGCCACTAAAGAGCGCTGGCGGGTGCGCCCGAACGCCGGACCGATTCCGTGGTGGATCTTTGTCGAGGGCAGGGGGCCGCCCGGCGCGAACTGGCGCGATTATCTGGCGCTGCTCGCTTTGCTTCTGCCCGGAAAGGACCGGCCCATCGGCGCGGTGATGGCTTGCGAGGGCGCGCTTTACGAGCGGCTGTGGCGCCCGTTTCTGCTCGCCGCGCTGAACATCGAGCCAAGCGAGGGCTCCTCCCATCTCGCGGCGGCCATCGTGCGGGAAACCTTGGCGAAGGGCGGCGGGGCTTGCCGTCCGCTCGTCGCGCATGGCCTCTCAGCGGCCTTCATCGAGCCGGCCATCGCCCATCTCACGCGAATCGGCGCGGACATTCGTCTCGATCATCGGCTGCGCGGATTCGAGTTTTCTGGAAATCGCATCGCCGGGCTGGACTTTGGCGATGCGCGGGCGGCGCTCGGCGCAGCGGACAAAGTCGTTCTCGCGGCGCCGGCGCCGGTCGCGCAGGATCTCGCGCCGAACCTGCAGGCGCCGCAATCCTTCCGGGCCATCGTGAACGCCCATTTCAAGATCGCGCCGCCAAAGGATGTCCCCGCCATTCTCGGCGTCGTGAACGGGACGATCGAATGGGTGTTTTCCTTCGAAGATCGCCTCTCGGTCACGATCAGCGGCGCCGACCGGCTTCTCGATGTCGCGCGCGAAGAGCTCGCCGCGACGATCTGGGCGGAGGTCGCGGAGGCGACGCAGCTTGAAAAGCCGCTGCCTCCGTGGCAAATCATCAAGGAGAAACGGGCGACATTCGCCGCGACGCCGGAAGAAAACGCGCGCCGCCCTGGCGCGCGAACCGCCTATGCCAATCTCGCGCTTGCCGGCGATTGGACGGCGACCGGCCTGCCGGCGACGATCGAAGGCGCGATTCGCTCCGGCAATCGCGCGGCTGACGCGATCATGCAAATGAAATGAATATTCACGCACTGAACGAAGAGGCGGGGCGGCTGTGGCGGATCGGTTTGCTATGGTGGGCGACGTGAGCGCAGCGGAGGCGTCCGCCGCGCTGGAACCCTCGCTCGCGGAGATCGAAACGGCGCTCGCCCGCGCGCGCGCGGCGCTTCTCGCCGAGCAACGGCCGGATGGGCATTTCGTCTTCGAATTGGAGGCCGATGTCTCGATCCCGGCCGAGTATATCCTTTTCCGGCATTTTTTGGCCGAGCCGATCCCGGACGAGCTCGAAGCCAGGATCGGCGCCTATCTGCGGCGCCGGCAAGCGGGGCATGGCGGCTGGCCGCTCTTCGCCGAGGGCGCGTTCAATATCAGCAGCAGCGTGAAGGCCTATTTCGCCCTAAAAATGATCGGCGATTCGCCCGAGGCGCCGCATATGCGGCGCGCGCGGGAGGCGATTCTGGCGCATGGCGGGGCCGCCTCGACAAATGTCTTCACCCGGTCCTTGCTGGCGCTTTATGGCGCGCTGCCCTGGCGCGGCGTCCCGGTCATGCCAGTCGAAATCATGCATCTGCCGCGCTGGTTTCCCTTCCATCTGACCAAGATTTCCTATTGGGGGCGCACCGTGCTCGCGCCCTTGATGGTCGTGCACGCCTTGAAGCCGAAGGCGCGCAATCCGCGCAAGATCGCGATCGACGAGCTTTTCGTCGCGCCGCTGGAGGAGGTCCGCCATTGGCCGGGCGCGCCGCATCAGAAATTTCCCTGGACCGCTCTTTTCGCCGGGATCGACCAGCTTCTGCGCTGGACCGAGCCCTATTTTCCGACATCCTGGCGCCGAAGCGCAATCGACAAGGCGGTCGCCTTCGTGACCGAACGATTGAACGGCGAGGATGGGCTCGGCGCGATCTATCCGGCGATGGCCTATTCGGCGATGATGTTCGATTCGCTGGGCGCTCCAAGATCGGACCCTAGGATGGTCCAGATTCTGGCCGCGATCGACAGGCTTCTGGTCATCAAGGAAGACGAGGCCTATTGCCAGCCTTGCGTCTCGCCGGTGTGGGACACGGCATTGGCCTGTCACGCGTTGATGGAGGCGGGCGGCGACGAGGTCGCGCCGCGCCTGCGGGCCGCGCTCGACTGGCTTGTCCCGTTGCAGGTCACGGACGTCGCCGGCGATTGGGCGGCGCAGAAGCCCGACGTCCGTCCCGGCGGATGGGCGTTTCAATATGCCAACGCCTATTATCCCGATCTCGACGATACGGCTGTCGTCGCCATGGCGATGGACCGCGCGGCCGGCGGATGGCCGGCGGCGTCCGACCGTGATCACAATGATGTGACTTACAAAGAGGCGATCGCTCGGGCGCGCGAGTGGATCGAAGGCCTGCAGAGCGCCAATGGCGGTTGGGGCGCCTTCGATTCCGACAATGACCGGGAATATCTAAACGCGATTCCCTTCGCCGATCACGGCGCTCTGCTCGATCCGCCGACAGCGGACGTCACTGCGCGCTGCATCTCCATGCTGGGCCAGTTTGGCGAGACGCCGGATCGCAATCCCGCCCTCGCGCGCGCCGTCGGCTATCTCGTCAAGGTTCAGGAAAAGGACGGCAGCTGGTTCGGCCGTTGGGGGATGAATTACATCTATGGGACATGGTCGGTCCTTTGCGCTTTCAACGCTATTAGGCTGGACCCAGGCAGGCAAACGGTGCAAAAAGCTGTCGCCTGGTTGAAAAGCATCCAGAACGTGGATGGCGGCTGGGGCGAAGGCGGTGAAAGCTACGCGATGGATTACGCGGGCTATCGCCCGGCCCCGAGCACCGCCTCGCAGACGGCATGGGCATTGCTTGGACTGATGGCGGCCGGCATCGTTGACGATCCAGCGATTGCGGCGGGCATGCGCTATCTTGCGCGCGCGCAAGCGGGAGACGGGTTTTGGAAAGAAGAGCGATTTACCGCGACAGGCTTTCCACGGGTCTTTTATTTGCGCTATCATGGCTATTCAAAGTTCTTCCCGCTTTGGGCGATGGCGCGCTACCGCAATCTGAAGCGCGGCAATCAGCCTTCGACGCAATTCGGGATATAGCCGGCATGCCGGTGATCGCCGTCACCGGCCTGCGGGCGGAAGCCAAACTTGCGGCCGGGCCGCGAGTCCTCGTTCTGTCGGGCGGCGGCGATGGCGCGACTCTGGCGCGCGCGCTCGAGAAGGCAGCGGCGAACAACGCATCGGCCATTATCAGTTTTGGCGTGGCGGGCGGACTTGCGCCGGGCCTCATTCCGGGATCCTCCCTTGTAGCGCGCTCGATCATCGCGGCTGACGGGGAGCGTTATTACGGCGATCCGGCTTGGTCGCGGCGGCTTTCGGCGGCGCTCGGCGGCGCGCCGATCGTCGACATGGCCGGCGTCGATTCGCCGGTGATCGACCATGCCGCCAAGCGCGCTTTGCATGTCAAGACGGGCGCCTTCGTCGCCGATATGGAGTCGCATATCGCCGCGCGCGTCGCCGCCGCCTATCAGCTTCCCTTCGCGGCGCTCCGCGTCGTTGCCGACCCCGCCGAACGGCGGTTGCCGCATGCCGCTCTGGTCGGCATGCAGTCGGATGGAACTCTCGCCCTGGGGGCAGTGGCGCGCTCGCTCCTACGCGATCCGCGCCAAGTCCCTCAGCTCTTTCAGACGGCGCTCGATGCGCGGGCGGCTTTCGAAGCCCTATTCCGCGGCCGAAAGCTGCTTGCGGGGGCCCTCGGCTTCACCGATTTCCGCGAGCTTATGCTCGACATGCCGGCTGAAGACGTAATCGGCGGGCCTTTGCAGGTCTAGCGGAATGTCCGGCGCCATCGGACCTTGCGTGCGAATGCCCCGCAAGGCCACGCCAAGCGCCTGCAGCGGATGGCTGAACGCGTCCTCGACGGCGGTCGCCTCGAAGCCGCAGTGAACCATGCAGTCGGCGCATTTTTCGTAATTGCCCGTCCCATAGGCGTCCCAGTCGGTTTCTTCCATCAATTCCTTGAAAGACGCCGCATATCCTTCGCCGAGGAGATAGCAGGGGCGTTGCCAGCCGAAAATCGTGCGCGTCGGATTGCCCCAAGGCGTGCAATGATAAGTTCGGTTGCCGGCGAGGAAGTCGAGGAAGAGCGTCGATTGGAAAAAGGGCCAGGCCTTGCCGCCCTTGCCCAGCGCAAAGATTTGCCGGAACAAGTTCTTGGTTTTCTCGCGATTGAGAAAATGCTGCTGATCGGGCGCGCGCTCATAGGCATAGCCCGGCGAAACGGTGATCCCTTCGATGCCGAGGGTCGACGCCGCATCGAAAAAAGCTGCGACCCGGGCAGGCTCGGCGTTGTTGAACAAAGTGCAATTGATGGTGACGCGAAATCCGCGCTGTTTGGCGAGCTTCAGAGCATTGACGGCGCGATCGAAGACGCCGGTCTGGCAGACCGCATCGTCGTGCATCGCCTGATCGCCATCGAGATGGATCGACCAATTGAAATAGCGGCTCGGCTTATAGCGATGGAGATTCTTTTCCAGCAGCAAGGCGTTGGTGCAGACCGTGACGAATTTCCCGCGCGCGATGGCGCCCTCGACGACTTCCGGCAGATCCTTGTGCAGCAAAGGCTCGCCGCCGGCGATCACGACGACGGGCGCGCCGCATTCATCGATCGCGGCGAGGCAATCGGCGAGGGGGAGGCGCTGATTGAGGATTGCATCGGGATAATCGATCTTGCCGCAGCCCGCGCAGGCGAGATTGCAGCGGAATAGGGGCTCGAGCATGAGGACGAGCGGAAAGCGCCGGCGCCCGGCCAGGCGCTGTCGGACCACATAGGCCCCGATCTGAGCCATTTGAAGAAGCGGTATTCCCAATGCCTGACCCCCGAGGTTGACGCTGTTGGCTGGAGCAAATCCCTAAAAGGCCGCGACGCCTTGAAGACATGCTCCAGCGCTGTCTAGACTAACGTTTTGTATGTTGCATTTTTCTTGGTCGCAAAGCCGCCGGGCAAGCGCGGGGCGTCAAACGCGACGATCGACAAGCTCGGCCGGCAGCTTGAATTCGATATTCTCTTCAACCCCCGGCAGCATCGACAATTCGATCGGACCAAGGCCGCGCAGGGCCTCGATGATCTCCTCGACCAGAATTTCCGGCGCCGAGGCTCCCGCGGTGACGCCGACGGCCTTGGCACCCCGCACGATCTCGAGGTCGAGCTCCGACCTGTCGGCGATCAGAAAGGCCGGCACCTTGGCTTCGGCGCCGATTTCGCGCAACCGGTTCGAATTCGAGCTGTTCTTGGCGCCGACGACCAGAATAACGTCGACAAGCCGGCTGAGTTCACGCACGGCGGACTGCCGATTCTGCGTTGCGTAACAAATATCCTTGGTTTCCGGTCCGACAATGTCGCTAAACCGGCGTTTCAAAGCGGCGATGATGCATTTTGTGTCATCGACGCTCAGCGTCGTCTGAGACACATAGGCCAGCGGCGCGTCGCAGGCAAGCCCAAGTCTGTCCACGTCGGCTTCGGATTGGACCAGATAGACCGGACCTGGAATGCGCCCCATCGTTCCTTCGATTTCCGGATGGCCGGCGTGGCCGATCAGAACGACCGTCCGGCCTTGTTGCACGTAACGCTCGCCTTGGCTATGGACCTTGGCGACCAGCGGACAGGTCGCATCGAGCACGGGAAGGCCCAGGGCGGCGGCTTCCTCTTCGACGGAGCGGGCGACGCCATGCGCGCTGAAAATGGTGCGGGCGCCATGAGGAACCTCGGCCAGGGTTTCGACGAATCGAGCGCCTTTTGCCTTGAGGCTCTCGACGACATAGCCATTGTGGACGATCTCATGCCGGACATAAATCGGCGCGCCATATTTTTCGAGCGCCTGTTCAACGATTTCGATCGCGCGGACGACGCCGGCGCAGAAACCGCGCGGTTGAGCCAAGATTACCTTCATGAAATTTGCCTAGCGCCGAACCAAATGAGCCCTTACAAGCAGGCGATACCTTATCTCAACTCCTATTCCAGCTTGTAGCCGCGACAAGGACTTGTCAAACAACTCTCACGTCGAGAGCCGCGGCGCTCCCCAGAATAGTGGAGATCGGTACTTGCCGTGACGTAAGCTTTTCAACCCAATGCGCCAGCTATTCAACAACAAAGCTATAGCTTGGCATTTTTCGATTGGCGATAGCAACGCATGAACATATCACCAGACAGTAAAGTCCAAGATTCTTCGTCCGCGCCGGCGTCTTCAGGGCCAATTTCAAGCTCAATTGTCGCGATAGTGACAATATGCAGGCGATTCAAATGGCTTGTGCTTGCCTTGGCGATAGCAGCGACAATCGCCTCCGCGCAATATGCGAGGACGCATTTCAAGATCAACACGAATACGAACGAATTTATCTCGGCTAAACTGCAGTGGCGGCAAGATCTTGCCGCAATGGACGCAGCCTTCCCGCAGCGTAAGGATCAGATTGTCGTCGTGATCGATGGCGCGACGCCCGAGCTGGCCGAATCAGCCGCGCAGCGGCTGACCGAAAGGCTGGCGACCCGCCCCGACCTTTACGAATCAGTCCTGCGGCCGGAAGGGGGGCCGTTTTTCAATCAGAACGGGCTGTTGTTCATGCCCCTCTCCGACGTTAAGCACACGTCGGAAGAACTGTTTCGCGCCCAGCCCTTCCTGGCCGCACTGGCCTCTGACCCGAGCTTGCGCGGGCTGATGGAGGCGTTTTCCTTCATCAACCGGGGGGTCAAGGCAAAGGCGGGGACCCTTGATGATTTCGATCGGCCGATGGTCGCGCTCGCCGATGCCTTCGATGGTTTGCTGGCGGGGCGGCCGACGTTCTTTTCCTGGCGGACGCTGCTGAGCGCGCAGGCCCCCGATCCGCGCGAATTGCGCCGGTTCATTCAGGTGAAGCCGGTCCTGGATTACGAGGCGCTGAAGCCTGGAGCCATCCCGTCGGACTTCATCCGGCAGAGCGCGGATGAATTCGGCCTCTCTCCCAAGACAGGGGTAACGGTCAGGCTGACGGGGCTTGTGCCGCTCGCCGACGAAGAATTCGCCACCGTCGAGCAAGGCGCTGGCGTCAATGGCGCGGCGACCGCCCTGATCGTGCTTTTCATCATCTGGCGGGCCTTGAAATCGGGCCGCATCGTGTTGGCGGTGGCCTTGAGCGTCGTCGTCGGCCTCGCCATCACGGCCGCGGTCGGGCTCATGATGGTCGGCGCGCTCAATCTGATTTCGGTCGCCTTCGCCGTCTTGTTCGTCGGGATCGGCGTCGATTTCGGCATTCAGTTCAGCGTGCGCTACCGCGCAGAACGCTACAAGGAGCCGGATTTCAACCAGGCATTGCGGCATGCGGCGGCCAAGGCCGGACGGCCTCTGGCGCTCGCGGCGGCGGCGACGGCCGCCGGGTTCTATTCCTTTCTGCCCACCGATTACCGCGGGGTTTCCGAACTTGGCCTCATCGCCGGCACCGGCATGTTCATCGCCTTTTTTTCGGCGATCACGGTTCTGCCCGCCTTGCTGGCCGTGTTGCGCCCTCCCGCGGAACAAGAGACGGTGGGCTATCCATTCCTGGCCCCGGTGGATCAGTTCATGGCCGATCACCGCTATGCAATCGTCATCGGAACCTTGGCCATCGCCTTGGCCGGAACGCCTTTGCTGCGCAACCTCCATTTCGATTTCAATCCGCTGAATTTGCGCAGCAGCAAGGTCGAATCGGTCTCCACCTTGCTCGACCTGATGAAAGATCCGGCGACCGGAACCAATACCATTGACGTCCTGGCCCCATCGCTCGCGGCCGCCGGGCCGCTCGCGGCGCGTCTCAGCCAATTGCCCGAAGTCGCCCGCGTCACAACTTTGCAAACATTCGTTCCGGACGATCAGGACGCAAAGCTCGCGATCATCCGAAAGACGGGCACGGCCCTGGCCTATATTTTCGATCCGCGCCGCGCCCGGCTGGCGCCGAGCGACGCCGAGGATATCGCGGCGATGGAGAAGGCCGCCACCGCCTTCAGCGCGACAGCTGGCGACGGCGTTGGAAAGGGCGCCGACGACGCCCGTCATCTCGCCGCGCTCATGCGTAAAATGGCGGAGGCGCCGCCGCAGCGACGGGAGGCCGCCCGCGCCGCCCTGCTGCCCAGCCTGCATACGATGCTCGATCTCCTTCGCGCCTCATTGGGCGCGCAGAAGGTGACGATCGCCTCGATTCCGCCGAATCTGGCGCGCGATTGGGTGACCCCGGACGGCCGCGCCCGCATTTCTGTCGCGCCGAAAGGCGATGCGAACGATAATGAAACCCTGGTGCGCTTCAGCGAGGCGGTTCAGGCGATCGATCCGCAAGCCACTGGCATGCCGATCGCCATTCAGGAATCGGGCAAGACGGTCGTACACGCCTTCATCATGGCGGGCATTTGGGCTCTGGCCTCGATCAGCATTCTCCTGCTGATTGCCTTGCGCCGGATTTCGGACGTGCTCCTCACCCTCGTGCCTTTGCTGCTCGCGGGAGTCGTAACGCTTGAAATCACTGTCCTGATCGGCTTGCCGCTCAATTTCGCCAATATTATCGCCCTCCCGCTGCTTCTGGGCCTTGGCGTCGCTTTCAAGATCTATTTCGTGATGGCGTGGCGAGCGGGCACGACGAATCTCTTGCAATCGAGCCTCACCCGCGCGGTTTTTTTCAGCGCGCTCACCACCGCGACGGCGTTCGGCAGCCTGTGGCTGTCCAATCATCCGGGCACCTCCAGTATGGGCAAACTGCTGGCCCTATCGCTGGTTTGCACGCTGGCGGCGGCAATCTTGTTTCAGCCGGCGCTGATGGGCCCGCCGCGCAAGATCAATCCCGTGGGCGAGGGGGCGTAAAGTCGCGTACGCCGCGACAGTCAAAAAGGGCAAATCATAGGGGATGCGACGCGATTGGCGCGTCCCCGCTCGGCGGGCCAGCCAAGCGCTCTTTCTGTAAAAGATTGCGGATATTTGCCGGAGCGCCAGCTAAAATAAGGAGATAGAGCGTGTTCCGTCGGCTTGCGACGATCATGCTCTATTGGACGACTCGAAATCGCGGCGCGTTATTGCCTTCTCTCGTGCCGCCGGTGGAGGCGCCGAGAGTATTGAGATCTCTGGTCCCGCCAGTGCCGGCGCCGATCGCGCTGCCCTGGATGCCCCCGGTATTGATGCCGATCGAGATTTGGTCGTTGAGGCCGCCGCTTCCAGCTCCGAGGCCGCGTCCGACGCCCTGCACGCCGCCGGTATCGCTGCCCCAGCTTGTGCCGTTGGCGAGGCCGCCGCTTCCGGCGCCGAAGGCGGTGGCCGAGATGCCGCCCGTCGCGTTCCCCATTCCAAGACCGAGGCCTCCAGTCCCAGCGCCGATATGGCCGGTCCCGCTGATCACCGCCGGCGAACGCGCTCGATTGGCCAGCGGAGGAGCCGTTGTCTGCGATCCAGCGGCGCCTGCTCCCACGCCCAGACCAGTGCCAGCGATGCCGCCGCCTCGATTGATGACGGGGTCGGCGGTTTGGGCCAAGACAAGGGACGGCGAAGCGCAGAGGAGCGCGGCGGCGAGGTGCAGGACCAATCGGTTGCCCATCTGCGGTCTCCAACGCAAAACCGCGCGAATATTCCGCGCATCGCTAAATTACAAGAATATTCTCACCATAGTCCTAACGCGCAATCCCGAAAAGGCGCCAGCTCTTCGAATTGCATCGTGAAAAGAAATCAACGGCGCGGTGTTTGATAATCGCAACAGCGGCAATCACTCTGGGATCTCAGCTATCTGGCCGGTTTTTTTCTTCTAGCCGCGCTTTCAGCACGAGAAGTTTGGCGAAAGGCGAATTGGGATCGGGCGCCCGTTCGCTCGATCTCTTCTCATTGGCTCCGAATTGAGCGCCAGGTCCGTGGCCATGTCCGTGCCGGCGGTCCTCCGCGCCTCGAGAGGGGCCGCCGCCTTCGCGCCGGTCGCGTTGGCCCTCGAAACGCCCTTTGGCCGGGCCGCGGTTTGGCGGGCGTCCGTCCTTATGGCCATTTTGGCGCCCTTCGCTCGAAGCGCCACCGGGCCCGGCGGACCGGGACTCGGCTCCAGCTCGTCCCCGATCGCCGCTTCGCTCCGTGCGACGTCTTTCGCGCGGCGGTCCCGGCTGGGCCGATTGGTCCGGCGCCGCCGCTGCGGCTTCGGCGTCAGCCGCGATCGGCGCATTTTCGCGCCGCTCTGGCTTTTTAGCTGCGCGCGGCTCCGGGCGGCGGGCGTGATGATGCTGCCGATGCGGCCGCCAGACTTCGATCAGCGCCGGCTCGACCGGGTCTGACGCAGCCGCGTCTTCGACCGCGCCGAAATCCGCCACAGCGCCATCCTGCTCGGACTCCGTCGCGGCAACCGAGCTTGCATCCGTGGCCGCTTCGCCCGGGGCATCTGCCGGCGCCGCCGCGTCCGCCGGCTCCGGGGCTTCGCCTTTCGCCTGCGCCATGTCCTCTATCGGCGCGTTCGGCGCGTGCGCCGCTGCGGCCTCGGGTAAGTCCTCCGCTACGGTCGGCGGCGCTTCCTCGGCGCAAGACCCCGGCCTTGCGGCCAGGACATCGCCTAGCAACACTTCGCCAAGCGGGGCTTCTGCTTCCATGCCGGCGGCCTCGATCACGGGCTCTTGGGCGTGGACCTCTACTTGGACCTCTACTTGGACCTCTATTTGGGCGTCAAATTGGGCCTCCGCTTGCGGGGCGCCCTCCGCCGCAAGCTCGCTTGTTTCGACGGGCGGCGACTCGCGCAATGCGAGCGGCTCGGTCGGCGCCATCGGGAGCAAAGGCGTGGTGATGGCGGGGCCTTTGCGCCGCTCGAGGACATAGCCGAGGGAGCGCAGGATCGAGGCGAAACTTTCTCCCGAGCAGCCCGCGAGGGAGGTCATCGCGACCGAGACGACAAAACCGTCAGCGTCGGCGGCGCCGGTCGGCGGATCGCCAGGGGTCACGCCGGGACGGTAGGCCACCGCCGGGCGGATCAGATCGGCGAGGCGCTCGAGAATATCGACGCGCACCGCCCGATCGCCGCAGATCCTGAAGCCGGCGGCGCGATAGAAGCCCTTTTGGACGTCCTTGTCGGCGACGAAAGACGTCCGGCCGGAAGCGGCGAGATGGGGAACGTCGTCGAGGCCCTTGACTTCATCGACGCCGCCGTTTTTCAACGCCCAGAGCTGCGCCGCCAGCGCCCGTGGGGCAGGTTTCACAAGATTTGGCAGATAGAGGTGATAGGCGCCGAAGCGGATCCCGAATTTCCGCAAGGCGGCGCGCGCCTCCTGCGGCAGGTTCTTGACGTCGTCGGCGACGCGGGCGCGCTCGAGAATGCCGAGCGATTCGGCGACATGGAACGCGATTCCCCGAGCGATTCCCTCGAGTCCCTCGCCGGTTTCGAGATCCTTGAGCGGACCGAGGAGCTTCTTGACATGCTGGGCGAGCCAAAGATCGAGGCGACGCTGCACCATTTCCAGCATAGGGCCCGACAATTGCTCATCGGCCAGGACGCAAACGCGGGGCTCCAGCACATGCGCGCCGGGAGCGATCTTGCCGACAGGTTCGCCGAGCCAGCGGATGATTCCGTCGTTGGCGAGAACGAAAGCTTCGTCGACCGCCTCGTGGACTCTGGTCGCGCGGCCCTCGATTTCGCTCGCCAGGGCCTTTTGCGCGGCGGCGTTGAGGGCCTTGGCGGCTTCGCCCAAGGCCAGTGGATCAGCCGTGAAGCGAAATCCGTTCAGTTGGCCGACGTGCTGGCCCTCGACCATCACGTCGCCGCTCGTGGTGACTTCCGCTTCCAACATGGCGTTCTCTCTCAAGCGGCGCATGAGAACGCTCGTCCTCCGGTCGACGAACCTTTGGGCGAGACGTTCATGCAAGGCGTCCGATAATGTGTCCTCTACCTGACGCGTGACGCCCTGCCAATGCTCTGGATCAAGGAGCCAGTCGGAACGGTTGGCGATAAATGTCCAAGTCCGCACCTGCGCGATCCGCGCGGAAAGGGCGTCGAGGTCGCCATCGACGCGGTCGAGGGCCCCGACATGGCGCGCCAGCCAATCGTTCGGAATATGGCCCGCGCGCACGACAAATCCAAAGACCGACAAGACAAGGTCCGCATGCGCGGTGGGCGAGAGCTTACGATAATCCGGAATTTGGCAACATTCCCAGAGCCGCGCTATATCGGCGCGGGTCTTCGCCTCCCGCACGACTTTTTCATCGCGCGACGCGATGTCGAGAACCATTTGGTCCTCGGCGAGCGGAGCGCGGGTCAGCCCCGGCTCCTTCGGCGAAACGTCAAGCGAGGCGATGAGATCCCTCAGGGAGGAAAAATCGAGATCGGCGTTGCGCCATTGCAACATCCGCACGCTCTCGAACCGATGCTCCTCCAATGCTTCGACCAGTTCCGCGTCGAAGGGCAGACACCGTCCGGTGGTGCCAAATGTGCCGTCGCGAAGATGGCGCCCCGCACGGCCGGCGATCTGGCCGAATTCCGCCGGATGCAGGCGGCGGTGCTGCCAGCCGTCATATTTCCGGTCGGCCGCGAAGGCGATATGGTCGACGTCGAGATTGAGGCCCATGCCGATCGCGTCGGTCGCGATGATGTAATCCACATCGCCGTTCTGGAACATCTCGACCTGGGCGTTGCGGGTGCGCGGCGAGAGCGCCCCCAGCACGACGGCGGCGCCGCCCCGCTGGCGGCGAATCCATTCGGCGATCGCGTAGACCTCTTCGGCGGAAAAGGCGACGATGGCGCTGCGGCGCGGCAGCCGGGTCATTTTCTTGTCGCCGGCGAAACTGAGCTTGGACAGGCGCGGCCGGGTGAGAATTCTTGCGCCGGGCAGCAGCTCCTGCAGGGGACGCTGCATCGTGGCGGCGCCGATGAGGAGGGTCTCCTCGCGCCCGCGCCGATTCAGGATGCGGTTGGTGAAGACGTGGCCGCGATCGAGATCGGCGGCGAGCTGAATTTCATCGACGGCCACGAAGGCGAGGTCGAGGTCGCGCGGCATGGCCTCGACCGTCGAGATCCAATACCGGGGCGCCTTGGGCTTGATTTTCTCTTCGCCGGTGACGAGCGCGACCGCAGCCGCGCCGACCTTCTCCACGGCGCGGTTATAGACCTCGCGCGCAAGAAGCCGCAGCGGCAGGCCGATCATTCCGCTCGAATGGGAGAGCATTCGCTCGATTGCGTAATGCGTCTTGCCGGTATTGGTTGGCCCGAGCAGGAGGCTGACGCCCCTGGCGCGCTGATGCGGATGCGGTTTGGCGGCCGGAAAAGAAATGTTCATTGGTTAATCGGCGAAGGAGCAAAAGCGCGGGGGTCTTGTCGCGGGAAGCCAAGTCGCGGGATCCGAGTCGCGGGCGATGGCCGATCTCCCTTAAATATCTTGCAGCCGCGCATTTTCGAGTGGGGCCGCATGGCGCCCGTCAGAGCCGCTGGCGTGAACGGCGCGCGTTGCGCCGGGCCGCCGACCCTGGCCCTTATGTACCACAATGGCGCGGTCCCGCGCACGGATCTTTACCTTCCGAACGGGAGACGAACGAATCGCATCCGAATCGCCGACGCGCGCGGAATGCTTGTTTGTTCACCCCAATATATTGATGGCAGCGAACAATTGCGACCAGTGGTTGTGGAATTGGCGAATTTGACGGCTTTTTCAGCCAGCCTCTGGCCGCATGTGGGGCGGACTCCGCGGCGCCATTCTGTCAACTCTCCGTCGCCGGCCTGGAGCTGATTTTTTTGGCGGCGAGGTTGCGCAGCGGCGAGATGACGCAGCTTTCTCGGAAGCCCTTGCGGCCGGCGGGAGCTGGATCGTCCCGCGCGGCCAATCCACAGAGTTTCAGCGTCAATTCGAGACCGTCTCCATCGTCACTTTGACGACGCCGGCGCGGCGAAATCCGAGCGCCTCGGCGGCGCTGGTCGAAACATCGACGATCCGCCCCGCAATAAAGGGTCCCCGGTCATTGACGACGAGCACCACCGAACGGCGGTTCGAGAGATTGGTGACGCGCACATGAGTTCCGAAAGGAAGCGATCGATGCGCGCAAGTCATGTGGCCCCGCGCGCCATAGTACGACGCCTTGCCGCTCCAGCTTTGAGCCTGCGCCGCCGCCGATGAAATAAGAACGGCGATAAATGTTATGATAAGCGTCTTCAATATTCATGCTCCATGACAAGGCACATATCCGGCAATAGCGCCGAATAGCTTTGTCATTGCATGGCTTATGTGATCCAAAAATGGCCATATACATGCTGATATGGGGCAGCTAAACTTACTTTATATATGCAGTAGTAGCCTATAAGTCTATTTTGTCATAAAGTTGTGACCTTAACAGCTTATGTAAGCGTGAAGTTCAAGGCGGCTGGACGGAAGGTCTTTCGTCGCGCCGAGATCAAGCCAAGCCAAGCCAAGCCAAGCCAAGCCAAGCCAAGCCAAGCCAAGCCGGCGGCGTCAGGAATTGAGCAGCGCGCCGACGCCGGCGACGATCATCGCCATGCCGATCGCTTCGCGCGCCGTGGTTCCCTGCTTGAACAGGCGCCGCGTGACGATTTGCGCGAAAATCACCTCGACGAGCCCGAGCGTGCGCACCCGCGCGGCCGTGTCGATGGCGAGGGCCAGGAACCAGAATTGCGAAGCCAGCGCGCCCATGAAGCCCGCGAAAAGCGAGGGCCGCCAGGCGGCGAGCACCGATCTCAGCAAGCCCCTGTCGAAGAGTGCGAGATGGACGAGGATCAGCGCCGATTGGATGATGAGGCCGGCGACGAGGATGGTTGACGCAGCGACCAGAAAATTCGGGCTGTGAAGGGCGAGAATGCCAGCGCGAAAGCCGACTGCCGACAGAGCGAAACAGGAGGCCGCGCCAAGGCCGAGCAAGGCCGGCCGCCAATCGGCGAACGCTCCGGGTCCGGGCGCTTTCGCCGATCCTTTCGGCCAGGACAGGATCATCACGCCGGCGGTCGAAACGAGGATCGAAAGCGCGGCCGGACCGGTGAGCCTATCCCCGAGAAAGACCAGGCCGAAGAGGGCGACCTGAACGGGCTCGGTCTTGGTATAGGCGATCGTTGCGACGAAGGACCGTTCCCGCATGGCCGCGAGCATCAGTCCGGTCGCGAGAATCTGGGCCAGCGCGCCGACGCCGGTCCAGGCGAGAGCCGTTGGATCGATCGGAGGCGGCGGCGCGCGCCCCGCTATCGAGGTCGCGGCCAAAAACCCGAGCGCAAAGGGCAGGCCGAAGAGAAAGCGGACATAGGTCGCGCCGGCGGCGCCGAGGGCCTGAATGAGGTCGCGCTGCATCGCATTGCGGAGAGTCTGCGCGCCGGCCGCCGTGATGGTGAAAAGGATCCAGAGCCAGGAGGGAGCGACCATGGACGAGCTGTAGAGCTCTTTCCGATCCGATGGAATGCGCCCGCATCCCGCGCCTTTGCCTTCCGCGGCTTGAACTCGAGAGTCGGGACGAGGCGAACGGAATCCCTCTGATTTTTCAGGAGTGGCGATTGAATAATGAACCGGCGACCCAGCCGCGCGTTAGCCACGCGGCGCAACGGTCCGCCTGTCGACCTTATTGGACGAGAAATGCGGAACGCCGCGAAGAGTCAGGGAGGAGATCATGCGGAAAGGGTTCGCATCCAGCCTTGCGACCATAGGGATGGCGGCTGCCATTGTTCTTCCTTCGGCCTATGCCGCTCATGGCCGGAGCCATCGGCCTGAAGCGCCTCCTCTCTCCGTCGGCCAAAGCGTCGACCGGGCCGACGCCCGAATCGCCAATCTCAAGGCGAGCCTTCGCCTTACGGACGAGCAGGCCAAGCATTGGCCCGGTCTTGAATCTGTGCTGCACGATATCGCCGTCAACCGAGCCAAGACCTTCGCCAGCGAGCGCGGCCTTCAAACCGGCCGCGCCTCCAGCGTTTCATCGGCCGCTGCGGCTCGTCCGGCCATCGAGGATGAAGACGTTGCTGCTCGCTCAGGGCGGGACGCGAACGGCGCGGTCCAGGCGGACGACATCGCAGCGATGCGCCGCGAGGCCGACGCCCTGGCGACGCAGTCCGCCAATCTGCGGCAAATCTCCGACGCGGCCCAGCCCCTCTACGACTTGCTAGACGACCGCCAACGCAAGCGGTTCGTGCAGTTCGTGCAGGACGACCTGCCGGCGAGCGACATCAACGATAGGCCTCGCCGGGGTCGCTGACCACGGCCGGCTCCAAATCGAATCGATCCCGGGCGCCGTGTCGGAGCCGAGTTTCGTTCGGTCCCCGCTTGCCGCCTCGTGGCCATATTTATCAAAAAAGGAGAGCGAATATGTCGCTTGGAACCATTCTCATCGTCATTTTGATTCTGATGCTGATCGGCGTCATTCCGACCTGGCCCCATAGCACCGCATGGGGTTATGGACCCTCGGGCGCGCTCGGAACGATTTTGATCGTGGTGCTCATTCTTGTCCTCTTAGGCAAGCTCTGAGCAATCCGTCCTCCCGCGATTTCCTGGCCGCCGGATTGCTCCAGGTCAAAAGGGCGCGTATTCCCTTGGACTAGCTTTCGCCTTATCCCTTGGGCGGTAGGCGGTCCCAGGCGCGCGAACGCTCCTGGAATTGGCGGTGGTTAGGATTGGAAAGAATAATTATGACAGAGCATAATCACGCGGCGGTCTGGATCGACCACCGCGAGGCGCGCGTATTTCATTTCAATGCGGAGGAGGTCGACGCCACGGTCATTCATCCGCATGGCAAGCATCTTCATATTCATCACCGGACGGATGCGATCGGCAGCGGCGATGCAGTGGAGGACCAAGCCTTCCTCCAGGACGTCGTGAAAGCTATTGGCGGATCGAAGGCTGTGCTGATCACCGGGCCGGGCATGGCGAAAACGGCCCTTGTCAAGCATATCGCGCGGCGCGATCCGAAGATGATGGAGGCCATCGCCGGCGTCGAGACCGTCGATCATCCAACCGACGGCGCGCTGGTCGCTCATGCGCGGGCCTATTTCAAGGCGGCGGACCGGCTTTCGCCACAGGCGCCGCCAAGCGCTGGGAGGTGATGCGATGGTCGATCGTCGACCGCTTGCGGCGCTCTGCTTCTGTCTTGGGGCGTCGCTCTCCCCTTGCCTCGCGGCGGCGCTCTCCCGGGCGCCTGCTGCGGCTCAGTCGATCGAGCCGGCGGAGGGCCGCCGGCTCGCCGAAAACGTCTGCAGCGCTTGCCATGAGATCGAACCAGGCGAGACGGAAGGCTCCCCGAACAAGGATGCGCCGAGCTTCGCCGCAATCGCGGGCATGTCGTCAACCAATGAGCTTTCTCTGAAGGTCTTCTTGCGCTCGTCGCATGGGAAAATGCCCAATCTCATCTTGAGCGCGCCGGAGACCGATGCGGTCATCGCTTATATTTTGAGCCTTTCTGGCAAATGAGACGCTTCGCCGGCGCGGCCGCGCCGTTCCGAGCCCGGACGCCGATCGATTGAACGGGGCGACGCGATCTGGTATTTTTCGCGCCGCTTGAAGTCCGCGCCCGGCGATCCTCTTGCGCCAAACGGCGCTGCATTCGGTTAGAGCATTTTCGAGCGAAGTGGATGCCGGTTCGCGTTAAGAAAATGCGGCAAAACAAAGACCTAGAGCTGCTTTCTGATTCCGCCGGAACCGAAAGCGCTCTAGTGGACCTGATAGAGCCCCGTCATATTAAGGGGACGGCGGTCTGCGTGCGGAAAATCCGACATAAAGGAGGTCTAGAGCTTGCTGGCTTGTCTCAATCGGAGGCAGCCGCGGCGAGCGGGCAGCCTTGGCGATCCATCAGCGCTTGTCGATCTTCGACCGATTTGATCGGCTTAAGATGGGGCTTGCTGCGGCTCCCGGCCGCGACGGCCGCCTTCGATTGAGGGCGAGATTTCCACGAGTCAGGGAACACGATATGAACGACGTCCAAAGGATCGACATTGCCGTGGCGGGAAAGTTCCACGCTTACCATCTGGCGTCCGAATTCGCCGCGCTTTCTCGTCTGGGCGATCTCTATTCCGTTCACAGAAAGCTCGATCCGCCAGATCACGTCTCCAAGAAGGCGTTCCATAATCGCTTCGATCTCGCCGTTTGGGCGGCTCTCTCCCGGTATATTCCGGTGGGATATACGGATGAGCGCAGATTCGAGGTCTTCGACGATTGGCTGGCGAAGCGCCTGGCGAAGAAGACGCCGGGAATCCTGCATTCCTGGAACGGCAGCAGCTACTCGACATTCAAGAAACTCAAGGGGTCCGGCTGGCGCCTATGCGTCGAGCGCTCCTGTCCGCATAATCAGTTTCAATATGATCTGCTGCTGGAAGAGGGCAAGGCGCTCGGCATTCCGCATGAGCAGGACATGCGCGCGCTCGCACGCAACATAGAAGAGCTTCACCTCGCCGATGTCATCGTTGCGCCTTCGACCTTCAGCGCCAGTTCCTACACGGAACCGGAATTGATCCGGAAAGTGCGCGTCAACCCGCTTGGCGGCAACGTCAAATATCTCGAGCGGCCGACCAAGGCGCCTGGGGCGAAGGCGGGCTTCAAGGTCTTGATGGTCGGCAATAGCTTCCTGCGAAAAGGGATCCACTATCTTGTCGAAGCCTTTAAGCTCATCGACGATCCAAATGCCGAGCTATGGATTCGCGGCGACGTGCCCGACGCCTATCGAAAGCGGATTCAGGATCCGCGCATCACGGTCATTCCGCCGGTCCTGCCCAATCGGTTGAAGGAGCTCTATCAGACGGCCGATGTCTTCGTTCAGCCCTCGATCGACGAGGGGTTCGGCATGACCGTGTTCGAGGCTCTCGGCTATGGCCTGCCGCTTGTGATTACCGAGAATGTTGGGGCGCGGGACCTGCTGTCGCGGGACGTCGCCGTCACCGTCCCGATTCGCGATCCAAACGCCATCGCGGCCGCCATTGAAGCCGCGCGGCATCTGCCGGGACCGGAATTCGACGCGGCCCGGAAGTCGATTATCGAGAAAAATACCTGGAGCGCATGCGCCCAAAGAATGATCGATGGCGTCTACGCGAATTAGAGCGCTTTCCGATCGAATGGGGTCATTCGATCGATTAGAAATCGCTCAAGTTTTAAAGTCTGAGCATATTCTCATTGAATAGATCGACCAATCTGTTTGGAATATGCCTCGAGCGGGATACGAAAAAGTGGACTCCGGTTTTTCGCCTCAAATCCCGCTCTCTTCTCAACAATAGATCACGATGCTTTTGGATGTTTTCATCTAAAAGCATCGTGATCTAGCGCGCGATCCCGCAAAGGTTCAGCCTTGCCCGGCGTGGGGCGAAGGCGTAGTCTATGCAATAACAGAGCGTCATTCTGAGCGCGCCAGCGATGGCGCCTTATGATCCATTCGCGGCCGGACATGTGCGGGAGCGTGGCTATGAGATTGAAGCTCGTCTTTTTCGCCATCGCGCTTTCGGGCCCTTTGGCCTCCGGCTTGGCTCAGGCCCAGTTCATGGGCCGCCCGGGCGTTCCCGATCCGGTCCCGCCGCCGCCTGGCGGCGCTTGGACGAGCCAGAACAAAGGGCCGCCGTACAACCCCAAGTGCGAGCCATTGTGCCCGAATGATTTCAGCCCCTGTGATCCGATCTATTTCAAGACCGAAGACGGCCGGTGCGACGGCATAGGCGGGTTTCGCTAGAGCGCTTCCCGATCAGATGGAGTCATCTGATTGAAGAAGTCGATCAGAACATGCTCCAGAATATTTTTCGAGCGAAGTGGAAACCGGGTCGCGTCAAGAAGATACTATAAAAGCTAGAGTTGCTTTCAGCTTCCCCGAGAGCGCTCTGGCGTGATGGGAATCCGCGCGGAGGATCGAGTCCCTATGGAAACGTCCATGAAAGCAAAACTGAAAGCAGCGCTGATCGCCTTTCTTGCAACTGGCGTTCTTGGAATTCAGTCTCCGGCCTATGCCCTCACGCCCAACGACATTGTCGGAACGTGGAAAATTGTTTCCTACGTTCACGAGGCCGCCGGCAAGACGGAACATCCCTTGGGCGAGCACCCAAGCGGCTATCTTGTCATAGGCGGCGATCATCGCTGCACGCAGATCGTGGTCGGGCAAGGCCGCAAGCCAGCGCAAGACGACGAGGGCTACGCCAATCTGGTGAAGAGCATGATCAGCTATTCGGCGCCCTTCACCTATGAGGATCATGCCGACGGCTTGAAGATCACGCTTCGCCCCGATGTTTCCTGGAACCCGGCGATGACCGGCGCCAGCATCATTCGCTTCGTTTCGCTGGAGGGCGATCGCCTGACGGTGAAGGGCCCGCAGGGTCCGGCGGGAGCGGTCACCGTAAAGTTCGAAAGAACGAAGCAAGAGCGCTGATCGCCGAATGCAAAGCCTTCGGCGCGCTCCGGCTCGTTTCGCCAATTTCGCCACAAGAGGGGTATGACATGCGATCCGTCGAGGAGTTTCTCGCCTATGCCGTGAAGCTCGAGGAGGAAGCGGCGATCCGATTCGGGGAGCTGGCCGATGCGATGCAGACTTGCGGCAATAGCGAAGTCGGAAAGCTGTTTCGGCGCCTTTCGGATTATTCCAGGCTGCATCTTGCGGACGCGCGGTCTCGGTCGGCCTTTCGCGATGTCCCTGACTTGAAGCCGCAGGCGTTCGAATGGCCGGACTTCGAGAGTCCGGAATCGGCCGCGATCTGGGCTGCCGATCCGTTCATCGGTCGCGAACAGGCGCTGGAAATCGCGCGTGACGCCGAGCAGGCCAGCCTCGATTATTACGCGAAAATTCTCGAGGCCACCGACGATCCGGAAATCCAGCTTCTCGCGCAGGAATTCGTCGAGGAGGAGACCGGGCATGTCGCCGAACTCGAAAAATGGATCGCCGCGCACAAGGCCGGCGCGCCGCTCCCAGTCAATCGGTAAACCCTTCCGCGCAGACTCAATGCGAACGAGCCGCCTCATCCGGCCCGCGTTCGGAAAAGCGGGCTAGAAGATCGATCACTTCCTGGTCGGTCGTCTGTCGGAAATCGTCATAAAAATAGCCGATGGCGCCGAAGATTTCATATTCCTCAAGGCATAGGACCTCATCGGCTTCCTCCCGCATGGCCTCGATCGTATCTGTCGGGCCAACAGGCACGGCGAGCACGAGCTTCTTCGGCTGGCGCATGCGCATCGCCTGCAAGGCGGCGCGCGTCGTCGCGCCCGTCGCGACGCCATCGTCGACGACGATGACGAGGCGTCCCTTGACGTCGATCCGTTCGCGTCCGCCGAAATAGCGCCGCCGCCGCCGCTCGATTTCGGCAAACTCCCGATCGCGAACGGCGTCAAATTCAGCCTCGTCCACGCCGGCTAATCGAATCACATCCTCATTGCGCACGATCCTTGGCGAGTCGCCATCGACGACTGCGCCCATGGCCAATTCAGGTTGCGACGGGACGCCGATCTTGCGGACGAGAATGAGGTCCAGAGGCGCGTCGAGCGCCGCGGCGACTTCCGCCGCGACGGGAACGCCGCCGCGCGGCAGGGCGAGGATCACCGGCGCCTGGTCCTTGTAGCTTGCAAGGGCCGCGGCCAGCTTGCGTCCCGCGTCCACCCGGTTCCTGAAACTCATTTTGGCCTCCTGGCGATTTTTCGCGCCGAGGTTCCACGGGCGGTTTCAATCCGGCGCGCGCGCGTGGAGATAGCGTTGAAACCAATGCGCGGCGTGATCGATCACCGCCTCCAGCGCTCCTGGCTCTGGAAACAGGTGGCTGGCGCCGGGGACAATTTCCAGCGCTTTGGGTCCGCGCAGCCGAGCGAAGGCTTGTTCATTGAGATCGATCACGACGAAATCGGCGCCGCCCACGATCAAGAGCGTCGGCGTGTGGACGCGATCGAGCGCCTCGCCTGCAAGGTCGGGTCGCCCCCCGCGCGAAACAATCGCGCCGACGCGATCGCCGAGCCGCGCCGCCGCGACCAGCGCCGCGGCCGCTCCCGTGCTGGCGCCAAAGAGGCCGAGGCGAAGGTCTTGTGCATCCGGCTCGCGGCCAAGCCAATCGAGCGCCTCGACGATTCGTCCGGCCAAGAGCGGAATGTTGAAGACATTGGTGCGGTCGGCCTCCTCTTCAACGGTCAGAAGATCGAACAGGAGCGTCGCCATGCCCTGCGCGTTCAGCGCCTGTGCGACCGCCATGTTGCGCGGACTGAGACGGCTGGAGCCGCTGCCATGCGCGAAGACGACAAGCGCCGCGGCGCCCTTTGGAATGCACAAGGCGCCAGCAAGGCCGAGGGGCGGGATGCAGACGGCGCGCGGCTCCGCCGCGCGATCGCGAGTCCCGGCGGCTTCAAAAGGGCCGGGCCGCGTTGCGGATGGTCCGCGATCCATCGGCATCCCTCCAGATCAATCGCTTTGCTTCTGCCTGCCCAAATCAGCGATAGACGAGGACCGGAATCGTGCTGTGGGTGAGCACCTTGACGGTTTCGCTGCCGAGCACGATGGCGGAAATCCCCCGCCGTCCGTGCGAGGCCATGACGATCAGGTCGCAATGCTGGTTATTCGCGGTTTCGATGATCGCCTCATAGGGACTGTCATGCTCCAAATAAAGCACGTCGCAGCTCACGCCCTCCGCCAATGCCGCGGCCTTCACCTGATCGAGGCATTTGCTCGCGAAGTTCACCATATGCTTCATATAATCTTCCGGCGTTTCCGTAACGATTTCCGGCTCCAGCATGAAAAGTTGGCTCGGCGTGATGATCGTGACGCTCGTGACCTTGGCCTTCACCGCTTTGGCCAATTGGATGCCATGCTGAACGGCGTTCTTGGATAGATCGGAGCCGTCGGTGGGAAGGAGAATGTTTTTATACATGAGAGATGGGCTCCGATCGTTGCGGTACTGCCTTATCTAAATACGCCATGGGCGCCGCAAAGGTTTGATTTCCCTCAAATCACATAAGAGAGAAGCGGTTTGACCCGGCGGGCTGACTTGATTACAGCATGATGCCGAAAGTGGAAACCGGTTTTCGGACGACATCATGCTCTAACTCTTTGATGAGAGGCGGATTTAAGACTCTGGACGAGATCGCGTTGCGATTCCGTCCAAAATCATCCGGCTCTAGAGGATTTTGCAACGCTGGGCGGCGCAAGGGAAACCAGGCCATGGCCGTTTCTATTCATCAATTCCTGTGCCTTAAGGACAATTTTGGGGTCCTCGTTCACGATCCGCGCACGGGCGCTACAGCAGCGATCGACGCGCCCGAGGCGGCGCCGATCTTGGCGGCGCTGGCGGCGAAGGATTGGGAGCTGAGCGATATTCTGATCACCCATCACCATGCCGATCATGTGCAGGGAATCGCCGGGCTCAAGCGGACGTTTCCTCATGCCCGGGTGGTCGGACCGCGCAAGGAGGCAGTTGCGATCGGCGGCCTCGACATTGCCGTCAGCGAAGGCGACCGCGTCGCGATCGGCGCGCTCGAGGGGCGGGTCATCGAGGTTCCGGGGCACACCTCGGGGCATGTCGCCTATTGGTTCGAGGAAGAAGAAATTGCTTTTTCCGGCGATACTTTATTCGCCATGGGCTGCGGCCGCGGTTTCGAGGAGCCGGCGGCGGTTTTGTACAGGTCCTTGATGAAGCTCGCAGCGCTCCCGCCGCAAACGAAGATCTATTGCGGCCATGAGTATACGATGGCGAACGCCCGTTTCGCTTTGACCATCGATCCCGACAACGCGACGTTGAAAAAACGCGCGCAGGAGGTCGCGGATCTGCGCGCCGCCGACGCATTCACGCTTCCAACGACGATTGCGATCGAACTCGAAACCAATCCCTTCCTTCGCGCCGGCGACCCCGAGGTCCAGGCCGCGATCGGCATGCGCGGCGCCGATCCCGCCGCGGTTTTCGCCGCGTTGCGGGAACGCAAGAACAGAGCTTGAACCCATCCAAGAGCGTGAAAGAGCGGGAGGCTTGGTCAACGATGCCGATCACTCATTCGGGCGGAGCAATCGCCGCCGAAATCATTCATTTGCTCGACCTGCGGCCGCATCCTGAGGGCGGTTTCTTCCGTGAAACCTTCCGCGATGACGCGCAAACGGCGGCGGGCCGCGCCGCCTCGACGCTGATCTATTTTCTTCTCGAAGCCGGCCAGGTTTCGCATTGGCACAAGGTCGACGCCGCGGAGGTCTGGCATTTTTACGCTGGCGCGCCTCTGGAGATCATGGCGTCGCGTGACGGCGCCGAGGCCAGCGCGCATCGGCTCGGTGCCGATCTTTTCGCGGGGGAGCGGCCGCAGTTCGTTGTTCCAGCCCATTGGTGGCAGAACGCCCGCAGTCTTGGAGATTGGACGCTTGTCGGCTGCACCGTCGCGCCTGGTTTCGCGTTTTCGGGCTTCGAGCTTGCGCCGCCAGGCTGGCGGCCAGGTCCGCCCGGTGGTTAGGCGGGCAGCCCGGACATAAATCACGATGCTTTTAGATGGAAACATCCAAAAGCATGAAACGTAATCTATTGTTGAGAAGAGAGCGGGATTTGACGCGAAAAACCGGATTCCACTTTTTCGCATCCCGCTTTAGCGACGCGAGAGCGCCGATTCACTCCTTTGACGCGATGCCCTCGATCCGCTTCTGCAACTCGTCGAGCTGGCGCTTCATTTCCTCAATGTCGCTCTTGGCCGTAGGCTCCGTTGGCTCCTCGGCGGGTTTTTCAGCCGTCGGCGCCGCTGGAGGCGCAAAAGGGCTGAACATGGCGAGGGCCTGGTTGAACAGGGCCATGTTCTTGCGGGTCTGCTCCTCAATCGAGCCGAAAACCGGCCCCGCCAAAGGGGCGCCGAAACCGCCGGCGACTTTGTCGCGGAACTTGCCTTGCTCGCTTGTCAGCTTGTCCATTGTGAATTCGAGATAGCTCGGCACCAGCATCTGCATGCTGTCGCCATAGAAGCGGATGATCTGGCGCAAGAATGTTATGGGCAAAAGACTCTGGCCAACCTTGCCTTCCTGTTCGAAAATGATTTGGGTCAGCACCGAATGGGTGATGTCGTCGCCGCTCTTGGCGTCGAAAACGACGAAATCCTCGCCTTTCTTGACCATGACGGCGAGATCCTCGAGCGTGACATAGGCGCTTGTGCCGGTGTTGTAGAGGCGCCGGTTGGCGTATTTCTTGATCGTGATCGGTTGTTTTTCATTGGCCATGGTCGATTGCCCGCCTGGAGGAAGTCATCTCGGAACCCAGTGGATCTTGCTCGACCCAGAAACTCGATCCACAAAATCAAAACGTGGCCGTCAAGCCTCATCTATCGCAAGAATGCACCCCCCAAGAATGCACCCCCTAGGAACGAATCCGCAAGGCGCCATCGCGGGGAGCTTGGCCGCTGAACCGTCTTGCGCTTGTCACGAAATCGCTCCATCGCTTTGCCTCGCCGTTCGCCGCCGTGAAACGGCGCTAGCCCGCCGCCTTACCGTTTGTTCAGGATAAGCGCTTTATTTCGAAGCGAAAACCAATTTCGAGCGCCAATTCACGCCCCGGCGATGCTCCACGCGTCATTTGTATGGAGCGCCGGGCTCGCGAACGCCATCTGTAGTGTGTTAACGTTGGAAACCATGCCGGGGAAGCCCCGCCCCAGGCCCGCACCCAAGGAGGAATCCCTATGTCACGTGAGATCGTAATCGTGAGCGCGGCGCGCACTGCCGTTGGATCTTTCAACGGAGCCTTTGCCGCGACGCCTGCGCACGAGCTTGGCGCCGCCGCGATCAAGGCTGCGCTCGATCGCGCCAAAATCGATGCCGCCGACGTGGACGAAGTCATCCTGGGCCAGGTGCTAACCGCTGGCCAGGGCCAGAATCCGGCGCGCCAGGCGGCGATAAAGGCGGGCATTCCCCAAGAAAAGACGGCCTTTGGCCTGAACCAGGTCTGCGGCTCGGGGCTCCGCGCCGTGGCCTTGGCCGCGCAGCAGATCGCAACCGGCGACGCGGAGATCGTCGTCGCCGGCGGACAGGAGAGCATGTCGCAGTCGCAGCACGGCGCCTATCTGCGCTCCGGCGTCAAGATGGGCGATCTGAAATTCGTCGACACCATGCTGCGCGATGGCCTGACCGACGTCTTCAATGGCTACCATATGGGCCAGACCGCCGAAAACGTCGCGGCGAAATGGCAGATCACCCGCGATGAGCAGGACCGCTTCGCGCTCGCCTCGCAAAACAAGGCCGAGGCGGCGCAGAAGGAGGGGCGGTTCAAGGAGGAGATTGCGCCCTTCACGGTCACCAGCCGGAAAGGCGACGTGGTCATCGATGCCGATGAATATATCCGGCTCGGCGCGACGCTGGACGGGCTGGCCAAATTGAAGCCGGCCTTTGCTAAGGATGGCACGGTCACGGCGGGAAACGCGTCCGGCATCAATGACGGCGGCGCGGCCCTCGTGCTGATGAGCGCCAAGGACGCCGCGGCGCGCGGATTGACGCCGCTCGCGCGCATCGCCTCCTGGGCGAGCGCCGGCGTCGACCCGGCCCTCATGGGCTCTGGACCTATCCCGGCGTCGCGCAAGGCCCTCGAAAAGGCCGGCTGGAAGGTCAAAGACCTCGACCTCGTCGAGGCGAACGAAGCTTTTGCGGCGCAGGCCCTGGCGGTCAATAAGGACATGGGGTGGGACCCAGCCATCGTGAACGTCAATGGCGGCGCGATCGCAATCGGACATCCGATCGGCGCCTCCGGCGCGCGGGTCCTCATCACCCTTCTCCATGAAATGCAGCGCCGCGGCGCCAAGAAGGGCTTGGCGACGCTTTGCATCGGCGGCGGAATGGGCATCGCGTTGACCGTTGAACGGTGAGAGTGCGAACGGCGCGCCCGCCAATCAGACCGGCGCGCCGACCGCAAAGGCGCTTTCTGCAAAGTGAAAATCTGTTTGCAGTCAGAAAATGCGATAGATCAAGAATTGAAAGCTCCTTCATGTCATGGAGGAACTGGCGGCCAGCAAGCTGTCGCGCGGGCGTCATGGCTGCCTGAGGCGCGACGGAAGCGGGCGCCGCGGCGGCGGGATTTTGGAGGGTTACGCAAATGGCTCGGGTAGCGGTAGTGAGCGGCGGTTCGCGCGGGATAGGCGCCGCCATCAGCAAGGGATTGCACGCGGCCGGATATAAGGTCGCGGCGACCTACGCTGGCAATGACGAAGCGGCGGCGAATTTCAAGGCGGAGACAGGCATCCCCGTCTATAAATGGGATGTTTCAAACTATAAGGAATGCGCCGAAGGCCTCAAGAAAGTTGGCGACGACCTTGGCCCGATCGAAATCCTGATCAACAACGCCGGGATCACCCGCGACACCATGTTCCACAAAATGACCCCGGAACAATGGTTTGATGTGATCAACACGAATCTGAATTCGCTTTTCAACATGACGCGCCCGGTGATCGAGGGGATGCGCGAACGCGGGTTCGGCCGCATCGTCAATATTTCGTCGATCAATGGCCAAAAAGGCCAGATGGGCCAGACCAATTACACGGCGTCGAAGGCCGGGGATATCGGCTTCACCAAGTCGCTCGCCCAGGAAAACGCCGGCAAGGGAATAACCGTCAATGCAGTTTGCCCCGGCTATATCGCAACCGATATGGTCAAGGCGGTGCCAAAAGAGGTGCTGGAGAAATCCGTCCTGCCGCTCATTCCGCTGCGGCGGCTGGGGGAGCCCGAGGAAGTCGCCCGCGTCGTGGTCTTTCTTGTCGCGGAGGAGTCGGGCTTCATCACCGGCTCGACTCTCAGCGTCAATGGCGGCCAATATATGATTTGATTTTTGGTTGCGGGCGCAAGGGCCAGCGCGCCCCTGCGTCCCGTCGCGTGAAGTCGCGTTCGGCCGCTCGATCAGATGGCCGTGGTTAACGCGGCGGCTTGAATGTGCCGAGTTCTTCGATCTCATATCCTTCCGGATAGGTCTTCGACCCCTTCATCGGTGGTTTGGCGGATTTGTTCGGGGGCGTCAGCCGCAGGATCCTGCGGCGAAACTCCATGAGCAAGGCCACAAAGCCGCGCAGCATGTGCGATGGAGGCGGAAAGCCGAGCGCGTCGACAAGATGCGGCTCGCAGAACGCCATCACGAGCCGATGCCCGGCCGGCCGAAGAAACGCCGGCACATGCGAGCCTGACAGCACGACATTCATGGAGGCCTTGGCGATTTTGGCGTTGGCCTTCGAACGCGCGTAACGCGTTCTCTCGAAATCCTTCGAAAAATCGCGAAAGCGCTCCAGCGTAGGAAAAATATCCGCGATCCCCATGCGTTCTCCGAACGCGCGCCAGAAGACGAACCAATCCTGCGTTTCCTCGTTGGTCAATGGCCTGCGGCCATATTTCGCGACCCAGTCGATCGGCGAAAAGATGAAGGTCGAGAGCACGTAGAGAAAATCGTCGTTCCTGATCGCATAGCGCCCGTGCATGTCGTTCAGCCGCGCGTAGGCGCGTTTCGCCCGCGGCGAATCGAGGCCATTGTTCAGGATTTCGCTGATGATCAAAACGGTGTCGTCGTAGCGCTTGCGCGGCCGCCCTACCGTTTCATTGGTATAGTCGAGCAGCGCGGAAATGGACGGAACCGCATAGGTGCGCAGCAGCGCGAATTCGAGCGACTTGTTGATGTCCCAAGGGAAATCCACCTGGTAAAGACGCCTGGCCGTCGCCTCGGCCTTGCAAAGGGCGTCGGCGTTTTCCGCGCACGGCGAATTGATCCCAGCATGATCGACCATCCGCGCTGGCTCCAATGAGGCGATCTCAATCCGGGATGCCGACGTGCAGCGATTTATTTCGCTCCATGATCTCGTTGCGCATTTCCTTGCGCATTTTCCCCGCCTCGAAGAGCCGCCGTTCGACCTCGGTCTCGATTTCGAGAGGCGGGACGATGCAGGGGCTGCCGTCCTCCTTCCGGGCGACCATGGTAAAATAGCATGAATTGGTATGGCGGATGTCTTGGGTGGTCAGGTTCTCGGCGATCACCTTAATGCCGATCTCCATCGAGGTCCTGCCGACGTAATTGACATTGGCCTTGAAGGTCACCAGCTCGCCGACCTTGATCGGCTGCTTGAAGATCACCTGGTCGAGCGACGCCGTCACCACGTAGTTTTTGCAATATCGCGCGGCGCAGGCGTAGGCCACCTGATCGAGCAGCTTCAAGATGACGCCGCCATGGACGTGGCCGGAAAAATTGGACATGTCGGGGGTCATGAGAAAGGTCATGAACAGCGACTTTTCTTGTTTGCTCATGGAAGTTTGCTCGCAACTCGCGGCCAGGGCCAAGACAAGGATCCGATCGCGGCCTGCCGGCTCGGCTAGAGCTTATACCACAAAACGAAGCCGCCGAACAAAAGCGGCCGCTGATTCTGCCGGCAAGCTGGCATAAGCGTCACGCTTCCTACATGGGCCTCGGTCTGGCTTGGCTGGCGCATCGTAGCCGCCGAGGGGAGCGGCGAAACGTCTGCCTCACACGTAAAGCCTCCCGCCCTTCTCCAAAAATTCCGCGCTTTTCTCCGCCATCCCTTTGTCGCGTTCGGCCATCGCCAAAACCTCCTCGCGGATGTCCTGGGTGATCTTCATCGAGCAGAATTGCGGCCCGCACATGGAGCAGAAATGCGCGGTCTTATGCGCTTCCTTCGGCAGGGTCTCGTCATGGAACAGCTTGGCCGTCTCGGGGTCGAGCCCGAGATTGAACTGATCCTGCCAGCGGAAATCGAACCGCGCCCGCGAGACGGCGTCGTCCCTGATCTGCGCCGCCGGATGGCCCTTGGCGAGATCCCCCGCATGGGCGGCGATGCGATAGGTGATGACCCCAACCTTCACGTCGTCGCGGTCGGGCAGGCCGAGATGCTCCTTCGGCGTCACATAGCAGAGCATGGCGCAGCCGAACCAGCCGATCATCGCCGCGCCTATCCCTGATGTGATGTGATCATAGCCCGGCGCGATATCGGTCGTCAGCGGCCCGAGCGTATAGAAGGGCGCCTCGTCGCATTCTTTAAGCTGCTTTTCCATATTGATCTTGATCTTATGCATCGGCACATGGCCGGGGCCTTCGATCATCACTTGGCAACCGTTGGCCCAGGCGATCTTGGTCAGTTCCCCCAGCGTCTCCAGCTCGGCGAATTGCGCCCTGTCATTGGCGTCGGCGATCGAGCCGGGGCGCAGGCCGTCGCCCAAGGAGAAGGAGACGTCATAGGCCCGCATGATGTCGCAGATCTCGTCGAAGCGCTCGTAGAGAAAGCTTTCCTTGTGATGGGCGAGGCACCAGCGCGCCATGATCGAGCCGCCGCGCGAGACGATGCCGGTGGTGCGCTTGGCGGTCAGCGGCACATGGGCGAGGCGCACGCCGGCGTGGATGGTGAAATAATCGACGCCCTGCTCGGCCTGTTCGATCAAAGTGTCGCGGAAAACCTCGAAGCTGAGCTTGGTCGGATCGCCATCGACCTTTTCGAGCGCCTGATAGATCGGCACGGTGCCGATCGGAACCGGCGCATTTCGCAGGATCCAGTCGCGGATATTGTGGATATTGCGCCCCGTGGAGAGGTCCATCACCGTGTCGGCGCCCCAGCGGATCGCCCAGACCATTTTCTCGACCTCTTCGGCGACCGAGGAGGTCACCGCCGAATTGCCGATATTGGCGTTGACCTTCACCAGAAAATTGCGGCCAATGATCATCGGCTCCAGTTCGGGATGATTGATGTTGGCGGGGATGATCGCGCGGCCCCTGGCGATTTCATCGCGCACGAATTCCGGCGTGACGAAAGCGGGAATCGAGGCGCCGAAACTCTCGCCGTCCGCGATCCGCCCCTCGGCCCCCTCGACCATTTGTTCGCGGCCGAGATTTTCCCGCGCGGCGGCGAAAATCATTTCCTCCGTGACGATCCCGGCGCGGGCGAATTCATATTGGGTGACGAGGGCGCCATCGCGGGCCTTGCGCGGCGCGGCGTTGGCCGGACAGGGCGGCACGAGGCGGTCGGGCGCAACAAGCCCATTGTCCTCGGGCCGCACGGCGCGGCCGGCATAGACGTCGAGGCCTTGCCGCGCCTTGAGCCAGGGCTCGCGAATGCGGGGAAGCCCGGCCGAGAGATCGATGGCGACGCCGGCCTGCGTATAGGGCCCCGAGGCGTCATAGACCCGCACCGGCGGCTCATGGGCGGAGGGGTCGAGCGCGATTTCGCGGAACGGCACGGCAATGTCGGCCCGGCCTTGGGGGTGATGATAGACCTTTTGCGAGCCGGGGAGGGGGCCGGTCGTGACGCTTTGCGGAACGAGGGTTTCGGGTCTGTCCTGGATGTTCATCGCGCAATCCTCCGCTCGATCCGGCGCTTTTTGGCAGGGAGCAGGGGCGGGGAGGCGAAAACGGGAATAAGAGTCTGGTTTCCGCTGTGCCGGTCCCTGCGCTGGCATTACCCAGATTCAGGTTCAATGGGTGTGATCTCAGCCGCCGTTTCCGGCAGCACCCCAAGGCGAACGGGTAACATAGGGCGGGGCGGAGGATTGAGCAGGCGGGGGGGGGCGGTGGGGGTGAATTTTGGCGGAGTCGCACCAGAGGAGCAGCCCTTCCGAACGGAGGCAGATGAAGGATTAACTGCTGGAACAGGGAAATGAGGTGCATTTCACTGTGGCTGAACAGCCGGGACGCAATCGCGAATGGCTTTGATCAGCGCAGGATGCTTTTTATTGATCAAGACCCTCGTGAGCCAATTCTCGAAATCAATCTTCTTCGACCTTTTCAGGTGCGTGGCAGCCAGCGCTACAAGACCTTTGTTGTCGTAGTTCGCAAGAAGTTTTGGAAGATCGCCGTCGTGCAATGCCTCTTGAATACGGGCTTCGGCTCTCCGAGCGATGTCCGCAATATCAAGCGCGGCTGTATGACGGACGTATTCTGCCGTAATATCGGCAACGTTGCTGGAATTACCAAGATCGATTTTCTTTAAAAGCCCATCGATCCTGCGTCTGCAATATCGTGTAACTACCGCATCGATGGCTTCCGGTGAATTCAGAGTCTTGAAAATTGCCGCCTTCAAGGCGTCCAAGCGACTTTCGAGATCAGCTCCTTGGTAGCCTTCGATCTCAGCAATGGCTCTGCTTACCGTCGGCAGAAGGATGATGTTTTCGATCTCAGAAACCGGCAAAACCACAATACCTAGTTCCCCTAGATACGAAACGTCATCAGCCTCATAAGCATCGGCATCCACGATCCCCGAGCAAGTTACGCGGGTAAGCTCCTGGTTGCGCCTCATCGTCACAACAGAGTGGATAACCTCCTCGCAAGATCCCCGAGGAATAACGGTCCAGTCCGAAAAGCAGCACCGATAGATAGCCAGATCGAGGCTGGTCTCAGTCCCCTCGGTGAAGAGAATAGGCCGCCGACTGCCGAGGATAAGAGTTGTGACTTCCTCGTCAAACCCGGTGTTTTCCGGAACTACTTCTATATTCCAATGAGGAGCGGGGTCGTAGGAACGGATAACGAACTTCTGGGCTACGCGAGAAGCGGCAAATTCCAGGTCGTGGGTGATGAAGACGAAGGCGCAGTCCTGGCGAGCGGCTTCCAGTTCGTCCCAGAGCTTCGCCATAATCGAACGGTGTACGTGGAGTTCGGGCTCGTCGAAAATTAGAAGCGAATTCTCAGCAGCGGCAAGCGTCTGGCCAATCATATAGAAGATCGCACGCTCGCCGTCGCTCATTTCGGACGCCTTGTAACGCATTCCCGAACCTTGAACGCTGACCTGAATGTCGTCCCCCGAAATATGGAGTTTACGATGTGGCAGCAGGCGATCCCAAATCTCGACGAGACGCTCGAATTTTGTGGGATTCGCCAGCATGAGGTTGCATGCACCACCCTGCTTTTCTAGGGCCTTTTTCGCCTGATCAGTGATGAGTGTCTCAACAAAGCCAGGGTCGCGAACTTTTTGGTGCGTTTCCAGCGACCTGTTGGCCTGATCGGCGAATAGCGCCTGAATTAGGAAGTCGAAGTCGTTAAGGAGCGTAGTGGCCATATTGCGGTGCCATCGGCTACCGGCTCGATGGCCAACGCTGGCGCCTTCGCCGGCATAGCCGGTCCTTAAGCCGGACAGCGCTACCCGCTCGCTGGTTTTGGCGATACTTGGATTAAGCGTCAGCGCTCGGTGTGCCGAGATACGGTGAGCATTCAGCTCAAAGCCAACCTCAATAAGAACGGCAAGCCTAGTTTTTCCCCCTCCGTTAGCGCCCACAAAAATCACGGACGATCCAGGCTGAACACTGATCTCGGTTTGGTCGCCTGGGCTCGGAATCGAAAAAATAAATGGCGTATTTTGTTTGGTTTCATCTAATATGTTTGGTTTCATTAATAAATTTCCGCTCAATGTCGCACCATGGAATACGTTATATGGTGCCTCTATTCCGCCGCAGCCTTCCCCTTCGCCGCCGGCCGGCGGTCCAGCACCTCGCGCAGATAATGGCCGGTGTAGCTTCTCTTCTCTTTCACAATGGCCTCGGGCGGGCCTTGGGCCACGATCTCGCCGCCGCCATCGCCCCCTTCCGGGCCGAGGTCGATGATCCAGTCGGCGGTTTTCACCACCTCGAGATTATGCTCGATCACGATGACCGTATTGCCCTGATCGACAAGCTCATGCAGCACTTCGAGCAGTTTTGCGACATCGTGAAAATGCAGGCCGGTCGTCGGCTCGTCCAAAATATAGAGCGTGCGTCCGGTCGAGCGCTTCGACAATTCCTTGGCGAGCTTGACCCGCTGCGCCTCGCCGCCTGACAAAGTATTCGCCTGCTGGCCGACCTTGACATAGTTCAGGCCGACGCGGGCGAGAGTCGCCATTTTCTCGCGGATCGCGGGCACCGCCTTGAACAGGCCGGCGGCCTCCTCCACCGTCATGTCGAGCACATCCGCGATGGATTTATCGCGATATTTCACCTCCAGCGTCTCGCGATCATAGCGCTTGCCCTTGCAGACGTCGCAGGTGACATAGACGTCGGGCAGAAAATGCATCTCGATCTTGATGACGCCATCGCCCTGGCAGGCTTCGCAGCGTCCGCCCTTGACGTTGAAGGAAAAGCGCCCCGGCTGGTAGCCGCGCGCTTTCGCCTCCGGCAATCCAGCGAACCATTCGCGGATCGGCGTGAAGGCGCCGGTATAGGTCGCGGGGTTGGAGCGCGGCGTGCGTCCGATCGGCGATTGATCGATGTCGATGACCTTGTCGAGCTGCTCCAGCCCATCGATCCGCTCATGCGGCGAGGGATGCTCCACCAACACGCCATTGAGGCGCCGCGCCGCCGCCTTGTAGAGCGTATCGATAATGAGGGTCGACTTGCCGCCGCCCGACACCCCGGTGATGCAGGTGAAGAGGCCAAGCGGAATCGAGGTCGTGACGTTTTTCAGGTTGTTGCCATGCGCGCCGACGATGGCGAGCTTGCGGGCGGGCTCCGGCTTGCGGCGCGGGCGCGGCGCCGAGACCGTCCGCGCGCCGGTCAGATATTGGCCGGTCAGCGAGTGCGGGTCCGCCATGATTTCAGCGGCCGTCCCTTGCGAGACGATCTCGCCGCCATGAATGCCGGCGCCGGGGCCGACATCGACGACATAATCGGCGGTGAGGATCGCGTCCTCGTCATGTTCGACGACGATGACGGTATTGCCGAGATCGCGCAGCCGCCGCAGCGTGTCGAGCAGCCGCGCATTGTCGCGCTGATGCAGCCCGATCGAAGGCTCGTCCAACACATAAAGCACGCCGGTGAGGCCGGAGCCAATCTGCGAGGCGAGCCGGATGCGCTGGCTCTCGCCGCCGGACAAGGTTCCGGCCGCGCGGCCAAGGGTCAGATAATCGAGGCCGACATCGACGAGAAAGGAGAGCCGTTCACGGATCTCCTTGAGGATGCGATTGGCGATCTCATTGCGTTTGGAGTCGAGCTTTCGCGGCAATGCCTCGAACCAGGCATGCGCCGCCCGGACCGAAAGCGCGGTGACCTGGCCGATGTGCCAGCCGTCGATCTTGACCGCCAGGGCCTCCGGGCGCAGCCGGTTGCCCTCGCAAACGCCGCAGGGCGTCGCGGTCATGAAGCGGCCGATCTCCTCGCGCGCCCACTCGCTCTCGGTCTCGCGATAGCGCCGCTCGAGATTGCGGATGATGCCCTCGAAGGGCTTGTTCACCTCATAGGAGCGCAGGCCGTCCTCATAGGAAAACCGCACGGAGTCCTGGCCGGAGCCATAGAAAAGGACATTCTTGATCTCTTCCGGCAGGCTCTCGAACCGCGCATCGAGGCGGAATTTGAAATGCCGGCCGAGCGCCTCGAGGGTCTGCTGATAATAGGGCGAACTCGATTTGGCCCAGGGCGCGATCGCCCCCTTGCGCAAGGTCAGCTTCGGATCGGGGACGATCAACTCGGCGTCGACGGTTTGTTCAAAACCGAGCCCGCCGCAATGAGGACAGGCGCCGAAAGGATTGTTGAAGGAAAACAGCCGGGGTTCGATCTCGGGGATAGTGAAGCCGGATACGGGACAAGCGAATTTCGCCGAGAAGACGATGCGCTTGGGCGCGCCTTTTTCGTCTGCTTCGTCGGCATATTCGCAAATCGCGATCCCGTCGGCGAGTTCGAGCGCGGTCTCGAAACTCTCCGAAAGCCGCGACTTGATGTCCGGGCGCACCGCAATCCGGTCGACGACGACATCAATGTCATGCTTTAGCTTCTTGTCGAGCGCGGGCGCATCGGCGATCTCATAGAATTGCCCGTCGATCTTCAGGCGCTGAAACCCGCGCTTCATGAAGTCGGCGATTTCCTTGCGATACTCGCCCTTGCGGCCGCGAATCACCGGCGCGATCAGATAGAGCCTCGTGCGCTCGGGCAAAGCGATCACGCGATCGACCATCTGGCTCACCGTCTGGCTTTCGATCGGCAGGCCCGTCGCCGGCGAATAGGGAATCCCGATGCGGGCGAAAAGCAGCCGCATGTAATCGTAGATTTCGGTGACGGTGCCGACCGTGGAGCGCGGGTTTTTCGATGTGGTTTTCTGTTCGATCGAGATCGCCGGCGAAAGCCCGTCGATCTGGTCGACATCGGGCTTTTGCATCAATTCGAGGAATTGGCGCGCATAGGCCGAAAGCGATTCGACATAGCGGCGCTGTCCTTCGGCATAGATCGTGTCGAAGGCCAGCGAGGATTTGCCCGATCCAGAGAGGCCGGTGAAGACGATCAGCTTGTCGCGCGGCAGGGTGAGATCGACGTTCTTGAGATTATGCTCGCGCGCGCCGCGGATGACGATCGTGCGGCCGGCGAAGCTTCTTTCCGCCGGTTCTGCCGGGCCCAAGCCTGTCCGCGCCCGCGGCTTTTTCGACGCGGGCGACGCGGCGAGACTTGGCGCGCGGGGCGCTGATTTCCCTTTCGGCTCGGGGTTGGCGGGCGGTCTCGGTGTCTTCATCGATGCGATCTGAATTAAGGGGATCGAAAGCGCCAGAAGCTTGTTTCAGCGGCATGGCTCGGCCAATTTAACCGGCCGCGCGGGCTTTGCCATCGATATTTGGCGAAGCCTTCGCGGGGGGCAATGCGGCGTCAAGCGTCCTCCGCCTTGATCAGCTTGGCGTCCAGACCCTATAGTTGCGGACAAAGAACTATTAGGCCGGAAACCGGTCCTGACGCCGAGGAAACCTCATGGTTGCGATTTCTCCCGAATCCGGCGTCGTCAGCCCAACCAAGCCTTTTTACAAAGTTCTCTACGTTCAAGTTCTCGCCGGGATCATCCTTGGCGCGCTGTTTGGCTGGCTCCTGCCGGAATGGGCGACGAACGAGTGGGTGAAGGCGCTCGGCGATGGCTTCGTGAAACTCATCAAGATGGTGATCGCGCCGATCATTTTCTGCACCCTCGTTTCGGGCATCGCGCATATTTCCGATGCGCGAAAGGTTGGTCGCGTCGCGCTCAAGGCGCTGATCTACTTCGAGCTGGTTTCCTCTTTCGCGCTCGGGCTCGGGCTGTTGATCGGAAATCTCGTGCGTCCGGGCGCCGGTTTCTCGGGCAAGCCCGACGCGGCGGCGGTCGCCGGCTTCGCCAAACAGGCGGAGGCCCATCGTTCGGTCGATTTCGTGCTCAACATCATTCCCGACAGCGTCGTCGGCGCTTTCGCCAAGGGCGACGTTCTCCAGGTTCTGCTGTTTTCGATTCTGTTCGGCTTCGCCCTGATGGCGCTTGGCCAACGCGGAAGAATCCTGCTCGCCTCGATCGACGATCTGGCGCACGCCATTTTCGGAGTGATCGCGATCGTCATGAAGGCGGCGCCGATCGGCGCTTTCGGCGCGATGGCCTTCACGGTCGGCAAATATGGTCCGCAATCGCTTGGCAATCTCGTCGGCCTGATCGCAACATTTTACGCGACGGCGGCCCTATTCATTGTGTTGGTCCTCGGCGCCATCGCCCGCGTCGCGGGCTTCAGCATTTTCAAATTCCTCAGCTATATCAAGGCCGAACTCCTGATCGTGCTTGGCACGAGCTCGTCCGAGAGCGCGCTGCCGGCGCTCATGGAAAAACTCGAGCGGCTTGGCTGTTCGAAGCCGGTCGTCGGGCTTGTCGTGCCGACCGGCTATTCCTTCAACCTTGACGGCACCAACATCTATATGACCCTGGCGACCCTGTTTATCGCCCAGGCCATGGGCGTCGAATTGTCATTCGGTCAGCAGCTTACCATCCTTGTCGTCGCGATGCTGACATCGAAGGGGGCGAGCGGCATTACCGGGGCCGGCTTCATCACCCTCGCGGCAACGCTCGCGGTAATCAGTCCGGCCCTTGTGCCGGGCATGGCGATAGTCCTTGGCGTGGACAAATTCATGAGCGAATGCCGAGCCTTGACCAATATCATCGGCAATGGGGTCGCGACTGTGGTGGTGTCCTGGTGGGAAGGCGAACTCGATCACGATAAACTCGCGGCGGCGTTGAACAGAAGCGTCGACGCATCCGATATCGCCACCGGCGTTTCTACGGGCTGAGGCGGCAAGGTTTCCGAAGTCGCCCGCCGCCTCCGCGCGCCATTGGGCGCAGTTTCAAACCTTGCGAAAGGTCACTTGGCGGCGGGCGCCGCGGGCGGTTTCGTAGCCGCTTTTGGCTCGGGCGCAGGAGCGTCGGGCGCCGACACCGCCAGGGTGATGGCTTCCATATAGGCGCCTTCGACAAGTTCGCCGACCTTGAGTGTCCCTAGCAGCTTCTTCTGGTCGTCCTTCTGCAGCTTAACCTTGTGACGCTCGCCAAGCGGCCCCTCGATGACCAGCGCATTCTCAGCCGGATCGATGTGGACGATCTCGCCGACGATCGTCACGAGGCGAACGTTCTCGGCGGCGGGCTTATCGCCCAGCTTGGCGCGGGCCACAGCGTCGTCGACGGTCACGCTCGGCTTGACGTGATGGCGAGCCTTGCGCAGTTCGGTGAGGATCGCCGCGCGATAGCTGAGAGTCACCACATCCCCGCTCTTCACCTGGGGAAGGTTGCGGACCTCGTCACCGGCGTGAACAACGAATACATTGTCATTTGGTCCCTTCAAGGTCACGTTCCGGGTCGTCTTGTCGACCGAAACGACCGTGCCGAGAATGGCCACCGCATCGACGCCGGTGACTTCGCCGAGTTGCGCGGCGGCCGGTTGAATCATTCCAGCGGACATGCCGAGAGCGACGAGAGCCGAGGCCGCGCAGGTGGAGATCAAGGCGTTCTTCATCTACAGTTCCTTCCTAGTCGATTGAGCAAATTGTGGCGTTGCAAATCGAACCTCGATCCGCGATCGAGATGCCGCCGGCTGCCATCCGATCGCGCCGGCGCCCGCGTTTTTTCATCGGTGGTTGGCGCGCTTTTCCGATCAAATGGACTCATCCGATCGAAAAGGAATCGCACCGATTCGGACTGCCTGAGCATATGAATATGCTCAGGCAGTCTCGTTGACGATGCGGGCCGCAGTCCATCCGAGCGGCAGGGTTGCGGTTACGCGGCCGAAGGCGGCGTTTCGGGGCCGGCCGGCGCGTTCAGCGCCGCCCTGATGGCTTCTTCCTGGGTCTTGTCGAAGGAGGAACGCAAAATTGTGCCGCCGACGCCTTTCAGATCCTCAAGGACCTTGTCCGTGGTCATTTTCTTGACGAGGAGAAACAGGGCCGCGCCGCCGGGGGGCACCGCATTGGCGACGTCCTTCATGAACTGATCGTTGATGCCGAAGTCGGACAGTTTTCCGCCAAGCGCGCCCGAGGCCGCCCCAACCGCGGCGCCGATGACGGGCATTAGGAAAATCAAGCCGACGAGCGTGCCCCAGAATGCGCCGGACACCGCGCCGACCGCTGTCGTGTTGATCAGCTGATTGAGCTTGACCTGACCATCGGCCTGCTTGACGGCGACGACGGCGTCGCCGAGCGCGATCACGTAATCCTTTTGCAGGGAAAGCAATTTCTCGCGGACTTCCTCGGCCTTCTGCTCGGAAGGAAAGGCGATGACAAGCAAGTCGTTCATGGTGCTGAACCTCTTAGGGATGCTGGCGGCGAACCGTCTGGTGCGCCGGCGTTGTCCGGGGTCGCGGGGCGGGTTGCGTCAGCGAGGCGCCGATCGCAAGACTTTCGAAATCGAAGGCCTGACGCCATATCGCGTCATCGGAATGATCTCGAAAGATAATCGTTTCTAAGGCGCATGTGTCAGGCCAATATGACATAAATCATTTAAATTTTAGCGCCTAGCATGGTCGCCGCCATGGGATAGGTCAAAGAGTGGATCAAGGTCTGGTTCGTTGGCTGATCAAGTTTGCTCGGAGCGATAAGTCCGGCCCGCCGCCGAGTGACGCAACGGAGAGGCGGTTGGTCCGCCCGCACCTATCGCTGGCGGGCGCCGCGCGGCGCTGCGCGGCGCAGCATCTGGCCGAAAGCCTTGGTCCGAGCCTTGCCGCAAGCGCGGCGCCCGCCCCCTCCCTCGCGCCAAGGCAAGCCAGCGCGGCCGCGCTGCGCCACAAAATCCAGAACCATGGCGGCGCTCTCGATCAGGCCAGAGGCGCCAAGACCGAGGCGGCCCGCCTGCCCAGCGACTACAAGACCTACCGCACAAAGTTGAAGATGCTTGCAGACGCGATCCAGGTCCAAGCCGATGAGCGAGGCCATATCGCAAGCGCGAACGCGGCCGCATTTTTCGTTTGCCGCTATTGGCCGCCACTGCGAATTCCGCGGTCGGAACATGCTCACAACGGTACAGCAGGGGTTGAGATGCGGGTGTTGGATCGCCAGAAAAATTAACCATGACGCGCGATGGCTTCATCGATCTTCCCGGCGCAAGCGGCGCCTCACCGCTAAAATTACCAAATCTTTTCGAGTTATATGAAACTTACAAAGCGAGAGTCTGTTTAACACCGGGTCTGTCGTTTACATACGGGGGCTTGTCATGCGCATCTTTGCCGGGGCCTGCGCGCTCATCTGCGGCATGTTGACGGCGTCAGGCGCAGGCGCCGCCGTTCGAATCCACATCGATCTAACGACGCAGACAATGCATGTAAACGGGAACGGCGGGCAATATGACTGGCCGGTCTCGACCGCCCGTTCAGGCTATGCGACGCCGCGCGGCCACTACAGGCCAACGCACTTGCAGCGCATGCATTATTCCCGCAAATATCATATGTCGCCGATGCCGCATTCGATCTTTTTCAATGGCGGCTATGCGATCCACGGCACCTACTCGACATCGCAGCTCGGCCGTCCCGCCTCGCATGGCTGCATCCGCCTCGCCCCCGGCAATGCCGCGCGGCTCTACAGCATGGTGCAGATGGAAGGGGGATCGATCAGCATCTCCGGCGCGCCGCCGCGCAGGTCTGTCTATGCCAACGCGCATCGGCGCAAACACATGACGACCTATGCGCGTCTCCGGCGCGATGGCGTGCTCGCCTATGCGCCGATGCGGCGCGGTCCGATCGCCGCCACGGCCCGGCAGATCATCAATCCCGTATTCAGGTCGCCGTTCTTCGGGGAAGGCTATCAATGAGAAGGCGACGGGTGGGCGCTTTGCTGGGCGCGGGCGCGATGCAACCCCACCCCGGCCATAGCTTTCCTTGAGCGGGCTCTAAATGTCGCGGCCTTCAATTTCGAGCGTAAGCTTTTCGACGCTCTTTTCAAGATCGGGCTGCTGCGGGTAGATTTCGAGCGCCCGCTTGAAGATCTCCAACGCTCTTTTCTCAAGGCCGGCGCGTTGCAAGATCATGCCCATGCCCGCGAGGGCGCTAAAGTGGCGCGGCTCCAATTTCATCACCTGATCGATATCCGCCATGGCGCCGTTGACGTCATCGGCCAGAAACCGCGTCGTCGCGCGTTGATTCCAGGCTTCCGCCCAGTCCGGCTCCAGGCTCACCAGCCTATCCAAAAGCGTCAGCGCGAGTGGATAATGCTGGTCCTTTATCGCGCTTAAAGCCCGCTCCATAAGGAGATTGGCGGTGTCGGAGCGAGAATGCAGCCAAATCCGCTCGATGGCTTGCGCGACGCCTTGCGCCTCGTCGGGGCTGACGGCGGAATGCAAGCGGGTGAAGAGGTCGTCTAGCATTTGCTGCCGGACAGTCGCTGGTGAGGGCCGCGCCGCCAATGCCTTCTTGAGCCTCTCGGCCCGCTCGGCCTTGGAGCGGAGCACCCGCGCGGCCGCCGTTTCTCTCGTAGGGCCAGAAGGCTTCGCCAATTCGTCGACCGGCCGTTTCCCAAGGCCATCAAGGCCGAGATCGCGTCGGCCAAACGGCGGGCTCGAAAATGGCAGGCTGGAAAAGGGCGATTCGCCGGGAGCTAGTTCTCTCCAACCCTCGGGGAAGGGCTCGGGCGCGGCGGCAGGGCCGCCGCCCAGCGCCGGGGCGTGGATGCTGGCGCCGATCAAGCAGGCCAAGCTTGCAGACAATACGAGCCATCCGCGCATGATGCCCAGCTTAGATGAACCGGACCCAAAGGTCAAAGCGGGAACGGGTCCATGCGCATGGCGCGGCCAACCAACGGCGATGGGGCATGAACAAGCTCCATTTCGCCTGGAGTTTGAGCGCTGTCAGATCCGCAGGAAACCGAAAGCAGCTCAGCCTTCTTCTTGGATAATGCTTACGGGCGGGAGCTGTGCGCGGCGCGCGCGTCAAGCGCCAGCCCAACCTTAAAAATTCTTCAGCCCTGCCGCGCCTTGTAGCGCTTTTGCGTCTTGTTGATAATATAAACGCGGCCCTTGCGGCGCACGAGCTGATTGTCGCGATGCCGGCCACGCAGCGATTTCAAGGAATTACGGACTTTCATCGGACGGACCCCGGAAAAAAACGACCGGCCCTGACGGCCGGTTTCAAATGAGCTGCCGACCCTATGCCCTATTGCCGGCCCGCGATCAACCCAAAAACGCTCATTGCGCCTGTTGCATGCGCGCCGAACGCCCTTCGCGACGCGGAGCCGGAGCAGGCACATTATGTGCTTGGCTGCCAGGCAAAAGGCGGCAAGGCAGTCCTCACATGAGTTGATGACTTGGCCGGGGCGCGAAGCGTGCGGGTCCCTTGAACAAAATCGCCGCGCCGGGCAAGCGTCAAGTCGCGGAGCGCAAAATGCGGAGAAACGATCAATGACCAACGAACAAGTGGAAATCGTCAAGCGGACGATCGTCAGGGTGCTTCCGCCGCGCCCTGAGGGCACCAGCGAAATGATTCTCCAGCGCTATGAGAAGATCAAATTCGACGCCGCCAAAGCTTTCGGCGATGTCTTCTTCGCGCGCCTTTTCGAAATTGCGCCGGAAACCGAGGCGCTGTTCAAAGACCTGGAAAAGACCAAGCAGAAATTCGCCGAAGTGCTGCCCATGCTGTTCCGCTCCATGAACCGGCTGCATGACACCGTCAACACGATGCAGGAACTCGGCGTCACCCACTGGAAAGCGGGCGTGAAGCTTGAGCATTATCAGCCCTTCGTCGCCGCGTTGCTGTGGACCTTAAAGAAGCAGCTGGGCGACGAGGTCTTTAACGAAGACGTGGCCAAGGCCTATATCGCGGTGCTGTCGCGAATCTGCGGCATCATGTGCAACGCGGCCTATCCCGAGGCGCGCGGCATCGAAGTCCCGCAAGGCTCGGCCGGCGGCTGAGCGTCCTCCAGGCGTTCCGCCGCAAAGGCGGCTTTTCCGACCAAGTTCAGCTTTTCGCTCCCGTCCAGCTTGCAACAATGACGCAAAGGTCCAACACAAGGGCGTGATAGCGGGCCTCACCGGCGCAGCCGCGGCGGCCAGGTTCTTTCGAGGCGCGCTCATAGGCCTCGTTTGCCTCGCTTTGGCCAGACTTCCAGGTTCAATGTGGCGGATGGTCGGGGGCGTCAATGCCGCCAGCGCGGCCTCGCAGCGCCGAGAAATGCGCCGAGCCCGGCCTCGAAGTCCTATCTTGGCGTCCCTTGGAGCAACGCATGCGGGAGCGCTTATGCGCGCGGCTTTTTCTGGCGGCGGCTTTTGCGGCGGGCTTCGCCGCTGACGCAGCCGCGCATCCGCATGTCTGGGTAACGGCGCAAGAGGAGGTGGTTTTCGGAGCAAAGGGCCAGATCGAAGCGGTCCGCCACGTCTGGGTCTTCGATGAAATGTATTCCGCCTTCGTGACCGAGGGGCAGGGGAAAGACGGCAAGCCCATGACCAAGGAAGAGCTGGCGCCGCTCGCCAAGTCCAATGTCGAGGACTTGGTCGAGTTCGGCTTTTTCACCCATGCCAAGACCGCGAATGGGAAAGTGGAATTTGGCGCTCCATTCGACTATTCGCTGGAGGAGCGGGAGGACAAGCGCGTGGTCCTGCGCTTCACCCTACCGTTGAAAACCCCCGCGAGCGCATCGAAAGCCTTCACTTTGCAGGTCTATGATCCGACCTATTTCGTCGCTTTCGAATTGGTCGCGGAAGATCCGGTCGCCTTCATCGGCGCGCCCAAGGGCTGCTCCGCGAACGTGCTCGGATCGAAACCTTTGGCCGCCGAAGAGACCAAGAAGCTGTCGGAATCTTTTTTCAGCGGGCTCTCGCCGGGCGCCGATTTCGGCGTCAAACTGGCGACCCCCGTCATCATCGCCTGTCCGTGAGGCTGGATTGACTCAGGTCTTGTCCGCTTTTTCTCTATTGCGGCATCGCCTGCGGCGCGCCCTGGAACCTCGCGTCGAGGTCCTGCGAAATCGCGCAGCCGGGATCGCTCCGCTTGCTCTCTTCGTCGGCCTCCTCGTTCTTTCCGTTAGTGTCGCCTCCTTGACTCTGTCCTCATCAACGCTCGCGCAAGGCGCGCGCCATCCCTTCGCGGTCGGCGTCAATGAGGGCGCGGCGGGGGACTTGAGCGGCGTCAGCGGCTGGATTCTCGCCCAGCAAAGCGGATTTTACCGCCTGCTGACGGGAGCCATCCGCGCGACGAAACAGAGCGGCGCGGCCGCATGGGGCCTCATTGGCCTTAGCTTCGCCTATGGCGTTTTCCACGCCGCCGGCCCGGGCCACGGCAAGGCGGTGATCGCCTCCTATATGCTCGCCAATGAAAAGATTCTGCGCCGCGGCCTGGTGATTTCCCTGGCCGCGGCGCTGCTGCAAGGCCTTGTCGCGATTGCGATCGTCGGCGTGGCGGCGCTGGTCTTGGGCGTTGGCGCAAAACGAATGACCGCCGCCGCGAATGTGGTCGAGATCGCCAGCTATATCGGCATTGTTGCTCTTGGCGGGACGCTCGCCGTCGCCAAGGGCGCAGCCCTGCGCTCGGCCTGGCGGGCGGCGCCCTCGCCCGTCGGGGCCCCGCGCGCGCTTCCGGCCGGCGGGATGCCGTCGCGCTTCCTGGCCGACGATTGCAGCGCCGATCATGTCCACGGTCCCGGCTGCGGCCATTTTCATGCGCCCGATCCAAGCACGCTCGACGCTGGTTTTGCCTGGAAAAGCGCTTCGCTCACGGTGCTGGCCGCCGGGTCGCGCCCTTGCTCGGGCGCCATTCTCGTCCTCGTCTTCGCTCTGGCCCAGGGGATTTTTCTTGCTGGAATCGGCGCTGTCCTGGCGATGTCGCTTGGCGCCGCGATCACCACGGGAGCGCTGGCGGCTATGGCCGTGCTCGCCAAGAAAACGGCGGCGCGCTATTCGAACCCTCAATCTTGGCGGGTCATGATCGCGGGACGTCTGTTCGAGGTCGCCGCCGCCCTGGCCATTATGTTTTTGGGGCTCGCCTTGCTCCTCGCAACTCTGTCCGGCGCCGGCCCTGGGGGGTAACCCCTATTTCGATAAAGAAGTCGCCGGTCTTTGCCGTCATGCTCAAGAGCGTTTTCGAGCGAAGGGGATGCCGGCTCGCGTTCAGAAAATGCTATAAAATTAAAAAACGAGACCTGTTTTGCAACGGATTCTGAAAGCGCTTTAGCTTTCGCTCAAATCTATGTCCGCGTCGCTCAACACCGTTTTGATCGCTGCGCTCGCGGCCTTCAGGCGCCGCGCCGCCTCCTCATTCGCCAGCTCCAGGGCGTTCGATCGCGCGACGGCGCCATCGAGTTCAACCGCCAGGCGCGAACGATCGTCCTGCATGACGGCCAGCTCTTCTTCGAGATTGGCGCGCAGGACATCAGCCTTGATGCGCCGCTCGCTTGCGGCCTCAAGTTGATCGAGCGCGGCCGCGAGCCGCCTGAGCGCGGCCTGGAGAGGTTCGGGCATGATCATCGTCGCTTTGAAGTCCGTTGGCGCCGTCAATTTGCTTGCACGTTTCTCGGGTCGATAAAAGCGTTCGATCGCTGTTGATCGCTATATTCGGCAGCGGCGGCGTTCCGGCATGAACTTATCCAAAGGTCGGCGCTTTTTCGAATATGCGCCGATTTTATGCATCTGAGCGACTCCCTTTCGATCAGATAAGTCCATCCGATCGGGAGGCGCTCTATCGAAATGGCGGCGGATCCGCGCCATATTGTCCAATCAGCCTATTTCCACGGCGCTTTGACCTCGCAGGGTCTTGTTTTTGCCCTAGGATTATGGGAAGCGGCAGGCATGAGACAAGTTCCCGGACGAAACCCTGGACCAGATTGGCGGCGAAAATGATTTTTGACCGGAATCGAAGAGTTTCGGCGTCAGCGCCTTGTAATAAAGATCGCACATCTTGGGATATGCCCGAAAAGATGTAGCCGAAGCTTGCGCTGCGGCGCAGCATTAGTTGACCGGCATCGCGGCCGAGCCATAAAATCAATTCCATCATCAGGCCGGAGGTTCGATCCGCCGGCGGAAAAGGAGCAGCACGGATGGCGGTCAAAGTCGCTATCAACGGTTTCGGTCGCATCGGCCGCAATGTCTTGCGGGCCATCGCCGAATCCGGACGCAAGGACATTCAGGTCGTGGCGATCAACGATCTCGGTCCAGTCGAGACCAACGCCCACCTCCTGCGCTTCGATTCCGTGCATGGCCGGTTTCCGGGCGAAGTCAAAGTCACCAGCGACTCGATCGATATAGGCGGCGGGCCAATCAGGGTCACGGCAATCCGGGATCCGCACGAATTGCCGCATAAGGATCTGGACGTCGATATTGCGCTCGAATGCACCGGCATTTTTACCTCTAGGGATAAAGCCGCCGCGCATTTGAAGGCGGGCGCCAGGCGCGTCCTCATCTCGGCCCCCGGCGACAAGGCCGATCTCACGGTCGTCTTCGGCGTCAATCACGACAAGCTCACCAAGGATCATCTTGTCGTCTCCAACGCCTCTTGCACCACCAATTGCCTCGCGCCGATCGCGAAAGTGTTGAACGATGCGATCGGCATCGAGCAAGGCTTCATGACGACGATCCATTCCTATACCGGCGACCAGCCGACGCTCGACACCATGCACAAGGATCACTATCGGGCCCGCGCCGCCGCTCTTTCGATGGTCCCGACATCGACAGGCGCCGCCAAGGCCGTCGGCCTCGTCCTACCCGAACTCAATGGCAAGCTCGATGGCGCGGCGATCCGGGTCCCGACGCCCAATGTCTCGGTCATCGATCTCAAATTCGTCGCCAGCCGGGCGACGAGCGTGGAGGAGGTCGCGGAAATCGTGAAACGCGCCGCCGCGCAGCAATTGAAAGGGATTTTGGGGTTCACCGACAGCCCCAATGTGTCGATCGATTTCAACCATGATTCGCATTCATCGATATTCCATACCGATCAGACAAGGGTGATGTCGGGGACCTTCGTCCGCGTCGTGTCCTGGTATGACAACGAATGGGGCTATTCGAACCGCATGGTCGATACCGCTGTCGCAATGGGGAAGCTTGCATGACGAAATCCGCGCCATTGTCTCCTTTTCCAACTCTCGACGATGCCGTGGTGAACGGCAAAAGGGTCCTCGTCCGCGTCGACCTCAATGTGCCGATGGAGGATGGCCGGATCACCGACACCACCCGCATCGAGCGAATTCTCGGCAATATCCGCGAGATTTCTCAAAAGGGCGGCAAGGTCATCATCCTGTCGCATCTCGGCAGGCCGAAGGGTCCCGAACGGGAGACTTCGCTCAAGCCGGTGGCGGTGGCGATCGAGCATGCGCTCGGCCGCATGGTGTCCTTCGCCTCCGATTGCGTCGGCGATGTCGCGAAAGCCGCGGTCAGAGCCCTGCGCGACGGCGACATCCTCCTGCTGGAAAATACCCGGTTCCATCCGGGCGAGATCAAGAACGATCCATCCTTCGTCGCCGCCCTCGCCGAACTTGGCGATCTTTACGTCAATGACGCGTTCTCGACCTCGCATCGCGCCCATGCCTCGACGGAGGGAATCGCGCGCAAACTGCCCGCCTTCGCCGGGCGCACGATGCAGCACGAGCTGGAAATGCTGACCAGCATGCTGGCGGATCCGGAGCGGCCCCTGGCGGCCATCGTTGGCGGCGCCAAGGTCTCGACCAAGCTCGAACTGCTCGGCAACCTGATGCGCCGGGTCGACTATTTGTTCATCGGCGGCGGCATGGCCAATACGTTCCTCGCCGCCAGCGGAAATGCGATCGGCAGATCGATCTGCGAGATGCAGCTTGCGGATGTCGCCCGAAAAATCATGGCCGACGCCGACGCGGCGCATTGCCAGTTGGTGCTGCCGGTCGACGCCATCGTCGCCGCGAAGCTCGAGGCGAATGCGCCCTCTCACGCCGTGGACATCGACGCGGTCGGCGAAAATGACATGATCCTCGACATCGGCCCCCGCACGATCTCGAAGGTCGTCGGCATTCTCGCCGCGGCGCGGACCGTCGTTTGGAACGGGCCTGTCGGCGCCTTTGAAATTCCGCCTTTCGATGTTGGCACCGTGACGATCGCCAAGGTCGCGGCGCAGCTCACCAAGGTAAACGCCCTCGAGACGATCGCAGGCGGCGGCGACACGATCGCGGCGCTCAACAAGGCCGACGCCTATGATGATTTCACCTATGTTTCGACCGCCGGCGGCGCGTTTCTCGAATGGCTCGAAGGAAAGCTCCTGCCCGGCGTGGAAGCGTTGCGCGGAGCGAAGGCGGCTTAGAGAATGATGCCAAAAAGCCGCAGACGTTTGGGATGACGTCATGCATCAAGACAAAGCGATCGAGAATGAGTTCGATTTCGCTTAAAGGAATCGTGCTCTAGAGCATGATGCCGAAAAGTGGGAACCGGTTTTCGGACGACATCATGCTCTAACTCTTTGATGAGAGGCGGATTCAGACTTTGGACGAGATCGCGTCGCGATTCCGTCCAAAATCATCCGGCTCTAGGGGCGGTTTCCGCCGAAACGGCCCTTAGGCCCGGCCGACGCGCGCGACGCCGTCCTTGGCGAGCTGGTTGTTTGGATCGAAGGTCAGCGCGCGCTGGTAGGATTCCGCCGCCTTGGCGCGATTGCCGGATTTTTCATAAGCCAGCCCCAAGCCAGCCCAGGCATCGGGGTTCTTATTGTCGACATTGAGCGCGGCGTTGAAATCCTCGATCGCCTTGTCGCTCTTGCCGATGGCGAGGAGGCTTTGACCGCGCGCCAGATAGGGCGCTCCGGCGAAGGGATCGCGATCGATCGCATTGTCGAAATCGGTGATTGCCTGCGGGTGGTTGCCTTCGCGCTGGTAGATCAAGCCTCTGGCGTGGAAGGCCTGGGCGCTTTCCGGATTGAGCTTGATCGCCTGATCGAGATCAACGCGCGCCTCTTCGAGATTGCCCTGGGCGCGAAGCAGATTGGCGCGGCCGAGATAGGCCGGCGCATGGCCTGGGTCCGCCGCGATGGCGCGATTGAAATCGGCCAGGGCGGCGTCATTGCGGTTCACCTGCCGATAGGCTAGGGCGCGATTGGTGAGGGAGGCGGCATTGTTGGGAGCGAGCTTGATCGACTGGTTGAAATCCGCGATCGCCTCTGGAAACTTCCCAATCCGGGCATAGGCGACGCCGCGCGTATTGAAGGCTTCGGCGCTGTTTGGGTTGCGTTGCACGACCTCGGTCAGCGAGGCGATATTGGCGGAGGCCTCTTGCGGCGACTGGGTGGCGACCTCGGCGACGCCGGTTCCGCTTCTTGCGATGATATTGTTGGTCGATTCGCACCCAGCAAGGACGGTCGCCGCAATCAGGATCATTGCGCGCGAGGCCGCGCGCCGCCGCTCCCGCATTGTGCTTTTGACCGACATCGTTGCGAAGGCCATTATCCGGTCATCCTTGTCCGCCATCCAAGGATAGGCGCGCATCCCTGCGATTGCGGCGCGGCCTCGTTTCATGCGCGGGGCAATTCTAGACGAAGGGGGCGCTCTAAAGGCCCTCGCCGCCGGCTCGATCGCGTCTTGCAGAAATAGCAAGAAATCAGCGCGGCGCCCCTAGAACGGGCTTGGGCTTCATCGGCAAGAGTCCTTCGCGCTGCATTTTCTTGCGGGCCAGTTTGCGGGCGCGGCGCACCGCTTCGGCTTTCTCGCGGGCTCGTTTTTCCGAAGGCTTTTCATAATGGCCGCGGAGTTTCATCTCGCGGAAAATGCCTTCGCGCTGCATCTTTTTCTTGAGCGCTTTGAGAGCCTGATCGACATTATTGTCGCGAACGAGAACTTGCACGCATAAGTCCTTGATGTGGCGTCACGCCATCGCTTCACGCGACAAACTTGACTGATTTCATGGAACACGAAGCCCGGCGCTGAAAAGCACCGGGACATTGGAAAACAGCCGATACCAGACAAGTCGGTTTCTGTCTAGAGCATGTCCCGAAAAAGTTGACCGACTTTTCGATCAGGACATGCTCCAACTTATTGATCTGGAGCGAGTTCTTATCGATTGGATGATTCCATCCAATCGGAACGCGCTCTAGGGTCGCCGCCGTGAAAAGGCCAAATCGCGACCCTCATGTTGCGGCTCTGGCCTGGCGGCGATCACCCTTCGGCCTTGGCCGCGATGCGTGTGACATGGCCCATCTTGCGGCCCGGCCGCGCTTCCGCCTTGCCGTAAAGGTGAAGGCTCGCGCCGGGCTCGCGCAGGATCTGCTCGAAAGCCAGGACCTCTTCGCCGATCAGGTTCCACATTTCGACATGCGCGCCGTGGCGGTTCGTAGCGCCAAGGGGCCAGCCGGCGATGGCGCGGATATGCTGTTCGAATTGAGAGGTGAGGGCCCCATCGAGCGTCCAATGGCCGGAATTGTGAACCCGTGGCGCGATCTCGTTGACGATCAGCCGCGGCGGCGCCCCGGCTTCCTCGACGACGAACATTTCCACAGCAAGAACGCCGACATAATCGAGCGCATCGGCGATCGCCTTGGCGATCCGCACCGCCTCGACGGCGCTCTCCGGAGCCAGAAGCGCGGGGGCGCGGGTGAATTTCAGGATATGATTCTCGTGCCTGTTCTCGCAGACGTCATAGGCGGCGAATTCACCCCGCTGGCCGCGCGCCGCGACGACCGAAATCTCCTTGGCGAATGGCACGACGCCCTCGAGGATCGCCGGCGCCCCGCCAAGCGAGCGGAACGTCACCGCGAGATCGGCGCCTTCGCGGACGAGGACCTGGCCTTTACCGTCATAGCCGAAGCGCCGCGTCTTGAGGATCGATGGCCGGCCGACCTGGGCTACGGCCCTGGCGAGCGATCCAGCGTCGTCGACCCGCATATAGGGCGCCGTCGCGATCCTGTTGGCGCCCAAGAACTCCTTCTCCGCGAGGCGATCCTGGCAGACCGCCAGAGCCTCCGGGCCGGGGCGCACGAGGCAATGCTCTGTGAGGATCGCCGCGGCGCGGGCGGGCACGTTCTCGAATTCATAGGTCACGACGTCCACATTGTCGGCGAACTCCGCCAAGGCCGCAGCGTCCTCATAGCCGGCGATGGTTCGCGCGCTGCAGACGTCGAACGCCGGGCTATCCGGCTCATTCGTATAAATATGCGTCTTGAGCCCGAGACGCGCCGCCGCGAGCGCGAGCATCCGCCCCAATTGGCCGCCGCCCAGGACTCCGACCGTCGCGCCGGGAGCGAGTGAAAACGGCATGGCGCGGTCAATCCTCGCTCGAGGGACGTTTGGCGACTGCTTCGGTTTGGGCCGCGCGCCAGGCGGACAGCCGCGCTTCGATTGCGGGGTCGGCCAAGGCGAGGACCGCCGCCGCGAGCAGCGCGGCGTTGATCGCGCCAGGCTTGCCGATCGCTAGGGTTCCCACCGGAACGCCGGCAGGCATTTGAACGATGGAGTAAAGTGAATCCTGCCCGTGCAGAGCCTTGGTTTCGATCGGCACGCCGAGCACCGGAAGTTCCGTCAGCGCGGCCGTCATCCCTGGCAAATGGGCCGCTCCGCCCGCCCCGGCGATGATGATTTTTGCCCCTGCGGCCTTGGCGCCCTTGGCGAAGGCGAAAAGCCGATCGGGCGTGCGATGCGCCGAAATGATCAAGGTAATATAGCCGATCCCGAGTTCGTCGAGGAGCGCGGCGGCGTGCCGCATCGTCTCCCAATCCGATTCGCTACCCATAATGATGGAGACGGGTTTTTCGGTGGCGGACAAATGGCGGCCCAAAAATTGATCCGGCGAAGGCTGCGGCATAGACGAAGGGGGGGCGGCGCGCAAGGCGCCGCGAATGAGGCCGTTGGATGGACCCAGCATGGGCCAGAAAGGTTGCGCCGGATCGAGCGCCTTGCGCCGAGCCCGCGGCTTTCGAATGCTTGCGGATCCGCATTTTTTACGCGAACCGGCGGTCGCTTCACTCGAAAATGCTTTAAGTCCAGCGCTTTGGCCATAGCGCGACGACGAAAACAATCGCCGCCAGCACGCCTATCGTGACCATTCCTTGCACCACGCCGAAATTGGGCGCGTCCTCGGCCACGAACAAGCCTGTAATCGCCGCGCCGATCCCTAACAGCAGCCGAACGATAAATCCCAACCTTGTCTCCTTGGCCCGTGATCCATCGAAAAATGGGCTGGCCTGCGCCAGTCCTCCGCGACCATTCCTCCATACCATAGGGCTTTGGCGGGTAGAACCCTCGATGCAGCGCCTTTCCCAGCGGACGAAGGATTGCTCAGTCCCGCTTGACGGCGATCACTTCCATGCAGACGCGGTAGCGTTCGCTGACATGATACTCGACCGGCTGGAACCCGTGCTCCTCCAGCAAGGCGTAGAGCCGCTTGCGGGTGAAATTGTGGTAGTGCTCGATTTCGCCCCAATAGGGATTGACGTTATTGGCGTGCAATAGCCGCCAGACCATGTTGTCCATGTTCGGCATCGAGAGAAAAAGAGCGCCGCCGGGGCGCAGCAGCCAGCGGGCGGCGACGAGCCCGGCTTTCGGGAAGGGCAGGTGTTCAAGCACATCGGCCATGCTGACGACGCTGTAGCGGGCGTCGTGAGCAAGCTCCTCGATCGGCAGACAATAGGCCTCGAAGCCGAGCAGGTTCATGGCGTCGACATTGTCCTTGCGGAGATCCAGTCCGACCGGCGCATAGCCCCATTCCTCGGCCGTGAAGAGCAGCGAGCCATTGCCGAACCCGACATCCAGCCAGCTCCCACTCGGCGCGTGGCGGGCAACGCGCGCGACGATCTTCGCCGAAACCGGCCGCTGCCGCTCCATGTCGTAGCCGACCGTCTGATTGGGATGCGTCTTGGCGAAGACGACGGCGGCGGCGGGCGCGTCGAAATAGCCGTCGGTGAAAACATGGCCGCAGTCGCGGCATTCGCGCCAGTTCATCATTGCCGGAATCCGCGGCTGGTAGAGCGCATGTCTCGAGCAATCGGCGCTGATCACAAGGGGCGCATCCTCGCCTTCACAAAGCGGGCAGGCGAGATAGGCCAGCCTTTGTAGGGGAGCTGGGCCCTCGACCGGCGGGTTCGGAAGCAGCGAAGGCGAAACCGCGAAGCCGCGCGGCTCGCCGCCCTTCGCGAAAATTTCCCACATCTGCGTCAGCGCCGCCTCGAAGCTTCCCGCATAGCCAGCGCTGTCGAACAAGGGGGCCGTCAGTCGATTGCCGAGAAGCCTGTGCCGCAAACCTTGCAGCAGGCCGGGTTCGCGCGCGAGCCGCAAGGCCATGGCCTCGTAGTCGCGGGTCGAAGAGGCGACGAGTTCCGGCAGGCCGACCGCATGGAGGAGGCTGCCGGCGACCCGGCCCGCGAAAGTCTCGCCCGCGCAAGTCAGCACCGGAAGTCCGGCCCACAAAGCGTCGCTCGCGGTCGTATGCGCGTTATAGGGCAATGTATCAAGGAAAAGGTCAGCCAGCCGGTGCCGAGCGAGATGCTCGGGCGAGGCCTGCTTTGGCGCGAACGCGAGGCGATCCGGATCCACGCCGCGCTTGGCCGCTTCCTTGCGGAGATTGGCTTTGACGAGATCATTGGCGTCGAGAAGCCAGACGATGCTGCCTGGAACCGCGTGTAGAAGACGCATCCAGATGTCGAAAAATTCAGGCGTGATTTTGTAGGTATTGTTGAAAGAGCAGAAGACGAAGCCTTGGTCGGGAAGGCCGCATTGCGCGCGCGTCGGCGTCGCGTCGGAAATCAGCCTTTGGCTGTCGTTGGGCTGGTAGCAATGGGGCAGGTGCACGATCTTTTCGCAGAAGGCGGCTTGCTGATCCATTGGCAGCACGAAGGGATCGGCGAGCACATAGTCGATGAAGCCAGCCCCCATGGTCGCCGGAAATCCGATGAAGCTGACTTGCACCGGCGCTGGCCTTCGCGCCGAAATCCCCGTGCGAGCATCCTTGGTGTAGCCTTTCAATTCGATGAGAATATCGATTCGATCGGCATGGATGCGCTCGGCGGCTTCTTCATCGCTCATTTCCTGAAGGTCGACGAAGCGGTGGAACGCCCTGCGCAAGCGCGTTCCCAACTCGCTGTGGTCATCGGGGCCATGCGAATAGGCGGCGACCTCGAACCGGGAGGAATCGTGGCGCTCGATTAGTTCGACCATGAGCATCGCCGTCGCATGGCGGCGGAAATCGGCGGAGAGATAGCCGATCCGCAGCTTGCGCGTGCGGTCTCCTTGGCGGGAGCGAAAATCCCGGTCAGCAACCGGGAATCCCGCGGCGTATTGGCGGGCGATGCGCAACTGCTCGGCCGGCGTCGTCGCCATGCTGAGCGTCGGAAAAGGATGCGCCGGCTCGGGCGCAAACTCCATCAGGGCGCGCAACTCGGCTTCGTCGGCTTCGACGCCATCCCAATCGCAGATGAGGCGCCGCTTATGATGCAGCCAGACCCGCACCGCGACAAGTTTCGGATTGAGTTTGACGGCGGTTGCATAGGACGCAATCGCTTCGCCCAGCCGGCCGAGGTTTTCGAGCGCGGCGCCCATATTGGCATGGGCTTCGGAGAGCGACGGATTCAAGGCCAGAGCCTCTCGATAGGCCTCGACCGCTTCCTCAAAGGCTTTCTCGCCTTGCAGAACGTTGCCGAGATTGGCGTAGACCTCGGCGAAATTCGGCCGCAGCGCAATCGCTCGCCGATAGGCCAGAATCGCCTGTCCAGGCTGATGGAGCTCCTTCAGAATATTGCCGAGGCTGAAATAGGGCTCGGCCGCATCGGGCCTTTGAGCGATGATGCCCTCGCAGGCCGCGATCGCCTCTTCGCGGCGTCCGAGTTTGCGCAAAATATTGGCCGTGTTCGAATGCGCCTCGACAAAGCTTGGATTGAGCGAAGCCGCCCGCCGGTAAGCCGCCAAGGCGTCGTTTAGAAGGCCTTGATCCTCGAGCGCATTGCCGAGATTGGAGTGGGCGTGCGCGAAAGCCGGCTCCAGCGCGATCGCCCGCCGCGCCGCGGAGAGGGCGCCATCGGTCTTGCCCAGGGCCCGATAGATTGCGCTAAGGTTCGAGAGCGCCTCGACATAATCGGGTTTGACGGCGACGGCTCGGGCGATCAATCTTTCCGCGCTCTCAAGGTCGCCGCGCCGATGCGCGATCAGGCCAAGATGATGCAGGCAGAGGAAATGATCGGGCTCGTCAGCAAGGACCTGCGCATAGATGTCCGAGGCTTCATCGATTCGGCCCGCGCGAAAATATTCGAGGGCGAGCCGCAGTAAATCCAAAACAGGCGAAGCGGACGCGCTCGCGTCCTGTCTCGCCGCGGACTCCAATTCGCATTTGATCGCTGCCATCGCCGTTTCCTGCGCCGAGATTTGATCGGAGAGCGCAAGGAATACGAGGTCTTGCTTGCCTCAAACGTGCCGAGCCGGCGCGGGATTAAAAGGGCAGGTTGAAGACGCGGCCGGGGACCAGTTCGCCTTTTTCCACCGCGCCGACGGCGATCACCACGCCGCCGCAGGCGGCATAGGCGGAGCCGTCCAGCGGCGCGTCCTGGCCTCGCAACAGCACGGATTGGCCGCGCCGCAATTTTGCCGCGGCGTCGCGATCGACCACGACGCGCGGCATTTCCATGAGCCCGGCCTCGACCCGGCGCAAGGTTCGAGCCTCGATCGGACCCTCCGCGAGATCGGCTAAGGCGACGGCGTCGGCCTCGACGAAGGGCCCGACGCGGGTCCGGCGCAAGGCCGTGACATGACCGAAGCAGCCGAGCAGCCGGCCGAGGTCGCGCGCGATCGCGCGGACATAGGTGCCCTTGCCGCAGCGCGCCTCGAAGATCGCTTCGTCCGGGCCCGCATGCACGAGATCGAGGCTGTGGATCGTCACCGGACGGAAGGCGAGATCGGGAGTCTCGCCGTCGCGGGCGAGGTCATAGGCGCGCTCGCCGTTGATTTTGATGGCGGAAAAGGCCGGCGGCTTTTGCTGGATGGTCCCGATGAACTGCGGCAGCTGATCAAGGATTGCCGCTTGCGCCGGGCGAATGTCGGATTGCGCCGTGACCTTGCCGTCGGAATCGTCGGTGTCGGTCTCGGCGCCCCAGCGCACCGTGAAGCGATAGGCCTTTTCGCCGTCCTGGACGAATGGCACGGTCTTGGTCGCCTCGCCGAAAGCGATCGGCAAAATGCCCGAGGCGAGCGGGTCGAGCGTGCCCGCATGGCCGGCCTTCTTGGCGTTGAAAATGCGCTTGAGCCGCGAGACGGCATGGGTCGAGGTCATCCCGACCGGCTTGTCGAGCACGACCCAGCCATTGACTTCGGTTCGTTTGGACGCCGGCGCATTCATTCCACGTGATCCGACTCTTTGTCCAGATCGCGCTTCACAGCGGGCGAATCGAGCAGGGCGTCGATCTTCGCGCCATATTCGAAGCTGGGATCGGGCTTGAAGCGGACGTCGGGCGCGAATTTGAGATTGACCCGGCGGGCGATCTCGCCGCGCAGAACTTTCTTGTGCCGGTCGAGCGCAGCCAGGACGTCGCTGACATTCTTGCCGCCGAGCGGCATGACATAGACCGTCGCGAGCTTGAGATCGGGGCTCATGCGGACGTCGGGAACCGTGACGACCTGGCCGTCGAGGACAGGATCGTTGATCGTCGAGCGGGTTAAGAGCTCGGACATCGCGTGGCGGACAAGTTCGCCGACGCGCAGCATCCGTTGCGACGGCTGGCCGCCCTGTTGATGGACTCTAGACATGAAGAACTCCGGCGCCTTCGCGGCGCTGATATCTTGGGTTTTATGTCACCCTAAATAGCAATCGACCGCTCGATAGCGCGGATTGCTTCTTTCTCTCGCGTTGTGTCGTGAAACGCCGGGGCCGCAGCGCCCGCCTTACAGCGAGCGCTTGATCTCCTGCACGGTGTAGCATTCGATGACATCGCCCTGGCGCATGTCCTGGTAGTTCTCGAAAGCCATGCCGCATTCCTGGCCGGCGACCACTTCCTTGACCTCGTCCTTGAAGCGCTTGAGCGTCGATAGCTTGCCTTCGTGCACGACGACATTGTCGCGGATGAGCCGCACATTGGCGCCGCGCTGCACCGTTCCGTCGGTGACCCGGCAGCCGGCAACCTTTCCGACCTTCGAAATATTGAAGACTTCGAGGATCTCCGCATTGCCGAGCATTTCTTCGCGCAAGGTCGGCGCGAGAAGGCCCGACATCGCCGCCTTCACATCATCCACGAGATTATAGATGATGTTGTAATAGCGGATCTCAAGACCCGATTGCTCGGCAAGAGCGCGCGCTTCCTTGTGGGCGCGCACGTTGAAGCCGATCAGGGCAGCCCCCGAAGCTTCCGCCAAGGTGACGTCCGACTCGGTGATGCCGCCGACGCCGGCGTGAATGACGCGGGCGGCGACCTCCTCGGTATTGAGCTTTTCGAGCGTCGCGATGATCGCCTCGACCGAGCCCTGCACATCGCCTTTGATGACGAGCGGAAATTCCTTGCGGCCCGCCGTCTTCAACTGGCTCATCATGTCGGCGAGCGACCCGCGCGCCAGGCTGCCGCGGGCGGCGGCCTTTTCCCGTTTCTGCCGCTCGCGATATTCGGTGATTTCCCTGGCCCGCGCTTCGCTCTCCACCACGGCGACGCGATCGCCCGCCTCGGGCGAGCCGGAAAAGCCGAGCACTTCGACCGGCATCGAGGGGCCGGCCTCCTGCCGGTTCTCGCCTTGGTCGTCGAGCAGGGCGCGAACCCGGCCCCATTGCGAACCGCCGACGATGAGGTCGCCGACCCGCAAGGTGCCGCGCTGCACCAGCACGGTTGCGACCGGGCCGCGGCCTTTGTCGAGCCGCGCCTCGATGACGGTGCCTTCCGCCGGACGCGACGGATTCGCCTTGAGGTCGAGCAACTCGGCCTGCAATGCGATCAGATCGAGCAGCCGGTCGAGGTTTATGTTCTTCGTCGCTGAAACCTCGACCTCAAGCGTGTCGCCGCCGAGGGACTCCACCTGAACCTCGTATTGCAGCAATTCGCTGCGCACGCGCTCCGGCTTGGCGTCCGGCTTGTCGATCTTGTTGATGGCCACGATGATCGGAACATGACCGGCGCGCGCATGGGCGATCGCCTCGGCGGTTTGCGGCATGACGCCGTCATCGGCGGCGACGACCAGCACGACGATGTCGGTCACCTTGGCGCCGCGGGCGCGCATCGCGGTGAAGGCGGCGTGGCCGGGCGTGTCGATGAAAGTGACCGGCGCGCCATTGGGAGCGACGATCTGATAGGCGCCGATATGCTGGGTGATGCCGCCAGCTTCGCCCGAAACGACATTGGCGTGGCGGATCGCATCGAGCAGCGAGGTCTTGCCATGATCGACATGGCCCATGATCGTCACCACCGCCGGGCGCGGCAGGAGATGGCCGTGGTCGTCCGGAGTGTCGAACAGGCCTTCCTCGACATCAGACTCGGCGACGCGCTTGACCGTATGGCCCAGCTCCTCGGCGATGAGCTGCGCGGTGTCGGCGTCGATCACATCGGTGATCTTCGCCATTTGGCCTTGTTTCATCAAGAGCTTGATGACATCGACGCCGCGCTCCGACATGCGGTTGGCGAGTTCCTGGATCGTGATCGTTTCGGGCAGGATCACCTCGCGGGCGAGCTTTTCCTTGACCTCGCTGACATGACCCTTGAGCCTTTGCGTCCGCCGGCGGAAAGCCGCGATCGAGCGGGTGCGTTCATCCTCTTCGCCGGTGACGTTGGCGACCGTCAGGCGACCGCGGCTCTTTTGCTCCGCGGGTCGGACCGGGCGGGCGACGATGACCTTCGTCGGCATGCCGGGACGGCGAACAATGCGCTTGGCTTCCTCTTCCTCCGCGGTCGCGGGCCGCGCTGCCGGAGTAAGGCCGACCGGAGCGCTGGGCGAGGCGTTGGCCGGCGATGGAGCGACGACCGCGCCCGGCGCTTTGCGCGCGGCCGATGGGGCTGGCGCGGGCGCGGGTTCGCCGCCGGCCAGCCGGCGCTTGGCCTCCTGCTCGGAGCGGCGCTTGGCTTCCGCCTCCTGCGTGCGCCGCGCCTCCTCCTCCTGCTTGCGGGCCTCGGCCGCCGCGCGCTCTTCGCGTTCGCGGGCTTCCCGCTCTTCGCGCGCTTTGGCCTCGATCTCGGCGCGCTTGCGGTCTTCCACCTCGCGCTCATGCGCGCCAGAGAGGGCGCGGGAACGGGCTTCGCGCTCTTCTTCCGTCAGCGAACGCAGGATGACGCCGGACGCCGAACGCGGCGGAGCGGCTGGCGGGCGGGCGACCTTGGGCTGCGGACGCGGCTGGGGCGCGGGAGCCGGCGCCGCCGGTTCGGGCGCGGCGGCGGCCTCGCGCGCATGGGGATGGGGCTCGCCAACCACGACCGCGCGGCGCTTCACCTTCTCGACGACGACCGCTTTCGTGCGCCCATGCGAAAAGCTCTGGCGCACGACGCCAGCTTCGACCGGGCGCTTCAAGGACAGCGTCTTGGTCGGAGCGACAGTCAGCGTATGGTCACCGGGGTTCTTGGTTTCACTCATCAGTCTTGCGTTCCCAGGGCTCGCGCCCATTCAAATTTCGTCACGCCGGAACGCGGAGGTCCGGCCCGAATGCGCTTTTTCAGGCGAAGCCGCCGCCGGTTCGCGACCGAAAATGCGCCTATCTAAAATTCCTGGAGCTTTTTCGTGTTTCCACGAAAACACGAAAAAGCTCCAGCCTCAATTTCCGTCCTGTTCCAAATCGGACGGATTCGACGCTCCCGCCACGGGCGGCGCTGACCGGTAGAGCGCCAATCTGCGGCATCGCCCAAGGAACGCTTCGCTCGCTGGGCCGGCGATCAGAGCAGCATGTATCACATTTGCCCGCCCCAATGCCAAATCCAATTGGCCGGATTCGAAGAGTTCGATTCTTGGCCTGGCGGACTCGCTCCCGAAACGGCGCCGCAAGCTTTGTCCGAGCTTGCGGACGCCGTCGGCGCCGCATCCAGACGCATGAACAAGGCCGGCGACCGCCCCCGCGGCGATCGTTTCCTCGACTTTACCGAACCCGGTGACGACTTGTCCGGCCTTATTGGCGATCGAAAGGGCCTGCAAGCAATCTTGCGCCAAAAGGGCCTCGGTCTCGGCTGCGAGGGCCGCCGAGGCGGTGACCTTGGTCTTGAACCCCCGCGCGAAAGCCTGCCGCTTCACCGCCTCGTTGACCCGATCCGCGCTGGCCGTCACCCAAACCCCGCGCCCCGGCAACTTGCGCCGGATGTCCGGAACCACGACGGCGCCCGGCCCGACGACAAAACGAATCATGTCCTCGGGCGCGCCTTTCGTCCGCGTGACGATGCAGGTTCGCTCGGGGCCAGCTTCCGCATCGCCGCGCTCGGCCTTCGCCAGCATGGAGTCCTCCTATTGCCCGGTCTCGTCGGTGAAGGCTTCCTCCGCCGCCGGCTCCGGCTCCGGCAGGGCGTCGATCCAGCCCGCCTTGACGCGAGCAGTCATGATGAGAGTCTCCGCCTCCTCGCGCGAAATCTCGAATCCGTCGAGAATGCCGGCGTGCTTGATCGTCTCGCCGTCCTTGCGCTCGCTCCAGCCGATGAGATCGTCGGTGGCGCAGCCGGCGAGATCCTCGACGCTCTTGACGTCGTTTTCGCCGAATTTGACAAGCATCGCCGTCGTTACGCCGGCGACTTCCCGGAGTTCGTCGGAAACGCCAAGTTCAATGCGCCGGGCGTCCTGCTCGGCTTCGAGTTTGGCGAGGTAATCATGCGCGCGGGCCTGGATTTCGGCGGCCGTGTCCTCGTCGAACCCTTCAATCGTCGCAAGTTCGCCCGTCTCTACGAACGCCAGTTCCTCGACCGACCGGAATCCTTCGGAGGCGAGCAATTGGCCGACGACTTCATCGACGTCGAGCGCTTTCATGAAGATATTCGTGCGTTCGACGAATTCCTTTTGGCGGCGCTCCGATTCCTCGGCCTCGGTCAGGATATCGATGTCCCAGCCAGTGAGCTGCGAGGCGAGCCGCACGTTCTGGCCGCGCCGCCCGATCGCCAAAGACAATTGATCGTCGGGGACGACGACTTCGATCCGCGCGGAATCCTCGTCGAGCACGACCTTGACGACCTCGGCCGGCTGCAGGGCGTTGACGATGAAAGTCGCGGCGTCCGGCGACCAGGGGATGATGTCGATCTTTTCGCCCTGCAATTCATTGACGACCGCCTGCACCCGCGAGCCGCGCATGCCGACGCAGGCGCCGACCGGATCGATCGACGCATCGCGCGAAACCACCGCGATCTTGGCCCGCGAGCCGGGATCGCGCGCGACCGACTTCACCTCGATGACATTGTCGTAGATTTCCGGCACTTCCTGGCGGAACAGCTTGGCCATGAACTGCGGATGCGTGCGCGAGAGGAAAATCTGCGGTCCGCGTTGCTCGCGGCGGACGTCGTAGACATAGGCCCGGGCGCGGTCGCCGGGGCGGAAAACCTCGCGCGGGATCATCTCGTCGCGGCGGATGGTCGCCTCGCCGCGGCCAAGATCGATGATCACATTGCCATATTCGACGCGCTTGACGACGCCGTTGACGATGTCGCCGATCCTGTCCTTATATTCTTGATATTGCCGGTCGCGCTCGGCTTCGCGGACTTTTTGAACGATGACCTGCTTCGCCGACTGCGCGGCGATCCGGCCGAAATCGAACGGCGGCAAGGTTTCGGCGATCCAGTCGCCGACCTGGGCCGCCGGGTTTTTTTTGCGCGCCTCGGCGACGGTGATCTGGATGGCGTCATTGTCGATCTCGTCGACAACGAGAAGCAGCCGTGAAAACCGGATTTCGCCGGTTTTCGGATTGATCTCGGCGCGGACTTCGGTTTCCTGACCGTAGCGGGAGCGCGCCGCTTTCTGGATGGCGTCCTCCATCGAGGTGAGGACGATCTGCCGGTCGATCGACTTCTCCCGCGCGACCGCATCGGCAATCTGCAAAAGTTCGAGCCTGTTGGCGCTGACTGCCATTCTGTCTCTCCTATTTCGGCGACGGGCGAAGCGGACCGCGCGATGCGGGCCCCTGCGGCCGTCCCGGCTTGCCGTCCGGCGTTTTCTTCAATTTCGACTGCTTGAATTCGGTCTTCACTCCCGCCGGCAAAACGGGTTTGGCCTTGGCCATGTTCCGCGCTTTGAACCGGCCGGGGCCGCGCGGCGGCGGTTCGGCCTCGCCGGAGCCGCCGGAAAGGCCGCCGAGATCGCCTTCGTCTTCTTGGCTTTCCAGCCCGCGATCCTCGTCGAGCGCGGCCTTCGCCGCGCGCAGCGATTGCCGGATGAGGGCTTCGGTCAAGACGAGCTTTGCCTCGGCGATGTCGCGCAAGGGCAGCGCGACATCCGCGGTTTCGCCGGGCTTGGCGTCGTTGCGCTCGAACCTCACGATCGCGGCGGCGCCCTCGCCTTCAAGTAAGCCGATGAAGCCGCGGAAGCGCTTGCGTCCATCGACGCCGTGGCTCAATTCGATGCGCGCCTCCTGCCCCACAGCGCGGCGAAAATCAGAACGGCGCACCAGGGGGCGGTCGATCCCGGGCGAGGAAATCTCAAGCCGATAGGCCTGTTTCACAGGGTCCTCGACGTCGAGGACCGGGGAAAGAGCTGCGCTCACGGCCTCGCAATCATTGACATTCATCGACCCGTCCGGCCGCTCGGCCATGATCTGCACGGTCATCCCCGCCTGCGCCGAAAGTTTCACCCGCACCAGCCGATAGCCGAGTCCGGCAAGAACCGGTTGGGCGATATGCGCGACCCGGGCGGCCACGCCAGTCTCTTCGACGAAACGAGGTTCATCGACGAGATTTTGCGTTTCCTGCTCCAAGACCTTGCTGTCTTTATCCAAACTTGGCCGATCCCAATCTAATCGATTTCCATCCCTCCCGGCCTCGGCCGGTTCGCTCTTGCCTTCAAGACGCATGAAACCATGCTTCGAAGGCAATAAAAAAGAGCGGGTCCGGCAGGGCCCACTCTCCATATAGCGATGGTCTCACTGAGACAAACGTTATGAGAAGGATGAAACTGCAATATAGGGAATTCGGGCGCCCTGCGCAAGGGGCAAGCCCGAGCCGGGCCGCGGCGGGCAAACGGGGCTCGAAAGCTGGGGCGGCGAGGATCGCCCTCGAGACCTCGGCGGGCGTCCGCTCCGACGAAGCCACAACAAAGCGCAAGAGGCGCAGCGTCAATCGATCGGGCTTTTTGGTCTTTTCAAGTCATGATCTCATCCAAAATTCCGCGAATTTTGGGCGCATGATTTAATACAGCAAATATTGCTCGGTGATGGTCCGGCCCAAACGATCATTGTCTTCGACGAAGTCGGTGATGAATTCGTGCAGCCCAATCCGGAAAATTTCCTTCGTCGTCGCGCTTTCGAGCTTGGTCATGACCTCGTGGGCCTGCTGTTGTGACGCCCCCGGGCGGCCATAGGCCTTGGCGATCGCATCGAGGAAACGGACGATATTGTCGTAGCAGGCGATCAGGGATCGCGGCATTTCCATCTTGAGGATCAGGAGGTCGGCGATCAGCCATGGCTTGATGTTTTCGCGATATACCCAATGATAGGCGGTGAGCGCGGAGACGGCGCGCAAAATCGCTGTCCATTGGAAATAGTCGAGCGATCCTCCGACCGCTTCGTCCATGGGCAAAAGCACATGGTATTTCACGTCGAGAATGCGCGCGGTGTTGTCCGCCCGCTCGATATAGAGGCCGAGGCGCGAGAACCAATAGGCGTCGTTGCGCAACATGGTCCGATCGGTCGAGCCGTCATAATCGAGAGAGGTCTTCTTCACCAATTCGAGGAAGCGCGACAGTTCCTCGCGGTCATAGCGGCCGCGCGCGATATTGCTGTTTTCATACCGCTTGAGTTCGATCCAGGCGCTGTTGATCGCTTCCCAAATCTCGACCGTCAAGGCGGTGCGCACCGCGCGCGCATTGGCGCGGGCGAATTCGATGCAATTGCGGATCGATGAAGGGTTATCGGGCGCGAAGGTGAGATATTCGACGACGCTGGCCTCTTCGGCGGCGGCGCGGGTCGCGTGGAACCCGTCGGCGGCGCCAGAGGATTCAAGAGCGCTTTCCCATTCGGTGCCGGTTCCCGAATAGCTCATCGGCAATGCGGCGAGCCTTTGCGTCGCCTCTACAATGCGGGCAAGGAAATCGGCGCGCTCCACGTAGCGCGCAAGCCAGAATAAATGGTCGGCTGTACGGGAAAGCATCGCTTTGCTTCTAGTTCATTTTCAAGCGAAGCGGAACCCGCTTCCGGGCCAGACTAAGACATAAAGCGGGAACTTCGCGCATGTTTCTGTTCCGCTGTCACGAAAGCGCGCCAAGCGCCCTTGGCTTCGGCAAATCATCCGGCCTGGTTTTGGAGCTGGCTTTGCCAGGGAGCCGCTTCGTCGAAAATCGCATCGTCGACGATCCAGGTATCCTTGGTGCCGCCGCCTTGGCTGGAATTGACGACGAGCGAATTCTCGATCAAGGCGACTCGCGTCAAACCGCCGGGCACGACGCGCACGCCATTCGCGCCGGTGAGAACGAAGGGCCGCAAATCGACGTGGCGGGGCGCGATGCCGGCGTCGAAGAAAGTCGGCGCGGTGGATAGGGCGAGCGTTGGCTGGGCGATGAAATTATCCGGATCATGGGCAAGCTTGGCCGCGAAAACCTCGCGTTCCGCTTTTGTGGCATGCGGCCCGACGAGCATCCCATAGCCGCCGGAGCCATTGACCTCCTTGACGACGAGCTCAGCGAGATTGTCGAGCGCATAGCGGAGCGACGCCGGCTCCCGGCAGCGCCAGGTCGGGACATTTTTCAAAATCGCCTTTTCGCCGAGGTAGAATTCAATGATCTCGGGCATGTAGGTGTAAATTGCCTTGTCGTCGGCGACTCCCGCCCCGACGGCGTTGGCGAGAGTGACATTGCCGGCAAGATAGGCGCGCATCAGGCCGGGGACGCCGAGGATCGAATCTGGCCGGAACGTCTCCGGATCGAGGAAGTCGTCGTCGATGCGGCGGTAGAGCACGTCGACCTGCTTGGCCCCCTGCGTCGTGCGCATATAGACCCTGTCGTCGTTGACGAGGAGATCGCGGCCTTCGACCAGTTCAACGCCAAGCTTATCGGCGAGGAAGGAATGTTCGTAATAGGCGGAGTTGAACCGGCCGGGCGTCAGCAGCGCGATCGTCGGCTCCTCGGCGGCGGCGATTGGGGCGACCGAGCGCAAGGAGGCGAGCAGCGCGTCCGGATAATTCTCGACCGGGGCGACGCGATGCTCCGCGAAAAGATCCGGAACGAGGCGCATCATGACCTCGCGATTTTCCAGCATATAGGAGACGCCGGAGGGCGTGCGGACATTGTCTTCCAGCACGTAGAAATCGTCTTCGCCAGTGCGGACGATATCGATCCCGGCGATATGGACGTAAATATCATGCGGGATTCGCCGTCCCGCCATTTGCGGCCGGAATTGCGGATTGCGCAAAATAAGGTCCGCCGGGATTTTCCCGCTTCTGATGATGTCCTGGCCGCCGTAAATATCGGCGAGGAACAGGTTGAGCGCCTTGACCCGTTGCACGAGGCCGGCCTCGATTCGGGACCATTCCGAACGCAGCATCACGCGCGGAATGATGTCGAAGGGGATCAGGCGCTCGCCCGCGTCTTTCTCGCCATAGACCGCGAAAGTAATGCCGATGCGGCGAAACAGGAGTTCGGCTTGCGACCGGCGGGAGGCCAGCGTTTCGGCCGGAGTCGCCGCGAGCCAGCGGGCGATCTTGCCATAGACCGCGCGGATCGCGCCGTCCGCCACGGTCATTTCATCGAAGCACCGGCTTTGCTGCAATCGCTTGCGCTCCTGTTCGAGACCCACCCGGCTATTGGTCAGGATTATTGACGACGAAGCATTTTGCATACCAGAGGCTGGCGTAATTGTCAGCGTCATGGACGCGCAGCGAAGGGCCAAACTTGCGCCGAGCTTTCGCGGGAGAGCGCCGAGCTTGCGCCAAACTTGCGCTGGCGCATCGGACCGGAAGCCGGGCGCTTATGGTTAACAATTCGGAAACCCTTCGCCTCTAGTCCTTCGCCGACCGACGAGACGCCGGCGCGCGATGGCTTTGCGCCTCGTCTCCTCACAGCCAGCAGAAGGAGCGCAGCGATGAGTTTCGCGCAGATGACAAGAGCCGCCGTCTTTGGTGAGGAATCCCTGCGCAGGCGGGCCAAGGGCAATTCGCTGGGACAGGTCTTGCGCGTTGTCTTCATTGTCGCCCTTATGGCGTTCGCCATTGGCTTGGCGATGCTGCCGCGCGTGGGCCATGCCGCGCTCGCCGGCGCGGACGCATTTTCGAGCAAAGCGGATGCCGGTTCGCATTAGGGACGCGCGACAAGACAAAGAGCGAGAGCTGTCCATGAGATTTATTCGCATCGCAGCTTTAGCCGCCGGAAGCTTGGCCGCGCTCGCCGGGGTAGCCATCGCCGAAGACGCGGCCGCGCCCCAAGACCGGGCGCCGCAACTTTTGGCGCCCGGTCTGGAAATGAGCGTCGAGGTCGGCGGCGCGCCGATGTATCCATCGAAGACCATCGTCGAAAACGCGGTTAATTCGAAGGACCACACGATTCTGGCGGCGGCGCTGAAGGCGGCCGATCTCGTCGACACTTTGCAAGGCGCCGGCCCGTTCACGGTTTTCGCTCCAGTGAACAAAGCGTTTGAAAAGCTGCCGAAAGGGATGCTCGACAATCTCCTGAAGCCGGAGAACAAGGCCGCCCTGACGGGCGTCCTTTCCTATCACGTCGTGCCCGGCAAATATTCCGTGGCCGATTTTGTAGCGGCGGTCAAGAAGGCCGGCGGCAAGGCTGTGTTCACGACTATTGAAGGGGAGGATCTGACCGTCGAGCAGAACGGCCGCAAGCTCGAAGTCATCGACGCCAGGGGCGGCAAGGCGATCGTGACGATCCCCGACGTCAATCAGAAGAATGGCGTCATTCACGTGGTCGACTCGGTGCTTTCGCCCAAGATCTGAGGCCTAAGATCTGAGGTCCGAGCGCAGAACAGCGCGGCGCTGGGGAGCGCGCCGAATCGACACGATCCTGCGCTGAAATTGGCGTCGAAACCTGAATTTTGAGCATGTTCCTTAAGAAGCGATCGACTTATTCAATTCGGAGATCTTCAAATTCTTGGAATCCGAGTGAGCCCGGCGAGATCAAGCGATTCTGTCTGATCGGGAAGACCCCCTAGGGTGAAATATTTTCACTCCCATGCTGTTTGTTTTGATTCTATTGGCGGGGAATGTCATAATTTGGCGTTCTTAAGCTGTTTGCGTCGGCCGGCTGATGCAATCAAGCGCGGCGTTTTTTGACTCAGCATCAATTCTCTCCGAAACAGGCGATGGCTTTTTGGAGATGATGCTTCGTTCCAGATTGGGCTTGGCGGCGTGATCGAACAGGCGATGATATTCGCGCTCGGATTTTTGATCGCAGGGCTGATTGCCCTGGCGATCGCGCCGGCGTTTTGGCATCGCGCCCTCCGGCTGACGACGCGGCGGATCGAAATGCAGATCCCGCTGTCCGCCCGGGAGATCCTCGCCGATCGCGATCTCATTCGGGCGGAATTTGCAGTGGAGCGCCGGCGGCTCGAACAAAAGGCCCAATCCCTCAACGAGACCCACGCCAAGGATCTCAGTGAAATCGGGCGGCGGGCTGCGGCGATCGTCGCGCAGCAGGCGGAAATCGCTGCGCTCGGCCAGAGAAAGAGCGAACAGGACGCAGAACTCGCGGCGCTGCGGCGCACCTTGGCGGAAGCCTCGGCTGAACGCGCCGCGACGGAAACGGCGCTCCATGGCGCGCATGGACTCTTCGAGCGCAGGGACGCGCAGCTTATCGCTCTGTGGAGCGAGTTCCGGGCGTTGCAAGCGCTGGCCGACGATCGGCGCACAGCCATGTCTGCTTTGGAGAGCGACATCGCGGACCAGCAGAAAAAACTCGTGGCGGAAACTGCGACGGTCGCCCGCCTCGAACAACAGATCCAGTCGATGCGGCTCGAACATGACGCCGATTTGGCGACGCTCAAGGCGACGGCGACGAAGTTGGCGGACCGCGAGCAGGCGCTCAAGGCCGCCGAGCACCGGGAAATGGACTTGCATTGGCGCCGCAAGCAGCAAATCGAAACGACGCGCGCCGTCGAGCGCAGGCTGCTCGAAAAGGTCGAGCGGCTCCGCGTCGCGGAAGCCGCCGCCCATGCCGCGCTTGAAGCCTCGCGCGCCAATTGCGACAGCCTCACGCGGGAATTGGCGGCGCTGCGCCTTGGATTTTCCGCGCCGGCCGCTTCGGAACGCGAGGAAAATGCGATTTTGCGCCAGAACATCAATGAAATTGGAGCGGCTATCATTCGCATGGCGAGCGGCGTCGCCGGACCGGCGCTCGAAGAAACCCCGCCGCCCGAGGACGTCCTCGCCGAGACGGCGGGCAAACCTTCCAGCCGGATCCTGGCCAAGGCCGGGAGCGGCGGTTCGGTCCAGTAAGAGGTTCGATCGTCAAGCGGCGGCGGCTTGCCGCCCGGATGTTTGGCGCGGAAGGCGGCTCATGGGCGAAATCGAGAGGCTTTTTGGCGCGGCGGCGGCGGCGCGGGCCAATGCCTATGCTCCTTATTCGGGGTTTTCCGTGGGCGCGGCGATCCGCACGCCGTCGGGCGCGATCTTTGCCGGCGCCAATGTCGAAAACGCCGCCTATCCGGTCGGGGCCTGCGCCGAGGCCGGCGCGATTTCCGCGATGGTCGCCGCGGGGGAGCGGCGGATCGCCGAAATTCTCATTCTGGGCGAGGGAGAAGCCCTGGTCACGCCTTGCGGCGCCTGCCGCCAAAGAGTTCGCGAATTCGCCAGCGACGACGCCATGATCCATGTCGCTGGACCTAATGGCGTTCGCGCCAGCTTCACCCTAGCCGAGCTTCTGCCCCAGGCCTTTGGTCCCGGCATCGCCAAAGCGCATGCGCCATGAGCCCGGTGGGATTTCAGCCAGGGCCGCGGGCGTGATTTTGCCGCAGGAAATCATTCGCAAGAAGCGCGACGGCGCCGCGCTGCGCGAGGATGAAATCGCTGCTTTCATTGCTGGATTGACGCATGGCCGCATCAGCGACGCGCAAGCCGCGGCGCTGGCGATGGCGATCTGCCTTCGCGGCATGGACATTGACGAATGCGCAGCCTTGACCCGAGCCATGGCGCGCTCGGGCGACATGATCGATTGGCGTGCAGCGGATCTGCCCGGACCGGCTGTGGACAAACATTCGACCGGGGGCGTCGGCGATGTCGTGAGCCTCATCCTGGCGCCGGCAGTCGCCGCCTGCGGGGTCTACGTCCCGATGATCGCCGGGCGGGGCCTTGGCCACACCGGCGGCACGATCGACAAGCTTGAATCGATCCCCGGCTACAGCACGCAGCCCGGCAAGGATCGCTTCATCGACGTCGTGCGGCGCTGCGGCTGCGCCATCGTTGGACAGACGGAAGATCTCGCTCCCGCCGACAAGAAGCTTTACGCCATCCGCGACGTGACCGGCACCGTGGAGTCGATCCCGCTCATCACCGCTTCGATTCTGTCCAAGAAGCTGGCCGCCGGGCTCGATGCGCTGGTCATGGATGTCAAGGTCGGCTCCGGGGCATTCCTTCCCTCCCATGCCGAAGCGCAAGCGCTGGCGGATTCGATCGTTTCGGTCGGGGGGCGGGCCGGTTTGGCGGTGCGCGCGGTGATCACTGACATGGACGAGCCTTTGGCTTCGTCGGCCGGCAATGCGCTCGAAGTGGCCGTGGCGATCGACTTTCTGACCGGGAAAAAAATCGGTCTGCGTTTGCGCGAGGTCGTCTTGCATCTCGGCGCCGAGATGCTTCTCCTCGCGAAAAAGGCCCTGAGTCCATTGGAAGCCGAGCGATCCGTGCAAGCGGCGCTGTCAAGCGGCGCCGCGGCGGAGCGTTTCGCCCGCATGGCGGCGGCGCTGGGGGGGCCAGCTGATCTTCTTGAGCGGCCGGAGCGCCATTTTTCCCGCGCCGGGACCGTCGCGCCCGTCCCTGCTCCCCGGAGCGGCTATGTCTCGAAAATCGATGCGCGAGCGCTTGGCCTTTGCGTTGTGAGCCTCGGCGGCGGGCGGCGCGCGGCGGATGGAAAAATTGATCCGAGCGTTGGCCTTAGCGAGATCATGGGAAAAGGAGCCTTCGTCGAGAGCGGCGCGCCTCTCTGCCTGATCCACGCGGCGGACCCTGAGTCGGCCGCCGCCGCGGCGCAAACGATCGTCAAAGCCTATGCAATCGAGGAGGAAGCGCCGCGAGCCCCGCGTCCCTGCATCATTGCGCCGGCCGGCGCGGCGGGAATTTAGAGCATGATCCCAAAAAGGCGCCGGTTTCTTGGATAGATCATGCGTCGAACAAAGAGTTAAGGAGCAAGTCGATTCCGCTAAAGGCGTCCCGCACGTCCGTGGACAAAACGCAAGAAGAGTCTAAGAAAAAACGCAAAAAAAAGCCCCGGCTTTGCCGCCAGGGCTCATGTGCATGGGGGGTCGTCGTGCCTTAGGCCGCGCGAAGATTGCCCGCCGAAGATTTGCCGGTCCGCTTGTCGGCAATCACTTCGTAATTGATCTTCTGGCCTTCCTGCAGATGGCGCAACCCTGATTGCTCCACGGCGCTGATGTGAACGAACACGTCCTTGCCGCCGTCGTCTGGCTGTATGAAGCCGTATCCTTTGTCCGGATTAAACCACTTCACAGTTCCCGTAGTCATAATAGGCTATCCTTGAATCGTAAAAAGACTGGCGCCCATCAATGTGGACGCCTGTGTTGCATCGTTGTTTTTAAGGAGGAGGTCGTCAGCAGACGCATAAATGCGAGGCCAAGTCGTCGGCAAAAACACGACACCCGTTAACATATGTCTATATCGAGATCAAAACAAGGGGGCTTTTCGTCACTTTTGATTCCGGCCGCTGGTCGTCAAGGAGGGCGGGGCGCGTAGGGCGATGCCGGCCCTTTGCGGGTTGATTTGAGTGATCGTTCATGATCGGTTCAGGGCGGGACGCAGATAACGCGTCGAATGTGCCCGCCATCGCCGGGCGGGGAGGATCGCAATGCGGGGCAGTCTGGCAGTTTTGCTGTTGGGGTTGGTGGTCGGATTTCTCGGCCCGACGGCGGTTTTCGCCGAGGAAACCGAGAAGCGGCTCGCTTTCGTCGTCGGCAATGGCGACTATCCTGGCGCGAAGCTTTCGACCGCAGCCAATGACGCCGGCCTCATCGCGCAAACCTTGCAGGCGGCTGGATTTGACGTTATGGGCGCCCGCGATCTCGAATATGATGTCCTGCGCCAATCCTATCGCGAATTCTTGCAAAAGGCTGCGGAGGCTGGTCCCGACGCCGTCGTATTCGTTTATCTTTCGGGGTACGGCCTGCAATATGAGGGCGAAAATTATTTCGCGCCGATCGGGGCGCGGATCGCAGCCGCTTCCGATGTCCCGATCGAAGCGCTCCGCTTTAGTGATCTGACGAAGCCGCTTGCCGCAGTCCCGCTCAAGGCGCGCATTTTTGTTTTCGACGCCGCGCGCGAAAACCCTTTCGCGAAATCGGGACCGCCGCTCGCCGGCGGACTCGCGCTGGCCGATCCCGATCCGGGCGCGCTGATCGCTTTCAACGCGACGCCCGGGACGGTCGCGCCAGGGCAAACGGAGGGCGCTTATGGCGCTTATGCGCAGGCGTTGGCCGAAATGATGCGCGAGGGCGGGCTTCCGATCGACGATGTTTTCGATCGCGTCCGCCTCCGCGTCAACGAGGTCACGAAGGGCGGGCAAGTGGCCTGGGACGCCTCGAAAATCACCGCGCCCTTCACCTTTTTCGAACGCGCGGCCGATGCGCCGCCTGTGGCCGCTCCGGGGCCCGAAGCGGCGTTCTTGCGAGAGAAGCCCATCCGCGACTTCCCGGCGCAGGAGGCCTATGCCGCCGCGCTCGAGCGTGACAGCGTGCAAGGCTACGAGGCGTTTCTCGCGGCCTATCCGGATGATCCGATGGCGCGGCGGGTGCGCGCGCTGTTGGCGGCGCGCCGTGAGGCGATCACCTGGCGGCAGACCGCGCTCGCCGATAGTCCCGACGCCTATTGGTCCTATCTGCGGCGTTACCCGCGCGGACCGCATGTCTCCGACGCGCGCCGCCGGCTGGCGCATTTCTCCGCCGCGCTCGAGCCGCCGCCCTCCTTTGAGATGATGAGCTACGACATCGCGCCGCCGCCGCCCGCCGAAATTGTCTATGTCGACAGGCCGGTGCTCGTCTTCAGCGATCCCTTCTACGATTTCGCGCCGCCGCCGCCGGTCTTTTTCCTGCCGCCGCCGACCGTCATCGTGATCGCGCCGCCGCCGTGGCCGGTCCAGCCCTTCCTGCTGCCGGTTCCGGTCTTTGTGCCGCTCCCGGTCTATGTCAATCCGCCGGTTTATGTGGCCGCGCCGTCCAATGATTTCTACTTCAGGAACAGGCATCTGCCGGTTGTCGCCGCCCCGGTCGCCGACGCCCCAGCGCCTTCGCCCGGCATTCCCAACGGACCCGGTCCGGTTGTGGCGCGGCCCTTCGTCGGTCTGCCGGCTGCTGTTCGGGAAAGGGCGGGCGGGCGCGGCCAGTCCACGCCAGGCCTCGGAACGGGAATAGGGCCGGGGAGCGGCGCCAATTTCGGTCAAGGTTTGCATGGACGACCGCCGGGTGGCCTTCAGCCCCCTCCAGGAGCCAGGGGCAACCTGCCAAGCTCAAGCGGGACGCTCAATGCGCCAACAGGCGGGACCCCGGTTCTCAGAGATGGCGTCGCCGGTTCGAAGGAGCAAGGGCTGAAGGAATTGCCCAAGAACGACGCTCTGTCGAATGGCGCTCGCCGAGGTCATCAACTGCCGGCAGTGGGCGGCCGCCCTCTGCCGGGGACCATCGGCGCCCGGCCAGGCTCAAGCGGGGCGCCGGATGCTCAAAGCGTCGGCGCGGGCGCTATTCCCAAGGAAGGCCTTATTGGTTCGCAAGAGCAGGGACACAGGCGCGGGAGCAGCGCGCGGAGAGGCCAGCCGCCCTCAAGCGCCAGGGGGCAAGCTTTGCCAGGCGCAAGCGGTCAGCCTGCGCCGGAGGCCATTGGCAATCCGCCCGACGCCAGCGGCGCACAGCGAGCTCGAGGCGCTGGAGCGGGGCGCAGGGATGGCGTCGCCAGTCCGCAAGGGCATGGCGTCAGGCAAGGGCCGTCGAGCGGAGCCGGCGGAGGTCAGCCGCATGCCGGTCCACGATTGCAAGAAACAGCGCCGCGCCAGGGCCAGATTCATCAGCAGCCGCTGAACGCAACGCAACAGCGCCAACAGCTTATGGAGCAGCAGCAGCGCCAGATCCAGGCTCCGCCGCAACAGCACATGCAGCAGCGCCAGCATCAGGCTCCGTCGCAGCAGCAAATGCAGCAGCGCCAGTATCAGGCTCCGCCGCAACAAATGCAGCAGCGCCAGTTCCAGGCGCCGCAACAACAGCACATGCAGCAGCGCCAGTTCCAGGCGCCGCAGCAACAGCAAATGCAACAGCGTCAGTACCAAGCGCCGCCGCAACAGCACATGCCGCAGCGCCAGTTTCAGGCGCCGCCGCAACAACAAATGCCGCAGCGCCAAATCCAAGCGCCGCCGCAACAACAGCAGAGAAGGGTTCAGCCGATCCCCGGCCAGCCGCAATGAAAGGCGCACATCGCGGCATCACCCCATGAGCGCGAGAAGCCCTTCGAGCAATGCGGTCGGCGTCGGCGGGCAGCCTGGGATGTAAAGGTCTACGGGAATCGCCGCAGCGACGCCGCCAAGGCAAGCGTAGCTGCCGGCGAAGAGACCGCCATCGAGGGCGCAGGCGCCGGCCGCGACAACCCATTTTGGCGCGGGCGTCGCCTGATAGGTCCGCAGCAAGGCTTCGCCCATGTTCTTGGTGACGGGCCCGGTCACGAGGAGTATGTCGGCATGGCGCGGCGAGGCCACGAACCGCAGGCCGAACCGCTCCAGATCGTAGAACGCGTTGCCGAGGGCGTTGATTTCAAGCTCGCAACCATTGCACGATCCAGCGTCGATTTCGCGGATCGACAGGCTGCGGCCGAGTTTGGCCCGAGCGGCGCTGGCGACTTGGGCGGCGAAGGCAAGCAACTCCGGGTCTTCGGCGCCAGGCGAAGGCTCGGCGAGAGGCCCTTTCAGGAGGCTTTCAAGCAGGATCTTTCGCATGGCGGCAGCCTATTCATTTTCGCCCAGCTGGAAGGCCGGCGGAAGCGCTTTTTCAAAGGTCATGCCCCGAATAGGAGCAGTTGAAGGATTTGTTGCAGAGAGGGAAGTCGGCGACGATATTGCCCTCGATGGCGGCCTCGAGCAGGGGCCATTGAAACCAGGAGGGGTCGCGCAGTCGGGAGCACGCGACGCGGCCCGCCGCGTCAAGGCGCACAGAAGCGAGAACATCGCCGCGAAACCCCTCGACGAGAGCCATGCCCTCGCCGCTCTTATTGGCTGGTAGGGGAACGCTGATCGGGCCTTCGGGCATGGCGTCGAGGATCTGCTCGACGAGCGAGAGGCTCTGCTCGACTTCGCGGATGCGAATCCACACCCTTGCGTTGACATCGCCATCGCTTAGCGCGGGAACCTCGAAGGCCAGCGCATCATAGGGCGGATAGGGAAGATTGCGCCGCGCGTCGAAATTCCGGCCCGACGCGCGGCCGATAAAGCCGCCGCAGCCATATTGCCGAGCGAGCGCCATGCTTAAGACTCCGGCGCCGACGGTCCGGTCCTGGAGCGAAGCGGTATTGTCGTAAAGCTCGATCAATGCCGGAAACGCGCCGCGAGCGACATCGAGCAGTTCCCGGACCGGCGCGGCGGCGCCCTCAGCCAGATCGACGCCGACGCCGCCCGGAACAATGCAGTCCATCATCAGCCGATGCCCGAACGATGCCGCCGCCGCGCGCAGGACGCGCTCGCGCAGGACGCCGCAATGGGCGTGCATCAACGCGAAGGCGACGTCGTTGCAGATCGCGCCGATATCGCCGAAGTGGTTGGCGAGGCGTTCGAGCTCCGCCATCAGGGCGCGCAGCCAGATGGCGCGGGGCGGAATTTCGATGGCCAGAGCCGCCTCTACGGCGCGGGCGAAGGCCAGTGCATAGGCGACCGTGCTGTCCCCGGACATCCGCCCGGCGAGGCGCGCGGCGCGTTCGATGGGCGCGCCGGTTGTCAACGAGTCGACGCCCTTATGGGCGTAGCCGAGCCGCTCCTCGAGCCGGACGATGGCTTCGCCATTCGCGGTGAAACGGAAGTGGCCTGGCTCGATCACGCCGGCATGGACCGGCCCGACCGGGATCTGATGCAGTCCTTCGCCCTCGCTGGTAAGGAATGGATAGGGCTCGGGCGCGCTGACCGGCGCCGGATGGATTGCCAGGGGATGGCGCAGGCCCCAACGCCCATGGTCGAGCCAGGGGCGCGGATCGGGCAGGCCTCTTGGCTCGAGGCCAAAGAGATCGCGGATCGTCCGCTCAAGGCGAATGGCCGGCGGATGCGCGCGTCCGACCGAAGGGAAATGTCCCTCGGGGCACGGGCGCGTGACGATGCAGGCGGCGCTCTCCGCTTCATCGAGAAGGCCCATATGAACCGCCCCGGCCTCGCCCCAGAGCCCGAGCAGAGTCGCGCGGCCCTCCGCCAGCATCGAGGCGAAAGCGCGCCACAGATCCTCTTCCACTGCGATCCGCGGGCAGGGCCTATGCGCCTCAATGAGGCGGCCTCTGGCGATCATCTCGGCGAGCGCCGGCATTGTTGCCTCTCCTTACAACCGCGCTATGCAGCTTACCCGAGCAAACTTCATCCGAGCAGGCCCGCGACATGTTGGAACCACGCGACGAGCGGCGGCGGCAGATAGAGCCCGGCCATCAGGACCAAGGCGAAATGGGCGATCATCGGCAAGTGCGACGCTTGCCGCGATGTCGGCGCAGGGACGCTTCGCGCCGACGGCGCGCCGAAAGCCAGTCTCTGGAGATGGAAGAACAAGGCGCCGAACGCGATGAGCAGGCCGCCGACCAGTGGAATGGCGAGCAGCGGCTCGCGGGCGAAAGTGGAGCTGACGACCAGGAATTCGCTCATGAAAATGCCGAAAGGCGGCATGCCGCCGATGGCGACGACGCCGATGACGAGACTCCAGCCGAGTTCGGGATGCGATGCGGTCAGGCCGCGAATGTCGGCGATTTTTTGCGTGCCGGTCACCTGGGCGATATGGCCGACGGCAAAGAAGATCGCCGATTTGGTCAGGCTGTGCATGGTCATATGGAGCAGGCCGGCGAAATTGGCGAGCGGCCCGCCCATGCCGAAGGCGAATGCGATAATGCCCATGTGCTCGATCGAGGAATAGGCGAACATGCGCTTGATGTCGCGGCGCTTGTACAGCATGAACCCGGCGAAGATCAGCGAGACGAGGCCGAGCGTCGCCATCAGCGGGCCGGGCGCGATCGCGCCCGGGTTCGCCGCGAGCAGCAGCTTGAAGCGCAGCACGGCATAAAGGGCGACATTGAGCAGCAGGCCCGAGAGCACGGCGGAGATCGGTGTCGGGCCTTCGGCATGCGCGTCAGGCAGCCAGGCGTGCAGGGGAACCAGGCCGACCTTGGTGCCATAGCCAAGCATCAGGAAAACGAAGGCGACGTTGAGCAGCGCCGGATCGAAGGCCGCGACCCGCGCCATCAGCACCGTCCAGACCATGCCGTCGAGGCCTTCGCCGACGGCGGGGCGGGCGGCCATATAGACCAGAATGGTGCCGAACAGCGCCAGGGCGATGCCGACGCTGCCCAGGATGAAATATTTCCAGGCCGCCTCGATCGCTTCATGGGTGCGGTAGATGCCGACCATGAGCACCGTGGTCAGGGTCGCCATCTCGATCGCCACCCACATCAGGCCGATGTTGTTCGCCACAAGCGCGAGGTTCATGGAAAACAGCAGCGCCTGATACATGGCGTGATAGAAGCGCAGGTGGAGAGGGGTGAGCCGGCCGGTCTCGAGCTCATGGGCGATGTAGCTGGCGCTGAAGACGCTGGTGGTGAAGCCGACGAATGTGTTGAGAACGATGAAGACGATGTTGAGATCGTCGATCAGGATGAAGGGGCCGGGCGCCGGCTTCTCGATGAACAGCGACAGCGCGGCGAGGAAGGTCAGGAGGCAGGCCAGCACGTTCAGCCGGGCCGACAGGCGGTAGCCGGGAAGGAGGCCAAGCAGCGCGGCGCTCGCGGCCGGGATCGCCAGGATCAGGGTGACGCCGTCAGTGGGAAAGACGGTCATCGCTGGCCGCCGCGGAAACGGTCGAGCGCATCGGCGTCGACGGTGTCGAAGCGTTCTCGGATGCGAAACAGCAGCGTACCGATGACGATGAAGGCGATGAGGACCGAAAAGGCGACGCTGATCTCGACGACGAGCGGCATGCCCTTGGCCCCCGTCGCGGCCAGGATCAGGCCGTTTTCAAGCGACATGAAGCCGACGATCTGGCTGACCGCGTTGTTTCGCGTCACCATCATCAGAAGCCCCAGCAGGACCACCGACAGGGCGAAGGCCAGATCCTCGCGCGCCAGCGGGTAGGCGTCGGCGGTGACTCTCAGCATCACCACCATGGACAGAGCGACGAGCCCCATGCCGGCGAGCATGGTGGGGCCGACGCCGACGACGTTCTCGACCTCGCGATGAATGCCGAGCCGCACGATGATCCGATGCAGCGCCACCGGGATGACGATCGCCTTGAAGACGAGAGCAATCGCGGCGGTGACATAAAGATGCGGCGCGCCCTGGACATAGGCCTGCCAGGAAACCGACAGGGCGAGAACGACGGCTTGCAGCGCGAACACGTTGAGAAGCGCGAAAAGGCGATCCTGATAGAGGAGCATGAAGCTCATCAGCACGAGGCCGCCGGCCAAGAGATGCGCGACGTCGAACTCAAGGCGGCCCATCCTAAAGACTCCGCGACACGAAGAGGAGCAGCGTTCCAAGCAGGCCGAGCATCAGGGCCGCGCCGAGGAAGTCGGAGACCCGGAAGACGCGCATTTTGGCGACCGCCGTCTCGAACAGGGCGAGCAGGACGCCGCCAGCCGCAAGTTTGGCGATGTAGGCGGCGACGCCGATCATCTGCGCGCTTGCGCCGCCGCCGGGCTGCGCTTGACCCCAAGGGATGAACACGCAGGCGATGAGCGACATATAGAGCAGGAGCTTCAATGAAGCCGCAAGCTCGATGACGGCGAGGTGGCGTCCGGAATATTCGAGCAACATCGCTTCGTGGACCATGGTGAGTTCGAGGTGGGTCGCGGGATTGTCGATTGGGATGCGGGCGTTTTCGGCGATGGCGACCATCACCAGCGCGACCAGCGCGAGCCCGAGCGAGACCCGCAGTCCGACCGCCGGGGACAGCATGAAGCCGGCGACGACCGAGAGCTGGGTCGATCCGGCCAGGAGCGCCAGCGTGAACACGATCATGATGGTGGCGGGCTCGGCGAGGGTCGCGATCATCATTTCGCGGCTCGATCCTATGCCGCCGAAGCTCGTTCCCGCATCCATCCCCGCGAGCGCCAGAAAGAACCGCGCGCTGCCAAGCAGAGCAATGACCGCGATGAGATCGGCGGACCAATTGAACATGAGGCCGGCGGCGAAGGTCGGGACGAGCGAGGCCGCCACCCAGGTCGCGGCGAAGATCAGATAGGGGATCACCCGGAACAGCCAGGAGGCGTTTTCGGCCAGGACCGCCTCCTTGCGCAAAAGCCGCAGCAGGTCGCGGTAGGGTTGCAGCAGCGGCGGTCCCTGGCGGCGCAGCAGCCGGGCCTTCACCTTTCGTATGAAGCCGGTGAGGAGCGGCGCTAGCGCCAGCACGAGGAGCATCTGCGCGTTCTGAATGGCGAGGTCGAAGATCACGGCCACACCGCCAGCGCCAGCAACAGCGTCACAAGGGCGAAGAAGACCAGGCTGAGATAGACCCGGATGGTGAGGAATTGAAGCCGGTTCAGGCGCTCCGCCGTAAACGAGACGGCTTGTGCGATCGGCGCATAAATAAGCTCCCAGGCGAGGTCGCGCAACTCCACTTTGATGCGCGCCGGGCGCATGTCGCCGGGGGCGGGCATGTCGATGCGCTCGCTCGCCTTGAAGACATAGGAGCCGAAGACGCGCTGGATCGGTTGGGAAAAGCTTTCTGCGGAATATTGCGTCGAAGGGCTAGGATCTGGAAAGCCGCAGTCCCAGGCGGGAGCGCGGCGCACCGCCTGCGAGGCGAGGCGATGGATGGCGTAGGCAGCGAGCGAGGCCGAGGCCGCGATGAAGGCGAAGACTAGCAGGCCGTTGTAGGAGCTGCGGCTTTCCGCGACGGGCACGATCGACAGCCATTGCAAGCTGGCCTGCGCCGGCATCCGGGCGCCGGTCAGCGCGTCGACGACGGAGGCGATGCTGTCGATCATGAATCCGGGCAGGACTCCAGCAATGACGCACAAGGCCGCGAGCATGGCCATCGCGCTGATCGACCAGCGATCGACCTCATGGGCGTCTCGCGCTTGTTGCGAGCGCGGCCGGCCGAGAAAAACGATTCCGAAAACGCGAACGAAACAAGCCGCGGCGAGCGCGGCCGACAAGGCGAGCAAGGCGCCGACGGCCGGGATAAGGAGCTTCAGCCCCCATTGCGGCAATTGCGGGCTGAGCAGGATCGCCTGGAAGACGAGCCATTCGGAGGCGAAGCCGTTCAGCGGCGGCAGAGCCGAAATGGCGGCGCAGGCGATCAGGACCAGGAAGCTCGTCAGCGGCATCTTGTGAATGAGGCCGCCGAGGCGATCCATCTGCCGCTCGCCGGTTGCGGTCAGCACGGCGCCGGCGCCGAAAAACAAGATGCTTTTGAACAGGGCGTGGTTGAATACATGGAACAAGGCCGCGGTCAACGCGAGGGCGGCGGCGGCGTGAAATCCGTTCGCTTCAAAGGCGATGGTCAGGCCGAGACCGACGAAAATGAGGCCGATATTCTCGATCGTGCTATAGGCGAGGACGCGCTTGAGATCGTTCTGCATGAGCGCATAGAGCACGCCGAGCACCGCGCTTCCTCCTCCAGCGGCGAGGACCGGGAGGCCCCACCACCATGCCTGCGGCCCGAGGAGATCGAAGACGATGCGAATGAAGCCATAGACCGCGACCTTGGTCATGACCCCGCTCATCAGCGCGGAGACATGGCTCGGCGCCGCCGGATGGGCGAGAGGCAGCCAGACGTGCAGCGGCGCGAGTCCGGCTTTGGAGCCGGCGCCGAGCAGAACGAGGCCAAGAACGAGCGCCGCGCTCGGCGCCGACGCCCCGTGTGCGCGGATCGCGGCGAAGGCGTAGCCTCCCTCGGGGCCGGCGAGCAGGCCGAAGGCGAGAAGGAGCGCCAGCGTGCCGAAGCTCGCCATGACGATATAAACGTAGCCCGCCCGCGCATTGTCTCCTTCGCGGTGGTGCGCCATCACCAGCGCCCAGGAGGCGAGCGACATGAACTCCCAGGCCAGCAGGAAGCTGAAGGCGTCGTCGGCCAGCACGACAAGGTTCATCCCCGCGAGAAACGCCGGAAAGAATGGCAGGACGCGCTGCGGTTCGCTTTCATGCCGCCCATAGCCGATCCCGTAGAGGGAGGCGGCGACTGCGCCGAGATTGACGACCGCGAGGAAGAAGGCGGCGAGCGCGTCGATGCGGAAATGCGCCCCCACCCAAGGCAGACCTAGCGGCAAGACGACATTCGAGGCGGGCGGGCCAGCCAGCAGGCAGATCAACGCGCCGCCAAGCGCAACCAGCGATGTGGCGAGGCATGCGCCATAGACGACCGGCGCAGCGTCTCTCAATCGGCCGCCGGGGATGGCGAGGACGGCGATGGCCAACAGGGCGCCGACGCATGAGAGCGCGAACGCCGGCGATGCCGGGATCATGGGCGCCATGGCCCTACCTCTCCCCCGCTCGCGGCGCGCCTGATTGCCGAGGCTGAGACGAATTCATCTGCGCGTCCCTCGAGGCCTCCTTATGCGCCGGCGCCTTGAGGCGCACGCCGCGCCCGCCGTCCTGGCTTGCGGCGCCGTCGCCGATCAGCTCGAGTCCCGCCTGGTCCATTGCGCCGATCAATTTCATCAGGGAATCGACATTGCAGCGGATGACCCCTTCGCTGGCCTCCATCCGTTGGATGGTGGGCACCGAAAGGTCCGACAACTCCGCCAAAGCGCGCTGATCAATGCCCAAAAGCGCACGGGCCGCTCGCAATTGCGCTGCTGTGATCATGATCCGCCTGCGTCCGTCGGATTTTCTATTTAATGACTAGCAACGAATTATCCCTGTTTCAAGACTAATTTTTAATGTGTGAAACATCAGATGCGCCGAGGCTGGATCTGGATCCCCCTATGCAGCCCGCGATTTATATATATACAAATATATATAGCTTGTTAGAGTGCCGTAGATGGCGCGGGCGCCGTTGCCTCGCAACAAGGCACAAGGAAACAGGCTGATGATTGGCGGGTTCTTGAAGTTTGGATTTGTCGCGGCCCTCGGAATAGGGCTGCAGCTTGGTTCTGTCGGCGGCGTTGTCGCGCAAACGCCGACCCCAAGCTCTGACCTGCGGACCACTGGGGGCTATTCTTCCAGCTTTCGCATAGGCGGCGCCGTCGGCAGGCCAACAACCTTCACGCTTAAGGATCTGCAGGCCTTGCCCCCGACCAGCGCGAACGTTTACTACTCCACAGGCAAGGGCCCCGTATCAGCCAAATATACTGGGGTGCTGTTGTGGGACTTGCTGAATCAAGTAGGAATAAAAACAGACGCGTCGATCAAGAATGACATTCTTAGGCGGTTCATCGTCGTGACTGCGACGGATGGTTATGCGGTTTATATTTCTGCTGGAGAGCTCTCCCCGATGTTCGGTGGACATCAAGTCCTTGTCGCCTATGCACAGGACGATCAATTACTTGGGACCGATTCCGGATTCTCCCGACTCGTTTTTCCCGGCGACAAGGCCGGCGGCAGATATGTTTCTTGGATCAAGGCAATCCAAGTCCACTGAGGGTTGCCCCCCAAAGGGAGGCTAACTCGGCGGGGGCGCAGGCAATTCAGGACGTCATCCCTGCGCTCAGGACGGAGCGCTGGCGATTTTCGACCCGATGAAATCATCTGATCGAAAAGGGATTTCTCCGATTCAACGAGTTGAAGCATCCAAAATGAAAAGAGCGATCCGTTGGGCGTCCAACGGATCGCTGCTTAGAGAAAACATTGCGCCCCACCGGCCCATTTTGCCGGCTTGAGGGACGGGACCGCCGCGGGTTGAACCCTCAACCCACAGTTACGCCGCTTTCTTTTGGCGCTTGGAATAGAAATAGGCCCCAATGCCTCCGATCAGGAGGACGGCGGCGAGTCCATAGATGAATAGAATCGTCGTGCCGGTCTCTCCGACCGCAAATGGAAAGCGCGAGACAAAAACCTGCCCATGATCATTGGTCGCCCTAACCAGGCCGATGTAATTGCCCTTGGCGAATTCATGCTCGAAATGCAGGGATCCTTGCGGATATTTTTTTGGGGCCACATAAACTTCTGTGTTCTTCTCAACGTCGACGTCGTCGCTGGCCTGACCGACATTTCTAAGAACCCGCATATCTATGGCCATGTCGCGCAGATCGTTGCTATTTGCCGTGCCGACAATGTTGGTTGACGAGTCGGTTTGCTGCACATCGAGGACGATGACCGTGCGGCCGGCATCCGGGACGTCGTCGCAATACTGGCTATAGCTCTTCTGCGGCTGATAGCCCGTGAAGTTCATCTCATAGGGGCCGATCTTCATGAGGCATCTGTTGTCCTGGACGCTGACGCCGCCATGCGCCAGCGCCTGTGAGATCAGCAGACCGCTCGCAATGAAACAGGCTCCGACTAACCGAATGATCATGGTTCTCTTCTCTCCCTGAGCAGAACCGCCGCTGAAGGTGGCGATTAGCTTATTTGTTATTTTGTTTAGCACGACGAGGCGACTTCGCCAGATCAAATTGACGCGGGACAAGCGGCGGTCGACGCACCGGGGCGATGCGCTGGCGGACCCGCATATCGGAGTCGAAAAAAGGCAATGGGTCTCTTAAAGGACATGCTCTCGGCGGCTGCGCGCCATTTCTCCAACCTCGCGGCGATCACGCCGCCGCCGCGACCGTTGAGTTCCAACTATCGCCAAGGGCAATAACACAATCTTAGGACCGCTGTCTGACTCAGGTCAAACATGCCCAAACTTTGGCGTCAAAGACCAAACCCGCCCTGCCTCGTTGCTCTTCAGCGCCGATTTGCCGGCGCTCTCGCCTGGACCCGGAACCGCTTTATTCCAGACATATAGTTGGCCCATGATGGTTTGAGAATGGCGGAGCCGCAATCCTTGCGGCGCGTAGCGGCTGGATAAAAGGGGATAACAGCAAGAAACCAGGGCATAGGACCTATTTGGCGCGAGCAATGATGGTCCAAGCTAGAGATTTGCATTGAAGCCTAGCATCCAACGTGAGATTTTTGAAACGAAGCCAGCAACCGATTCGGAAACGAGGATGGGGCGGATCGCGGCGGCGCGTCGGGCAGGGGCGCCATGCCGAAGGCAATTTGCGCGGCTCGATAGGCGGCCAGCGCAAATGCGACAAATGAACCGCTGACATGCAATCCCAAACCTCGCCCGGAGCGCCGATGCTCGCTCTTGAGCGCCACGTGACGCTGCGTTGGCCAGTGGCGCGGAGCTAAGGCCCCGCGCGACATAATCATTGATGAACCGGGAAGTGACCCTGGCGCGAATTTACTGAGAAATCAGCGATTTGCGCCGGCAATACAGAGCGGAGCGCATGACCATGTTCGGCAAGATTGGATCTTTCCTCAAGGAAGCCGCACTCGGCTTTGTCGAAATTGTCGGCGGACCGTTCACCTCGGCGAGTCCGGCAGCGGCGCTAAAAGCGCCTGTCGCCGAGATGCCGCCGCCAGCGATTGCGGCGGGAGAAAGCGAAGCCGGCGGCGCGCGAGAGCCCGCTTCCGCTGACGTTTCACATACGGACCCACATAGTGCGCAGACGCCCGACCCGCAACCGTCCGGCGCGTTCGCCGCGCCGGATGCGGCGCTCGCCCCCGAGGAGATCACGGCGTCTTGCGATGGCGATGGCTCCCCGGCGACGCAGGACGCCGCTGCCGAAGTCGCAGTGCATAAGTCGAGCGCGCTGAACGGCGCGGAGGCGCCTGGGTCCCTTGTGGCGCAACGCTATCGGACGCTGAAGGCTGAAGGGCTCACCCCGAAACAAGCCAATGAATTCAGTCGCTCGGCGCGCAAATACGGCCAATTCAGGACGCTTTCGACCACCCGCCCTCATGCTGGCGCCGCGACCTATTGGGACAAGCTCAAGGATTTCGACCAAAAGGCCGCCGCCCATGCGGAAGCGCTGAAAGGCTCCGGCGCGTCGAAGTCGGAAATAGCAACCTTCAAGGGCCAAACCGAGCGGGCTCGGGATCTGCTGATCAAGACCTATTTAAACGGAAAAGCCGCGCTCGTGGACGGCGACGCGGCTTTCGTCCGCGACATTGGCGAAGGGCTTGGCTTCAAAGAGTTTTAGCGACGGCGCCGTTGGCCGCCGAATTCCGCCCTGGCGAACCCTTTAACTTCTTACGATGAGCGGCGGCGGAGCTTGAGGTCAAATCCGCCCAAATCCTTCAAAACCGCGGCCTCGAAGCACAAATCATGCGCTTTGAATGGAAAATCCCTTCAATAAACGGGCAATCATCGCCACTTCTGCGTTATTGGCATTTCCGTCCGCAGAAGGATGACGGGCATGGGCCCCTTTCCGCATGATGCGCCGCCCGCGGTCATCAGCGCCGATAACCCGGCTGGCCTCGATGGATTTGAATTCGTGGAATTCGTCCATCCGCAGCCAGAAGCGCTCAAATCGCTTTTCGAGCAAATGGGATTTTCGCAAGTCGCCCGGCATAAATTCCGCGACATCCATCTCTATCGCCAAGGCGACGTCAATTATCTCCTGAACGCTGATCGCGACAGCTTCGGCGGGAGGTTCAGCCAGTTCCACGGGCCGTGTGCGCCGGCCATGGCTTGGCGGTGTGTTGACGCCAAACACGCCTTTGCTCACGCCGTGGCGAAAGGCGCCCGGCCTTATCGGGGCGAAAATGGCGCCAAGACGATCGACGCGCCGGCAATCATGGGCGTCGGCGGCAGCCTCATTTACTTTGTCGAACGACCGGGCGCCAAAGCGTCCCCCTATGCCAGCGCATTCGCATGGAGCGATGAGGAAGATCCTCGACCTCCTGGCTGCGGCATCGACTATCTCGATCACCTGACCAATAATGTCTTTCGCGGCAATATGGACCGCTGGTACCGGTTCTATAAAGATCTCTTCAATTTCCGGCAGATCCGCTATTTCGACATCGAGGGAAAGAAGACCGGCCTCTATTCCCGCGCCTTGACCAGTCCTTGCGGCAAGATCCGGATTCCGCTCAACGAGTCCGCCGATGACAAGAGCCAGATCGAGGAATATCTGCGCGCCTATAAAGGCGAGGGCATCCAGCACATTGCGTGCGGTTGCGCCAATGTCTACGATACGGTGAAATATCTGGCCGAAAAGGGCCTCGCCTTCATGCCGCCTCCGCCGCCGACCTATTATGAGCGGATCGACGCCCGCCTCCCAGGGCATGGCGAACCGGTGGAGGAACTGCGCGCGCAGGGAATCCTGCTCGATGGCGAACTGGTTGAAGGAGGCCGCCCGAAACTCTTGCTCCAGATTTTCTCGAAAACGGTGATCGGGCCGATCTTCTTCGAGTTCATTGAACGCAAGGGCGACGAAGGGTTTGGCGAAGGCAATTTCCGCGCGCTATTCGAATCGATCGAGGCGGATCAAATCGCCCGCGGCGTGCTCAGCGCCTAGGCTTGGACGTAGAGCGTCTGGCGCAAAGCTGGGCTGGTCGACGGGAGCGGGGTTAATTTGAGTGTCGCGTTCCGACCCGAAGCAACCTTTCACGAAAGCCGCGTCTTTGGCTGTTCGTGAAACAAAGCGGTCATTGACCTTTATGCCCTGAAGGTCTCCGAAGGGTGGCAAAGGAGACATTTGCCCCTGATGTAGGCACGCCGTAAGCGCCTGATTTAATTGACGCGATTTCGCGGTGCAAAAATCTTGAGTTTTGCTCGCATCAAAGCCCGAATTTTGCCAGTTCGGTCGCCGTTGCTTCCGCCACAGCGAGAAGCAGTTGTGCTCCTTCACCGTCGTTGAGGAGCCAAACGGCAGAGAGTCCAGCGTAGGCAAGAGTCATGGCGGCAATCGCGACTGTTCTAGCCCCGATGCGCTTTGCATCAGAGACTTTAACGGCGTCCAACAGACTCGACCATCCTTACGATGCTATTCGCGACTTCGTGGGCGTGGAGTTTGTTGGTCATAAGAGATACGTGGTCGGAACCATCTATGATACGGAACGAACTTTTGGGCGATATATCTAGCCACGTTCGTTGCTGTTTGTGATGCCAATGGACAAAGGTCGATTCCATTTTTTCATCCATGCCGCCGAACTGGGCTGCGGCGATGACTGCCACCGGAAGGGTCGGTTGTGGGTGGAGCGCCCGGACCTGCTTCAGAGAGTCCGACAGAAAGCCGTACTCCGAGATTGTCGCTCTCATGTGTTCAGGGGTAGACAGAAACGCCTTCGCAATAGCCTCAGCATCCGCTGGGAGGCCTGACGCAAGATTGAAGAAGCCGAGATTCACGACGATGCGCATTGCACCAACAGAAGCCAGATAGGGAAACACTCTCAGGCTTGGTGGTGTCCAGTCTTCCACCTTTGGCAGGTCGACTTCCGCATACGACTCCAAGACGCTTGGACTGGTTGCATCAATTAGGACCAATCCCGCCACCTCAGCTGGATAATCTGCCGCAAACATACGTGCATAGACGCCGCCGATCGAGTGTCCCGTGAGAATGTAGGGGGCTGGAATATCCGCAGCTTTCAGCAGATCGTGAAGCTCTCGGCTCGTGTTTAAGGCATCCATTGGCCGGTAAGACGGGGCACTCCATCCGTATCCGGCGCGGTCATAGGAGCATACGCGCGTCCTCTTTCCTATCTCGGGCTGTATCCAGGCCCAAGCTTGCGTCGTCGTTCCAGCGCCGCCCTCAAGAATTACGGTCGTTGGGCCTTCTCCAATACAATAGATGTGAACGTTCAGCCCTCCAACGAAGATCAATCGACCGGGGGGCTTTATCGCCTTGAAATCAGCTTTTGTTGCGAAGTGCTGGTATGTGCTTCCAATAGTCACCAATACTAGGAGCAATCCGATTATGCCGAAGGCGATGCGCGCTGCCCATCGTCGAATTGTACAAACCAAACTAGGCAGTTTTTTTTATCCATGGCCAGTGTTTAGCGCATTTTTGGCTGCTGACGAATTCAAATCTTCGTAGGGCGCTTTTGCGTGAAAGTCGCTGATGTAAGCTGCTTTGCCGAGCGTTGCGAAATTCTTGATTTTGCACAATGCTGAAGGGCTACTTTAAGTCGAAACCAGTAATCGTTGGGCCGCCCGCGAATGTCTCTTCGTTGGCGCACTCCGGTCATTCAAGAGGCTGGAGCGAATTACCGCTCACCACCCTTTGCCGATATTCAAACTGACCCGCGCCCGGGCAGGCCGGGTTCGACGAATCTCGAAAATGGTCTATTGTGGCCGCTAACGAGAGGCGCGCCATGCCCCAAGCCACCCTGCCCAATCTTTACATGTCCGGCTTCGGCAATGATTTCGAGACCGAGGCGCTGCCCGGCGCCTTGCCGCAGGGACAGAACTCGCCGCAGCGCTGCCCCTATGGCCTCTACGCCGAACAATTGTCAGGCTCGCCCTTCACCGCGCCGCGCGGCGCCAATGCGCGCTCCTGGCTCTATCGAATGCGTCCCTCGGTCAAGCACGCCGGCCGCTTCGCGCAAATCGCTTTGCCGCATTGGAAAACCGCGCCCCATATCGTCGATCACGGGCTGCCGCTCGGCCCCTTGCGCTGGAGCCCGGCGCCGGTTCCGGACGAACCGCAGACCTTCCTGACCGGCATGCGGACCATCGCCACCGCCGGCGACGCCGATGCCCAGACCGGGATGGCCGCGCATATTTATGCCGCAACGCAAGGCATGGATGACGATTATTTCTACAATGCCGACGGCGAATTGCTGATCGTCCCGGAGAGGGGCGGATTGGACATCGCGACCGAACTCGGGCTCATGACGATCGGGCCGGGCGAAATCGCCCTTGTCCCGCGCGGCGTGAAGTTCAAGGCGGCGCCGGTCGAGGGTCCCTCGCGCGGTTATGTCTGCGAGAATTACGGCGCCAAATTCACCCTTCCGGCGCGCGGGCCGATCGGCGCCAATTGCCTCGCCAATGCGCGCGATTTCAAGACCCCGGTGGCGCATTACGAAGAGAAAGACGCGCCTTGCCGACTGACCGTCAAATGGTGCGGCGGCTTTCATCGCGCCGAGATCGCCCATTCGCCTCTCGATGTCGTCGCCTGGCATGGCAATTACGCGCCCTATAAATATGATTTGCGCAGCTTCGCCCCCGTCGGCGCCCTTCTGTTCGACCACCCCGACCCTTCGATCTTCACGGTGTTGACCGCGCCCTCGTCCGAGGCCGGGACGGCGAATGTGGATTTCGTGATCTTTCCCGAGCGCTGGCTGGTGGCCGAACACTCGTTCCGCCCGCCTTGGTATCACATGAACATCATGAGCGAGTTCATGGGCCTCATCCATGGCCAATATGACGCCAAGGCGCAGGGCTTCGCGCCGGGCGGCATGTCGCTGCATAATTGCATGCTGCCGCATGGCCCGGACGCAGAGGCCTTCGACAAGGCGAGTCTCGCCGAGTTGAAGCCGGAAAAGCTCGCGGACACCCTGGCCTTCATGTTCGAAACGCGCTATCCGCAGCATGTGACGGAATATGCCGCCAAGCTGCCGACTTTGCAGAGCGATTACGCCGATTGCTGGCAAGGCCTGAAAAAGCATTTCGATCCGAACCGCCGGGAGTGGACAGGTCGATGAAGCTTGCAACGCTGAAGGATGGCGGCCGCGACGGCAGGCTGGTGGTGGTTTCGCGCGATCTGACCAAGGCGACCGAGGCCGGCGTCATCGCCGCGACGCTCCAGCGCGCGCTCGATGATTGGGCGGCGGTTGCGCCAAAGCTGGAAATGCTGGCGACGCAGCTTGAAATCGGCGCCGTGCCGGCGCAGCGCTTTCATGAGCATGACGCGCTCTCGCCCTTGCCGCGCGCGTTTCAATGGGTCGACGGCTCCGCCTATGTCAACCATGTGGAATTGGTCCGCAAAGCGCGCGGCGCGCCGATGCCGGAAAGTTTCTGGACCGATCCGCTGATGTACCAGGGCGGTTCGGATGCCTTTCTGGCCCCGCGCGACTCGGTCCGGGTCGCGGACGAAGGTTTCGGCGTCGATTTCGAGGCTGAGGTGGCGGTGATCGTCGCCGATGTCCCGATGGGCGTGAGCGTTGCGGCCGCCGCCGAGGCGATTGCGCTGGTCATGCTGGTCAATGACGTCTCCCTGCGCAATCTGGTCCCGGCCGAACTCGCCAAGGGCTTCGGATTCCTGCAATCGAAACCCTCCTCGGCATTCTCGCCGGTCGCCGTGACGCCGAGCGAGCTTGGTCCGGCGTGGGACGGCGGCCGGCTGCATCGCCCGCTTTTGGTCAGCCTCAATGGCAAGCCGTTCGGGCGGGCCGACGCCGGCGCCGATATGGTTTTCGATTTTCCCGCGCTGATCGCCCACGCGGCGCGAACCCGGCCGCTCTGCGCCGGGACCATCATCGGCTCAGGCACGGTCTCGAACAAAGCCGCCGACGGCGGCCCCGGCCGGCCGATCGCCGCGGGCGGTCTTGGCTATTCCTGCATCGCCGAGATGCGGATGGCGGAGACTCTTGTGGCGGGCGCCGCGAACACGCCCTTCATGCGCTTTGGCGATTGCGTGCGCATCGAGATGAAGGACGCGGACGGCCTCTCAATTTTCGGCGCCATCGAGCAATGCGTCGAGCCCTATGCGGGACAGAATGCCTGAACCAGTTCTCTACGGATATTGGCGATCGAGCGCCGCCTATCGCGTGCGCATCGCGCTTAATCTCAAGCAGATCGCGGCGGAGTCCGCCTTCGTGCATCTGCGGCGCGGCGACCAGCGCGGCGAGCGCCACCGCGCGCTCAATCCCGCTGGCCTCGTTCCGGTGTGGCGCGAGGCGGATGGGTTCACCCTGGCGCAGTCGCTGGCGATCATCGATTATCTCGATGAGATTCATCCGGAGCCGCCCTTCTTGCCGGAGGACGTAAGGCTCCGGGCGATCTGCCGCGAGATCGCCTATGCGATTGCCTGTGACATCCACCCGCTCGGCAACTTGCGCGTGCTTGAGAAGCTCGCCGCTGATTTTGCCGCCGATTCGACCGCGAAAGCCGCTTGGGCCCGCCACTGGATCGCGTCCGGCTTCGAGGCGATCGAAGCGCGGCTGGCGCATACCGCCGGCTGTTACGCGATCGGAGACCAGATCACGCTGGCCGATATCTGCCTCGTGCCTCAGGTCGCCAATGCGCGCCGCTTCGGCCTCGATCTGGCGCTCTACCCGCGCATCGCAGCGGCGGACGCCGCCGCGCGTGAAGATCTGGCCTTCGCGGCGGCGGCGCCGGAGATGCAGCCGGACGCCGAATAGCCAGGAATTTCTGAGACTCGGCGTGGGGGCGGGCGTCATCTGCCCCCGCCGCGCGCGACAACAGGTCAGGGGGAGCAACATGGGGGCCAGCGGGGCTTCGGCGGCGCGGGAGGACGAAGAGGGATTTCTGGCGCGGATCGCGTTGCGCTTCGCGGCATGGTCAGCGCGCTGGTTTCCTGATGCATTCGTCTTCGCCGCGATCGCGGTCGTCGTCGCCTCGGCGGCGGCGATGCTGAACGGGGCGCCGCCCCAGGCCGTCAGCAAATCCTTCGGGGATGGATTTTGGAGCCTGATCTCCTTCACGATGCAGCAGGTCATCGTCGCCATCAGTGGCTATGTCATCGCCAGTTCTCCCCCCGCGGCGAAGGTGATCGACAAGATCGTGACCTTGCCTCGGAGCGGGCGCGGCGCGATCGCCTTCATCGCGGCTCTCACGATGCTGGTCTCGCTCCTGAACTGGGCGCTCAGCCTGATCTTCAGCGGGCTTGTGGTGCGCGCCATGGCGCAGCGGACCGAGATCAAGATGGACTATCGCGCCGCCGGCGCCGCCGCCTATCTCGGCCTTGGCTGCACCTGGGCACTGGGATTGAGTTCCTCGGCGGCGCAATTGCAGGCCAACGCCGCCAGCATCCCGAAACAATTGCTGGAAATTACCGGCGTCATCCCGTTCACGGAGACGATTTTCCTCTGGCAGTCCGGCCTTATGGTGCTGGTCCTGATCCTCGTCTCGACGCTCGTCGCATTCTGGTCCGCGCCCTCCGGATCGTGCGCGGTGACCGCCGCCATGATGGGCGTCGACGTCAAGACGAGACTGGAGCCGCCGCGCAAACGCGAGCGCCCCGGCGAATGGCTGGAATATAGTCCGATCCTGACGATCCTCCTCGTCGCGCTTGGGCTTGGCTGGTTGATTCAGGAATTCGCCGGCAAGAATCCGATCCTGACGATCTCCAATCTGAACACCTATAATTTCGCGCTGCTGATGTTGGGCCTGCTGCTGCACTGGCGTCCCCGCAACTTCCTCGATGCGGCGACGAAGGCGGTGCCGGCGACGGCTGGCATGCTGATTCAATTCCCGCTCTATGGCGGCGTCGCGGCGATCATGACGGGCGCCGCCGCGCAGGATGGCCACACGCTGGCGCTGCGGCTGGCGGAGCTGTTCACCGGCATCAGCACGCGGGAAAGCTTTCCGGCGATCATGGGCCTCTATTCCGCCGTGCTCGGTTTCTTTATCCCGTCGGGCGGCGGCAAATGGATCCTCGAGGCGCCCTATGTGATGCAGGCGGCGAATGAGCTCAAGGTCCATCTCGGCTGGGCCGTTCAAGTCTATAATTCGGCCGAGGCGTTGCCGAACCTAGTCAACCCGTTTTTCATGCTGCCGCTGCTGGGCGTGCTCGGAATCAAGGCCAGGGACATCGTAGGATTCACCGCACTGCAGCTGATGATCCACGCGCCGATCGTGCTCTTTCTGCTTTGGCTGCTCGCCGGCACGCTGACCTATCTGCCGCCGACAATTCCGCAATGACCCGGCTTGGAACTCGTTTGGGCAGACGAGATCAGCCGCAGAAACGTATTGTATAGCTCAGCCGCGGCCATTGTTTCGTGACAGATCGATGTCAATGCGCGCCGGATTTTCTAAATCCTTTGGGCTTTCCCAATTGCGGTTGCTTCGTCTTCTATATCGAGTAGGCTGACCTTCGCAATCGGGGAAGGTTTTGAGGCGCGTAACTCCATTCGCGCTGCGGAACATTGCGGTGATTGTGTTTGGATCTCTTCCGCAACAATGGATGAGGGAGGAACTTATGGGTCTTTTGGATGGCATTTTAGGTGGCGCTGTTGGCGCCTCGTTGATCAGCGCCGCGACCACTCTGATCGAGAAGAACGGCGGACTCGAGGGACTGGTCGCGAAATTCCAAGAGAAGGGCCTCGCCCCGATCATCCAATCCTGGATCAGCACGGGCGCCAACCAGCCGATCGCGGCCGACCAAGTGCAGCAGGCGGTCGGGCACGATCTTATCAAAGAGCTTGCCGCGAAGGCCGGACTTACCCCGGAAGAGCTTTCGGCCAAATTGGCGGAGATTCTGCCGCAAGCGGTCGACAAACTAACCCCCACCGGCAAAGTGTCGTAAACGCCGCCCGCCATTGGCGTCGAACCGGCGTCGGGCGTCCTGCCGAAACTTCACGCCGGCAAGGCGTCCGCCCGTTGATCGCGCAGGTTCGAACCGGATTTCGCCGCAGCCTTCCTTCTCGCGATCCTGAACATCCTCGGATGCTGTGCGTCGATCGAGCGAGTCGAGGCGCCGCGCGGCTAGAGCATGATGCCGAAAAGTGGAAACCGGTTTTCGGACGACATCATGCTCTAACTCTTTGATGAGAGCGGGATGCGAAAAAGTGGACTCCGGTTTTTCGCGTCAAATCCCGCTCTCTTCTCAACAATGGATCACGTTTCATGCTTTTGGATGTTTCCATCTAAAAGCATCGTGATCTAATCGATGAAGCTTTGCCGCAAATCGACATAGGCCGGGATCCTCTGCCCATGTGACGCCGTTCTACCTTTGCCGAGTCGCGCCAAACGGCGGCCGGGATGAAGGAAGGGAAGCGCCATCATGACAAGTTCTTCTTCGAAGGCCGTCGCCGGGCCCCGTTCAATCGCTCTCGTCGGCCCCCAAGGAAGCGGCAAATCGACTGTTTTTGACGCCTTGATGGCTGCGGCCGGCGCGCCGCCGAAGCGATCGGGCGATCGCGGCAGGGCCATGAGCACCGAGCTGAGACTTGGCCACTGCACATTCCTCGGCGAGCAATGGTCGATTCTCGATTGCCCTGGGTCGATCGAGTTCGCCTTTGAAACCGCGGGCGCGCTGATGGCGGTCGATCTTGCCGTCATCGTTTGCGAACCCGCCGCCGAGCGCGCCTCGAGTCTGCCGCTCTTGCTGAGAAGCCTCGAGGACCTTGGCCTTCCGCATTTTATCTTCGTCAACAAGATCGACGCGCTGGCTGGCCCGGTCCGCGACATGCTTGCGGCGCTTCAGGCGCATTCCAAATATCCGCTGCTGCCGCGCCAAATCCCGATCCGCGAAGGCGACGCGGTGATTGGCTATATCGATGTCGTGCGCGAGCGCGCCTATCGCTACGGCGCGAAGCAAAGCGTCGAGCCGGTCGAACTTCCAGCCAATATGCGCGAGCCGGAGAAAGAGGCGCTGGCCGAACTGACCGAGGTGCTTGCCGACCACGATGACGCGCTTCTTGAAAAACTCCTCGAGGACATAACGCCGACGCAAGATGAACTCTACGCGCATCTGCGCAAGGATCAGGCGAGCGGCGCCATCGTCGAGGTCCTGCTTGGGGCGGCCAGCAAAGGATATGGCGTCGCCCGCCTGTGGAAGGCCTTGCGGCATGACGCGCCCGCCGCGCATGAGACCGCCGAACGCCGCGGCGTCGCGCCAGGAGATCAGCCGCTGGTTCAGGTCTTCAAGACCGTCCAGGCGGGGAAGCTCTCCTATGGCCGCATCTGGCGCGGCGCGTTGCGCGACGGCGCGAGTCTGGACGGCGTGCGCATTGGCGGAATCATCCGCTTTGTCGGCGCGGAGCAGGTCCGGGCGGCGGAAGCCGAGGCCGGCGATCTGGTTGCGCTCGGGCGGCTCGAAGGCGTCGCGACGGGAGCGGTCCTCGCCCCCGACAAAGGGGCGCAGACGCTGCCCTTTCCCGAACCGCCGCCGCCCGTCTTCGCGCTCGCCATAGCGACCAAAGATCGAAAGGACGACGTCAAGCTCTCGGCCGCCCTGCATAAGCTCGTCGAGGAAGATCCCTCGCTCAGCGTCGAGCACGATGCAGAGACCGGCGATGCGCTCCTCAAGGGGCAAGGCGAGATCCATCTTACCGTGGCGCTCGAACGGCTGGCCGCCGTCTATAATATCCAGATCACCGTCAGTCCGCCGAAGATTGCTTATAAGGAAACGATCAAGAGGGCGGTCTCCCAGCATTCGCGGCTCAAGCGGCAGACCGGCGGCCACGGGCAATTCGCCGACATCAAGCTGGAGATCGCGCCGCGCGGCCGGGGCGAGGGCTTCCTATTTACGGATCGCATCGTCGGCGGGGCCGTGCCGAAACAATATATCCCGGCGGTCCGCGACGCCGCCGAAGAGGCGATGCAGAAGGGTCCGTTCGGCTATCCGGTGGTCGATATCGGCGTCACCCTGGTCGATGGGAGCTTCCACGCGGTGGACAGCTCCGATATGGCGTTCAAGAGCGCGACTCGGATGGCGATCGCCGAGGGCCTCGCCAGGGCTGAGCCGGTCCTGCTCGAACCGATCGATCATGTCACGGCGAGCGCGCCCAACATGTTCACCGCGGCGACGCAGCGCCTGCTGACCGGCCGCCGCGGTCAGATCCTGGGCTATGCGGAAAAACCCGGCTGGCCCGGCTGGGATGATATCGAGGCGCTGGCGCCGGCCGCCGAACTCCACGACTTCATCATAAAGCTTCGTTCAGAAACGATGGGGCTTGGGACCTATCGACGCCAGTTTGATCATCTTTCCGAGGCCCATGTCCAGCTTGCCGATCGGGTCGCCCGATAGGGCGGCTGCAATTCGACGGCTTGGTCCAAGCTCGGCCTTCGACCTACAGAAAGCTGCTCAGGCCTGGCTGTCGCGATCGCCAGGCTGCGGCTCGCTTGCGAGCGTGGCGAGCAAGGTCATGAAACGTCCGTGGTCATCCGGCTTCCCTTCGACATAAGTGTCGAGAACGATGGCGTCCCCGGGCGAGGTCGCGCGAAGAAGCTGGACGAGATCGGAGGCGACCTTCCGCGCATGGTTGACCGAGAGAGCGTCAAGACGCAACGCGGTCCCGTGGCCTTCGCGCACGACCGTCACCTGACATTCCAAGGGGTCGGAAACGTCGCGCAACACCGAAACGCGGTAAGTATTCATGGCCAATCCGCTCTCCTTCGACAAGGACGGAACTGCTCGCGCGAACTGAACGATCTTGAAGCTTGGATCGCTTCCGTTCAAACAATCGCGCTTTTTTCCTCGGCGAAGGCAAGGGCGCGACGCCGCGATGCTGGCCGCCGTGGAGACTTATGCTGCAATGCGCTTCCGGCTAATTTGAGGCTTCAAAGCAACCGCCGACGCTGCCCGATCAAGCAATTAAGCACTTTTTTAGCAATTTGTCGTGATCGCGAACAAAGAGTTTCGCGAATTGGCGTTTCATCAGCGTCGGTTCGTTGACGCTTGCGGCGGAGGCGTTCGATTTGACTGTATTCGGGGTTGACGAGAAGCTTTGCCGCGCTCACGTCAAGGCTTCGCAAAAGGAACCCCGCCGCGCCATGTCCCACGCCGTCGCCGAACTCCTGACCATTCTCGACCTTGAGCGAATCGAGGAAAATATTTTTCGCGGCCGCAGCCCGCAGGTCGGCTGGCAGCGCGTCTTCGGCGGCCTCGTTGTCGCGCAAGCCCTCGTGGCTTCCGCCCGCACCGTCGAAGGCCGGGCGCCGCATTCGCTGCACGGCTATTTTCTCTTGCCTGGCGATCCCGCGGCGCCGATTGTCTACGAGGTCGATCGCCTCCGCGACGGGAAGAGCTTCACGACGCGGCGCTGCAACGCAATTCAGCATGGCCGGGCCATTTTCTCGCTGTCCGCCTCGTTTCAAATCGAGGAGGAGGGTCTTGAACATGCGGTGGCGATGCCGGACGTTCCAAAGCCCGAAACCTTGCCGAGCGAGACCGAGATGGTCGCGCGCTTCGGCGATCTCATGCCGGCTCCGATCCGCCGCTGGTTCGCCAGCGACCGACCGATCGAGGCGCGGCCCGTCGATCTGTCGCGCTATGTCCGGCACGCGGCCGGCGCGCCCAAACAATGCGTCTGGCTCCGCGCGACCGGCCCTCTCCCGGACGATCCGGGAATCCATCGCGCGGTCCTCGCCTATCTCTCCGACATGACGCTTCTCGATACGGCGCTCATCGCGCACGGCCATTTTGTATTCGATGCCGAACTCCAGATCGCGAGCCTCGATCACGCGTTGTGGTTCCACCGACCGTTCCGCGCCGACGAATGGCTCCTTTATGCTCAGGACAGCCCCAATTCCTTTGGCGCGCGCGGTTTGACGCGGGGTCTGCTATTTTCCCATGACGGGAGCCTTGTCGCCTCGGTCATGCAGGAAGGGTTGATCCGTCCCAAAGCGCATCGAACCTGATCCCCGCGAGCCCTCCAAGCGTTGAACGCGATCGCCGGTCAAGGCGAAGGCGCCGAAATCATGCGCTTTGAAGCAAGCAGGCTTAGTCGAATTCAATGCCGGTTAAGGGCGCGCGCTTATAAACCCAGCGAACTGTTGGTTTCGGCTGGAACAGGCTCCAATGAATAGAGTTATAAGAATAGCCAGTATTCGAATATTCGCCACTTCAGCGCAATTGAAAGGCGGTTTGCGCTCCGCGCCACATTCGGCGCGGCCGCGGCCTAATTTTGCGCCGATTCGACCATGCGCCAAGCGACCAATGCGATCTGGCGGGCATGGCTTTATAAACTTAGTCGGCAAGGCGCGGCTTCGCGTCGTTCGCGTCGGATCGAACAGCCCGCACGTAGGAAGGTTGTTGACTTCAGTCTGTTTCGCCGCTTGTCTCCAGCGCGTCGCGCCGCGGGGACGCGGTCGCTCGATTGCGCGGCGTTTGGAGCGAGCGCCGCATCAAAAAGCACCAACATCACAAAGAGCGGTATTTACCGGAAATTGAGCGCGGTCGATTGCTAGAAGGCCCGCCGCTTGCTAGCAAAGACCTCGAGCACGGCCGCCGTCTTGCGGGTTCTGCTCTTCGGCGGGCGAGCCGGTTCACGGACAGTTAGACGGGTCTCGGGTAGACGCAACCAGGAAAACCGACATGAAAATCGTTACTGCGATTATTAAGCCGTTCAAGTTGGACGAGGTCCGTGACGCGCTGACGAACCTTGGCGTGCATGGGATGACAGTGACCGAGGTTAAAGGATATGGCCGCCAGAAAGGCCATACCGAAATCTATCGCGGCGCGGAATATGCCGTCAGTTTTCTGCCCAAGCTGAAAGTTGAAGTCGCCGTAGCTCCGGAACTTGTCAATCAGACGATTGAAGCCATCACCGCGGCGGCGAGGACGGGCCAAATAGGCGACGGCAAGATTTTCGTCAGCGCGCTCGACCAGGCCGTTCGGATACGCACCGGCGAACGCGATCTCGATGCCCTTTAGACCCGCTTTTTCAAGATCCGCAGGAGTTTGCAATGAAAATCGCCTTTCCTCCACCGACCGCGTTGCGGGCAATCGGCCTGGGACTTGTTCTGGCGTGCGCCGCCGCTGCCGCAGCCTATGCCGAGCCCGCCGCGGCGGCCCCTGTCCCCAATAAGGGCGACACCGCGTGGATGCTGGTCTCCACCGCTTTCGTCCTTCTGATGTCGATCCCGGGCCTCGCCCTCTTTTATGGCGGTCTGGTGCGCGCCAAGAACATGGCGTCGGTGCTTTCTCAGGTTTTCATGATCGTCGCGCTCGTGTCGATCGTTTGGGTTCTTTATGGATATTCGCTGGCGTTCACCGAGGGCAGCCATGTCGCGCTGCCCTACACCGAAGGCGCCGATGGGCCGCTGGCCTTCCTCCAAGGCATCCAATGGAACAATTTCGTTGGCGGCTTCGACCGAGTTTTTCTGAAGGGGCTGACCGTTGAATCGACGTCGGCGACCTTTTCCAACGGCGTCGTCATTCCCGAATACGTCTATATGGCGTTTCAAATGACCTTCGCCTGCATCACGCCCGCCTTGATCGTCGGCGCCTTCGCCGAGCGCATCCGGTTCTCGGCGTTGCTGTTCTTCATCCTGCTTTGGGTCACCTTCATCTATTTCCCGATCGCCCATGCTGTGTGGTACTGGGCCGGCCCCGACGCGATCGGCAATGCCGCGAAAGCGCTCGCCGATGCTCAAGGCGAAGCCGCCAAGGCGGAGGCGCAGGCCGCGCTCGACGCCATCCAGGCCAATGCCGGCTATTTCTACAAATTGGGCGCGCTCGATTTCGCGGGCGGCACCGTGGTTCACATCAATGCCGGCATCGCCGGCCTGGTCGGAGCCTTGATCATCGGCAAGAGAGTTGGCTATCCGCGCGACATCGAGCCGCCGCACTCGGTCACCTTGTCGATGGTCGGCGCCTCGCTCTTGTGGTTTGGCTGGTTCGGCTTCAACGCCGGCTCCAACCTCGAGGCGAATGGAACGACGGCGCTCGCCTTCGTCAACACCTTCGTCGCGACTTCCGCGGCGACCCTCAGCTGGATGTTGGTCGAATGGGCCGCCAAGGGCAAGCCCTCGCTGCTTGGGATGATCTCGGGCGCGGTCGCGGGCCTTGTCGCCATCACCCCCGCATCGGGCTATGCGGGCCCGATGGGGGCGATCGTTCTGGGGCTGGTCGCTGGGTCGATTTGCTTCTTCTTCGTCAGCTACGTGAAGAAGTGGGTCGGCTATGACGACAGCCTCGATGTGTTCGGCGTCCATTGCATCGGCGGAATCGTCGGGGCGATCGGCACCGGCATTGTCGTTGCGCCCTATCTTGGCGGCGTCGGCCTCACCGACTACACGATCAATCCAGGCTCGGCCGCGGCTGGCGCTTACGACATGCAGGCGCAAGTGCTGATCCAGCTGAAGGTCGTCGCTTTCACGCTTTTGTGGTCGGGCCTCGGCTCGGCGATCCTTTACAAATTTGTCGACATCTTCATCGGCCTGAGGGTCAAGAAGGATGCCGAACTTGAAGGCCTCGACGTCACCTCTCACGGCGAGCGCGCCTACAATCCGTGACGGCGAGAGAGCCGCAAGCCCTTGGCCTGCGGTCTCCGACGCGTCTGAGCGTCAGGTTGAAGAAATCGAGTCCCAGCTTGAAGCCGGGACTCGTCAAGCGACGGCCGGAGCGTTAACGTCTAGGCGGAATTGGCGGAAAGATGGTTGCGCGGCAAGGTTGGCGCCGCGTTGAATCCTTTGTCCCGCCGCGTCGAAACGGCTAACTTGCGCCATTCGGTTCTTTCTCGGAGTATCGCATGGCTCGTGGTGAAGTCGCGCAGGCGCTGGCCGCGCTCGAAACGCATCGGCGGGATATTGGCTCGCAACGAATTGCGGACCTGTTTACCGCCGATCCGCAACGGTTTGAACGCTTCCACGTCAAGCTCGACGATATCCTCTTCGATTTCTCGAAACACCGGCTGAACGAAACGACGCTCGCGCTTCTGCTCGATCTCGCGCGGGCCGCGGACGTCGAGGGGCGCCGGCGCGCGCTTTTTGCCGGCGAGCCGGTCAATACGACCGAACACCGTCCGGCGATGCACATGGCCTTGCGCAATCTGACCGGCGAGCCGATGTTCGCCGCCGGCCGCGACGTGATGCCGGCGGTTCTCGACGAACGCCGTAAAATGGAGGCTTTCGCCGAGGCGGTGCGCAATGGCGAAATCACATCCGCGAGCGGGGAGCGTTTCACCGATGTCGTGAATTTCGGCATTGGCGGCTCTGATCTCGGCCCGGCGATGGCGGCGCGGGCGCTGACGCCTTTTATTGCCGACCACCTGACCTTGCATTTCGTGGCCAATGTCGATGGCGCCGATTTCGGCGACACCTTGAAGCGACTGCCGCTCGCAACGACGCTTTTCATCATCTGCTCGAAGACCTTCACGACGCTCGAGACGATGACCAATGCCGCCACCGCCCGCGCCATCGTCGCGCAAGCGCTTGGCGAGGCGGCCGTCGCCGATCAATTTTGCGCGGTCTCGACGCATCTCGACAAGATCGCCGCCTTCGGCATCAGAAGCGACCGAGTCTTTGGCTTCTGGGATTGGGTTGGCGGCCGCTATTCGATCTGGTCGTCGATCGGGCTTTCGCTGGCGATTGGGATCGGCGCGGAGAAATTCGACAAGTTCCTTCTCGGCGGGCAGGATATCGACGCCCATTTCACGACGGCCCCGCTCGAGCGCAATGTCCCGGTCCTGATGGCGCTTTTTGGCGTCTGGTACCGAAACTTCTGGGGCTTCGCGACACATGCGGTCATCCCCTACGACGAGCGGATGGCGCGCTTCCCGGCCTATCTCCAGCAGCTTGAAATGGAGTCGAACGGCAAGTCGGTGGATCTTTCCGGCGCGCCGGTCAGATGTGCGACGGCGCCGGTCATTTTCGGGGAGCCGGGCACAAATTGTCAGCACGCCTTCTTCCAGCTCCTGCATCAGGGAACGGAAATTGTGCCGGTGGACTTTCTAATCGCGGCGCAGCCCTCCGGCGCCGACGCGAAGCACCATCAATTGCTGTTCGCCAATTGCCTGGCGCAGAGCCAGGCCTTGATGCAGGGCCGTACGATCGAAGAGGTCGTTGCGCGATTGCGAGCGGAGAACCTCAGTGCGGAGGCGATCGAGGCGCTGGCCCCGCATAAGGTTTTTGAAGGAAACCGTCCATCGAGCACATTTCTCTACAAGAGACTGTCGCCGCGTGTGCTCGGTCAGTTGATTGCCCTCTATGAACACAAGGTGTTCGTGCAAGGAGTGATCTGGAACATCAATTCCTTCGATCAATGGGGCGTCGAACTCGGCAAGGAGCTTGCGGGCAAGCTTGCCCCCATTGTCGCCGATCCAAACCGCTCAACGGAGGAATGTGACCGCTCCACCGCGGGGCTGATTGCGGCGGCGCGCAAGCATTGCAAAGGCTGAAGGATCAGGGAGGGCGCGTCGAAACGGACGAGAGACAAGACGATTGGGATCGATCCCTAGAGCATGTTCTTATGAGACATCGGATATATCCGATGTCTCATAAGAACATGCTCTAACTTATTGAATCTGAGCGATTCTTTTTCGATCAGATGAGTCCATCGGATCGGAAAGCGCTCCAGCATGATCGTCTCAAGCTGAAGCGATCATGCTATTTCGTTGTTTTGCGGGACAGAAAAGCCTGCGACTTTTTGGGTCGTGCTCTACGGCTTTTCGATCAGATGAAATTATCCGATCGAAAAGAAACGGCTCTGGCTACGAAAATCGCTCCCTGGCCTAATCCAAAAAGTCTGCAACTTTTGGACGTGTTCAGCTGTCGCCCTCGAGCTTCCCGATATGTTTCTGACTGTAAAGCTGGACGCCGAGCTGCCGGATCAGTTCCTGCTGTGTTTCCAAGAAATCGATGTGTTTTTCCTCGGCGATCAAAAGATCGTCATATAATTCTTTCGTCACAAGGTCATGGGCCGAAACACAATATTCAGCGGCCTCTGTATAAAGTGCGCGGGCGGTAAGTTCAGCGGTGAGATCGCAAGAGATAATTTCCTCGATCGTTTGGCCGATCAGCAAGGGGTCGAGGACCTGCAGGTTTGGAAATCCTTCCAGGAAAAGGATGCGGGCAATCACGCGATCCGCATGTTGCATTTCCTCGATCGATTCTTCGCGCCATTTCTTAGCGAGATCCTTGAACCCCCAATTATCAAGAATACGAAAATGCAGCCAATATTGGTTGATCGACGTCAATTCGCTGCGCAGGCTGCGATTGAGATAGTCGAGGACACGGTCGTCGCCTCTCATTTTTGCGGGCTCCCTTAGAATCTGCCAGATGATTTTTGTTTTATCATATTTTCTAATCTGGAAAGGGATTTCACGCGAAAAAGTTGCGGAGGCCTCCGGAAGAATCCGCAGCCGCGCAACTTCTAAACCGACCATGAGGACGCGGAGCGACCGCCAAAAAACCTATCGCGCGATTGGCTTTGGCGCGGATTGCATCACGCTCCAACTTCTCGAATCCGAGCCGTTCTCTTAGCCAGGATTGGCTTCGGGATTACTCGACCAAGGCGAGACTGGTCTCGCAAGCGGCGGCGTCGCAGGATCCGCTCCCAACGTCGGCCTTCGCCAGAGCCTCGTTAATGATTGTCTTGAGCGTGGCGGCGCAACGCCCGCAATTTCGGCTACAGCCAAGACATTTGTAGATTGCGCCAGGGGTTCGCGGACAAGCGTCGCTGCTAAGCATGCCTCTTATTTTTGAGTCTGTGAGAACATTGCAAGAGCAGACGATCATGGAGGCACCAAATACCTGTGACGCATCGACAAAAGAAAGTCTAACTGATCCTTCGCTATGACGCAAGCGCAGCAAAGAAGATTACAATCGTTCTAGAAAAGCAAAGCTGGCCATTCTAGCTTATACGCATTCAAATCTACTTCCTTACGACAAGAATTGTCGAAGTCCGCAGCCCGCCGGGAACAATTCGAGCACCCCCCGCTGCGCCCCGCAAACGAGCCGATAGCGGCGAAGCGTCAGTGCAACGCAACATCGGCGAGATTCATGAGCAAGAACCATGCCTTTGTCTGTCAGGCGCTCAGGGGCGCGAAGGCTCGGCGCTTGATATAAGCGCGAAACGCCCGCATTGGGATTGCTATTGGGGAAAAAACCAATGCCAAATTATCTGTTTCAAATGATCCGCGACCGGATTGGGCCGCCGGACGATCGCATCTTCCTCCAGACTCCAGGCGGCCCGGATTTCAGCTATGGCGACGCAGTCGCGGCGTCCGCCCGCTCCGCCGCCGCGCTGAGCGCGCTCGGAGTGAAGCCTGGCGATCGCGTCGCGGCGCAGGTCGAAAAATCGGCGGCCGCCGTCATGCTCTATCTCGGCGCGGTTCGGGCCGGCGCCATCTTTCTGCCGCTCAACCCCGCCTATACCTTGGCGGAGATTGCTTATTTTCTAAGCGACGCCGAGCCTGCGGTCGTCATTTGCGATCCGGATCGGCGCGGCGAACTGGCCTCGCTGGTCGCGAAAGCAGGCGCGCCATTGCTCGAAACGCTTGGCGCTGACGGACGCGGCTCCTTCGCGGACTTGTGCGCGACCCAATCAGGAGATTTTTCCGACGCGGCGCGCGGACCGGACGATCTGGCCGCCATTCTGTACACTTCGGGGACGACGGGGCGTTCGAAAGGCGCGATGCTCACGCACGCCAATCTTGCTTCGAATGCGGCGACGCTTGTCGAGGCCTGGCGGTTTACCCCCGCCGACGTCTTATTGCATGCGCTTCCAATTTATCACACGCATGGGCTTTTCGTCGCCATCAATACAATTCTGTTTAGCGCCGGACGGATCCTCTTTCTGGCGAGGTTCGACGCGGATGAATGCCTGGCGCTGATGCCGCAGGCGAGTGCGATGATGGGCGTCCCGACTTTCTACACGAGGCTTTTGCGCCGTCCGGATGTGTTGCGGCGGGCGAGCGCGCATATGCGGCTTTTCATCTCCGGCTCCGCGCCCTTGCTGGCGGAAACCCATCGGGAATGGGTTGAGCGGACCGGGCACGCCATTCTCGAGCGCTATGGCATGACGGAAACCAATATGATTGCGTCGAACCCCTATGATGGAGAGCGCATCGCCGGAACCGTCGGACCGCCATTGCCGGGCGTCGCGGTGCGGATCGCCGATCCGGAGACCGGCGCGGATCTCGGGCGCGACAAGATCGGCGTCATCGAGGTCAAGGGGCCGAATGTGTTCAAGGGCTATTGGCGCAACCCCGAGAAGACGGCGGCGGAGTTTCGCGCCGACGGCTTTTTCATCACCGGCGACCTCGGCAAGATCGACGCCAATGGCTATGTGCACATTATCGGGCGGGCCAAGGATCTGATCATCACCGGCGGCTTCAACGTCTATCCGAAGGAGGTGGAGGCCGAGATCGACGCAATCGCCGGGGTGGTCGAAAGCGCCGTCGTCGGGCTGCCGCATGAGGATTTCGGTGAAGGGATCGCCGCGATTGTCGTTCGGACGCCCGGCTCAGGTCTCGACGAGGCCGGCGTGCGGAGCGCCCTTGAGAATCGCCTCGCCAAGTTCAAATTGCCGAAGCGCGTGATCTTCGTTGAGGAATTGCCGCGCAATGCGATGGGCAAGGTGCAGAAGAACGCCCTGCGCGAAACGTATAAAGGTTCATTCCGGTCAGGCTAAAGTATGACCCCGAAAAGTTGCAGACTTTTTGGATAGGATCATGCGTCCGCAGAGAAGTATGACCCCGAAAAGTTGCAGACTTTTTGGATAGGATCATTTCTCGACTTTGAACGAGCGCGCCGCGGCGGCGAGGCTTTGGTTGGTTCGTTCGGCCTCCGCCAGCGCCTGCGGAAAAGCCTTGCTGGCCTGCGTAGGCTGGCCGCCGCGCAGGCTCGTCAAGGCCTTGCGGCTCGCCACCGCGAGGACGAGCTGGAGCTTGCCATTGCCGAGTTCGGCGCCTGTGCGCAATGCGAAGGATGCGGCGTCGTCATGCGCGCCGATCCGGGTCAGGGGAAGGGTGCGGACGAGGCCGTCATCGGTGACGACAAGGACGTCGGCCTGGCGTCCGTCGAGGCCCGAAACCGTGCCGGCGAGAGATTGGCCGACCTTTAGCGAGGCGGCCGCAAGGTCGAGCTTCAAGGGACGGGCGTCGTCGTTGCGCAGCCGGCCGAGGAAAGCGATCGCCGGGCATTGCCCCGGATTGACTGGGCGCACCCCAATATCCGCCTCGAAGCCATTGGCGCGGCGAAAGGCTTCATCAAGGCCTCGGAAAGCGACCGTCGAAGCTCCGAAGCCTTCGATCGTCGCGGCGCCTTCAGTTATGGAAATGGGCTTGGCGAAGAAGCAGTCGCCGCCGTCATATTGTTTGATGGAGGAAGCGATGGCGTCGATGATCCCGCGTTTGACCGGGTCGCTATCGGCGCGTTCCTGCGCCTCGGAATTTGAGGGTTGATCAAGGTCGAGTTTGGCCAGATTCATCGGGGCCAGTCCGGGCTTCACCGCAGCCGGCTCTCTTGCCGAAGGGGAGTCCTTCGTCAAATCGGAATCCTGCGCGAGATTGGAGGCCTGTTGCCTCGGCTTGCGCTCATCGGTCAACGCAGGGGAGGCCTCCGCCTGCAAATCGGGCGGCGGCGGAACGGCGGAAGGCGCGGGCCGGAGAAATATATAGAGGCCGGGCGCCGCAGCGGCGAGGGAGAGGAATACGGCGCCGATCAGGATCGCCGGCGTCCGGCCGATAGCGCTGCCCGGACGGGCGGGTTTCGAGGTTGAAATCTGCCGGGTCTTGGTCGGCGTCCGTGATCGAAGCGCTGGCGCCGCATCGACATTCCAGGCCACGACCTCGGCCATGGATTGCGGCCGATCGTCCGGATTTGGCTGCAACATGCGCTCGATGAGCGGGCGCAGGCGCGGGTCGATTGGCCCGACGTCGGGAACGACGCGCCGTTTCTCGATGACGTCGACATGATTGCCGCCCATGTCGATCGGGCCATTGCGCAGCGCCTCGGCGAGAACGAGCCCGAGGCTGTAGATGTCGGATTTCGGGGTGACCTCTCCGCCGAAAAGGCCGAGTTGCTCGGGCGAGACATAATTATATTTGCCGGCAAAGCCGCTGCCGATGACGGTTCCCTCGTCGTCGAGCCGGGTCGAACGCGCGATGCCGAAGTCGATGATCTTGGCCCGCGCCATGTCGCCTTGCGGGATGATAATATTGTCGGGCGAGACGTCGCGGTGGATGATTCCGCGCTCATGCGCGGCCTGAAGCCCGGAGGCGATGCGCTGCATCAGCCGGTGCACCGCCTCGAAGGCGAGCGGACCGCCGCGCAACATCGCCGAAAGCGACAATCCGTCGACGAATTCCATCGCCAGATAGGGACGCTCCAGCACCGGGTCGATCGTGAAGACGTAATAGCGGACAATTGCCTCATGATAGAGATTGTGCAGCGCCGACGCCTCTTTCCGGAACAAGGCGAAGGCGGCTTCGGCTTCGGCGAGGTCCGAGCGGATCAGCTTGATCGCGACAAGATCGCCGGTCTGGATCGCATGGCCTTTGTAGATTTCGCCCATGCCTCCGGCGGCGATCGGCTCGTCGATCTCATAAATGCCGTTGAGCTGCGTTCCGGCCGGAATGATCGGCCGCGTCGATCCGAACGTGGCGGCCTGGTTCATCAAAGCTCCGATCGCGCCATGGCGGACGCCGATTGCGGAAATACGACGGTCGAACCGAGCGGCGCGTAGCGGGTCACGACCACCGTCACATTATCAGTGGCGCCTCTTTGAACGGTGAGCGCGACGAGCGCGTCGCAGGCCCCTTGCGGCGGATTGCTCCGCGCGAAGGCGAGAATCTCGGCGTCCGCGACATGGGTCGTCAGCCCATCGCTGCAGATGACGAATATGTCGTCCTTTTCGAGAACGCCTTGGGCGACTTCGAGTTCAAGGTCGTGATAGACGCCGACGGCCTTGGTGATCACATTGCGGCGCGGCCAGGTCTGCGCCTCCTCCAGGGTCAAGACCCCTTCGGCGATGAGTTCGGCGACTTCGGTATGATCGTGCGTCAGCTGCTGGATCTTGCCTTGGCGCACCAGATAGATGCGGCTGTCGCCCGACCAGACGCAAGCGTAATAGCCCTCCCAGGCGAGCAACGCCGCGACCGTTGCGCCAATGACTATGCCGCCCATTTCATCGGCGATTTCGAGAAGGCGCTGGTTGGCGTTGACGAGCCGCTCGCGGCATCGCGTCAAGAGTTCGGTCACCGACGCCGGCTCGGGAATTTTCAGCAAGGACTCGACCACGATGGCGCTCGCGAGGGAGCCGGCTTCATGGCCGCCCATCCCATCGGCTACGGCCCACACGCCGCATTCAGGCAGGACGAGATAGGAATCCTCGTTGACGAGCCGGACCTTGCCGACGTCGGTCGCGGCCCCGCTGTCGAATTTTCGCGGCTTGTTCTTCATTCGCTCATCCCAAGTGTAACGTCCTTTTTCGGGCGATGCGGGGCCCGGACCGTCAGCATGTCCGTGAAAACGCCAGGCGCCGGCATCCGTTCTTGCATCCACGCCAGCGGTTCGCAGTCCGCGCCCCCCGAGGTCCACCAGAAGGTCGCGGCGCCGGCCGGACAGACGGTCAGCTCCCGACGCAATTGGGCAAAAACGCCGGCGCCCTCGCCAATGTCAGGCTCGCCCCTCCGTCGTCTTGACGGGTTTTCTTCGCCGCCGGCCTTGCCGCGCTCCGTCCCCCGCGCGAGCGCGCCGAGGCCGGCGAGCGCCTCCTCGGCGCGTTCGCAAGAGGGTCCCGGATCGAGCGCCCCGAGGAGAATATTTTCGGCCCGCTCGTACCAGGGATCGCGCGGATCTACATCTGGCGGGACGATCGTCTCGCCCTTCCCGGCGATGCCGATCAGGGTCAGCGGAAACAGTCGGCCCAAGGCATCCGTCGAGGGCATGAACGCGCCGCTCATTGCCGCGCCGCAGAGATCCGGCCCAAGCCAGAAACGCCAGATCGGGGCGGAGAGGAAGGCCTCTTTCCAGCCCTGCGCGCCGAAGCGCGCTCGGCCCTCCGCCATGCCCTTTTCGAGCCAGGGCTCCCATAGGCGCAAGAAAGCGCGCGGCGTTTCCAGGCAGAAAAAATCGCGTTTCGCCGGGAGTTTCCCAAAAAGGCCGCAGCGCATAAAATATCAACCTCCGTTCGGACAGCGAAACCGTCGCAGCTGCGCCGGAACCAGCGGCTTCAGGGCCGCGCTCGATGAGGATGGGCCGGAATTGAAGCGATATTGCAGCTCGCGGCCGCCGAGGGAAAATGTCACCAAAGTTCCGTCGCTGTTGGAGCGGCCGGCGTCGAGAAGCCGGTAAAGCGACCAGACCCCGCTGCGCTCGATGACGATGGGCGTCCGGCCGGCGGGGCGAAAGGTCAGCGCCGAGCGATGATTTTCAGCTGGCCCCGGCCATTGAACCGTGGTCGAGCCGCCGCTCCGGCTGGTGATGGTCGTTCCGTCAATGTCGAGTTTCGCGGCGCTGACCGCAGGCGCCGTCACGCTGAACGAAAAGCTGGGCGTGGCCGGATCGCCGGCGAAGAAAGCATCGCGGATTTCCGCCGCGCGTTGGAAATCGGCCAGAGCCTTGGGACCGAGTTGTTTCGCCAGCGCGCTGTCGTCGCGCCATTTCCACTCCGGGCCGGAGGCGTCGGCGGCGGGAAGCACGTATTCGCTCGCATATTGATCGATCAAGCCTTTTGGGCCGAAGATGCGGGTAAAATCATCAAGGCTCACATCCCGCTCGGCGTCGCGGGCGAAGGGATAGCGGCTGGCGATGCGGTCCTGGCAGGTGAGGGCGATCGCATCGCGCAGGGTTTCGACGGTCCGGGCCACGGCCGAATCGGCGATCTCTCGGGTCACGTCATCCGCGGTCTCGTTCATCATGCGGGCGAAAGGTTGCGGCAGGCTAGAAGCGTCGGTCATGAGCTTGGCGACTCCGCTGGAAATCCGCCCAGCGAGTTGATCGGCGGGCGCGCCGCCCATCGCGAGGCGGCTCAAATTGCCGCGGATCTCGTTCAACTGAGAAATCAGGAGGTCGATCGGCCGTCGTCCTGCGGGGCCTTCGACCAGGCGATGATAGGGCGCCAAAGCCGCGTCGATCATTCGCGCGGGGGTCTCGCCCGACACGCCCTTCACCGCGTCGCTCGCGGGCTCCGGGTCGGCGGACTCGTCGCCGCCGCCGCCTTCATCGATGTCGGTCAGCAGGGTTTCGTCGCGGATCGATTCAAGAATCCGGGCCAAGGGAGAGGTGACCGAACTTGCCGCGGTCAGCAGCGGATAGGATGGCCGTTCAGCGGTCAGGCGGCGGAGCTTCAGACGCTCGATTGCTCCCCGCCATGCGCCGACGAAGGCTTTGACATAGACGTCGACGAGGTCCTGCCGCAGCCGGTCATATTGCGCCGAAATCGCCGGTTGCTGGCCGGCCGCGCCAAGAACCCAGCGGTCGCGCCCCATCTCGTCCACAATGCCCGGGAGCTTTTCGACGAAAGCCTGTTCGAAACCCGATTTCGTCAGGAAATACGGAACCTGAATCGATTCGATCGACTCGTCGAAGACGACCAGGGCCCCGGCGCCGCCGGATTTGCTCGCGATCCAGCCGGGAAGCAGGCTCGCCTTTGCCCGCGCCGCCAGCAATTGGTAGGCGCGATCGGCGACATTGATCCGCGCCAGCGCCGCCTGGGCCTTTTCGACCAGAGGGCCATTCAACGAGACGAAGGGGCCATGTCCGCTTTCGAGATCGAGCATGGCGACGAGATGCTGTTCCAGCGCCTTGCGGCCTTCGCTGTTTTTCGGGCCAGGATAGAGATTTTCCGACCAGTCGCGCTCCAGCCAATTGATCAGCAGTCTCCGGTCGGCGGTTTCGAGCCCGCCGAGCATCAGATAGACCTTGAGCGCTTCAAACAGCGCGGCCGGATTGTCGGCGCTGGCTTCGAGCTGTTCCTCCAGCCGATAGACGAGGCGCGGCCGCAACAGCCGTTCAAGGCCGACGCCATAGGCGGTTTCCGCCGCCGACCGCAGTCGCGCGGTTTGGTTCAAACCAAGACTGCTCGAAGTGGCGGGAGAGGCGCGACCGGCGGCGTAGCCATCGGGGAGAAAGCGGAGCGCATGGAGCGCCGGCAGCACTTTGCTGAGATCGCGGTCGGCGACCGTGTTGGATCGTGAAAGTCCCGCGGTGAGCGCGGCATATTTGGCGGCCGCCTCTTCGCTTTGAGCGATCTTGTCGCTGTTCTTGGCATAGCTCATCCACCAAGCGCCGATGATGAGCGGCGCGGCGATCAGCAGGCAAGCGAGGGCCGCCATCTTGACGATCCGGTCGCTGCGTCCGGTCGAAACCCAACCGGCTTCGCCAATCACCACCTTCTTGATGAGATCGGTCAGGAAAAAGCTTTTCCCCTGGCCGGAATAGGCCGGAGTTCCGACGGCCTCGGCGCCAAAGCCCTTGGCCAAGGCGCCAAGCAATTGATCGATCGGCGTCCCCTGTTGGGTGCCGGAAGTGAAATAGAAACCGCGCAACGCAGCGTTGATCCGATAGTGCGCCGGATCGAAGATCTTGTTCAGGAAAGTCGCGACCTGGTCCCGCAACGCCGCCATCTGTGCGGGAAAGCCGAACAGGAGGACCCGGTTCGCCGGGTCCTTTTCCTCGGCCAGCCGGCTGGCGAGGCTTTCGTTCAGCCGCTCCACGAGAGCTTCGAATTCGGCGGGCGCGTCGGCGAGCATGGATTTCGTCTTATCCATCGTCTGAAAAGTGACGCCCCAGACCTGAGCCCGGCCGGCTTCATCGAGGCCGTTGAAGAATTCCATGAATCCGATGACGAGATCGGCCTTGGTGAACAGCGCATAGACGGGAAAATCGACCCCGAGGCGCTGGTGGAGTTCGAGCAGGCGCGCCCGGATCGCAGCCGCATGCGCCGCCACTTCGGCGGGCGACAGCGTGAGCAGATCCTCCAGGCTGATCGCGACGAGGACGCCGTTGATTGGCTGACGCGGCCGGTTGCGCTTGAGAAGATCGAGGAAGGCGAGCCAGCTCTTCTGGTCCGCCTTGGCGTCCGAGTCCTGCGTCGTGTAGCGGCCTGCGGTGTCGATCAGCACGGCGTCTTCGGTGAACCACCAGTCGCAGTAGCGGGTGCCGCCGACGCCGGCGATCGCGCCTGGCTGAGCGCCGCCCGCAAGCGGAAATTCCAGCCCGGAATTGACCAGCGCCGTCGTCTTGCCTGAACCGGGAGGCCCGATCAGCACATACCAGGGAAGGTCGTAGAGGTAGTTCGCCCTGCCGCCGCGCACGTCGCGCAGCACTGCGAGAGCCTCTTTCATCCGTTCGGCGAGCACCGGCGCGTCGCTGTCATCAATGCTCATTCCGCGCGCGATGCGTTCGGCGCCTGTCCGCCGCTCATAGAAGCGATAGGCGCCGGCCCCCGCGACAAGCGCGAATAGGGTGAGGATGGCTGCGATCCGCGGACCTGTCTCCTCCAATGGATGGGTCTCGCCCAAGGCGAGGAGCGGCCCGGCGAACCAGATCAAGGCCGCCACTGCGGCCGCGCCGGCGAGGCTGATAAGGGACCGAAGCCAGAACTTTCTATTCATTACGCCTGCCTATTCGCGTCGGCTCCCGATCGGATCGACGTCCGATCGGCGGGAAACCGCGCCGGATCAATTTGTTGGAGCATGTCGGAAGGGGGCATGCTCGAGAGCGCTTCCCGATCAGATTTAAGTCGTCTGATCGGGAAATGCTCAATTTCAAAGACCTAGAGCATGATGCCGAAAAGTGGAAACCGGTTTTCGGACGACATCATGCTCTAACTCTTTGATAAGAAGCGGATTTAAGACTTTGGACGAGATCGCGTTGCGATTCCGTCCAAAATCATCCGGCTCTAGAGCATGTTCCTATGAGACATCGGATATATCCGATGTCTCAATTTCGAAAAAGTCGATCGACTTTTTTAAGAAGATGCCCCAAAGCGCTTTCGCGCGAAGTCGAAATCGGTCCTCGTCAAGAAAATGCGATAAAACAAAGACCTAGGGTTGCTTTCTGCCGCTATCGGATCTGAAGGCGCTCTAGTCGCTGCGCGGGACGACGATTTCGACCCGCCGATTCTTGTTGCGTCCTTCCGGCGTATCGTTCGAAGCGATCGGCGCATCGGCCCCCTTGCCAACCGTTTCGACCCGTTCGGGATGCGAGAGAGATTGCTTGAGAAGATCGCCGACAACCTTGGCGCGCTCCAGCGAGAGCTCAAAATTCGAGGCGAAACGCGCATTGGAGATCGGCCTGTTGTCCGAATGCCCGACGACCTTGATCGCGCTTTTATCGTCGTCGAGGGCGAGCGCGATATACATCATGAGCGGGCGCACGTCGTCGAGGACGGCCGCCTTGCCGGGCTGGAACAGGACCCGGTCGGTAATGTGAATGACGATCTGATTGACGGTCGAGTCCACGCTGAGCGTTCCGGCCGCGATATTGGGCTCCAGCACCTTGCGGATATGGTCGATTTGCGACGCTTGCGCCGGCGTCGGCGGCGGCGCTGGCGGCGGCGCGACGGCGACCTTGCGGCCGATTGCGACCGGCGTTTGCGGATTGAGCGCGGTCAAGGCTTCCGCCGCCGCCTCCGCCCGCCCGCCAAGCGTGAGGCGCAGGCCGATATAGACGCCAAAGAGAATCAGGCCGACGACGCCGGCGGCGGTCCAAAGCGGCACCCGCAGGCGGACCGCATGGCCGGCCAGCGACTGGCCCTGCCAACGCGGCGACAAATCGTGGGCCGGCGCCGGCCGCGCCTTCTGCAAGAGCTCGTAAAGATCGTGCCGGATGTCCTGCAAGGTGGCGGCGCCCCCCGCCAAAGTCTGGTGCGCGCCTTGAAATCCTAGCGCCAGGCAGGCGTGAAACAATTCGAGCAGCTGATAATGGGCCTTGGCGTCGGCCTTGACGCGATCGAGCTCGTCGAAGAACCGGCGCCCGCTGCTCTCGCCGAAGAAACGCGTCATCAGGCCCGATCGCGACGCCGGACGATCTTCGCCGGGCAGGTTGGCGAGGACTTCGTCGGCGGTCGCGCACAAGACATATTTTGCTGCATTGGCTTCGTCCGGCGCAACCCCGGCGGCGCTCATGTCGCGCTCGCATTTCTCGATCGCCGCGGCGATTTGCGGCGTCAATCCGGCTGCGGGCGCCCGCAGCAATGCGGTGCGCAGGCGGCCAAGGAAAAGAAGCAGGGGGCCGGCGGCCTGCATGATCGGATTTTCGTTTGGAGCGCCAAGGTCCAAACCCTGAACCGCCGATTGCCGCGGCGCCGGCGCGCCCGCCTTCGCGGCCTGCCCAAGCGGAGAGGCCTGCGGCCGGCGACCGCCGGGATTGGGCCGGAACACGGTTCGATCGTCGACATAGGCTTGGCCGTCCACCGGTTCCTGCGGCGGCTTTGGCGCCGCAGCTGCGGCTGGGCGTGCCGCCGGCATCGGCCGGAAAACCGTCCGATCGTCGCGCTCTTCGGAACCAGGGTTTGGATCTTTTTCGTTCATCGTCCTCTGCCTGGAACTCTTGCGCCTGACGCTCTTGCAGACCCTGTCAGGCCATCCCACAAGACCAATATCTTAAATTATCCAATATCTTCAATATATGATGCGCCGCGGGGCGGTTTGTCCGGCTCCCACGGCGCCAGTCATTTCGCGCTCGACTCCTTCGCTTGGTCGTAGCATTCGGCAAAGTAAAGCATGAACGCGTCGACGAGGCCGTCTTCGTGGCGCAGAGTCTTAGCCTGCCACCGGGCGAGATAGAGGTCCCAGAGCCGGCTCTTGCGGCCGCCGAACAAACCCGCCAAGCCCTTGTCCAAACCCGCCGATTCGTCGATCGCTTTTGGGTCGAGATCCTCCACGAGCATGCGGACCGCCTGCTGCATGGCCGCGAAAGTCTTGACCTGATGGGTTTTCAAATCGGTGAATGCGCCTTCGAATGCCCGCTTGGCGTCGAGATAGCCGCTGGTGCGCGGCCCGAACATGATTTTCAAGGCGTCATCGGGCGTCGGCGCGAATTTCAGCGGATTATTGTCGAGGGCCTGGATCATCGTCTGGCTCGACGTGCGGGCGAAGCGCTTGGCCTTGAAGCGGGCGCTGAGAAGCTGGGTCAGGTTCTCGACCGCCATCCGCGTCAAGGCGCCGAGCTCTTCGGCGACCTTCAAACCGTCTTGGCGGGCGAAGATATGGTCGGGAATGCCGGCGCCTAAGGCGAAATGGCGGAGAAATTCGTCGGGACTGGGAGCAGCTCCTTCGCTGTCCGCTCGGCTGGCGGGTTCGCGGTTCGAGTCCATCTGGACCGCAATCGGACCGGAGACATTCTGGGCGCGGCCCTCCGGCGGCTTCCAAGCCTTTGCCTCCTGAGCGATCGCCTCCAGAGCCTGGGCCTCCAAAATATTCGCTTCCGAAGGTTTCATTTTGGCGAGCGGCGCGCCTACCGCCACCGCTGGGTCTGGCGAGACCGCGGCCGGCGCGGCGCTGCGGACCGGGCTGGCGCCGATAAGTTCAGGCGTGCGGAGGCCAAAAGCTCCCGGACCGCGACGCCCGCCTTGCTCGTCGAGCCTCGGCGCGACATTTTCGCGAGGCTCGGTTGCTCCGCGCAAGCTTGTCGAGGGCGCAACGATTGGAGCGATTGCGAAAACCCCGGCGCAGGCGGGATCTTCGGGTTCGGGATGAGTTTTAGCTTGCGCCTCGGGCCAAGGCTCCGCCGCAGCACTGGGGCAAGTCTCCGGCGCAGCCTCAGGGAAAGTCTTTGACGAGGTTTCGAGCAAGGCCTCGAGCGCGTCGGCTTGCGTCGGCTCTGCATCTGCCTCCATTGCGACCGCGATAATGTAGGGGCCGATCGCCAGCCGATCGCCGTGGCGCAGCCGATGCGGCGCCTGGATGCGCCTGGCGCTGTCGTTGAGAAAAGTGCCGTTGGTTGAGAGGTCATTGAGCCAATAAGCGTCGTCGCGGTATCTTACTTCGCAGTGCTTGCCGGAGATAAATCGCGTCGGATCGGGAAGCGTCCAATCGAGATTGGGGTTGCGGCCGATGTCGATGCCCCGCTTGTCCGCGAGCTTGACGCTCACCGGCGCGCCATTGGGTAGGCTTTGTTCGTTTTCGATCGTCAGGATCAGCGTCATCGCGGCAACTCCAAACTCTCAAAAAAGACGCCGTTTTCTTTATGCTGTTCTGTATTTTTCAATACATTTCTATATCACTTCGGAGGCCCGATGCGCCCACCGGCCTATTCCGCCCTTGATTGACGTCCGATGATGGGAAACCTCCGGTCCGTCCCCATCTGGGCGACAATTTACGCCGCCGCGTCGTCATGGCGTTGATCTGCGACAAGGCCGCCGCGCGCTCGCCGCAGCGTCGTCGATCGATATTCCAAGCGGCATATTGCAAGCGTCTCGCTAATTTCTTGATTTGATCTTTCTTCGGCAGCATGACCTTTGTTCGCGTTTTCTCCGTGCGCCACCGCACGCGGCGGCCATGATGGCCGCGCGCCGTCATTGTTTAACTCTTAAACCCAACCTATGTTAGCGTCGATATTTTCCACAAGGGCCCGCCTTGCCAAGGGGCGTGGCTTGAGGTCAGCCCGTCGCCAACCGGTTCCAATGCACAAAGCGCTAACCGCAGTCGCCGTTTTGGTCTGGAGCATCCTTGCGCTGATGCTGCTGGTCGATTCTGCCGCTGCGGAGCGGCGCGTCGCTCTCGTTCTTGGCAATGCGGGCTACAAGAACCCCGGGCTCGACCTCGTCAACGCAAAATTCGACGCCGAGGATGTCGCCGCCGCTCTGACGGGACTCGGTTTCGAAGTCCTTCTTCGCACCGATGCGGACAAAGCCGGCGCCAGCGATGCGATCCAGCAATTCGCCCGGATGGCCGTCGGCGCGGATGCGGCGCTGTTTTTTTACGCCGGCCACGCGCTTCAATATCAGGGCCACAACTATCTCCTGCCAGTCGACGCCGACGTGAAGGACGACATCAGCCTGTCGTTTGAAACCGTCCCTGTCGACAATGTCCGCGCCGTGCTCAACCGTTCGAGCGGCGTGAAAATCATGGTTTTGGACGCCTGCCGCAACAATCCGGTCGCCGAACGCCTCGCGCGCCTCGCGACTTCCGCCTCCGTCGCCGCCCCGGCTCCCGCCCTAGGACGAACGCGTGGGCTCGAAAGGATCGACAAGGCCGAAGGCCTGATCGTCGCTTACGCCACTTCGCCTGGCGATGTCGCGCTGGACGGGCAGGAGCGCAACAGCCCCTTCACCAAGGCGTTCCTGCGTCGGCTGAACGAGCCCGGCCTCGAGATCGAGATGATGTTTCGCCGGATCGCCAGCGACGTGGCCGCGGCGACGAGCGGGCGCCAGCGGCCGGAGACCTATGTTTCGCTGGTCAACGAATATTACCTCAATCGAAACGATCGGATCGCCTGGGACAAGATCAAGACCACCGAGGATCCAGCCGTCCTGCACGACTTTCTCGAACATTTTCCTTCGTCATTCTATGCACTTGAGGCGCGCTATCGCCTGCAGGCGCTCGAACGCGCGATTGCGGACGCCAAGGAGCGCGCCCTGATCGAAGCCAAGAAGGCGGCGCTCGAAGCCTCGGAGCGGCAACAGGCGGCGGAAGCGCGCCGGAAGGCCGAGGAAGCCTGCCAAGCCGATCGCAAAGCCTTGGCCGGGGCTGGAGCGCGCGATGCGGCCGGCTTGCGGTCTCTCGCCCGCGCGGCCTTGTGCGACGAGGTGAAACGGGCGGCGCAAGAGCGGCTGACCGCGCTCGAAGCCCTGCTCGCCGAGGAAGAGGCGATCTGCCGCCGCGATGGCGCCGCCCTGGCGGCCATCGAAGGACGCGATCCCGCCAAATTCCGGGTCTTGATGCAGGCGAGTTCCTGCCCTTCGGTCAAGGCGGCGGCCGGCGAGAAAATCGCGGCGATCGAAGCCGAGCAGGCCAGGGAGGCCGATCTCTGCCGGCGCGAGGACGGCGAATTGAAGAATTTGGCCGGGCGCGCCCGGCCGGCCGACTTCGAGGCGTTGCGTCAGCGCGCGCAGTGCCCGGCGACGATCGCGGCGATCGATCGCGGTTTGCGCGAATTGGCGGCGGCGGCCGAGGCCGCCTGCGCCCGCGACAACGCCGCGCTCGGCTCCATTCCGGCGCGCGACGGCGCGGCCTTGCGGGATCTTGTCGGCAGGACGCCTTGCGAGAGCGTGAAAACGGCGGCTTCCGCCCGTCTTGCCGAACTCAATGCGACGCTTGCGCGCGAAGCCGAGGTCTGTCGGCTGGAAGACGGCGAGCTAAAAGGTCTCGTTGCGCGGCGCCAGCCGGCCGATATCGAGGCGTTCCGCAAACGCGCGCAGTGCCCGGCGACGATTGCGGCGATAGATCGCAGCTTGCGCGAGCTGGCTGCGGCCGCAGACGCCGCCTGCGGCCGCGACAACGCCACGCTCAACGACATCGGCCCGCGCGACCTTGATGCCTTGCGCGACCTCGCCGACCGGACATCCTGCCCGGCGATCAAGGTCAGCGCCGACAAGCGGCTCGCCCAGATGGAGGCGAGTTTGGCCCATGAGACTGAAATATGCGAGCGCGACGAGGCGCAATGGAAGGGTCTAGCGGCCTCCGGCAATCGCGCCGATGTCGAGGCGCTGCGTCAGCGGGCCGAATGCAAGAGCGTTGTGGCCGCGATCGACCGCAGGCTCGCCGAGCTCAAGACAATCTGCAAACGCGACGACGCGGCGCTCGCGGCCATCGGCGCGCGCGACGTCGAGGGGCTGCGCGGCCTCATCGGCAACGCGGGCTGCGACGATGTCAAAGTGAACGCCCGGCAACGTCTGAGCAAGCTCGAGACCGTGATCGCGCGTGAGACCGAAGCCTGCCGGCGCGACGAGGCGGAATGGAAGAGTCTAGCGGCCTCCGGCAATCGCGCCGATGTCGAGGCGCTGCGTCAGAAGGCCGAATGCAAGAGCGTTGTGGCCGCGATTGACGGCAGGCTCGCCGAGCTCAAGACAATCTGCAAACGCGACGACGCGGCGCTCGCGGCCATCGGCGCGCGCGACGTCGAGGGGCTGCGCGGCCTCATCGGCAAGGCGGGCTGTGACGACGTCAAAGTGAACGCCCGGCAACGTCTGAGCAAGCTCGAGGCTGAGATCGCGCGTGAGACCGAAGCGTGCCAGCGCGACGAGGCGGAATGGAAGACCCTGTCGGCCTCCGGCGATCGCGCCGCAATGACGGCGCTGCGCCAGCGCGTTGAGTGCCCCAGCGTCGTCGCCGCGATCGACCGTAGGGCCGCGGATTTGAAGGCGGCTTGCGGACGCGAGCAAGCGGCGCTTGGCGCCATTGGCAAGCGCGACGCCGAAGCCGTTCGATCCCTCCTTGCAACCGCCGCATGTGAAGAGGTCAAGACCGCCGCCGGGGCCAAGCTCGCCGCGATCGAAGCCGATGTCGCCGAGCAGGAGGTCGCTTGCCGACGCGAGGATGTGGAGCTTGCGGCGCTTCAGACGCGCGGCGCCGAAGCGCGCGACCAGATGGTGGAATTGAAGAAGCGATTGACCTGCGCGAGATTGCGCCCGGCGCTCGACGCCGCGCTCGAGAAGCTTCCAGCGCCGGAAGAAGTCAACACGCCGGAGCAGGTCCGCTTGGCGCAAACCGAATTGAACCGGCTTGGCTGTCTGTCCGGGCATCGCAATGGAAAGCTGGACGCCAAGACCGAGCAGGCCTTCGGCCGCTATTTCGAGGTTCAGGGCCACGCTATCGCCGAGGTCAAGGTCGACGAAGCGCTTCTCCTTGAGCTGAAGGAGCAGAAGCCGGATCTCTGCGCGCCGCCGGTCACCGCGACGCCGGAGCCGTCCGCTAAACCGGAAAAGCCGGCGAAGCGCGCTATAGCGAATCGCCCGCCGCCGGAAGAACAAGCAACTCCGTCCGAACCCGAAAAGCCTTCGCCGCGCCGCAGAAAAGAAAAGCTCGCAAATGTTCCGCCGCCGGAGGAGCCCCGCTATCGGCCGGTCGAGCCAAGGCCTCCAAAGGAAAAGGCCGTTCGCCCGGCCTCCGTCGAGCCGCGCATGCCGCGTCGCGAGGCGGTCCAGGCTCGTCAGCGTCCGCCGGCGGCCCAATCTTCGGCGGGCGTCCCCCGCGTTGGAGGCGGAGGCTATGGCGCAGGCGGCGGCGGTGGCGGCGGGGGTAGCGGCAGCGGCGCGCTGGGCGTCGGGTTTTAAGCGTGACGCCAAAAAGCTGCGAACTTTTTGGATAATGTCATGCGTTGAAACAAAGAGCCTGAGAGCGGATTCGACTCCGCTTCATGCATCGGCTCTAAGCCTCGTCCACCTTGGCGGCCAACACGGAAAGCGTCGTTTGCCCGCAATCTTTGCGGCTTGCGCCGGCGGATGTGAGCCGATATACCCTGTCGCGACCAAAGCAGATCCCTTGTCGCCAAGGGTTCTGGGCGCGTAGCTCAGCGGGAGAGCACTACGTTGACATCGTAGGGGTCACAGGTTCGATCCCTGTCGCGCCCACCATTCGCCATTCCAGTCCGGGCCGCCGAGCCTTGCTTCTACCCGACGCTTGTAGGGGAGGATCATTGCCGGCGGAGGGCCTTGCTGGACGGCCGCACCGAACCAGCAAGCAGCCAGAGTTTGTGAGCGCCATGATTCAGGACCGCATCCTCGTTGGCCGTTTTGGCGCCCCGCATGGCGTCAAGGGCGAGGTGCGGCTCCAATCCTTCACTGGCGTTCCAAAGGCGATCGCCGCCTATAAGCCCCTTCTTGATGCGAGCGGAGCGCGGCAATTTTCGATCAAGGCGCTGCGTCACTTGAAGGACAATGTTTTCGTCGTCCGCGTCGCCGGAATCGACGACCGGACGAGCGCGGAAGGCCTGACCAATGTCGAGATTTTTATGCCGCGCGAGGCCTTGCCGGAAGCGGGAAGCGATGAATTCTATCTCGCCGATCTGATCGGCCTCGCGGCGGTCAACGAGGGCGGTGAGACGATCGGCCGCGTCGTCGACGTTCATAATTTCGGCGGCGGCGACATTCTGGAGATCGCCCGCGAGGAGGGCGGCGAGACGCTGCTTATGCCTTTCACCAAAGAGGTTGTTCCCGCAATCGATGTGACGGCGGGCAGGCTCATAGTCGCGCCGCCGGTCGAGATCGAGGCGGAACTCTCGCCGCCGCAAGACTGACAGGTCATGTGGCGGGCGACGGTCTTCACGCTTTTTCCGCAGATGTTTCCGGGTCCGCTCGGCGTCTCCCTGTCCGGTGAGGCGCTGGCGCGCAATGTCTGGGCGCTGGAATCCAAAGACATCCGCGACCATGGGCTTGGCCGCCATCGCGCCGTGGACGACACGCCGGCCGGCGGCGGCCCCGGAATGGTCATCCGCGCCGATGTTCTTAGCGCCAGCCTCGACGCCGGCCTCGTGGCGGAGGACGCCCGGCCGCGCCTGCTGCTGAGTCCGCGCGGCGCGGCGTTGACGCAATCTCGGGTTCGGGCCCTTGCCGCCGGAGACGGCGCGGTTCTGATCTGCGGCCGGTTCGAAGGCGTCGATGAGCGGGTGATCGAGGCGCGCGGCCTCGAAGAGGTTTCCATCGGCGATTACGTGCTGTCGGGGGGCGAGATCGCCGCGATGGTCGTGCTTGACGCCTGCGTGCGGCTTCTGCCGGGGGTCATGGGCAAGGCGGCCTCTGGCGTCGAGGAGAGTTTCGAGGCCGGGCTGCTCGAATATCCCCATTTCACCCGGCCCCGCGCCTGGGAAGGGCGGGAAATCCCAGAGGTTCTGCTCTCCGGCGACCACGCCAGGATCAAGGCCTGGCGCGAGGCCGAGGCCTTGCGGATCACCCGCGAGAGAAGGCCGGATCTGCTCGCGAAGCGGCCCGCGAGGGGGCCGAGCCGGGAAGCTTAAGTTCAGGAGCGGGGCCCGACTGTCGCGCCCGCCAATGGGGGCGATCGATAGCCTTTTCGCGATGCGGCTGGTTTTGAAACATAAGAGACCTTCCGACGAAAGATTGCCCACCGCCGCTTCGCGCCCATCCAAGCCGTTCGGTCGATCATCGACTCCGCTCCGAAGCAGCCATTCGCTCAAGTGACACGTCTCCACGCGAAAGCAGTGAGGTCGGTTGAAGATGGAGAGAGACTTGAGACCCTCATGCCCCTTGTTCGATTCCTAGCCGCCGAAAAAATATCTTGTTCCGACGCCGCGCCCCTTCGAGTAAGCGCGCGAAGGACATCGCCACAAACATGATGTTGTCACGCGGACGATAACGATAGCGGCCAACGTCTCCCGGCATTTCCAGGAACTCCTCGCGATCCAGGTACGCTTTAAAGTCGTTCGTCCAGTCCGCGAGGATATAGACCGTCGTGAGGGCGTTCGGCTCAATGTCGATCACAGCGCCCCCCTCTGTCTTTGCACGGCCTTCCTTGAGCTGCCGAACATAGGAAAGCGTCTTGCTCACCGGATCGTCCCGCGACGCCGTTGTGCGTCCGGGCTGTTTCAGCTCGACAAGCACCAGCTGCGTGGGAGGCTTCGCACCGTCATGAAATGATGCGAAGCCCGACTCATAAATGGCCAGATCCGGCCGCAGCCGTGATTCGACATCGTGACCCGTCACGCGACCGATCGTGAGATCTGAGAAAAGATGCTCATGGAACGCAAGGCGCTCATCAATCAGCCATAGATTCTGTTGCTCGGTCCCGACCTCGCCTGACTGCCGGCCACGTGGGAACACGATACTGTGGACAACCTCCTCGCGCCTGTAATCCCCTTCTGGCGTCGTCCTAAGAATGTTTTCTACAAGGTCAATGATCACGCGGCGGTGAAGGACGTAATTGGCAAGATCGCTCTTTGCAACGTCGCCAATGCTGTCGACAACTCGGGCCCACTTATCAAAGTACTCGTCCTCGGACTTCTCTTTCGGAGTCGCAGAGAGCAGCTTATAGGCTTGGTCGTTCCGCTTCCGCCGCTCCTTGAAAGCTGCGGCATGAAGGGAACTCTCGATCGCCTGATCGTCGGTGGAGCGCAGGTTCCGGGCCAGTTCTCCAGCCTCCGCCTTCAAAAAATGATACCCGAGCCCATCGCGACTGATGTAGGCCTCGATCGCCCTTGAGCGAACTCGCACCGCGACCTCAATGTAAGGCTCCAACTCGTCTCTGACGATCTTGAGGGCGTCCGCCCGGATGACCCTGATGGACTTCGGTTCGCCGAATAGGTCGGTTGCGGGCTCGGTTGGCTCTGCTTGCTGTTCGCTGGCTTCGATAATATCCAGTGGAGCGTCCTCGATGCTTTCGTCTGTGAAGGTAACCCTCATTGGATCTACGGATTCGTTGAGAAACGACCCTTGCACGATAGCGACGAGCCAAAAGCCCTCCGGCTCGCCGTCCAGCTCAAGCGGCCCAGTCGCTAGTACAGGGAGGTACTTGTCGAGATAGTCGGAGTGAACTTCACGTAGCGATGCGGCTAGGATCAGCCGATGGCGTAAGGCAATCTTCGGCCGCAGCTTGACTAAGGTCACCATAAACGTACGTGAGCCGATCACGAAGGGCTGGTCGCGTGACGATATAAGAAAGTCCGCGCGGAACTCCTCGCGAAGACGTTTCTTCTTCTCTCCGTCTATGATCACGATCTCGATGTTTGAGGCGGCGAGCAAAACAGGCAGAAAATGTGACATGAACTCGCGCGCTATCGTGGCCGCTTCTTTCGGCACGTGGGACGCGTATTCAGGACGCATGGAGCGAAGACGGATAATGGTGGTGAGAGGCCCTGAGCCGACGCTTTGCTCAGCCTTATTGCCGCTGTAACTGAGGTCGAACTTGAACTTACGGTGACGTAGCTCGCCAGCCCCATCCACGTAAGTCGACTCGATTTCCACATCTTCGAACACCTTCAGGTAGGCGAACCGCCCGCGGCCCTTCCCACCCTTCGGCTGTTTGCGATCAGTGTAGAGCTGATCGAAACCACCCATGTTCGCGTCGTTGAATCCGACGCCGTCATCCTCGATGATGAACGTGTGGGGGTCTCCGGGCGTCGCGTCAATTATGGACGGTGGATGCCGCAGCACCGTAACGTAAATCGTCCCGTTGCCCTCGCGTTCGCTGATCGCGTCCAGCGCGTTCGAGACGGCCTCGAAGACTGGTAGGAGCGGCCTCGACTTCGCGATGCGGATCTCCTGCTTCACGAAGTTCGCGATGTTGGCTGGAAGTCCTGTCATGCCCGCTTTCGTCCGAGAATCTGCCGAGTGTGTCTGCTCCAGTGAGCCATACTATCGCAATTTTAGCGTAATCGCCGCAGCGACGACAGCTTTTCACGCTCCCAGTCTTCAAAGCCGCCATTCCGCTCTCGGCCCTTGTCTGCCTTGTCACGCCGCAGCGCCAAATGTCCGCAATTGGCGCAACGCAGACTAACATTTGAAATGGCCTTACCGGGAGATTCCGCTATTTCCTCGATCTGCTTTTGGCGAAAGCCGCTTCAATCCGGCTGGCCACGGATCGGAAAGGAGTCGGCGATCGTCGCGAGCCTTCTTCAAGGCGAATGGGCTTTGATCGCGGCGGCGCGGGCTTGGGTGTTCTGGCGCGAGCTTTTCGCCAGGCCGTGCTCGGTCTTGTGCCAATGATAGGGGCGCCGGATGAGATCGAAGAGGGCCGCCCAGGCCGCGATCGACATCATGAGGTAATAAGGAAGGAGCAGCGGCAGGAATGGCCAAAGGCCGAGGAGCTTGCGCCGCTTCATTCCAAGCAAGGCGAGCCATAGCGTCGAGCCTGCGCCGAAGACCGCCACCGAGATCCACAGAGTCGCTTCGACGAGGGCGATGCTTGAGGTCGGCGCGGGCAGGCCCGCGCTCGCCAATTCGTGGATCGTGCGCGCGGCAAGGAAAGGCCAGAGCGGCGGCGCGATCACCAATCCCGTCATCAGCAACACAAGCGCGCCGGCGCCTCGCGCTCCGAGTTCATCGACAAGACGCAAGGGGTTTCGGCTTAGCGTTATGAAGGTCTGCATCCAGCCCTTCGACCAACGCCGCCGCTGCGTCAGCCAGGCGTTGAAACGGCTCGGCGCTTCCTCTTGAGTGCTCGACGACACAACCGCGGAGCGATAGCCAAATCGGGCGAGACGCATCCCAAGGTCAGCGTCCTCGGTCACGTTCCAAGCGTCCCAGCCGCCAAGCTTATGGAGAACCTCGGTGCGGAAATGGTTGGATGTGCCGCCAAGAGGCAAGGGCAGGCCAAGCCCAGCCATTCCCCGATGCATAACATCGAAAAGCATCGCATATTCGATCGAAAACAGCCGAGTCAGCCAGGAGTCCTCGACATTGTCGATGGAGAGCTGCGCCTGCAGACAGGCGATGTCGCGCGGCGACCGCAGGAAACGCTCGGCGGCGTCGCGCAATTGACGCGGCGCTGGCGCGTCTTCGGCATCGAAGATGGCGACGAACTCGCCGCGCAGCAGCGGCAAGGCGATGTTGAGCGCCCGCGGTTTGGTTCGCGGCCAGCCCGCCGGCGCCACGACGATCTCGTAGATTGCTGGGAGGCGCAACGCCTCCAGCGCGAGGCGGGTTGGATGATCATCCTCTTCAATGACAAGTTTGATGTCGAGCTTGCCGCGCGGATAGTCGATCGCCTCAAGCGCGGCGGCGAGCTGCGCGACGACCCGCGCTTCTCGATGCAGCGCGACGACGATTGAATAGGCCGGCAGGAGGCGATCGTCGGTCGCGAGGCGCGGGGGAGCGTGCGCCGCCCCGACGCTTGCCGCGCCGATGAAAAGGCGTTGAACGATGGTGGCCAGGAACAGGCAATTCACGCTTAGCGCGAGGATTCTCGCCCCGAATGCCGGGGCCAAGGCGCAAACCAAGGCGGCGGTTGCGAACCCCATGATGGCGAATTGGCGTTGTCCCAGGCTTGGTCCGGCCTTCGCCGATAGGTTCGGGTCCAAGTGGGCCAGAGCGTAGCTCGCCTCCCGGAGGACCAAGGGCGTCGCCTCGGCCCGCACCAGGCGCGAGAGATGCGTCGGCGTTGCGATCGCGAGGGTTCCGCGCAACGGCTCCCCGCGCTGCGCCCGCCGCAATAAATCGGCGAGAGCGGCCCCGCGCGGCGCGGCCAGCCAACTTGGGCCGCGCTCTTCCGAAAGGGGGGCGCCCCCGGCATGAATCGACCCTGGATATCGCGTTCCGGGGCCAAGCGCGACTTTGGAGTCGATGTAGACGACGCCGAGGGCATGGGCGAGGGATCGGTAGAAAAATATTTCTTGTATGGCTCCGTCCGCGAGCAAGGCCGCCTCGGGCGGAATCGCCTGAGCCCGCGCCTGGGCCGCGGCCGAGAACAAGAGAGCGGCGGGAGCGCCAAAGGGAAGCAAAAAGGCCAATTCGGCCGGCAAGGCCTCGAAACCGCGTTCCGCCAGCCCTGGTGCGCCAGCCGGCGCGGCGCGGCCCGGCGGCAGACGCAGTGAAACCCGATCTACTGCGTTCCGGCGGAGCGTTTCAACATTCATGCAAGCGGTTCGCCCATGAAATCATTCGGCGTTCAGCTTGACCTATACTATATGCAGTTCTTTTTATGCAATGATAAAAGATGTAAATCGATAGTCGTACATCGCCGGATTCGCAAGTTGCCTTGAGCGCGACCGGGGGAATATTGAAAAATTCGGCCGGTCCCGCCAGAAAATGGCGAAAAAACGTATTTGTGCACGAATAAGTTGCGAAATGAATCTGTCAAATGTCAAAAAAATGATAATTATGTCTTGATGGCAAAAATATTTATGGCAAAATGCAGCCATAAAAAATTATTTCCGGGAGGCGATGTGATGGAAGTCCTCGTCATTGGAAGTGCATTATTTGGTATAATTCTCGCGCAATTTTTTACATTTTATGTTCTTTTGCCAGGCAGCGCGATCGTAACCATTCTGTTTCTCGTCAGCCCAGTTCACGGCGCGCATGGCCTGTGGGCCTCCCTCGCTGCAATCGTCTTGCTGAACATGAGCGTCCAATTTGGCTATCTTGCGGGGCTGGTCTTGAGCGCCCTGCCAGCCACGTTGCAGCGCTTTCGCGGAACCGCATCCCGTAAATCCGCAGCTCAAACGGCCGGCGCTAGATCGCAAGGCTATCGGAGAAGCCGCAAACGTTACGGCCATAGTCTCGATCGCAATCCTTTCGGAGCGCACCCTGCCGACGCGCCGAAAAAAATTGAGCCTGCCGCCTAAACGCGCGATCTATTTAGTAATGATGAATTTCATCATCCCTTCGAAGCTGATACACGGCTATAAAACATAGGTCAAGCTTTTGTTTCTGGAAAATCCGGTGGCCAATCATCCGCGCGGCGCTGGCAGGGGCGATCGATCAAACCGACAAGGGGGCAATGGCGGCCCCTATGGCCCTTTCAGAAAGCATCTCTAGGATCACATTTTCTCGACGCGAACCGAAAACTGCTCGCCTCAACGGTGCTCTAAATCGACGGTTCCTTGCTCCGGATAGATCTCGTTGCGCAGAAATGTGAAATAGGCTGGCTGTCGCGCTTCGAGTAGCGCCTTGGCTTCATATCTTGTTCCGCTCCAACCCTCCCAAGGGCGGCGCCAATCGCCTGCGCTTAGCGGCTTCCATGTGAAATCAGCCGAGCGCAGGACGCGGGCCAATGTCCAGCCCGCATTATCGTCGATGTCGGTCGCGAAACGGAGCTCAGCGCCAGGACGCATGACGCGGGCCAGTCTAATTAGCATCTCATCGGACAGAAAACGCCGTTTGCGCTGCCGCCGCTTCGGCCAGGGATCGGGGTAGAGAAGATAAACGCCGTCCAGGCTCTGCGGCGGCAGTGCGTCTATCACATTGCGCGCGTCGCCATCATAGAGACGCACATTGCGCAACGCGCTCCCCTCGATCAAAGCCAAGGCCTTGGCAAGCCCGTTCAAGAACGCCTCGCAGCCTATATAGCCTGCGTCGGGGTGCCGGATCGCCTCGGCGGCAAGGTGCTCGCCGCCGCCGAAGCCAATTTCCAGCCAAAGCGCTGAATATTCAGTCTCAAAGAGGGACGCGGGATCTAAAATAGGTTTTGACGCATCAAAAGTCACGCCGGGCAGGGTTATTTGCAAGAGTTCGGCGGCGCGCGCCCGAAGCTTCTTGCCCCTGCGTCGGCCATAAAGGCCCGATGGATGCGCCGCCGCCTTATCTTTATCCGACGAAACGGTTGTCTGCGCGCAACCTCCCAACATTGGTCTTCCAGATCCGCCTTCCAGCTTTGTTTTTCGCGCAGATTTATTGGGTCAGAACGCGCATCAAAACAAAGATGCTCAGGCCAAATGCGCCTTGAGTTTGGCCCCCAGATCGGTCCTTTCCCAGGAAAAACCGCCTTCCGCATCGGGCGTCCGGCCGAAATGGCCATAAGCGGACGTGCGGGCGTAGATCGGCCGATTCAGTTCCAGATGTTCGCGGATGCCGCGCGGGGAGAGACGCATGCTCTGGCCAAGGACAGCCTCGAGCTTGTCCTCGGCGACGTTTCCCGTGCCATGCGTGTCGACATAGATCGACAGGGGCTCCGCGACGCCGATCGCATAGGACAGCTGGATGGTGCAGCGATCGGCGAGCCCAGCGGCGACGACATTCTTGGCGAGGTAGCGCGCGGCATAGGCGGCGGAGCGGTCGACCTTGGTCGGGTCCTTGCCGGAAAAGGCGCCGCCGCCGTGGGGCGCCGCGCCGCCATAAGTGTCGACGATGATTTTGCGGCCGGTCAGGCCGCAATCGCCATCGGGGCCGCCGATCACGAATTTGCCCGTCGGATTGACGTGCCAAATCGTATCCGCGCTGATCCAGCCTTCCGGCAAAGTCGCCCGGATATAGGGCTCGACAATGCTTCGAACATCAAGCGAACTCAAATTTTCGTCGAGGTGCTGCGTCGACAACACGATCTGGGTCACGCCGACGGGTTTGCCGTTCACATATCTGACCGTCACCTGACTTTTGGCGTCCGGACCAAGTTTGGTGGCGTCGCCGACGCCCGACTTGCGTTCGCGCGCAAGCACTTCGAGAATCTTATGGGCGTAATAGATCGGCGCCGGCATGAGCTCCGGCGTTTCGCGGCAGGCGTAGCCGAACATGATGCCTTGATCGCCAGCGCCTTCGTCCTTGTTGCCGCCGGCGTCGACTCCTTGGGCGATATCGGCCGATTGCGCATGAAGAAGCACTTCGACGCCGGCGGTCCGCCAGTGAAAGCCGTCCTGCTCGTAGCCGATGCTCTTGACCGCGCCGCGTGCGGCGGCTTCAATCGCCTCAGTGGGAATTGCCGGGCCGCGCACTTCGCCGGCGATGATGATCCGATTGGTCGTCGCCAGAGTCTCGCAGGCGACTCTGATCTGGTAGGGATCCACCCCCGCCTTCTCGCCTTCGCGGAAGAACAGGTCGACGATTTCGTCGGAAATCCGATCGCAAACCTTGTCGGGATGTCCTTCCGCGACCGATTCACTCGTAAAAAGATAATTCTCGCGAGGCACGGACTGTCTCCAGTGGGCAAAAGCTTCGTCGCCAGGGATCGGCAGGCGCGCCTATTCGAAGGGCGCCCCGAGATCGCCGCCCCGGAAATTTCTATATCCCGTTCGTTTTGTCAAGCTATTTGGCCCACGCTGTTCGTTAGATCGAACGCAGGCCGGCGCATCCGTCAGGTTTCATCCGAGGGTTCGCGCGCGATTGGGTCGTGGCTCTCGTCGCCCGCGAGGGCGACGACAAGATCGACAATGCGCTTGCGGACCTTTGGATCATGAATCCGCGCGAAAGCCATGTTCAGATGCAATCCCTCGGCGGTCGACAGAAAATCGGCGACATAAGTTGAATTTGAATCCTCGGCGACGCCGACGTGGGCCCTCTCGTCGCTGGCGGCTGCTTCGAAAGAAGGAGCTCCTTCGAAGAAAAACGCTGGCGGCACGTCGAGCGTCCGGGAGATCTGCTGCAGCCGGCTCGCGCCGATCCTGTTGGCGCCTTTTTCGTATTTCTGGACCTGCTGAAAGGTCAGACCCAAGGCTTCGCCGAGTTTTTCCTGGCTCATGCCCAATATGACGCGACGCATGCGAACCCGGCTGCCGACATGTTTGTCGATCGGATTCGGAATCTTCTTCACCTTATCCATGCTCAAGCTTTGTTCATTCATAGCCAAATGCGCTTCATGCTGTGAGAGATAATAAAAATATTTTCATCGCGCTCCACAACGGAAAATGAGCGGCTGCATGCCGCGCCTCTCCGGATGTTTCCTTGGCGCCGGCTGGCGCCTTTTTTCGGGCGGATGGGGCAAAAAATGGAATGAAAATAAACATCACTTGCTAAATAGAGATCACTTGCCAAGCGTTGTCAAACACGGGCCCTGGCCGTCAAGGCGACAAGAAGCGCCGCGAACCAGACTGAAAAGCTGCTGGCGAACGGCCAGCGAGCAAAGAATGGCGGCGCAATGGCTTGCGGCAGGGTCCCCTCCAATAAGCCTTCGGCTCCGAGAGGCAATTGTTCCAGAATCTGTCCATAGGGATCGATAATCGCGGAAATTCCGGTGTTCGCGGCCCGGATCATCGGCAGCCCTTCTTCGATCGCCCGCAGCCGCGCTTGGGCGAAATGCTGGTGGGGGCCGGCGGTCATCCCAAACCACGCGTCATTGGTCACATTGAGCAGAACGCCCGGCCGCTTCGCGCCGGCTGGCTGGGGCATGACTTCGCCTGGAAAAATCGCTTCGTAACAGATCAGCGGCGCAACCTCCGGCAACCCTGGCACGGCGAGCGTCTTTCTTGCCGCCCCCGCTTCAAACCCTCCTGGGACATGGACGAAATGATGCAGTCCCAGACTATTCAGCATGGATTGGAGCGGTAAATATTCACCAAAAGGCACCAGGTGAACTTTATCATAACTGTCGAGGATCAGCCCGCCGTTCGCAATGACTTGAATCGCGTTAAAATATCTTGTTGGCGGAGACGGCAAGCCGAGCGCGGCATGGACGATGGGCAAGACATCGTCCTCGCGCGCGGCTCCGGTGACGAGAACAGCGCCCAGCGGCAAAAAGGCTCCGATATCGGCGAGCGCCTCCGGATCATGCGATAATATAAAAGGAAACGCCGATTCCGGCCAGACGAAAACGGTCGTCGTGAGTTCATTGGAATTGGCGGAGTTCTTCGCCGGCCCTTTGGCGGCGGCGGACAGTTTCAAATAATGCGCCAGGATCGCGTCCCGGTTCTCCGGCCGGAACTTCGCGTCCTGGGCGAGATTTGGCTGCATGATGGCTAGTTCCACCCCTTGGACCGCGCCGCGATCCGCCAGAGCCAGGCGAAGGGCGCCGAAGCCGTAAATCGCCGCCAGCGCGAGGACCGCCGCGCCGAACGCCGCAACCGGGCGCCTCGCCCCGCTTTCTCTCGGGGCGATTGGGCCGCCGAGAACGGCGGGGACGGAGGACAGAACCAGCGCGATGACGGTCAGCCCATAAAGGCCAATGACCGAAGCCAATTGCGCCAAGACGAGATTGCCGCCGAGCGCCATCCCGAAAGTGTTCCAGGGAAAACCCGTCAAAACATGTCCGCGCAGCCATTCGGCCAAGGTCAGCGCCGCGGCGAAGGCAAAAATCCGGCTGGCGCCAGGCGTCCAGAGCAGGCGCGCGAGCAGGAAGCCAAGGGCCGGGAAGAAAGCCAGAAGCGCGGGAAGGCCGATGACGCCAAAGGGCATGGCCCAAGCGAAAGCCTCGGCCTCGACGAGAAAGGCCGCGCCAAGCCACCAGAGCCCGGCTAGGAAATAGCCAAAGCCCCACCACCAGCCGACGGCGAAGGCGCGCCGCGCGGCGTGTGGGAGAATAGGCGCCGTCGCGCGGCCGAAGCGGCCGACTGGAGGCGTTTGGATCTTTGACGCCGAACCGTCGATCAGCCAGATCGCAACCGTGGCCGGGATCGCCAGCCCGAGAAAAAAATGGAAGGGCGCCATGGCGAGTGCGCCCGTCGCGCCAGCGGCGAGCGCGATCAGGCGGCGGCGCCAGCCCTTGGCCTGAATGATCGCAGCGGCGATGGCGCTCATGATGGCGGAGGCCTTCGCCAAAGGCGCCTTTGCGATGAAGGGACTCGCCAAACCGACCGCTCCTCATAATCTCGCCGGCGCCGAAGTGTTGCTGTGAATGGCGCGGCTCGGACAGCCCCTCGCCAATGGCCTCCACGACGACCGGCGGCTCGCTGATTTGAGGAAAATGACCGCTCGGCGCGCCATCCGCGACCCGGATCTTCTGCTTTCTTGGAGGAGAGCGCATCAGGACTGGCGCGGCCCTTTGTTCGCCGCGGCTGAGCGATTTCATCTAAAACTTCATGGTTCATTACGGCGGCCGGCGCTCCACATCGCACGCCGATCGGTTCGGCAAAGACGCGCTTCACTTTTCGTGCTGCGCCTGATCGATTTCGGCGGAGGCCGGCTCGTCCTTGGGCTCGCCGCGCCCGATGTGAATCTTAATTCGCTTCACCCGGCGCGGGTCGGCGTCGAGGACTTCAAATTCGAGCCCGCCTTCCACGATGATTTCACCGCGAACCGGAACATGCCCGGCGAGCGTCGTGATCAGTCCGCCCAGGGTGTCGACGTCCTCGGCGTCGCTGATCGTAGCGAGGTCGGAATCGATCGCGATCGAGACGTCCTCGAGACTGGCGCGGGCGTCGACGACGAAGCTTCCGTCGGGCATGGCGTCGATCTTGGGGCTTTCGTCGAAATCATGTTCGTCTTCGATATCGCCGACGATCATCTCGACGATGTCCTCGATCGAGGCGAGGCCGTCGGTGCCGCCATATTCGTCGATGACGAGCGCCATATGGGTTCGCGTCGCCTGCATCTTCAAAAGGAGGTCAAGCGCCGGCATCGAGGGGGGGACAAAGAGGACCGGGCGCAGAATATTGGCTTGCGACAAGGGGATGTCTAATTTGTCCAAATTCTCGAATCGTCTGGCCGCGGGCTCGCTTTCGGGCTCGCGCGCCGAGGATTCGGACGCCGACGGCGCCGGGGAGGGATTCGCCTCGGCGGCGAGATAGGAGACGAAATCGCGGATATGCACCATGCCGCGGGGATCATCGAGAGTCTCGCCATGCACCGGCAGCCGGGAATGGCCGGCGGTGCGAAACGTCGCCAGCACATCGCTGAGGCTGGTTTCGAGCGCGACGGCCATAATGTCGGCGCGAGGAACCATGACGTCTTCGACCCGCAACTCGTGCAGGGCGAGGACATTCTTCAGCATGGCGCGCTCTTGCGCCGAAAAATCGACATCGGTCGAGGTGTCGGCAAGCGCATCCTGGATATCGTCGCGGATCGAGGCGCCGCCGAGCCCGAACAAGGCGCGCAAACGGTCGAACAGGCTCGGCCGCGCGCCGGCGATGAGTTTGTCGGATCCGTTCTCGTTCGCAGCGAGCATATCGCGTTCGGTCATCATCCCCGTCGTCGTCAATTCGCGGCCTGGATCAAGGCGTCTTGGTAGGGATCATCGATCCCCAGCGTTGCGAGAATGTCGCGTTCGAGCGCCTCCATCTCCAGCGCCTTGGCATCCTCGATGTGATCATAGCCGATCAGATGCAAAAAGCCGTGCGCGAGGAGATGGGCGACATGATCGCGCAACGGCTTTTGCGCCTCCAAAGCTTCGCTGGCGGCGGTCTCGCATGCGATCACGATGTCGCCGAGGATGGGCGCCCCGGCCGGGCCCCCGGCCGGAAAGGAAAGAACATTGGTCGGCTTGTCGAGGCCGCGCCATTTGCGATTCAAATCGCGAATGAAGGCGTCGTCGCAAAGAACGATGCTGATCTCCGCGCCCTCGATCAGCTTGACGCCGCTTCGCGCGATCGCGGCCCGGATCACGGTCTCGGCGAGGCGCGATGGGTCCTCAAGGGCCCCCCAATCGCCCGATTCGATCGAAAGGTCGATCACGAAGCTCATCTCCGCGCTTTCTCAAGACTGGCCCGATGCGCCGCTTCATAGGCGCCGACGATCCGGCGCACGAGATCATGGCGGACGACGTCGCCTTCCTTGAACACGACGTGGCCGATGCCCTCCAGCCCCGAGAGAAGCTGGATGGCTTCGCTCAATCCCGATTTCTGGCCGGGCGGAAGGTCGGTCTGGCTCGGGTCCCCGGTTACGATCATGCGCGATCCTTCGCCAAGGCGGGTCAGGAACATTTTCATCTGCATCGTGGTCGCATTTTGCGCTTCATCGAGCAGGACGCAAGCGTTGCTCAAGGTCCGCCCGCGCATGAAGGCGAGGGGGGCGACCTCGATCATTCCGGTCTGCATGCCGCGCTCGAGCATGCGCGCATCCATGAAGTCGGCCAGGGCGTCGAAGATCGGCCGCAGGTAAGGATCGACCTTTTCGCGCATGTCGCCGGGCAGAAAGCCCAGCCGCTCGCCCGCCTCGACCGCCGGCCGCGACAAGATCAACCGTTCGACGGCGCCTTGTTCGAGCAGCAAGACCGCATAGCCGACGGCGAGCCAGGTCTTGCCGGTGCCGGCCGGGCCTTCGGCGAATACCAATTCGTGCCGTTTCAACGTGCGCAGATAGAGGTCTTGGGCGGCGTTGCGGGCGCGCACGGCGCCGCGCCGCCGCGTTCCGATCTGTTCGAAGACGACGCGCCCGACCTCGGCTTCCTTGGGAAACAGCGATCCTTGCAGGGCGCCTTCCTGGATCGCGCCGTCGACGTCGCCAAGTCCCACCGTTTGGCCAAGTTTGACCCGGGCATGCAGGTTTTCGAGGACGTGACGGGCGTGTTCGCAGGCCTCGGGAGGGCCTTTGATCGTGACGAGATTGCCATTCGCATTGGCGATTACCCCAAGCCTGCGTTCGAGCTTGGCGAGGTTCTGGTCATATTGTCCAAAGACCAGAGAGGCGTAGCGGTTATCTTCGAAGGACAGGTTGATTTCGGTCGTCTCGGTCTCGCTTGAAGCGCGCTTGACTTCGGACCGTTGCAGTGGCGCTGGGCGTTCGGTTGGTTTCAAAGAGGCGCACCTCGGGGGGCTTGATCCGGCGCAAGGCGTCCAAACAGGGAATTGGCGCCCGCCGCGACGATCTCGACGGCCAGAATTTCACCGATGCGCTCGGCCGCGCCCTCAAGCTGAACCGCTTGAAGATAGGGCGTTTTCCCGGCGATCTGGCCGGCATGGCGGCCGCGTTTTTCGATCAGGACGTCGAGCGTTCGCCCGACCATGCTTCGATTGAAAGCCTGGCGTTGCCGCTCGAGCAGGTTTTGAAGCGTGGCGAGCCGCGCCGATTTGACGCTTTCCTCGATCTGGTCCGGCCAATCGGCGCCGGGCGTCCCGGGGCGCTGCGAATATTTGAACGAGAAGGCGCTGGCGAAGCCGGTCTTTTCGATCAGATCGAGCGTCGCGGAAAAATCCGCGTCGGTCTCGCCCGGAAATCCGACGATGAAATCCGACGAAAGCGCGATGTCCGGCCGCGCCCGCCGGATGTCGGCGACGAGATCGCGGTAGCTGGCGCTGTCATGCCTACGGTTCATCGCGGCTAAGATCTTGTCCGAACCCGATTGCACCGGCAGATGCAGGAACGGCATCAAAGCCGCTTCGTCGCGATGCGCTGCGATGAGGTCGTCGTCCATGTCGCGAGGATGGCTCGTGGCATAGCGGATGCGCGCGATTCCGGGCGTCTTGGCGATCAACCCGCAGAGGCGCGCCAGCGAAGCCGTCCCTCCGGCGTCAGACTCCGCAAGATCCGCTTGACCGTGATAGGCGTTGACGTTCTGGCCGAGGAGGGTCACCTCGCGCACACCACCGGCGGCGAGCGTCTCGACCTCGGCGAGAATGTCGGCGACGGGGCGAGAGCTCTCGGCGCCCCGCGTATAGGGCACGACGCAGAAACTGCAGAACTTGTCGCAGCCTTCCTGCACCGTGACGAAAGCGCTGACCCCGCGCTTGCGGATCTGCTGCAGGGAAGGGGCGACCAGAAAATCGAACTTGGGCTCGGGCGGGAAATCAGTCTCAACCAGTCCCGGCTGGGTTTGCGAGCGGCGCAAGAGCTCGGGCAGCCGATGATAGCTCTGTGGGCCGACGACGATATCAACGGCTTTCTGGCGGCGGAAAATCTCGCTCCCTTCCGCCTGCGCCACGCAGCCGGCGACGATGATCTTCGTGTGCCTGCCGGACTTGGCGCGCTCCGCCTTGAGCGCGCGCAGCTTGCCCAATTCGGAAAAAATCTTTTCAGAGGCGCGTTCGCGGATATGGCAGGTGTTCAGGATCACGAGGTCGGCGTTTTCCGCCCGCGCCGTCTCGGCGTAGCCTTCGGGCGCCAAGAGATCGGTCATGCGTTGGGCGTCATAGACATTCATCTGGCAGCCGAAAGACTGCACGAAAACGCTGCGGCGCCGCGGCCTTTCAGCGCAAGCCTCCGGTTCGGCGGAAATGCCTTGGCCGGCATGCGCTTGACCGGCATCTCCGTCGCCGGCATGCAAATGATCGAAACCTGACATCGTCCCCGCGATCTTCGAGGCCTTAGCCTCTCATGCTTGTTCTAAAGCCTTATGACATTCAAGGAAACAGGCAAACGCGCGGACTTTGCGGCGCCGCCATCCAATTCTTCAAGCTCGGTTCTAAGTCAGGTCGAGCCGCATGACGAGCGCGCTGGCCGGCTTGCCGCCTTCGGTGCGGTAATAGGCCTTGCGCTCCCCCACCTGGCGAAAGCCAAAGCGCTCATAGAGTGCGCGCGCGGCGGCGTTGTCGATATCGACTTCGAGAAAGACCCGGTTGACGCCCAGACTGGCGAGGCCGGCCAGATGGGCCGATAGAAGACTTTGGCCGATCCCGCAGCGGCGGCGCTCCGGCGTGACGGCAAGCGTCAGGATTTCGGCTTCGTCCAGGGCCGTGCGGGACATGATGAATCCGGCGAGCGTTTGATCCTTCGCCTCGATGGCGCCTGCGGCGACAATCTCGGGGGCGAGCAAAAGCTGCTCGATGTCGGCCTCCCGCCAGGGATAGGCGAAGCTCGAGGCGTGGATGCGGGCGCATTCGGCGCTCCACTCTCCTCCGATCGGACGCGGGGAGGGGACGGAGGCTTTGGCGAATAGGTTGAACATGCCCCGCTCACGGCGCGGCCAGAGGAATCCGCGCCGCGTCCTGCGGCTTGGCGTCGGGGGCCTTCAAATAAAGCGGCCTGGGCGGGGCCAGGATAGGATCGGCCAGCAGCCCGAGTTTGGCGACGATGACAATGTCCGGCGCGACGGCGTCATCGACGACCTCGACGATCATTCCCCCGGAGGCGGCCTCGATGGCGAGCAACGGCGCGCCCGAGCCGGCGAGCCGGACGGGACCCTCGCCCAGCGAACGGGCGGCGTCGTGGATCGTCGTGATCCGGGGCGCCAATATGGCCCTCCCATCAGGTCCAAATGCGGCAAAGTAAACATTGCCGTGGCGGGCGTCGATCGCGACGCCGACAAGGCCCGGCTTCTCCTCGAGAATCAGGGGCGCGGCGAGCGCGGCGAGGGTTGAGACGCCGACGACGGGAATTTCGCAGGCGACGCCGATGGCGCGGGCGGCGGCGATGCCGACGCGCAGGCCCGTGAACGAGCCAGGACCAACCGTCACCGCAACCCTGTCGAGCGCGGAAAATCCGCCCTCCACCCGGGCCATGACGCGGTCGATCAAGGGCATCAGCGCCTCGGCGTGGCCGCGCTCCATCGCAATGGTCTCGCGCACCTCCGCGGCCTCGGCTTCATCGTCGATGACGCAGGCGGAGACCGCAGGGAGCGCTGTATCGATCGCCAGGATTTTCATGCGGCGCCAAAATCCATGTGAGAAGACTCGCCAGAGCGCGGCGCTCGCCAAGCGCCGCCCGAGCCAAAGGTTGACAATGGCTCCAACCCTGCGAACGCGCAAGCGCCCCTTTCTGTAGCAGCAGCGCCGGATTCAATTGTGGAGGGTCTGCGGCGGATTGGCGGTCAAATTTGTTCGACCGCGCGCACATCCGGAACATAATGTTTGAGCAAATTCTGAATTCCGTGCTTTAGCGTCGCGCTTGATGACGGGCAGCCGGAGCAAGAGCCCTTCATGCCAAGGTAGACGGTCCCGTCCCGGAACCCGCGAAACTTGATGTCGCCGCCGTCCTTGGCGACCGCCGGGCGGACATGGGTTTCGATGAGTTTCTTGATCGTCGCGACCGTCTCTGCGTCGTTCGGAGCGAAGAACTCGTCGCCTTCGCCTTGCGGCGCAAGCCCTGAGTCGTCGGCCAGCAAGGGCTCGCCGGAGAGAAAATGCTCCATGATCGCGCCAAGCACGGTCGGCTTGATCTCCTGCCAGTCGCCCGAGGACTTAGTGACCGAAATGAAATCGGAGCCGAAAAAGACGCCGGATACGCCGTCGATCGCGAAAAGGGCCTGGGCGAGCGGCGACTGCGTCGCGCCCTCCTCGCCTCTGATGTCAAGCGTCCCGAGCTTCATGACGGGGCGGCCGGGAAGGAACTTCAAGGTGGCTGGATTGGGCGTGGCTTCGGTCTGAATGAACATTGAACTCTCCCAAACGTCCGGTTCAAGGCCGGAGCTGGATGCACAGGATCGGAATCCTTCTAAAATATGATCCCGCCCGCGCCAATGAGCAAGCAATAAGGCGATCGCAGGCGAGGGGCGCCAGCAATGCGCGGGCCAAGGCGCCGTCGATCTAGGCCTCGGCTCCGCCTGGAGCATAACGAGGGGCTGGCGCCAAGATCTCTCGTCAAGTTCACGCTGGCTCTGGAGGGCGGCAGGCTGCGACGCTCTTGATTGCGGCGGTCGCGGAACCAGCCGCGCTGGGCAATCGTTTAGGGAGGGCGCCTTGATCGAGGGGCCGGCGCAGGCGGCGATATTGTAAAGCTAACGCTTGCAAGCAGAAATGGCAAGCGAGGGATTGCCGGAAAAGTAAAACAGTGGCGGAGCCGGCGCCGCCAAAGTCGATGGGCAATGCCATGGCGCAATTTCCTGGGATCGGGCGGCAGCTCTCGGAGGCGGCGATGAAGGCGCCCTTTCTTCAATTGGAGGAAGAGCGGGCTCTCGCCTTGCGCTGGAAAAACGAGCGCGACGAAAAAGCCATGCATGAGCTCGCGCGCGCGCATATGCGGCTGGTGATCGCCCTCGCGGTCCGGTTCCGGCATTATGGTCTGTCCGTGCCCGATCTTATCCAGGAAGGCCATATCGGCTTGATGGAGGCGGCGGCGCGGTTCGAGCCGGAGCGCGAGGTTCGCTTTTCGACCTATGCGACCTGGTGGATCCGGGCTTCGATGCAAGATTACATTTTGCATAATTGGTCGATCGTTCGCGGCGGGACGAGTTCGGCGCAGAAAGCCTTGTTTTTCAATTTCCGCCGCATTCGGGCGAAGCTTTCTCGCGGCGGCGGCGCGCAGGGCAATAGGGAGCTTTTCAGCCAGATCGCCTCGGCGATCGGAGTCTCCCGGTCGGATGTCGAGACGATGGATGCGCGCCTGTCGGCGCCCGACCTTTCGTTGAATGCGCCGCCCGGGGATGCGGATCGCTCCTCCGGGGCGGACCGGGTCGAGTTTCTGGTCGATGACAAGCCGCTGCCCGATGAATTGGCGAGCCTTGCGATCGATTCCGGCCGCCGCGCCGATTGGCTCAAGGAGGCGCTGACCAGCCTTTCCGAGCGCGAACGGCGCATTCTGAGCGAACGGCGGCTCGTCGATGAAGCCGCGACGCTTGAAACCTTGGGCGACCGCCTCGGGATTTCGAAAGAGCGCGTTCGCCAGATCGAATGCCGGGCCATGGAGAAGCTTCGCCTGGCTCTGACCAAACGTCACATGGAGAGCGCGGCCGAAGCGATGATTTGACGAAGGCGAAGCCTCGCAATCTTGCTCGGTTTCTTTGACTCCGCGTCATTTCCTCTCAAAATCCAGCGGTGTCGGCGGGAATGGCGCCAGAGCATCTTTGAGCGAAGCGGAGGCCGTTCGCGTTAAGAAAATGCGATAAAGCAAAGAGCTAGCGTTGCCTTCCAATTCCGCCGAATCTGAAAGCGCTCGACGAGGGCGCTTGTTCCGACCGATTTTGGCGCAAAAATGCAGTTTTCCCCATGACTTTTGGGTGCGTCCGGTCGGTCGCCAGGTTGATTCGCCTTGCGCCTGCTGGGATGCGGCGCGCGAGGCTCCGCTTTCGCGACCGCCTTTGTGTCGACCTTCTTGGGGGGTGCTCGGCATGTCGTTGTTTTAACGCATATTTTTGCTCACGAAGATCCGCCTCGTCCAGATCTGGCCGTCCACAACGCTACTGCTAGGAGCGCGGATGAAGCGGAAGCAGCTGCGGACCGAAGGCGCCGCGCGGACGTCCGATAGGGGAGAAATTGGTCACCGAACGCGCCAGCATCCGCCGCACCCGTCTCGACAAAAATGAGGTCCTTCGCTTGACGGAGGGCGATGGTTGGGGTTCCGTCATGCCAAGCGCGTTCAAGGAACGAGTCGGAAGCAGCATCGCTTTCGCGCTAAGATCACCGTAAAATTCAGATGGAGGCAGACGGGATGACGGGTTCAAGCAAAAAGTCTCAGACCACGCCGGCCAAGGCCGCATCCGCGGCGGCCCCGGCCAAGGCGCCAGCAAAAACCGCCGAGGCAAAAAAGGCGAAGCCTGCGACCAGCGCCTTCACCAAGCCATTGCAGCCCTCCAAGGAACTCGCCGCCGTCGTCGGATCGGCCCCTTTGCCGCGCACCGAAGTCGTCAGCAAGATGTGGGAATATATCAAGAAGCATAAGCTGCAGAACGAGGCGAACAAGCGCGAGATTCTCGCCGATGAGAAGCTGACTGCGGTGTTTGGCAAGGACAAAGTGACGATGTTCGAAATGAACAAGTTCCTCGCCCAGCATCTTAAATAAAGGCGATCAGCGGCGGGCGGCGGGGTCATTCGGTCCGGCGACAAGAATTCGCAAAACCATCTGGCGCGGATCGCGCCGCCGGAGGCGAGGGGATCAAGCCCCGAGGTGGGCGGGCCGCCTTCCCGCGGCTTGACATTCGCCGTCTTCCCGCCGCTGTCTTTTCGCCATCGCAACTTGCGCCGGCGCGGCTGCGGCAAGGCCCGTGCGGGCCTAGGGAGGCTTCACGTGGTCGAAAGCGTCGGTTCGGGTCGAGGCGAATCCAATCTGAAGAGGAAGGCGCTGCATGAACTCCGGCGGTTCATGGCGATGTTCCTCTATCTTTGGGTCTTGTTCGGGGTCTTCGAAGTTTATAGATCGATGATCTTGGCCGAGAGCCACGTCAACTATCAGGCTCAGGGTTTCGCCGCGATCAACGCCTTGATGTTGGCGAAGGTGATGCTTCTAGGGGAGGAGCTGCATCTTGGCCGCCAGATCAAAGGCAGGTCGCTGCTGTTCCTGGTGCTTTACCAGTCGCTTATATTTACAATATTGTTTATTTGCTTCCACCTCGCTGAAAAGGGACTTGTTGGAGTCTTGCATGGCAAGCCCATGTCCGAATGGTATCCGGAGATGGGCGGCGGCAGCCTGAAAGCGATCCTTTCTGCGGGCGCGGTCATATTCGTCGCGCTGATCCCTTTCTTCGCGTTCAAAGACATTACCCGGGTGATTGGCGTTCAGGCGATGCGGACGATCATTTTCAGCCGCGGATTGATTGACGAGGCCTCGTCACTGGCGGAGCCCTCGCCGGACTATTGATCAAGCAGGGCTGGCGGCGGCATGCGGCGTGCATGGGCGAGCCGTCTTCCAGGGGAGCTTTGTCTTGAAATATCGTCAGCTCGGCGACAGCGATCTACAGGTTTCGACCATCTCACTCGGCTCTTGGTTGACCTACTCCGGCGGCGTCGAAAAAGCCCAGGCGATCGCCTGCGTCCATAAGGCGTTCGACATGGGGATCAATCTTCTGGACACCGCGAATGTCTATGGCCGCGGCGCGGCGGAAAGCTTGCTTGGGGAGGCGCTCCAAGGCATCGACCGCACCTCGTATATTCTGGCGACCAAAGTCTATGGCGCCATGAGCGACGCTGATCGAGGGCTGTCGCGCGCTCAGATCGAGAAGCAGCTCGATGCGTCGTTGAAGCGGCTCAAGACCGATTATGTCGATCTCTATCAATGCCATCGCTATGACGAGGATACGCCGCTCGACGAAACGATGGAGGCTCTGACCCGGGCGGTGGCTCAAGGCAAGACGCGCTATATCGGCTTTAGCGAGTGGCCGCTCGACAAGATCGAGCGGGCGGCGGAAATGGAGGGCGTCGCGCCCTTCGTTTCGAGCCAGCCGCAATATTCATTGCTTTGGCCCTATCCGCAGGCCGAAATCTTCCCTCGCTGCGCTGATTACGGCGTCACCCAGATCGTCTGGTCGCCGCTCGCCCAAGGGGTGCTGACCGGCAAGTACAAGCCCGGCGCACCGCCGCCTCAGGACTCGCGGGCGAGCAGCGAGTCGATGGGCTCCATGGTGCCCAAACGCTGGCTGGAGGCGCCCATGCTGGAGGCCGTCGACAAGCTGCGGCGCCTGGCGGAGGAAGAAGCCGGCGTGAGCCTGGCGCAATTCGCGCTGGCCTGGGTTCTGCGCAAGGAGAACGTCTCCTCGGCGATTATCGGGGCGACCCGGCCCGAGCAAGTCGTCGAAAACGCCAAGGCGGCGGAACTGAGATTTGGTCAGGAGCTTTTCGCCAGGGCGGAAGACATTGTCGCGCCCTTCCGCTGAAACGCGGGAGGTCTATGCGTTGGTTGCGAGCCCGAGCCGATAGGGCCCCTTGAACGTATCGGGATCGGCCGGGACGCCCTTGCGGTAAATGATGATCTTGCCTTCGCGCGCCAGCCGCACTGCATTGTCCCGCACCGGCTGCAGATAGCCTTCCCAGGGAGCGCTTCTTCCTCTTCCGCTCACTTGCGCGAAAGCTTTCGCGGCGTCGACCGGATCGATCGTTTCCGGCGGCGCAACGGTCTTGCAAAGCTCCAAGATCACATCGGCTAGTTTTGGCGTCGCATCCATCGAGAAACCTCCAATTTATTTTCGCTTAAGAGACAGTATACAAAAGATGTGCCGTTTGTTCCTGAAGTGTTTTTCCAGGAGTGCTTTGGACAGCTATTATTTCTCCTTCGGCGCCATTAGAGCGCTTTCCGATCGAATGGAATCATTCGATCGACCAGAAATCGCTCCAGCGCCAAAAAGTCTGACCATATTCTCATCGAACAGATTGAACCAATCCGTTCGGAATATGCTCTAGCGCCAAGGCGTCATCCTCCTTGAGCTCGGTTCCCGTCAGCCCCAGAGCGCGCGCTGCGAACATGAGGGCGAGGATGCGGCGGCTTGCGTCCTCAAGGCTCAGCCCGTCCGGTCGAATATTAGAAACGCAATTGCGACGCGCATCGGAAGTCGCGCCCGGAGCTGGATCGATCGTGAGATAGGCGCCGAGGCTGTCGCAGGCCGAAAGGCCCGGCCGCTCGCCGATGAGGACGAGGGCCATGCGGGCGCCCTGCCGCGCTGCGATCTCGTCGCCCAGGGCTACGCGCGCCTGCAACGCCACCACCGGAGGCGCGAAGGAAAGGCCCTGCGTCGCCAAAAGCATCTTGCACAGAGGCGGGCCTTGGGTCTGCGCGGCGGCGGCGGACAGCCCATCGGCGATGACGATCGTTGCGTCGTAAGCGCCCGGCCGTTCAGGCGCCAGCGCCTCGGCTGAGGGCGGCGCGAGCCTGCGGCCAAGATCCGGGCGTTGCAGAAAGGTCCGCCGATCGTCCGCCTGGCTGCGCACGAGAATCGGGCGCCAGTGCGCAAGTTCGGCGAGAAGCGGGGCGGGATCGAGAGCCGTCTCGACCGCGTCGCGCGCTTTGGCGTGAGCGAGCTGGAATTCCAGCACGCGGCGCGTCGGCAGGGCGTCGCCGACGCGGCCAAGCGCGATCCGGGCGGGCGTTGCGTCGCGCAGATAGTCCCAAAAATCGCTTGGCGCGCGAGGCATCAGAGCGCCCCGGCGAGGAGCCGCGCGGCGCTGGCCGGACTTGGCCGCACCCGCGCCTTGGCGTCCATCACGCCGACGGTCTTGAGCCAGGCCTCGAACTCCGGCGCCGGCAGCAGGCCCAGCGCCGAGCGAAGATAAAGCGCATCGTGATAGGAGGTCGACTGATAGCCGAGCATGATGTCGTCGGCGCCTGGAACGCCCATGATATAGGTGCAGCCGGCGACGCCCAGCAGGGTCAGCAGCGCGTCCATATCGTCCTGATCCGCTTCGGCGTGGTTGGTGTAACAGACGTCGACTCCCATCGGCAGGCCCAGGAGCTTGCCGCAGAAATGGTCCTCCAGTCCGGCCCGGATGATTTCCTTGCCATCGTAGAGATATTCCGGACCGATGAAGCCGACGACCGTATTGACCAGCAAAGGCGCATAGCGGCGCGCAACCGCATAGGCGCGCGCCTCCATGGTCTGCTGATCGACGCCATGATGCGCCCCGGCCGAAAGCGCCGCGCCTTGCCCGGTCTCGAAATACATCAGGTTTGCGCCCGCCGGCGCCCGGTTCAGCGCGCGGACCGCGCAATGGGCTTCTTCAAGCATTGCGAGGTCGACGCCAAAGGAGCGATTGGCCGCCTGCGACCCTGCGATCGATTGAAACACCAGATCGACCGGACCGCCCCGTTCTATAACCTGAAGCGTTGTCGTGACATGGCAGAGCACGCAGGATTGAACCGGGATCTCGAAGCGCAGCCGCAGCTCCTCGATCCGCTCCCAGAGGAGGAGGGCCTTGGCGCGGCTGTCGGTCGCCGGATTGATCCCGATGCAGGCGTCGCCGCAGCCATACATCAGGCCGTCGAGAATGGAGGCGCCGATGCCGGCAAGGTCGTCGCTTGGGTGATTGGGCTGGATCCGCACCGAGAGGCGTCCAGGCAGGCCGATCGTGGTGCGAAACCGCGTGACGACGGAGATCTTTTTCGCGGCCGCGATCAAATCCTGATTGCGCATGAGTTTCGAGACGGCGGCCGCCATTTCCGGCGTGAGCCCCGGCGCAATTCCGGCCAGCGCTTGCGTCGTCGCCTCGTCCGAGAGCAAAAAGTCGCGGAAATCCCCGACCGTCATGGCTTTGAGCGGCGCAAAGGCCTCCCCGTCATGCCCATCGAGAATGAGCCGGGTCACTTCGTCGGCCTCATAAGGGATCAGGGCTTCTTCGAGGAAGCGCGTCAGCGGGACATCGGCGAGGGCGATCCGGGCGGCGACGCGCTCCTGATCATTGGCGGCGGCTAGTCCCGCAAGCCGATCACCGGCGCGGCCAGGGGAGGCGCGGGCCAGAAGCGCGCGCAAATCGTCGAAGACATAATGCGTCGCCCCAAGATTGCAGGCATAGGGCATGAGGGTTCCTGACGATCAGGACATCGATTTTTTAGTTTAGAGCAATTTGGGGCGCGGCGGAAACGGGACAGCGATCTGGAGCTAGAACCTAGCCATGAAATCGCGGGTTTTCGCTTTCCGGACCAAAACTGTCCCATTCGGCGGCGAAGTTCACCGAGGATTGATGAAAGGGGTTGTCGCAGCCAGGAAAAAACTGCCGCCGGGTGAGATCGACGATATGCGCGTCGAATTGCACCACGTAGTGGATCCAGAATGTTTGCGCGCCGGCTGCCCGCCAGCGCTGGTCGGCGTCGGGGGCGCGCGTCTTCAAGCCGGAGCAGCGCAGGACCTGCGCAGCATGTCCATGCGAGAGAAGATCGTCGGCCAAGCGGTGCGACGAGGCGCGGCACTGGTTGTAATAGAGAAGAGTCTTGTCGGCGTTGAGCTGAACGATCCGGTCGGCGCCGGTCTGAAATTGGGCCATGAAAGCTGCGGCTCCGTCCTATCCGGACGGAAAATGCCGCAGGGATCATTTAGGCTAGCGCTTTGCCGCCCCGATGTCCAACGCGCCTCTAAGTTTTCGCCGGCGTTTGGATGAAGCCATTGCTTTTCGTAATTCTTTCATTATAAACCGCCGCTTCGAACCGACCGGCTGTAGGGCTGCCGTGGCGGTTCGTTCGCTCGTTCGGAAACGAACGGGAGTGGGGTCTTGCGCCTCACTCGATCAACAATTGCGGACGCTTGACGTCCGACGGAGACGAGCAAAATGCCCAAGCTGAAGACTAAATCGGGCGCGAAGAAGCGCTTCAAAATCACCGGGACCGGCAAGGTCTTGTATGCGCAAGCCGGTAAGCGCCATGGCATGATCAAGCGCACCAACAAGCAGATCCGGAATCTGCGCGGCACCAATGTTCTGTTCAAGAGCGATGGCGACAACATCATCAAGTACTTTCTGCCCAACGGCTGAAAGCCTTCCATTCGTCTTGTTCAGTTTCTCGAAGCAGTCCGGAGTTTTTTCATGGCGCGCGTCAAACGCGGGGTCACCTCGCACGCTAAGCACAAGAAGACGCTAAATGCGGCTAAGGGCTTTTATGGCCGCCGCAAGAATACGATCCGCACCGCGAAGGCGGCTGTCGATCGTTCGATGCAATATGCGACGCGCGATCGTCGCGCCAAGAAGCGGGTTTTCCGCGCCTTATGGATTCAGCGCCTGAACGCAGCGGTCCGCGAACTTGGGATCACCTATTCGCGCTTCATCGACGGTCTCGCCAAGGCGGGGATCGAGATTGATCGCAAGGTGCTTTCGGAACTCGCGATCAGCGAGCCGGAGTCTTTCAAGGCGATCGTTGAAAAAGCCAAGAGCGCTCTGCCCGCTTCAGCCTGAGTCGAATCGCGCAGGCCTATCTGGCCGGCACATCTGGCGTTGACCGGAGGCGCAAGCCGCCCGATCAACGCACCTTTGTATGACCTGAAACCACGCTGAATTGGAGCCTTTTTGCTCCAGCGTGATGCTGCGCCGCTCCGGTCCGGCGCGCTTGGCTATGATGCCCTGCAGACCCATTCTTGGTCCAGCTATGCCTGGTCCAGCCATGTCGGCTTGCATGGCGGCGGGAATGGGCATGCGCGTAGCGCCCATGTCGCGGCGGCGCAGCGGCGGCCGCCCGTCCCGTCGCGGGGGCGATGTCCGCGTCATTTTCGGCGCTCTTGAGCTTTCCGCCTGAGTCATGCGCAAGAGCATGCGAATGGGCGACCGGGCCGAACAGCGCCAGGCATTGGTTGTAAGCATCGGCCGCCTGGATTTTTTCGCAATCGTCGATTGTGCGCGGCGCGGCGCTCGTGACGGCTGGCAGCGCGATCAGCGCCGCCGCGAACATCATCGTGGGGAAATATCGCAAGGCTTCATCCTCTTAAGGTCGCGCCGGTCTTCTTTTCCACCTCGGCAATGATCTTGGCCGCAACGGCGTCGATCTCGGCTTCAGTCAGGGTCTTTTCGCGCGGTTGCAAGGTGACGGATATGGCCACCGACTTCTTGCCTTCGGGAATGCCCTTGCCCTCATAGACGTCGAAAACGCCGGCATCGGTCACAAGCAGGCGCTCCCCGGCCAGCGCAGCCTTCAAAATGTCGCTTGCGTTGACCGAGCGTTCGACGAGGAACGCAAAATCGCGTTGCACAGGCATGAATTCCGAAAGTTCGAGCTTCGGTTTGGCTTTTGTCGGCCGAGATTTTGGCGAGGGTATGTCATTTAAGATTAATTCGAAGGCGACCACAGGGCCCTCGGCGTCGAGAGCCTCGAGGCAGCGCGGATGAATCTCGCCAAAAACGCCAATGATGTTCTTTGGGCCAAATTGCAAAGTGGCGGAGCGGCCGGGGTGCAGCCAGGCTGGTCCGCCGGGGACGATCTGCAAGCCGCTGACGGGCGCGCCGAGCGCTGAAAGCAGCGCCAAGGCATCCGCTTTGGCGTCGAAAATATCGACGGGAGCGGGGGCCGCCGACCAATTTCGGCCGGTTCCCGTCTGTTTGGCCGCGCCGCGCCTGAGGCCCGAGGCCGCGATCCTCTGATCGGCTTCGCCGTCGCCCAAGAAGATCTGGCCGACTTCGAAGAGCGCGACGTCGCCCTGGCCGCGGTCCGCATTGCGCTGCGCCGCCGCGATCAAGCCGGGCAGCAGGCTCGGCCGCATGTCGGAAAGGTCGGGCGCGATCGGATTGGCGAGGGCGAGAGCAGGGGCACCGCCGCCAAAGGCCAGCGCGCGGGCATGCGAGACGAAGGACCAGGTCACCGCCTCGACGAGGCCGCCGGCGGCGAGCGCGCGCCGGGCGGAGCCGATCCGCCTCTGCAATTGGGTCAGCACTGGCGCGGCGACATGCGCATTCTCGCGCGAGAATGGCTGCGAAGCCACGCGATCGAGCCCGGCGATCCGCACGATTTCCTCGACGAGATCGGCTTTCCCCTCGATGTCGGGGCGCCAGGACGGCGCCTTGACGACGACGCGGTCGCCATTGCCTGGAGAACCGGCGAGCTCGAAACCCAGATGCTCGAGAATTCCGCTCATTTCCGAGGCGTCGAGTTCGAGGCCGGTGAGGCGCCTGACCTCGCTCCAGGGAAACACGATGCGCCGGTCTGGCTGCGGTATTTTTCCTGCGAGCGAGATCTGCGAAGCGGCGCCGCCGCAAAGCTCAAGCACAAGATGGGTGGCGAGTTCGAGGCCGGGGAGGCAGAACGCCGGATCGACGCCGCGCTCGAACCGGTAGCGCGCGTCCGAGTTCAAGCCTAGCCTGCGCCCGCTCCGCGCGATATTCACCGGGTCCCACAGCGCGGACTCGATCAGCACGGAGGTCGTCGCCTCATCGCAGCCCGAGGCCTGCCCGCCCATGATCCCGGCCAGGGATTCAACGCCCGCGTCGTCGGCGATGACGACATTGTCGCTGTCGAGCGCGTAAGTCCGGCCATCCAGCGCGAGCAGCTCCTCTCCAGGCCTGGCGCGCCGCACGGCGATATTGCCGCGCACCTTGTCGGCGTCGAACACATGCAGTGGCCGGGCGCGGTCGAAGGCGAGATAATTGGTGATGTCCACCAGCGCGTTGATCGGCCGGAGCCCGATCGCCTTGAGCCGGTTTTGCATCCAGCCCGGACTTGGCCCATTGCGGACGCCGGTGACGAGCCGCAGCGCGAAAGCAGGCGCGAGATGACTGTCCTCGGCGGAGAAATCGAGTTTCGCCTCAAGCGAGCAAGGGAAGCCGCCGGCGATCGGCGCGATTTTCCGATCCTTATGCCGGCCGAGCCCCGCCGCCGCGAGATCGCGGGCGATGCCATGCACGCCCATGGCGTCGGGGCGATTGGGCAAGAGATTGATCTCGATGACCGGCTCGGCGAGCCAGGCCCAGGGCGCATAGGGAGCGCCGACCGGCGCGCTGTCGGGCAGGTCGAGAATGCCGTCATGATCGTCGGATAGGCCCAATTCCGCTCCAGAACAAAGCATGCCGTTCGATTCGACGCCTCGGATGACGCCTTTGCCGAGCGTGACCTTCTTTCCTGGAATGAAGCTGCCGGGCGGCGCAAAGACCGATCTCAAGCCCGCTCGCGCGTTCGGCGCGCCGCAAACGACCTGCACCAAGGCGCCGCCGCCGGCGTCGACAAGACAGACCTGCAGCCGGTCGGCGTTGGGATGCGGCTTCGCCTCGATCACGGAAGCGATGACGAAATCCTTCAAAGCCGCGGCTGGATCGTCGACCTGTTCGACCTCGAGGCCGATCTTGGTCAGCGTTTCGACGATTTCGTCGAGGCCGGCATCGGTCTCGATATGGTCCTTAAGCCAGGAAAGAGTGAACTTCATTGCGGTCCCAGAAAGATAGCGCGAGGGGAAAGCGTCGGCCGCAGGCGGCGCCAAACGCATTCGTTTGGCATGTTTTCGCGACGGCCTTTCCTTCTCTAGCGCCTATCCTTGTCGAGGGGAAATGTCTTCGAATGATTGCCCGATTAGGCCGCCGACCCAGGTCCACCCAAAATTAGCGGGCCCCGCGCTGGCGCGGCTCTTGATTCACATCAGTGAAGACCGCCTCCGCGCGCCCTATTCCATGCCTTTGTTCTCGGGCGGCGCGACTCGCGCCTCCAGTAAAGGCTCGTCGCATGGCGCGACGGATCGTCATCATCCAAGGACACCCGGATCCCGCCGGACATCATCTTTGCCATGCGCTCGCCGATGCTTACGCAAAGGGCGCGGAAGCCGCCGGACATGAGGTTGCCCGCATCGAAGTCGCCCAGCTCGATTTCCCTTTGCTTCGCACCAAGCAGGAGTTTTATGACGGCGTCTTGCCCGGCGCGTTAAAGCCCGCCCAGGAAGCGATCGGCGCCGCCGATCATCTCGTCATCATTTATCCGCTGTGGCTAGGGTCGATGCCCGCTCTCTTGAAGGCATTTTTCGAACAGGCATTCCGCCCAGGCTTCGCCTTTGACGCGCTCAATTCGTCGAATGGCAAGTGGACGCAGCTTCTCAAGGGCAAAAGCGCGCGCATCATTGTCACAATGGGCATGCCCGCGCTGATTTATCGCTGGTATTTCGGCGCCCATGGCCTGAAAAGCTTGGAGCGCAATATATTGGGATTTTGCGGCATCGGTCCGATCAAGGAGAGCCTGTTCGGGCTGATCGAAGCGGCGAACGACCTCAAACGGCAAGAATGGCTCAAAAAGATGGCCGATCTTGGCCGGGCGGGGACGTGATCGCCAGCGATCCCCTTCCGGGCGGCCGGACAGACAAGAGTTGATAAGGCGCATTCGCGCTTGCGATATGGCGGATTGTGGGCGAAGGTCAGGGCGTCTTTCACGTCGCTCCCCATTGCTTGACAGTGCTCGATTCGGGCGGACCATCACCGGAATTATCGGACGCGAGGCATGATCCAACATAGCGCAGCGGTCGAACGCGCCCGCGGCGAGACCAGAGTCTTGGCTCTCGTTGTGGCCGCGGGCCTTTCCGCCGCAATCCTTTCCTTCGCAAGTCTTTCTTTGGCCAGCCGCGCTGACGCAGCGAGCGGTGCCGAATTGGCCGACTTTGGCGTCGCCTGCTCGATCGGAGCGCCGCCCTGGGCTCCTCCAATCACAGCGGAAACCTTGCCCTGGCGTTCGGTCTGGTTCGGCCATTTTTCCGGCGGACGCCCCTTTGCCGGCCCTTATGGCCAAGCCCTGGTCGATTGGCGCGACGAAAAAGTCTGCTTCCCCACAAGGGCGTCATGTCGGGCCTGGATCCATGAGTTGCGCCGAGCCTATCATCGCCCCGAAGGCTATTGGACCTGTCTGCTGCTGCGTTGATTGGCGCAGGAGGCGAATGGACCGGCGCGTCCCATTTTTCGGACAAGATCGGGATCTGGAGAGATTTGATGTTCGACGCGCTGAAATCCTTCATCGCCGAGGTGAGCCGGTCGGAGCAGGCCGGAAAGCGCTTTGACGAGGATGATTATCGTCTCGCGGCGGCGGCCCTGCTTATTCATGTCGCCAGCGTCGACGGCGCGACCGATCCGGCCGAGCGGGCGCGGCTGAGCGCGATCATCGAGGAGCGCTTTGGCCTCGATCCGAGCGCGACCGCGGAATTGGTCGAAAAGGCCGAGCAGAGCGATCGCGACGCCGTCGATTTCTACCAGTTCACCAGCGTCCTTAAGCGCACGCTCGACGACGACGGCAGACTGAAAATCGTGGACATGATGTGGGATATCGCCTTTGCCGACGGCGAGATCCATGAATTCGAGGAAAACACCATCTGGCGGGTCGCCGAGCTTCTCGGCGTTTCGACCAGGGACCGGGTACTGTCGCGCCAGCGCGTTGCGCGCGATGCCCCGCCGGAGACCTCAGTGGAGCCGCTGCCGCCAGGACCTTGGTCCCCGCCGCCGAAGGGGGGCGCATGAGCGGGGAGCCGGACGGAATGCGCCGAGTCGCCTTAATCACCGGCGCCTCGGGCGGCATAGGCGCCGATCTCGCCCGGGTTTTCTCCCGGCATGGCCATGACCTCGCGCTCGTGGCGCGCAGCCGCGATAGGCTCGATGCGCTCGCCGATGAAATCGCTGCTTTGGGGCGCCCGCGCCCGCTGGTTTTTGCAGCCGACCTCGCGGAGCGGGGCGCCGTAGAGCAACTCGCGGCGGCGCTGCAAAAAGCTGGCGCGTCGCCTGATGTCCTTGTGAACAATGCAGGATTTGGCCTCATGGGCGAATGCGTCGCCCTTGATCCCGCCGAGCAGCTCGCGATCGTCGACCTCAATGTCCGGGCCCTGGTCGAAATCACCCTGCGTTTTCTGCCGCAGATCGTGGCGGCGCGCGGCAAGATCCTGAACGTCGCCTCGATCGTCTCCTTCTTCCCGGGCGGGCCTGGCTTGGCGATTTATTACGCGTCGAAGGCCTTCGTGCGTTCGTTCACGCTCGCGCTCGGCCAGGAGATGCGCGGACGGGGCGTCGCGGTCACGGTGCTGTGTCCCGGCTACACGCGCACCGGATTCCAGTCCCGCGCCGGTTTCGAAGCCGAAACCTTAGCCTTTCTTCCGGGCCAAAGCGCGATGGAGGTCGCGGAAGCGGGGTTTGCCGGCCTGATCGCCGGACGCCGCGAGGTCGTGCCTGGTCTCGTCAATAAAATCACCGCATGGCTCCTGCCGTTTTCGCCAAAAGCCCTGGTCCTGCCGGTTCTTTCGCGCTTGCAGCAAAAACGGCGCGGCAACGCTTGACGGCGGCCGAGTTTGGTCGCCAAAATTATTGATCATGCCGATGCGACTCACTTCTTCCGGCAGGGTTCTCATGATCCTGCATCAGGAACATTCGACGCCCGGGCGGTTCGGACGGCTTTTGCAGGCCAGGGGGCATGAGCTTGACATCCGCCGTCCCCGTTTCGGCGACCCGTTGCCGGAAACGCTGAGGGATCATGCCGGCGTGATTGTTTTCGGCGGCCCGATGAGCGTCAATGACGAAGACGCCTGGTTGCGCCGTGAAATTGACTGGATCGGCGTTCCGCTCAAGGAAGAAAAGCCATTTCTCGGGATTTGCCTCGGCGCTCAGATGCTGGCGCGCCATCTCGGCCATCGCGTTCGCCCGCATCCGCAAGGCCGCGTGGAGGTCGGCTATTATCCGATCGATCCGACCGAACACGGGCATCGCGTCTGCGACTGCCGTTTCCCCAATCGCGTCTACCAATGGCATCGGGAGGGATTTGATCTTCCGCGCGGGACGACTCTTCTGGCGAAAGGAAAAGACTTCGAAGCGCAGGCCTTTCGCCTTGGCGCGTCCGCCTATGGCTTCCAATTTCACCCGGAGGTGACTTTGGCCATGATGTGCCTTTGGTCGATCCGGTCGGCGGGGCGCATGGCGCAGCCGGGGGCCCATCCCAGCCATCGACATCTGCAAGGCTGGTTCCGGCATGACGCCGCTGTGGCGCGCTGGTCCGATGCTTTTCTCCGAGCCTGGCTCGCCGCGGGACCAAACCGAGGCCCGGCGCGCCACCTTCTTATGAAGGGGGGGCATTCGAAAGAATAAGAAAAATTTTTAGGTGCTTAAATTTGTAGGACGTTGCTGGGAGCTCCAACGTCCTGTGGCTTCGCCAATGTGCCAGACTGGCCTCAGATTGCATCGAACGTTTGTCCTAAATCGTTTATCCTAAATCGCTATATCGTCATGTTCGCAAGCTGGTTTCATGTTTTGTTCCTGGCGCTGGGCACGGGTGTGTTCTTTCTCACATGCTTCCCTGGAAGGATGGAGCAAAAGGATCTCAGCGCATGCGGCGCGCTCCTGTTTCGGCAATCGCTCTTAGCCGTGAAATGAAAACGGCGGGCGAGCCATTTGACATAGAACAACGCCGTCGCGCGTTTTTTGGGTTTGCTAAAATTGAAATGAACAAGATCGCTTCCAATGGAAGCGCCAAAAGTCATGGCGATGAAATTGGATCTTGTTGAAACACCGGCGCGTTTTTCGAGACCTGTTCCGCACGGGTAGAGGGCGATGCAATGAACGGGGACGACAAACTCTTCGGTTTGATCGACTTTATTTACGAGGCGGTGCTCGACAACAATCTCTGGCCATCGGTGCTGGGAAAACTTGCCGACGCCATGGGCGGGACGCAAACAATTGTCGCTACTACCGATTGGCGGGTCAACGCAGCGCCGTCGGCCGTAGAGGAGGGATTGGATTTCGCCGGCAGGGAGAACCCTCTGGAGTTTCGCGATCCGCTCTGGATCCAAACGACGACCCTCCCCGCGGGCGCGATTTTCTCGCCAGGCAGTTTTATGCCGGGCAAGGGCTATCTCGCGACGCCCACCTTCAACGAATGGTGGCGCCCGGCCGAAGCCGATCTTGGAAAGGCGGACGCTCATCCGTTGAGCGAGGATCGGGTTCCGTCGTTGATCTGCGTGGTCAATGCGCCTGGAAAAGATTTCGTCACCGATGAGCAGACGCTCGTCTTCAAGACGGTGTTGCGTCATCTCGACCGCGCCGTGCGCATCCATCGCCAGCTCAAATCGCAGGAGGTCAACCCGGACGCTGCGCCGGAGCGGCTTGAAGGCTTGAGGCATGGCGCCTTTCTCGTCGACGCCGCCGCCAGGGTGCTCTTCGCGAACGCCGCGGCCAAGACGATGCTCGACGCCGGAGACGCGCTTGTTCTTCGAGACGATCGCCTCGCCGCTAGCGATGGGTCGCGCGGCCTGCAAATCGCGATCGCCTCTTGTGCTCCTTCGGCCGGCGGGCGACCTGGTCTTGGCGGAGAGGTTGAAATTCGGCGCGGCTCCCAGCGTTCGCCGCTGCGCGTGAGCGTGACGCCTCTCAGGGCCCAGCGCACCGCCGTGGAGGTTCCCTGGCTCGCCTCAAAGGCGCCGGTCGTCCTCGTCATGGCGACCGATCCAGACCTTGACCGGCGCCGCCTGGAGCGAAACCTCCGCCGCGATTATGGCCTGACAATCGCGGAGTCGAGATTAGCCGCCGAGATCGTAAAGGGCGATGGCCGCAAGGCGGCGGCGGCCCGGCGCGGGATTTCGGATGCGACGGCCCGCACCCAGCTCTCCAGCATCTTCGCCAAGACCGGAACGCATCGACAGGCGGAACTCATCCGGCTCGTGCTCGCCGCCGCCGATGGAAAAGGCGACGAAAATGAGGGTCCGGCTTGATACGCAGTCCCTCGCTGAAAGAGCGGGTTGGCGCGCCGCGCGGATCATTCGTCATTCAGGGGATGAAGATCGCGCACCATGGCTTTCATCCGCTCGTCGAGCACATGGGTGTAGATTTGCGTCGTTGAAATATCCGCATGGCCCAGCAATTCCTGCACAACGCGCAGATCGGCGCCGTTTTGCAGAAGATGACTCGCGAAAGCGTGGCGCAGCACATGCGGACTGATCCGGGCCGAGGCGATTCCGGCGGCGGCACCGCAGGTTTTCAGATCGCGGGCGAAAGCCTGCCGGGTAAGATGGCCGGTTTCGCTGTCCGCCGGAAACAGCCAGGGGCCTTGCGCCGCGCCGGGATATCTTTGCTCTAGAAAGGCGCGATAGGCGATGAGCGCCTGGCGCGCCAGGGCCGATAAGGGCGCCAGCCTCTCGCGCCCGCCCTTGCCCCGAATGGTGATGAGCGGGTCCTTGCAGCGCGTCACGCTTTTGGGCAGCGACACAAGTTCCGAAACGCGCAGGCCCGTGGCGTAGAGGAGTTCGAGGAGGCCGGCGACGCGCAGCGCCCGCAGGCGCTCCCCGTCTGGGCGCGAGGAATCCTGAAGGCCTTCGCGGGCGACCGCCAAGAGATGATCGACCTCGGCGATCGACAAGATTTTGGGCAGGCCCCGGCCGCGGCGCGGCCCTTCGAGAATGGCCGCCGGATCGTCGGCGCGGCGTCCGTCGGCAACGAGAAACCGGTGGAGCTGGCGAATCGAAGAGAGTTTTCGACCGCTTGAAGCGGGTTTCAGGCCATGGGCTTGGAGCTGGCCGAGATAGGCGCGAATATCGCCGCTTTCCGCCTCGAGCGGCGTCTTGCCGGCGCGCCCCAGAGCCGCGACATAATCGGCAAGGTCGCGGGAATAAGCCAGAATTGTGTTTTTCGAGGCGCCGCGTTCGGCCGCGATCATGTCGAGAAAGGCTTCGATCAGGCGATGGGAGCCGTTCCTGGCTTGCATTGCGGCGCCTATTTGTTCAGCCGTGCTGGAGGAATCGATTGGCTCATTTCGCGCGGCTGCGGCTCGACGAAGGTCACGAGAGCGATCATGCCGGCGAAGACGATCCCCGCCAGAACGCCGATAACCAGAAGAAAACGGATCAGGGATGGCACGCGAATCTCCGCAATTGGCTCGGCTTGACGCCAAGCCTCGGCTCTAGTGTTCTGAAAAAGTTGCAGACTTCTTGGACAAGATCATGCGTTAAAACGAGGCGATTAAGAGTATGGCCGATGCAACTTGAAGCCGTCATGCTCTAGGCCGCTTTCATGAAAATTGGAATTTAAGAATGCGTTCCGTTCATTAGTATTTTTGCATGACCTGCCGGCGAACAGGTCGGAGTGGGCGCCCCATGATCCGATAAATCAATGAAAGCGATTGTTCGGCGCTTCGAATTAAGGTCAGGTCAACAAATCGCCCCTTCGAGCGCCTTGCCGCCGTTTCCGGTGATTTTGACGTCGATCATGCGGGAGGGCGGCGCATCGAGGGTCCTGATGCAGGTGAAATCCGCGCTGCGGCCGATGCCCCCGCGCTCGGTCAAGACGCGTAGGGTCTTTCCGATCTGGGCCTCGTGATGGGAGCGAAGCGCCGCCGCCCCGGCCTCGCGCAGGCGCCGCGCCCGTTCCTTCACGATAGAGGCGGCGACGAAAGGCATTCTCGCCGCCGGCGTTCCCGGCCGCGCCGAAAACGGAAAGACGTGCAAATGGGTCAGGCCGCAATCTTCGACCAGCGCCAGCGTATTTTCAAAACTGGCGTCCGTTTCGGTCGGAAACCCAGCGATGAGATCGGCGCCGAACACGATTTCCGGCCGCAGTTTTTTGATCTTAGCGCAAAGTCGCACGGCTTCGGCGCGGCTGTGCCGGCGCTTCATGCGCTTCAGGATGAGATCATCGCCGGACTGAAGCGAAAGATGGAGATGGGGCATCAGCCGGGGTTCGGCGGCGAAAGCGTCAATGAGATCGGCATCCGCCTCGATGCAATCGATCGAGGACAGCCGCAGCCGCTCGAGACCGGGCGCCGCGCGCAAAATTGCCTTGACCAGACCTCCGAGCCTCGGCGCGCCGGCAAGGTCATGCCCATAGGATGTCAGATCGACGCCGGTCAGGACGATCTCGCGGAAGCCTTTCGAGGCAAGATCGCGGGCGGCGTCCAGGATCGTTTCCAGCGGAGCTGAGCGGGACGGGCCGCGCCCGAACGGAATGATGCAAAAGCTGCAGCGGTGATCGCAGCCGGTCTGGACCGCGAGAAAGGCGCGCGTATGATCCTCGACGCCTTCGCTGAGGACGCCTGGCCGCGCGTCCCCAGACATGATGTTGGAGATTTTTACCCGCGCGCCGTCGCTGCCGGCCCAGATGTCCGGGTCGGCTTTTTCCGCATTGCCGATAACCTGCGCGACTTCCGCCATGCGGATGAATTGATCGGGGTCGATCTGGGCGGCGCAGCCTGTGACGATGATTTCGGAGTTCGGCTTTTCGCGCTTGATCCGGCGGATGGCTTGGCGCGCCTGGCGGGTCGCTTCCGCGGTCACCGCGCATGTGTTGACGATGACGAGATCCTGGCGACCCTGCGCCGCCGCCGCGCGCCGCATAGCCTCGGATTCGACGAGATTGAGCCGGCAACCGAAGGTCACAACCTCGACGCCTTGCGGCCTCTGCCCGGAGCCTGTCACGCGGCGAGATCCTCGAACAGGGCGGGGTCGAGGGTCGTCTCGAATTCGAGTTCGACCAAACCGGTCATCACGACGCAGTCATCCACAGAACGCCATTCGATTTCGAGATCGCCGCCCGGCAGACTGACCGTAGCGCGGCGGCCGGTGAGGTTTTTGCGCGCCGCGCCGACGAGAGCGGCGCAAGCAGCCGAACCGCAGGCCCGCGTCAAGCCGGCGCCGCGCTCCCAAACCTTCAGCGCGATATGTTCGCGCGACAGAACCTGGGCCAGGGAGATATTGGCGCGCTCGGGGAACATTGGATCGTTTTCGAGCAGCGGGCCGATGGCCGCCAGATCATAGGCCGCGATGTCGGCGACCCAAAAAATCGCGTGCGGGTTGCCCATGTTGACGACCGAGGGGTTCTCGAGCAGCGGCGCGCTTTCCGGGCCGAACCGCAGAGTGACGGCGCTCGTATCGGCGCAGGGTTCGGCCAAAGGGATTTCGCTCCAGGCGAGGCGCGGCCGGCCCATGTCGACGGAGAAGGTCCATTCGTCGATACGCCGGCATTCGAGCCGCGCGGCGGCGGTCTCGAGCACGAGCGTCTTGCGTTGGCTTCCGCGCATCAATGTCCAAGCGACGCACCGCGTGCCATTGCCGCAGGCGCCGGCTTCCGAGCCATCGGCGTTAAAGATTGTCATGAAAGCATCGGCATCTGTCGACCGCGGCTCGCGCAGCACCATGAGCTGATCGAACGCAAGGCCCTCGCCTTGCGCGATCGCGCGCGCTTCCGCCCCACTGACCGCAGTGGCGCCGCCGCGTAGGTCGAGCACCAAAATCTCGTTGCCGAGACCATTCATCTTGGTGACGCGCCTGTTGCCGAGAGGACTCATGAGCCTACGTTCATTCTATCGGGTTTCCGTTCGCCAGATTCTGTTCGCCAGATTCTGTTCGCCAGATTCTGTTCGCAATGTAAGAAAAACATTGGGGAACGGCCATTGTTTTGTCGAAGCCGCGTGTTCTTATGCATCCTGTTCGCTTGGCTTCGCCCAGCCAACCGCTACAATCAAGCCGAGGATTCGGCTAGACAAGCGTCAGTGACAGTTTTGGAGCGGCAAATGAGAACCGGCGACATCAAGCGATTGGCGAATGCCGCGCTGGCTATTGGCGCAGTGATGTTCATAGCATCGAGCCTCCCGGCGCAATCGCAGGCGCGCCAAGCCATGATCGTGGCGGCCGCCGAATCCGCTCCGGTTGTTCCCGATGCGGCCGCTCCTTCCGATCCGTCCGCGTCCCCTTCGGCATCCCCTGCCGCGCCAACCGAGGCCGAACAGCCAAAGGCGGCGCCGGGCATCCCGACCGACGCCACGACCGTGACGCTGGAGGTTCCCGCCAGGCCGGTCGCTTTCCTCAGCGGCGATTCGGATTGGGAGAATGGCTTCAAGTCCATCACGGGCGCAATCGCTAAGGTCGACGCGGCGGTCAAAACCGCTGGATTGACGCCGGCGGGGCGCCCTTTCGCGGTGTTCCTGTCAACCGACGACGCCAACTTTCATTTCGAGGCGATGGTCCCTCTTTCCGAGAAGCCCGAGGGGAAGACCGAACTGACCGATGGGGTGAAGCTCGGCAGTTCTCCCTCCGGCAAGGCGATCAAATTCCTCCATCGCGGCGCTTATGAGGATATCGATTCGACCTATGATCTCATTACCGCTTTCCTTGATGAAAAGGGTCTTGAGGCGAAAAACCTCTTCATCGAGGAATATCTTTCGGACACTAAAGAGAGCGATGACGCGAGTCTCGAAGCCGATATCTACGTATTTCTCAAGTGATCCGCCAAGAATCGAGGGCCTTTGTCGCGCCTCAGGCGAAAGCAGGAAAATAGAGCCGCATGATCTTGTCGCGATAGGCGACGAGGTTCGCGTGGCGCTCGGCGGCGGTTCGGATCGGCGCATTAAACGTCGGACTCAGGAGATGCGCGATGAAGGCGAAGGCGGTTGCATCCGCCGCGCAGGGCGTCTTGCCCATCAGAAAGGCTTTGTCGCCGAGGAGCGTGGCGAGTGCATCGATGTCGCGTTTGGCCAGCACAAAGGCTTCGGCTTCCGCATGACGCCCAAATCCATGCGCGATGAGACTGCTCCTGACCTTGCGGCGAACGAGGCTGCGCACGATGGGTCGGATCGGCAGCGGGACGGCGTCGAAGAAATGGGCGGGACCTTTGGCGAAATTGGCCTCGTCGACCCAGCGGGCGGCGATCATGGCCCAATTCAGATGATCTTCGCACATTCTCTCGACCGCCCAGCCGGTGGCCTTTTGCGCGGGATCCAGCCCGGCGTCGAAATCGAATCCGTATTTTTTCTCGATATGAAAGCGGATGAAGGTCGAATCCGCGATTAGGACGCCGTCGTCATTGATATAGGGTAGCTTGCCTTTCGGCGCCCGGCCATAGCCGCCGCGATCTTCCGCGTAGGCGAGGCCGGCGAGCTTCAAGAGCAGCATGGCCTTGGTGACGAAGGGACTTCCGTCGGGAAGACCGAAATAAGGCCCGAACGTGTAGAGCGTGATCATGGGGTTTGCCTTGGCTTTTCCAAAAGATGCAGCTCTCGCTGGACAGAGCCATGCATTAAAACCACGCATTAAAACAAAGTGTTGGAGTGCGGCGGCGATTCCGCCTGATTCCGGCGGAAATGAAAGCGCTCTAATTCGTCGTGGCGGCCGCAACGCCGCCGGATTCGACCGAAAATTCGACGGCGTCAATTACGGCGGAGCCGGCCAGGGTCGTCAACGCGACATGAATAGGCACCACCACATGGGCGTGCGGGACCGGCGCGAGCCAAGTCTCGATCTCCCTGTTCTGAGCCATGAATCGCGCCGACCTTGAATCATACCTGTGCCCGGCGATGGGCGTGTAGCGCGCGGCGCAGACCGAGACCGGACCGGAGTAGCCTTTCACCGCCACGTCCCTGGAGCCCACATAGGACAGCGTGATATCAAACCGGATATAGCCGTCATAGACAGGAATCGTCCGGTTGCAGGCCGCCGGCCCAACCAGGGATTGGCCTTCGGGCACAGTCATGATGAAAGCGCTCGTCGGGTCGAGAATATTGCGCTTGTTCGCCGCGGTGACCGGAACCCGACTCTCCTTGTCTTCGAGGGGTGGAGTGATTTCCACGTTCTTCACATTGCCCGCGTTCAGCGACATCCGCACCGTCCGGGTCTCTTGAGAACTCGCCGCCGTCGTGGCGAAGCTCGCGGGTGCGACGATCCCTTTGTGAACGGAGCCGGTGGAGGTCAGCGCCATTTTGACATTCGACACCATTGCCGCAAGGCCGGTCAATTTGGCGTTGAGATCTATTCGGTATCTTGCCGGATCGATCGATCCGACCGCGGCGGCCTCTCCGATATGAAGCCCGATCAGGGTCACGGAATAGCGCGCCCGCACGGTGTCGGCGCGCGCCGAAGCCAAACCAAGCCCAATAGAGAGGCCAAGACACAGGCCGCAGGTCAGGCGAAAAGGACGAAGCGCAAGGCCGATTAGGCGAAACAAGGGTTGGTCCTCCCAAGGGATGCCCTACATGGGTGCCGGCGGCCACCGCGCGAGCATTGGCCGCCTTGGATGAGGAGACATGCCATAGCTCGTTCGAGATCTCTCAAGCCTGAAGACCGGCGGCCTTCGCCGTTCTGGCGATGCCGAATCGGCCCGTCGCAGGTTGGCATTATCCTCGATCCGCCGGCAAGCTCAATGGCCATGGCGCCGATAGGCCTCCCCGGCGCGGCCGCTTTCCTTCGAACGTCTTTTGCGATCAGGGAAGCCATGTCTCTCGCCCGGGGCCGGCGTTCTCGCGCTTGGCTGCAAGCGGCGTTGCAAACTGAACCTCTTAGGGAAAATGGCCGAAAGTTGGACGGTTTGAAGCGCCGGAGCGCATCGCCGCGATCCGCTCGCTGTCGCATGGGATATCTCATTTTGGCCGGACCCACAAATCGACGGAGCGGCGGCGCCTTGGCGCTTGCCCTCCGGCGAGAGTAGCTTTTTTTACGATCTCGGATGTAAACTCTTCGCGATGCCACGCTTGCGGTCATAAAAGGCAGCCCATGGCCTTTGAGCGGCTCCGGGATTATGAGGAAAAATGCAGAAGACATTAGAGGCGTCCATCATTGCGCATTTCCGCCGCGCTTGGCCCCGTTTGGTCTGCGCCGCGGGCCTTCTCATTTGCGCCGAGGCGCAGGGCTGGGCGGCGCCGGCAAAAGCCAGTCCCCCCCGGGCGGCGGGAAAAGCGAGCGAAGCCGCTGGCCGCTACTCGATTCTGCGCGATGGCGGCAAGGACACCGGCTGCATGCTGACCTTGGATGACAAGGCCAAGGCGAAGGGCGGCGACAAGGCGTCCCTCGCCCCAGGGTGCCGCGATCAGGGAATTGTGATCTTCGATCCGGTCGCCTGGCAGATCGTCAATGGCCGCCTCGTGCTCACCGCGCGCAAGGGCCACAGCACGCATCTCGATCAGCAGCCGGACGGCGTTTGGCTGAAGGATCCCAAGGAAGGCAAAAGCCTCAGCCTGAAAAAGCAATGAGGGGGCGGCCGGCTAAATTGGCCCCTTGCCGCGTGTCGAGGTTGATGCGTGAAGCATTTTCGAGCGAACCCTTTCGCGCTAAGAAAATGCGATAAGAAACAAAGCTTTAGATCGGCTGGAAACGGCTTAACGGGACATCCCCGATCGGACGGCAGGCGTCATCTCCACGAATAGGGCGCTCTAGAGCCGGATGACTTTGGACTGAAATCGCAAGGCGATCTCGTCCAAAGTCTTAAATCCGCCTCTCACCAAAGAGGTAGAGCATGATGTCGTCCGAAGACCGGGTTCCACTTTTCGGCACCATGCTCTGGAGCGCTTTCCAATCAGATGAACTCATCTGATTGGAAAGAAAGCCTCAATGGTGTTCGTCTATTGGGGGCGCGATGATTGGCTCTTTATTGATTGTCTTGAGCTGTTGTTCAAGGACGGCGATGTCGCTCCAGCTTTCTGGTCCGGTTTCCTGGTTGGGGATCCAGCGGGCGCGAATATAGCCGGAGGGATCGATCAGGAACTCCGCATGTTCGATCGGGGCTCTGGCGACGTCGACCTTGGCGTCGGCGAAGGTGCGGGTGAACAGGCCAAAGGTCGCGAGCGCATCGGCTTGGTCCTGATCGACGGTCAGGATCTTGCCGGCGGCGAAGTCGCGCAGCGGCTCGATCGGCAGGCTTCCCACCGCGCCCGCCGTCGCCGGGCTGGGCGACAAGAGGACGATTTGCGCGCCGAGTTCGCCGAGGCGGTCCTTGGCGGCCAGAAGCTGCTCGAGCCGCGCCTTATCCTGCGCATCGCCTGGACCGACGACGAGCAGAAGCGCGGATTTGCCGCGATAGTCGCGCATCGAGCGGGTGACGCCTTGCTGGTCGGTCACCGGGAAATCCGGCGGCCCCAGCCAGGATTGGCCGGGGAAGACCTTCGGGCTGATCACCCTGGCCTGATAGCCGACCGAGAAGGCGCGCAGGAAATTGATGATGTTCCAGCGCTGGTCATTGCTTAGCGCGTCGGCGAAGCCCGGCATGCCCGAGGGCTGGATGCCATGGGTCACCCACCAGTAAAGATCGCCGCCGGTGTGGAGGGCGGTATGGGGCGCCGAGAAATCGGCGGGCGGCTTCGGCAAGCTCTTCGCGAGCGGTCCATTGCCGAGTCCGCTGACGCCGTGGCATTGCGTGCAATTGGCCTCGACATGGCGCAACCCGTCGGCGATCGATTGAGCTCCGTAGGGGATATCAGTGGTGAGATAGCTGTCGGGATAGGCCTGAACTGAGATGGCCGGCAGCCCCAGGGCGAGCCCGATCAAGCCGGCCGCGACTCCGGCGATGAGGGTATGCCGCGGCGTAAGGGTTAGTTGGACCGGCCGCAGCGAGGGCCGCAGCACGAAGGCGATCAGGGCCAGTCCGAGCGCTGTCAGGGCCGCGCCGCCAAGGACCATGGTCGGAACCCATGGAACGCCCCAGGTCGCGGCGATCGAGAAGCGAAATGGCAACGGCCAGTAGATGTCTTCGTGCTCGGGCGGATTTTGCTGCGCCAGACCGGCGGCGGCGGCGACGATGAGGACCGCCAGAACGGTCTCGATCTTGACCCGCTTGGCGTAGCTTAGAAGGATCGAATCGCTTGGCTTCATCTCCAGCGCCGGCAACAGGCGCCGCTGCAGGCTGCTGGCGATGAGGAGAACGCCACCAAGGAGCAGCAGTTTGACGATCAGCAGGTGGCCATAGGCGGTTCCGATCGCGCGGGAGACATAGCCGACGAGATACCAGGTCAACACGGTTCCGCTGACGGCGATGACGAGCATGGCGGCGGTGGCGAGAACCGAGAAGCGGCGCAAGACCAGCGGCGAGAGGCGGCGGGCGTTGTCCGCGACAGGCGTGAGGCCGATCAGCAAAATCAGGGCGGGGAGGCCGCCGAGCCAAAGGCTCATCGCGACGCGATGGGCGATCGCGGCGCCGATCCCCGCCGCCGCCGGTTCGATCGAGGTCGGATGGCTGGCGAAAGCGCCGGCGCAAAGGCCAAGGCCCGCAGTGACCGCGGCCAGCAACAGGAAGAGGTCGGAGGTCGGCTTTTTCTCCAGCGTGAACCAGGCAAGGCCGCAAAGAACGCCTGCGGCGAGAGCGAAGCCGAGCTGGACGAGCGTGACCCCGCCGGCCCATGTCTTGGTGAGAAAGGTGTTCAGCACCGCAGAATCGACTGCGAAAGCGCTGATGTCGGCGGCGCCCGCGGCGGTTCCGATCGTGAACAAGATGGTTGCGACGAGCCCTGCGGCGGCGGCGGCGGCGAGCATGAGAGCGACGCGGCGGCGCCATGTTGCGCCGCCCTCAACCTCAATGGTTAGGGAGCCGCGCAACAGCCACAGCAAGAACCCGGAGCCAACGACAATGGCGCCGCTAAGCATTGCGGCGCCGCGCACAAGCGCAAGCGGGTCGAACATGTTCGAAGCGGCCTAGGTTGGATTTTGGGTGGTGGTCTGCACGGTGAAGGTCAGCGTCGATTCGACGACATGGCCGTCGACGGATAAGACCCGGTAGCCGATTGCGACGGGTCCCTTGGGCAAGTTGTCCGGAAGCGTCGCGACGAGCAGGCGCGGATCAGCGTCGTCGCGGTGGTTGGCGAGCGGAATCTGGGGACCTTCCGCCGGGATGATCCAGATTTTCGCGAAGGCCGGCTCGATCGCCTCGTTGAACCAGAGCCGCACTTCCTTGGGCGCGGCGGACAGCACCGCCCGCGCGGCGGGATCGGACTTGACCAGCCGCGAATGCGCCGCGGCGTCCAACGCGCCGGCCCCCAATCCCAGCGCCGCGACAAGGCACAGCGCCAAAGCCCGCCGGGCCAAGCTCAAAGGCTCGGCGGCCCGCTGCGCCAATCCAAAATCCCGGCGCCCGAAAATGCCGTCAAGGAAACGTCGCTGAAAAGTCACTTTCGCCCTCCTCCCTCGCCATTCAAAACGCCCCGCCGAGGCGAAAACTTGTTTTATTTGCCAAAGCGCTATCACCTTATCTGAAATCTGTCATTGGCAAAGTCGAGATGGCGCGCACCGGCAAAAGAGGGATTTTGTCGCAGCCAGTGCGCGCGCAATCAATTGGGAGTTTTCCGTGCCTGGCCGTCCGAATGCCTTGCGGCTGGGGCTTCCGAATCTGTGGTAAATAAGTCATAGACGTCAGCCGATCGATTGTCGTTGCTTTGTATCGATTGACAAAAAATCGTGAAAGCGGGAACCCTTTCTCAATAAACAGAGTGGAGGGAAGTCGATGATGCCTGCAATTCGATTTTGCGCCGTGGCGATGTTTGCCGCGCTTGCAGTAAGCCGTGTTGAAGCGGCGGACTTGGCGCCGCCGGCTCCGCCGCCGCCGCCCCCGTCGCCGAGCTTTTACCTTCACGTCGGCGCCCTGGGCGCTTTCATGGAGACCAATGCTCAATCGACCGGTGGCGGCTATTTCAACAATGTCGCCGGAATAGCAAGTATTTCGAATATCGATATACGGCCGAACTATACCGTCGCTCTCGAGCTCGGATATTTCGTTACGCCCAATATCGCGATTGCGCTGAGCGCGGGCATTCCTCCCGTCGCCCATTTGAAGGCCACGGGATTCTCGCTGACCAACGCCTTTGGCACCAATCTCCTTGGCAGCATGCGCTGGGGCCCCGCCATGGCGCTGCTCCAATACCATGTCACGCAATTGGGTCCGTTTCAGCCCTATGCCGGCATAGGCGCCGTCTATCTTCTTAACTTCGGCAATATCGCCGATGGCATCCTGGTCAATAATTTCGGGGTCGATCAGAGCTGGGGTTTCGTCCTGCAGGGCGGCGCCGATTTCATGCTCACTCCCAATCTCGGCGTCTTCGCCGACGTCAAGAAGCTCTTCTTGTCCACCAACGCGCAAGGGACGGTATTGGGCACCGCAATCCCAATTCGCACCCATGTCGCGCTTGACCCCTGGGTCGTGAGCACGGGCGTCACCTTGAAGTTCTAAAGTATTTGGAAGTTCTTGGTTTACAAGCTCTCGAGCGATCCCATCGAGGGCGCCATCTGAGCGAAGGATCGCTCAGATGGACAGGGTCGGAAGCATGATCTGATCGAAAACCGCGCTCAGATCATGCTTTAGGCCGAAAGGACACGCTCGAAGCTTCAGTGCGCTGGTTGTTCTGCTTCGCTTGGCTCGAACATATGGGCGCTAATTGGCGGGCTTGGCGCCGCCTCGCGAGACTCCAACCTTCGCTGGGCGAAGGACGCGATCGCCAATCGCATAGCCAGACTCGACGACCTGAACGACTGTCCCGTTCGGCACGGCGTCGTCGGGGACCTCGAACAAGGCCTCCTGCATATTTGGATCGAACTTGGCGCCGAGCGGCTCGAGCTTCTTGACGCCGTATTTTTCAAGCCGCGAGGCGAAGTCGCGCTCGGTCAGTTCGAGCCCGTCGATCAATGTTCGCACCGGCCCGTCGGCCTGCTGGCGAACTTCGGCGGGGACGCTTTCGACGGCGCGGCGCAGATTGTCGGCGAAAGTCAGCATGTCGCGCGCGAAGGAGGAGACGCCATAGGCTTTTGCGTCGGCCACCTCGCGCTCCGTGCGCCGACGCAGATTTTCCATATCCGCCAGCGTGCGCAACAACTTGTCTTTCAAGCCGGCGTTTTCGAGCTGAAGATTTTCGAGCACCGCGAATGGGTCAGGTTGACCGGCGGCGCCTTGCCCCGCGAGATCGGCATATGCCGAAGCGAGAGCGTCGGCGGGGGCATCGGAAGTCTCATTCGTCGGCTTTTTTGTATCGTTCATGATCAATCCGCTGAAAGACGCGCTGTGTCGGGATATCAGTTTTTCAGCGGCAAAAATCAAGCTCTTCCTCTGAGGCCAAGCGAATGGCTCGCTAGAGCGCTTTCAGTTTCGGCGGAATCAGAAAGCGCTCTAGGTCTTTGTTTTGTCGCATTTTCTTAGCGCGAACCGGTATCCCCTTCGCTCAAAAATGCTCTTGGGAGGCGGCGCTCCGGGCTATTTTGGCCTCAATGTCCGTCAGCGCTCGGCCTCCGCTGATTGGGCGAAGGTTTTCAAAAGCATGCGCCGGATCGATTCCCCCTGCTCCGTCGATGTGATTTTGCCGCCGTCCAGATCGGTCACGTAGAACACGTCCGCCGCTTTCTCGCCAAATGTCGCGATATGCGCCGACCCGATGTTGAGGCCAAGCCGGGAGAGGCAGGTCGTCAAATCGTAAAGCAGGCCCGGACGATCGAGGCCGGAAACCTCGACCACGGTGAAACGATTGGAAAGCGAATTGTCGATTGATACTTCAGGATGCAGCCGGAATGTATTGTGGATCGCGCCTGCCTGGCTGGTCCTCGCGGCGACCATTTCGCGCAGCTCGATTTCGCCCTTCAGGGCGCGCTCGATGGCGAAAGTGATCCTGCCGGCGCGCCGCAATTCATCTTCATCATAGTCGAAGGCGCGCGAAATGAAAATCGTGTCGAGCGCCATTCCATCCGTCGTCGTGAAGGCTTGGGCGTCGACGATATTCGCTGCGGACGCGGCGCAGGCGCCGGCGATGATCGACAAGAGCCGCGGATGGTCCGGCGGGATCACGGTGAGCTCGGTGACGCCGCGGGCGGAATCGGCGACGATATTGGTCACCGGCGCGGGCATTTCGACTTCAGTCATGTTCAAAAGCTTGGCGTGCAGGATCTTCTGGTCGAGATCGGCCTTCAGCCAATAGGCTTGCGGGTGGCGCGCCGCGTAGGCTTCGAAATCGAGGTCCGACCAGTTGGGCAAGGCGCGCCGCAACTCCGCCCGCGCTTCGGCGACGCGCCGTTTGCGGTCGATCGTCGAGTGGCCGCCGGCGAGCACCACCTCGGTCTCCCAATAGAGCGTGCGCAGCAACTCGCCTTTCCAATTGTTCCAGACCCCGGGCCCAACCGCGCGGATGTCGCAAATTGTCACGATGAAGAGCATTTTGAGCCGCTCGAGCGTCTGCACCCGGTTCGCGAAGGTCGCGATGGTTTTGCGATCGCCGAGATCGCGCCGCTGCGCCGTGTCGGACATGATCAAATGGTTTTCGACCAGCCAGGCGACCGTCTCGGTCTCGGCGTCCGACAGCCCCAGGCGCGGACAGATGGCGCGGGCGACCTGCGTTCCAGCCAGGGAGTGATCCTCCATCCGTCCCTTGGCGATGTCATGCAGAAACAGCGCGAGAATGACGGCGGTCCGATTGCCGATCGAGGGCAGGATCTCGCTCGCCAACGGGTGCTCGCCGGAGAGCCTGTGCTTTTCAAGGTCGGTGAGATTGCCGACCGCGCGCAAAAGATGCTCGTCCACCGTGTAATGATGGTACATGTTGAATTGCATCAGCGCGACGATGCGGCCGAAGTCTGGAATGAAGCGTCCGAGAACGCCGGCTTCGTTCATCAGCCGCAGCACGATCTCCGGGGTGTTGCGCGATGTCAGAATGTCGAGAAACAGCCGGTTCGCCTCGGCATTGGCGCGCAATTTCGCGTCGATGCGCTTCAGCGACAAGGTGACGAGCCGCGTTGCATCGGGATGGATGGCGAGGCCGTTGCGATCGGCGACCCAGAACAGGCGGATGAGATTGACCGGATCGCGGGCGAAAACATCCGCGGCGGCGACCGTGACGCGGCCGCTTCCGATGGCGAAGTCGCCGGTGGCGACGAGGGTCCTGTCATAGAGCAGCGGCCCGAAGAATCGATCCAGCGCGGCATAGGGCTTGGCTTGTTTTTCCTCCATCGCGGCGCAGACGATAGCGGTCAGATCGCCGACATCCTTCGCGATCAGGAAGTAATGTTTCATGAAACGCTCGACGCTGGCGAGGCCGCCGCGGGTCGAATAGCCGAGCCGGCTCGCGATCTGGCGCTGATGATCGAAGGTCAGCCGCTCCTCCGCCCTGCCGGTCAGGAAATGGAGATGGCAGCGCACCCGCCAGAGGAATTCCTCGCAACGGCGAAAGAGTTGATATTCGGAGCGCGAAAACAGTCCGGCTCCGACGAGATCGGCGGCCTCACGCACCCGGTAGACATATTTGGCGATCCAAAACAACGTATTGAGATCGCGCAGCCCGCCTTTTCCTTCTTTGACATTGGGCTCGACGAGATAGCGCGAACGGCCGGTTCGAGCGACCCTTGCGTCGCGTTCGGCCAGCTTCGCTGCGACGAATTCGGCCGCCTCGCCATGCACGATCTCCCGCTCGAACCGGCTCCGCATGGTTTTGAAAAGCGCCTTGTCGCCGAGAAGAAAGCGCGCCTCGAGCAGCGCAGTGCGAACGGTCATGTCCGCGCGCGCCTCGATCAGGCATTCCTCGATCGTGCGGGTCGAATGCCCGACCTTCTGGCCGAGGTCCCAGAGGACATAGAGGATGGCTTCGACGACGCGTTCGCCGCGCTCGCGCTTGGCGGCGGGAAGCAGAAACAGGAGATCGATGTCGGACCCTGGAGCCAGGGTGGCGCGGCCATATCCGCCCACCGCGGCGATCGTACAGGGATTGGCCTCCGCGTCGCCATCCTCCGGCCAACCGCCAACGATGACATGATTGACGACATAATGATGAATCGCCTGGATCAATTCGTCTTCGATATGCGCGAGCTGACCGGCGCAGGCGAGACCGCCGCCGTTGGCTTCAAGCGTCTTGCGGGCCATGGCCCGGCCATGGCCGAGGGCGGCGTTAAAAAGCGCGATCACCTCCCGGCGCACGTCGAGGCTAGGCTTATCGCTGGCGTGCAACGCCGCGATCCTGGCGCGAAGTCCGGCCCGATCGAACAAGGCCGCATGGGGCAAAACCACCCCGCTGCGCCGGCGCCGCGCCGGTGAAAGTGTGTCGAGCATGGCGCTCATGGGTTCCGACCGTTGTGGGCTGGACGCCGAACGCCGCGCATCCTCCGCAAGATCCAATTGGATTTGGGCTCGGCATTGACCGATGGCAAGGCGTCGGGGGCCATTCTTTTCGCCTCGATCGCATCCCAGGCGGCGACCGCCAGATCGGGACCGCCGAGCCGCTTGATCGCCCTGATCCCAGTTGGCGAGGTGACATTGATTTCGGTCAGATGTCCGTCGATGACGTCAATGCCGACGAGAAGGAGGCCGCGCCGTTTCAATTCCGGGCCGATCGTGCGGCAAATTTCCTGTTCGCGCTCGGTGAATTGCGTTGCAGCGGCGGCGCCGCCTCGCACCATGTTGGAGCGGATGTCGTTTTCCGCCGGCACTCGGTTCACCGCTCCGGCGGCGACGCCGTCGATGAGGATGATGCGCTTGTCGCCTTCGCTGACTTGCGGGAGGAAGCGTTGCACAACCCAGGGTTCACGAAATGTCGTCGCGAACAGATCGAAGAGCGAGCCGAAATTGGGGTCCTTGCGGGCGAGCTTGAAAACGGCCGCGCCGCCATGCCCGTGCAGGGGCTTCATCACCACCTCGCCATGCGCTTCGCGGAATCCCTCGATCAGGGCTTTGTCGCGGGTGATCAGCGTCGGCGGCATTAACTGTGGAAATCGCATCACGAACAGCTTTTCCGGCGCGTTGCGCACATTCGCCGGATCGTTGACGACGAGCGTCTCTGGCGGCAGCAATTCCAGGAGATGCGTCGAGGTGATGTAGGCGAGGTCGAAAGGCGGATCCTGGCGAAGCAGAACGACGTCGACGCCTGCGAGACCGAGCAGCTTTGGCTCGCCCAAGGTGAAATGATCGCCCTCCACGTCGCGCACCTCGATCGGCGCCGCCTGTGCGACGACGCGGCCTTCCCAGAGGGACAGCTTGTCGGGCGTATAGTAAAAGAGGCGATGCCCGCGCCGGGCGGCCTCGAGCATGAGGGCGAAGGTTGAATCGCCGGCGATATTGACTTTCTCGATCGGGTCCATCTGGACAGCGACTGTCAGCGACATGGAATTCTTTCCTTAGCTCGGCGCGCCCCGGTTGAGCCGCCGCCCCAGATGGAGGGGGCTGGAGCTTCGTCCAGGCCCGCCGCTGAGGGGTTTTTGGCGTTTTTCCGGCCCAAGGCCCCTCCGGCCCGCGCCAATGGCGCGACGATGGTCGGTTTCGTTCGAGTTGCTCTTTACCCCACCCGGCGGTGGAGCGATAGCGCCGCGCCTCGCGCGTGGCCCAGGCCCCTGGCCCAGGGCTCAACGGGCGGCGCAAACTCCGGGCGCGGCTTGTTTGTCCTTCGTCCGTCACAGTACAAGGTTAGCGCTGACGCGGCGGCGATTCGCCGGTGATGCAACACTGGGCTCCGGATGCCGGCGTAAGACCCAAGCAGGGAGAACGAAGAATGCGACAGATATTGCTTGCCACCGCGGCCATCATGGCGTGCCTTGCGTCCAGCGCGAACGCTCAAGTTGAACTGCAAACCTATGCGGACAAAGAGGGCTATCTCAATGTCCAGGCTCTGACCTGCGCGGAGCTGGCCAACACTTTCCAGGAAGACGCGGACATGCTGACCACATGGTACAGCGGCTGGTACAATGGATTGGCGAAGAAACATTACATCAATGTGCCGCGCTCGAAGGAAGCCGAGCACGAAACGATTGTTTATTGCAAGGCGCATCCCGAGAAAAAGGTGATCGAAGCGATCGGCCTCGTCTTCGACGAAATGAGAGCCAAGCGCGGCATCGAACTCAGCAAGTAATCAAAATTGGTTTGCTGACAGCGGCATTTTTCGAATAAAGCGGACGCCGTTTCGCGTTAAAAATACGATAACGCAAAGTGTCGGAGCTGCTTTCCGATTTTCTATGGACTTAAAAGAGTTCTAGGAGAAGGCGGCGCGGCTTCGCCCGTAGGCGGCGTATGCCGCGCCGCCCATCCTAAGATCCACGACAATCGGATTTCGCTGCAAATCGGCGCGGCTTTCGCCGATCCGTCTGCCGTTTTGAGGCATTGTGTAGCGAAATTGTAACGCGCGGGAGCAATCTGCTCGCTGATGCTGGAAAGTCGCTCAAAGGAAGGCTGGCCGGAAAGAATTATGATATTTGTTCATTCGATAGGCAGCTGTTGTGGTCATGCCTAGAGCCTAGTTTTCGCTTCTGAGGTGAGGCCATGGGGCATTGGCGCAAGTCGGTTTGGCGTAAGTCCCGGAGCGCAGCCGCCATGCTATGGCTTGCGAGCGCCGCCGCCGTCCAACCCGCGCAGGCGGTGGAGTATGGGCTCAGCGAATATGTTCTCGGTCTCGCGATTCCGATGGCTGGGTATACGCCGCCGCCCGGCGTCTATTTCACTGATATATTCTATCTATACTCGGGCGTCTGGTATAAGGACACCACGAAAGTCAATTACAACTTTGTCGCGAACGGCGCTATCGTCAATTGGGTTACGGACCTCGATGTGCTGGGCGGTTCGCTTGGGTTCGGAGTGAACGTGCCCTTTGGCGGGGTTAGAAATACAGCTTTGGTTCCGACCGTGGGGCCATCGGGTTTCCGCCAACAGGCCTTGGCGGACTCCGTCAACGCAATCGGAAATGTCGAAGTCGCCACCTATATTGGTTGGCAAGAGCGCGAGCATCATTGGAATGCGGTCCTGATAGGCTTCATTCCGAGCGGCGCGTATGACCCCAACAGAATCGCGTTCACGAGCTTGAATCGGCCCGCGATCGACATCAAAGGGGCATATACCTTCCTCAGCCTCCAGACCGGCTTCGAGGCCTCCGCCGCGCTCGGCTTGACGATCAACACGGTCAACGCGGCGACGAACTATCAGAGCGGCGCTGAGCTGCACTTCGAGTGGGCTCTCAATCAGCACTTCCCATTTGGCCTCGCTGCTGGCGTCGGCGGTTATTTTTATCAGCAAGTGACCGACGATGGCGGCCCCACCGCCACACTCGGCCCTTATAGGGGGCGCGTGGCGGCCATCGGTCCATTGCTCTCCTATACCTTCAAGGCGGACGCCCAAGAACTTACGCTGAGCGGCCGGTGGTTTCATGAGTTCGCCGCCGAAAAGCGGGTGCAAGGGGACGCGATCTTCGCGTCTCTCAGTTTTCGGCTCTAAATCTTTGATCTCGCCGCGATGTTTGGGGGACCATGCTCGTCGTCCCTCTAATGCAGCACGGAAGGGACGGTCGCCCAACGATTTTCCCCGGAAGCCCCGAGCGGCGCGAGACTTTTCTTCTGAAGCCAGCGACCAATTTTCAAAAATGGCGCTTAAGCTGGGCGGCGGGCGTTGCTTGATCTCAAGTCGGGACAGCAACTGAGCGGCGCCGGCGCTTTGCATTCGACAAATGCGCCGCAATTTTGGATATGAACTCGGCGATTCATCCGATGCATTGGACTTCTGGAGTCTGCGATGACCTATAAAGCAATTGCGGTGACAATGACCCTGCTCCTGAGCCTTGCGCCTGCCGCAAGGGCGGAGGCGCCGCTGGCGGCGCCTGTGACGGCAGAGGAGGCGCGCGCCATCGGCGTCGAGGCCTATGTCTATTTCTATCCATTGGTGACGATGGATCTGACCCGCAAGCAGCTCACCAATATCGAGCCGGGCAAGGAAATGGGCCGCGGACCGATGAATTCATTCGTGAATGTCCCCGAGTTTCCGCCTGCCGAGTTCAGATCGGTGGTGCGGCCCAATTTCGATACGCTCTATTCCATCGCCTGGCTCGACTTGACCAAGGAGCCTTTGATCGTCTCAGTCCCGGACACCGGCGGTCGCTATTATCTTTTGCCCATGCTCGACATGTGGACGGACGTCTTTGCTTCGCCGGGCTGGCGCACGACGGGAACCCAGGCCGGCCACTTCATCATTACGCCGCCGGGCTGGCGTCCGGATCTCCGCGACAAGCTGATCGAGAGGTTCAAGCTTCCGAAAGAGACGCAACGCATCGATGCGCCGACGCCCTATGTTTGGATCATCGGCCGCACCAAGACGGATGGGCCGCAGGATTATGACGCGGTCCACAAGATCCAGGCCGGATTCAAGGTCACGCCGCTGTCGCGCTGGGGCAAGGCTCCGCTGCCCTCCGTCGTCAAAATCGATCCGAACGTCGACATGAAGACCCCGCCCAAGCTGCAGGTCGATGTGATGCCGGCTGGCCGGTATTTCGCCTATGCGGCGGAACTCCTGAAGCTGCAGCCGCCACATATCACGGATGAGCCGATCATCGCTCGGATGAAGCGCATCGGAATCGAGCCTGGCAAGAGCTTCGACATCGGCAAGCTCGATCCTGCGATCCGCGAGGCCCTCGACCGCGCGCCGCAGGACGCGCAAAAACTGATGGCGTGGAAAATGGCGACCCTTGCCAGGGTTGCGAATGGCTGGTCGATGAACACCGATACGATGGGGGTCTACGGCAATTACTATTTGAAGCGCGCGATCGTCTCCCAGATGGGCCTCGGCGCGAATGTGCCGGAGGATGCGATCTACCCGATCAATCTGGCGGACCAGACCGGCAAACCGCTCGACGGCGCCCATAAATACACGCTCCATTTCGATAAGGGAGCGACGCCGCCGGCGGAGGCCTTCTGGTCGATCACGCTCTATGATGAGGCGGGCTTCCAGGTTGAAAATGCGCTCAACCGCTTTGCCCTCAGCAGCTGGATGCCGTTCAAGGCCAATCTCGACGGATCGCTCGATCTTTATTTCCAGAACGAAAGTCCGGGCGCCGACAAGGAGGCCAACTGGCTGCCTGCGCCGAAAGGGCCGTTCAACCTGACCATGCGGCTCTATGCCCCTAAGGGCGATGCGCTGACTGGGGCCTGGAATCCGCCGCCGGTGATGCAGGACATCGCCAAGGCGCCCGAGGCGGCGAAAACGCCAGAGGCCGCGAGCCAGCCGGAGCCGACAAAGGAGCCCGACCTTTTGAGGCCATCCGAACCGGCAATAGACTCGGAGGGGGGGAGCCCTTCGGAGCCGGCAAAAGAGCCGGAGGCTGAACGTCCTTCGGACCAGTAAGAGGCCGCCCGATCGAAACCCGTCAGGGGCGGTCGCGCCGCCGCGCCTTCTCGATCGCGGCGGCGAGCCGGTCCGCCTCGGTCGCAATATCGGCGGCGCGCCGGCGCATCAGGGCCAGCATCTCGTCGAGGAGCGCCTCGGGATCTTCGAGGCCGCTCTCCCCGGCGAGCCAGCGGACGAGCGCGGTTTCGTCCAGGTTCAAGGCGCGCGCCGTGTCGCGCTGCCAGTCTCCCCCGAAAATCAACCGCGCGGATGTCCGGAAGAGATCGGCCGGCGATGGTTCCGAGTTCGGATTTGGCGGGGAGGCTCCGCGCGCGCCCGGCTGGGTCGCCTCAGCCAGCCGCAAAATCTCAGGCAGAAGCGCGCGGACCGCTTCGGCGCCTGACAAGGGAACGATCCAGTCGCGCTTTTCAGGCCGCCAACGCACTTTCGGCACCCAGCGGAGCAGCGCCAGGAGTTGATCGCTGAAGCCGGCTCTGATGACGACGCCGTCATCGGTAACCTGCACCCAGGGGCTCGGCGGAAACGGGTTAGCGGCGAGGGCGGCGAGGGCCTTTTCGTTGCTCGGCATGGCGGAGCTTAAGGAAATCGGAGCGCCAACGTCAAGAGGACGCGGTCGCTTCACAGCTCCGCTTTATCTCGCCGAGTTGGCGGTTCGGCCGCAGGCGCCGCTCGGAAACAATGATCCCGCGTCTTGCGTCGGCGGGCGCCGCGCATGGGGGGAGAGGCTTCCGCGAACGAATTGTCTAGAGCCGGATGACTTTGGACGGAATCGCAACGCGATCTCGTCCAAAGTCTTAAATTCGCCTCTCATCGAAGAGTTAGAGCATGATGCCGAAAACCAGTTTCCACTTTTCGGCATCATGCTCTAATGCGTTGCTGGCGCGACGAACTGCAGTCCGAACGCCATGATTCCCACCGCCGCCACCCAGCTGCCGCTCGCGCGCAACGCCAAGAGGCGCCAGCTTCCGCTGCCCTGTAGGAATGCGGTGGCGCATGCGGTCGCCATAGTTATCGACGCATATCCGATTGCGGTCACCCCGGAAATGAACAGCAGGTGATCCGTCGATTCCGTCATCGCCTGTCCGTTCTGGTATCCGTGCGCCAGCCCGATGACGACGCCAAGACCAATCACCGCTGGCAGGGGCATGACAACGGCGGCGGCAACGGCCATGCCGATGAGTGCGATGAGCGCCACGTCGAGGAGAGGAATGAAAGAAACGCCCGGAGCGATGAGCGACAGTCCGCCGCCGACGAGCAGGCCGACCGGGAAGGCCACGAGCAGCCATCGCGCCCGTCGCGGGCCTTGGAGGGCCGCAAGGATCGCGAGGGCCAGCCAGGGCAGGGGGTCCTGGAACCCGGTGAGCGGATGGAGCATGCCGCCATAGAAATCACCGAGCCGGGTATTGACGAGATGCGCATGCGCATTTGCCGGGGCGCCGACGAGCGCGAACGTCGCCGCGAGGCGACGGACGATGGCTCTCATCCGATTGCTCCCAACGCGGCGAGAAGGAAATAGGCGCCAACGCAGCCGACCGCGGCGCCGCAGGCGCGAATAACGCGCTCGCCGAGCGGCATGCGCACCAGGAGGCCAATGAGAATGCCGCAGAGATGAAGAAGCCCTGTGGCGACAACGAAGCCTACGCCGAAGGCGAGCGGATCGGCGGCATAGGGCAATTCGCGGCCATGGGCATAGCCGTGAAAAACTGCAAAGACGCTGACAATCACCGCGGCGATCCAGAGCTGTGGCCGGGCGTGCAACGCGACGAGGACGCCGAGGACGATGCCCGAGAGGGCGACTGCCTCCTCAGGCAACGCCAGAACAACGCCGCTCATGCCCAAGAGCCCGCCCAGCGCCATCACCAGCGGAAACGCAATAGGCAGCACCCAGATCGCCGGATTGCCGAGTTGGGCGCCCCAGAGGCCGACCGCCACCATGGCCGCGACATGATCGAGCCCGGTAATCGGGTGGAGGATGCCGCTTTGCAGGCCAAGCGCCACGCCAATATGTGCGAGCGCTGGCGCCGGCGTCAACAGAGCGAGCAACGCGCCAAGCGCGGCGGTCGCCTTCAACCGAGCGTCCTTCATCATATCTCCCACCAATCGGACCCTAAGTCTCAAACCCGCACCAGGAACCAGAAGGCCGCGATGCTGCCGATCGCATAGGCCGGCAGCACAGCGCCCCAGCGCGGCAGCGTCGCCTCAACCCGATGATGCGCCCAGATCAGCGCGAGCACCACGAACACGAAGGCGAGTTGCCCGATCTCGACCCCGATATTGAAGAACAGCAAAGCGAAGGGCAGCGTCGTTTGTGGGATCCCGAGAGTGGTCAGCGCGGTCGCAAAGCCTAAACCGTGCAGAAGGCCGAAAGCGAATGCGACCACCCATGGGTAGCGCGCCGCGAGACCGACCTGGCCGCGCTGCAACTTCACGATCTCAACGCCGACAAAGACGATGCTGAGCGCAATTGTAGCATTGAGCGGCCTTTCCGGAACGCCGACCCAGCCGAATGTCGCCGCCGCGAGCGACAGGCTGTGCGCGACGGTGAACGCGGTGATGGTGCGCACCAGCATCCACCGGTCGCGCACCAGCCAAATAAGGCCGAGCACGAAAAGCAAATGGTCGATCCCGCGCAGGATGTGGTCGATGCCGAGATTGACATAGGTATCGGCAAGATTGAGCCAGGCCCCGATGTCGCGACCGGGGTCGCGCGCCGCCGTCACGATGGGATTGGCGGCGCTGACCGTATAGGCCTGGGCGGGCCCCTCCAGGGGAAACACGCGAAACATCGCGACCGACTGCTTGCTGCCGAGCCCCATGAAACTGAGGGTTCCGACGAATCCGCGTTCGCCGCAATCGAGTTCGGGCGGGTCCCATGCGCAGTGCTCGGGAAAGATCGGACGCAGCCGCTCGTCGATCGGCGGCATCGACCACTGTCCGAGATAGCGGCCGGGACCTACTTCCCGCAGGACCATCACGGCCATACTCGCCTCATGCGCCGATGTCGGCCGCGCCGGGACGAGGAAGGCGGCCGATAGCGCCGCCATGGCGAACAGCATGAACCGCCGGCGGCCCCCGCCGAGGCCTTGAAGGAACCCGATCATGATTCGTTGCGCCGGATCACGTAGGATTTTCCCATATCGCGAATGATGGCCGTGCCGAGGGCGCGCCCACGATCGTCCTTCCAATCGCTGATGACCTGCGTCTCGACTTCATGCAATGGGACCGCTCGTCCAGGCACGATTGAATCGAAGCGAACGATGTGCCAGCCGGCTGGAGATTGCAGCATATGCCAACGCCCAATTGGCAAAGCCGTGAGCTGCTCGACGAAAGGCTTGCCAAAAGCCGCTTCGAGACTCTTGCGGGGTCGATTTGCAAAGATATGTGCCCGAAGCCGAACCTCCTCCGGCTCGTCGCCGGCCTCGATCTGTCGCAGGATCGATTTTGCCTCGGCTTCGCCCTCTGGACCGCCGATGGGAAGCTCAAAAAAGCTCAAGATATCGGGAATGTCATAGCCTTCGCGCCGCGCCTCGAACCATTGCCGGAGCTCGGCCTCGGTGGGCTCGTTCACGGTGACGTTGCCGAAGACCAGAAGGCGCATCTTCTGCATGATGCGCTCCCGAATCATTTCGTCGCCTTTGTCCAGCCCCTGGGCGAGCGCCTCGCGGTAAGTGATCTCGTTGAGGATCCAAACATCAAGCAGGCGGGCCAGTTCCTCCGACGTCGGCTTACGCTGATTTGTGCTCTCGAAAAGCTCGATGGTCGACTGGCGGACCTCCGGTGGGACCTCGATGAGCTTGTCCTTGCTCACAGACGGAGATACGGCCGCATGGATTGCGAAAATCAGCGATCCAAGCAAAAGGAAGTGAAGCAGCGGCTCTTTTAGAAGCCCGGCCCGCAGCAGCCCGCGCGCTCCGGCCAGCATCGACGCTGTCCTCCCCCCTTCCGCAAACGAGATCATTTCTCCCAGCGACATCAAAAATTCCTAGCCAACTTTACTAAGCGTCGACGCGATCATGCAGCCCGCACGTCTCGGTTGCGCACCTAGTAATAGATTGACGATGTCACATTCATGACAGCGCATGTCATTCATGGAAGCAAAATCAAACGTCAGTCGCGCCTGAATGTCATAAAAGGGTCGCTAAACTATCACCTGTGGTTGTATTTCCTGTCACGATTGGCAACTAAGGTCGCGGCCTCGGTTCTACAGGAGGGGAGACTAAAGTAATGCCAAACACGGCTTTATCCATGCGATTGTTGACCTATGCGTCGACTTTGGCATTGACGATCGGGATGTTGACGCCGGCGAAGGCGCTCGACGCCACAGACCGCTACATGGCAGGCGACTTCCACAACCACACGACCTGCACCGATGGCACCGTGTCGGTCTCGACCTTGATTACGAAGTCGATCAATACGTTTGGCCTGGAGTGGATGGCGCAGGCGGGCCACGGCGGCACCGGCACGCGCGATTGCCGGTTCGACGATCCAGAGGGCGACAGCTCGAAGACCGGCTCCGGCAAGCTATGGGAACAGACGATCGGCGCCGCGGCCCTTAAGGGAGACGTCGTCACGTCGACATCGTTCTCGCCGGACGGGCTGCCGCATCGGGCGATGTGGCGCTGGCAAATGCTTCAGGAATTTGTCTATCCCGAGGTGGCGTCGCTGGTTAAGCAACTCCAAAACCCAATGCTTTATGTCGGGCTCGAGACAAACGTGCCTGGCCATGAGCACACCAGCACCACGGTCCTTGGAGCCCAGCGGCCATGGAACTACTTGCGTGGCGACATAGGCAATAACGACGCTCTCGCTCAATTCGAATTCCGCTTTGACCGCAGCGATACCGACACGAGCGGCAGCGGCGGCACGCCAGGCGTTGCTAATAGCGGCATCTGGAAGGGCAAGGTTGCGAATGCGACCGGGCCCGGCTTGGGCCTTGCGAACCACCAGAACAAAGCGGTGCCAAGCGTCGCCTGGATGCAGGCGAACTACCCTTTGCAGAGCTATTATGTGCCAGCGCATGTCGAACGCGCCGGCGTTTTCGATCCTAACGCCAATAGAGGCTTCAACGTCGAGCATTTCCGCGACTTCAACAACGCAGGTCCGACTGTCGCCGTCGGATTCGAAACGATGCCGGGCCATCAGGCAAGCAACAACCGCGGCGAGTACCGAAAGGACTTTGGCGGACCCGGCATTGACTCGGTCGGGGTGACGACCTATGGCGGCACGGGCATCTATGGCGCGAAGATCGGCGGGGTATGGGATGCGTTGCTCGGCGAAGGCCGCAATTGGTTCTTCTTTGCTAGCTCGGATTGGCATAACCGCGGCGCATTCAGCCCCTATGTCCGCGAATCGACTCAAGACTTCTATCCGGGCGAATATCAAAAGCTGTACATACTGCGGCCGACGAACGGGCTATTTCGGCCGCAGGTGATCGTCAACGCGGTCCGCAGCGGCAACTCGTTCTCGGTCTCCGGCGATCTGATCACGGGCGACCTCGGCTTCACTGCCGCGATCGAAGGACAGACCGCTCAGGTCCGCATGGGCGAGACGCTGGTGGTGCCGCGTGGGAAGTCGGTTCGGATCACGCTCACCGTCACGACGCCGTCCAAGCCGAACAACTCGCCCTACGCGTTCAACAACCCGTCGCTGTTGCAGCTCGGCATCCAGCAGCCGCTCAACAAGCCGGTGCTCGACCACGTCGACTTCATCCGCGGTAATATCACGGGCGTCATTTCGCCGAACAACGCGAACTACACCAACGGAACCAATCCGTCGGCCTTGATCTACGCGACGTTCAACGCGGCGAAATGGACGGTTTCGGGCAACAAGCGGACGATGAGCTTCGTTATCCCCAATATCCAGGGCAACCAGTACATCCGCGCGCGTGGCACCAATCTTCCGGTGGCGACGCCCAACGAGACGGATGCATTGGGGAATCCGTTGAGCGATCCTGCGACGTCGGTCATTCTCTGCACGGACCCTGCTTGCCCGGCGCACATGCAGACGACGGGTGGGGGCGCCAAGCTTTCGAGCTTCGACGTCGCCGCTTGGGCGGACCTGTGGTTCTACACCAACCCGATCTTTATTCGGGTGTCCGATCAGCCGAAGCTGCTGGTGGAGACCAACAAGGACCTCGCCAACCAACTTGCCACCAAATAGTCGATGGGTGGGACCGCGCCGATTGCGGTCCCACCCCTGTTCTTTCTCCGCACCCCGGAAGCGAATGCGCCTCCAGTTATGGGCTGCAAAAACTGTTTGACGCAATTATGACTGAAGTCGCTGCGGAGCCGATGGCCAGAGTCGATCGAAAAGCGCACCGCTTTGGCGCGCTATCGATCATGGGCATCGCGGGTCTGTCTGGTTTCGCCGGATTGGCGTATGAGATCATCTGGACTCGGTTGCTTGCGGTCTCGCTCGGACACGAGATCGTCGCCGCGCTTGGCGTCATGACCGCCCTTTTCGCCGGGCTCGCGCTGGGCGCTCTGGCGTTGGGCGCCCCGTGGTTCAACATGAAGGCGCGGCCCGCGTATTGGTATGCTGGGCTGGAACTCGCAATCGGCGCCTGGGCCGTTCTCCTCATTCCCCTCGCGCCGCTTGCTGGCGACCTTGCCCTCGCGCTCGCGCCGGTCGACGCTTCGCCGGCGCGGCAATGGCTTGTCGCCTTCGCTTTGCCATTTGCTTTGCTGTTGCCGGCCACATTGGCGATGGGCGGGACCTTGCCGACGCTGGAGGCGGTGTTGGCCCCGCGTCTGTGCGGAGGCGGCGCGGTCGGCATCGTCTATGCCGCCAATACGCTCGGCGCCGTCGCTGGCGCGCTCGCAACGATCTTTCTGCTCATTCCCGCCCTGGGGCTCACAGCGACGCTGATGGCGTGCGCGGCCGTCAACCTGGTCTGCGCCATAACCATGTGGCTTTGCGGGGGACAGGCGCACAGCGGGTCGGCGGCGGCTCGCCCCGCAGACCCGCGGTCCGCTGCCGGTCGGGCTCAGTTGGCGCCGCTTTTCCTCACGGGGCTCCTTGGCATCGGCTACGAAGTATTGACGATTCGCGTTGTCAGCCAAATCCTTGAGAACACGATCTACACCTTCGCCATCCTGTTAGCTGTCTACCTCCTCGGGACGGCGTGCGGCGGCGCGCTCCAGAGCCGGCTCGCCAAGCGCTATGATCGTGACGCGCTGACGGTTCGCTTGGTCCTTCTGACTTCGCTTTGCTGCGTCGGCGGCGCCGTGGCGCTCGCCTCCTCTGAGACGATCCTGACCGCGCTTCAGGGATTTGCGCCACCGACGATGGCCAGCCGGCTCGGCGCTGAATTCGGCGTCGCTGGCGCCGCCTTCCTGCTGCCCACCATTGCGATGGGCGCGCTCTTCGCCCAGCTGGCGCAAGGCGTCCGCGATCGCGCTGGCGCGCTCGGCGCTGCGCTCGCGGTCAACACATTAGGCGCCGCGCTCGCGCCAATCCTCTTTGGCCCGCTCCTGCTCCCCTTGATCGGCGCCAAATTCGGCTTCACCTTGGTCGCCCTGTTCTATCTTCTGGCGCTGCCGAATTTCCGCGGGCGGACGCGCGCTTTGGCCGCCTTAGCGGCTGCGGCGGCGATCGCGCTGCAGCTCTCGCCCCTCTCGCTGCGCTTTATCCAGACGCCGCCGGGCGGCGCGCTCCTATGGCATCGCGACGGCGTGATGGCGGCCGTCAGCGTCGTGCGGGATCAGGCCGGAGCGAATCATCTCCAGGTCAACAACCACTTCCGCATGGGCGGCGACGCATCGATCCGGTCCGACGCTCGCGAGGCTCACATTCCGCTGCTTCTCCATCCCAACCCAAAGCGGGCGCTTTTCCTCGGGCTTGGCACCGGCACGACTTTGTCGGCTGTGGGGGATCATCCTGGGGTGATTGCGGATGGCGTCGAGCTTGTGCCTGAGGTCGTTGAGTCCTTCCCGTGGTTCAGACAGTCGGCTCCCAATCTCGGTCGCGACGCGAACCTGCGCGTCCATGTCGCCGATGCGCGCCGCTTCGTTCGCGCCGCCGGCGATCGCTACGACGTCGTCGTGGCCGACCTTTTCCATCCGTCGCTCGATGGCTCAGGCGCGCTCTACACGCAAGAGCATTTCGCGGCGATCCGCGATCGGCTCGCGGAAGATGGGCTGTTTTGTCAGTGGCTCCCGCTCCACCAGCTCGATCTTGACACGCTGCGCGTCATCCTGCGAACCTTCCTCGCGGTCTTCCCCAACTCTAGCGCATATCTCGCGCAATTCAGCATCGAGACGCCGCTCGTTGCTTTGGTTGGCCGCCTCTCGCCGAAATCCTACCCGGTCGATTGGCTCAGCCGCCGCGTCCAGGACGGTTCGCTGGGCGCCCGGCTGGCGGCGCTTGATTTGAGGGACGACACGGCTCTATTTGGACTCTACCTCGCGAGCGCGGATGAATTGCGCTTGTTCGCCGGGCCAGGTCCGCTCAACAGCGATGACCGGCCGCTTGTTACGACCCAGGCGCCGCGCGCCGCCTATGTCGCAAGCGACACGCCCGGCGCCCGCCTGATGGCGCTGCTTGACGCCTTTCATCCACAACCCAGCGCCCTCTTGCGGGGCGAGGATGCCGGCGCGTTCCGAAGGCTCGCTGACTACTGGCGCGCCCGCGACCGCTTCCTCGAGATCGGCGTGCGGACCCGGATTGCAGGCAATGCACAGGGCTTCATCGCTGACGTCGGGCCGCAGCTCGTCGAGGTGGTGCGGATGAGCGCCAATTTCGATGCGGCCTATCTCCCGGTGCTCGCTATGGCCCGGCAGCTCGGTCTCAGCGATCCGTCGGCGGCGCGGAGACTGCTCGAAGCGCTGGATCGGGCGAATCCGGCGCGGCCTGAGGCGCGGAGACTGTTGGCTGCGTTGCCGCCGGCGTGAGAGCGCCTCCAGGGGCGGCCTGCGGATCGATGGTGAAGGCGATCACGCCGCCGTCAGGGTGGTAGTGCTGGCGGACATAAGCTGTCCACTCGATCTGGTAGCTGCCCGGCGGCAGCGGCTTCGCAACGTGAAATTCGACTTTGAAGACGTCGTCCTCGGTCTTCCGCCAGTCGAGCGGCCACGCCTCGCCATCCGCGCCGACAAGGCGAAGATTCGTTAGATAGATCGCCTCAGCGAAGCTGATGACCATCGGCGCGGGCGCCTCTTTCAAGACGTCTCCCTGGAACGGAACGGATGTGTCATACATTTCCTGCGCCAGCGCTTGCGGCGCGCCGAGCAGCACCCCGCCGAGCAGCAGGACAGCCGCCGATGCTTGCTTCCTCGTCTTCATTTTTTCCTCGTATCTTCGTTGAGCGGGACAGCCGACGGTTGGCGCTGGTCCGTCGCGATCGCGCTTTCAGGAAAGGTTGATGGCGTAGCCGAACGAATCAAGCCGAGCGGGAATTGCATTGAAGGCGACCGAGATGCGCTGATTGCCGCGATTTGTCGGGACCTCGTGCAACAGGTAGCTGGGAAAGAGGACAAGATCGCCCGCAGCGATCGTCGGCATCGCCCATTTGCCGCCATTATACGGCCCGAACCGCACATTCTCGTTCTGGTTCTTAAAGGCGAAATCTGCGCCGCCGAGGCTCTTGTGGAAGACAATGTTCGCCGAGGGGTGTGACGGCGTCAGGTAGAGCACGCCCGAGACGAAACTATTGGCGTGGTTGTGGATCGACTGGCTCCCGCCGGTCTCCAGAAAGTTGACCCAGATCTCCTTGATCGACCAGTCGAGGTTCTCGCCGAAGAGCAGCGCCCCGAATTCAACGAGCTTGGGATTGATCAACGCGCTCGCTTCGACAAACGAGGCTTTCGACCGCGGGCTCATGATCTCGGTATGGGAAAGCCTGTCGGATTTTGCGTTGGCGATGGTGCGGGAGGCGGTGACCTCAGGGACCAAATGGCGGATTAAATCTTCCCCCAACAGGCGCTCTACGCGCATTATCGGGGTCGGAAATAGTCCCACAACTTGATTCATAAATGATCCGCCATTGCCCCTTCATTTCCCAATTCTAGAGTGCTTTCAGATCCGATGGAATCAGAAAGCAGCTCTAGCTCTTTGTTTTGTCGCATTTTCTTAACGCGAACCGGTTTCCACTTCGCTTGAAAATGCTCTAGCGTCCCGGCCTGAGCCGCGACTGGGAGATGGGAGAGACTCATTCGCCGCCGATCTTGCAGGTTGCACATGAATTATAGATGACAGTGACGCTCGGGCTTGGGGCGCTGTTCCTGATCATTGGACGTCGGCGAGGTCCATGGCTCATGCATGGCTCATGGTGGAACGCCTCTACGGCGGGGGCGTTCACAGGGGACGCGATCAGGCGTGAGCACAGGGAGCGTTTGCGCATGCGGAAACTTATTTGCTTTTGCGATCATTGCGCCATTGCGGCGGAGTGGAGCCTGCGGCCAGCAAAGCGGAACCTGCGGTTCTTCGATCTTGTCGTTTCCTGTCATGGCGAGGCCGAGTCTTTCCTTGTGGCGGCGTCGGACCTGCTTTACGCGCGCGACCCCGCGACAGGGCGCGAGATCAGCGCGCCGCTTTATGTCATCGCTTTTGAAGGCGAGCGGCCGAGCAAGCGGACCCGCGTCATCGAAACGCTTCCGCAGGACTTGTCGATCAGGATTCCGAATTACACGAACCGCCTCGTGCGGGAGTAATCTCAAGCGCGCCGGTCGAGCGGCGGCATTGCGCCTGAGTATCCGTCGAGCTCTGCTGGGGGACAGGCAAGCTCAAATCGCATCTTTTGGAGCGTTACATGGCGTCGCGCGCATTTTGGAAAGGCTACCTGAAGCTTTCCCTTGTGACCTGCCCGGTCGCGATGGCGCCCGCGACCACTGACGCTGAAAAGGTGCGCTTCCTTACCCTCAACCGGAAGACCGGGCGCCGGGTCGTCAGTCAATTTGTCGATGCAGCGAGCGGCAAGCCTGTCGACAAGGACGATGAGGCGAAGGGCTATCCTCGCGGCGAGGATGATTACGTTCTTTTGGAGGAGGATGAGCTTGATGCGGTGGCGCTCGAAAGCGCCCGCACGATCGACATCGAGATGTTCGTTCCCGTCGGCAGCATCGATTGGATCTGGTGCGACAAGCCCCATTATCTGACCCCCGACGATCCCGTCGGCGAGGAGGCTTTCTCGGTCATCCGCGACGCGATGGAATCGACCGGCATGGTTGGCGTGTCTCGCCTCGTGCTCTACCGCCGCGAGCGCGCGGTGATGCTGGAGCCGCGCGATAAGGGGATCGTGCTTTGGACCCTGCGCTACGGCGATGAGGTGCGCGATCCGAACCATTATTTCGGAAAGATTGGAGAGGGCGAGATCGATCCGAAGCTGATGAGCCTTATCGCCGCTTTGATTGATGAGCGCAGCAAGCGGTGGAGCCCGAACATGGTCAGCGATCCCGTGCAGGCGCGTCTTCTCGAGATCATCGCCGCAAAGAAGAAAGGCGGGAAGCGACCAGCGAAAGCAAAGACCGAACTTGAGGCGGCGCCGAGCAATGTCATCAACATCATGGAGGCGCTGCGCAAGAGCATTTCATCCGATGGCAAACCGGCGAAAGGCGGCTAGAGCGCTTCTCGATCAGACGGAATCATTCGATCAATCAGAAATCGCTCCCGTGTTAAAGAATCTAAGCATATTCTCGTTGAACAGATTGAATCAATCTGTTCGGAATATGCCCTAGGCGACCTTTTTTCTGCGCGGCTTCCGCTCTTCGAGTGGCGCGGCCGCCGCGCGGAAGCCCTCCCAAGGATCCGCCGACAAGGCGGCGAGCCGCGTCGGCGTGTTTCCTACCGTGAAATAGGCCGGCCCTATCCCCGAAGTCAGCTCGTCCCAGGCAAGCGGCATGGAGACCGCCGCTCCCGGCCGGGCGCGCGTCGAAAAGGGGGCGACGGCGGTCGCCCCGCGCTGGTTGCGCAGATAGTCGACAAAAATCTTGCCGCGCCGCTTCGCCTTTGTGATCTTCGACACGAAGCGGCCCGGACTATCGGCGGCCATCGCGTCGGCGATCGCCTTTGTGAACGCCTTCACCGTCGGCCATTCGGCCTTGGCCTTGAGCGGCGATGCGACGTGGAGTCCCTTGCCGCCAGACGTCTTCACGAAGGCGGCGAGACCAGCATCCTTCAGTCTTTGCCGGGTTTCCTCAGCCGCCGCGATCACCGCTTCCCATGGCGCATCTTCGCCCGGATCGAGATCCATGATGATCATGTCCGGATGCTCCCAATCGGCCGCCGTCGATCCCCAAGGATGAATCTCGAGCGCCGCCGACTGCACGAGCCCAATCAGTCCGTCGAGATTGCCGATGCTGATCAGCGGCTCCGCGGACGGCTCCTTGGGATCCTTCACCAGGACGATGTTGGGGCTGAGCCCTTTCCAGGCGTGCTTTTGGAAGAATTTTTCGCCGGCGATGCCGCTGGGGCAGCGCAGCAGCGCCAGGGGGCGTCCGACGATGAAGGGGGCAATGAAACGCCAGACCTCGGCATAATAGTCGGCGAGCCCTTCCTTGGTCACGCCATCGTCGGGCCAGTATAGGCGATCGGGATGGGTGAGCTTCACAGTTCGGCGTTGCGGCTTTGTCGCCGGCGCGGCCGATGGCGGGGTCTCGCGGACGATCTCGCGCGGCAATTTGTCCTCGCGCAGGCCGCGGAAAGACGCGTGACGCAGGTTGCCATCGGCGGTCCAGGCTCGGAACTCGACCTCCGCCGCGAGTTCCGGCCGCACATAGCGCACCCCGCGCGCCTCCTCCGCGGTCAGTCGCTCTGCGAAAGGACTCGCCTGGACCCTCATCTTGTCGAGCTTCTTAAACAGATCCTCCGCGACCGCCGCCGTAAAGCCGGTTCCGACGCGCCCGACATGGCGCAGCGCATCGCCTTCATACACGCCGAGGACCAAAGACCCGATCGCCCGACGGGAGGTCGTTGAGCGCGCATAGCCACCGATGACGAATTCCTGTCGCGCCGAGCATTTGGCTTTGACCCAGCTCTTGTTGCGACCAGATCGATAGGGCGCATCGCGCAGCTTGGAGACCACGCCCTCGAGGCTCAGTCGGCAGGCATGGCGCAGCACCAAAGCGCCATTCTCCTCGAAATGGCTGCTGTAGCGGATGAGTCCGGAACTGTCGCCGACAACTTTTTCGAGCAGATCCTTGCGGGCGATCAGTGATAGGCGGCGCAGATCATAACCGTTGAGGTAGAGAAGGTCGAAAACGTAGAAGATGAAACGGTCGTTGCGCCCGACGCTGAGATCGGCCTGCAAAGCAGCGAAATCGGACGCGCCCGAGTGGGATTCGACTACGAGCTCGCCGTCGATCAAAGCCGCGCCGATGGGCAGGGCCCGCAGCGCCGCGACGACCTCCCCGCCGAATGTCTCGGTCCAGTCGAGGCCGCTCCGCGTCAACAGCTTTACGCGGCCCGCCTCGATGCGGGCCTGCAGGCGGTAGCCGTCGAATTTGATCTCGTGAAGCCAGCGCTCGCCGTCTGGCGGGCATGAGACGAGCGTGGCCAGCGTCGGCTCGACAAAATCCGGCAGCGGCGCCTTTTTGACGCCTTTGATCGCCGCCGGGTCTGGAATCCAACGAGCTCGGCACTCTCCCGAAGGAGAGGCCGGCGTGGCGCTTGGGCGCGCCTTGCGCTTCTCCTCGCTCTTTCCCGTCCTTGAGGACCAGCTAGGCGCCTCGCCGGCGACGTCGGCGATCACGCGGCCGGTCTTCGCCGATTCTGGATGTTCGTCCAGAATGTCGGGTCCGCCTTCGGGCCGGGCGTATTGGTCATCGCCCTTGATCAGCAGCCAATTCTCGCGCTTCTCGCGCGGCTTGCCCTGCATCCTCACAAGATGCCAGCGGCCGCCGAGCTTCTCGCCGCGCAGTTCGAAGTCGAGATGGCCTTTGGCATAGCCTTTATGAGCGTCGCCGATCGGCGACCATGTTCCGCGGTCCCAAATGATCACGGCGCCGCCGCCATACTCGCCTTTCGGGATCGCGCCTTCGAAGTCGCGATATTCGAGGGGATGATCCTCGACATGGACCGCGAGCCGCTTCTCGCCGGGGACAAGACTTGGCCCCTTGGCGACAGCCCAGCTCTTCAGGACGCCGTCCATCTCCAGCCGGAAATCATAATGCAGCCGCCTCGCGTCGTGCTTCTGGATCACGAAGCTGTCGCTGGTCTTGGGCGTTCGGTCGCCCCTCGGCTCCGCAGTCGCAGAAAAATTACGCTTCTTGCGATAGGCCTCGAGCGCCATCGCTCACCCGGCCTTCCGGCGCGGCGCGGCTGTCGTCGCCTTCACAGCGCGCGCCGCCCTAGATTTCGTCGGCGCCTTCGCGGCGGCTTTTTTCCCGCTGATGCCGGCGCTCGCGCGCAATGCGCCCATAAGGTCGACGACCTTCTCGCGCCGTGGCTCCTTTCGGACTTCGATCTTATTGCCCGCGAGCTTGGTCTTGACCAGTTCCGCAACCGCCGCCTCATAGCGGTCCTCGAATTTGGATGGGTCGAACGCGCCGGTCTTGGTCTTGATGATGTGCTCGGCGAGCTCAAGCATCTCACCCTTAATTTTTATCGAGGGAACGGCGTCGAAGGCCTCCCTCGCGGGGCGAACCTGATAATCAAAATTGAGCGTCGTGGCGACGAGGCCCTGGCCGTAAACGCGGATGAGCAATGTGCGAATGTGCCGGAACAGCACCGTCCGCGCGATCGCCGCGACCTGCTTCTTGCGCATGCCCTCCCGGATGAGGGCGAACGCCTCCTCGGCGGATTTGTCCGATGGGGCGAGGTAATAGGGCTTGTCGAAATAGACGTCGTCGATGTCGGCGCAGCTGATGAATGCCGAGACGGAAAGCGTCTTGTCGCTCTGGGGAGCCGCCGCGGCGACTTCATCGGGCTCGAGCACGACATAATCGCCTTTGTCGACTTCGTAGCCCTTGACCTGATCGTCTTTTTCGACCGCTTTTCCCGTCTCGCTGTCGATGAACTGGCGGCGGACGCGATGTCCCGTCGCCCGATTGATCGTATGAAACGCGATGCGCTCGGATGTCGAAGCGGCCGCATAGAGCGCCACCGGACAGGCCGCCTCGGCGATCTTTAGGAACCCCTTCCAATTCGCTCTCGGCGCCAATGCACAGCCTCGCTCTCAGTGCCCGTCGCGAAAGGAACAGCGCCGGGCGTGTCGCAGCAGGAGATCGAGGAAAACCAACGCGTCGCAGCCGGCTTTGTTCCGCCTTCGTGAAGACCTACAATTTTGCCAAGCATCTGAAGGCCTTGAGATGGAAAACGCCATTCGAGGCAATCGCTCATGCCGGGACACCCAACCCGACTATCTTCAAGATTAGCCCGCGTCACCTCATTCCGGGACCAAACACCTAGGCGGTAGGGCGGCGCCACCCAACGCTCCGCCTTGACCTCTTGACGCTCCCTTTGGTGGGATCAGGCGCTGGCTGCGGGCGGGGGCTGCGGCGCATTGGCGGCCACGGCGCCGGCGAGAGCATTGCGAAGCGCTTGTTCCTTGGCGTCGTCGAGGGACGTCTTGAGCACGACGCCGCCATAGTCCTTGATCTGATCGAGCACCTTATCCGCCGTCATTTCCTTGATGAGCACGAACAAGGCGGCATTGCCGGGCTGGATGCTTTCGGCGATGTCTTTCATGAACTTGTCATTGATGCCGAAGTCCGTCAGCGCGCCGCCCAATGCGCCGCCCGCCGCCCCTAAAGCCACGCCGAGAATCGGATTGAGGAAAATCACGCCGACCAACAAGCCCCAGAAACTGCCCGAGGCGGCGCCGGCCGCCGTTGTGTTGACGACCTGGTGCAGTTGGATCCGGTCATCTGCTGATTTGGTGGCGACGACAGCGTCCGAGAGTTTGATCAGATATTCCTTCTGCAAATCAAACAGGCGGTTTCGCACCTCCTCTGCTTTTTCCTGGGACGGATAGACAATGACGATGAGATCGGACATTGTAGGTTACCCCGCTTGCAAATGAGCCTTATCGGCAATGTAGAATGCGCTGCCCGCCGCGCTTTTTCAAGCCGCCGATCAGCGCAGCGGGTCCGAAAGGCAAGCAATAT